>NZ_JBFANY010000007.1:0-422563 GCF_040674975.1 Amycolatopsis sp. NPDC049688
GTCCGGAACGAGGTGTTGCCGGATGAACTCGGACAGCACGTCAAGGGCTGCCGCGGCGCGTGCGGTCACAACCTCGTGGCGCCTTGACACGGCACCACCGTCCGTCGTCACAATCGGGCTTCGGGGTGGTGGGTCCAGTAAGCCGTCCCGACTTCGGCGTGGTGGCGTCCAAGCTCTGCCAGCGTGGGGTGGCCCACAGTGACCGGATGCCTCTTCGGGGTGGCCGTCCCCGCCGCATAAGGTGGACCGATCCCGGAGCTGGCAAAGGAGCCTGGCAGTGCCGTCCACCACGTTTCAGCACACCGAAGTCCTCCCGCTGGGCAAGGACACCACCACCGAATACCGCCTGGTGACCGACGAAGGCGTCGAGACCGTCGAAGCCGCCGGGCACAAGTTCCTGAAGATCGCCCCGGAAGCCCTCACCACCCTCGCCCGCACCGCGATCACCGACATCCAGCACCTGTTGCGCACCTCACACCTGCAGCAGCTCAAGGCGATCGTCGACGACCCCGAAGCGTCCGGGAACGACCGGTTCGTCGCCATGGACCTCCTGCGCAACGCCGCCATCTCGGCCGGCGGGGTCCTCCCGATGTGCCAGGACACCGGAACCGCCATCGTCATCGGCAAGCGCGGCGAAGGCGTCCTCACCGGCGGTGACGACGAGCGCGCCCTCTCGCAGGGCATCTTCGACGCATACCAGCAGCTGAACCTGCGGTACTCGCAGATGGCCCCGGTCACCTTCTGGGACGAGCGCAACACCGGCACCAACCTGCCGGCGCAGATCGAGCTCTACCACAAGGAAGGGGACCCGACCTACGAGTTCCTCTTCATGGCCAAGGGCGGCGGCAGCGCCAACAAGACCTTCCTCTACCAGGAGACCAAGGCCGTCCTGAACCCGAAGCGGCTCGCGCGCTTCCTCGACGAGAAGCTGCGCAGCCTCGGCACCGCGGCCTGCCCGCCGTACCACCTCGCGATCGTCGTCGGCGGGATGTCCGCCGAGTTCAACCTCAAGGTCGCCAAGCTCGCCTCCGCGCGGTACCTCGACAACCTGCCGCAGGAAGGCTCCGAACTCGGGCACGCGTTCCGCGACACCGATCTGGAGCAGCAGGTCCTGGAGATGACCCGGCAGTTCGGGATCGGCGCCCAGTTCGGCGGGAAGTACTTCTGCCACGACGTCCGCGTCATCCGGCTGCCCCGGCACGGCGCCAGCTGCCCGGTCGGCATCGCCGTCTCCTGCTCGGCCGACCGGCAGGCCAAGGCCAAGATCACCGCCGACGGCGTCTTCATCGAACAGCTCGAGCGCGACCCCGCCCGCTTCCTGCCCGACGTCACCGAGGAGGACCTCTCCGACGACGTCGTCGCCGTCGACCTCAACCGGCCGATGGCCGAGATCCGGGCGCAGCTCTCGCAGCTGCCCGTCAAGACGCGGCTTTCGCTCACCGGGCCGCTGGTCGTCGCCCGGGACATCGCGCACGCGAAGATCGCCGAACGCCTCGACGCCGGTGAGGAGATGCCGGACTACCTCAAGAACCACCCGGTCTACTACGCCGGCCCGGCGAAGACGCCCGAGGGCTACGCGTCGGGTTCGTTCGGGCCCACGACGGCCGGGCGGATGGACTCCTACGTCGAGCAGTTCCAGGCCGCCGGCGGCTCGCTCGTCATGCTGGCCAAGGGGAACCGCTCGAAGCAGGTGACCGACGCCTGCCAGGCGCACGGCGGGTTCTACCTCGGCTCCATCGGCGGCCCGGCCGCGCGGCTGGCGCAGGACTGCATCAAGCAGGTCGACGTGCTCGAGTACGCCGAACTCGGCATGGAGGCCGTCTGGAAGATCGAGGTCGAGGACTTCCCGGCGTTCGTCGTCATCGACGACAAGGGCAACGACTTCTTCGCCAGCACCGGGGACCCGGTGCTGCAGATCAGCTTCCGCTGACCGCGGAAAAAGGGGGACACCGGCCCGCCGCCGGTGTCCCCCTTTTCTTCCTCGCTCAGCCGACGCGCTCGATCCGCGCGCGCCGGATGAGGAACTTGCCGGGCTCCCGGACCTGTTCGAAGGCCGCGTTGTTCAGCAGCGTGCAGCTGCCCGAAACCGAAGTCACCTCGACCGTCGTGGACTTCGAGTTGTCCAGATTGGTCACTTTCAGCTTCGTCCCGGCCGGGAACTGGTTGCTCGACGCGGCCGGCGCGCCGCCTTCGCCCGAGAGCGTCACGGTCGATCCGGGGCACACGACCTGACCGGCCGCGCCACCGGCGGCGGCCTGGTCGCCCGCGGCCGCGTCCTGCTTCTTCTGCTGGCCCGGCGCCTGCGCCTTGCCCGGCGCGTTGCCGGAGTTGCCCGGCGCGGCGGCCTGTCCGTTGTTCGCCGCCACGTTCGCCGTGCAGCCCGCCACCTGCCGCCGCTGCTGGATCAGGTCGACCACGGCCTGCCGGTTGGCGATCCGGGCGGCCGACTGCGCGTCCGGGGCCGCCTGCTGGCCCGCGATGAAGTTCAGGTTGTTCTGCAGCGCGGTGTCGAGTCCCGCGCAGTTCTCCTTGGGCGCTTCGGCCGCGTTGCCCGCGGGACTGCTCAGCGCGATGGCGGTCGCGGTGACGCCGGCGACGCCCAGCAACGCGGCCAGTCCGACGGTCGCCTGCTTGCGGTGCCTGCCACTGCTCAACCGGGGCATGGGCCCCTCCTCTCTGATCGCCACCTCACCCGGGGACACGGCCCGGTCACGGCGGCGGTTCAGCGGGAGCCCTGACAATTTTCGACAACTTCGACGGCGGCGCTTTCATGGTCCGGACCACTGGACGCCGAGTGTCCACTCCGGACCGGTCGTGACCCCGGCGGCGGATCCGGGGTCACGACCCCCGGCTCACTTCGGCGGCGTGGTCTTCAGCACCACCGTGCGCTGGTCCAGCGGCGCGGCCAGGGCGACCGAGATCACCGGGTAGCGGATGTCCATCGTGCACATCTGCCCGGTCTGCGCCTTCGTCTCGCTCAGGTTGACGACGACGTGGTCGGCGGTCTGTTCGGCGGCCTCGCCGAGCGCGTGGCCGCAGCCGCCCTCCTGGGCGCGGATGTCGAGGATCGTGCCGCCGTTGGACGTCCACACCTCGCGCGGGAACCCGGCGGGCAGCGCGGAGGCGTCGATCCTGGCCGCCGGCACCGGGGTGCTGCCCTCGGGCACGGTGAGCCGGGGCTTGCCCGGCGGGTTGGGCGTCGGCTGCGGCACCACCGGGTCACTCGGCGACGGCGAAGCCGACGGAGACGTCGACACGCTGCCCGTGGGCGCCGTGGAAAGGCCGCCCGCGGGCTGGCTGGTGGGCATGTCCTGGCCGGCACAGGCCGTAGCCATCAGCAGGAGCGCGCCTGTCCCGACCACCTTCGCTAAGTACCTCATGTCCCGAAGACGGAACGGGGGTGCCGCGGGGTTGCACCGGGAGGGGTCAGCCCTGGCGGAGGACGACCGTGCGCGAGCCGAGCGGCGCGGCGAGCACCAGGGGGAGCTTGATCTCCCGGATGTAGTCCGGGCACAGCTGGCCCTTGGGCGCCGACGTCACGGCGACCAGCACGACCACCTGCTGGGCCGTCTGGTCGCCGACGCGGGCCGAGATGCGGCGGCAGCCGCCCTCCTCGGCCTGCAGCACCAGGGTCTTGCCGTCGAGGCTGCGGGTGAGGCTGCGCGGGTACCCTTCGGGCAGCCCGCGCGCGTCGACCTGCGTCTCGGCGACGACGTCGTCGCCCGGCGCGATGCCCTGGGTCGGCCGCCCGGCGGTCTGCGACGGCGGCGAGGCCGGGGTCGGCGTTCCCGGCGTGGGCACGCTCGCCGACGTCGTGGGCGAGTCGGGGGCGGGGCCGCCCGCCGCCGGGGCCCCGGCACCGGAATTCGCCGCGCAGGCCGTCACCGTGAGCAGCAGCAGGCTCGTGCCCAGCAGTTTCACCGTGGTACGCATACCTGCCAGACGGAACGGACCGCCGCCGGGTTGCATCGCCGGCCTCAGTCCGCCCGGCCGAGGCGGGTCGTGAAGCTGAGCCGGTCGCCGCGGTAGAGCGACCGCACCCGCTCGAACGGCACGCCGTCCGGACCCCACGAGATCCGGTGCATCAGCAGCATCGGCAGCGCCGGGTTCGTCCCGATCAGCAACGCCTCCCGCGGTGTCGCCAGCACCGTCTCGACCCGCTCCTCGGCGCCGTCGAACACCACGCCGAGCTGCTCGCTCAGGCACGCGTACAACGACTGCCCGGGGTCGAACACCTCCAGCAGCCGGGGGAACCGGTCGACGAGGAGGTATGTCGACTCCAGTCCCACGCGTTCCTCGTCGGCCAGCAGCACCCGCTCGAGGTGGAACACCTCGGCGTCCGACGTCACCTGGAGGTCGGCCGCCAGTGCGCGGCCGGCCACCCGCCGCTCCAGCGTGATGACGCTGCGGCCGGGGCGGATGCCCTGGCGCCGGAGCCCCTCGGTGTAGCCGACCAGGGCCAGCGGCTGCACGAGCTTCGGGCCGGCGACGTAGGTGCCGCTCCCCTGGCGGCGGCTGAGCTTGCCCTCGAGCACCAGCTCGCCGACCGCCTGCCGTACGGTCGCCCTCGACACTTCGAACCGTTCGCACAGTTCCCGTTCCGTCGGCAGCGCCGCACCTTCGCCGAGTTCCGCGATCACCGCCAGCAGCTCGACCTTGACCGCGTAGTACCGCGGGACACGGCCGTGTTCGGGAATCCCGTCGAGCACGGGGCCGTCGGCGGACAGGCGGTCATGACGCGAAGGGGCGGGCACGCGACCGACCCTATTCGGTTCCCCGCGCGCCGTGGTTCGCTGTGGCGCGCAACACGACCCGATACCTGGAGGATCACCCGGATGCGTCCCGCCCCGCTGGCTCGCCGGCTCGGCCTCGCCGACGCCGTTTTCCTCGGCCTCGGCTCGATGATCGGGGCCGGCGTGTTCGCCGCGTTCGCGCCGGCGGCCCGGGCCGCCGGGGCCGGCTTGCTCATCGCCCTGGTCGTGGCGGCCGTCGTCGCCTACTGCAATGCGATGTCGTCGGCGCGGCTGGCCGCGATCCACCCCGAATCCGGTGGAACCTACGTGTACGGCCGGGAAAGACTCGGTGAATTCTGGGGATATCTGGCGGGCTGGGGATTCGTCACCGGGAAGACGGCCAGCTGTGCCGCGATGACGCTGACCGTCGTCGCCTACGCCGCCCCCGGGCTCGGGCAGCCGTGGCGGAGCGCGCTCGCCGTCGCGGTGGTCGCCGCCCTCACCGCCGTCAACTACTTCGGCGTGCACCGCTCGGCGCTGGCGACCCGGGTGATCGTCTCGTGCACCCTGCTCGTGCTCACCGCGGCGGGGGTGGCGATGGCCGCCGGGCCGTCCGGCGGCGGCCCGCTCGTCGCCTGGCCGGGTGGCGGGGGCGTCCTGGAGGCGGCCGGGCTGCTCTTCTTCGCCTTTGCCGGGTACGCGCGGCTGGCGACGCTCGGCGAGGAGGTCCGCGACCCGGCCCGGACCATCCCGCGCGCCATCCCGCTGGCCCTGGGCATCACCCTGGTCGTCTACGCGGCACTGGCGGTGCTGCTGCTCGTCCGGCTCGGCCCGGCCGCGCTCGCCGCCAGCCCGGACCCGATCGCCGCGGCCGTCCCGGGGTGGCTCGGCCCGGTCGTCCGGGCCGGCGCGGCCGTCGCCGCCCTCGGTTCGCTGCTCGCGCTCATCCTCGGCGTCTCGCGCACGACGCTGGCGATGAGCCGCGACGGCCACCTCCCCCGGTTCCTCGCCGCCGTCCACCCGCGCTACCAGGTGCCGCACCGGGCCGAGCTCGCCGTCGGGGCCGTCGTCGCCGTGCTCGCCGCGTCGATCGACCTGCGGTCGGCGATCGGCTTCTCGTCCTTCGCCGTGCTGACCTACTACGCCATCGCCAACGCCGCCGCGCTCACGTTGCCGGGCAAGGCGCGGGCCGCCCTGGGGCTGGCCGGGTGCGTGGTGCTGGCGTTCAGCCTGCCGCTGCCGTCGGTGCTGGCGGGCTGCGCCGCGTTGTTGCTCGGCGCTTCGGCCTACGGCGTTCGCCGGATCCGCCGGTGAGAAATCACCCAACCGCCCGAAAGATCCGAAGAAAGTCGGTTGTCCCGGTCTTGATCACCTGGTGTAGTCATGAAGGCCACCGTCGGCAACGGTCTCCACTGTGGACACTGGAAGGACTGATCCCCTTGGCTCCCAAGCGCTGGTTCACCCTGCTCAGAAACGCCACCACCGCACTGGCCGCGGTCGCCGCGGCCGCGTCGTTCGCCACGCCCGCGGTCGCCACCGCCGCCCAGCCGCCGTCCACCGACGTCGTCGGCGGCACCCGGGCCGCCCAGGGCGAATTCCCGTTCATGGTCCGGCTTTCCATGGGCTGCGGCGGCGCGCTCTACACCAAGCAGATCGTCCTGACCGCGGCGCACTGCGTCAGCCGGACGGGTTCGAACACCTCGATCACGGCGACCGTCGGCGTGGTCGACCTGCAGAGCTCCAGCGCGCAGAAGATCCGCTCGACCTACGTCTACCAGTCCCCCACCTACGGCACCTCGACCGGCGGCGACTGGGCGCTGATCAAGCTGGCCAGCCCGGTCAGCGGGCTGTCGACGATGCCGATCGCGACGACGAGTGCGTACAACAACGGCACGTTCACCGTGGCCGGCTGGGGTGCGGCCCGCGAAGGCGGCGCGCAGCAGCGGTACCTGCTCAAGGCGACCGTCCCGTTCGTCGACGACGCCACCTGCGCCGCCCAGGGCGGCAGCTACCCCGACCTGATCCCGAGCGCGGAGATCTGCGCGGGCAACCTCGCCTCCGGCGGCGTCGACACCTGCCAGGGCGACTCCGGCGGCCCGATGTTCCGCCGGGACGACAACAACGCCTGGATCCAGGTGGGCATCGTGTCCTGGGGTGACGGCTGCGCCCGGGCGCACGCCCCCGGCGTCTACACCGAGGTGAGCACGTTCGCGTCGAAGATCGCCGCCGCGGCCGCCACGCTGTAACCGCTTCCGCACGACGAAGGGGCCTCCGCCGCGGCGGAGGCCCCTTCGCTCGTCTTCAGCGGGTCTTGTCCAATCGGGACAGTGCTTCCTCGTAGCCGGTGACGAGCTCGGCGACGACGTCGGCGACCCGGCGGACCGTGTTCATCCGGCCGACGATCTGACCGACCGGCATGGACACCACGCTCGGGTCGTTCGCCGCGTGGATCCGGTTGTGGGCGTGGGAAACCAGCAGGTTCTGCAGCGGCATCGGCAACGGCTCGGGCGCGTCGGCCGCCGCCCACGCCTCGGTCCAGCGGGTCTTGAGCAGCCGGGCCGGCTTGCCGGTGTAGATCCGCGTCCGCACGGTGTCCGACGACGACGCCGCGACGAGCGCCTGCTGCATCGCCACCGATTCCCCCATCGTCTGCAGGTACTCCTCGGTGGCCAGCCACATCGAGCCCATCCAGACGCCGGACGCGCCGAGCGCGAGCGCCGCGGCCACCTGGCGGCCGGAACCGATCCCGCCCGCGGCGAGCACCGGCACGTCGACGGCGTCGGCGATCTCCGGCACCAGCACCATGGACGCGATTTCGCCGGTGTGCCCGCCGGCTTCGTAGCCCTGCGCCACCACGAAGTCGACGCCGTTTTCGACGTGCCGGACCGCGTGCTCGGCCTTCCCCGCGAGCGCCGCGACCGGCACGCCCTTGTCGTGGCACTGGCCGATCACGTCCGCCGGCGGCGAGCCGAGCGCGTTGGCGATCAGCTTGATCGGGTGGTTCAGCGCCACCTCGACGTGCGACCGGGCGACCGAGTGCAGCCAGCCGAGCACGCCCGCGCGTTCGTCGGTGTCGTCCGGCAGCGGCGGCACCGACAGCTCCTTCAGGACGCGGTCGACGAACGCGCGGTGCCCGTCCGGGATCATCTTCGCCAGGTCGACCTGGGTGCCCTCGGCGGGCACCTTCGCCGGCATGACGATGTCGACGCCGTACGGTTTCCCGCCGGTGTTCTCGTCCATCCAGGTGAGCACCCGGTCGAGCTCGGCGGCGTCGTTGAACCGCACGCAGCCGAGCACGCCGAGCCCACCGGCGCGGCTGAGCGCCGCGGCGACGTGCTCCGACGGGGTGAACCCGATGATCGGCAGGTCGATGCCGAGCCGGTCGCACAGGGGTGTCCGCACTCTCGTGATCCTCCTCAGACGGGCTGGGCCGTGGCCGGTTCGTGCTCGGCGGCGTAGCGCTGGGCCCACGGGTAGTCCGGCTTGCCACTGGGCGAGCGGCCGATCTCACCGGCCAGCCAGATCGTGCGCGGCACCTTGTAGCCGGCGATTTCGCCGCGGACGTGCTCTTCGAGCGCGGCGAGGTCCGGGGTGGCACCCTCGCGGAGCTGGACGACGGCGCCGACGCGCTGGCCGAGCCGCTCGTCCGGGACGCCGACGACGAGCGCGTCGAAGACGTCGGGGTGCGACTTGAGCGCCCCTTCGACCTCCTCCGGGTACACCTTCTCGCCGCCGGTGTTGACACACTGCGAGCCGCGGCCGAGCAGCGTGACCGTGCCGTCCTCTTCGTAACGGGCGTAGTCGCCCGGGACGACGTACCGGACGCCGTCGACCTCGACGAAGATCTTCTTGCTCTTCTCGGGATCGTTGTAGTAGCCGAGCGGGACGTGCCCGCGGCGGCCGATCAGCCCGGTCGCGCCGGGCTTCTTCTCGACGATGTTGCCGTCTTCGTCCAGCAGGACGGCGTCCTGGCCGAAAGTCACCCGCGGGCCGGCGCTGTGGTCGGCGCCCTTGGCCACCGCGCCGATGCCGGTGAAGCCGCTTTCCGACGCGCCGATCGCGTCGGTGACCAGCGCGTGGGGCGGCACGAGCTCGACGAACTGCTGCTTCACCGACTGCGAGAACAGCGCGGCGTGGCTCGACACCGCGACGATCGACGAAGCGTCGTAGCCACCCTCGTAGTAGGCCTCGATGAGCGGCCGGGCCATCGCGTCGCCGACGATCGTGAGGACCTGGACCTTGTGCTTCTGCACGGCCTTCCAGATCTCGTGGGCGTCGAAGCGGGGCACGAAGATCACCGGGCTGCCGGTGAACAGCGCGCCGAACGCGGCCCACTGCGCGGCGCCGTGGATGAGCGGCGCGGCGGGCAGCCGGCTCAGGCTGCCGGCCTTGCCCTGCTCGGCGAGGGTCCATTCGTCCGGGACGTACTCGCCGGTGACGAAGTTGATCCCGCCGCCGAGCGCGCGCCAGACGTCCTCCTGCCGCCAGAGGACGCCCTTCGGGTAGCCCGTCGTGCCGCCGGTGTAGAGGATGTAGAGGTCGTCGCCGCTGCGCTCCTCGAAGTCCCGCTCGGGGCTCTGGGCGGCGAGGGCGGCCTCGTAGTCGACGCCGCCGTAGCTCTCGTAGTCGCCGCCGCTGCCGTCGTCGATCACGACAACGTGTTTCAGTTTCGGCGCCTCGGGCAGCACGGCGGCGACCTTGTCCGCGTAGCTGCGTTCGTGCACGAGGGCGACGAGCTCGGCGTCGTTGAAGAGGTAGACGAGCTCGCCGTGCACGTAGCGGTAGTTGACGTTGACGGCGATCGCGCGCAGCTTGTACGCGGCGATCATCGCCTCGAGGGCCTCGATCGAGTTGCGGGAGTAGACCCCGATGTGGGATCCGCGTCCCACGCCGTGCGCGGCGAGGTGGTGGGCGAGCCGGTTGGCCCGCGCATCCAGTTCGGCGAAGGTGACCTGCCGGTCGCCGCACACGACCGCGACGCGCTCCGGCACGGCGTCGACGGCGTGCTCCAGAAGATCCGCGATGTTGAGTGCCACGCCCTCAAAGTAGAACATGTTATCGTTCCGGGCAATGGCACTGCTCCTTCAGGAGGTCTTCCGTGGGTGAACCGCACGCGCTGGTGACGCAGGAGGGGCAGACCCTCGTCGTCACGATGAACCGGCCCGAGGCGCGCAACGCGATCACCGGCGAGATGATGGCGATCATGGTCGAGGCCTGGGACCGCGTGGACTCCGACGACTCGATCCGCAGCTGCATCCTGACCGGCGCGGGCGGCGCGTTCTGCGCGGGCGCGGACCTGAAGTCGATGTCCCGCAACTCGCCGTCGGAGTCGTTCGCCTCGGGCAAGTTCGACCCTTCGCGCATCCCGGGCCTGCTGAAGGGGCGGCGCCTGACGAAGCCGCTGATCGCGGCGGTCGAGGGCCCGGCGATCGCGGGCGGGACGGAGATCCTCCAGGGCACGGACATCCGGGTGGCGGGCGAGTCGGCGCGCTTCGGGGTGTCGGAGGCGCGGTGGGGGCTGTTCCCGATGGGCGGGTCGGCCGTGCGGCTGCCGCGGCAGATCCCGTACACGGTGGCCGCGGACATCCTGCTGACCGGACGTCATCTGTCCGCTTCCGAAGCTCTGGCGATCGGGCTGATCGGGCACGTGGTGCCGGACGGGACCGCGCTCTCGAAGGCTTTGGAGCTGGCTTCGCTGGTGAACGCGAACGGGCCGCTGGCCGTGCGGGCGATCCTGCGGACGATCCGGGACACGGAAGGCCTCCACGAAGAGGAGGCCTTCAAGCTGGACTCGCAGTACGGGATCGAGGTCTTCGCTTCCGAGGACGCCAAGGAGGGGCCGCGGGCGTTCTCGGAGAAGCGGAAGCCGGACTTCAACGGCCGCTGAACCTAGAACATGTTTCACTTTTTGCCGGACCAGTCCGCGAGGGAATCTTGCCGCCGAATCGAGAACATGTTTCACTCAGGGATGTGACCGAGACACCCCTGGCGGCACCCCTGAACGTCGGCTTCGACTACACCCGCTCCACCGGGCCCGTCCTCGGCCGGTTCGTCACCGCGCTGCGTGACCACCGCATCGAAGGCGTCCGCGGCAGCGACGGCCGGGTGCACGTTCCGCCGGTCGAGTACGACCCCGTGACCGCCGAACAGCTCGGCGAGTTCGTCCCCGTGGGCGAAGAAGGCACCGTCGTCTCCTGGTCGTGGTGCCCCGAGCCGCTGGACGGGCAGCCGCTGAACCGGCCGTTCGCCTGGGCGCTCGTCAAGCTCGACGGGGCCGACACGCCGATGCTGCACGCCGTCGACGCCGGCTCGCCGTCGAACATCCACAGTGGACAGCGGGTGCGCGTCCGCTGGGCGGAGGAGACCGTCGGGCACATCCGGGACATCGCCTACTTCCTCCCGGTGGACGCCGAAGACACCACGCCCACCGAGCCCGCTCCCCCGGTCGCCGAACGCGAGGAAGGCGCACCGATCAGCGTCGTCATCACGCCGGTGCACCTGAAGTACATGCACTCCGCTTCCCCCGAGGAGAGCACGTACCTGCGCGGGCTCGCCGAAGGGAAGCTGATCGGGCAGCGCTGCCCCGCCTGCGGCAAGGTCTACATCCCGCCGCGCGGGGCCTGCCCGACCGACGGCGTGCCGACCACCGACGAGGTCGAACTGCCCGACACCGGCATCGTGACGACGTTCTGCATCGTCAACGTCCCGTTCCTCGGCCAGCGGATCAAGCCGCCGTACGTCGCCGCGTACATCCTGCTCGACGGCGCCGACATCGCCTTCCTCCACCTCGTCCTCGGCTGCGCCGCCGAGGACGTCAAGATGGGCATGCGCGTGCGCGCCGCGTGGAAGCCACGCGAGGAATGGTGGACGTCGCTGGAGAACATCAGCCACTTCGAGCCGACCGGCGAGCCGGACGCGGCTTACGAAACCTTCGCCCACCACCTGTGAGGTCCTGATGCCAGACGTCGCGATCGCGGGCTTCGCGAAGGCCCCGAACGTCCGCGAAACCCCGGGCACCACCAACGGCGTGGAGATGCTCGTCCCGATCTTCGCCGAGGTCTTCTCGCAGACCGGTCTGTCCAAACAGGACATCGGGTTCTGGTGCTCCGGCTCGTCGGACTACCTGGCCGGGCGGGCGTTCTCCTTCATCGCCGCGGTCGACGCGATCGGCGCGTTCCCGCCGATCCACGAGTCCCACGTCGAGATGGACGCCGCCTGGGCGCTCTACGAAGCCTGGCTGAAGATCAAGACAGGCGAGGTCGAGACCGCGCTCGTCTACGGCTTCGGCAAGTCCAGCGCCGGGCAGCTGCGCCGGGTGCTCGCCCTGCAGCTCGACCCGTACGTCGTCACCCCGCTGTGGCCGGACTCGGTCTCGATCGCCGGGATCCAGGCGCGGCTGGGCCTGGAGGCCGGGCTGTGGTCCGAAAAGGACCTCGCCGAGGTGGCCGCGCGCGGGACCGGCAAGGACGTGGCAGAACTGCTCGACACGCCGTACTACGCCGATCCGCTGCGCCGGCACGACATCGCGCCGATCACCGACGGCGCGGCCGTGATCGTGCTGTCCACTGTGGAACGCGTGCGGGACATCGTGGAGCACCCGGCGGTGATCACCGGCATCGAGCACCGCGTCGACTCCCCCGTGCTCGGCGCCCGCGACCTGACGCGTTCGCCGTCCACCGAGGCCGCGGCCAAGGCGCTCGACCTCGACGGCGTGGACCTCGCCGAGCTGCACGCGCCCTTCACGCACCAGGAGCTCATCCTGCGCAGCGCGCTCGGGCTCGGCGACGGCGTGAAGATCAACCCGTCCGGCGGGGCGCTGGCCGCGAACCCGATGTTCTCCGCCGGCCTCGCCCGCATCGGCGAGGCCGCGGCCCGGATCCACCGCGGCGAATCCCGCAAGGCCGTGGCGCACGCGACGAGCGGCCCCGCGCTGCAACAGAACCTGGTGACCGTGCTGGAGGCCCGATGACCAAGCAGCTCACCGCCGTGCTCGGCACCGGCCAGACGCACCACCGCGCCAAGCGCCAGGACGTCTCGATGCCGGGCCTGCTGCGCGAGGCGATCGACCGCGCGATGACCGACGCCCAGGTGGAGTGGGCCGACATCGACGCCGTGGTGCTCGGCAAGGCCCCCGACCTGTTCGAGGGCGTGATGATGCCCGAGCTGTTCCTCGCCGACTCCCTCGGCGCGACCGGCAAACCGCTGCTGCGCGTGCACACCGCCGGGTCGGTGGGCGGCTCGACGGCCCTGGTCGCGGCGTCGCTCATCCAGGCGGGCGTGCACCGCCGGGTGCTCACGGTGGCGTACGAGAAGCAGTCGGAATCGAACGCGATGTGGGGCCTGTCGATCCTGCCGCCGTTCCAGATGCCGGTCGGGGCCGGTGCGGGCGGCTACTTCGCGCCGCACGTGCGGTCCTACATCCGCCGTTCGGGCGCACCCGAGCACGTCGGCGCGATCGTCGCGGCGAAGGACCGGCGCAACGGCGCGCTCAACCCGTACGCCCACCTGCAGCAGGCCGACATCACCGTCGAGTCGGTGCAGAAGTCGCAGATGCTGTGGGACCCGATCCGCTACGACGAGACGTGCCCGTCGTCCGACGGCGCGTGCGCGATGGTGCTCGGCGACGAGGCCGCCGGGGACGCCGTCGAAGGCGGCGCGGCCTGGGTGCACGCCACGGCGATGCGCACCGAGCCGACCACGTTCGCCGGCCGCGACCAGGTCAACCCGCGGGCCGGGCAGGAGGCGGCGGCCGCGCTGTGGGCCGAGGCGGGGATCACCGACCCGATGTCCGAAGTGGACGTTGCGGAGATCTACGTGCCGTTCTCGTGGTTCGAGCCGATGTGGCTGGAAAACCTGGGTTTCGCGCCGGAAGGCGAAGGGTGGAAGGTCACCGAGGCGGGCGAGACGGCGATCGGCGGGCGCCTGCCGTGCAACCCCTCCGGCGGGGTGCTCTCGTCCAACCCGATCGGCGCGTCCGGCATGCTGCGGTTCTCCGAGGCCGCGAAGCAGGTCATGGGCCGGGCCGGGGACTACCAGGTGGACGGCGCGCGCCGCGCGCTCGGCCACGCCTACGGCGGCGGCTCCCAGTACTTCTCGATGTGGCTGGTCGGCTCGGAGAAGCCCGGCTCGTGAGTGAGAAACAGCGTTAGAACACTGCTTCTCACTCACGACGGGTGCGGCGCCAGCGGAGTGCGAGCAGGGTGCCGAGGACGCCGGTGACCACGCCGACCGTGGCGGGCACGGCCATCGGCGGGTCCACCACGACCACCGGTTTGAGCACCACCGGCGCCGGTGGCTGGACCGGTTTCGGGGGCGCGTCCGAGCCGGTCGCGGTCCACGCCGTGACGAACACGAGCAGCCGGGCGACGAGCGAGATGAAGAAGATCAGGCCGATGATCCAGCCGAACGCGATCCCGGTCGGCGAGTCGCTGATGAACCGGAGGTAGAACCCGCCGGCCAGCTTCAGCGCCTCGAACCCGATGGCGAGGGCGACCGCGCCGCGGACCGCGCTGCGCACGCCGACCTTCTGCCGCGGCAGCCGGGTCAGCACCCACAGGAACACCAGCCAGTCGGCGGCCAGCGACAGCGGCACCGAAGACGCGGAGACGAGCCGGTGCCCCCAGCTCGTGTCGTCGAGGCCGACCAGCCGGAGCAGGTAGCTGCCGAGCGCGGTGCCGGAGATGGTGAGCGTGAACGACACCAGCATCGCCGCGCTCAGGCCGAGCAGCGCGAGCAGGTCGACGAGGATCAGCCGCGGCAGCGACTGGTCCGACCGGTTCTGTCCCCACAGCGCCGTCAGCGAGTCCCTCAGGGCGTTCATCCAGTTCCAGCCGGAGTAGAGGCCGATGGCCAGCCCGAGCACCCCGACGCTGGTCCGCTGGTCGACGAAGCCGGTGAGCAGCTTGGTGACCTCGCTGCCGAGGTCGCCGGGCAGCGTGGTGACGATCGCGTGCCCCAGGGTGTTGCGCAGGTGCGGCTGGGTGGCCAGCACGAACCCGGCGACCGACGAGGCCACCATCAGCAGCGGCACCAGCGACAGCAGGCTGAAGTAGGTGATCGAGGCGACGTAGTGGTAGCCGCCGGTGTCGATGTAGCGGTTGGTCGCGCGGGCGATGTGGTCCAGCCACCGGTACCGGGCACGCGCCCGGGCCCAGGGGCTCGGGGCCTTCGGGGAACTCTTCACGAAGACTGTCTACCCAGCCGGGGCCGTCCTTGCGCGGCCAACACGCGGATCAGCCCAGAACGACCAATCCGGACCCGTCGTCGGCCGGGAGTGCGGCGTCCGTCGTGGCGAAGACGGTGCTGCCGAGGAAGTCGAGCTCGCAGCCGAGGGTGGCGAGGAACGCGGTGTCGGCGGCGTCGCGGCCGGTGGCGATCCGGAGCATGGTCTGGCGCGGCGCGAGGCGGGTGGCGTCGAAGACGTACCAGTGGCCGTCGACGGCGGCCTCGAAGACGGCGTGGAAGTCCATCGGCGCCAGCCCGGGCGCGTAGACGCCGGCGTAGCGGGCGGGGATGTCGAGGAACCGGCACAGGGTGATGCAGACGTGCGCGAAGTCGCGGCAGACGCCCTCGCCGGCCAGGAGGGTGTCGACGGCGTCGTCGGTGGGCCGGCTCGCACCGGCCACATAGGACAGCCGGTCGCTGACGTGCCGGACGATGGCCTGGACCTGCTTTCCGGCGCTCTTGAGCTTGAGCAGCTCGGGCGGGACGAGCCCGGCCACGCGATCGGACGGGCAGTACCGGCTCGGCCGGGTGAACACGGCGACGTCGGCGAGGGTGACCGGCTCGGGTTCGGGCTCGGTCAGCGCCCGCTCGGCGTGGTAGGTGACGCGGTGTTCGCCGGCGGGCAGGGCGAAGACCTCCGCCCGGGTCCCGTGCTCGAATTCGACGGGCTCGCTTTCGCCGTGCCAGGACACGGTGAGTTCCTCGGTGTCGGCGTGCGCCGCGGCGACCGAGATCGCCGCGGGCCCGGGCCGGGTGACGCGGACGGCGAACTCGACGTCCACGGTCGCTCGCGGGGCCATCGCCCCATGATGCCACCTGCGGGCAGAATCGCCGGATGACCGATGTCGTGGTGTTCCACTCCGTACTGGGGCTCCGGCCCGTCGAACTGGGCTTCGCCGACCGGCTCCGGGCGGCCGGGCACCGCGTGGCCACCCCGGACCTCTACGGCGGCCGGACGGCGTCGAGCCTGGACGAAGGCTTCGCGCTGAAGGACGCCGTCGGCTGGGAAACCGTCACGCGGCGAGCCTTCGACGCCGTGCGTGACCTGCCCGCGGAGACCGTGCTCGTGGGCGTGTCGATGGGCGCCGGCGTCGTCCAGGAGGTGCTGCCGCGCCGGCTCGGCACCGCCGGCGTCCTGCTGCTGCACGCCGTGGGGGCGCTGCCGGCCGGGATCCGTGCCGGTCTGCCGGTGCAGGTGCACGTCGCCGACCCGGATCCCATCGCGCCCCCGGCCCAGGTCGTGGCGTGGCGCGAAGGGGCGATCTCGGCGGGGGCCGACGCCCGGGTGTACACCTACCCGGGCGTCGGCCACTTCTACACCGACGCGAACGGCCCCGAACACGACCCGGCCGCGGCCGGGCTCACCTGGGACCGCGTCCTGGAGTTCCTCAGGCGTACTTCACCGGGTAGTGCTTGATGCCGTTGATCCAGCTCGACCGCAGCCGCACGGGGGGTGCGGCCTCGGTGATGCCCGGCATCACGTCGGCGATGGCGTTGAAGATCAGGTCGATCTCCAGGCGGGCCAGGTTCGCGCCGATGCAGTAGTGCGAACCCGTGCCGCCGAAGCCCACGTGCGGGTTGTCCTCGCGGAGGATGTCGAACTTCTCCGGGTCCTCGAAGACTTCGTGGTCGAAGTTGGCCGAGCTGTAGAACATGCCGACGCGGTCGCCCTTGCGGATCTGCGCGCCGCCGAGTTCGGTGTCGCGGGTGGCGGTGCGCTGGAAGGCGACGATCGGGGTGGCCCAGCGGACGATCTCGTCGGGGGCGGTCTTCGGCCGCTGTTCCTTGAACAGCGCCCATTCGTCCGGATGGTCCAGGAACGCCTTCATGCCGTGGGTGATGGCGTTGCGAGTCGTCTCGTTGCCGGCCACGGCGAGCAGGATGACGAAGAACCCGAACTCGTCGGAGCCCAGTGACTCCCCGTCGACGTCGGCCTGGATGAGTTTGGTGGCGATGTCGTCCATCGGGCACTTGCGCCGGTCCTCGGCCATGTTCCAGGCGTACCCGACGAGCTGCGCGGACGCCTCCAGGGGCGCGACCTCGTACTCGGGGTCGTCGTAGGCGACCATCTGGTTGGACCAGTCGAAGATCTTGAGCCGGTCGTCCTGCGGGATGCCGATCAGCTCCGCGATCGCCTGCAGCGGCAGCTCGCACGCGACGTCGGTGACGAAGTCGCCCGACCCCTTCTTCCGCGCCCCGTGCACGATCCGCTCGGCGCGGTCGCGCAGGGTGTCCTCCAGCTTCGCGATGGACCGCGGGGTGAAGCCCTTCGACACGATCCGCCGCAGCTTCGTGTGCTGCGGGGCGTCCATGTTGAGCAGCACCAGGCGGTTCGCCTCGAGGTTGTCCTCGGTCATGTTCTCGTCGAAGCGGATGATGGCGGTCTTTTCCCGCGACGAGTAGAGCGTGCTGTCGCGGGAGACCTCCTTGACGTCCGCGTGGCGCGAGACGACCCAGTAGCCGTCGTCGCGGTAGCCCGCGGTGTTGTGCTTCTGGGGGTTCCACCACACCGGGGCAGTCCGCCGGAGTTCCGCGAACTCGGCGACCGGCAGCCGTTCTGCGAGGAGATCGGGATCGGTGAAGTCGAAACCGGCGGGGATGAGCGGAGCGGCCACGTTGCCTCCCACGGTTCGGCTTGGAACACGTTCTAAGTTGGATTGAAGCATACGGTGTTAACCATGGGAAGAGCCTCAGTGAAACCCGTTTACTCAACCGAGGAGACCAGGTGAGTGTGCGCTCACCCGGTAAAGATCAAGAATGGGCCGATCCTGGGCATACTTGCGCTAAACAATAACTTGTTCTAGTTTTCGGCGTGGACAGTGTTTCCCGACGAAGGGGACGACATGGGCGTGCCGGTCATCGTCGAAGCCGTGCGAACCCCGATCGGCAAGCGGGGCGGGCTGCTGGCCGGCCTGCACGCGGCCGAACTGCTGGGCGCCGCGCAGCTCGCCCTGCTGGACCGGGCCGGGATCGACCCGGCGCTGGTCGAGCAGCTCATCGGCGGCTGCGTCACGCAGGCCGGTGAGCAGTCGAACAACGTCACGCGCACGGCGTGGCTGCACGCGGGCCTGCCCGAGACGGCGGGCGCGACGACGATCGACGCCCAGTGCGGCTCGGCGCAGCAGGCCACCCACCTCATCGCCGGCCTGATCGCGGCGGACGCGATCGAGGCCGGCGTCGCCTGCGGGGTGGAGGCGATGAGCCGGGTCCCGCTGGGCACGAACCGCGCCGGCGCGTCCCCGCGGCCGTCGTCGTGGTCGATCGACCTGCCCAACCAGTACGGCGCGGCCGAGCGGATCGCGGTCCGCCGCGGGCTGACGCGCGAGGACGTCGACCGGTTCGGCGCAGCCTCCCAGCACAAGGCGGCGGCCGCCTGGGCGGCGGGCCACTTCGACCGCGAGGTGGTGCCGGTGAAGGCGCCGGTCCTCGCCCCGGACGGTGCCCCGACCGGCGAAACCCGCCTGGTCTCCCGCGACCAGGGCCTGCGCGAGACGACGGCCGAGGGGCTGGCCCGCCTCAAGCCGGTGGTCGAAGACGGGATCCACACGGCGGGCACGTCGTCCCAGATTTCCGACGGCGCGGCGGCCCTGCTCCTGCTGGACGCGGACCGGGCGGCGGCGCTGGGCCTGCGCCCGCGCGCCCGGATCGTCGCGCAGGCACTGGTCGGCGCGGAACCGTACTACCACCTGGACGGCCCGATCCGCGCCACCGAACGCGTGCTCGCCCGGACCGGGATGACGGTGAGTGACGTGGACCTGTTCGAGGTGAACGAGGCGTTCGCGTCGGTGGCGTTGTCGTGGCAGCAGGTGCTGGCGCCGGACCCGTCCCGGGTCAACGTGAACGGCGGCGCGATCGCACTGGGCCACCCGGTGGGCAGCACGGGTGCCCGGCTGCTGACGACGGCGTTGCACGAGCTGGAACGCCGCGACGCGTCGACGGCCCTGGTGACGATGTGCGCGGGCGGCGCGCTGGCCACCGCGTCGATCATCGAACGGCTTTGACCGCGTCCACCTCGATCTCGATCTTCATCCGCGGGTCCGCCAGGCCGCACTCCAGCATCGTCGCGGCCGGGCGGACCTCCGCGAACGCCTTGCGCAGCACCGGCCAGCACGGCTCGAAGTCCGCGCGCGAGGGCAGCAGGTAGCGGACGCGGACCACGTCCGCGAACGTGCAGCCCGCCTCCGCCAGCGCGGCCTCGATGTTGCGCAGGCACTGGGCGGCCTGCTCGACGACGTCGCCGGAGATGGTCATCGCCGCGTAGTCGAAGCCGGTGGTGCCCGAGACGTACACGCGATCGCCGTGCACCACAGCGCGGGCGTAGCCGATCTGCTCCTCGAACGTGGACCCGCTCAGGATCGCTCGCCGTTCCGTCATACCGGGCACATTAGCTTGCGGCCCTTGTGCTTCACTTCGATGCATGATCTCGGAGAGCCGCTGCCCGGTGGAGGACGGTGAGCTCCTCGTCCGCCGCGGCGGCGAGGGCCCGGCGCTGCTGCTGATCGCCGGCGGCACCGGATCGGGTGACTCCTACCGCGCGCTGGCGAAGCAGCTGGCCGCGGACTACACCGTGATCACCTACGACCGGCGCGGCCACTTCGGCAGCACGGACACGACGACGGGCCCGGTCCCGGTGTCCCTGCAGGCCGACGACGCCCTGGCGGTCCTGGACCACGCGGCGGACGGCCCGGCGCTGGTGTTCGGCTCGAGCGCGGGCGCCCTGATCGGCCTGGACCTCGTCGCCCGGTACCCGGACAGGGTGACGACGCTGGTCGCGCACGAACCCCCGGCGGTCCACCTGATGCCGGACGCGGGCGGCTGGCTCGAAGCGGCGGCGGAACAGGTCCGGCTGGCCCGCTCGGGCGAGCTGATGGCCGCGGTGACCCGCTTCGCGGACGCGATCGCGGGCGCGGCGCTGCCGAACCTGCCCAACTTGCGCCTCCCGCACGAGGCGGACTGGATCCGGTTGTTCGACCGCGAGCTGACGGAGTTCTTCGACTACCTGCCGGACCTGCGGGCGCTGCGGAAGGCGAGCACGGAGATCTTCCCGGTGGCGGGCGAGGGCAGCCGCGGGCGGTACCACTACCAGCCGGCGAAGATCCTGGCTTTGGAGCTGGGGTTGCCGTTCACGGAGCTGCCGGGGTCCCACCTGGCGCCGCAACGGAACCCGGCGAAGTTCGCTGCGGCGCTGAAGGAACTGCTGAGCCCGGAGCTCTGACCGTGCCTGGGCGGATGACACGCGTGCCCGGATGGACGACACGGCGTCAGACGACCCGGATGCCGTCCTTCCAGACCTCCCGGATGTTCGACGCCAGCGCCGGGAAGTCGTACGGATTCCCGTCCACCACCACGACATCCGCCCGCAACCCGGGCTCCAGCCGACCCAGCTCCCCGTCCAGCCCCATCAACCGGGCCGCCGACGACGTCGTCGCCTCCAGGACGTCTCCCGGGGTCATTCCGCACGCCGCCATCAGGGCCAGTTCCTCGAGGTTCGTGCCGTGCGGGCCCACTCCGCTGTCCGTGCCCATCGCGATGCGCACCCCCGCCGCGTACGCGCGGCGGACCGAGTCCCGGTGCGCCTCCACCACTTCCCGCGCCTTCGCCACCACCGCCGCCGGGAGGTCGACGCCCGCGTCCGCCGCGCGGACCACGTTGACCGGGGCGATCAGCGTCGGGACCAGCCACGTTCCGTGGCCGAGCATCAGCTCGATCGCCTCGTCGTCGAGGTGGATGCCGTGCTCGATCGAGCGCACCCCCGCGCGGACCGCGTTCTTGATGCCCGCCGCGCCCTGGGCGTGCGCCATCACCGGACGGCCCTGCATCGCCGCCTCCGTGACCAGGACGTCCAGCTCCTCCGGCGTGAACTGCGCGTGCCGCGGGTCGTCACGCGGGGACAGCACGCCGCCCGTCGTGCACACCTTCAGCACGTCGGCGCCCGCGCGCAGCAGCGTGCGGGCCACCCGGCGCACCTCGTCCGGGCCGTCGGCCGTGGCGTCGGGGCGGCCCGGGTGCGGCAGCAGCAGCGGCACGCACAGCCCGGACGGGTGCCACGAGTCGCCGTGGCCGCCGGTCGGGCTGATCAGCCCGACCGAGATCTGCAGCCGCGGCCCGGGGATCAGCCCGTCGTCCACCGCCTGCTTGATGCCGAGGTCGGCGCCCGCGGCGTCGCGGACCGTCGTGATGCCCAGCCCCAGCGTCGCCCACAGGTTCCGGGCGGCTTCGTAGAACTGGTAGGAAAACGGCTTCTGCACCCGGGCCAGGAGCCCGATGTCCGAGATCGTCACGTGCACGTGGCAGTCGAACAGCCCGGGCAGCAGGACCGTGCCGCGGCAGTCGACGCCTTCGTCGCCGTCGAGGTCCGTCCCGACGTCGACGATCCGGCCGTGCTCGACGACGACGTCGGCCGGGGCCGGGTCCGCGCCGGTGCCGTCGAACACCGAGCCGCCGGTGAACACCGTGCGCGTCACGCCGCCTCCACGAGAGCAGTCCGCCGCGGCGCCACCACCGCGGCCGGCACGAGCACGGCGACGTTCGCGCCGAGCCCGGCCAGTCCGACGTTCACCGTGCCGGCGAGGTGAATGTCCACAAAGGTCAGCCAGAGCACCACGAGCTCGCCGGCGACCAGCCCGGCCAGCACCGGGCCCTTGCCGACCGGCACGCGCCGCAGGAACCCCAGCAGGTTGGCCGGCAGATCCGGCCGGAAGATGCCGAGCACGAGGGCAAGAGTACTCGCGAGCACAACCGTGCCGTGGTCGCGGCGACCACGACGATCCCCGTCACCCAGCCGGGCAAGGCGTCCTTCGACAGCGTCAGCAATACGCCGTTCGGGTCGCACGCGGACATCAGCGCCGGCCACGAGTGCGGCAGCGTCATCAGCCCGACGCCGATCGCGCTGACCAGCATGCTCATCACGAACCAGACGTGGTCGTTCGATCCACTGTGGACGTTCCGACAGCAGCAGGGCCGGGGTGACGACGGGCCGCAACGGGGGCCAGTGGCAGCTGCGCACCGGCCTCACCCGGCCAGGAGCGCGAGGCGGCGGACGGCGAGTTCGGCCAGCAGCGCGGCGCCGTCGCCGAGCACGCTGTCGTCGAACCGGGCCCGCGGCGAGTGGTTGTCCGGTGCGGTCGCCGGGTCTCCCGGACAGGCGCCGAGGAAGAGGTACGCGCCCGGAACCCGTTCCAGGACCCGGGAAAAGTCCTCCGAACCGGTGATCGGATCGGCCATCTCGGTGAAGCGTTCCTCGCCGAAGACGTCGCGGATCGTGTCGGCGACGAAGCCGTACGCCTCGGCGTCGTTGACCGTCGCGGGGTACTCCGGTTCGTAGGTGACGTCGATGTCGAGCCCGTGCGCCTGGGCGATGCCGCGGCAGACCTGCACCGCGCGCTCCCCGACCTTCGCGGCGACCTCCGGGGAGAACGACCGCAGCGTCGCCTCGAACACCGCGTCGTCGGGAATGATGTTGCGCCGGGTGCCCGCGTGGAACGAGCCGACGGTGATCACGACCGGGTCGAAGACGTCGAAGGTGCGCGTGACCATCGTCTGCAGCGCGGTCACCATCTCGCAGGCCGCCGGGATCGGGTCGCGGGCGTCGTGCGGGGACGAACCGTGGCCGCCGTCGCCGAGGACGCGGACTTCGAGGGCGCCCGAGGCCGCCATCAGCGTGCCGGGCCGGGCGGTGAACTGGCCCTTGGCGTAGCTGGCGGCGGAGACGTGCAGGCCGTAGGCGGCGTCGACGTGCTTGCCGGACGCGGTCAGAACGCCTTCGTCGATCATGTGGCCGGCGCCGTCCCAGCCCTCTTCGCCGGGCTGGAACATGAACACGACGTCGCCGGGCAGGTCCTGCCGGCGGGCGGCGAGCAGGCGGGCCGCGCCGACCAGGCCCGCGGTGTGCAGGTCGTGGCCGCAGGCGTGCATGGCACCGTCGAGGGTCGAGGTGAACTCCTCGCCGCTGGCCTCGGTGACCGGGAGGGCGTCCATGTCGCCGCGCAGCAGGACGGTGCCGCCGGGTTGGCCGCCCCGGAGGACCGCGGTGATCGAGGACAGGTTCTTGCCGAGGGTGACTTCGAGCGGCAGACCGTCGAGGGCGGTGAGGACCCGTTCCTGGGTGCGCGGCAGGTGCAGGCCGATTTCGGGGATGCGGTGCAGGTCGCGGCGGAGGGCGACCAGGTCGTCGAGCAGGGCGGCGGCGTCGGATCGCAGGGTCATCCGCCGATCATGCGAGAGTCGAGCACAATGACCGGGGAAAATCGCTGAAACCACCGATCCGGGGTCCGATGAGCGAAGAATCCACCATGTTGGCCGAGCAGGACCTCAAACTGGTCGACGCGCTGCAGGCGGCGCCGCGGGCGTCGTGGTCGACGCTCGGCCACGCGCTGGGCTTGGGCGCGGTGACCGCGGCCCGGCGCTGGGACGCGCTCGTCGAGCGGGGCGACGCCTGGCTCACCGCCTACGCCGGCGGGGAGCTGACCACGCAGCTGGCCCTGGCGTTCGTCGCGATCGACTGCGAACCGGGCGCGGTGCTCGACGTCGCTTCCGCGCTGGCCGCGGACGTCCACGTGGCCACGGTCGAGTACGTGGCCGGGCCGTGCGATCTGCTCGTGCACGTCGTGGCGCCGTCCCTGCGGGAACTGGGTGCGCACGTCGCGGGCCGGGTGGCGGCGGTGCCGGGCGTGACGCGGGCGCGGACGGCGGTGTCCCCGCGGATGTTCACCGAGGGCAGCCGCTGGCGGGTCCGGGCGATTTCGCCGGGGCAACGCGAAGCCCTGTCCGCGAAGCCGGCCCGCAACCGCGCGCCGGTGCGGTTCGGCGCGGCGGACCGGGCCCTGATCCTGGCGCTCGGCGTGGACGCCCGCGCGTCGGCGGCGGCTTTGGCGGCCGAACTCGGCGTCGGGGCGATGACGGTCCGGCGCCGGCTCGACGCGCTGCTCGGCCGCGGCGCGATCCGCCTCCGGTGCGAAATCGCGCGGTCGGTTTCGCCGGCGCCGGTCACGGTGACGCTGTGGCTGCGCGTCCCGCCGGACAAGCTGGAGACGACGGCCCGGTCGCTCGCGATGGTGCCGGAGGTCCGCATGTGCGCGGCGCTGTCCGGGTCGGCGAACCTGATGCTGGTGGTCTGGCTGCCGGCTTCGCACGACGTCCTGGCGCTGGAGGCGGGGCTGGCGGCGAAGCTGCCGTGGCTGGAGGTCGTCGACCGGGCGGTGACGCTGCGGAGCGTCAAGCTGATGGGCCGTCTCCTCGACTCGGCCGGGCGCGGTGCCGGGCGGGTGCCGCTGGACTTCTGGGCCGCGGTCCCCGTGCCGGAGCACGGGGACCGCAGCGTTGACCGGTCCGGGGGATGAGGGGGGTGAGGTGGAGGGAAGCATCCCCCGGGACCGGGGTCCGGTGGTGCCGCGGAAGGCGGACTGGGGAGAGCGGGCCCGGTGACCGAGGGGCGGCCACCGGCGAAGCCTGGGTCTCGCGTGCTTGGGGCGCGGCTCGCGTGATCAGGGGCGGAGCCGGAGTGAACGAAAACGGAATTCCCGTGATCCGGGGCGGAACTCGCGTGCTGGGGCGGGTGAATCGGGTGCTTGGGCGGGGCATCTCCCGTGATTGGAGGGGCATCTCGCGTGATCGGGGAGGCATCTCGCGTGATTGAAGGGGCATCTCGCGTGACTGGAGGGTCGACTCGCGTGATTGAAGGGTCGAGACGCGTGATTGGAGGGTCGACTCGCGTAGCTGGAGGATCGGTTCGCGTGCCTGGAGGGTCGGCTCGCGTAGCTGGAGGGTCGGCTTGTGTGCCTGGAGGGTCGGATGGGGTGGGGCGGGTGATGAGGGGTTCCGGCCGGTGGACGGGGGGGTGAGGTGGAGGGAAGCGTCCACCGGGCCGGAACTCGCGGGCGGGAGGGAGTCCCGCCGTTTCCTCCTTCGCTGACCCGGCTCGGCCGGGTCGGTGGGGGGTGAAGAATCCCGGCCCGGCGGACGGGGGGGGTGAGGTGGAGGGAAGTGTCCACCGGACCGGGGCTCGGGGTGCGGGACGAATCCCGCCTTCTTCTCGGGGTGAAGCAACCGGCCCGGCGGACTGGGGGGTGAGGTGGAGGGAAGTGTCCGCCGGGCCGGGGTTCGTGGGGCGGGTCAGTACCCGCCGGGAGAGGTCGCGACCGCCTGCCGGACTTCGGGGCGGCTCGCCGGGTTCGCCTTGCAGCCGTTGGGCTCCACCGCGAACCACGTGCCGCCCGCGCCGTGGCCGCTCGCCTCGCCGGGCGCGGCGTCCTGGGCGTAGGTGTACACCGGCCAGCCGCCGACCGTCACCTGGCTGGTGCCGTCCGGCCGGCGGATGCGGCCGACGAGACCGGAGTCGATGCCGGCGGCGACGGTGATCCGGCCGTCGGCGGGCAGCGGTGGCCACTTCCGCGCGCAGGCGCCGTCGCAAGTGGACTTTCCGGAGCCCTTGGTGTCCTTCGTGAAGAGGTAGAGCGTGCGGCCGGCCGAGTCCGTGAGGACCGGGCCGAGCCCGCCGACGTCGGTGGTCCCGACGGTGGCCGGCCCCGCGCCCGCCGGCTTCCCCACCGGCGTGATCGCGGTCCAGTCCGCGCTGATGTTCCGGCCGAGCGCCACGCCCGGGCCGGTGTCCTTGGCGTACCGGTAGACCGGCGAGCCGCCGACCGTCACCTGCATGGTGCCGTCCGGCCGGGCGACCTGGCCGACCAGGCCGGCGTCCACCCCGGCGGCGAGCGCCGGCGCGTCGGAGAGCAGCGGGGGCCACGTCATCGCGCACGGGCCGGCGCAGGTCGCCTTCGACGGCTCGGTGGTGTCCTTCGCGTAGCGGTAGAGCGTGTGTCCTTCACCGTCGGCCAGCACTTCGCCCAGTCCGTCCACAGTGGACGAGATCAGCTGGGCCCGTGCGGCCGTGGAACCGGCCGGGACCGCGCTCGCCGGTTGCTGCTGCTGCGCGCCGAGCGTCAACTGCTGACCGGCACCGGAGGTGGCGTACGGGTTGGTCCCGCAGGCCGCGACCAGCGCGAGTCCGGCGAAGGCGAGCGGCAGAGCGGCAACCGGGCGAGCACGGTACATCGGAGGTTCTCCTTCCTGGCTTGTCGGAGGGCCGGGAGCGCGGTGGCTATTCGGCGCAGGTCTTGCCGGAGTTGATGCAGTTGACGAGGCGGCCCATGATCTGCTTGCTCATCACGTTCGCGAAGTCGTCGTGGTCGGACCGCGGGTTGTGCTTCTCCTGGGCGAACGCGTCCACTTTGTACTCGCCGTTCTGCTGGACGTCCTGCGGGACGTCGTACACCAGGGTGACCTGCAGCTGCGGCACGTTCTTGAAGCCCTGCGGGCACTTGCCCTGCTGGTCGGCGAACACGATGTGGCTGCGGTGGTCCTTGCTGTCGGTGTTCTTGCCGTCCCAGCAGTTCGGGAAGTTGTGGATGCGCTCCACCTTGCTGCCCGCCGGGCAGATCGGGTAGAGGTCGGTCAGCCGGTCCTCGAACCCGGTGCAGGTCCAGCTCGGCCGGGCGTTCTTCGGGCCGTTGGTGCTCTGCTTGGCGTCACCGTAGAGGATCTTCAGGCCGAGGGGCATCGCGACGACGTCCTGCGCGCCGCCGCCGATGAACTTCAACGTCGCCGACTCCGGCTCGATGATCGTGCCGTCGTTGTCGCCGACCTCCTTGTTCGCGCCCTGGATGCCGCCGAGCTCTTCCTGCTGCTGGCCCTGGTTCTGGCCGGCCTTGTCCTGGTTGTTGTTCTGGTTCTGGTTCTGGTTCTGCTGCTGGTTCTTGTTCTGGTCCTGCTTGTTCTGCTGGTTGTCCTGGTTCTGCTGCTGGTTGTTCTGGTCCTGCTGCTGGTTGTCCTGGTCCTGCTGGTTGTTCTGGTCCTGGTTGCGCTGGCGGCGCTGCTGCTGACCGTCCTGGTTCTGGTTCTGGTCACCCTGCTGCTGCGCGCTCTTGCCCGACCGGCCGCCGCCCTGACCCTGGCTGTTGCGCTGTTCCTGGGCGTCCTTGGCGTCCTGGGCGCTCTTGTCCTGCTGGACGTCGCCCGTCTTGCCCTTCTGCTGCTGCTGGGCCTGCTGGTTCTTCTGCTCGTTCTGGGCCTTGTCCTCGCGGTCGATGCGGATGACGGGCCAGAAGTAGGCGGACTTGTCACCGTTCTTGCAGGTGGTGCCGCCGGCGAGCAGGCTCTTGAGGCTCGAGTCGGCGTCGGTGGTCAGGTTGCCGACGTAGTCGTGCAGGTGCTGGGCACCGTTCTTGATCCCGGGCTGGGCGATGAAGTTGTCCGGGTTCTGGTGCGCGCCGTCGGCGTTGGTTCCACAGTTGACGGTGAAGGACCCTTGCGCACCCTTCTTCTTCAAGGCTGCGTTGACGTTGTTGCCGGCGGGAACCTTGTTGATGTCGATGAAGAACGACGGGTCAGCGGGGTCCGCGCTGGCTTCGCCCGTGCGGCCCGTGGTGACCGCGACGGCGAGTGCGCCGACGGCGATGGCCAGGCCGATCGCGCCCATCGCGATCTTGGTTCGGCGGGCTACACGATGCTTGCCCGTCACGGGGGGCCGAGAATTCCGGGGCATGGACTAGTTCACCTCGTTCGTTTTTCCGGGCGCGCCGAACAGCGCGGCAGCCCGGGCAAGAACTACCGTCAATTGAGGTCGAGATCGCACGGAACCGGTCGGGGGATGCTTGCGGTTCCGGCTGTCGGGATGCATCGGGGGATGCATTGGGGGATACGGACCCGAGCGCCCCGAGGTTCAAAAGCGACCGGCCCGTTATCTGTTCGTTATCATCGGAAACGCAACCGGACGCCATTCACCCAGGTCACGGCTTCGGAAGGAAAAAAGGAGTTCAGCGCTGCACGACGACGAGGACGGTGCCGTCGTCGCCGCGGACCTCGAACCGGCTGATCTGGTCCATCGCCAGGGAGACCGAACCCTGCAGCCGCAACGGTTCGGGCGAGCCGGGGATGCCGAACCCCTTGGGCGGCACCGACCAGCTGGACACCACACGCTCGTCGCCGGTCGCCGGGATGGCGACCAGCTGGCACTTCACCGGCCCGACGATCCCGCGCAGCTCGAGGTCCACGCGGCTGCCCCACTCCACCGGGGACACGGTGACCAGGGCGCTGACGGCGGACCCGCCGCTGCCACGGCCGTAGGTCTGGCCGCCGCCGGGCTGACCGGCCGGAGCGGACGGCGGCGGGGTGGACGTCCCGGCGACGCTCGTCGCCGGAGGCGGTTGCTTGCCGCTCGGGGCGGCGAGCGAGGCGGGCGGGACGGCGTCGGCCGGCCGGACCGCGAGGGTCACCAGCGGGCCGGCCACGACGAGCGCGGCGGCCGCGGCCCCGGCGAGGATGCCGAGCCGGCGACGGCGGCGGCGCTTCACCGCGGCCTCTTCCATGAGGCCGCGCAGCACCCGGGGTCCCGGCGAGAGGGTGCGCGGGCCGGGCGCGGGCATCGGGGGCTCCGGCCAGCTGCGCTTCACCAGGTCGAGGACGTCCGGCAGCTGGTAGAGCTCGATCAGGTCGAGCTGGCAGTGCGGGCAGTTCATCAGGTGGGCTTCGAACTGGGTGTTCTCGGCCTCGCTGAGGACGCCGAGCACGTACGCGGCGACATCGGTGTGTGCGGAACCGGCCACGCTCAGTTCACCCCCGCTCGCGCAGGGCCCGGCGCAGCGCGCGGACGGCGTGGTGGATGCGGGACTTGACGGTGCCCGGCGGCACGCCGAGGGTCGCCGCGACCTCGTTCACGGTGCGATCGCGCAGGTAGGTCTGCTGGATGGCCTCCCGCTGCTCGGGTGAAAGCCCCTGCAGTGCCTCGTAAACGATCATCGCGGCGAGCGTCCGGTCCGATTCGTCGGACACCGCGATCGCGTCGGATTCGATCTCCTCGAGCTCCTGGGGCCGGACGCTGCGGCTGCGCCAGCCGTCGATGACGATACGCCGGGCCACCGTGAACAACCAGGCACGCAGCATCTCCGGCTGGCGGTCGAGCTTGTCGGCGTTCCGCCACGCCTTGATCAGGGTCTCCTGCACGACGTCCTCGGCCCACTGCCGGTCGTGGCCGGTCAGCCGCAGGGCGAACGCCATGAGGGACCCGCCGAACTCCTGGTAGAGCGCCTTCGCCAGATCGTCGGAACCATCGCCGGGACCGGCGACGGCTTCGGGGTCGCCGACGGATCTCAGCGCTCGGGTGTGCCGTCCCACGCGGGACATCCTGGTGGGCCGGACGGCCTACGTCCAGTACTTCGGCCCCCCGAACCGGCCCAAAACTTTTTTGAACCGTTTCCGGACCGTGTCCGTATCCCCTACCGAAGACCCCGACCAGGCGTTGTCCCCCGCAACGCTCCGCATCCACTCCGGACCGAATGTCCACTGTGGATCTTTCGCGCCCTTTTCCGTTGCACTACCGGCAACAGCGCGTAGTCATGCCCCACGGAGGAGCAGTGATCCGCATTCCCCGCCCGGTGGTCCCCGCCGCCGCGTGCCTCTCCGCACTCGCCTTGCTCACTGCCTGTACCGCCGGCGCCGCCACCAACCCGGGTGGCGGGTACGCCGCCGGCGGCGCCGGGATGCAGATGCCCGGGATGCAGCAGGGGCAGGTCGTCCTGCCGATGCCCCAGGGCATCACCGCCGACCCGAACAACCCGGCGAAGAGCCAGCTCAGGGCGGCGAAGACGTTCGACCTCGGCCTCCTGCTCGTCGACGGAACCGGTTACACGATCTACCGCTACGACCGCGACACCCCCCGGCCGTCGCGGTCGAACTGCACGGACGCGTGCGCGGCCAAGTGGATCCCGGTCAAGCCCGGCACCCTGGCCCCGGTCGACGTCGACCAGTCGCTGATCGGCCAGATCACCCGCGACGACGGCAGCACCCAGCAGACCCTCGCCGGCTGGCCGCTGTACCACTTCACCGGCGACCAGGAACCGGCCGACACCTCGGGCCAGGGCGCCGACCAGGCGTGGTACCCGATCGCGCCGGACGGCAAGAAGATCACGTTGACCCAGGACGAGTGGAGGCAGAATGCGTTCGGCGTCTGAGCTGGCCGGGTTCGACTTCGAACCCGCGACCGTTCTCGAACGTACCCGGCCGCTGGTCCGGATCCTGTTCGTCGCGGCGCTGGTGCTGGCCCTGCTCGCGCCGGGCTCGACCTCGCTCGCCCAGACCGGCGCCGTGAACTCGGTGTCCGACACCGACGCGGTGCTGCTGACCAAGGTCCGCCAGGCCGGCCTGTGGGAGATGCCCTCGGGCATGATGGCCATGGAAAAGGGCAGCCCACTGGTCCAGAAGGTCGGCTTCGCGATCATGATGGACCACGGCCGCCTCGACGTGGCGACCCGCGCGCTCTCGCAGAAGCTGAACTCGCCGGTCCCCGACCAGCCCTCCGACGAGCAGCGCGGCTGGCTCGCCGAAGAGATGGCCGCCTCCCCCGGCCCCGAGTTCGACCGCGTCTTCGCCAACCGGCTGCGGGCCGCGCACGGGCAGGTGTTCGCCATCCTCGCGCAGCTGCGGGCCGGTACCCGCAACGACGACGTGCGCGCCTTCGCCACCGTCGGCAACCAGGCCGTGATGCGGCACATGACGATGCTCGAAAGCACCGGGATGGTCGACTACACCGCGCTGCCCGCGCCGGTGGTCTCGACCACGGCGGCGCCCACCGGCATCCAGCTCGGCCTCGACACGTCCCAGATGGCCGTGGTGGGGGCGCTGTTCCTGCTGGTCGGCGGCGGTCTGTTCTACGTGCTGCGCCAGATCAAGGGCAACCGTGGCCGCGCCAGGGCTTCCCGGCCGGCCACCGCGAGAACCGGGGGTAGCCATGGTTGAGACCTGGCACGACGCAACGATCTTCCTGACCCAGCAGTTCCAGCCGAAGACCGACCCGGCGGCCCGCGGCCTCGCGGCCTTCGCCGCCCGGACGTCCTACGCGGCGACGATGCTGACACTCACCTGGGGCGTGCTCACCGCGACCGGCTGGATCCGCTCGGTCACCGGCCGGAAGGGCCTGCGCAGCACCCACATGGTGCTGGCCACCGCGACGATCATCTTCGGCGCCGTCCACGCACTGGGGTTCACCTACCTGACGGTCGCGCCGTACAGCTTCGCCTACATGTTCGTCCCGTTCGGCTCCGGCCAGGAAGCGCGCCACATCGCGGGCATCATCGGCTTCGAGGTCATGTTCGCCATCTTCCTCACCGCCGGCCTGCAGCGCTTCACGTCCTACCGGCGCTGGCTGTGGCTGCACCGCTGCGCGTACCCGGCGGTGGCCCTGATCGCGATCCACTCCTGGTTCGGCGCCATCGCCAACGGCCACCTCTCGGTCACCTGGCTGGGCGGCATCACGCTGCTCGTCCCGGCCGTGACGGTGTCGATGCTGCGGTTCATGCCGGCCCGCACCCTGGAACGCATCGGACTCGTGGAAGAGCAGGTGGCCTGACATGCCGCTCCGACTGCCCGGCAGCGGGCCCCGGATCAGCGTCGACAACGACCGGTGCGAGCTCTACGGCATCTGCGCCATGGAGGCGCCCGACGTGTTCGACCTCGGCCAGGACGGCCGCCTGCGCTTCCACACGCGGCTGCTGGACGAAACCACCATGGAACAGGCGAAGATGGCCGCCCGCTGCTGCCCGATGCAGGCGGTCGTGATGAGAGGGGACCTCGATGGCTGACGGCGACCGGATCGTCATCGTCGGTGCGGGCGTCGCCGGGCTGCGTGCCGCGGAACGCCTCCGGGAACAGAAGTTCGACGGCGAGATCGTCCTGATCGGCGACGAGGCCCGGCGACCCTACCACCGGCCGATGGTCTCCAAGGCGCTGGTGATGGGGACCGAACGGCCCAGCGACGTGGGCCTTTCGCACTACCTGCCGGACCTCGACGTGCACTGGCGCCTCGGCGCGCGCGTGACGCACCTGGACACCACCGAGCGGGTCGTGCACCTGCCGGGCGGGGAATCCCTCTGGTACGACGGCCTGATCGCCGCGACCGGCGTCTACCCGCGGCACCTGCCCGGGGCGCCGCGGCACGACCCGCGGGTGCGGATCCTGCGCACGGTCGAGGACTCGATGGCGGTGCGGCGCTGCCTCAACGCCAGCAAGAAGCCGGCCGTCGTGATCGGCGCCGGCCTGATCGGCAACGAGTTCGCCGCGAGCATGCGGCACATCGGCCGGGACGTCACCCTGATCGGGCACGCGAAGGCGCCGCTGCACCGCTTCGGCGACCGCGTCTCCAGCGGCATCGTCGAGGCGCACCACGAGCACCGGGCGAAGCTGGCGATGCGCAGCGAAGTCCGGCACTGGATCAGCACCAAGGACACCGTCGGGCTGCACCTGACGAACAACCAGCTGCTGGTCGCCAGCGTCGTCGTGCTCGCCATCGGCAGCGTCCCGTCGGTGGACTGGATGCGCGGTTCCGGCCTGGACATCAGCGACGGCGTCCTCTGCGACTCGAAGCTGTTCGCCGAGGGCGCCTCCGACGTCGTCATCGCCGGCGACATCGCGCGCTGGCCGAACCTGCGCTTCGACGAGACCCCGCGGCGGGTCGAGCACTGGATCAACGCCGTCGAGTCGGCCCGGCACGCGGCGGACAACCTGCTGCTGGGCCACTCGAGCGCCATCCCGTTCACCCCGCTCCCCCGCGCCTGGTCGACGCTGTACGACACCCGGCTGCAGATGTGCGGGATGCCGTCGCTGGCCGAGGACACCGTGTCCCTGGCCGACGGCATCACCGGCTTCATCCGCGACGGGCGGCTGGTCGGCATCTCCGCGTGGGACAAGCCGCGGGCGATGCTCGACTGGATGCTGGAGCTGGACCGCCGGCTCCCCGCGCCCGACTACGTGCCGGAGCCGGAACCCGCGCCCGTCGCGGAGGTCCCCGAGGTGCCGACGGTCGAACCGTCGCTCGCCGCACTGGCGGCCGACGTGCCGGCCGAGTTCGACAGCGGCTTCGACCACCAGGCCTTCGAGCGCGAGTTCGAGAGCGAGTTCGCCAACGACATCCCGACGACGGCGTTCCCCGCGCAGTCCCTGCCGGCCCCGCCGACCACGGCGTTCGCCGCGCAGCCGGGGGCGGCGCTGCCGACCATGGCCATCCCGATGGGGAGGTAGAGAAAAGCCGGGGCGGGGCTGCGCGCGGCGGCCCCCGTCCCCTGCCGGTCACCACACCCCCTCCGCGGCTGGGTGGTGTGGTGACCGGCCCCAAGCGTCCCCCAGCCCACCTCGCGGTTGTGCCACACGAGCGCCCGGCGGGCCAGGAGAAGGTCATCCCGAGGGAACCCGACGCCCCCGGGGTGACCTTCTTCCGGCGCACCGGGCGGGGGCACGGGGCCGAGCGCCGCGGCGGTTCTCCGCCGGGGCGCACGGGCCGTGGCGGTCTTCCGGCGGAAGGGTATGCCGCCGGCAAGGGCACCACGGTCTTGCAGCACCGGTGCACGGCCGTCCCGGGGGCACGGGAACCCCCGGGACGGCCTCCACCCGCCCCCCAGGTACGCAAGCCGACCCCCAGGCACGCGAGTCGACCCCCCAATCACGCGAGTCGACCCCCCAATCACGAGTGATGCCCCTCTGATCACGCGAGATGCCCCCGGTCACCGGCGGTGCCGCGACCACCACGACTCCCCCACGACGAGCCCGCCGAGGACGAGCACCGCCACCCCGGTGACGCGCAGCCCGGCGGCCGTTCCCGAGACGAACGCCGTGACGACGTCGGCCGCGCGGGGCGTCCGGGCGAGGGCTTCGGCCACGGTGTGCGCCCCGCGGGCGTCCGGCGGCAGCGCGGCGGCGAACCGCGCGGTGGACACCGTGCCGATCACGGCGACGCCGAGCGCGCTGCCGAACTCCCGGGTCGTGGCCTGCAGCCCGGTGCCGACGCCCGCCTGCGCCGGCGGCAGGGCCCCCGCGATCACCCCAGACAGGGCCGGCAACGCCAGTGCCACCCCGATCCCGGCCACCACGAGCCAAGCCGCGTAGGCGGCGTACGGCGTCCCCGCGTCGCTTGTGGACAGTCCGAGCAGGCCACCGCCGACGAACGCGAACGCGGCCGCGACGGTCGCGTCGAGGCCGATCCGCCCGGTCAGCCGGCCCACGTGCGGCCCGCCGAGGATGACCGGCACGGTCAGCGGGACGATCCCGAGCCCCGTCGCCAGCACGCCGAACCCCTTGGCGTACTGCAGGAACGACGCGTTGACGTAGAACAGCGCGAACATGCCGAAGAAGAGCGCGGTCAGCCCGAGGCACGCGCTGCGCAGGCGCGGGTCCCGGAACAGCCGGGGGTCCAGCAGCGGGTGCGCGGACCGCAGCCCGGCGAACACCCAGGCCGCGAACAGCACGGCGGCCGTGGCGAAGCCGCCCACGACGACCACGCTGTCCCAGCCCGCCTCCGGGCCCTGGACGATCGCGAGCAGCAGCGCCACCGACGCGCCGGTCAGCAGCGCCGCGGACCCGGCCCCGAGCGGCCGGTCGTGACGGGACGACACCGGCGCGTACCGGGCGGCCAGGGCGGCCAGCCCCAGCGAGACGCCCGCGGCGGCCGCGAACAGCCAGCGCCACGAGCCGGCCGTCAGGACCAGGCCGCCGCCGACGTTGCCGGCGACGCCGCCGATGCCGGTCATCGACGCCCAGGTGGCGATCGTGCCCGCCCGGCGGCCGGCGGGGACGGCGTGCAGCAGGACGGCGAGCGAGTTGGGCAGCACCGCGGCCGCGCCGACCCCGGTGAGCGCCCGGCCCGCGAGCAGCACGGCGACGTCCGGCGCGGCGGCGGAAAGCAGCGTGCCCGCGGCGAACAGCCCGAGGCCGGTCAGCAGGACGCCCTTGCGGCCGAACCGGTCGCCGGCGGCACCGGCCGGGATCACCAGGCAGGCGAACACGATCACGTAGGTGTCGACGATCCAGACCAGCGCCGGCGCGGACGGGTGCAGTGCGCTCGCGGCGAGCGGCGGGACGGCGAGGTTGATCGCGGCGACCATCCCGACGACGAGGACCACCGCGGCGCACATGAGCGTGAGCAGCCCGCGGTGGGACGCCGGTGCGCGAAGCGAAACGGAAGTGGACATGCCGCCGACGCTAGGGATGATCGGCTACTGCGCGCGACGCAACTTAGGCAAGGGTGATTTGCGTATGCTGCAACTGTGCCCGAGCAGCTCGACCTGAACCTCCTGCGCGTGTTCGACGCGCTCCTGCGGGACGGGAGCGTGACGGCGGCGGCCGAGCGCCTCCACCTGTCCATCCCGGCGACCAGCCGCGCGCTGGGCAGGCTGCGCCGGGCGATGGGCGACCCGATCCTGGTCCGCGCCGGCCGCGGGCTGGCGCCGACGCCGTTCGCGCTGCGCACCGCGCCCCGGGTGCGCTCGCTGCTGGAGGAAGCGGCGGCGCTGGTCAACACGGATTTCTCGCTCGCCGCCCTCGACCGGACGTTCACGATCCGGATCAACGACGGCGTGGCCGCGACCCTGGCGACGGCGGCGGCCGAAGCCACCGCGGCCGCCGCCCCGGCGGTCACCCTGCGGTTCGTGGCCGAGGGCAGCGAGAGCGCCGACGCCCTGCGCGACGGCTCGATCGACCTGGACATCGGCGTCGGCGCCCACCCGGCGGCCGACATCCGCAGCGCCGTGCTGTACCGCGAACGCCTGGTGGCCGCGGTGCGCGCGGACAGCCCGCTGGGCCGGCACCGGCGGCCGACCCTGGCGCAGCTGTGCCAGCACCCGCACGTCTCGGCCTCCCGCCGCGGCCTCGCCCGGGGGCCGCTGGACGACGTGCTGTCGGCGGCGGGCCTGCACCGCCACGTCGCCGCCGTCGTGCCGACGGCCGCGGTCGCCGTCCTGGTGATCGCGTCGAGCCCGTACGTGGGGCTGCTGCCGCAGCGCCTCGCCGAGCAGTACGCCGGCCCGCTCGGCCTGCGCTGGTTCCCGGTTCCGGCGGACCTGCCGGAGCTGGAGGTCCGCCTGTCCTGGCACGCCCGCCTGGACGCGGACCCGGCCCAGCAGTGGCTCCGCACCACCCTCCGCGAGGCCCTCCCCTGACCCGGCCTTGCAGGTACGCGAGTCGACCCTCCGATCACGCGGGATGCCGTGCGCGAACGGTCGACACGCGTGACTGGAGGGTCGACACGCGTGATTCGAGGGTCGACACGAAACTGCTCCGCCAGGCTGGTTCCTTGTGGCAGGATCCAAGGGTGACCGGCTCAGGCGCCTCGGCGCAGTACCTGCGCGACCTCGCGCTGCTGCGGCGCGTCCGGGACCGGATCGACCGGGAGTACGCGCAGCCCCTCGACGTCGAGGCGCTCGCCCGTGGCGTGAACATGTCGGCCGGGCACCTCAGCCGGCAGTTCCGGCGCGCCTACGGTGAGTCACCGTATTCGTACCTGATGACGCGGCGGATCGAACGGGCGATGGCGCTGCTGCGCACGGGCGAACTGAGCGTCACGGAGGTCTGCTTCACCGTCGGCTTCTCGTCGCTGGGCACCTTCAGCACCCGGTTCGCCGAACTGGTCGGCATGCCCCCGAGCGTCTACCGCGAGCAGCAGGCCGCGGCCACCGTCGGGATGCCGCCGTGCGTGGCCAAACAGGTCACCAGACCGATCAGGAATCGAGAAGCGCGGCCCTCGGCGGCCACCTAGGGTGACGACCATGGACGTCACCATTCACTCGAGCTTCCTCCCGCACACCGACCCGGAAGCCTCGCTCGCCTTCTACCGCGACCTGCTCGGCTTCGAGGTCCGCCAGAACGTCAAGTACGGCGACATGCAGTGGATCACCGTCGGCCCGCCGAACCAGCCGGACACCTCGATCGTGCTGTCCCCGGTGGCCGCGACGCCCGGCCTCACCGACGACGAACGCCGCATGATCAACGAGATGATGGCCAAGGGCACCTACGCCAGCGTCAACCTCGCGACCGAGGACCTCGACGCCCTGTTCGCGAAGCTCGAGGCCGGCAACGCCGAGGTCGTCCAGGAGCCGGTCGAACAGCCCTACGGCATCCGCGACTGCTCGTTCCGCGACCCCGCGGGCAACCTGCTCCGCATCCAGGAACTGCGCTGACCATGCCCGGCTCTCGCAATGGAGGGAATCCGCCATGTGCCTCAGCCTGAAAGCCGCCGCGCAGCAGCACTTCCGCGAGCTCGCGCTGTTGCGGCGCGTTCGCGACCGCATCGACCGCGAATCCGCGTCGCCCCTGGACATCGAATCGCTCGCGACCACAGTGGATCTGCCCGTCGCGCAGTTCCTCCGCCGGTTCCGCGACGCCTACGGCCTTTCCCCGCACGATTACCGGCGGGCCGCCGAAGCCGTCAGGAATCGAGAAGCGCCGGCCGCCGATTCCGCCGTAGCTTGATCGCCACCGCCCGACCCGAATGCTGGAGAGCCCGATGAGCAAGCCCACGACGAAGCACGCCGCCGACAGCCACGACCTGATCCGCGTGCACGGCGCCCGGGTGAACAACCTCAAGGACGTCAGCGTCGAGCTGCCCAAGCGGCGGCTGACGGTGTTCACCGGCGTCTCCGGCTCCGGCAAGAGCTCGCTGGTGTTCAGCACGATCGCGGCCGAGTCGCAGCGGCTGATCAACGAGACCTACAGCACCTTCGTGCAGGGCTTCATGCCGACGCTGGCGCGACCCGACGTCGACGTGCTCGACGGGATCACCACCGCGATCATCGTCGACCAGGAGCGGATGGGCGCCAACGCGCACTCCACCGTCGGCACGGCGACCGACGCGAACGCGATGCTGCGCATCCTCTTCAGCCGGCTCGGGACGCCGCACATCGGTTCGCCGCAGGCGTTTTCGTTCAACGTCGCCTCGATCAGCGGTGCGGGCGCGGTCACCATCGAGAAGGCCGGCCGCCAGATCAAGGAGCGCCGCAGCTTCAGCATCACCGGCGGCATGTGCCCGCGCTGCGAGGGCCGCGGCCGCGTCAACGACATCGACCTGACCGCGCTCTTCGACGAGAACAAGTCGCTCAACGAAGGCGCCATCACCATCCCCGGCTACAGCATGGAAGGCTGGTACGGCCGCATCTTCCGCGGCTCCGGCTTCTTCGACCCGGACAAGCCGATCAAGAAGTTCACCAAGAAGCAGTTCAACGACCTCGTCTACAAGGAACCGACGAAGATCAAGGTCGAAGGCATCAACCTGACCTACACGGGCCTGGTGCCGGCGATCCAGAAGTCCATGCTCTCCAAGGACATCGACTCGCTGCAGCCGCACATCCGCGCGTTCGTCGAGCGGGCGGCCACCTTCACGACCTGCCCGGACTGCGACGGCACGCGGCTGTCGGCGGAGGCGCGGTCGTCGAAGATCGACGGGATCAGCATCGCCGACGCCTGCGCGATGCAGATCAGCGACCTCGCCGCGTGGGTCGGGAAACTGTCCGAGCCGTCCGTCGCGCCGCTGCTGGACGCACTGAAGCACACGCTCGACTCGTTCGTCGAGATCGGCCTCGGCTACCTCTCGCTCGACCGTCCATCCGGGACGCTGTCCGGCGGCGAAGCCCAGCGCACCAAGATGATCCGCCACCTCGGGTCGTCGCTCACCGACGTCACCTACGTCTTCGACGAGCCGACGATCGGCCTGCACCCGCACGACATCCGGCGTATGAACGAGCTGCTGCTGCAGTTGCGCGACAAGGGAAACACGGTGCTGGTCGTCGAGCACAAGCCGGAGGCGATCGCGATCGCCGACCACGTCGTCGACCTCGGCCCGCGCGCCGGCACCGAAGGCGGCGAGATCGTGTTCCAGGGCACTGTGGACGGTCTGCGGTCGAGTGGCACGCTGACCGGGCGGCACCTCGACGACCGCGCGTCGCTGAAGCCGTCGGTGCGTGAGCCGTCGGGCTTCCTGGAGGTGCGCGGGGCGTCGACGCACAACCTGCAGGACGTCGACGTCGACATCCCGCTCGGCGTGCTGGTCGTCGTGACCGGCGTGGCGGGCTCGGGCAAGAGCTCGCTGATCCACGGTTCGGTGTCCGGCGGCGAAGGCGTGGTGACGGTCGACCAGACCGGGATCCGCGGCTCGCGCCGGAGCAACCCGGCGACCTACACCGGCCTGCTGGAGCCGATCCGCAAGGCGTTCGCCAAGGCCAACGGCGTGAAGCCGGCGCTGTTCAGCGCCAACTCGGAAGGCGCGTGCCCGAACTGCAACGGCGCCGGCGTGGTCTACACGGACCTGGGCATCATGGCCGGCACCGCGACCCCGTGCGAGGTGTGCGAGGGCAAGCGGTTCAACGCGGACGTGCTGGAGTACACCTTCGGCGGCCGCGACATCAGCGAGGTCCTGGGCATGTCGGTGGCTTCGGCGTCGGAGTTCTTCTCGTCCGGCGACGCCGCCCTGCCGGCGGCGCACAAGATCCTGACGCACCTGTCCGACGTCGGCCTCGGCTACCTGACCCTGGGCCAGCCTCTGACGACGCTGTCCGGCGGCGAGCGCCAGCGGATCAAGCTGGCCACGCACATGGCGGAGCAGGGCGGGGTGTACGTCCTCGACGAGCCGACGGCGGGCCTGCACCTGGCGGACGTCGAGCAGCTGCTGGGCCTGCTGGACCGGCTGGTGGACGCGGGCAAGTCGGTGATCGTCATCGAGCACCACCAGGCGGTGATGGCCCACGCGGACTGGATCATCGACCTCGGCCCGGGCGCGGGTCACGACGGCGGCCGGATCGTGTTCGAGGGCACGCCGCAGGCCTTGGTGAAGGCGCGGAAGAAGACGTTGACGGGCAAGCACCTCGCCGAGTACATCGCCTGACGTCCGGCCCCGAGCATACCAGCGAGGGCGGTAGGGCTGGCCCCCGGAAAGTCCTTCGAGCGCACCGCATTCCGGCGCGGTCCCCCGGCGCGAAGACTCGGGTGGGTGACCACCACCGAGAACAGCGTCGGCAGCGACTTCGCCCGGCTGAGCCACCGCATCTCCGCCGCCGGCCTGATGGCGCGCCGTCCCGGCTACTACACCGCCCGGATCCTCGTCGTCGGCGGGTTGTTCGCCGCCGGGTGGGTGGCCTTCGCGCTGCTCGGGAACTCGTGGTGGCAGCTCGCCGTCGCCGTCTTCATGGCCGTCATGTTCGGGCAGATCGCGTTGCTGTCCCACGATCTCGCGCACAAGCAGGTGTTCCGGCGGCGACGGCCCACCGAGGTCGCCGGGCTGCTCGCCGGGAACCTCGGGATCGGGATGAGCTACGGCTGGTGGATGGACAAGCACACCCGCCACCACGCCAACCCGAACCACGAGGAGCTCGACCCGGACGTCGACCCGGACATCCTCGTCTGGTCGAAGGACCAGGCCCGCGCCAGCCGCGGTGTGCCGCGGTTCATCGGGCGGTACCAGGCGTTCCTGTTCTTCCCGCTGCTCACCCTGGAGGGCCTGAACCTGCACTGGTCCGGGATCCGCGCGGTCCGCCAGCCGGGACTGCGCCGCCGGGGCCTCGAAGCCGCGCTGCTCGCCGCGCACTTCGTCCTCTACCTCGGCGCGCTGTTCACGGTTCTCTCCCCCGGTATGGCGCTGCTGTTCTTCGCCGTCCACCAGGGACTGTGGGGCGTCTACATGGGATCGATCTTCGCGCCCAACCACAAGGGCATGCCGACGCTGACCGGGCGTCCCGCGCTCGACTTCCTCCGCAAGCAGGTGCTGACCTCGCGCAACGTCCGCGGCGGGCTCGTCACCGACGTCGCCCTCGGCGGGCTCAACTACCAGATCGAGCACCACCTGTTCCCGAGCATGCCGTCGCCGCACCTGCGGCGGGCGCAGCCGATCGTCCGGGCCTACTGCGCCGAGCTGGGCCTCCCCTACCTGGAGACGGGCCTCGTCGAGTCCTACCGGCAGGCGCTCACCCACCTGCACGAAGCTGGGGCCCCTCTCAGGAACCGTTCGTAGACTCGGGTCATGAGAAAGACGATCGCGGCTCTCCGGGACCTGCCGGCGGCGTTCGGCGCGAAGGCCACCGGTGCGCGGGCCGAGCGGGTCCGCTCGTCGCCGCAGTTCGACGGCAAGGTGTTCCGCAACGCGGCGCCGCGGCTCCCGATGACCGCGGCGTCGATGCGGACCATCTTCCGCGAGATGTTCTTCGGCGAGCACCGCGAACTACGCAAACCGGGCAACCCGGTGCCGCTGGTCGCGGCGGAACCGGTCGACTCGGCCGACGGCCTGCACCTGACGTGGTACGGCCACGCGTCGACGCTGGTGGAGCTCGACGGCGCCCGCGTGCTGCTCGACCCGGTGTGGAGCGACCGGGTCTCCCCGGCGGCGTTCGCCGGCCCCCGACGGCTGCACGAGCCGCCGGTGCCGCTGTCCGGGCTCGGCCGGATCGACGCGGTGGTGATCTCGCACGACCACTACGACCACCTGGACCTGGCCACGGTCCGCGCGCTGGTGACGTCCTCCGAAGCGCCGTTCCTGGTGCCGCTCGGGGTGGGCGCGCACCTGGAGCGCTGGCGCGTCCCGGCTTCGCGCATCATCGAACTGGACTGGCACGAAGAGGCCACGGTGGCGGGCGTCCGGTTCGTGGCGACGCCGGCCCAGCACTTCTCCGGCCGCGGCATCACGAACGACGACACGCTGTGGACGTCGTGGGCGCTGCTGGGGCCGTCGCACCGGGTGTTCTACAGCGGCGACACGGGCTATTTCGACGGGTTCGCCGCGATCGGGAAGGCACACGGCCCGTTCGACGCGGCCCTGATCCAGATCGGCGCGTACGCCCCGCAGTGGCCGGACATCCACATGACGCCGGAGGAGGGTGTCGCCGCGGGCCTGGACGTCCGGGCGAAACTGCTGGTCCCGGTGCACTGGGCGACGTTCCAGCTGGCGATGCACCCGTGGGGCGAGCCGGCGGACCGCGTGTGGCGCGAAGCGAAGGCGGCGGACCTCCCGCTGGCGATCCCCCGCCCGGGCGAGCGCATCGACGCGGCGGCACCCCCGGCCGTGGACGGGTGGTGGCAGGCGCTGTGAAGCTGAAGCTGGACCTGCACGACATCTACAACCGCGGCGGCGAGATCGACCGAGCCCTGCGCGCGATCATCGACGAGGCCGTCGCCAAGAAGGCGCCGCTCGTCGAGATCATCCCCGGCAAGGGGTCCGGTCAGCTGAAGAAGCACGTCCTGCGGTTTCTCGAGCGCAAGGACGTCAAGGCGCTCTACCACCGGGTCGAGAAGGACAAGGACAACTTCGGCCGGGTCTTCGTGCACTTCCGCTGGAAGTGAGACGTCAGATCGGCGCCGGCGCCGGCGCCTCGCCGTCCAGGTACTTCTCGATCGGCGTCGCTTTCGACCACAGGTGATCGTAGTAATGATCGAAGCAGTCGCGGACCACCTCACGGCTGCGGATACCGATGCCGACGATCCGGTCGCGGCCGCTGCAGTAAGAAATGAAGACCTGGTCGTCGTCGTAGAGGCCGATGCTCATCGCCCCGACGTCGCGGGCCATGTCGTTCAGCACGCTGACGCTGTAGTGCCTTTTGGCCGCCTGGGCCCGGGTGACCGCCGCCAGTTCCTGCCGCAGGTGGTTGAGCATCGAAGGACTGTCCGCACCGAGCACGACCCGCCGGAAGATGTGCCTGGGCGAGCCGGCGGCCCACCTACGGCACGCCTTGAAGTGCTGTTCGACCGCAGCGTCCCATTCGGTCGGGCTGGTCGCACGGAAGTAGGTGACGTAAACCCGCCGCTGGGCCTTTTCGACAGCCTTGCGCGTGGCCTGGTAGAGCTCGGCGCGGTCGGAATACACCTTGATCGTCGCGTCGGATCGCTCCGCCAGGCGCCGCTCGATCCGGGCGAGAATGGTCAAGAGAAACAACAGCGCCGTCAGTGTCAGCGGCCGTTCGAGTTTTTCGGCCAGCCCCAGCTCGCGGTTGACGAAGATCGCGACGACGTAGAAGACGGTCAGCCCGCCGAGCGCCGCCTGCAGCAACAGCAGAATTCCTTGCCTGGCCCGGTGCTCGATTTCGGTGGCCAGTCTCGACACAACCGCGCCCTCCCGAAGAAACCGATACGACAGACGAAGTCGTCGGGCGTCTTCGCGGCGTTACTTCGAGCTGGAAGTGACTCAGAACCGGCTGTCGTGGCGGGCTTCCGACCACGCCCGGTCCCACGCCGCCGCGTGGAGGCGGCCCAAGACGAACCTGCCGAAACCGTACAGCCCCGCCAGTGCTCCGGTCACCGCTGCCCACAGCAGGACGGCCGCGAACACCCCGTCGGCCGCCGATGTCGACGGGGACAAAGGCTCGCTCGTCAGGTCGCCGTGCTGGTCCAGCCACACTGATACCTTCGTGCCCGCCGGGCTGCCCGCGTCGGCCAGTACCTCGCCCGTGTGGCGGGCGCCGCGGGTGTCGAACCAGGCCGCCGGGACCGTTGTCTGGTCCGCCGGGGCGCCGGCGCCGTCCGTGCTGTACGGCTGGCCGGCCGCCGCGGCGAGGGACACGGCCGTGGCCGGGTGGCGGGTGGCGCGTTCCTCCGCGGCTCGGGCCGTCTGGGCCGCGTACGTCTCCGAGCCGAACGCCGCCGCGAACGGCACCACCAGGACCGCGCCGGCGATCACCAGGAGCAGCAGGAGGGCCTCGACGCGGTCGCCCGCGCGCGCGAGCGGGTTGCGGCCCGGCAGCAACCGGCGCCGGAAGCGGGCGATCCGTCCGCGCATGCGCGACTCACTCCTCCCGGGAAGGTGTCTTCTCGGTAACAGTGTGCGCGCCGGGGCTCGACTTTCTCTCGCGAATGGGATGCGGCCCACCTGTGAAACCCTCCACAACCACCCGGTGGAGCCAACGCGGTCACAGCCAGTCGTCGGGGCGGGGCCAGGGCAGCATGGCCGCGAGCGCGTCCCGGGCCGGTTCGGTGACGGCGTACCGGCCGCGGTGGAACAGCAGCGGACGCGCGTCCGACGGACCGCCGAGCGCGGTGACCCGGCCGATCACGACGTAGTGGTCGCCGGCCTCGTGCACGGCTTCCAGGGCACAGTCGATCCAGGTCAGGGCGCCGTCGAGCAGGGGCGCGCCGGACGGCGCGGGCGTCCAGCCGACGCGGGCGAACTTGTCCTCGCCGCGCGCGCCGAACACCGCGCTGACCTCCTGCTGGTCCTCGGCCAGGACGTTGACCGCGAACCGGCCGGCCGCGGCGAGCACCGGCCAGGTCCGCGACGTCCGGGCCGGGCAGAACAGCACCAGCGGCGGGTCCAGCGACAGCGCCGCGAACGACTGACAGGCGAACCCCGCCAGGGTGTCGCCGTCACGGCCGGTGACGACCGTGACGCCGGTGCAGAAGTGCCCGAGCACGCTGCGGAACTCGGTCTGGTCGACCGCCACGGACGTCATGCGCCCGGGGGCCGCGCGCCGACCGAGAAGTCGTGGCCCCACAGCGACACTGCGGTGCTCTCGCGGGCGATCCAGTTGTCGTCGTCGACCTGACGGCCTTCGCAGCCGAACTCGACGTCGAAGCCGCCCGGGGTCTTCATGTAGAACGACAGCATCAGGTCGTTGACGTGCCGGCCGAGGGTGGCCGACATCGGCACCTTCCGCCGGATCGCGCGGTCGAGGCACAGGCCGACGTCGTCGGTGTTCTCCACCTCGACCATCAGGTGCACGATCCCGGACGGCGTCGGCATCGGCAGGAACGCCAGGCTGTGGTGGCGCGGGTTGCAGCCGAAGAACCGCAGCCACGCCGGTGGTCCGTCGGCCGGGCGCCCGACCAGCTGCGGCGGCAGGCGCATCGAGTCGCGCAGCCGGAAGCCGAGGACGTCCCGGTAGAACCGCAGCGACGCCTCATCGTCCTTTGTGGACAAAACCACGTGGCCGAGACCCTGCTCGCCGGTGACGAACTTGTGGCCGTACGGGCTCACCACCCGCCGGTGCTGCAGTGCGACGCCGTGGAACACCTCCTGGGTGTTGCCGGACGGGTCGTCGAAGCTGATCAGCTCGTCGACGCGGCGGTCGGCCAGCTCCTCCGGCGTGCCCTCCTTGTACGGCACCGAAGCACTGTCCAAACGCGACCGGATCTCGGCGAGCTCGCCGGCGTTGGCCGCCTCCCAGCCGGTGACCGCCAGGCGATCCGAGGAGCCCGGCGAGATGACCAGCCGCGCCGGGAAGTCGTCCATGCGCAGGTAGAGCGCGTCCGGATTGGTGCCGCTGCCTTCGACCATGCCGAGCACCTTGAGGCCGTACTCGCGCCACGCGGCCATGTCGGTGGCTTCGATGCGGAGGTAGCCCAGTGACCGGATGCCCATCAGGAACTCCCGAGGAAGTCGAGGGCCAGCCGGTTGAACTCGTCGAACTTCTCCAGCTGGGCCCAGTGCCCGCAGCCGCCGAACACGTGCAGCTGCGCGCGCGGAATCGTCTTGAGCGCCACCAAAGCGCCGTCCAGCGGGTTGACGCGGTCCTCGCGTCCCCAGACCAAGAGTACGCGCTGGCGCAGGCGGTGGGCTTCGCGCCAGAGCATGCCCTCTTCGTAAGTGTCGGGCTGCGCGAACGACATCCCCATCGCGCGCATCGCGGCGAGGGACTCCGGCGTGTTCGCGGCGGCGAAGCGTTCGTCGATCAGCTCGTCGGTGATCAGGTTCTGGTCGTGGACCATGATCCGCAGGAACGCTTCCATGCGCTCGCGCGACGGCTTCCCGGCGAACCGCCCGAGGTTCTTGACCCCTTCGGTCGGGTCGGGCGCGAACAGGTTGACGCTCAGCCCGCCCGGCCCCATCAGCACCAGCCGCCCGGCCCGCTTGCCGTGGTTCAGCGCCAGCCGGACCGCCGCTCCCCCGCCCAGGGAGTTGCCGACGAAGTGCGCGCGTTCGACGCCGAGGGCATCCATCAGGCCGACGACGGCGTCGGCGCTGTGCCGGAAGTACTGCGGGTGCTCGGTCGGCTTGTCCGAGCGGCCGAAGCCGGGCTGGTCGACGGCGATCGTCCGGTACTGCTTGGCGAACTCCGGCAGGTTGCGCCCGAAGTTGCTCCACGCCGACGCGCCGGGCCCGCCGCCGTGCAGCAGGATCACCGTCTCGGCGTGTTCCGCGCCGGCCTCGTGGTAATGCAGGCGAAGCCCGCCGGCCTGGACGTACTTGCCTTCGGGAGCGGCCATCAGTACATCGCGTTCTCGACGGGGAGCCCGAAGGCGCCGGTGCCGTACATGACGTACGCGCGCTCGGCGTCGTTGGCCGCGTGGACGCGGCCCGCGTGCGCGTCGCGCCAGAAGCGCTGGATCGGCGTCCCGCGCTGGATCGCGCGGCCGCCGGAGTTCTCGAAGAGCCGGTCGATCGCGGCGATCGCGCGTTCGGTGCCGCGTACCTGGTCGCGGCGGACGCGCAGCCGCAGGTCCACGGGCAGGCGTTCCTCGCGCTTGGCGAGCTCGTACAGTTCCTCGATGTTGCGGGTCAGCTGCAGCCACGCCGCGTCGATTTCGCTGGCCGCCTCGGCGATCCGCACCTTGGCGAACGGGTCCTCTTTGGACTGTTCACCGGCGTACGCGGCCCGGACACGCTTGCGCTGGTGCTCGACGTGGGCGTCGTAGGCGCCCTGGGCCATGCCGATGATCGGCGCGGTGATCGTGGTCGGGTGCACCGAACCGTACGGGAGGCGGTACAGCGGGCCGGGGTTGACGGCCTGGCCCGGCACCTTGCACTTCGACGTCGCGATGAAGCTCAGCGCCCGGTGCTGCGGCACGAAGACGTCCTCGACGACGATGTCGTTCGAGCCGGTGCCGCGCAGGCCGATCGTGTCCCAGACGTCCACAATGGAGTAGTCGGCGATCGGCAGCAGGTAGGTGCAGAAGTCGACCGGCTTGCCGTCCTTGAAGGCAGGTCCCCCGAGCAGCACCCACGTGCAGTGGTCGCTGCCGGAGGAGAAGCTCCACCGGCCCGACAGCCGGTAGCCGCCCTCGACGACCTCGGCCTTGCCCATCGGCGCGTACGACGACGAGATCCGCACGTCCTGGTCCTCGCCCCAGACCTCCTGCTGGGCCTGGGCGTCGAACAGCGCCACGTGCCACGGGTGGACGCCGAGGATGGAGGCGACCCAGCCGGTGGACCCGCACGCGCTCGCGATCAGCTTGACCGCGGTGTAGAAGCTCACCGGGTCGGCTTCGAAGCCCCCGTGGAGCGTCGGCTGAAGCAGCTTGAAGAACCCGGTCTCCTGCAGGGCCTTGACGGACTCCTCGGGGACGCGGCGCGCGTCCTCGGCGTCCTGGGCCCGTTCCCGCAGGACCGGCAGGAGGTCCCGGACCCCGGCGATCACCTGCTCGCTCATGCGCAGTTCCTCTCTCGTTTCCACTCACCAGAGAGACTAGAACACGTTCTCGTTTTTGTCGAGAACGCCCTGCGCCAGGGCACTGTTGATCCCCGCTCTACGGCCGGAAAACACGCAGTCGGCCAGGGAGAGGCCGCTCACGTAGGACCTGGAACAGATTCCCACGGCGGTACGGCCGGCGGCGTACAGCCCGGGAATCGGCTGCCCCGCGGTGCTCCGCACCGCGCCCGTGTCCTCGTCGACGACCAGGCCGCCGAGGGTCAGCATCGGCGTCGGGTACCCGAGGTTCGGCCGCACCGAGATGTCGATGAGCGAGTACGGCGGGTTGTCCAGCCGCCGCGCGAACTCGGCCGGCTTGCCCACCGGATCCCGGTCACCGTGGTACGCCTCGACGCTCGCCCGCAGCCCCTGCGGGTCGACGCCGGCCTTGCGCGCCACCTCTTCCACCGTCGTCCCGGTGACGCGGCCGCGCCGCAGCAGGTACCGCAGCTGCAGCCCCTGGAACCACTGGCTCTGCGCCTTCGTGTCCCGCCGCGCTTCGGCGACGATCGGCGCGTCGACGAGCAGCCAGCCCTTGCTCCCGTGCCCCTCGATCAGCCGTTCGCCGACGGCGGCGCCGTACCGGGACTCGTCGATGACCCGCCGCCCGGCGGCGTCGACGATGATCCCGCCGAGGAACGCGCTCGGCGGCGTGATGAACCGCCACGCGGAGATCCGGCCGAGCTCGCCGGTCGCGCCGCCGGCCTCGACGCCCAGGCGGATGCCCGAACCGTCGTCGGCGGACGTGCCGAGCGGGAGGCCGCCGCGGTAGGCCGGGGCGTGTTCGCGGACCATCTCGCGGTTCGCGATGAACCCGCCCGCGGCGAGCACGACCCCGCGCCGGGCGGAAATCCGCAGCTCACGGCCGTGCGCGCGCTCGAACCGCTCGACCCGCCGGTGCAGCGACTTGCGCAGCGAAGGCACGTAGATCCCGGGCTTCGCGGCGTACTGCGCGAAGCGCTGGTGCCGCGCCCGCACCCCGGCGGGCGCGCCGCTCAGGGTGTCGGCGACGAGCCCGGTGACGCGGCCCGCGTCGTCGCGGATCAGGCTGCGGGCGGTCGTCTGCGTCAGCACGCGGATGCCGCGGGCGCGCACGGCCGCCTTGAGCCGCGCCATCAGCATCTTCCCCGACGTCCCGGGCCCCTTGACGCGGTGGCCGCGCGGCGCCGGTTTCGCCGCGTCGCGGAACCCGCCGGCCGCCTCGCTGCCGGAGTAGTAGAGGTAGTGCGCGTCGCTCGGGTACGACGTCTTGTACGGGCACAGGCTGCCTTCGAACGGCACGCCGTTGCCCTCCAGCCAGGTGATCATCTCGCGGCTGCCTTCGCAGAACCGCCGCAGCGTCGCCTCGGAGACGACGTCCCCGGTTTCCCGGCGCAGGTAGGCGTACATCGCGTCGACGGAGTCCTCGACCCCCGCGTCGAGCTGCTGGCCGGTGCCGCCGCCGGCGTAGACCACGCCACCGCTGACCGCGCTGGCCCCTCCCCCGGCGAAGCGCTCGACGATGACGACGTCGGCGCCCGCGTCGGCCGCTTCGAGGGCGGCGCAGGCGCCGGCCGCCCCGAATCCCACGATGACCACGTCCGCGACGAGTGCGTCCATGGTCGCTACCCTAGAACTGAAACACGTTCTCGTCTATCGTGGCCGAAAGGCGCTCTCAACTGGATACTCGTTACCTGGAACACGTTGCAGGAGAGGTGGCATGACGGAGCAGTTCGACGTCGTCGTGGTCGGCAGTGGCGCCGCCGGGATGACCGCCGCGCTGGCCGCGGCCCACCACGGTCTGAGCGTAGTGGTCTTGGAGAAGGCCGGCTGCTTCGGCGGCTCGACCGCCCGCTCCGGCGGCGGCGTGTGGATCCCCGGCAACCACGCCCTGCGCGCCGCCGGGATCGACGAACCCCCCGAACGGGCGCGCGAGTACCTCGCCTCGATCGTCGGGGACGTCGTCCCGGCCGTCCGGCGCGACACGTTCCTCGCGCACGGCCCCGAGGTGCTGAAGTTCGTCTGCGACCACACCCCGCTGAAGTTCCGCTGGGTCCGCGACTACAGCGACTACCACCCCGAAGCCCCGGGCGGGCGGCCCGGCGGCCGCTCGGTCGAGCCGATGGCCTTCGACGGCAAGCTCCTGGGTCCCGAGCTGGCCCACCTCGAACCGCCGTACAGCGCTCCCCCGCTCGGCGTCCCGATCACCCAGGCCGACTACCGCTGGCTGAGCCTGCTGGCCCGGCACCCCCGCGGGGCCGTCCGGTTGCTGTCGCTGGGCCGGCAGTGGCTCGTCGGGAAGCTCCGCGGGCAGCGGCTGCTGAGCATGGGGCAAGCGCTTGCGGCCGGCCTTCGGGTGGGACTGGCCCGGGCCGGCGTCGAGGTCCGGCTGAACACCCCCCTGGTCGATCTCCAGGTCGAGGGCGACCGCGTCACCGGCGTCGTCACCGGGACCGGTGCCATCGGCGCCCGGCGGGGCGTGATCCTCGCCAGCGGCGGGTTCGAGCGGAACCTCGAGATGCGCGAGAAGTACCAGCGCGCGCCGATCGGCGTCGACTGGACCGTCGGCGCGGAGGCGAACACGGGCGACGGCATCACCGCGGGCCTCAAGCTCGGCGCGGCCCTCGACCTGATGGACGACGCCTGGTGGGGGCCGTCGCTGCCGCTCACCGGCGGCCCGTGGTTCGCGCTCGCCGAACGGTCCCGGCCGCGCAGCATCATGGTCGACGCGCGCGGCGAACGGTTCGTCAACGAGTCCGCGCCCTACGTCGAGGCCGTGCACGCGATGTACGGCCCCGGCGACGGCCCGGGGCAGCACATCCCGACCTGGCTGCTGTTCGACCAGCGCTACAAGGACCGGTACATGTTCACCGGCATCGGGCCGCGCCAGCCGCTGCCCGGCCGCTGGTTCAAGGCGGGGATCGCGGCGAAGTCGTCGACGCTGGCCGGGCTGGCGGCGAAGATCGACGTCCCGGCGTCCGCGTTGGAAGCCACCGTCGAGCGCTTCAACGGCTTCGCGCGCAAGGGCGTCGACGAGGACTTCCACCGCGGCGTCAGCAAGTACGACCACTACTACGGCGACCCGCGCAACAAGCCCAACCCCAGCCTCGGCCCGCTGGACAAAGCGCCGTTCTACGCGGTGAAGATCGTGCCGGGTGACCTGGGCACCAAGGGCGGGCTGCGCACCGACGAGCACGCGCGGGTGCTGCGCGAGGACGGCTCGGCCGTGCCGGGGCTGTTCGCCGCGGGCAACGCCAGCGCCGCCGTGATGGGCCGGACGTACGCCGGGCCGGGCGCGACCATCGGCCCCGCCATGGTGTTCGGCTACCTTGCGGCGACGCGGCTGGCGAACGAAGATCAGGGGACCACGGGAGGGCAGCGATGACGCAGGAATCGGTACGCACCATCTACGCCGGCGAGCCGCCGACCCGGTTCGCCCGCGGCTGGCACTGCCTGGGCCTGGCGGAGAACTTCCGCGACGGGAAGCCGCACGCGATCACCGCGTTCGGCACGAAGCTCGTGGTGTGGGCGGACTCGGCGGGCGAGCTGCACGTGCTCGACGGCTACTGCCGGCACATGGGCGGCGACCTCACCCAGGGCAGCGTCAAGGGCGACGAGGTGGCCTGCCCGTTCCACGACTGGCGCTGGAACGGCAAGGGCAAGTGCGTCTCGATCCCCTACGCCAAGCGGGTTCCGCTGCGCGCGCGGACGCGGTCGTGGACGGCTTCCGAGCAGAACGGCCAGCTGCTGGTGTGGCACGACCCCGAGGGCAACCCGCCGCCCGAGGAGGTGGCCATCCCCCGGATCGAAGCCGCCCACAGCGACGAGTGGAGCAACTGGACCTGGGACGAGATCTTCATCGACGGCTCCAACTGCCGGGAGATCATCGACAACGTCGTGGACATGGCGCACTTCTTCTACATCCACTACGCCTACCCGACATACTTCAAGAACGTCTTCGAAGGCCACATCGCCACCCAGTACCTCAACACCAAGGGCCGCCCGGACATGGGCATGGCCTCGAACTACGGCGGCGAGGACAACCTGCTGCGGTCGGAGGCGTCGTACTTCGGGCCGTCCTACATGATCAACAAGCTGGTGAACTCGTTCCAGGGCTACGAAATCGAGAGCGTGCTCATCAACTGCCACTACCCCGTGACGCCGACGTCGTTCGTGCTGCAGTACGGCATGAAGGTGAAGAAGCTGCCGGGGATCTCCGACGAGCACGCGGACAAGATCGCCGCGAAGCTGGCTCGCGGGATCGGCGCCGGGTTCCTGCAGGACGTCGAGATCTGGAAGCACAAGACACAGATCGACAACCCGCTGCTGTGCGAAGAGGACGGTCCGGTCTACCAGCTTCGCCGGTGGTACCAGCAGTTCTACGTCGACGCCGCCGATGTCACCGACGACATGACGCAGCGGTTCGAGTTCGAAGTGGACACCACGAAGGCGAACGAGGCGTGGGCGGCGGAGGTCGCGGAGAACCTGGCGCGGCAGAAGACCGAGGCGGAAGTGTGACGACCGCCGAGCAGACCGAGTTCCTGTCGGGCGGGCTGCGACCGCACGAGTGCCGCAGCTGCGGGACGTGCGTGCTGGTGAAGAAGAACAGCATCCAGCACACGAGCATCCAGTGGACGTCCCGGCCCGCCGACACCTGCCCGGTGTTCGCGGACGCCGACGGCCCGTCGGCGCTGCTCGACACGTGCCCGAAGCTGGCCGACAGCATCGGCGACGCGGTGCGCGAAGGCACGCTGGCGGTGGCCGATGGCTGAGCGGGTCTACACGCTGACCGTCGCCGACGTCGTCGTCGAAACCCCGGACGCGCGGTCGGTGGTCTTCGAGATCCCTCCGGAGCACACCGACGCGTTCCGTTATTCCGCCGGGCAGTTCCTGACGTTGAAGATCCCCAGCGAGCAGACTGGTTCGGTGGCGCGGTGCTACTCCCTGTCGAGTGCGCCGCACGAGAACCGCGTGCAGGTGACGGTCAAGCGCACCGACGGCGGGTACGGGTCCGGCTGGATCTGCTCGGCGTTGCAGCCGGGAATGCAGATCGAAGTGCTGGCCCCGGCCGGGGTGTTCTGCCCGGCGTCGGTGGACGAGGACTTCCTGCTGTTCGCCGCCGGCAGCGGCATCACGCCGGTGATGGCGATCCTCAAGACGGCCCTGGAGACCGGTTCCGGCCGGGTCGTGCTGGTCTACGCGAACCGCGACGAGCACTCGGTGATCTTCGCGGGCGAACTGGCGTCGCTGGCCAAGCGCTACGGCGACCGGCTCGTCGTCGTCCACTGGCTGGAGAGCGTCCAGGGCCTGCCGGACGTCCCGCAGCTGCGCGGGCTCGCTTCGGCGTACACGTCGCACGAGGCTTTCCTGTGTGGTCCGGCGCCGTTCATGGCGGCCGCGCGGGAGGCACTGGGACAGCTCGGAGTCCCGCGGGAGCGGGTGCACGTCGAGAAGTTCACGTCGCTGACCGGGAACCCGTTCGAGTCCGGTGCCCCCGAGCCCGAGCCCGAGTCCGGCGAGGCCCCGGCGTCGCTGACGGTGTCGCTGGACGGCGACACGCGGACGCTGGCCTGGCCGCGGCAGCGGAAGCTCCTGGACCGGCTGCTGGACGCGGGGATGGACGCGCCGTACTCGTGTCGTGAGGGGCAGTGCAGCGCGTGCGCGTGCCGGGTCGTGGCAGGCGAGGTGAAGATGCTGCACAACGAGGTCCTGGACGCCGAGGACATGGCGGACGGCATCGTGCTGGCCTGCCAGTCGCTGCCGGTCACCGACGAGGTCTCGATCAGCTACGAATAGGGAGTCTTCGTGCCCATCAACCCCGACGTCGCCATCGGTGCCGAAATCGGCGAGGTGAGCTTCGCCTGGACGTCGTCGGACGTGCTGCTGTACCACCTGGCGCTGGGCGCCGGCCCGGACGAGCTGCGCTACACCTACGAGCGGGACCTGGTGGTGCTGCCGACGTTCGCGACGGTGGCGGCGAACCTGCGCGTGTTCGACCCGCCGGCGGTGTCGTTCCCCGGGGTCGAGATCGACCTGGCGAAGGTGCTGCACGGCAAGCAGGAGATCACGCTGCACCAGCCGATCCCGGTTTCGGGCAAAGCCGTGGCCAGCTCGCGGGTCGCGGACGTGTACGACAAGGGCAAGGCGGCGGTGGTGGTCCAGGAGGTCGCCGTCACGTCGTCGTCGGGCGATCCACTGTGGACGGCCCGGTCGAGCATCTTCGCGCGCGGCGAGGGTGGTTTCGGCGGTTCGCGGGGGCCGTCGGACAAGATTTCCTGGCCGACGCGTTCGCCTGATTTCGTGTTCGAGACGCCGACGTTGCCGCAGCAGGCGCTGCTGTACCGGCTGTGCGGCGACCGGAACCCGCTGCACGCCGACCCGGAGTTCGCCCGCGCGGCGGGTTTCGACCGGCCGATCCTGCACGGGCTGTGCACGTACGGGATCGTCGCGCGGGTCCTGGTGAACGAGTTCCTCGACGGCGACCCGGCCCGGGTGGCGTCGTTCGCGACGAAGTTCGCCGGCGTGGTGTTCCCGGGCGAGACGCTGCGGATCCGGGTGTGGCGCCAGGGCGACCGGCTGCTGGTGACGACGTCGGCGGCGGAGCGGGACGACGCGCCGGTGCTGGCGGACACGGTGCTGGTGTCCACTTCCTGAGCCGGGTTGTCCGAGCCGCTACCGTGGTGGGGTGACTTCGATGCCGGAATACTTCGTGGTGCGCGGAACGGTCGAGCCGGGCGACCGGCGCGGCCGCGAGCTGGGCTTTCCGACGGCCAACATCGCACTGGGCGACCAGTCCGGCTCACTGGGCGACGGGGTGTGGGCGGGCTGGATCGGCCGCCCGGACGGCACCCGGCTGCCCGCGGCGATCTCGGTGGGCCGCCGCCCGACGTACTACGGCGCGGACGGGTACCGGCTGCTGGAGGCCCACGTGCTGGACTTCACGGGCGATCTGTACGGCGAGACGCTGGTGGTGTGGCTGGGCTCCCACCTGCGCGACCAGGAGAAGTACGCCTCGGCGGAGGACTTGATCACGGCGTTGAAGAGCGACATCGCAGCGGCGGCCCAGTGGACGGCGGAGCACCCGGCGGCTTCGCTTCCGGAGCCTGGAGACAGCCCGCTGGGCGAGGTGCGGCGGGTCGCCGGCTGAGGTCACAAAGCCGAGGCCAGCAGCATGTAGCCCATCCCGGCGCCCATGACCATCCGGCACACCGCGCGCGACGCCTGGCCCACGACCGGCGAACCGCGCACCGCGAGCACCCCGGACCACGCCGCGTCCGCCACGAAGTAGCCCGCGGCCAGCACCGCCACCAGCGGCAGCGCCAGCCGGGCCTCCACGGCCGGCATCGTCAGCCACGGGCCGTGGTCCATTCCGCCGTGGGGCATGGCCGTCACCATGTACAGCATCGCCGCCGCCGACAGGGTGTGGTGGGCGCAGGAGCGGCCGCGCCACCAGGCCACCGCGAACCAGCCCGTCGTCAACGCCAGCACCGCCTGCCAGCCCGCGGCCGGGATCGGGCCGCCCACCGGGGAGAACATCGCCACCATCGCCACCACCAGCAGCAGCTCCGCCAGGTCGCCGTGGCGGACGCCGTGGCCCAGGCGTGCGTAGTCGAGGCGCACCAGGCGCAGCACGCACGGCAGCGCCAGCGCCGCGAACACCGCCGTGAGCGCCCAGTCGACCGCCATCGGCCTCACTCTCCGTCGTGGATGGTGTCTCCACCGTGACATCCACGACGGCCGCGCACCAGCCGTCAATGAGGTGACGGGTCAGTCACCCGTCAGGATGAGCCCGCTCGTCGGCACGCCGGTACCGGCCGTGACCAGCACCCGCGCCGCGCCCGGGACCTGGTTGGCCGCCGTGCCGCGGAGCTGGCGGACCCCTTCCGCGATGCCGTTCATGCCGTGGATGTACGCCTCGCCCAGCTGGCCGCCGTGCGGGTTGAGCGGCAGCGCGCCGTCCAGCTCCAGCGCCCCGTCGGCGATGAAGTCCTTCGCCTCTCCCCGGCCGCAGAACCCCAGCTCCTCCAGCTGCATCAGCACGTATGGCGTGAAGTGGTCATACAGCACGGCAACGTCCACATCGGACGGCCTGAGGCCCGACTGCGCCCACAGCTGCCGCCCGACGACGCCCATCTCCGGCAGCGCCGCCAGGTCGTCGCGGTAGTAGCTGGTCATCACGTACTGGTCCGGCCCGCTGCCCTGCGCCGCCGCCGCGATCACCGCCGGCGGCCGCGCGAGATCGCGAGCCCGCGAAACACTCGTGACGACCAGCGCGACCCCGCCGTCGCTCTCCTGGCAGCAGTCGAGCAGGTGCAACGGCTCGGCCACCCAGCGCGACGCCTGGTGCTCCGCCAGGGTGATGGGCCGGCCGTGGAACCACGCTTCCGGGTTGGTCGCCGCGTGCTTGCGGTCGATCACCGCGACGCGCCCGAAGTCCTCGCTGGTCGCGCCGTAGTCGTGCAGGTACCGCTGGGCCACCATGGCGACCGTCGCCGCCGGGGTCGCGATGCCCATCGGGTAGTGGAACGCGTTGTCGACCCCGGACGAGTTGACCTGCCCGGCCGCCGCCGAGGACACCTGGCCGAAGCGGTGCCCGGACCGCTCGTTGAACGCCCGGTACGCGACGACGACGTCCGCGACGCCGGTCGCCACCGCCATCGCGGCCTGCTGCACGGTCGCCGCCGCGGCGCCGCCGCCGTAGTGGATCCGGCTGAAGAACCTGAGTTCGGGGATCCCCAGTTCGCGCGCCACCGCGATCTCGGCGTTGCCGTCCATGGTGAACGACACCAGTCCGTCCACATCGGATGGTTCGAGGCCCGCGTCGGCCAGTGCGTGCGAGATGCATTCGGCCGCCAGCCGCAGTTCGCTGCGCCCGGAGTCCTTCGAGAACTCCGTCGCGCCGATCCCGGCGATGGCCGCCTTGCCCGGCAGCGTCACGGCAGCGTCACCTCCACCGTCCCGGCGACGTGCTCGCCGAGACTGTCCACACCGGACACCGACACCACGACGTCGTTGCCCTCGCGCGAGACCACGCGGCCGGTGAACGTCAGGGTGTCGTAGGCGTAGCACGGTACGCCGAGCCGGATCTTGATCGACCGGATCAGCGCCTCGGGCCCGGCCCACTCCGACACGAACCTCTGGACGAGACCCGTGTCGGTGAGGATGTTGAGGAAGATGTCCTTCGAACCGCGGGCCACCGCCGAGTCGCGGTCGTGGTGGACGTCCTGGAAGTCGCGGGTGGCCAAGGCCGTGCTGACGACGAACGTCGGCGTCGCCTCGATCGTCAGCGGCGGCAGCTCGGTGCCTTCGGCGACGGCGGTCATCGGGCCACCTTCCACGCGGGCAGGGTCAGGTCGTCGTCGACGCGGACGAACGCCGCCACCACCGGCAGTCCGATGTGGACCTCTTCCGGTGACGCGTCGAGGAGCTCGGCCATCACGCGCACCCCTTCTTCCAGTTCCACCAGGGCCACCACGAACGGCAGTTCCTTGCCCGGCACCGGCGGGTGGTGGTGCACGACGTAGGAGAACACGGTCCCCCGGCCGCTCGCGACGACGTAGTCGGGCTTGGCGTCCAGCGAGCCGTCGGGCGGCATCGGCCCCGGCGGGTGCCGCAGCGTCTCGCCCCAGCGCTGGATCCGCAGCTCGCCCTCGCGAAGGCCCGCCCAGAAGAACTCGGTGTCCCGGCTGATCACCGGCCGCAGCACCGGCGCGGGCGGCGGTTTCGGGACGGGCGGGCGGAACTTGAGGACGCGGAACACCATCTCGGCGACGGCCTCTTCGCCGACGTACCACGTCGTCCGCGTCGTCACGAACCAGCCCTCGCCCAAGGCGGTCTTCTTCGGCCCGGCGACGTCCTCCAGCCGGGTGGTCGCCGCGACCTGCTCTCCCGGCCGGAGGTAGCGGTGGTAGGTCTGTTCGGAGTTCGTGGCCACCACGGAGGTGAACCCGGCCTCGTCGAGCACCGCCATCATCGCGCCGAGCGGGTCGTCTTCGGCCCGCGCACCGTGCAGGCCCTTCATCGTCCACACCTGAGCCATCGCCGGTGGCGCGACCAGTCCCTTGTGGACGCTCGCGGCGGCGAACTCCGGGTCGGTGTAGACCGGGTTGGCGTCCCCGATCGCCTCGACCCAGTTGTTCACCATGGCCTGGTTGACGGGGTCCCGGGCCAGGCTCGGCGAGGATTCCCCCTTGGCCGCGATTTCGTCGGCGGCTTCCCGGACGTTCATCGTGGCACCCTCGGCAGGCCCAGGCCGATCGAGGCGATCAGCTCCCGTTGGATTTCGCTGACGCCGCCACCGAACGTCAGCACGATGTTGCGCTTCGCGGTGAGGTCGAGCCAGTCCGCCAGCTCGGCGGTGTCCGGATCGGCCAGGTCGCCGTGGCGCCCGACGACTTCTTCGAGATCACGGCCGATCCGCTGGATGGCCTCGGAGCTGAACACCTTCGTCGCCGACGCGTCGGCCACGCCCACCGGCGCGCTCGCCGAGGACACCGCGACCTGCCAGTTCAGCAGCTCGTTCACCCGCGTGACGGCGAGGGCGTCGGCCAGCACGGCGCGGACGTCGGCGAGGTCCAGCAGGCCGTGCGCGGCCGCCCAGGCGTGCACGCGGTCGTACAGGCCGCCGATGCGCCCGGCCGGGCCGAGCATCACGCGCTCGTGGTTGAGCTGCGTCGTGATCAGCCGCCAGCCCGCGTTTTCCCTGCCCACCAAGCGGTTCGCCGGTACGCGAACGTCCGAATAGTACGTCGCGTTGACGTGGTGCGCGCCGTCGCAGGTGATGATCGGCGTCCACGAGTAGCCGGGGTCGCTCGTGTCGACGATCAGGATCGAGATGCCGCGGTGCTTCGGCGCCTCCGGGTCGGTCCGCACGGCGAGCCAGATGTAGTCGGCGTCGTGCCCGCCGGTGGTGAAGATCTTCTGCCCGTTGACGACGTATTCGTCGCCGTCGCGCACCGCCGTCGTCCGCAGCGACGCCAGATCGGTCCCCGCTTCCGGCTCGGTGTACCCGATCGCGAAGTGGATCTCGCCGGCCAGGATCTTCGGCAGGAAGAACGACTTCTGCTCGTCCGTGCCGAACTCCTGCAGCGTCGGCCCGACCGTCTGCAGCGTCACCGACGGCAGCTGGACGTCGGCGCGCGCGGCCTCGTCGACGAACAGGTGCTGTTCGAGGCCGCCGAATCCCTGGCCGCCGTACTCGACCGGCCAGCCGACGCCGAGCCGGCCGTCACGGCCCATCCGCCGGACGATCTCGCGGAACACCGGCCCGTGCCGCTCGCGCCGCATGGCTTGACGTTCCTCGGGACTGATCAGCCCGGCGAAGTACGCGCGCAGCTCGGCGCGCAGTTCCCGTTGCGCCGCGGTCAGTTCGACGTGCATCCGCTCACCCCGCCACTCGTTCGCCGAGCCTGCCGAGCCGGTGCGCGGCGCCGCCGAGCGCCCGGCCGAGATCCTTGACCGCCGACGAATACCGGTGCAGCGGATAGGTTTCGTCGACGCCGACCCCGCCGTGCAGGTGGTGGCAGGTCGCCAGTGCTTGCGGGGCCTGCGAAGCGAACCAGTAGGCGGCGATGTCCAGTTCGGCGTCCGCGTCGAGCCCGGAAGCCAGCCGCCACACCGCGGACGTCACGGCGAGGTGCACGGTCCGCGCAGCCACGTAGACGTCGGCGATCTGCCCGGCCACCGCCTGGAACGCCGCGAGGGGACGGCCGAACTGGGTGCGCTCCCCGACGTGCTTCACGGTCAGCGCGAGCGCGCCGGCGAGCAGGCCGTCGCCGAGGGCGAGCGCCCCGGCCAGCGCGAACCGGTGCAGGACGGCGACGGCGTCCCCGTCGGCCAGCAGGTCGGCCTCTTCGACGGCCACGGCGTCCAGGCGCACGGTGCATTCCGGCGTTCCGGCCGAGTTGCGGGTGGACACGAGGGTGACGCCATCGGCGTGCGGATCGACCAGGTAGACGGCGGTGCCGTGCGGGGTGGACACCGGCGTGAGGATCCGGTGGGCCTCAGCGGCATACGGGACGGCGGTCTTGACGCCGTCGAGGATCCAGCGGCCGTCGGCGGCGCGCGCGGTGGTCGCGGGCTCGGCGGCCAGCGGAGCGGACGGCTCGTGCAATGCCGCGGTCAGCAGCGTTTCCCCGGCCGCGACCGGCGGCAGGAACTCCGCGCGCTGGGCCGGAGTACCGAGGGACTCGAGCGGCAGGACGCCCAGCGCCAGCGCGGCGTACGCGGGCACCGGCGCGGCGGCCCGGCCGACCTCGGTCAGCACCTGCGCGACCTCCGAGACGCCGAGGCCGTCGCCTTCCAGCTCCGGGGGCAACGCCAGAGCCAGCAGGCCCGCCGACGCGAGTGCGCGCCAGGGATCGTCGGACGTCACCCGCTTCGAGGGGTCCGCGGGGGCAGAGCCCCCCGGGCGGGGTGCGGGGTTCGCACCCCCGAAGTCGCTGAGCACCTTCGCGGCGAGGGCGGCGATCTCGGTCTGCGTATCGTCAAGGGCGAAGTCCACGCCTGTCCTCCGGATCGGGCGCAATATTGAAACTTGTTCTAGTCTTAACCGGAAAGGGCGGACACGGCAACCCCCGGGGGTGGCGCAATGGCGCGGAGGCGGCTGATCACCGTGCCCCCGACCGCCGGCGTGCCGGACCCGGTTCCCCTCGACCTGCCCGGGCGCGGCCGGACCGTCGTCACCGACGTCGGGCCGCGGGAGGCGCCCGCGCTGGTCCTGCTGCACTCGGTGGCCTGCACGGGCCTGCTGACCTGGTACCCGGCGCTGGCGAAGCTGGCGCGGGACCACCGCGTCGTCGTGTTCGACCAGCGGTGGCACGGCCGGGGCATCCGGTCGCCGCAGTTCCGGCTCGCCGACTGCGCCGGGGACGTCATCGCGGTCGCGGACGCGCTCGGCCTGGCACGGTTCGCGCTCGCCGGGTACTCGATGGGCGGGCTGGTCGCCCAGCTCGCGGCTCGCGCCGAACCAGAACGTGTTACCGGTCTGGTGCTCTGTTCGACCGCGAGCAGCTTCCGCCGCGGGCTGCGCCAGCGCGCCGCCCTCGACCTGTTCGGCCGGGCGCTGCCGCGGCTGCGTGCGCGCGTCCGGCTCCCGGAAGCACCGTCGCGGCGCGTCGAGGACTACCGGTGGGGCCTGCGGGAGTTCCGGTCGACCAAGCCGTGGGAGATCGCGGTCGCCGTCGACGAGATCGGCCGGTTCGACTCGACGCCGTGGCTGCCCACGCTGCGCCTGCCGGCGGCGGTCGTCGTGACCGCCCGGGACCGGTTCATCGCCCCGGACCACCAGCGGTCCCTCGCCCGCCGGATCCCGGGCGCGGCGGCCTACGAGGTCGCGGCCGGGCACGCCGCCTGCGTCCTCGCCGCCGACCGGTGGGTGCCCGCCCTGCTCGCCGCCGTCCACTCCCTCCGAGGAAGGAACCCCTGATGGGACGCTTCAGCCTGCCCGACCGGAAGCCCGGCGGCCTCGACTCGCCCGTGACGGCGAAAGTCATGAAGTACGCGGCCAAGGCGCAGGTGGCGGTCTTCCGGCTGACCGGCGGCCGCATCGGGAGCAAGTGGCGGGTGGGCGCCGGGTTCCGCAAGCCCGTGCCGACGCTGCTGCTGGAGCACCGCGGCCGCAAGTCCGGGCGGCTGTTCACCACCCCGCTGCTGTACCTGCGCTCCGGCGACGACGTCGTCATCGTCGGCTCGCAGGGCGGGCTGCCGAAGCACCCGCAGTGGTACCACAACCTGCTGGCCCACCCCGAAACCCGCATCCACCTCAAGGGCCGCCGCGGGGTTCCGGTCCGGGCGCGGGTCGCGGAGGGAGCCGAACGCGACACCCTCTGGCCGCGGCTGGTGGAGCTGTACGCGGACTTCGCGAAATACCAGGCCTGGACCGAGCGGGAGATCCCGGTGGTGGTGCTCAGCCCGCGGCCTTGAGCAGCTCGGCGAGCGCGTCCGGCAGCGCGTCGGCCAGCGGCCACAGGTCCTTGACCAGCTCGCGCGCGCCGAGCAGGCCGACGTGCACCTTGCCGGCGTTGGACAGCACGGTGACGTTCAGCCCGGCGCCGTGGAACACCGGGCCGAGCGGGTAGAAGCCGGTGATCCGCGCGCCGAGGAAGTACAGCGGCATCGGCGGGCCGGGCACGTTCGAGACGACCAGGTTGTGCACCACCGGGTGCTTTTCGGCCAGCCTGAGCGCCGAATACGCGCGCACGGCGAGTCCGAACGCCGTCGCGGCCGAGAACTGCGCCCAGTCCTGCAGCATGTCGGCGTCGATGTCGTGGTGGTGGTCCTTCGACCGCCGGTTGGCCTCGGCGAGGAAGAACACCCGGGCGGCCGGGTCGGCCAGGTGCGTCGGCAGGGAGGCGAAGAACGCCGAAACCTTGTTGCTGCCGTGCTCGCGTTCGGTGCGGTCGTGCACCGAGACCGGGACGGTCGCCACCAGCGGGTCCGACGGCAGCTCGCCGCGCGCGGCGAGGAACTCCCGCAGCGCGCCGGCGACCAGCGCGAGCACGACGTCGTTGACCGTGACCCCGAAGGCGTTCTTCACCTCCTTGATCTCGGCCAGGTCGAGCTGGGCGAACGCGACGCTGCGGTGCCCGGTGATCGTGCCGTTCAGCGACGTCCTCGGCGCGGTGAACGGGACCGGCATGCCCTGGCCCCGCAACGCCCGGCCGAGCCACCGCGGCACCAGGCCCAGCAGGTCGGGCAGCAGCCGCGCGACCTCGGCGGGGCGTCTCGCGACGCTCTCGACGCCGGAGCGCAGCAGGTCCAGCGGCGACGGCGTGCCGCCGGTGCTGCGCTCGTCGACCCGGGGCATCGGGCCGTCCGGTTCCAGGCCGGCCAGGTAGGTGATCAGGCTGGCGCCGCTGACGCCGTCGACGCTCGCGTGGTGCATCTTGAGCAGGACGGCGAACTGGCCGTCGGCCAGGCCCTCGATGACGTACAGCTGCCACAGCGGGTGCGCGCGGTCGAGCTGCTGCCCGGCGATGTGCGCGCAGAGGTCGGCCAGCTCGGTGCGGTCGCCCGGGGCGGGCACGCCGATGCGGTGCACGTGGTGGTCGAGGTCGAACTCCTCGTCCTCGATCCACACGGGATGACTGAGGTTCCAGAGCGGATTGTGCAGTTTGCGGCGGAACGCCGGGATTTCCCGCACGCGCGCGTCGAGCTTTTCGTACAGCTTCGCGAACGAGTAGCCGCCGGGGACGGTCGAGCCGTCGAGGACGAGCAGCCCGCAGACGTGCAGGACCTGGGACGACGTCTCGAGGTAGAGGAAGCTCGCGTCGAGGCCGCTCAATCTCTGCATGGCGCCAGGGTAGGCCACGCCGGACGGGCGGCGCGTCACCCTACTCGCCGGTATCATCACGCTGGTGCAGCCGAATTTCCTGATCCGTCGCGCGGTCCAGCTCGGTCTCACCGCCAACGCGCTCCGCCCGCTGCGGGCGCGTTCCACGACGATCCCGGTGTTCTTCGCCGGCTGGCTGACCGGCGAGCTGGCGCCCCAGTTCCTCGCGCTGACGGCAGCGGATTCCTTGGTCCACGTGGCCCGCCACGGCGTGGGCGACCGGTCGACGAAGGTCGGCTTGGCGATGGCGGCGGCGTCCGCGGCCGGGCTGGCCACGCTGGTCCGCACCGGGCACGGCGCCCGCGAGGAGATCGAGAAGGCGCTGACGTCGGCGCTGGGTCCGGACTACGCGTCGGAGCTGGGCCGGTCCGACCTGGGGTTGCCGTGGGGCGAGCTGGCGCTGCCGTTCCGGATGGGCGCCCCGGACGTCCGCGTCGACCGCAACATCGCCTACGCCCCGGGCGGCAAGCGGTTCCTGCTCGACGTGTACCGGCCTTCCGAGCCCGTCTCCGGCGCGCCGGTGCTGCTGCAGGTCCACGGCGGGGCGTGGGTGATCGGCAACAAGGAGGAGCAGGGCCGTCCTCTGATGCGCTACCTGGCCCGCCGCGGCTGGGTGTGCGTCGCGATCAACTACCCGCTGGCCCCGGCCCACCGCTGGCCGGCGCACATCGTCGCGGCGAAGCAGGCACTGGCGTGGATCCGCTCGTCGATCGAGTCGTACGGCGGCGACCCGCGGTTCGTGGCGGTGACGGGCGGCTCGGCGGGCGGGCACCTGTCGGCGCTGCTGGCGTTGTCGCAGAACGACCCGGCGTTGCAGCCGTCGTTCGAGGACGCGGACACGAGCGTCCAGGCGTGCGTACCGCACTACGGCGTGTACGACTTCGCGGCGACCTCCGGCGCCCCGGCGAGCAAGTACCGCCTGGAGAGCCTGATCGCGCGGCGCGTGTTCGCCCCGGACCGGGACCCGGTGTCCCACCTGGACGACTACATCGCGGCCTCCCCGCTGGACCGGATCACGTCGGACGCCCCGCCGTTCTTCGTGCTCCACGGCCGGGACGATTCCCTGGTCCCGGTGCGCGAAGCCCGCGAGTTCGTGCGGCGGCTGCGGGAGAAGTCCCGGGAGCCGGTGGCGTACGCGGAGCTGGCGGGGGCGCAGCACGCGTTCGACGTGTTCACGTCGGTGCGGTCGGCGCACGTGGTGCGCGGGGTGGCGCGGTTCTTGGACTACACGTACAACGCTTGGAAGGCCGAGCGGGCTCAGTAGACGAGGTCCAGCGGGCTCGCCGAGGGCGGGCCGTCGAGGCGCCACTCCGTTCCTTCGCGCACGAAGCGGTACCAGCGCGCGTCGCGGCCGTAGCGCAACTGCAGTTCTCCTTGCGTGAGACGGTTTCGCCACACCTTCGGCGTTCCCGGTAAACCCGCGTCCGCCAGGATTCCCTGCGCTTCGGCCAGCGGACCCGGGCCCGGCTGCCAGGTTTCGCGCAGGGCCGCCAACCCGCCGCGGCCTGCTTCCCGCCAGGCTTCCGCCCAGCGGGCCAGGTCGCGGGGTGGCACCTGGGCCGCCGCGGCCAGGGCGGTGATCTCCGGGCCGGTGCGGGCCGCCGCTCGGCGGGCCAGGTCCTCCTCGAACGTCAGCTCCGTCGCCGTCGCGCCGCTCGTGAGGAGGTCGCGGGCCAGGGAGGCCGCGTCCGCCGCCAAGGTGGACAGGGCCGCCGCCGTCCAGCCCGTGGCCGGGGGTGGGTCGAGGTCGAGGACCGCCGGCGGGCCGGGGATCCGCGGGGGTGGCGGCAGGGCCGGGATCGCGCCCGGCCGGCGGGTGTAGGCGGCCTTCGGGGTCAGGCCCTCGTCCACGCGCTTCGGCAGCTTCGGTTTCTCGCCGCGCGCCGGTGACCGGCGGGCGCGGAGCTCGGCCAGCACGTCCGCCCGCGGGCGTCCGCGCAGCAGGAAGAGCGTGAACGGGTCGCGGTCCACCTCGTCGGCGACCAGGTAGTACACCGCGGCGACGTGCTTGCACGGGTTCGCCGAATCCGGGCACGAGCACCGCGGCCGCAGGTCGCCCGGGCCCGGCAGCAGGTCGGCGCCCGCCTCGCGGGCCTGCTCGGCCAGCGCGCCGGGCAGCTCGCCGTCGAGGAGCGCCGCCGCGTGCCCGAGCTGCGTGCCGACCACGCCGAGCAGCGTGTCCCATTCGCCGTCGGTGAACGTGCGCATGGTGATCGTGACCTGGTAGGGCTGGGGCCGGCTGCCACGCACGCGCGCCGTCATCCCACCGGCGCCGAAGTGGAGCTCGCTGACCGTGCCTTTCCGCGCGTACGTCCGCCCGCGTGGCAGCCGGTTCGGGTCGAGCTTCGCGCGTTGCTCCAGCGCGTCGACCCAGGCGCGGCCCCACCAGGTGGTGCCGAAGTTCCGCCTCGGTGGCATCACCCGCTCCCGAGCCGGACGAGGTCGGCGAGCTCGTCGTCGGACAGTTCGGTGATCCAGTCCTCCCCCGCGCCGACGATCGACTCGGCGAGCCCGCGTTTCTTTTCGAGGACCTGCGCGATCCGCTCTTCGAGGGTGCCCTCGGCGATCAACCGGTGCACCTGGACCGGCCGGTCCTGCCCGATGCGGTACGCGCGGTCGGTGGCCTGGTCCTCGACCGCCGGGTTCCACCAGCGGTCGTAGTGGATCACGTGGGTGGCCCGGGTCAGGTTGAGCCCGACGCCGCCCGCCTTGAGCGAAAGCAGGAACACCGGGATTTCGCCGGCCTGGAACCGGTCGACCATGTCCTGCCGCTTCGCCGGCGAGCTGGCCCCGGACAGCAGCTCGGTGGGCAGGCCACGCTCGGTGAGGCGCCGCTCGAGCAGGCGGCAGAGCTGGACGTACTGGCTGAAGACGAGCACGCTCTCGCCCTCGTCGAGGATGACGTCCAGCAGTTCCTCGAACGCGGCGAGCTTGCCGGAGCGGCCGGTGAGGGTGCCGTGCGGTTCCTTGAGGAACTGGGCGGGGTGGTTGCAGATCTGCTTGAGCTCGGTGAGCAGCTGCAGGACCTGCCCGCGCCGCTTGATGCCCTGCGTCTCGCGGATTTCGGCCAGGTTTTCCCGCACGACGGCTTCGTAGAGCGTGGTCTGCTCGGCGGTGAGCGGGACGAACCGGTCGGTCTCGGTCTTGCGCGGCAGTTCCGGGGCGATGTCCGGGTCGGTCTTGCGCCGCCGCAGCAGGAACGGCCGGACGGTGGCGGCCAGCCGTTCGGTGACGGCCTGGTCGCGGTCGCGTTCGATCGGCCGCGCGACGGTGCGGCGGAAGCGGTCGAGCGGGCCGAGCAGGCCGGGGGTCGTCCAGTCCACAATGGACCACAGTTCGGTGAGCCGGTTCTCGACGGGCGTGCCGGTGAGGGCGACCTTGGCCCGGGCGGGGATCTTGCGCAGCTCCTTGGCGGTGGCGGACAGCGGATTCTTGACGTGCTGCGCCTCATCGGCGGCGACCAGCCCCCAGTCCACTTCGGACAGTGTTTCGCGGTCACGGCGGAGGACGCCGTAGGTGGCGAGGACGACCTCGTCCGGGGCGAGGTCACCGAGATGGCGGCGGCCGCCGTGGAAGCGGCGGACAGGGATGTCCGGGGCGAAGCGGGCGAACTCGCGCTCCCAGTTGCCGAGGAGGGAGGTGGGGCAGAGGACGAGGGTGGGGCCGCCGAGCTCGGGTTCGGCCGCCGCCAGGGGGAGATCCGCATCGGGGGAAGACGCAGCCGCAAGCCGCTCGGCTTCGGCGGGCTGCGGCGGTACCCCGGCCGCCGGCCGGGCCACCCCGCCGAGCTGCGGCGACGACCCACCGGCCGATTCGCTCGACTCACCGGCCTGCCCCAATCCCCCACCCGCCGCTCGGGCCACCTTGCCGAGCTGCGGCGACGACCCCGCGGCCGATTGGCCGGACTCACCAGCCTGCCGCAATCCCCCAGCCACGTCGCCGAGCTGCGGCGACGCCCCACCGGCCGCTTGGCCGGACTCACCGGCCTGCCGCAATCCCCCGCCCGCCGGCCCAGCCACCTCGCCAGGCTGCGCGCGGGCGGGCTGGAGCTGTGCCTGAGCCGCCGAAGCCCGGCGGTGCAGGTGCAGGGCGATCAGCTGGATCGTCTTGCCCAGCCCCATGTCGTCGGCCAGGCACGCACCCAGCCCCAGTCCCGTCATCGTCGCCAGCCATGCCAGTCCCGCCTGCTGGTACGGCCGCAACGTCGCCTGCAACCCCGGCGGCGGTGCCACCGCCCCCTCCGCCCGGTCCCGGATGCGCGAAACCAGCCCGTCCAGCGCCGGGGGTGCCGCGAACTCCACTCGCTCGCCGTCCAGTTCCAGCTCGCCCGTCAACGCCGCCGCCAGGGCCTCGCCCGCGTCCAGCTTGCGGGTGCGGCCGCGGACCCGGGCCAGCAGCTGCGGATCCACGCGCACCCACTGGCCGCGCAGGCGGACCAGCGGCCGCTTGGCCTCGGCGAGCGCCGTCACCTCGGCCTCGGTCAGCTGCTCGCCGCCGAGGCTGAGCTGCCAGCGGAACTCCAGCAGCGACCGCAACGCGAACTCCGGCCCGGCCACGCTCGCCGGCGCCTGCGTGGCGCTCGCCTTGGCCTTCACCTCGCCCGCGAACAGGCCCTTCGACCACAGCACCTCGATGCCCGCGCCGCCCAGCTCGCGGGCGCCGTCGGTGAGGAGGTCGACGACCTCGTCGTCGGACAGCGCCAGCGACGCCGGCGCGGGCTCGGCCAGCACCCGGCCCAGCGGCGGCCAGGCCCGCGCGCCGCGACGCAGGCCCAGCAGCAGCTGCGTCTCGACCTGGTCGCCGAGCCGGTTCAGCACCGCGTCCGGGGCGTCCCACAGCGTGGCCGCCTCCACCACCAGGCTCGGCTCCGCCATGCTGCGCACCGCCAGCACCCCGGCGAACGAGTCGTCGCCGACGCCTTCGACCCGCAGGAGCACCTGCACGCCACGCGGTTCGCGGGCCTCCAGCTCCGCGAGCCACGCGGCCCCGTCCGGGCCCAGCAACGCCGGTTCCCGGGCCGCGAACGCGGGGTCGCCGGCCCCGACCGGCGCGGCCGGGCTGCGGACCAGCAGGTCGGCCGTGGCGTCCCAGAGCGCGCGGACCAGCGAGTCCGGCGAGTGCAGGCGGATGCGTTTCAGCCCCGTCAGCGGCAGCGCGTACGCCTCCGGCGGCAACGCGCCCGCCAGCCCGCGCAGCAGTTCCTCGTCGGCGGCGTCGAGCGGGCCGATGCGCCATGCCGCCGCGCCGGCCGGGGACGCCGCGGGGCGCAGCCGGCCCCGGGCGACCAGGTTCACCCCCGCGTTGACCGCGGCCGACCACGCCGCGACCGCCGGGCTCGCCCCCTCCCCCACCGACAGGAGCCGGGGCAGCGCCCGCTCCAGCGGGACCAGTTCGGCGTCGACCTTCGTCCGGGCGAATTTCGCGCCGCGGGGCAGCACGAGCTCGATCGTGGTCCCGCCGGCCACGTCCTCGCCCCACAGGGCCAGCACGCCGTCCCGCGGGGGATCCGCGGGAAGGTACGTGGCCTGGGTGTCTGCGCTGAACTCCACGACCGCAACGCTAGAACACGACCCCGACAGTTTTGCCCTCGGCGGCGCCAACGGTCCTTTCGCACCGTTGCACGACGCAACTCAGGGACCTCACCCGCGAGGCAGGCCCAGGAGGCGTTCCGCCGTGAGGGACCGCAGGACCTGCGTCGTGCCGCCCGCGATCGAGAGGCAGCGGGTGAGCAGGAATTCGTGCTGGGCCGGGCCGTCCGCGAGCAACGCGCCCGTGCCCGCCAGCTCCAGCGCGAACTCGGCCACGTCCTGCCGGTGCGAAACGCCCAGCAGCTTGCGCACGCTCGACTCGGCACCCGGGTCCTGGCCCTCCAGCCGGCGCAGGGCCGCCCGCAGGTCCAGCACCGAGCCCGCGACGCCGTCGGCGACCAGCGAACCGAGCCGCTCCAAGGCGACGTCGTCCAGGACCGAGGCGTCCACTGTGGACACCAACGTCTGCACGCTCTCGCCGACCGCCGAGCCGCTGCCGATGGCCACCCGCTCGTTGGCCAGGGTCGTGCGGGCCAGTCGCCAGCCGCCGCCCGGGACACCGACGACGTCCGCGTCCGGCACGAACACGTCGTCGAGGAACACCTCGTTGAACACCGCTTCCCCGGTGATCTCCCGCAGCGGCCGCGTGGTGATCCCGGAGGCGCGCATGTCGACCAGGAAGTAGGTGATGCCCTTGTGCTTCGGCGCGTCCGGGTCGGTGCGGGCCAGGCAGATGCCCCAGTCGGCTTCGCGGGCCAGCGACGTCCACACCTTCTGCCCCGACAGCCGCCAGCCGCCGTCGACGCGCCGGGCCGCCGTCCGCAGCGCGGCCAGGTCCGACCCCGCGCCGGGCTCGCTGAACAGCTGGCACCAGGTGATTTCGCCGCGCAGGGTGGGCCGGGCGAACCGCGCCCGCTGCTCGTCGCTGCCGTGTTCGAGGATCGTCGGCACCGCCCACGCGCCGATCACCAGGTCCGGACGGCGGACACCGGCGGCGGCCAGTGCGGCGTCGATCCGCAGCTGCTCCGCGGCATCGGCACCCCGGCCGTAGGGCGCGGGCCAGTGCGGCGTCAGCAGACCCGCATCAGCGAGCGCGACGCGTTGCGAAGCGGAGGGCAGTGCCGCGATCCGAGCCACTTCGTCCCGCAACACCGGATCGTCGCCCACGTCGACACCCAGCGTCCGCTCGGTCCCGGAGAGCGCCAGCGAAGCCGCCTGCCGCCGCCACGACCCGCCGAGCCACTGCCGCAGGGCCACCGCCCGGCGCAGGTACAGGTGCGCGTCGTGCTCCCAGGTGAAGCCGATCCCGCCGAGCACCTGGACGCAGTCCTCGGCGTTGGCGACGGCCGCGTCGAGGGCGACGACGGCCGCGCTCGCCACCGACAGCGGGTGCTGCCCGGAGGCCGCGTCCCAGGCCAGCGCTTCGGCGGCTTCGGCCCGGCACAGCATCTCGGCGCACAGGTGCTTGACCGCCTGGAACGCCCCGATCGGCTGCCCGAACTGCTCGCGGACCTTGGCGTATTCGACGGCGATGGTGAGGCACCGCCGCGCCACGCCCGCCGCCTCGGCCGCGGCGAGGATCGCCGCCGACGGCCGGACCGGCGGCAACGAGAGCACTTCGGCACGGACGCCCGAGAACCGGATGCGGGCCAGCGGACGCGAGAAGTCGAACGCCGCCAAGGGCTCGACGGCCACCCCGGGCGTGCCGGGGGCGAGCAGCACGTGGCCGCCGTCGACCGGCACCAGCAGCCACGTCCCGGCATCCGCGCCGGGAACGGGCCCGCTGACGCCGTCCTCGAGCGACAGGACGTCCAGCAGGACCGCGACCGTGGCTTCCCCCTCGGCGACGGCGCAGAGCAGCTCCTTCGCCTCGGGGACTTCGGCCAGCAGGATCCCGGCGAGGGCGGTGCCCAGCACCGGCCCGGGAACGAGTTCTTCCGCCGCCGCGGCGAGCCCGGCGGCGAGATCGGCGACACTGCCGTCGGCGCCCCCGGCTGCCGCGGGCACTGCGACGCCGAACAGGCCGAGTTCGGCGAAGCCCGCCGGGATTCCCGCGCCGGCCCCGGTTTCCGCCGCGCGCACCGCCTCTCGCGGGTGGTGCGCCGCGGACCAGGCGTGGATCGCCTCGGCCAGCGCGGCCTGTTCCTCGGTGAGCGCGACCGGCATCGGACCTCCTCGCGGGCGTGACACTACTCGCGAGTGTAGAACGTGTTACAGTTTTTCGGCCAGTGGGTCAGCTGTCGCGAGGTTCGCCAGGACAGGTAATCTACGTCGTGAACTGGAACAAGTTCCGAAGGACGGGGGAACGCCGATGCCAGGCAAGACCAAGGCCCGCGGCAACGGCCTGAGCGCGATCGGGGCCGACGAGCTCGGCTCGGCCGCCCAGCGCGACCGCCGCCGCCGGATCATCGACGCCACCCTCGCGCTGGCCTCGAAGGGCGGCTACGACGCGGTGCAGATGCGCGCCGTCGCCGAGAAGGCCGACGTCGCGCTCGGCACGCTGTACCGGTACTTCCCCTCGAAGATCCACCTGCTCGTCTCCGGACTGGCCCGCGAGTTCGAGCGCGCGCAGGAGAAGCTGGAACGCCAGGCCATCCCCGGCGACACGCCGGCCGAGCGGCTGATGTTCGTGCTCGGCCGCAACACGCGCATGATGCAGCGCGACCCGCACCTCACCGAGGCCATGGTCCGCGCGTTCATGTTCGCCGACACCTCCGCCGCCGCCGAGGTCGAGCAGGTCGGACGGCTGATGGAGAACATGTTCGCCAAAGCGATGGGCATCGCCGAGCCGGCCGAGGCGGACCGCGACATCTTCCACGTCGTCGCGGACGTCTGGATGGCGAACCTGGTGGCCTGGGTGACCCGCCGCGCCTCGGCCGCCGACGTCGCGAACCGCCTCGAACTCTCGGTGCACCTGCTGCTGGACAAGTAACCGCCGCACCCGAACCACGGGGGCGCCCCCCGGTTCCACTCTATCGCTCGGCACCGACAGTTTCCGGTGCCGTGCAGGTCACCCTCATCGGTGCGCGGCGGCCACCTTCGCCAGCTCGTCGAGCGCCTTGAGCGTCTCCGCTTCCGGCAGCGTGTCCAGCAGGAACGTGTACCGCTCGACGCCGGCCTCGCGGAAGCCGTCGATCACCTTCGGTGTCGTCGGGCCGCCGAACACCGCGAACTGGACGTCTTCGCGGCCCTGGTCCGCCAGCCAGCCGCGCACCCGCTGGGCCTCCTGGTACTTCGTGAAGCCCCGGAGCAGCCAGCCGTCGCCGTACTTGACCAGCCGGTTCAGCGCCGCCTCGCTTTCGCCGCCGATGTAGATCGGGACGTGCGGCTGCTGCACCGGCTTCGGCCAGCTGAAGATCGGGTCGAAGTCGACGTGCGCACCGTGGAACTCCGCCTGTTCCGACGTCCAGATCTCCTTGAGCGCGGCCAGCTGCTCGTCCATCAGCGCGCCGCGGGTCTTCGGGTCGGTGCCGTGGTTGCGCATCTCCTCGCGGTTCCAGCCGACGCCGACGCCGAACAGCGCCCGGCCGTCGGAAATCAGGTCCAGTGACGCGACTTCCTTGGCGGTGTGGATCAGGTCGCGCTGCATGAGCAGGGCGATCCCGGTGCCCAGCAGCAGCTCCGAGGTCGCCGTGGCCGCAGCGGCCAGCGCCACGAACGGGTCGAGGGTGCGGTAGTACACGCGCGGCAGCTCGCCCCCGCCCGGGTACGGCGTTTCCCGGCTCGCGGGGATGTGCGAGTGCTCGGCCAGCCACAGCGAGTCGAAGCCGCGTTCTTCCAGGGCGGCGCCCAGCACGTCCGGCCGGATGCCTTCGTCGGTCACGAACGTCGAAATCCCGAATTTCATGCTTCCAGGACTACCACCGGGTGGACAGGAGGTGCAGGATGGAGTCATCTCATCATACGTTGAATAAGGGGGTAGTCATGGACGTCCAGGACGTCGACTTCGAGGAGCTTTACCGGGGCAGCACGCCGATCGGCCGGAAGATGCCGTGGGACCTCGGCGCGCCGCAGCCCGCCGTCGTCGCGCTGGCCGACGCGGGCGGGTTCACCGGTGACGTCCTCGACATCGGCTGCGGCCTCGGGGACAACAGCGCGTTCCTCGCCTCCCGCGGCCTGCACGTCACCGGCCTCGACGGCGCCCCGTCGGCGGTCGAGCAGGCGCGCGCCCGCGCCGCGGAGAAGGGCCTCGACATCGAGTTCGCCGTCGCCGACGCGACGAAACTCGAAGGCTACGAAGGCCGCTTCGACACGGTCCTGGACAGCGCCCTCTACCACTGCCTGAGCGAGGAACAGCGCCACGAGTACCTCGCCGCCCTGACCCGCGCGACGCGGCCGGGCGCGCGGCTGCACCTCTTCGCCTTCTCCCCGGAGGTGCCGGCCGGATTTCCCGCGCCCTACCTGATCAGCGAAGCGAACCTGCGGGAGACCGTCGGCCGGGACTGGACCGTCGAGAAGCTCGAACCGACCGTCTACACGACGTCGATGACGCCGGAGGAGCTGCGGCAGAGCGTCCGGGCGGTGCTGGACGAGGACGACGCCGACCTGTCCGGCCTGCCCACGGACACCGGCGGCCGGGTCCTGGTCCCGGTCTGGTACCTGACGGCGGTCCGGCGCTAGACGTTGCGCCGGTACTGGCCGCCGACCTCGAAGAACGCCTCCGTGATCTGACCGAGCGAGCACACCCGCGCGGCATCCACCAGCACCCCGAACAGGTTGCCGCCGCGGGTGGCCGCCTCGCGCAGGGCCTTGAGCGCCTGCTGGGCCTCCTCGTGGTGGCGGTGCTGGAAGTCCGCCAGGCGGTCCAGCTGGGACCGCTTCTCGTCCTCGGTCGCCCGGGCCAGCTCGACCTCGACGTCCTCCTCCCCCGCATGCGGGTTGCGGAAGGTGTTGACGCCGATGATCGGCAGCGAGCCGTCGTGCTTCTTGCGCTCGTAGAGGATCGACTCGTCCTGGATCCGGCCGCGCTGGTAGCCGGTCTCCATCGCGCCGAGGACGCCGCCGCGCTCGGAAATGCGGTCGAACTCGGCCAGCACGGCCTCCTCGACCAGGTCGGTCAGCTCGTCGATGACGAACGAACCCTGCAGCGGGTTCTCGTTCTTCGACAGGCCCCATTCCTTGTTGATGATCATCTGGATGGCCATCGCGCGGCGCACCGACGACTCCGACGGCGTGGTGATCGCCTCGTCGAAGGCGTTGGTGTGCAGGGAGTTCGCGTTGTCGTACAGCGCGCACAGCGCCTGCAGCGTGGTGCGGATGTCGTTGAAGCTCATTTCCTGCGCGTGCAGCGACCGGCCGGACGTCTGCACGTGGTACTTGAGTTTCTGCGACCGCTCGTTCGCGCCGTAGCGCTCGCGCATGGCCACGGCCCAGATCCGGCGCGCCACCCGGCCGAGCACCGAGTACTCCGCGTCCATGCCGTTGGAGAAGAAGAACGACAGGTTCGGCGCGAAGTCGTCGATGTCCATGCCGCGCGCGAGGTAGGACTCGACGTAGGTGAAGCCGTTGGACAGCGTGAAGGCCAGCTGTGAAATGGGGTTCGCCCCGGCTTCGGCGATGTGGTAGCCCGAAATCGACACGGAGTAGAAGTTGCGGACGCCGTGCTCGATGAACCACTCCTGGATGTCGGCCATCATCCGGAGGCTGAACTCGGTGGAGAAGATGCAGGTGTTCTGGCCCTGGTCCTCCTTGAGGATGTCGGCCTGCACCGTGCCGCGGACGTTGCGCAGCACCCATTCGCGCAGCTCGGCGGCTTCGGCGTCGGAGGGCTCACGCCCGTGCTCGGCCTGGAACGCCTCCAGCTTCTGGTCGATCGCGGTGTTGAGGAAGAAGGCGAGGATCGTCGGCGCCGGGCCGTTGATCGTCATCGACACCGATGTGTTCGGCGCGGTCAGGTCGAAGCCGTCGTAGAGCGCCTTCATGTCGTCGAGGGTCGCGATGGACACACCCGACGTGCCGACCTTGCCGTAGATGTCGGGGCGCGTGTCGGGGTCGTGGCCGTAGAGGGTCACCGAGTCGAACGCCGTGGAGAGCCGCTTGGCCTCGGAATCGGCCGACAGCAGCTTGAACCGCCGGTTGGTGCGGAACGCGTCGCCCTCGCCGGCGAACATCCGCGCCGGGTCCTCCCCCTCGCGCTTGAACGGGAAGACCCCCGCGGTGTAGGGGAAGTAGCCCGGCAGGTTTTCGCGGCGCAGGAACGACAGCAGCTCGCCGGACTCCGCGTACCGCGGCAGGGCGACGCGCGGGATCCGGTTGCCGGACAGCGTGTCGCGCCACAGCTGCGTGCGCAGTTCCTTGTCGCGGATCTTCACGACGAGCTCGTCCTGGCGGTACTCCTCGGCCAGCGCCCGGAACCGCTCCAGCAGCTGCGTGGTCTCCCCGTCCACATCGGACTCGGCCGCCGCGAGCAGCCCGTCCAGCGCGTCGGTCGACGCGTCCACCTTGGCCAGTTCTTCGCGGGCGACGGCCAGCGCGTCCCGCTTGCGGATCGCGGCGACCTGCTGCTGCGTCTTCGCGTGGTAACCGCGGACGGTCTCCGAAATCTCGGCCAGGTACCGGGCCCGGTTGCCCGGGATGATCGTCGAGGCGTCCGTCGAGACCTTGCCCTCGACGTGCGGGAGCGTGCCCGCGGACACACCGAGGCCCCGCTCGGCGAGCATGCCCCGCAGGTGCTGGTACAGCGCGGTGACGCCGTCGTCGTTGAACTTCGCCGCGCTCGTGCCGTACACCGGCATGTCTTCCGGCGAAGACGAGAAGGCCTCGCGGTTGCGCACCAGCTGGCGCGCGACGTCGCGGCGGGCGTCCTCGGCGCCGCGGCGCTCGAACTTGTTGATCGCGACGACGTCGGCGAAGTCGAGCATGTCGATCTTCTCCAGCTGCGACGCGGCGCCGAACTCCGGCGTCATCACGTACAGCGACTCGTCCACGAAGTCGACGATCCCGGCGTCGCCCTGCCCGATGCCGGGCGTCTCGACGATCACCAGGTCGTACCCGGCGGCCTTGCACGCCAGGATCGATTCGCGGAGGCCGGCCGGGATCTCCCCGGACGTCGTTCGCGTGGCCAGGGAGCGGAAGTACACCGGGGAGCCGTCGAGGCAGTTCATCCGGATGCGGTCGCCGAGCAGCGCCCCGCCGCCCTTGCGCCGCGACGGGTCGACGGCGAGCACCGCGATCCGCAGCTTGTCCTCCTGGTCGAGGCGGAAACGGCGGATCAGCTCGTCGGTGAGCGACGACTTGCCCGAGCCGCCGGTGCCGGTGATGCCCAGTACCGGTACCTCGCGCTTGCCCGCGGCCTCGGTGATGCCGCCGAGCAGGTCTTCGGACAGCTTCGAGGCCTGCAGCTGCGTGATGACCCGCGAAAGCGAGGCCACGTCTCCGGAGAGCACCTTGTCCAGCGAAGGGGCCTCGGCCGCGAGGTCGACGTCACAGGCCTTGATCATCGAGTTGATCATGCCCGGCAGGCCCATCTCGTAGCCGTCTTCGGGCGAGAAGATGCGCGCGACGCCGCGCGAGTGCAGCAGCTCGATCTCCTCGCGCACGATCACCCCGCCCCCGCCGCCGAAGACCTTGATGTGCCCGGCGCCGCGCTCGCGGAGCAGTTCGACCAGGTAGGAGAAGTACTCGACGTGCCCGCCCTGGTAAGCAGAGATGGCCACCCCCTGGACGTCCTCGGCGATGGCCGCGGTGGCGACCTCGTCGACCGACCGGTTGTGGCCCAGGTGCACGACCTCCGCGCCCTGCGACTGGAGGATCCGCCGCATGATGTTGATCGACGCGTCGTGCCCGTCGAAGAGGCTCGACGCCGTCACGAACCGGACAGGGTGCGCGGGACGGTACAGCTCGCTGGTCATCCTTCCAAAATACTTTGGCTTCCTACTATTGGAAACCCGAGAACCGGTGACGCAGCTCTCAGGGCAACGGCGGAGAACCTTGACAACCGCCAGCTCGGCCCTATATTTAACAGGTACGTTAATTAACAAGGTGGTGAAATGACGGACACGCTGAGCCGGACGTTCTCGGCCCTCGCCGACCCGACCCGCCGCGCCATCCTCGAACGCCTGTCGAACGGCGAAGCGACGGTCAACGAACTCGCCGAGCCGTTCCCGATGAGCCTGCCCGCGGTGTCCCGGCACCTGAAGGTGCTGGAAGAGGCCGGGCTGATCACCCGCGGCCGCACCCGCCAGTGGCGGCCCTGCCGGCTGGAGGCGAAACCCCTGGAAGACGTGGCCGGCTGGGTCGCGGCCTACCGCCGGTTCTGGGACGACGGGTTCGACCGCCTCGAGGACCACCTGAGGAGGCTGACCGGCGATGCCTGACCTCACCATCACCCGGGTCTTCGACGCCCCGCGCGAGCTGGTCTTCGCCGCGTGGACCGACCCCGACCAGCTGGCGAGCTGGCTGGGGCCGCACGGCTACACCGGCTCCGCCGTCACCCTCGCCACCCGGCCCGGCGGCGCCTGGCGGGCGTGCATCCGCTCCCCCGAGGGCGACGAGCACTGGATGCACGGCACCTACCGCGAGATCACCGCGCCCGAACGGCTCGTGTTCACCTTCGCCTGGGACACCGAGGGCGACCTGCGCGACGAGACGCTCGTGACGATCGGCTTCGCCGACCTCGACGGCAAGACCGAGATGACCTTCGTCCAGACCGGCTTCCCGACCGCCGCCGAACGCGACGGCCACGAGGAGGGCTGGAGCTCCAGTTTCGAGGACCTGACCGCCTTCATCCGAGGAAAGGACGTCCGATGACCGCCACCCTGCCCGAGATCGTCTCGCCGGAGGAATGGCAGGCCGCGCGCGACGCGCTGCTGGTCAAGGAGAAGGAGCTGATGAAAGCGGCCGACCACCTCGCCGCCGAACGCCGCCGGCTGCCGATGGTGCCGTTCACCAAGCCGTACGAGTTCGACTCCGGCGACGGCAAGCAGAGCCTGCTCGACCTGTTCGACGGCCGCCGTCAGCTGATCGTCTACCACTTCATGCTGCACCCGGGCGACGAAGCGGGCTGCCCCGGCTGCTCGCTGATCGTCGACAACCTGCCGCACCTGGCGCACCTGCACGCCCGCGACGTCACGCTGAAGGTCGTCGCACCGGCGACCCTCGCGGAGATCGAGCGGTACCAGACGCGGATGGGCTGGGACGTGCCGTGGGTGTCCGCGCACGGCAGCGACTTCACCGAAGACTGCGGTGTCGGCCGGGGCTTCGGCGTCAGCGTCTTCCTCCGCGACGGCGACGACGTCCACCGGACGTACTTCACCTCCGGCCGCGGCGGCGAGATGTTCCTCGTGTCGCACCGGTACCTCGACGTCACGCCGCTGGGCCGCCAGGAGGCGTGGGAGGAGGAGAGCCGCGGCGACGACGGCCCCGGCTCGTGGTGGCGCCGTCACGACGAGTACTGAAAAGTTTTCCGGCGAGCGTGTCCGGTCCCCGTCCGCGGCTCCGACCTCCTCGGTCAGACCCACCAGGAGGAGACGGAAATGCGCGAGATCGTCTACATGGTCCACACTTCGCTCGACGGCTGCGTCGAGGGCCCGGACGGCGAGTTCGACTGGCCGGTCATGGGCCCCGAGCTGTCGGCCTACTCGCGGGAGCAGACCGAGCGCTGCGGCGAGTTCGCCTACGGGCGGAAGGTCTGGGACATGATGTCCGCGTACTGGCCGGAGGCCGAGTCGATCTCGGACCACCCGCACGACATCGCCTTCGCGCCCGTCTGGCGTGAGACGCCGAAGGTCGTGTTCTCGCGGACGCTGGAGAAGGCGGACTGGAACACCCGGGTCGTCGGCGGCGACCTGAGCGAGGTGGTGGCGTCCCTGAAGGCCGAGCCGGGCGACGACCTGCTGCTCATGGGCGGCGCGGAACTGGCCGCCGAGCTCACCGCGCGCGGGCTGATCGACGAGTACCAGGTGTTCGTGCACCCGGTCGTCCTCGGCGGCGGCAAGCGGCCGTTCGCCGAGGGCACCGCGCGGCTGGGCCTCGAACTGGCGCAGTCGCGCACCTTCGACGACCAGGTCGTGCTGCTGCGCTTCCGCCGCGCGTGACCGGCGCCGCCGGGCCCGGGCGTGTCCCGGGCCCCTGGCTCCGCCACGGTCAGCGCGCGTTGGCCGCCCGGAGCGCGATCCACTGCCGCATGGCGTACTCGACCAGCGTGATCAGCGTCTGCTTCGTCGACTCGCGGTCCCGGGCGTCGCAGCGGACGATCGGGATGTTGGGGTCGATCGACAGCGCCTCGCGGACGTCGTTGATGTCGTGCTCCAGCACGCCGTCGAACGTGTTGATGCCGACGATGTACGGCAGGCCGCGGTCCTCGAAGAAGTCGATCGGGGCGAACGAGTCCGCCAGCCGCCGCGTGTCGGCCAGCACCACCGCGCCGATGGCGCCGCGGACCAGGTCGTCCCACATGAACCAGAACCGCTGCTGCCCGGGCGTGCCGAACAGGTAGAGGATCAGGTCCGCGTCCAGCGACACGCGGCCGAAGTCCATCGCCACCGTGGTCGTCGACTTGCCCGGCGTGTGGTCGAGGTTGTCGACCCCCACGCTGGCGTCGGTCATCATCGCCTCGGTGGTCAGCGGCACGATCTCCGACACCGACCCGACGAACGTCGTCTTCCCCGCGCCGAATCCGCCGGCCACCACGATCTTGGCGGAGGTCATGGTCGGGGGCGCGGTGTCCCGCGGTGCCTTAAAGCCGACGGAGTCCACTCAAAACCCTTTCCATCAACACCAGATGTGCCTCGGCGCCGTCATTGCCGGTAATCGTCTTGTGCACCGTGACCAGCCCCGCGTCGGCCGCGTCGCTGATCAGCACCCGGGCCACGCCCAGTGGCACCCGCAGCGCCGACACGATCTCGGCGACCGAACGGGGGGTCCGGCACTCTTCCATGATCGAGATGCACTCGATCTGCTCCGCGGCCACTTCGGGGAAGCCACCGGTGGCAGCGTAGTCCTTCGCGGAGATCAGTGTCTCCAGCTCCAGGGCGTAATTGGCCTTGGTGCGGCCGCCGGTCAGCGCGTAGGGCCGGACGATGGCCGTCAGCTCCTCGGGCGCGGGCGGCTGCTCGAACACCGCGGGCATCACGAACTCGCCGCTGGGCGGGCCCGGATCGAACAAACCGCCTGGTCTGGGGCTGTCCCCGTCGGTGCTGCCGGGTGGAGAGACTAAAGAGGTCACGCGATCTCCTGGGTCGGCCGACGGCGCGGGCGCCGGCGGTTCCGCGGCCGCACGGGCACCGGCGGCCGGGGGTGGCGGGGTCTCCTTGCTCTTCTTGCGCTTCCGGCGGGCACGGCCGGAATCCAGCGTGAACCCGTTGAGGACGTCGGCGAACGTGCCGTCGTCCCCGCGCCCGGCGGGGTTGCGCCCCGCGGGTGGTTCGCCGTCGAATCCGGACCCCGTGCTCATCGCGCCATCATCCCACCGGTTCGCCGATCAGCGACCCACCGGAGCCCTGGAGCTGGGCGCGCAGCTCCGGGGTGAGGATCTGGCCGACCCGGTCCACGAGCATCGTCATCTCGTAGGCGACCTGGCCGATGTCGCAGTTGGGGGCTGCCAGCACGGCCAGGCAGGAGCCGTCGCTGATCGACATCAGCACCATGATGCCGAGCTCCATCTCGACGACGGTCTCGTTGACCGCGCCGGCTTCGAAGCAGCGGGCGGCGCCCTGGGTGAGGCTGACCAGGCCGGAAGCGACGGCGGCGAGCTGGTCGGCCCGGTCGAGCGGGAGCCGGTTCGACGCGGTCAGCAGCAGGCCGTCCGCCGAGACGACCACGGCGTGGGCCACCCCGGGCACCCGCTCCGCGAAGTCGTTCACCAGCCAGCCGAACTGGTTCTGCGTCGGCTGCGCGCTACTCGGCGAGGTCATTCACCCTCCAAGGTCTCGTGGTTGGTCTCGGCCGCCTGTGCGGTGCGGTGGCGTCCGCGCTCGATGCCCTGCTGGAAACTCCGCAGGCGGCCGCGCACGTCGTGTGCGTCCCGTTGTGGTCGGGGGGCCGTGGCCCCGGTGGACGGTCCGGCGCTGCCCGGGAGCAGCTGCTCCCCGCGACGGCGCCGGGGCAATCCTGCCGAAGTGAAAGTGGAGGGCGTCGACTGGGACACCGCTTGCACGGCCCGCCAGCCGTCATCGGTCCCGAAGTTCCACTCGGCCGTGGTCTCCACCACCGATTCTTCCCGGCGCGGCGCGGGCGTCTCCGGCGGCTTCCGGGAGGGAAGCGTAGACGGCGGACCGGCGGGCCGCCCGTCGGCGACCGGCAGCTGCCCGGACTCGTGGAAGACGGTGGGCGGTTCGCGGTGGGCCGGCAGGCCGTTGGCCTGCGGCGCGGTGGGCCGCTGCGGCAGGACGGCCGGCTCCGCACCGCCCTGGTCCGGCTGCAGCCCGGCGGCGAAGATGTCGCCCTGCAGCTTCGGCCGGCCGTTGGCGGAGGACGGCTGCGGCAGGCCGTTCGGCCGGGGCGTGGCGGACCGCTGCGGCAGGACCGTTTGCCGCGAACCGGCCTGGTCCGGCTGTTCGCCGGTGGGCGGCTGCTGTTCCGGCTGCTGTTCCGGCGGCAGGTCCGTGGCGAAGATGTCGCCCCGCAGCGCCGGCTGCGGCAGCCCGTTGGCCTGCGCCCCGGGCTGCGAGCGACCGCCCGGCTGCGAACCAGCGGGCGCAACACCCTCCGCCGCCGCGCCGCCCGGCTGCTCGGCCTCCTGCGCGGCTGCGGGCTGCTCCTCGAAAACCCCCACCTGTTGAGCCGAACCGGGATCCTGCGGCGCGCCGTGGGCCACTGCGGGCTGCCCGGGCTGCCCCGGCGTCTCGGCCGGTTCCGGCGCGGGCGTGACCTGCTCCACCGCGCCCGCCGACTGGGCCGTGCCCAGTCCCTGCACCGGCTGTCCGCTCTGCAGCGGCTTCGGGCGCTGGGCCGCGGCCTGGCGGGCCTGCCGGGTCTGGCGGCGGCCGCGCACCACGCCCTGCTGGAAGTTGCTCAACCGGCTGCGGACGTCCGCCGGGTCGCGGACCGGGAGGTCCGGGCGGGCCGGGGCCAGCTGGGGGGCCGACGGGACCGGTGTGGCGCTGCCAGGGAGCAGCTGCTCGCCACGGCGGCGGCGCGGGAGGCCCGCGTCCGTGAACGCCGTCGGCTCGGCCTTCGTGCGCTCCTGGACCGTGCGGAAGTTCTCGTCGCTCGCGAAGTCCCAGCTGCGGCGCTCCTCCGGGGGCGTCTCCTCGGACGCCGCCGGTTCCTCCTCCGCGGGCGGCTTGTCCTCGCGGAACCACGCCGACAGCATCTCGTCGAAGATCGGCGTCGTCTCCGAGCGGTCCGGTGCCGGGGCGGGCGGGGGCGGCTCCTGGCCCGCGGTCGCCTCCTGCCACCAGTCGCTGAGCGTCGTCTCGTTGGCCGTGAACAGGTCCTTGCCCGCCGGCAGGTCGTCCGCGCGGGGCGGCTGCTGCGGCAGCGGGAGCACCGCGGGCACCGACGGCAGGGCCGGGCGCTGCGGCGGGACGTCCTCGTCCTTCGGGATCGGGGCGAACAGCGCCGTGCCGGAGATCTCCAGGTCCGACGGCGGGCGCACGCCGGACAGGCCGGCCAGGTCGCTCGCCGACGGCCAGCGCTCCTCCCCCATCGCCGGCTGCGGCGGCACCACCGGGTGCGGGCGGGTGCTGCCGTTGACCGGGCGGCGCGGCAGCTGGTTGCCCGCCGCCGGGCTCGCCGGGTGCTGCTGGAGCGCGCCGATCGGGCCGGTGGCCGGGCCGTCGGTCACCGGCATCACCAGTTCCGCCGGGACCACGACGGTGGCGCGGACGCCGACGATGTCCTTGCCGCCGTGCAGCGACACGCCGATCCGGTGCCTGCCGGCCAGCCGGCCGACGACGAACAGGCCCATCCGGCGGGACGTCACCAGGTCGACCGACCCGGCCTCGGTCAGCCGGGTGTTGGCCTCGATGACCTCGCACTCGTTCATCCCGATGCCCTTGTCGAGGATGTCGATGTGGAGGGAGCCGTCCTCGCCCAGCCGCGACGCCACGGTCACCGTGGTCTCCGGCGCGGAGAACGCCGTGGCGTTGTCCAGCAGCTCGGCGACCAGGCGCATCAGGTCGCTGGCGGCGTAGCCGACGATCCGGGCCGGGGGCGGCGGCTGCACCTGGACCCGCTGGTACTGCTCGATCTCGGACACCGCGGCGCGGAGCATGTCGGTGGTGCCGACCGGCTTCCCGGACCGGCGGCCCGGCTCGGCGCCCGAGAGCACCATCAGGTTCTCGTTGTTGCGCCGCATCCGGGTGGCGAGGTGGTCGAGCTGGAACAGCGTCGCCAGCTGGTCGGCGTCCTCCTCGTCCCGCTCGAGCTGCTCGATCAGCTGCAGCTGCCGCTGCACCAGGCTCTGGCTGCGCCGCGACAGGTTCACGAAGACGCTGCCGTAGCCGGTGCGCATCGCGGCCTGCTCGGTCGCCAGCCGCAGCGCCTGGTGGTGCACCTTGTCGAAGGCCCGCGCCACCTCGCCGACCTCGTCGTCGGTGTGCACCGGAACCGGCCGGACGTCGGTGCCCTGCGCGCGGCCCTCCTGGATGTTGCGGACCGCCTCCGGCAGCGCGGTCTCGGCGACGTCGAGGGCACTGCGGCGCAGCACCTTCAGCGAGCGCAGCAGCTGGCGGGTGATGAGGAAGACGACCGCGACGGCCAGCACCATCGCGGCGAACAGCAGCACCGCGAGCAGGCCGGCGCCGCTGCTGGACTCGTCGACCAGCTGGGCGGCCGTCGCCGAGGCCGCCCCGCCCAGCCGGTCGGCGACCTGGCCGATCTGCGTGCGCATCGCCGCCGAGGCGGCCGTCCAGTCCTGGGCCGGCAGCGCGCGGAAGGCGTCGTCCACCCCGCCGGCCGGCGCGTTCAGCACCGTCTCGACCATCCGGGCCCGGCTCTGCGCCTGCGTGCCTTCCGCGATCGCCGCGAAATCGCGCTGCAGCGTGTCGCCCGCCGCGGAGCGGAAGTCGACCAGCCGGTCGGCGAGCCGCAGCTCGGCGGCGCGCAGCGTGGCGAGCTCGCTCGGCGTCAGCGCCGCGCGGCCGATGCCGTAGGAGACCAGCGCCTGGCTCAGCGACACCTGCTCGCCGGCGACCAGCAGCTCGTGCAGGCCGGCGGGTGTGCCGCCGAGGGTGCCGTCGCCGGCGCCCGCGGTGACCGCGGTGTCGAGGCTGATCAGGGAGCCGGTGAGGGCGGCGTACGCCGAGATGGCCTGGGCGGGGTCGAGCTGGCCGCCGTCGACCTGGCGGCGGAGGAAGCCGAGGTTGCCGACCTGCGCCGTGGCCGCGCCCGCGGCGCCGGACACGCCGGGCTCGGCTTCGGCGGCGCGGGCCTGCTCCGCGGTGAACGGGCCGATCGCGGCGTCCGTCGCCTTGCGCGCCGCGGCCAGCTCGGGGGTGCCGCCGACGGTGCCCGCGGTCAGCATGGCCGAGGTGACCGTGCGCTCCTCCTGCAGCGCGCCGGTGAGCGCGCGCACCCCGCCGCCGAGCGCGACGAGCCGGTCGAGCCGCTGGTACTCGCCCGAGCGGCCGACCTGCGCGGCGATCGTCGTGATGCCCAGCACCAGCGCGAGCACGATGGGCACGACCGTGACGGCCGAAAGCTTGACGGGCAGGCTCCAGTCGCGCCACTGCACGAGCGCGCGCCACACGGCCTTCCCCTTCGACCGCCGGGGTGCTCGGCCGAGCAGTTCCCCGACGGGCACCTGACCTTCTCCTGCAACGGTCACGTGAGTGACTCCCTGTCCGGCGTCATGGATCCGCGTCGGCGGCGCGGCGCCCCGGCTCGCGGCGGGCCGCCGGACGGCCGTGCCGCCCCCGCCCTGCCGCTTCCCCGGCGCCCTCGCTCGTCCCCGGCAGCCCCGCCGTCCGCGCGCCCGTCACCGGGCAGGCACCGTCCCGCCGCCCCGTGCCCGGGACTCTGCACGTGCATGTCGCAAGTTGCGTTGTGCACGGTGATCGAGATCAACTTTATCGGTGCCAATCGATCGCTGCGGTCAGCTGGGCCAAAGAATCGTACCCCCGACGCCCCGCCGGTCAATTTTCTTCTCCACTCGGCCGCTGACCTGCGAAAAGTGCTTTCGCGACCCGACTCGGGCCCCACCATTCCCCCTCGCCGCCCCCGAAGAGGGAATTCCGGTTACCGGACGCGGGGGCCAGAGGCATCCGGTGGTCACCCGATTAGCCCAGACAGGGTAGCAGCATCCCTCGGACGATCTACACTCCGTACCACCAACGGGTGGGTCAAGTCTCAAGGTGTGCCCGATGTTGTGGCGTTGCGTCCCCCAGCGCCACGACCTGGTGATTTCTGACGGAACACCACGCTGACCAGTGGATCTTCGGCGCTCACCCGCCCGTCCGGGATCACCGACGGGTTCACCTCGCCCCGCTTTCGGCTACATTGTGTAATCACCTTACCGAGGGCTTGCCCTTCGTTAACCCGTTCGTCGTAGCGAATAGTGCCGCCAACAACTTGGCGTCACAATTCTTTTCGCCATTGCGGACACGCTCCCTTCGCCCTTGCCGCCGCTCGCGCATTCGACGGGTTCGACAGGAAAACGAATACCCTCCCGCACCGACCGACCGGCCGGTCCGGCCACCTTCGGCCTCGGCCGGACGGCGTAGTTACGATGTGCCCTCGCAGTCCGCAAGGGCGGTCCGGTGCCGCACACACACAGCGCCCGGCTCCCGCCGCCACGGAGGCCCTGCCGGAGGCACCATGTACGACGTAGCACGGCCCTCGCCGGGCAACGCCCTCGAGGAGACCGGCGTGCTGCCGGTCCTGTTCACCGGCGACGGGCCGGCCGGCGCCCCGCCCCACCGGGCCACCGCCCGCACCGGCCCCGACTACCCCGCGATCCAGGCCAGCCCCGAGTTCGTCTCGCTGCGCCGCCGGTTCCGCGGCTTCGTCTTCCCGATGAGCTTCGCCTTCTTCGCCTGGTACATGACGTACGTGCTGCTGGCCGCCTACGCGCACGACTTCATGAGCCGCAAGGTGGTCGGCCAGGTCAACGTCGGCATCGTGCTGGGCATCGGCCAGTTCGCCAGCACCGCGCTGGTCACCTGGCTCTACCTGCGCTACGCGCGCCGCCGGCTCGACCCGCGCGTCGCCGAGCTGCGCGCCCGCGCGGGCCTGCCGGACGGACCACGCCGGTGACCGCCCTCGCCGCGGGCGTACCCGCCAGCGACCCGATCGTGAACACGGCCGTGTTCGCCCTGTTCGTCGCGATCACGCTGTACGTCGTCTACCGGGCCGGCGCCCGGAACTCGTCGACGGCGGACTACTACGCCGCGGGCAGCGCGTTCACCGGCCGCCAGAACGGCATCGCCCTCTCCGGTGACTTCCTGTCGGCCGCGTCCTTCCTCGGCATCGCCGGCGCCATCGCGATCCACGGGTACGACGGGTTCCTCTATTCGATCGGCTTCCTCGTCGCCTGGCTGGTCGACCTGCTGCTGATCGCCGAGCTGCTGCGCAACACCGGCCGGTTCACGATGGGCGACGTGCTGAGCTTCCGGATGAAGCAGCGCCCGGTCCGCGCGGCCGCGGCGACGTCGACGCTGGTCGTCTCCTTCTTCTACATGCTGGCGCAGATGGCGGGCGCCGGCGGCCTGGTCGCGCTGCTGCTGAACGTCCACTCGAAGCTCGGCCAGGCGCTGGTGATCGGGGTCGTCGGGCTGGTCATGGTGCTGTACGTGCTGGTCGGCGGGATGAAGGGCACCACGTGGGTGCAGATCATCAAGGCGACCATCCTGCTGCTGTGCGGCGCGCTGCTGACGGTGTTCCTGTTCGGCAAGTTCGGGTTCTCCTTCTCGAACCTGCTCTCCTCCGCGGCGCAGAACAGCCCGCTCGGCGACAAGTTGCTCGAACCGGGCGGCTCCTACGGCAAGAACGACACGACCAAGCTCGACTTCGTGTCGCTGTCACTGGCGCTGGTGCTCGGCGCGGCGGCGCTGCCGCACGTGCTGATGCGCTTCTACACCGTGCCCAACTCCCGCGAGGCGCGGCGAAGCGTCGTCTGGGCGACGGCGTGCATGTTCGTGTTCTACCTGTGCACGCTGGTGATCGGCTTCGGCGCGGCCGCGCTGGTCGGCGCGGACGAGATCAAGAGCGCGCCGGGCGGCGAGAACTCCGCGGCGCCGCTGCTGGCCCTGCACGTGGGCGGGACGCTGCTGCTGGGCGTCATCGCCGCGGTGGCGTTCGCGACCATCCTCGCGGTGGTGGCCGGGCTGACGATCACCGCGTCGGCCTCGTTCGCCCACGACGTCTACGCCAACATCTTCAAGCAGGGCAAGGCCGAACCGGCGGACGAGGTCCGGGTGGCCCGGCTGACCGCGATCGCGGTCGGGGTGCTGGCCATCGCGGGCGGCGTGCTCGCGAACGGGCAGAACATCGCGTTCCTGGTGGCTCTGGCGTTCGCGGTGGCGGCGTCGGCGAACCTGTCGACGCTGCTGTATTCGTTGTTCTGGAAGCGGTTCAACACCACCGGCACGCTCTGGGGCATCTACGGCGGCCTGATCGCGTGCCTGCTGCTCGTGCTGTTCTCGCCGGTCGTCTCGGGCGCCCCGGACGCGATCTTCAAGGGCGTCGACTTCGCCTGGTTCCCGCTGAAGAACCCGGGCCTGGTCTCGATCCCGTTCTCGTTCCTGTGCGGCTTCGCCGGCACGCTGGTGGGCCGGCCGAAGGCGGACCCGGAGAAGCAGGCCGAGATGGAGGTCCGGTCGATGACCGGCATCGGGAGCTGAGCCGCGCCGGCGGCCTGCGTCACGCGCGCAGGCCGTCCAGGATCACGTCCAGCACCCGCTTTCCCTCCTCGGGGGTGCAGTTGCGCACCGCCATCCCCGCCCCGTGCCCGAGCCGGAGCACGTCGGGCCCCGAGACGTCCGGCCGGATCAGCCCCGCGGCTCCCTCGACGAGCACCCCGACCGCCTCGCGCAGCCGCTTCTGGCAGTACTGGAAGGTCTCCGAGCCGGCGTCGATCGACTCCTTGAGCAGCATCGCCAGCTTGTACCGCTCCACGACCCAGGTGACCTGCTCCCCCAGCCAGGTTTCCAGGGCCTCCCACGGCGGCAGCTCGTCGTGCAGGACGAACGCGCGATCGGCCAGCACCGTGATCTCTTCGCGGTAGACCGCTTCGAACAGCTTCTCCCGCGTCGGGAAGTGCCGGTAGAGCGTGCCGGCTCCCACCCCCGCCTTCTTGGCGATGTCGTCGAGCGGCACGTCGGCGCCCCCCGTGGTGAAGAGCTCCCTCGCCGTCGCGACGATGCGCTCGTAGTTCCGCCGCGCGTCCGCCCGCATCGGACGCTCCCCATCCGGCATCCCGGCCTCCTCACCCACATAACCGGAGAGATTCTCCGAATTCCCTTGCGCATCCGGAGACGCTCTCCATATTATCGCCTCCGTACCAAGTGGAGAAACTCTCCGCTTCTCTTCGTGCTCCTTGGGGGAGTATCCCTTGTCCCAGCAAACGCTCGATCCCGCGCCCGTCGCCGCCCCGCGGCGCGGCGGGCTGGTCCTCGCGATCATCCTCACCTGCCAGCTCATGCTCGTCCTCGACGCGACGGTGATGAACGTCGCGCTCCCGCGCATCCAGGCCGACCTGGGGTTCTCCGCCACCGGCCTGTCGTGGGTGATGACGGCCTACAGCCTGGTCTTCGGCGGCCTGCTGCTGCTCGGCGGCCGGGCCGGCGACCTGTTCGGCCGGCGGCGGATGTTCGTCGCGGGCATCGTCGTGTTCACCCTCGCCTCGCTGGCCGGCGGCCTGGCCGGCTCCGCCGCGCTGCTCATCGCCGCCCGCGCCCTGCAGGGGGTCGGCGCCGCCATGGCGGGCCCGAGCACCCTGGCGCTGATCACGACGACGTTCACCGAGCCGCAAGCACGCGTCCGGGCGCTGGCGCTGTTCTCGGCGATGTCCAGCGGCGGCTTCGCGATCGGCCTGATCGTCGGCGGCCTGCTCACCGAGTGGTTCTCGTGGCGCGCCGCGCTGTTCATCAACGTCCCGTTCGGGCTGGCGATCGCCGTGCTCGCCCCGCGGTTCGTGGCCGAGCCCGAACGCCGCCGGGCGCACCTGGACCTGCCCGGCGCGGTCACCGGCACCCTCGGCGTCGGCGCGCTCGTGTTCGCTTTCACCCACGCGGCGTCCGACGGCTGGGGCAACCCGGTGACGCTCGGCTCGCTGGCGGCCGGCGTGGCGCTGCTCGCCGCGTTCGTGATCCTCGAAGCCCGCACCGCGCTGCCGCTGGTCCCGCTGCGGCTGTTCGCCGAACGCAACCGCAGCGCGGCCTACGTCAACTTCTTCCTCGCGCCGATGGCGATGATGTCGATGTTCTTCTTCCTGACCCAGTTCATGCAGGACATCCGGCACTTCGCCGCACTGGCCACCGGCTTCGCGTTCCTGCCCATGGCTGCGCTGATCTTCACGATGAGCCGGCTGGTGCCGCGGCTGCTCCCCCGCTACGGCCCGAAGCCGCTGGCCCTGATCGGCTCCCTGCTGATGGTGGCCGGCGTCGGCTGGCTCGCGCTGCTCACCACCGACAGCACGTACTTCCCGGCCCTGCTCGGGCCGCTGCTGCTGATGGGCCTGGGCGGCGGGCTGGCGTTCGCGCCGCTGAACGTGATCATCATGGCCACCGTGCCGGCCGCGGACGCGGGTGCCGCGGGCGGCGTGCTGCAGACGATGCAGCAGGTGGGCAGCACGCTCGGGCTGGCCGTCCTGGTGACGGTGTTCGGCTCGGCGACCCGCTCGGCGGCCGCGGCGGGCACCACCGGGCCGCAGCTGGTGGTCGACGGCATGACGTCGGCGTTCGCGACGGCCGCGGTGATCGCGGCCGGCACGGTCCTGGTGGCGCTGACGTTCCGCCGGACTACAGCTTCTGCCCGGCCTTGACCTTGTGCGTCACCCGGCGCTCGACGAGGAACGAGACGAACGGGACGCACCCGGCGAGCAGGACGAGGACGGTGCCCTTGATCGACCAGCGGGCCTTGATCGCCAGGTCGATGGTCAGCACCAGGTAGATCATGTAGAGGACGCCGTGGATCGGCGAGTAGACGGCCGACGGCGTCGGGTTGTCGAAGCCGTACCGCAGCACCATCACGAAGCAGAGGCCGAGCAGGCCGACGCCGGTGACGTAGGCGGCGGTGCGGAACCGGACCAGGGGGCCGGCGAGCGGCACCGCGGTCCGGGCGCCTTCGGTGCTGGTGGTCATCGGATCGTCGTCCTCACTCTGCGGCCTGCTGGTCGCGGGCGTTGAGCTCGCGCAGGTAACGGTTGTACGCGGCCAGCTCTTCGTCCTCGTCCGTGACCTTCGTGTCCGGGCGGGGACGCGGAGCGGGCACCTCGGCGGCGGGGGCCGGCTTCGGCGTCTCGTCCGCGGTGCCGTCGGCTTCGGCCTTCAGGCGGAGTTTGCGGATCCGCCAGAACATGAAGGCCGGGAAGAGCCCGAACAGCGGCCACTGCAGGACGTAGCCGAGGTTCTGGAAGGTGCCGTTCGCGGAGGTGAAGCGGTCCCACTGCCACCAGGCGAGCCCGCAGCAGACGAGCAGGCTCACCAGGCAGGTCGCGACGATCGCGATCCGCCGTCCCCAAGGGGATGTGGCCGGTGACGGGGAGGCTGGCACGCTCCGACGCTAGCACTGGGCACCTGAGAGGTGACGGCCGACCGCGGGCGAGGTGGCCCGGCTCTCAGCCCTGCTTGCGCGCCGCCTGCGCCGCCTTCGCGTACCCGTCGGCCAAGCCGAACACCTTCTGCGCGTACTCCGTCGAGTTGTTGTACGACAGGATCCCCGCCCACCATCCGCCCGGGCTGGCCATGTCGCGCCCGCCCGCGCACAGGTACCGGGCCGCCGCCAGTGCCGCGTCGTCGATCTGCTGCGGGTCGCCGAGGCCGTCGCCGTTGCCGTCGGAAGCCCACTTGCGCCAGGTGCCCGGGATGAACTGCATCGGGCCCACCGCGCGGTCGACCCCCGCGTCGCCGTCGTAGCGGCCGCCGTCGGTGTCGCCGATCGCCTGGACGCCCGCCGAGCCGTCGAGCGGGACGCCGATGATCGGCTTGGACGGGCGGCCGTCCGCGCCGAGGACCGCGCCCGCGTACTGGCCGTGGTTGGACTCGATGCGGCCGATGCCCGCCAGCGTCGCCCACGAGATCTTGCAGGACGGCTGGTCCGCGCGCATCGCCAGCTCGGCGTTGCCGTACGCCTGCAGCGCCCGCGCCGGGACGCCGGTGGCCGCGGCGACCTGGCTCGCCCACTGCGTCAGCGTCGCCGGGCCCGTGCTGCTCGGGCGAACCTGCTGCGGCGAGGTCTGCTGCTCGGCCCCGCCCGCCACCGCGCCACCGGCCGGGACGACCGAGCCCGGGCGGACGTCGGCCGCCTTGACCTGCAGGGCGGGGATTTCGGTGGTCGTCGGGCTCGCTTCCGGCGTCGCGGCGCGGGTGACGAGCCAGATCCCGCCGCCGGCCACGGCCAGCACGGCGAGCACCACGATCAGCCGGGTGAGCACGGCCACGCCCCCGGAGCGCGGCGCCGGTGCCGGTGCGGCGGGGGCGGCTTCCTCGGCGTCGGCGCCGATCGGGTCGTCCTCGGTCTTTCCGGTCCTGGTGCGCACGAAACTCCGGTCCTCCAGCGTGGTGTCGACGAAGTGTCAACGAGCCCGCGCAGGTTAGCGTTACGCGGGCCGTCCCGATCGTCTCACCTCACCGGGTCACCCGGCCGAGTGGAAAACCGTCTCGTTCAGGCGGATTTCTGCTGCCGCGCGAGCCGCGCGACGCACCAGGCCGGGGCGCTGCCGCGGCGGAGGTGCTGCAGAACGGTCATCGGCCCGAGCCGGCGGCTCAGGTCCGAGGGCGCCAGCCCGGCCGCCCGGTAGTCGAGGGCCCGCTGGTCGAGCGGGCTGATGCCGGCGTCCCACCACTCCTCGGCCTCGGCGACGCCGCCGACCATCTGCCACCAGCCCGCGGCGGCGGTGAGGAGTTCTTCGGGCACCTCCGGCAGCCGGCGGCGCATGGCCTCGAGGTAGCCGGGGTCGGCCGACTCGACGGGGACGAACCGGGACTGCCCGGTCCGGGCGCGCTGGCCGGGAATGCCCGGGGCCTGCGCGGGTGCGTCGGCCAGCCACGCGGACGCGATCCGGTCGACCTCCTGCTCCTCCGGGGTCTGCTCGCGCTCGGCGGCCCACTGCCGGATCAACGCGTCCACTCCGGGATCTCCGGTCATCCCTGCCTCCTTGGTAGGTCCCCGACGGACAGGTCCTGACGCCTGTCCCACGCGGTGGTGCCGCACGCACCAACCTGCACCTTGCTGAGTGGAAACTGCCTGCGTACCGGGGTTCTCCGAGGGGGTGGCGAACCACCCGATCACGCAATGTGAGCACCGTAGGGCCGGGGTGGTCCCCTTCGCCAGACCCCGGATGCCACGAATTCGACGACCTGCGCGTTTTCGACCGCAATCCACCCGGATGGTCGAGTGCCGGAGTCCGAAATCCGAGATTGGTGACGCTCGGTGATTTACCGTCCGCTAACACGCACGGTAGCCACCGGCACCCCCCGTGGCGGTACCGGTACGCAGAAGCACGAGGTCAGGAGAACAGCGTCCGGAAGAAGGTGACGATCGCTTCGGCGCCGTCCTTGAGCCAGCCGAGCACCCGGTGCACGAAGTCGGCGGACTGGGTGGGCTGGGTGATCAGGAAGAAGAGGACGAGCGCCACCACGCCCACGATGAGGATCTTCTTCACGCCGCCCGACATGCGCTTCCTCCCCGGCTCGCCGTCCCCGTCCTGGGAGTGGCCACACCGACACTCTAGGGAAGGCGGCCCCGGAAGACACCTCATCGGCGCCCGGAGGGTGGCTGCCCCCGATCGCGGGGGTGTACCCGCTCGGTGACCGGGCATGCCTCGAGCGAGCGATCCGCCGCGGCACCGGGCCGGTTCCGGTCAAGCGGCCGATAAGGTTCCCGGATGGACGACGAAGCTTCCGGAGTGGAGCTGCGGCCGGTGGCCGAGGCCGACCTCGAGCTCCTCGAACGGCTGACCAACGATCCCGTCGCCACCGGCGAGCACCAGTGGTTCGGCTGGCACGACCCCGGTTACCTGCGCCGCCGGTGGCACGAGACCGGGATGCTGACCGCCGAGACCGGCATGCTCGTGCCGACGCTCGGCGGCCGCGTGCTCGGCCTCGTCTCCTGGCACCGGACCCGCACCGGGCCGGCGTCCTACTGCTGGAACATGGGCCTGGTGCTGGCCCCGGAAGCCCGCGGCCACGGCTACGGCACCGAGGCCCAGCGCCTGCTCGTCGGCTACCTGTTCGCGCACACGCAGCTGAACCGCGTCGAAGCGACGACCGAGATCGGCAACCGCGCCGAACAACGCTCGCTCGAGAAGGCCGGCTTCACCCGCGAAGGCGTCCTCCGCGGCTACGACTTCCGGGACGGCGAGTGGCGTGACCACGTCCTCTACTCGGTCGTGCGCTCCGACCTCGCGAAGAACTAGGCGATCACCCCGGCTTCGCGCAGCGCCGCGAGGTCCGTGACGCCCAGTTCGGCGAGCACGGCTTCGGTGTCGGATCCCTTGGCCCGCGGGGCTTCCGGCGTCGCGGGCGGCGTCCGGTCGAACCGTGGCGCCGGGGCCGGCTGCACCATCCCGCCGATCTCGACGAACGTGCCGCGCGCCGCGTTGTGCGGGTGGGAGGCGGCTTCGGTGGGCGAGAGCACCGGCGTCAGGCACGCGTCGGTGCCCTCCGCGCGGGCCACGAGCTCGTCGCGGGTGTGCTTGGCGATCGCCCCCGCCACGATCTCGCGCAGCTTCGGCCACTGCGTCTTGTCGATGTGCAGCGGCAGCTCCGCCGGATCCAGCTCCAGGACCTTGACCAGGTCGCCCCAGAACCGCATCTCGATCGCGCCGACGGCGACGTACTTGCCGTCCGCCGTTTCGTAGGTGTCGTAGAACGGGGCGCCGCCGTCGAGCATGTTCTCGCCGCGTTCCTCCGACCAGAGACCGGCCGCCTTGATGCCGTGCAGGCTCGTGGTCAGCAGGGCGGCGCCGTCGACCATCGAGGCGTCGACGACCTGGCCGCGGCCCGAAGTGTTCCGTTCGTACAGCGCGGCCAGGACGCCCATGGCCAGCAGGAGCCCGCCGCCGCCGAAGTCGCCGACGAGGTTGAGCGGCGGCACCGGCCGCTCGCCCGCGCGGCCGATCGGTTCGAGGGCACCGGCGAGGCCGATGTAGTTGATGTCGTGCCCGGCCGCCGTGGCCAGCGGGCCGTCCTGGCCCCAGCCGGTCATCCGGCCGTAGACCAGCCGCGGGTTGCGGGCGTGCACGACGTCGGGGCCGAGGCCGATCCGCTCGGCGACCCCGGGCCGGAATCCCTCGATGAGGACGTCGGCCGTGTCGCAGAGCTTCAGCACCAGTTCGACGCCTTCGGGCGTCTTGGTGTTGATGCCGACCGAGCGGCGGCCGCGGGCGAGCGGGTCGGTCCCGATGCCGAGCACGTCCTCCCCCGGCTGCGCGCGGTCGACGCGGACGACGTCGGCACCGAGGTCGGCGAGGATCATCGTGGCGAACGGCCCGGGGGCGAGACCCGCGAGCTCCACCACCTTCAGGCCGCTGAGCGGACCTGCCTTCATAGTCGGGCCTTTCAGAGCGAGCGGGAGATGATTTCCTTCATGATTTCGCTGGTGCCGCCGAAGATCCGGGAGATGCGGACGTCGGCCCAGGCGCGCGCGATGGGGTACTCGGTCATGTAGCCGTAGCCGCCGAAGAGCTGCACGCAGTCGTCGATGACCTTGTTGACGCGCTCGGTGGTCCACAGCTTCGCCATCGCCGCGCCCTGGACGTCGAGCTCGCCCTTGAGGTGGCGTTCGATGCACTGGTCGAGGAACGCCCGCGCCACCGCGGCCTCGGTCGCCGCCTCCGCGAGCTTGAACTTGGTGTTCTGGAAGGAGAAGATCGGCCGTCCGAACGCCGTGCGCTCCTTGGTGTACTCCAGCGTGAGGTCGACCGCCGCCTCCAGCCCGGCCACCGCGGTGACGGCGATGATCAGCCGTTCCTGCGGCAGCTGCAGCATGAGCTGGATGAAGCCCTGGCCTTCGGCGTCGCCCAGCAGGTTGGCGGCCGGCACGCGGACGTCGTCGAAGAACAGCTCGGCGGTGTCCTGGCCCTTGAGCCCGACCTTGTCGAGCACGCGGCCGCGGCGGAAGCCCGGCGTGTCCGTCTCGACCACGATCAGCGAGACACCCTGCGCGCCCGCGTCCGGGTCGGTCTTCACCGCGACGACGACCAGGCCGGCGTGCAGGCCGTTGGTGATGAAGGTCTTGGCGCCGTTGATCACGTAGTGGTCGCCGTCGCGGACCGCGCGCGTCTTGATGCCCTGCAGGTCGGAGCCGGTGCCGGGCTCGGTCATCGCGATCGCGCCGACCAGCTCGCCGCTGGCCAGCTTCGGCAGCCACTCGCGCTTCTTCTCTTCGGAGGCGTAGGCGAGCAGGTAGTGCGCGACGATTCCATTGTGGACGGTGACACCCCAGGCACCGTCCCCGGCCCGCGACTGCTCTTCGTAGAGCACGGCTTCGTGGGCGAAGGTGCCGCCGCCCCCGCCGTACTCCTCGGGGATGGACAGGCAGAGCAGGCCGACGTCGCCCGCCTTGTTCCACAGCTCGCGGTCGACCTTCTTCTGTGCCGCCCAGCGCTCCTGGTGCGGGACGGCTTCCTTCTGCAGGAACGACCGCGCGAGCTCACGGAGGTCATCGAGCTCGGTCGTGCTCCACGAGCTCTTCGGCAGTTGCAGTGGCACGGGACCCTCCTGCTGGAAAACATGACGATCAGCATGTAAGTTCTGGTCGGAATGTACATCCATTCCGTCCGGTAGGTAAAGCAGGGAGGCCGCGGTGACCGAGACGGCGCACCGGACCCAGGCCCAGCGGCGCGAGCAGACCCGCACGGCGCTGCTGGACGCCACCATCGACTGCCTGGTCGAGGTCGGGTACGCCCGCACGTCGGTGCAGGAGATCTGTGCCCGCGCGGGCGTGTCGAAGGGTGCGGTGCAGCACCACTTCACCGCGAAGGCCGAGCTGATGGCGGCCGCGGTCGAGCACCTGACGACGAAGCTGCGCCGCCAGCTCGCGGCCTCGCTCGACGACCTGCCCGGCGGCGGAACCGGTGTCGCCGCGGCGATCGACCTGCTGTGGGCCGGCTACTCAGGCACCCTTTCGACCGCCGTCACCGAGCTGTGGGTCGCCGCCCGCACCGACCCCGAGCTGCGCGCCGCCATCCGCCCGGTCGACCGCGCGCTCGGCCGGGCCACCCTGGAACACGTCACCCAGGTCGCCGGCGAACTCCCGCCCGAACGCGCGGAGATGCTGTTCTGGCTCACCGTCAACCTCACCCGCGGGCTCGCGCTGGACGCCGAACTCGGCGGCGACCCGGCCCGGCGCCGCCAGCTGCTGGAGGAGTGGAAGCGCATCGCGGTCCTGCTCTACCAGGACGCCACCACTGCGCCGAGCTGACCACAACGCTGCTTTGCCCCTTATCCCGCAGGCGGATTTCGTGGTCCAATCCTGGCGAACGAGGGGAGTTCCGATGACCGCCGCCCCGTACCCGTACTCCTACGGCCCGCCGCCCGCCCAGGCTCCCGCGCCGCCGGCCGACCCCGGGGCCTTCTTCCGGCTGCTCGCCGGGATCCTCGGCGTCCTCGCCGCACTGCTGGTGATCGCCGGGTCGTTCCTGCCGCAGACGTCGTTCGAGCAGGTCGTGGACGGCAAGACCGAAAGCGACCAGACGGTCAGCGCCTGGTCGCGCTCGTTCGCCGTCGAGCCCACCGGCGAGGCCAAGAAGTTCTACGACCAGACCCACGTGGCGCGGTACGGCATCCCGCTCACCGCCGGCGCGGTGGTGCTGCTGGCCGGCGCCGGGCTGGCGTTCGCCGGCGCACGCCGCTCGGCGGGCCCCGGGCTGCGCTCGGGCGCGCGGACGGCCCTGGTGGCGGGCGCCGCCGGGGTGGCCGCGGCGGTGTGGATGCTCGGCATGGACGTCTCGGCGACGCTGACCTACGAGACCGAGGAAGGGACGATCAAGTCGCACTACGCGACCGGGACGGGCTTCTGGATACTGCTCGGCGGCGGGGTCGTCGCGCTGGTCACGCTGGTGTTCGCGGTGCTGGCCGGGCGCCGGGCGCCCGCCGCCGTCCCGGGCGGGCCGCCGCCGGGGCCGTACCAGCAGCAGGCGCGGCCGTACCCGCAGCAGCAAGGGCCGTACCCGCAGCAACCGGGACCCGGCGGGTACTCGCCGGCCGGGTACGGCGGGGCGCAGCCGTTCGGGGCGCAGCCGCCGGGCGGGCCCGCATCGCAGCCGTACCCGGCGCAGGGGGCCGGCGGGCCGTCGTCTCAGCCGTTCCCGGCGCAACCGCCGGGCGGCCCCACGTCCCAGCCGTTCCCCGCGCAGCCGCAGGCCGGGGCCGCCCCGGGCCACCCCTTCCCCGCGCAGTCCGGTGACGTCCCGGCGCCCGGCGGGGTGGCATCGCGGCTCGACGACCCCTACGGCGGCGTGACGCAGGCCCAGCCGCACCCGTCGCACCAGGAACCCGCGTCGCCGACCGAGCCGAACTACCAGCTGCCGCCGCTCAACCCGCCCAATACGTGAAACATATTCACATCAGACTGGACATCTGACGTACCGACGGTATGGTGTACTCGTCGGTAACCTCCGGACGCCGTGGAACGGAGACGTCATGACCAGCACGACCCCCGCGAAGGCCGTCGAAGACACCCCGCTGCCGCCGACCGTCGGCGGCGTCGCCGGGGCGCCCGGCTCGGCACGGGCGGCCCAGCTCGTCGCCCGCGTAGCCGGGGGCGCGGACTCGGCGCCGATCCGGATGACCGCGCCCTTCACCGGGCAGCCGATCGCGACCCTGCCGCAGGCCACCGACGCCGACGTCCGCGCGGTGTTCGGCAGCGCGCGGACGGCGCAGCGGGCGTGGGCGGACCGCTCCCCCGCCGACCGCGCCCGCGTCCTCACCCGGCTGCACGACCTCGTGCTCGCGAAGCAGGACGAGGTCCTCGACCTGGTCCAGGTCGAGGCGGGCAAGGCCCGGCTCGACGCGTTCGACGAGGTCAGCGCGACCGCGCTGGTGGCGGCCTACTACGGCAAGCACGCCCCGAAGCTCCTCGCGCCCCGCCGCGTCGCCGGGGTCATCCCCGGCCTGACCCGCGCGGGCGAGATCCGGCACCCCAAGGGTGTCGTCGGGATCATCTCGCCGTGGAACTACCCCCTCGCGCTGACCGCGATGGACGTCCTGCCGGCACTGGCCGCGGGGAACGCCGTGGTGCAGAAGCCGGACAACCAGACGGCGCTTTCGGCGCTGTGGCTGCACGAGCTCGCCGAGGAGGCCGGGCTGCCCGCCGGGACGTGGCAGATCGTGCTCGGCCGCGGGTCGAAGATCGGCACCGCGTTGGTCGAGGAGTCGGACTACCTGTGCTTCACCGGTTCCACGCCGACCGGCAAGGAGCTGGCCGGCCAGGTGGCGAAGCGGCTGACGTCGTACTCGCTGGAGCTCGGCGGCAAGAACCCGATGGTGGTGCTGCCCGACGCCGATGTCGCCAAGGCCGCGACGGGCGCGGTGACGGCGTGCTTCTCCTCGGCCGGGCAGCTGTGCGTTTCGGTCGAGCGGATCTACGTCCACGAGGACATCCGCGACGAGTTCACCCGCGCGTTCGTGGCCCGGACGGCGGCGTTGCGGCTGGGCGGTGCGCTGGACTACCAGGCCCAGATGGGCTCCCTGACGTCGGAAGAGCAGCTCGCGGCGGTGTCGGCGCACGTCGAGGACGCCCGCGCGAAGGGCGCGTCGGTGCTCACCGGCGGCCGCGCGCGGCCCGACCTCGGCCCGCTGTTCTACGAGCCGACGGTGCTTTCGGGGGTCACGCCGGACATGCTGCCGTTCGCGGAGGAGACGTTCGGGCCGGTGGTGTCGATCTACGGCTACACCGACGTCACCGACGCGATCGAGCGGGCCAACGACACGCCGTTCGGCCTCAACGCGAGTGTTTGGTCCCGCAACGGGCGCGCGGCCTGGGAGGTCGCGGCGCGGCTGAAGGCCGGGACGGTCAACGTCAACGAGGGCTACGCGGCGACGTTCGGCAGCGTCGGCGTCCCGATGGGCGGCATGAAGGACTCGGGCGTCGGCCGCCGCAACGGCGCCGAGGGCCTCCTGAAGTACACGGAGTCCCAGTCGATCGCCCTCCAGCGCGGCCTGGCCCTCCGCCCACCCCGCGCAGTCCCGGGTTCCCTCTGGTCCCGCGGCATGACATTCGGCCTCAAAGCCCTCCGCCGCCTCCCCCGCTGACGTGATTGAAGGGTCATCACGCGTGATTGGAAGGTCATCACTCGTGATTGCAGGGTCGACACGGCGAAACCGGCGGGCCCGGCCGTGTCGACCCTGCAATCACGCGTGTCGACCCTTCAATCACGTGAGTTGACACTCTGATCACGCGTGTTCGGCGGTGGGGGCCGTCAGGAGGCCGCGGTCGTAGGCGATCGCGACTGCTTCGGCGCGGCGGCTGGCGCCGAGTTTGGCCATCACGCGGGAGAGGTGGACGCTCACTGTTTTTTCGCTGATGTACAGCTCTTCGCCGACCTGGCGGTTCGTGCGGCCCAGGGCGACGCGCTCCAGGACGTCGCGTTCGCGGTCGGTCAGGGGGTCGGTGACGTCGCGGGCCGGGGCCACCGGTTCCGCGCCCGCCAGGTCGACGCGGGCGCGGTGCGCCAGGTCGCGGACCGCGTCGCGCAGCGGGATCGCGCCGAGGCGGACCGCCACCGCGTGCGCCGCCTCCAAGGCGGGGCGGGCGTCGGCGTCCGCGGCCAGCAACGCCTCGGCCTCGTGCCAGCGGCAGACCGCCTGCTCGTACACCGCGCCGTAGCCGAACGCCTCCGCCGTGGCCGCCCACTTCGCCGCGTCGCCGCGGCCGGACAGGCACGACGCCGCCGCCTCGAGCCGGGCCAGCCACGCCCGGCCTTCCGGGCCGAGCGTCCCCGAACGCGGCTGGCCGACGACCGCGCACATCCGGCCGTGGGTCAGCATCCGCTCGCCGGCCGCGATCGCCGCGTCGGCCGCGGCCCGGTCGCCGTGGGCCCGGGCGCCGGCGGCCAGCGCGGCCGCGGCCGTCACGCCCAGCGTGGCCACCCGGATGCCGGCCAGCAGACCCGATTCGATGCGTTCCAGCCAGCCGATGAGGTCTTCGGCCCGGCGGACCGCCTCGCCGTGGTCGCCGCGCCAGTACGCCAGCTCGATCCCGGCGGCTCCGGCCGACAGTGGGATCTGCATGTCCGCCGTCCAGTGCTGCCGCAGCCCGCCGAGCAGCTTCGCGCCCTCGTCGAACCGGCCGCGGGCGACGACGAACAGCGACCAGATGGCCTGGATCCGCGCGGCGACCGCGCTGGACACCCCGCGCCCGGCCCGGCCGGCGCTCTCGTCCGGCCAGTCACCCGTCAGGTAGCGCAGCATCAGGTGCCGCGCCCGCAGTTCGAGCCCGAACGAGCTCCAGCTCAGCCCGGATTCTTCGGCACGGGCGACGCCGCGCGCGGCGTGCTCCAGCGCTTCGGTGAACGCCGCTTCGTCGTCGTAGCTGAGCGCGAGGAAGTAGATGGCCCGGATCTCCGTGTTCAGCGCTCCGGCGTCGCGCGCCTTGCGCTCGGCCTTGCGCAACCACTCGCGCGCCTCGGCCGGCTCGCCCCGCGAGTCGGCCAGCGTGCCCAGGGTGACCAGCGCCGACGCCTCCGCTCCCGCCGCGCCGACGGCCTGCGCGTCGGCGACCGCCATCTGCGCGCTGTCCAGGGCCGCCCCGGGCTCTTCGAGGATCCGCAGGAACCCGGCCCGGCTGGCCAGCACCCAGGCCCGCGCCGAGCTGGGCTCGGTGTCCTTGACCAGGTCCCAGGCCCGGTCGATGGCCGCGACGGCCTCCTCGAGGGTGCCCTCCAGGGCGAGCAGCGCGTCCGCCAGCCGCCGCCACACCTTGGCGGCGCGGTCGATCGGGATCTCCGGGGTCAGCGCCTGGGACGCCGAGCGGGCGAAGGCGACGGCCCGCTCGGGCTCGCCCGACGTGCCCGCGAAGTAGGACGCCTCGTACAGCAGCCGCAGCTCGTCGAAGTCGGCGGGCCGGTCCGCCGGGGCGACGGCGTCCCAGATGGACAGCGCCTGCTCGACGTGCTGCAGCGCCGACCCGGGCGCGCCGAGCTTCTCGGCCTCGTCCATCGCGCGCAGCAACGCCGGCAGCGCCGTGACCAGGTCGCTGCTCTGCATCGAGTGGTAGGCGAGCTTCGCGTCGTGGCCGCGCCCCTGGGGCCGCGCCTTGATCCGCGCCGCGTACGCCGCGTGCGTGCGCGACCGCTCCCCGGGCAGCAGGTCGCCGTACACCGCTTCCTGCAGCAACGCGTGCCGGAACGTGTAGGAGCCGTCGGACAGCACCACCAGCACGTGGTGCTGGACGGCTTCGCGCAACGCGTCGTCGAGCTCGAGCTCCCCCAGCCCGGAGACCTCGGCGAGGGCGGCGTGCATGACGGGTTCGTTGGCCACCGAGATCACCCGCGCGACCCGGCGGGCGTCCGGGGAGAGCCGCTCGAGCCGGGACAGCAGCACCTCGGCCAGCCCGGCGGGCAGGTCGTTGCACTCGGTCTTGGTGGCGAGCAGCTCCTCGGCGAAGAACGGGTTGCCTTCCGAACGGCTGACGATGTCGGCCACGACGTCCGACGGCAGCGGCTCGTCGGCCAGCGCCTCGACGAACCGGCGGGCGTCGGCCGCGCCGAAGGGATGCAGGTCGACGCGCTCGACCGTGGCCAGCCGGACCAGCTCCGAGAGCACGCCGCGCAGCGGGTGACGGCGGTGCACGTCCTCCTCGCGGTAGCTGCCCACGACCAGCAGCCGCTGCGCCCGCAGCCGGCTGAGCAGGAACGACAGCAGGTTGCGGGTCGACGCGTCGGCCCAGTGGAGGTCCTCCAGCAGGACCACCACCGGGCGCGACTCGGCGATCTCGGTCAGCACCCCCAGTACCGCGTCGAACAACTGCAGCTGACCGAGGTCCTGCTCCGGCCGGGGACGCACCATGGTTTCCCGGTCGTTGGAGGTCATCGGCGGGTGTTCGGCCGTCCGGGGCTCCTCGAAGCCGGGGCCCTGCGGCAGCAGCCGCCCGAGCGCCGGCCGGGCCCGCACCGCGGCGGCGACCGCCGGGTCCGTCGCGCTGCCCAGCGGGGCCAGCGCCTCGGCGAACGGAAGATAAGGAAGACCACCCTCGCGGACGTCGATGCAGCGGCCGGTGAGCACGAGCCCACTGCAGCCGGCGACGTGCTCGCCGAGCGCGGTCAGCAGCCGGGTCTTGCCGACCCCGGCGTCCCCCGAGAGCAGCACCGCGCCGGCTTCGCCCCGTTCGGCCCGGGCGAAGGCGGCGCGGAGCCGCCGCATCTCGTGGGTACGGGCGACGAGCGGGATTCCGGAGCCGAGTCGGGGCACGAGGAGCATTGTTGCTCACCCCACCGACATTTTTTCAGGGGTTCGGGTGGCGAAGCCCCCGACCTGGGGCGAAGCCCCAGATGTCCCTGCCGGTTTCCGACCGCTTATCGCCTTTGACACCTTCACCGCCGCTTACCGGGCGGTCTCGCCGACGCCCGCGGTCTCCCGCGTGGCCTCGCGGCGCTCCTGCTTCGGTACGTCGACGTCGCTGTGCGCGGCCCGCAGGTGGCGGACGGCGCGGCGGGCGCGGGCGGCCCAGGCGCTGCGCCCGGCCTTCCGCAGTTCCTCGGCCCGGTAGGCCGCTTCGGCCCGGACTGCGTCGAGCATCAGATCGCTGTGCATCGTGTTCCCCTGTCTCCGTCGTTGGTGACACTCAGGTTCGTCCTGAGGGAGCACCCCGGGCATCGGGTGATCACGTATGCCTGGGCACGAAAAGACCCCTTACTCCCGGCCAAGCCCAGCTCGGCGGGGGTAAGGGGTCTTCCCGAGCGCCTCAGTCGAGCGCCGGGCCGCCGGTCCGCACCGCGGCCAGCAGCCCCTGCCAACCCGACGCGGGCAGGCGGAACGCACCCCCTTCGGGGTCCTTCGAGTCGCGCACCGCGGCGCCGCCGCCGACGAACGCGACCTCGACGCAGTCGTTGCCGCCACCGCTGTGGCTGCTCTTGCGCCACCGCGCCGCGGAGAGTTCTGCTTCCATGGTCCCCACTCCTTACTGTGTCCTCGGTTCCAGTTGGTGCACCGGAGCCGGTACGGCCGCCTGTTCGGCGAACCGTCCGGCCGCCTCGGCGATCAGCTCCACCGAGTCGTCCGGCTTCAGTGCGGCCGCGCGCAGATGGTCGAACATCAGCCCGTAGCGCCGGACGTCTGAGGGTTCCTCCAGGTAGAGGCCGCTGGACGTGCTGTCGTCGACGTAGACGACGTCCGGGTCGGCCTGCTCGGGGAAGCCCATGATCAGGAAGGGGCCCTCCATGCCCGGGTGCGCGCCGGCGCCGAACGGCACGACCTGGATGGTCACGTTCGGTTTCTCGGCGACGGCGACCATGCGGTAGAGCTGCTCGGCCATCACCTCGGGTCCGTCGACCACGCGGCGCAGCACGGCCTCGTCCATCACCGCCCAGTACTCCGGCGGCGGGGTCTCGGACAGCAGTTCCTGGCGCGCCATCCGGGCGGCGACGCGCCGGCGGATCTCGGCTTCCTCGGCGTCCGGCCGCAGCGCGCGGATCACCGCGCGGGCGTACCGCTCGGTCTGCAGCAGCCCCGGCACCAGCAGCGCCTGGAACGCCCGCAGTGAGCTGGCGTCGGCTTCGAGCCCGACGAAGGTGCCGGTGAAGACCTCGTTGTAGGCGTGCCACCAGCCGCGCTTGCGGGCCTCCCTGGCCAGCTGGACGAGCGCCTCCTGCTCGTCGCCGGTGATCCCGTAGAGGGCCAGCATGTCCCGGGCGTCACGCGGGGTGACCCCGACGTGGCCGGTTTCGATGCGGCTGATCTTCGAGGCGGAGCACTCGAGCTTCTCCCCCACCTCGTCGATGGTGAGGTCCGCGGCCTCGCGGAGCCGGCGCAGCTCCCCCGCGAGCCTCCGGCGGCGAACCGTGGGGCTCTGTCCCCTTGCCATCGCGGCACCTCCGGATCTCGACGTTCCTGTATCTAACCAGCCGGTCGCAGACTCGGTGGAGCATTAACACGAGGCGATTGCCGGCACCGGATCTGCAATTTGCAAAATGCTCTTGTACGCTCGCACCCTGCACTGCAACGGGCGCTCGACAGTCGGCCGCCTGTGGCTTCAACCGGCCTCTGAGCAGGGTAGACGATGATCGCACGAAGTGCCGCCCGGTCGCCGGGCGAAGGGGTCCGGGGCCGTCCCCCGATCGGTCCCGGCCCCCTCACGTGGGCCGAATGCCCTTTTCCCGCGACCAATATTCGAGCTATTCATCGCCCGGAAGGGTGATTTCCCGGCGAACTTCACAAGACGCGCAAGAGTCCTTCTTGGACGACCGTCGCGATCAGCGTGCCGTCCTGCGCGAAGAACCGGCCGGTGGCCAGACCACGGGCCCCGGACGCGGTCGGCGAGGCGCTGTCGTAGAGGAACCACTCGTCGGCGCGGAACGGCCGGTGGAACCACAGTGCGTGGTCGAGGCTGGCGCCGAGCACCTTGTCGGTGTCCCAGTAGACGCCGTGGCGCGCGAGCACCGAGTCCAGCAGGGTCATGTCGGAGGCGTAGGTGAGCACGCACACGTGCAGCAGCTGGTCGGCGGGCAGCTTGCCGTCGGCGCGCATCCACACCCGGTTGCGGGCGGGCCGCTCGCCGGTCTCGCGGGTGATCCACGGCGGCTCGTTGACGTACCGCACGTCGATCGGCCGCGGCCGGGCGTGCGCGCCGATCGCGTAGCCCTCGGCGCGTTCCATCAGCGTCGGCAGCGTCTCCGGCGCCGGGACGTCCGCCGGCATCTCCTCGGCGTGTTCGATGCCCGCCTCGTCGGTCTGGAACGACGCCGAGAGCGAGAAGATCGCCTTGCCGTGCTGGATCGCCACCACCCGGCGGGTGGTGAACGACCGGCCGTCGCGGATCCGGTCGACCTCGTACACGATCGGCACGCTGGGGTCACCGCCGCGGATGAAGTACGCGTGCAGCGAGTGGACCCGGCGTTCCTCGGGCACCGTGCGCCCGGCCGCGACCAGCGCCTGGCCGGCGACCTGCCCGCCGAACACCCGCACCGGCGAGTGGGCGGGCGAGACGCCGCGGAAGATGTTCTCTTCGATCTTCTCCAGGTCGAGCAGCGCGATCAGGCGGTCGAGCACCGGCTGGCCGCCACCGGGGGTTTCCTGTTCGGCGGCGGCCCTGGCCATTTCAGTCATGGCCAGACCTTATGCGCTGAACGGGTGACGCGTCCCTTATGCGTGGTCGTCTTCACCGAGGCGGTGCACGCGGATCAGGTTGGTCGACCCGACGGTGCCCGGCGGCGAGCCGGCCACGATGACGACCAGGTCGCCCTTCTGGTACTTGCCCATCTCCAGCATGGCGTGGTCGACCTGCTGGATCATCTGGTCGGTCGAGTTGACCTGCGGGACGATGTGGGTGTTGGTGCCCCAGGTCATCGACAGCTGGCTGCGGACGCACTCCTCGGGGGTGAACGCCAGCAGCGGCAGCCGGGTGTGCAGCCGCGCGAGGCGGCGCACGGTGTCACCGGACTGCGTGAACGCGACCAGGGCCTTCGCGTTGAGCCGCTCGCCGATGTCGCGGGCGGCGTAGGAGATCACGCCGCGCTTGGTGCGCGGGACGTGCGACAGCGGCGGCACGATCGGCGAGTCGGTCTCGACCGCCTCGATGATCCGGCCCATCGTCTGCACGGTCTCGATCGGGTAGCGGCCGACGCTGGTCTCGCCGGACAGCATCACCGCGTCGGTGCCGTCGAGGACCGCGTTCGCGACGTCGGAGGCCTCGGCGCGGGTCGGCCGGGAGTTGTTGATCATCGACTCGAGCATCTGCGTCGCGACGATGACCGGCTTCGCGTTCTCGCGGCAGATCTGGATGGCGCGCTTCTGCACCAGCGGGACCTGCTCCAGCGGCAGCTCGACGCCGAGGTCGCCGCGGGCGACCATCACCGCGTCGAAGGCCAGCACGATGGCTTCGAGGTTGTAGACGGCTTCGGGCTTCTCGATCTTGGCGACGACCGGCAGCCGGCCCTTGCCGACCCGGTCCATCACCTGGTGGACCAGGTCGATGTCGGCCGGCGAGCGGACGAAGGACAGGGCGATGAAGTCGACGCCCAGCTCGAGCGCGAACTCGAGGTCCTCGATGTCCTTGTCGGAGAGGGCGGGCACGGAGACGTCCATGCCGGGCAGCGAGACGCCCTTGTTGTTGCTGACCGGGCCGCCTTCGGTGACCTCGCAGACCACGTCCGGGCCCTCGACCTTGCGGACCACCAGGCCGACCTTGCCGTCGTCGACGAGCAGCCGGTCACCGGGCTTGGCGTCCTTCGCCAGGCCCTTGTAGGTGGTGGAGACGCGGTCGTGGGTGCCGGCGACGTCCTCGACGGTGATCCGGACGATGTCGCCGTTGTGCCACTCGACCGGACCGCCGGCGAACGTGCCCAGGCGGATCTTCGGGCCCTGCAGGTCGGCGAGGACGCCGACCGCCCGCCCGCTCTCGGCGGCCGCGGACCGGATGAGGTCGTAGACCTCCTTGTGGTCGCTGTGGCTGCCGTGGCTGAAGTTCATTCTGGCCACGTCCATGCCGGCATCCACCAGGGCCCGCATTTTCTCCGGGGTCGCGGTGGCGGGGCCCAGGGTACAAACGATCTTCGCGCGTCGGCTCACGTCCACATAGCGTAGACCCTCTTCGCGCGTTCGTCTGTACCGATCCCGAATGTTCAAGAAGATGTTCAGAAACCTGCGGGCTCAGATCACCCTCAGCGACGGGGCTGTTCGCTGGGGCCGACCCGGTCACGGGCCCATTCGTTGAACTCCCGAAGCTGCCGCCAGGCCTTGCGGACCCGGTCGAGGGCGCCCCGTTCGTGCAGGACGTCGTCGGGCTCCCAGCCGCGGACGGCGTACACCGAGCGGTAGCGCAGCAGGTCCAGGCGCGGGTGGTCGGCGTCGAACCCGCGCGGCTTCGACTTGAGCCGGTCGCCCTTGACCTCCCAGCCCGCCCGTTCCAGCTTGGCGAGGATCTTGCGCAGGGCCTCGCCGTGCAGCTCCGTGTCGACCGCCTTGCGGAACCGGGCGACCTGGTCGGCGGCCAGGTAGAAGCAGCCACCGCCGACGCGCAGGCCCTCCGGCCCGACCTCGACGTAGTAGGCGCCACCGCCGCGGCCCTGCTCGATCACCCCGCCGCAGTGGGTCTTGTACGGCGTCTTGTCCTTGGCGAACCGGACGTCCCGGTAGGGGCGGAACACCTTGGGCTCGCCGAAGCCGTCGGAGAACTCGGGCGCCAGCTCGGCCAGCAGCGCCTCCATCGGGGCACGGACGTCGGACTTGTAGGTCTCGACGTGGTCGTCCCAGTAGGGCTTGGAGTTGTCCTCGACGAGGCCGTCGTAGAAGTCGATGGCGTACTCGCCGAATCCGCTGAACTTCACGCGGACGACAGTAAACGGGGGCACCGACGGTTTTCGCCGGTGCCCCCGCGCTCGCTACTTCGCGACGGCGGTGATCAGCTCGCCGTTCGCGGTGTCGCCCGACAGCTCCCAGAACATCGCGCCGCCCAGGCCCTGGGCCTTGGCGTAGGAGATCTTGCCCGCGATGGTCGCCGGGGTGTCGTAGCTCCACCAGTTGCTGCCGCACTTGGCGTACGCGGTGCCGGCGATCGTGCCGGTCGCCGGGCAGGACGTCTTGAGGACCTTGTAGTCCTCGATGCCCTGCTCGTACTTGCCGGGTGCCGGGCCGGTCGCGGTGCCGCCCGGGGCGCTCTGCGTGACGCCGGTCCAGCCGCGGCCGTAGAACCCGATGCCCAGCAGCAGCTTGCTCGACGGGACGCCCTTGCTCTTGAGCTTCTGGATCGCCGCGTCGGAGTAGAAGCCGGCCGTCGGGATGCCCGAGTACGAAGTCAGCGGCGAGTGCGGGGCCGTCGGGCCCTGGGCGGCCCAGGCGCCGAAGTAGTCGTAGGTCATCACGTTGTACCAGTTGACGTACTGCGCCGCGCCGCCGTAGTCGGCCGCGTCGATCTTGCCGCCGCTCGTGCCGTCGGCGGTGATCGCCGCGGTCACCAGCTTCGACCCGAACTTCGCCCGCAGCGCGCTCATCAGGTTCTTGAACGCCGCCGCGCCGCTGGTGTCACAGCTCAGGCCGCAGGCGTTCGGGTACTCCCAGTCGATGTCGATGCCGTCGAAGACGCCGGCCCAGCGCGGGTCGTTGACCAGGTTGTAGCAGGAGTTCGCGAACGCCGTGGGGTTCTGGGCGGCCTGCCCGAAGCCACCCGACCACGTCCAGCCGCCGAAGGACCAGAGCACCTTGAGGCCGGGGTGCTTGGCCTTGAGCTTCTTGAGCTGGTTGAAGCTGCCGGCGAGCGGCTGGTCCCAGGTGTCGGCGACGCCGTCGACGCTGCCCGCGGCGTCGTAGGTCTTCTGGTAGTCGGCATAGGCGTCGCCGATCGCGCAGCCGCCGTTCGTCACGTTGCCGAACGCGTAGTTGATGTGGGTCAGCTTGGCCGCCGAGCCCGACGTCTCGATGTTCTTGACGTGGTAGTTGCGGTCGTAGACCCCCCATTCGGTGAAGTAGCCGACCACCTTGCCGACGGACGCCTCGGTCGCGGCGGTGGCGGCCGGGGCGGTGACCCCGCCCGCGACCAGGCCCGCGGCGGCCGCCACGGTCAGCAGGGCCGAGAAGCTTTTCCTGCGGAATCGGGACATGCGTTCTCCCTCCGGGGAATTACTCACGGCGTCGGTGCCGGAGTGGTGGGGACCACACTCACCGTAAGTGGACTAGACCACTAGGTCAATGGTTCAGACCACGGCAGATCCACATTCCTTGACAGGAATATGCCCGGCGGAGCACATTTCAGGGGTGATGCAGACTTTCGACGTCCTCGCCGAGCCCCGGCGCCGGTCGATCCTCGACCTCCTGCGCGACGGCGAGCGGTCGGTCGGCGAGCTGGTCGAGCAGCTGGAGCTGAGCCAGCCCGCGGTGTCCAAGCACCTGCGGGTGCTGCGCGAAGCCGGGCTGGTGACGGTCCGGGTGGCGGCGCAGCGGCGGTGCTACGCGTTGCGCCCGGAACCGCTGGCCGAGGTCGACGCCTGGCTCGCGCCCTACCGCCGCTTCTGGTCGGACCGGCTGGACGCGCTGGAACGCCGACTCGACGAGACCTGAGCCGCCCGGTCCTCAGCCGAAGGTGATCCCGCGTTCCGCCGCACGGCGCTCGCCCCACTCGTACAGCGCCGTCAGCGCGGGCCGCAGCTCCTCCCCCACCTCCGTCAGGTGGTACTCGACGTGCGGGAGCCGGCCGTCGAACTCCTCGCGGCGGACGATGCCGTCCGCGGCGAGCTCGCGCAGCTGCTGGGTCAGCATCTTCTCGCTCACCCCCGGCATCCGGCGCCGCAGCTCGCCGTAGCGGTGGGCCCCCTCCTTCAGGTGCGCCAGGATCACCGGTTTCCACTTGCCGCCGATGAGGTCGACCGCCAGTTCCGTCGCGCAGTGGTACCGCTTCATCCCGCTCTCCCCTACGCACCGGAAAGTACGTGGTTGCCCGGCCGGGGAACCACTGGTTGCCTGGTGCGGGTGATCGTGCCAAAAACCACGCCGACCCTCTACGACTGGGCCGGTGGCCACGAAGCCCTCGTGAAGCTGCTGACCGTCTTCTACGGCCACGTCGTCGAAGATCCGCTGCTCGAACCGGTCTTCCGCCACATGGACCCGCACCACGCCGAGCACGTCGCCGTCTGGCTCGGCGAGGTTTTCGGCGGGCCGGCCGAGTACTCCGCGAGCCACGGCGGGCACGCCCACATGATCGGCCGCCACCTCGGCCGCGGGATCACCGAGGAGCAGCGCCGCCGGTGGGTGACCCTGCTGCTCGACGCGGCCGACGAGACCGGACTGCCCGGCGACCCGGAGTTCCGGGCCGCGTTCGCCGGTTACCTCGAGTGGGGCAGCCGCCTGGCCGTCATCTTCTCCGCCCCCGGCGCCGAACCCGACCTGCACGAGCCCGTCCCGCACTGGGACTGGCCGGTGCCGCCCTGGCAGCCGCCGTCGTCCTAGCCGCATAGTGAGGGCAGTCGGAAGGAGGCTGCCTTGATCCGGGTGGACGGCCGGACCCTGCGGTGCGCGGACGTGGTGGCCGCGGCGCGCACCGAGGGCCCGTTGGGCATCGACGTCTCGATCGCCGCGCTGCGGCAAGCCGAGCACGCGTGGAAGCTGGCCGAAGACCTGAGCACGCGCCGGGTGGTCTACGGCCGGACCACCGGCGTCGGCGCCAACAAGGACGACTCCGTCGAAAGCTCGACCGAGCACGGCCTGCGGCTGCTGCGCAGCCACGCCGGCGGCAGCGGTGACGAGATGCCGCCGGGGCACGTGCGCGCGATGCTGCTGATCCGGCTCAACCAGCTGCTGGCCGGCCGGTCCGGGATCAGCCCCGAGCTGATCGGCGCGCTGGCCGAAGCGGTCCGCACCGGCGCACGGCCGCTGGTGCACCGGCTCGGCGCGATCGGCACCGGCGACCTCGCCCCGCTGGCCGAGGCGGCGCTCGCGCTGACCGGCGAGCGGCCGTGGGTCACCGGGGACGTGCCCCCGGTGCCGGTGCGGGCGGGCGACGCGCTGGCGTTCATGAGCAGCAACGCGGCAACGCTCGCCGAAGCGACCCTCGCGGCGATGCGGCTGGACACGCTGACCAGGGCGAGCCACGCCGTCGCGGCCTTGACGTACGTCGCGCTGGACGGCAACCCCGAGGCGTACGCGACGCCGGTGCACGAAGCGCGTCCGCACGCCGGGCAGGTCGCCTGCGCGGCCGAAATGCGGCGGCTGCTGGGCATGCACCAGACGCCCAAGCCGGGACGGCGGCTCCAGGACCCGTTCGGGTTGCGGGCGTTCCCGCAGGTCCAGGGCCCCGCGCTGGACGCGATCCACTACCTGCGGGACGTCCTCGCCGTGGAGATCAACGCGAGCACCGAGAACCCGATGATCTCGACGGTGCACGGCGACGCCTACCACCACGCGCACTTCCACACGGCGTACGTGTCGACGGCGCTGGACCAGGCCCGCGCGACGGTGCACCAGGTGGCGGAGCTGTCGGTGGCGCGGCTGGGCGACCTGGTGGAGCCGGAGTTCACCGGCCTGCGGCCGTTCCTGGCGGCGGGGCCGCCGGGCAGCTCGGGCGTGATGATCCTGGAGTACGTGGCCCACGACGCCCTGACGGAGCTGCGCCAGGCGGCGCTCCCGGCCACGCTCGGCACGGCGGTGGTCTCCCGCGGCATCGAGGACCACGCGAGCTTCTCGACCCAGGCGGCCCGCGCGGCGACCGCGGCGTGCTCGGCGTACCAGCAGGTGCTGGCGTGCGAGCTGGTGGCGGCGGTGCGGGCGTTGCGGATGCGGGAGGCGGACCTGGTGGAACTGCCGGTGCGGGACGCGTTCGAAGCGGCGTCGGCCGTGCTGGATCCGAGCGTCGACGACCGGCCGCTCACCGACGACATCGCCGCCGCGGTCGGCGTGCTGGAGCGGCTGGCCCGCATCTAGGCGTGAACCCGGATCGCCCGTTCCGTGCCGCGGCGGGACGAGCCGGTGTGTGCCGCACCCGGCTGCCCCCGCGGACCTGCCCGCGGACGCCGACGCCATGCTCGCCTACCTGCACAAGAGCACCTACGGCGAAGGACACCACCGGCCGTCCGGTCCTCGGGATCACCTGGAACAGCACCACCCTGCACGGGATCGGCAACCCCTGAACGCGCGAAGGGCCGCCCCGGGGCTTCCCGGGACGGCCCTTCGGCGGGGCAACTCAGCCGAAGAAGACTTCGGCTTCCTGGTAGCGCTCGACCGGGACCGTCTTCAGCTCGGCCGTCGCCTCGGACAGCTTCACGCGGACGATGTCCGTGCCCTTGAGGGCGACCATCACGCCGAAGTCGCCGTCGGCGACCGCGTCGACCGCGTTGAGGCCGAAGCGGGTGGCCAGCACGCGGTCGTAGGCCGTCGGGGTGCCGCCGCGCTGGACGTGGCCCAGCACGACCGCGCGGGACTCCTTGCCCGTGCGGTGGGCGATCTCGTCGGCCAGCCAGGTGCCGATGCCGCCCAGGCGGACGTGCCCGAAGGCGTCCTTCTCGCCGGTCAGCAGCTTCTCCTCGCCGCCCTCGGGCAGCGCGCCCTCGGCGACGACGATGATCGGCGCGAACTCCTTCTCGAAGCGGCGCTCGACCCAGGAGACGACCTGGTCGACGTTGAAGTGCTTCTCCGGCACCAGGATCACGCTCGCGCCGCCGGCCAGGCCGGAGTGCAGCGCGATCCAGCCGGCGTGGCGGCCCATGACCTCGACCACGAGGGCGCGGTGGTGCGACTCCGCCGTGGTGTGCAGCCGGTCGATCGCCTCGGTCGCGATGGAGACCGCGGTGTCGAAGCCGAAGGTGTAGTCGGTGGCGCCGAGGTCGTTGTCGATCGTCTTGGGTACACCGACGACGCCGACACCGTCGTCGGTCAGCCGCTTCGCGACGCCGAGGGTGTCCTCGCCGCCGATCGCGATCAGCGCGTCGACGCCCTGGTCGGCGAGGACCTGCTTGATCTTGTCGACACCGCCCTCGACCTTGTACGGGTTGGTGCGCGAGGACCGCAGGATGGTGCCGCCGCGGGTGAGGATGTCCTCGACGTCGTTCAGGCCCAGCGGGCGGCTGTCGCCGGTGAGCGGGCCGTTCCAGCCGTTGCGGAAGCCCACGAAGTCCCAGCCGTGCACCTCGATGCCCTTGCGCACCACCGCGCGGATCACCGCGTTGAGCCCCGGGCAGTCGCCGCCGCCGGTCAGCACACCGACACGCATGAGAAGCCTCCGTCTGTTCTCGGGAGATGACAGTCACATTTCGTCAGACGCCAGCGTAGCGGCTCCCGTCTTGATCGGTGCAGGGCATACCACCTGCCGGATCGGTCCTCGTGACGGCTGTGCTACGTTGATGCGCATGCAGCGCTATTTCTGGTTTACGAAGCCGGCCCCGGGTGGGCACGGCGGCGTGAACCTGCGCTGACTCCCACCCCGAGCCGGATTTCGCAACCGGCTCGGCGAGTCCCCCGCGGGTCGGTGTCCACCAGGAAGGAACACCCCCGCCATGACGCTCTCCGCCGGACCGGCCACCATCGGTGATCTCGATGCCGCGCGCACCACGTCGATCAGCCCGCTCATTTCGCCCGCGCTGCTGCGCGAAGACCATCCGGCCGATGCCGCCGTCGCGAAGGTCGTGCGCCACGGCCGCGCCGAGACGGTCGACATCCTCGAGGGCCGCGACGACCGGCTCCTCGTGGTGGTCGGCCCGTGCTCGGTGCACGACCCCGAGGCGGCCCTCGACTACGCCCGCCGGCTGGCCGCGAAGGCCGAGGAGCTGCGCGGCGAGCTGCACGTCGTGATGCGCGTGTACTTCGAGAAGCCGCGGACGACGCTGGGCTGGAAGGGCCTGATCAACGACCCGGACCTCGACGGCACGTTCGCCGTCAACAAGGGCCTGCGGATGGCGCGGAAGCTGCTGCTCGACGTCTCGGCGCTGGGCCTGCCGGTGGGGTGCGAGTTCCTCGACCCGATCACGCCGCAGTTCATCGCGGACATCGTGACGTGGGGCTCGATCGGCGCGCGGACGGCGGCGAGCCAGGTGCACCGCCAGCTGTGCAGCGCCCTGTCGATGCCGGTGGGCATCAAGAACTCGACGGAGGGCGACGTCCAGGTGGCGATCGACGCCACCCGCGCGGCGGCGGCCAGCCACGTGTTCCCGGGCATCAACACCGACGGCCTGGCGGCGCTCCTGACGACGTCGGGCAACCCGGACTGCCACGTGATCCTGCGGGGTCACAACGGGGGACCCAACTACGACGCTTCGACTGTGGCCGACACCCTGGCGCGGCTGGCGAAGGCGGGGCTGCCGGAGCGGGTGATCATCGACGCTTCGCACGGGAACAGCGGCAAGGACCACGTGCGGCAGGGTGCGGTGGTCCGGGAGCTGGCCGAGCGGATCGCCGGTGGGGAACGCGGGATTTCGGGGCTGATGATGGAGAGCTTCCTGGCCGGGGGGCGGCAGGAGCTTTCGCTGGGGCACGCGGAGGAGCTGACCTACGGGCAGTCGATCACGGATGCGTGCTTGGCTTGGGACGACACGGCGCCGCTGCTCGACGAGCTGGCTTCGGCGGTGCGGGCGCGACGCTGAGGGTGCCGGTTCCGGGCCCCCGGTGGTGTGCGCACCACACGGGGGTCCCCGCCCGGGGGATCCCCGGTTTTCACGTTACCGGTGGCCACCGACAGTTTTCGTCCGTGCGGCCGGACCGCCACCCCGGCCCGGCCGCACGACCCCCACCCCCGGTACCTCAACCCGGCTGAAAAAACTCCAGCAGCCGCTGCGCCGCATCCGGGGACATCAGCAGCTCCTGCATCCCCGCCGACATCCGGGCCGCGGCGCCGGTTCTCTCGAACATCTCGCGCTCGTACTCCTCGATCGCCGCCGCCTGGTCGTCCGGGTGGGCCACCAGGGCCAAAGCCAGCAGTGCGCCGTCCAGCAGGGCCATGTTCGCCCCCTCGCCCACCGGGGGCATCAGGTGCGCCGCGTCGCCGAGGAGCGTCACGTCCGGGCGGCTCGGCCAGGTCAACCCGACCGGGAGCGTCTTGAGCGTCCGGGGGGCCACCCGGTCGTCGCACGCCTCGATCAACGCCGTGATCCCGGCGTCCCAGCCGGGGAGCAGTTCGATCAGGCGGGCACGGACCGCCGGGGGGTCGTCGAAGCGGATGCCGGTCGTCTCGAACCAGTCCTCCGGGGTGTTGTAGAAACTGATGCCGATGCGGACGCGGCCGTCGCCGTTGCGCTGGGCCGCCAGGGAAATCCCGTCGCCGAAGACCCAGTAGTTGCCGCGGCCCACCATGGCCGCCAGGCCGGGGTGCGTGCGGTCGACGTCGGGGATGCCGAGCTCCACGACGTTCTGGCCGAGGTGCGCCGGGCGGGCGTCGGTGAGCAGGGCGCGGACGCGGGAGTTCGCGCCGTCCGCGCCGACCAGCAGGTCGTACCGCGCGCTGCGGCCGCCGTCGAAGTGCACCACGCCGTCGGCAGCCGACTCGTACGCGTGTCCCCAGCGGACCGTGCCCTCGGGAAGCGAGTCCAGCAGCAGGTTGCGCAGGTCGGCGCGGTCCACTTCGGGCCGCAGGAGCGGTGCGTCGTCGGGCGTGTCCTCCTGCAGCAGCAGGGTGCCGTCCGGTTCGAGCAGCCGCATGTCCTGGCCCTCGCCGCGCGCGATCGCGAAGAACTCCTCGAGCAGACCGGCTTCGCGCAGCGCGCGCTGTCCTGAGTGGATGTCGAGCATGCTGCCCTGGTCGCGGGCGTCGCGCGCCGGTTCGCGCTCGTACACGGCCGCTTCGATGCCGTGGACGTGCAGGACCCGGGCCAGAGCCAGGCCGCCCATGCCGGCTCCGATGATGGCGATGGTCATCGTCGTCCCTTCGATACGCTGTATCTCTCAATACACTGTATCGCGAAAGGCGATGTATCGTCCCCGGCATGTTGGTGTGGGAACGACCCGAGCCGCCGGGGCGGCCGGCGCCGGCGCCGCTGAGCCGGGAGGCGATCGTCCGGGCGGCGGTCCGGCTGGCCGACGCGGACGGCCTGGACGCGGTGTCACTGCGGAAGGTCGCCGGCGCGCTGGACGTCGGGCCGATGCGGCTGTACGGCTACATCGACACCAAGGAGGAATTGCTCGACCTGATGGTCGACGCGGTCTACGCCGGGATCCGGCCGGACGGCGACGGCTGGCGCGAGGTGCTGCGCTCGCTGGCCGAAACCACCCGCCGGGCCGTGCACCGGCACGAATGGCTCGCCGACCTGCTCGGCGGGCGGCCCCAGCTCGGGCCGAACACCCTCGCGAGCGGCGACGCCGTCCTGACCGGGCTGAAGGACCTCGACCTGGACATCGCCGTGCCGGCGATCTCCGCGGTCAACGCGTACGTGATCGGCGCGGTACGCCGGGAGATCGCCGAACGCCGGGCCGAGCGGGCCAGCGGGCTGGACCAGCGCCAGTGGCAGGCCGCCTACGGGCCCTACCTGGAGCGCGTCTTCGCCGCCGGCCGGTTCCCCGCGGTGGAGTCGATGGTCCGCGACGGCCCGCACCTGGACGCCGGCGAAACCTTCCGGGCCGGCCTCGAGTTCCTCCTCGACGGCGTCGCCGCCCGGATCAGCGGCGGTGGAAGTACTCCTCGATGACCGCCCAGCGGGCCAGGTTGTGCTTCGCGTCCGCGAGCGCGTCGTGCTGGTCGGTGGGGGCGGCCGGGAGCTTCGGCTTGCCCGCGTCCTCCCAGCGCTGACGCAGGTCGCGGGTGAACCGCGGCAGCTGCCGCGGCAGGGCGGGCATCGGGCCCCAGAGCTGGGCCAGCGCCACGTGGTCGTACGCGGCGAACCAGGCCCACAGCTCGATGCCGCCGGGCGGCTTGCCGAAGAACTCCAGCAGGTCGGCGCGGATCTTCTCGCGGCTGCGCCACGCGCGGTCGGCCGGCGAGGGCAGCTTGTCCAGGACGTTGTCGCGGACCCACTGACCGGCCTTCGAGGGGTCGAACTCCGTCGAGACCGCGTAGAACTCGCGGCCGTTTTCGTCCACCACTCCGATCGACACCAGATCGATGGTCACGCCGTCTTCGATGAACTCGGTGTCGTAGAAAAAACGCACTGGTGAACAGTAGTAGGTCAGCCGACCTTCGAATCCGGCACCCGGGCCGCGTCGCGTGCGGCCGGCTGGGACGGCACCTTCGGCTTCACGCCGGCCGCTTCCGCCGCGAGGAGTTCCTTCGCCTTCGCCGCGTAGATGTCGACGTACTCCTGGCCGGACAGCTCCATGAGCGCGTACATGATCTCGTCCGTGATGGACCGTTCGATGAACCGGTCACCCGCGAGGCCCTCGTAGCGCGAGAAGTCCAGGGGCTTGCCGAAGCGGACTTCGAGGCGGCGCGGCCACCACATCTTCGAGCCGATCGGGTTGACCTTGTCGGTGCCGATCATCGCCACCGGGATCACCACGCCGCCGGACTCCAGGGCGATCCGGGCGACGCCGGTCTTGCCCTTGTAGAGCCGGCCGTCCGGGGACCGGGTGCCCTCCGGGTAGATGCCGAGCAGGTGGCCGGCCTTGACCAGGCGGATCGCGGTGTCGAGCGCGGCCTGCGCGGCGTTGCCGCCGGACCGGTCGATCGGGAACTGGCCGACGCCGGTGAAGAACCACTTCTTGAGCGTGCCCTTGAAGCCGGGCTCGGTGAAGTACTCGGACTTGGCCGGGAAGGTGACCTTGCGCTTGACCCGCAGCGGCATGAAGAAGGAGTCGGCGACCGCCAGGTGGTTGCCGGCCAGGATCGCGCCACCGGTCTCGGGGATGTTCTCCGCGCCGACGACCTTGGTCGGCCACAGCGTCTTGAGCAGCGGTCCGATGAATACCCACTTCATGAGCCAGTACAGCACCGGTGCCTCAGTCCTCCATCGCAGCCGCAGCCCCTCGTCCACCCGAGACGAACAGCGTACGAACACCGGTGGCCGCCGCACAACGCAGACCACCCGGTTACCACTTCGGCAGCGATCGATCTCACAGCGAATTCCGGGCCCGGGCGGAGCCCCACAACGTCCGCCGGCCGTGAGAGCATGGAGGGACTGCCCCGCTCACACGGAAGGCGATCGCATGGGCGTGCTCGCCGGCGCGGAACCGTTCGGCCACACCGGTTCGGCCGATACCGGGTTCCTGCTCTGCCACGGGTTCACCGGTACCCCGGCGAGCATGCGGGCCTGGGGTGACCACCTGGCCGGAGCCGGGTTCACGGTGCGCTGCCCGCTGCTGCCGGGGCACGGGACCCGCTGGCCGGACCTCAACCGCACGACGTGGGAGGACTGGTACGGCGCCGTCCGCGAGGCCCTGCTCGCGCTGCTCTCGACGTGCCGGACCGTGTTCGTCGGCGGCCTGTCGATGGGCGGCACGCTCACCCTGCGCCTCGCCGAGGAGTTCGGTGACCGGATCGCCGGGATCGTGCTGGTCAACCCGTCGGTGACGCGGCTGAAGTGGGACACGAAGCTGCTGCCGGTGCTGGGCCGGATCGTGCCGTCGGTGCCGGCGATCGCGAACGACATCAAGAAGCCGGGCGAGACGGAGCTGGCCTACCCGCGCACGCCGGTGCGGGCCGCGGCGAGCCTGGCGAAGCTGTGGGCCGTCGTGCGCGCCGACCTGGCGAAGGTGACGCAGCCGGTGCTGCTGCTGCACTCGTCGGTCGACCACGTCGTCGAGCCGGTGAACTCGCAGCTGGTGCTGCGGGGTGTCTCGAGCACCGACGTCACCGAAGTCGTGCTGGAGAACAGCTACCACGTGGCGACGCAGGACAACGACGCCGACGTGATCTTCACGCGCAGCGTCGAGTTCGCGAAGGCGCACGCCGCCCAGCCGGAGGAGACCGCATGAGCCGGGGGAAGGACGGGCCGGAGGACGTCGACGCGACGTTCGCCGAGATCGTCGCCGACCTGCGCGCCGGCGGGTTCGGGCTGCCCGAAGAGGACACCGCCGACGCGGCCGGCACCGCGGGAGCCGAGTCGCGCAAGACGCCCGAGCGGCCCGCCGAGCCGCCGGCCGTGGAGACCCCGCCGGAGCCCGGCTGGCGCTCCGGCGGCACGTCGTGGGACACCACGATGTTCTCCGACGACCCGGCGGACGACGACGAGCACTACGTCCCGCCGGAGCCGCCGCCGCTGCCCCGGCCGAAGATGGGCGCGTTCCTCATCCTGCTGCTGTTCCTGGCCGGGCTGTTCCTGCTGATCCTGCCCGGCGCGATCGGCGTCGGCCCGACGGTGGCGACGCCGCTGGGCATCCTCGCGCTCGCCACCTCGATCGCGCTGCTGCTGCTCCGCGTCCGGCAGGGTCCGCCGCCGGGCGCGGACCCCAGCAACGGCGCCCAGGTCTGACGCGGACGGCGATGCACATCGAGTTCAGCCCTTCGCGGCGATCGACCGTCGGCGCGGAATGGGAGCTCGGCCTGGTCGACCGCCGCAGCGGCGAGCTGTCGTCGGTGGCCGAGCAGATCCTCGAGGCCGTCCGGCCCGACGGCCGGGCCGAGCACCCGAAGATCAAGCAGGAGCTGCTGCTCAACACGATCGAGATCATCACCGGCGTCTGCGACACGATCGCCGAGGCCAAGGCCGACCTGAACGACTCGCTCGACGTCGTGCACGGCGTCGCCGACCCGCTCGGCGTCGAGATGTTCTCGGCCGGGACGCACCCGTTTTCGAACTGGTACCAGCAGAAGGTCACCGACAAGGAGCGCTACGCCAAGCTGATCGACCGCACCCAGTGGTGGGGACGGCAGATGCTGATCTACGGCGTCCACATCCACGTCGGGGTCGACCACCGCGAAAAGGTGCTGCCGGTCCTCGACGCGCTGCTCAACTACGCGCCGCACCTGCAGGCGCTGTCGGCTTCGTCGCCGTACTGGGGTGCCGAGGACACCGGCTACGCGTCGAACCGGGCGCTGATGTTCCAGCAGCTGCCGACGGCCGGGCTGCCGTTCCAGTTCCGGAAGTGGGCGGAGCTGGAGAGCTACGTCGAGGACATGTTCACCACCGGCGTGATCGACAGCTTTTCGGAGATCCGCTGGGACATCCGGCCGTCGCCGAAGCTCGGCACGATCGAGATGCGCGTCTGCGACGGCCTGCCGACGCTGGAGGAGGTCGGCGCGATCGCGGCGCTGACGCAGTGCCTGGTCGACGACTTCGTCGAGCGCCTGGAAGACGGCGAAGTCCTGCCGACCCTGCCGCCGTGGCACGTCCAGGAGAACAAGTGGCGCGCGGCCCGCTACGGCACGGACGCGATCGTCATCCTGGACGCGGCCGGGCGTGAACGGCTCGTCACCGACGACGTGGCGGACCTGCTGGACCGGCTGGAGCCGGTCGCGCGGCGGCTCGACTGCGTCGCGGAGCTGCGGGACGTCGAGACGATCCTGCGGTACGGGCCCAGCTACCGGCGGCAGCGGGCGGTGGCGGAGCGGCACAAGGGCAGCCTGAAGGCCGTCGTCGCGTCGCTGGTCGCCGAGATGCGCGACGGGATCGCGAAGGATTAGAGCGCGTCCAGCTGCGTGCGGAGGGTGCCGGGGCCGAGGATCGACGCGCCGAGGGCTTCGACGCGCCGCTTGAGCTCCCGGTCGGCCGTCGCGACGAGCGTTTTGCCCTTCTGCTGCGCGACGACCTCGACGATCTTCGAGTCGCCGTCGGTGTCCGCGGCGACGACCTCGACCCCCGGCGTCGACGCGACGTGCTTGGCCTTGCCCTCGACGACCAGGATGATCCGCGGCCACCAGGTCACCGAGGTGTGGTCCGGGTCCGGCACGCCGGCTTCGGCGAGCTTCGCGAGCTGGTCGCGGAGGCGTTCGGCGGCGCCGTGCCGGTCACGCCACCAGCCGTCCGGGCGCGAGCCGACGACGTTGGCGGCGTCGACGACCAGGACCAGCTCCTGCCCGACGCGGTCCCGCAGGTCCGGCCAGGCGGCGGCGAAGTCGCGGTGCAGGGGGTAACCGGGGACGTCGTCGGGATCCACCCAGCGCACCTCCGCACTTTCGGTGTTGGCGACCCGCGCCTCGGCGCCCTCGGCGAGGGCGAGGACGGTGGTGTAGCTCCAGTCCCCATGGTCCACCACGGAGGCCGACACCGCTCGGAAGGCTTCTGAAGGCACGGAGGCTTCTTCGAAGGCTTCGCGGGCGGCTGCTTTGACGGCGGTTTCGCCCGCTTCGATGGCCCCGCCGGGCAGCGCCCAGGTGCGGCCGTGGTGCACCCACCAGGCACGGCGCTGCAGGAGGACACCGCGGGCGGGGTCGACGAGCAGGAGACCGGCCGCACCGTAGCGGCCCCAGTGCACGTGCCCGCAGGAACAGCGGACGAAGACGCTCGCGGACAGGTGACTCACCGGTCCAGCGTGTCACAGGTCGGCCGCGAAGCACCTCTCCGCGGACGCCGGGCCCTTCCGGCGGCGAGACCAGCTGCTCAGACCGGGGTCTTCGCCGCCTCCAGCGCCAACGCCGCCGCGCCGACGATCGCCGTGTCGTCGCCCAGGTGAGCGGTCCGGATCCGCGCCAGCGGCCGGTGCCGCGCCCCCGTGATCGCCCCGGCGTAGTGCTCACGGGCCTCGTCCAAAAACAGGGGTGCCGACTCCGACACTCCCCCGCCGATCACGATGATCTCCGGGTCGAACACGTCCGCCACCAGGGCCAGGCCCTCGCCGAGCCACTTGGCCAGCTCCGCCATCGCCAGCTGGGCGATCGGGTCGCCGTCGCGGGCCGCGCCGGCCACCCGGCGGCCCGTCACCGAACCCGGGTCGCCCGCCACCTGGGGGGCCAGGACCGTCGAGCGGCCCGGGTGGCGGGCCAGGAGCTCCACCGCCGTCGCCGCCAGGGCCGTTCCGCTGCAGTACCGCTCCCAGCAGCCGTACTTGCCGCACGGGCAGGGGCGGCCGCCGCGGACCACCGTCAGGTGGCCCAGCTCCGGGGCCACGCCGTACGCGCCGCGGAACAGCTTGCCGTCCAGCAACAGCCCCGCGCCGATGCCCGTGCCCAGCGCCACCAGGGCCGCCACGTGGGCGCCGCGGGCCGCGCCGAACCGGTGCTCACCCACCATGGCCGCGTTCACGTCGTGCTCCAGCAGCACCGGGAGGCCGACCCGCTTCTCGATCCGGTCCGCCACCGGGGCGCCGCGCCAGGCCAGGTGCGGGGCGAACATCACCGACCGGCGGTCCCGGGCCACGAAACCCGCCACCGCCAGGCCCACCCCGGACACCTCGTGACGGTTGCGCAGGTCCTCGACCACCCCGGCGATCGCGTCCTCGAGCGCGCCTTCCTCGGTCGGTGTCGCGACGCGGGCCGTGTCGAGCAGGGAGCCGCGTTCGTCCACCACGCCGGCCCGGACACTCGTCCCGCCGACGTCCACCCCTATCGTCCGCACTCAGCTCTCCCACTCGTCGCGCCGGCGGACGGCGATGTGCTGCACCCGCGGCGATGTCCGCGGGTCCGCGGGCCGCGGCGCGGGCCGGAACCCGGGCATGTGCACGCCCTCCTCCGGCTCCCAGCGGTCCGCGAGCACCGCGCGCAGCAGGGCGACCAGGTGGGCGAGCTGCTCGGCCAGCCGCGCGACCAGCTCGGGCCGCTCACCCCGCACCACCGCGACGATCGCACACAGCGGACACCAGCCGCACGCCGAACCGTCCGGTTTCGCCTCATCCGGAGTCCCGTAACCACCGGGGCTTCGCCCCGGGCCGGGGGCTCCGCCACCCGGAACCCCCGAAAAGAAGTTGCCGTGCCCGGCCGCGAGCAACCCCTCGAGCCACGGCGCCGCCTTCTCCGCGACCATTTCGGTGAGCAGGCGGATCTCCTCCGCCAGGCGCGGCCCGTGTTCCTCTTCGCTCACCCGAGTCCCCGGTTCCCGGCCAGGTGCACGACCAGGCCGTCGGCGTCGGATTCCGCGCCGGTGATCCGGCACGGCCGCAGCGGCTCCGGCAGGGCGATGAGCCTGCGGAAGCCGTCCACGGTGATCGCCAGGTCGTCGTCGACGCGGGCGAGGTCGACCTCGGCGTCCCGCGCGAGCGGGATCGCGACGCGCAGGGTGTACCCGCCGTCGGCGGGCCGCACGCGAAGCAGCGGGGTGACGGGCGCGCCGTCGCCGTCGAGCGGGTCGCCGCCGCGGTACAGCTCGGCGGCGATCTCCAGCAGCGCGGGCAGCCCCACCGGCTCGGCCGCGCGGTGCTCGACCCGGGTGACCGGCGCGATCCCGGCCGCGGCGAGGTCCGCGAGCACGGCGTCCTGCTGGGTCCGCCGCGTGCGCAGCCAGGAGGCAGCGGCGCCGCGCCAGATGCCGGGCGCGGGCATCAGCCGGTTGGCGATCAGGCCGTCGACGGCGATGCCACGCAGGGCCAGCGAGCTGAGCGTGCGCCGCGCTTCGGCGACGACCACCCGCTCCGGCGTCAGGACCAGCCGGACCGTCGTCACTGCCGGGTCGGTGAGCAGCCCGCGCAGGCCGTCGAGATGGGCGCCGAGCCGGCGCACGGGCTCGGAGACGCGGCGCCCGAACGCGCGGGTCAGGTAGCCGGAGACGGCTTCGGGCAGGGCCAGCAGCCGCAGCGTCTCGGCCGTCGGCCCGCAGTCGACGACGACGGTCTCCCACGGCCCGTCCTCGGCCAGCCGGCGGACCTCGGTCAGCGCGAGCAGCTCGTCGACGCCGGGCAGCACGGTGAGCTCTTCGGCGTCGAGGTCGTCCAGGCCCGCGCCGGCCAGCACCGCCCGCAGCTGGCCGCGCAGCCCTTCCCAGGTGGCGTCCACCAGGGAGCGCGAATCGACCTGCACACCGGACAGGAGCGAATCCACTTCGGACGGTTCGGCGCCGAGCGGGCGGCCGAAGGCGTCGCCGAGCGAATGCGCCGGGTCGGTGGACACGACGAGGGTCTTCCTGCCGCGGGCGGCGAGGGCGGCGCCGGTGGCCGCGGCCAGCGTGGTCTTCCCGACACCCCCCTTGCCGGTGAACAGCAGGATCCGCACGCTACCCCTCAGCCCGCTTCTTGAGCTCCTTCAGCGCGGTGTCCATGACCATCTTCTCGGCCTTGCGGCGCAGCAGGCCGATCATCGGCAGGGCCAGCTCGACCGACAGGGTGTAGGTGACCCGCGTCCGGCCGCCGCCGAGGTCGGCCAGCGCGTAGCGGCCGTTCTGCGCCTTCTGCATCTGGCCCTTGACCAGGTGCCAGCTGACGCCGAGGCCGTCTTCGTCCCAGTCGTACTCGAGGGTGTAGACGTCCTTGATCGGGCCCGCGTCGAGGGTGAGCTTGACCTGCTTGGCCCGCCCGCCGGCGTCGGTGTCGAGGACCTCGGTCTCCCGGACGGCCTTGGCCCATTCCGGATAGGCGGGGAAGTCGGCGATCACGGCCATCACCCGGCTGGGCTCGGCGTCGACCTCGATGGACTGTGTGGACTGCTCGGCCATGGGTCGAAGCGTAGCCGCCGCGGTCGGTCACCAGCGCAGCACGTAGGGCTGCCCGGTCTCCTTGAAGTGACCCACGTTACGGCACTCGGTCAGGCCGACCCGGGCGCGCGGCGCGAGGGGCTGGTGCACGTGCCCGAACACCGACCACCGCGGCCGCTGCGCCCGGATCAGCTCCAGCAGCGCCACCGAGCCGATCTCGTTGCGGCGCGCCACGACGTCGTAGACCAGCTCCGGCAGGGCAGGCGGGCCGTGCGTGCAGAGGACGTCGACGTCGGTGAGCGCGGCGACGCTGCGGTCGTAGTCTTCGCGATCCCGCAGGTAGGGGCGCCAGGCGGCGCCCTTGCGGCGGCGCGGGACCACGCCGTCGGGCAGCAGCGCGCCGCCGACGAAGCCGAACCGCAGGCCGCCGATCTCGGCCACCTCGCCGTCCAGGACCCGGATGCCCTCGCCGGCGAACTCGGGCCACAGGTCCGGCGTGTCGACGTTGCCGGGGGTGGCGTAGGTGGGCGCGGTCATCGCCGCGAACAGCGTCGCGTACTGGGCGCGGATGGCTTCGTCGACCGCGGCGGCCGGGTCGTCGAGGCTCGCCCAGAGCTCCCGAGAGTAGGCAACGGTTTCGTCACGGGTGCCCTCGCGGCGCAGCCGGGCGAACCCGGCCACCTTCTCCGCGCCGAACAGGGCACCCATGATGCCCTTCTCGTGGTCGTGGTAGTCGACGAAGTCGATCAGGTCGCCGAGCACGACCAGGGCGTCGGCCCCGTCGCCCGCCTGCTTCAGCGCATCCGCGTTGCCGTGCACGTCCGAGACGACGTGTACCCGCACCCCTGGTCCCCTTAGCCCTCGACGCGCGGAGGAACGCCGGGCTCGCGCCCGTCCTCCAGGATCTCCTTCAGCCCGAGCGCGATCGCCTTCGCCGCGCGGGCCCGCCGGTCGAACTCCCGGCGCAGTTCGCGCGGCGCGAGCACCCGGGGCGTCCCGGCCGCATCAGCAGGGGTCGCCCGCAGGAAGTAGTGCAGCAGGGTGCCGTCGAGCACCGGCTCGAGCCAGACCTCCATCGTACCGACGAGGGCGCCCCGCACGGTCCAGCGCAGGCCCTTGTCACCCCGGTCGGTGTAGACCTCCAGGACCAGGTCGGGCCAGTAGCGCCGCCAGGACGCCGGTTCGGCGAAAACCGCGGCCACGGTGGCCGGCGGCACGGCGAGGAAGGTCTCGTCGACGATGTCGAGGGAGGGTGGCGCGGTCACGTGCGAAGAATGTCACGGCCTCGCCGCGCACGGGCGATCAGCATGGTCTTAAGGTGCTCACCACGCTAAGTTGACTGGCGGGTAACAGCGGTGTCGCCTGCCGCACGCGTTGAACACGGAGGTCCACGTGCGCGAATACAGCGCTCCCGCCGGCAAGCCGGTGGCCGACGACGAGAACATGTCCGATGTCGTCTGGGCGAACGCCGAGCGGTTCTCCGACGTGGTGAGCTTCCGCCGCCAGGTCGAGGGCAGCTGGCTGGACGTGACCGCCAAGGAGTTCGCGGCCGAGGTGCTGGCCGTGGCCAAGGGCATGGCCCAGGCCGGGATCGGCCGCGGCGACCGCGTCGCGATCATGTCGAAGACCCGCTACGAGTGGACGCTGATCGACTTCGCGATCTGGGCCGCCGGCGCGGTCACCGTCCCGATCTACGACACGTCCTCCCCGGAGCAGGTGCACTGGATCCTCTCCGACTCGGCCGCGAAGGGCATCTTCGTCGAGACGAACGCCCACGCCGCGGCGGTCGAGCAGATCCGGGACCGGCTCACCGACCTGCAGAACACGTGGCAGATCGAGGGCGACTCCCCCGCCGTCGAAGAGCTCTCCGCGCTGGGCGCGTCCCTGTCGGACGACGAGCTGCACGACCGGCGCCGCGAGGTGACCGCGGACGAGCTCGCCACCATCGTCTACACCTCGGGCACCACCGGCCGCCCCAAGGGCGTCGAGCTGACCCACCGCAACCTCCTGGCCGAGATCCGCGCCGACATCGAGGCGTTCCCGCAGCTGATGGAGCAGGGCAACTCGCTGCTGTGCTTCCTGCCGCTGGCGCACGTGCTGGCCCGCGCGATCGCCGTCACCGCGCTGACCGCCCGCGTCACCCTCGGCCACACCCCGGACGTCAAGAACCTGGTCGCCGACCTGGGCACCTTCCGGCCGACGTTCGTGGTCGCGGTGCCGCGCGTGTTCGAGAAGGTCTACAACTCGGCCAAGCAGAAGGCGCACAGCGAAGGCAAGGGCAAGATCTTCGACGCCGCGGAGGCCACGGCGGTCGCCTACAGCGAGGCGCAGGACCACGGCGGCGCCGGGCTCGGGCTGAAGCTGAAGCACCTGGCGTTCGACAAGCTGGTCTACGGCAAGCTGCGCGCGGCCCTCGGCGGCCGCTGCGTCGCGGCGGTCTCCGGCGGCGCTCCCCTGGGCGCGCGGCTGGCGCACTTCTTCCGCGGCATCGGCGTCCCGGTGTTCGAGGGCTACGGCCTGACCGAGACGTCCGCAGCGGCGAACGTCAACACCCAGACGGCGTTCCGCGTGGGCACGGTCGGCAAGCCGGTCAACGGCACGTCGGTCCGCATCGCCGACGACGGCGAGGTGCTCCTCAAGGGCGACGTCGTGTTCCGGGCGTACTACAACAACCCGGCCGCCACCAAGGAAGCGCTCACCGACGGCTGGTTCCACACGGGCGACCTCGGCGAGCTGGACGCGGACGGGTTCCTCAAGATCACCGGCCGCAAGAAGGAGATCATCGTGACGGCGGGCGGCAAGAACGTCGCCCCGTCCGGCCTCGAGGACACGATCAAGGCGTCCCCGCTGGTCAGCCAGGCGATGGTGGTGGGCGACCAGCGCCCGTTCATCGCGGCCCTGGTGACGGTGGACGAGGAGTACTTCCCGTCCTGGAAGACCCAGCACGGCAAGCCCGCCTCGGCCACGGTCGCGGACCTGGCTTCGGACGCCGACCTGCTCGCGGAGATCCAGGCCGCGGTGGACGAGGCCAACAAGTCGGTATCCAAGGCCGAGGCGATCAAGAAGTTCACCGTGCTGGCGAACGACTTCACCGAGGCGGGCGGGGAGATCACGCCGAGCTTGAAGCTGAAGCGGAACGTGGTCTCGAAGAACTACGCGAACGACATCGAAGGTCTCTACAAGAAGTAGTCACCCGAGGGACCGCTGGGCCGCGATGAAGTCGCGGTACCAGCGGTAACTCGACCGGGGCGTGCGCGCTTGCGTCGCGTAGTCCACGTGGACCAGGCCGAACCGGTGCTTGTACCCGTGCGCCCACTCGAAGTTGTCCAGCAGGGACCAGCAGAAATACCCGCGCAGGTCCACGCCGGCCGCGGCGGCCGTGCGGGCCGCCTCGATGTGCTCGCTCAAGAAGCTGATGCGCTCGTAGTCCGCGAAATCACTCCGGTCCGCGTACACGCAGCCGTTCTCCGTGACGTACACCGGTGGCAGGCCGGGATACCGGTTGTGCAGGCCGACCAACGCTTCCGTGAGGCCCTCCGGCTCGACCGGCCAGCCCATCCCGGTCCGCGGGACGTCCGGCAGCCGCGAAGTGTCCACGCCGATGTCGGCCACCGTCCTCGACGCCGGGTCCGGCTCGCGGTGCGGGGCGTCCGCGACGTGCAGGCGGTAGTAGTAGTTCACGCCCAGGTAGTCCAGGGGCGCCGCGATGATCTCCAGGTCTTCGTCGCGGCGGAACGAGAAGTCCGAGACGCCGTCGAACATCGCCGGCAGGCCCGGGGCGTAGCGGCCGCCGAACAGCGGGTCGGTGAACTGGCGGCGCAGCAGCGTGTCCTGGCGGGCCGCCGCCGCGGCGTCGGCCGCCGAGTCGGAGACCGGGACCGCCGGTGACTGGTTGAGGACGATGCCGAACTGGTGCGGCAACGCCGCCCGCTCGCACATCGCCCGGACCGCCAGGCCGTGGCCGAGCAGCAGGTGGTGGGCGGCCGCCAGCGCGCCGTGTCCCTCCCGCGCCCCCGGCGCGTGGCGGCCCTCGCCGTACCCCGCCACCGCGCACGGGTACGGCTCGTTCAGGGTCGTCCAGAAGTCCACGACGTCCCCGAGTTCCCCATGCACCAGCGCCGCGTACTCGGCGAACCGGTACGCCGTGTCGCGCGAGCGCCAGCCGCCCGCGTCCTCCAGGGCCTGGGGCAGGTCCCAGTGGTACAGCGTCAGGAACGGCTCGATCCCCTTCTCCCGCAGCCCTTCCACGAGCCGCCGGTAGAAGTCGAGGCCGCGGCGCTCCACGCGGCGCCCGTCCGGCTGGACGCGCGGCCAGGACACCGAAAACCGGTACGAGTCCACGCCCAGCCCGGTGAGCAGGGCCAGGTCGTCCGGCCAGCGGTGGTAGTGGTCGGCCGCCGGTTCCCCGGTGTCACCGCCCGCCACCGCGCCCGGCACCGCGGCGAAGGTGTCCCAGATGGACGGTCCGCGGCCGTCCGCGGTGGTGGCGCCCTCGATCTGGAACGCCGAAGTCGCTACGCCCCAGCGGAAGCCGGGCGGGAAACTGGTGGTCACAGTGAGCTCCGGGAAGGTCAGCCCTTGAGCGCGCCCTGCATGATGCCGCCCACGATCTGGCGGCCGAACAGCAGGAACACGATCAGGACGGGGACGGTGCCGATGGTGGCGGCGGTGAGCACGAGCGTGTAGTCGGTGGTGTAGCCACTGGCCAGTGTGGACAGTGCGGTCTGGACGGTCGGGTTCTCCGGCACCAGCACCACCAGCGGCCAGAAGAAGTCGTTCCACGCCTGCATGAAGGTGAACAGGCCGAGCACCGCCGCGGCCGGGCGGGCGGCGGGCAGGGCCACGTGCCAGAACAGCCGCAGCGAGCCGCAGCCGTCCATCCGGCCCGCTTCCAGCAGCTCCAGCGGCAGTGCCCGCTCGAAGTACTGGCGCATGAAGAACACGCCGAACGCGGTGACCAGGCCGGGCACGATCACCGCCTGCAGCTGCCCGGCCCACCCGAAGTCGGCCATCATCATGTACAGCGGCACGACACCCAGCTCGGTCGGGATCGCCTGGGTGGCGACCACGACGAGCAGCAGGAACGTCCGCCCGCGGAAGCGCATCTTGGCGAAGGCGAACCCCGCCAGCGTCGAGAACAGCACGACCGACACGGTGATCGTGCCCGCGACGATCAGCGAGTTGCCCAGCGCCAGCGCGAAGTCCGTCTCGTCGAAGACGCGGGCGATGTTCTCGAACAGGTGCCCGCCGGGCACGAGCACCGGCGGGACCTTCCCGACCGCCTCCGTCGTCTGCGAAGAGACGACGAACGACCAGTACACCGGGAACGCCGAGCCGGCCAGGATCGCGATGAGCGCGGCGTAGGTCCACGGGCTCGTGGCCCGCCGGACCAGCCGCCGCGCCCGGCCGGGCGGGCTCGGCGGCGCGGCGGGCGCCGAGGTCAGCACGGAAGTCATGTCGCTCCTCAGTCCGTTTGGATCCGCCGGGTGACCAGGTACGACAGGCCCGCGACGAGCATCGTGGCCACGGCCAGGATCAGCGCGATCGCCGAGCTGTAGCCGAAGTCGTACTTGGTGAAGCCCTGCTCGTAGAGGTAGAGCGCGGCGGTCTGGAACTGCCGGTCGGAGCCGCCGGTGGCGGCCGCGGTGCCGGGGTTGAACAGCAGCGGCTCGGCCAGCAGCCGCATGTTCCCGGTCGTCGCGATCACCGTCGAGAAGATGATCTGCGGCCGCAGCAGCGGCACGGTGATCCGCCAGAACTGCTGCCACCCCTTGGCGCCGTCGAGGGTGGCGGCCTCGTACATGCTCGACGGGATCGCCTGCATCGACGCCAGGAAGATCAGCGCGTGGTAGCCGGTCCAGCGCCACACCACCATCGCCGCGATGGCGGTGTGCGAGCTGGCCGTGCCGGCCTGCCAGTCGACCTGGCCGGCGCCGAACCAGCTCAGCACCCAGTTGACCAGGCCGAAGTCCCGGCCGAACAGCTGCGCGAAGATGATCGTCACCGCCGCCACCGAGGTGATGTTCGGCAGGATCATCCCCATCCGGAAGAACATCCGCCCGCGCAGCCGCCGGTTGAGCAGGTGCGCGATGCCGAGCGCGAACAGGATCTGCGGAACCGTGGTGAGCAGCCACAGGCTGACCGTGTTCCCCATCGAGTTCCAGAAGTACGGGTCGTGGAACAGCAGCTGCTCGTAGTTGCCGAACCCGATGAACTGGGCGCCTTCGGCGTCGATGAGGTTCCGCTTCTGCAGCGACACGAACGCCGTGTACAGCAGCGGGAAGAGCCCGAAGACGCCGAAGATGAGGAAGTACGGGCTGATGAAACCGAACGGCGACAGCTTGACGTCCCACTTCTGCCGCCGCTCGGCGAAGGTGAGTGCCATTACTTGATCTTCGAGACGTCACCGACCAGCTGCTGCCACGCCGCCGGGCCGTCCTGCTTGCCCTGCTCGACGCGTTGCATCGCGTTGCCGAACTCGGTCTGCACGTCGCCGGCCTTCGGGCCCTGGTACTGCGGGTTCAGCTTCTTCGCCGCGTCCGTGAAGACCTTGCCGACGGGCGCGTTGTTGAAGAACGGGTTGGTGTAGGAGGTGATCTTCGGGTCGTCGTAGAGCGACGGCGCCGACGGCAGCAGGCCCTTGCTGGTGAACACCTTCGCCTGCTGCTCGGGCGCGGTCAGCCAGGCGGCGAGCTCGGCGGCTTCCTTGGTGTGCTTGCCCTGCTTCGGCACGGTCAGGTACGAACCGCCCCAGTTGCCGCCCCCGCCGGGCACGGCCGCGACGTCCCACTTGCCCGCGGTGTCCGGCGCCTGGTCCTTGATCTTGGTCATCATCCAGGCCGGGCAGGTGACGGTGGCGAACTGCCCCTGGGTGAAGCCGGTATTCCACTGCGGCGTGCTGTAGAGCAGGCCCGCGCTCAGGTTCGCCTTGACCGCGTCGACCACGAGGTCCCAGCCCTGGCGCAGCGCCGGGTTGCTGCCCACGATGATCTGGTCGTTCTGGTCGTAGTAGCCCTGCGGTGCCTGGCCGACGATCGCGTTGAGCACGGTCGGGCCGCCGTCCATGAACTTGACGCCGTTCGGGGCCTTGGCCTGGAAGCGCTTGCCGGTCTCGAAGAACGCCTGCCAGGTCGGCCAGAGCGCGGAGACGGCGTCGCGGTCGGCGGGCAGCTGGGCCTGCTCGAACAGGTCGCGGCGGTAGCAGATGGCCAGGCCGCCGACGTCGGTGCCGTAGCCGATCTGCTGGCCGCCCTTGGCCAGCGACGCCGCCCACTTCCAGGCCAGCCAGCGGTCCTTGAGCTTGTCGCCGCCGACGGTGTTGAGGTCGACGAACTTGTCCGGCGCCGCCTTGAACTGGGCGACGTACCCGGTGTCGATGGCCTCGACGTCCGCGGCGCCGGCGCCGGTGGCCAGGTGCGCGGCGAGGTTCTTGTGGTGGTCGGAGTAGGCGGCGGTCCGCTCGGTGATCTCGATGTCCGGGTGCGCCGCCTGGTACTCCTTGATCAGGTCGGTGTAGCCGAAGTTGCCGAACAGGCCGAGGCTCAGCTTGACCTTGCCGCCGCCGGCGGCGCTGCCACCGCCACCGCAGGCGGTCAGCGCGGTGACCGCGGCCAGGGCGGCGCACGCCCCGGCGATCAGGCGAAGCCGGCGGTTCGTCGTTTTCGGGCGCATGAGATCTCCGTTGTTCTGCGGGCCGTCGGGAAAACGCGGGTCCCATGAGAGCGCTCCCAGCAACCATCCGTCAAGTAACGAAATGGTAACTGACTCCGGCGTTTACGCAGCCTGAGATCGTGTGCTACTGATGTAACCGGTTACAAGAACGGAGATCGCCATGGTCACTGCCCGCGAAGTAGCGCAGCTCTGCGGGGTTTCCGTCGCCACCGTGTCGCGGGTCTTCAACCGCCCCGCCACGGTCAGCGCGACGACGCGCGAACGCGTCGAACGCGTGGCGCGGGACCTGGATTTCTCGCCGAACGAGTCGGCGCGGGCGCTGTCGCGGCAGCAGTCGGCGATGGTCGGGCTGGTCTGGGACACCGACCACCGGCGGCCCGGCTGGCGGCACCCGTTCCTGCAGGACCTGTTGCTGGGCCTCAAGTCCGCGCTGAGTTCGCACGGCTACCACCTGCTGATGCTCGCGACCAGCGACGACGCCCGCGACCGCCACCCGGGCGTGTCACTGGCCGACCCGCTCGCCTACGTGAGCATGACCCGGCGTCACCACCTGGCCGGCTTGGTGCTGATCGACAGCGGGACGGACGCCGAGGCGTTCACGGCGTTCGCCCAGTCGGGGTTGCCGTGCGTCGCGCTGGACGTGGCCCTGTCCGGACCACGGGCGACGTACGTGACGTCGGACAACGCCGGCGGCGCGGCGTCGGCGGTCCGGCACCTGGCGTCCCTGGGCCACCGCCGGATCGCGACGATCACCGGCCCGCGCGGCAACGCGCCCGCGACCGCCCGGACCGAGGGCTACCGGCGCGGCCTGGCGGAGGCGGGGCTGGAGGCGCGCGAGGACCTGGTGATCACGGGCGACTTCTACCGCGAGAGCGGCTTCGTCGGCATGCGCCGGCTCCTGGCCAGAAAGGACCCGCCGACGGCGGTGTTCGCGGCGAGCGACGAGATGGCGGTGGGGGCGCTCCTGGCGGCCCGCGCGGCCGGGCTGCAGGTCCCGGCGGACCTGGCCGTGGTGGGATTCGACGACATCGAGGTGGCGTCCCTGGTGGACCCGGCGCTGACGACGGTGGCCCAGGACAAACCGGGCTTCGGCACGGCAGCGGCCGGCGCGCTGCTGGCGATGCTCGAGAACGCCGACGCACCGGAACCGGTGCTGCTGCCGACGAAACTGGTGGTCCGCGAATCCTGCGGCTCCCGGTCGTGAGTGAGAAACAGTATTCTAACACTGTTTCTCACTCACGACAAGCCGCGGCAGACCCCTAGACGGTGATCTTCGCGTCCCAGTCGATGTGGTGCGAGTACAGCCAGCCGCTCTCTTCGCCGACGTCCTGGCCCGCGCTTGCCGCGACCAGCTTCTCCACGCGTTCCCGGCGCAACCCCTCGTAGGCCGCGAAAGCCGAGGCCGGATCCGGCAGGTCGCGCAGGCACTGCGCCAGGACCACGCTGTCCTCCAGCGCCATCGACGCCCCCTGACCGGCGGCCGGGGACGCGGCGTGCGCGGCGTCGCCGACGAGGACCATCTCGGGCGTCGACCACACCCGCGTCTCCGGGACGTCGTACGAGTGCCCGCCGAACACCTCGTCCCCCGTGGCGGCGATGATGTCCGTGCACGGCAACGGGTCTCCGTCGAACGCCGCGTACGCGAACTCGCGCCAGCCCGCCGGGGTGACCGCGGCGATCTCGTCGCGGGGCCGCTCGGCGTCCGGGATGCGGGCGAACCAGAAGGTGGCGCCGTCCGGGTCCGTGGTGAACCCGAAGGCCGCCCGGCTGCCGCGGGCCATCCGGTAGATCCCCGGCGCGGCAGGCAATCCGCCCGCCCGCGTGTAGCCGTACACCACGGTCAGGCCGGTGTAGCGGGGCTCGTCCGCGGCCGGGTCGATCAGCCGCCGGACGACCGAGCGCAACCCGTCCGCGCCGACCAGCACGTCACCCGTTTCGGTGGTGCCGTCGGCGAACTCCGCCGTGCTCCCGTCCGGGCCGGGCTGCGCGCCCACCAGCCGGCGGCCGCGCTCCAGCGGGATACCGCGGCGCGCGGCTTCGTCCTGCAGGACGCGGTAGAGCGTCGCGCGGGTCAGGGTGCGCGGCCCGTCGAGCCCTTCGGTGTCGAACTCGCGCCGCCCGACGGTCTCCCCCGTCGGGGCGACGAGCTCGACGCCGTAGGCGGCGGAGGACGCCTCGATCACCGGGCCGTCGGCACCGATCGCGCGCAGGGCGTCCATGCCGTTGTGCATGATCGTGAGGAACGCGCCGGCGTCGTCCCCACCGGTGGGGTGGGCCTCGTACACGACCGGTTCGTGCCCGGCGAGCTTCAGCGCCATCGCCGTGACCGTGCCCGAGATCCCGCCACCCGCGACCAGTACCCGCACTTCGCGCCCCCTCGACTCCGCGTGCCGCCGTCGCCGACGTTACCGTGACGGCGGCACGCGGGGCCTACTTCTCCTTCGCACCGCTGGTGGCGATCTCGCCGTTCAGGCCGCGCGGGTAGAAGCCACCCGAGGACACCTTGTCCGGGTTCAGGTAGGCGATGTTGAGCACGCGGTCCGCGGAACGCCCGAACGCGATGCCGTTCGCGTCCGCGGGGACGAGGTTCGCCTTGCCGTCCTTGATGACGCCTTCGTCGTCGTCGGCCTTGCCGTCGAGGCTGTCGCGGGCGTCGGACATCTTGTTCGTGATGTCCCCGAGGCCGCGCTCGAACAGGGCCGACCGCACGATTCCGGCGTGGTAGGCCTCGACGGCCAGGATGCCCGCGGCCGCGTCGAGGAAGGTCTTGTTGTTCACCAGCGGGGCGGCGCCCTTGTAGGCGGAGACGCCGACGTCCTCGAACAGGTAGGCGGCGAGCAGGAAGTTGTTCTCGCTGCCGAACGGGTCGAACGTCTGGCCCTGCTTGATCACGCCGGCGGCCTGCATGGCCGCGGTGAAGCTGTTCTGGAAGTCGATTTCCGGCTGCGCGACGGCGGCCTTGTCCAGCGCCTTGCGCAGGAAGTTGACGTGCGCGACCTCGTCGCCGGCGATCTCCTGGACGAGTTGCTTGGTGTGCTCGCTCTTGAACTTCACCGCGTGGCCGCCGGACACCTTGCCGAGGTTGCCGACGCCGTTGACGTACTTCTCGTTCAGCCCGTAGCCGTAGACGGCGAACGAGTACAGGTTCGCCTCGAGGTACTCGAGGTTCAACGCGAAGTTCAGCACGGCGGCGTCACTCGCCGCCTCCTTCGCCTTGTCACCTCCCTGCGCACCGTACTGCGACGTGGCACCCGCCGAGCCGAGGCCCAGCGACAGCGCCGTGCCGAGCGCGCCGGCACCCGCGACGCCGAGTCCCGCCGCTCCCGCAGCCTTGAGGAAGCGGCGGCGGTCGGTCGCGTTCTCCGCGCTGCGCTCGATCAGCTGCTCTGTGTAGCGTTTTCCGAACACCGGGGGACGTCCTCTCGTGACGAGTTCGTCCACCTCACCCACCGGTCATACGTACCTGGGCGTCCCCCGGCTCGGTCAAATCGGGAAAATTTTTGATCGACTTGGGTTTCCCCAGGTCAGCCGCGCTGCGCGACGGCGAGCCGGACGCACACGGCCAGCGCGCGGACGGCCTCTTCGACCTCCGCGAGCTTCGGGAAGGTCGGCGCGATCCGGATGACGGCGTCGGCCGGGTCGTTCCCGTGCGGGTGGGTCGCCCCGGCGGGGGTCAGCGCGACCCCGGCCTCCTTCGCCAGCCGCACGACCTCCTTCGCGGTGCCCTGCGGGACGGTCAGCGTGATGAAGTACCCGCCGGTCGGCTTGGTCCAGGACGCCAGGTCGGCCAGTTCCTCGCTGAGGATGCGGTCGACGGCCGCGAACTTCGGGCCGATGATCTCGGCGTGCTTGCGCATGTGGGCGCGGACGCCGTCTTCGTCCTTGAGGAAGTGGGCGTGGCGCAGCTGGTTCACCTTGTCGGGGCCGATGGTGCGCTTGCCGGTGTTCCCGGTCCACCAGGCGAGGTTGGCCTCGGACGCGCCGAAGAAGCCGACGCCGGCGCCGGCGAGGGTGATCTTCGACGTCGAGCCGAAGACGAACACGCGGTCGGCGTTGCCGGCCTCGGTCGCCAGCGCGAGGAGGTCGGCGAGCTCCGGCTCGGCGTCGGTGAGGTGGTGCACGGCGTAGGCGTTGTCCCAGAAGATCCGGAAGTCCGGCGCCGCGGTGCGCATGGTGGCGAGCCGCTGGACCACGTCGTCACTGAACGTGACACCGGTCGGGTTGCTGTACTTCGGCACGCACCAGATGCCCTTGACGCTCGCGTCCTCGGCGACCAGCGTCTCGACGGCGTCCATGTCCGGGCCCTCGTCGGTCATCGCGACCGGGACGAGTTCGATGCCGAACCGCTCGGTGAGCGCGAAGTGGCGGTCGTAACCCGGGACGGGGGCGAGGAACTTCACCTGCGGCTCGTCGGCCCAGCGGCGCTCGGCGCCGGGGACCTTGCTCAGCAGGGCCTGGACGACGGCGTCGTGCATCAGCTCGAGGCTGGAGTTGCCCGCGGCCAGCAGCCGGCCGGCGGGCACCTGCAGCGCGCCGGCGAAGATGCGGCGCAGCTCGGGCAGGCCGTTGAGGCCGCCGTAGTTGCGGACGTCGGTGCCGTCCTCGGCCTTGAAGGTGCCATCGCCCGGGAGGGAGAGCAGCGCGTTCGAAAGGTCGAGCTGCTCGGGGGACGGCTTGCCGCGGGTGATGTCCAGGGAGAGGCCTCGGCCGACCAGGGCCGCGTACTCGCTGCGGGCCGTGTCGACGTCGACGGAAGCAGTGGTCATGGCCCCAACGCTAAACCCGGTGTCGATACCATTTCGGGGCGGGTCCTGGCTAGGGTGGTTCGTGTGCACCTCGTCGTCCACGCCGACCAGCGGCAGTTCTCGGTGCGGGACTCCCGCTCCCGGTTGACCGGCAGCGGCTGGACGCCGGAAGCGGTGGAATGTCACCGGATCGGGGTGGAGCCCGGCGGTCTCGCCATCGCGACGGCACGCTCGGACCTGGTCGAGTCTTCGGTGACCCTGCTGCCTTCGCCGGCTGCTCTTTCGCCTGACGCCGAGCACGTCGTGGAAGCGGATCTTCCGGTTCCGAGCGGGAAACTCGTGATTTCCGGGCCCGCCGACTACCCGTCGCAGGAGAAGTTCTTTTCGGTGCTGCCGGGGTTGTACCGGGCACGGGTGTCGTACGTGCCCGCGGGGCCGCCGCCGGTGGACTGGAACGACCACGAGTACGGGGAGCACTACCGGTACGTGGTGGAGCTGTGGCCGGCTGCGGCACCATCGGGCGTCGAGGTCCTGCGCCAGGGCGCGGCAGTCTGGGACGGCTGAGGCTCGGTGTGCCACTGTAGGGCCATGCCGGGATCGCCCAGACGCCTGCAGTGGCAACGCCTCGACGAAGCACTCCCCTCGCTGCCCGATCCCCAGGACGAGGCCGACGTCGTCTGGCAGCACCTCCGCGCGGAGTTCGCGTGGTACCACCAGGCCGCCACCCGGACCCGGCTCGGCTACCAGGGCCTGAAGACGGTGTCGATCGCGGTGGCCGCGGCGGTCCCGGTCCTGGCCGCAGTCTCCGCCCCGCCGGCCTGGACGGCGTCGTTCGCCGCGGTGGTCGTGGTGCTCGAGGGCATCCAGCAGTTGTTCCAGCTGCACACGAACTACCTGAGCTACCGCGGTTCGGCGGAGGCGATCCGGCAGCTGGCGTACCGGTACGCGGGCCGGGTGGGTCCCTACCGGGAGGCCGCGACCCGGCGGGAGGTGCTGGCGGAGGACCTGCACGCGGTGATCAGCGAGGAGGGCGCGCGGTGGTCGAGCACCATGCGGAAGGCACCCGGTCCGGCGCCTGCGCCCGGCACCGCGAGCTAAAGCGCCGTCAGGGTGGCCAGCTTCCAGCGGCCGTCGATGCGCTTCGCCGTCACCGCCAGCTGGGCCACCGACGACGACGGTGCTCCCCCGCCCTGGGCCACCGTCTGCTGGTCCAGGAACAACAACAGCGAAGCTTCGTCGCCGCGCAACGACCGCACTCCCACCGCGCGGACCGTTGTCGTCCGGACCAGCTTCTCCGCCGAGGCCCGGGTCCTGGCCGCCGCGAACTGGGCCTGGTACTGCCGGACCGCGTCCCCCGTCAGGACGTCCGCTGCCGCGCGCTCGGTGCGGGCCAGGTTCGCGTAGTCGTAGGAGAACACCGCTTTCACCGCGTCGCTCACCTCGGACGAAACCGAAGCCGTCGCCGGGGAATCCACCAGGGCCGCGTTGTCGCCCGGTGACAGGGATGCCGTCTCGATCGTGAACCACGCCGTGCAGCCCAGGGCGAGCACCACCACCGCGACCAGGATCCGGGTCATGAGCCCGCCGCCTGGACGCCGCTGATCTTCCAGCCGTCCGCGGACCGGGCCGCGTCCACCGTCAGCCGGTTCATCTTCGGCGACACCGCGCCGCCGCCCGTCGACACCCGGACGTCCAGCACCGCCAGGAGACGCGCAGCGCCGCGCGACGGATCGATCTCCGTCACCGCCGCCTGGACCAGGGAAGCGGAGGAAACGGTGCGAGCCGAAACGGCGCGGTCGATCTGAAGCTGGCGGTCGCCGGAGAGGTCTTTCCCGTACTGCCCGGTCGTCGCCGCGATCCAGCGGTCCACGTCGGCGGCCGCCGTGCGGTAGTCGATCGTGTTCAAGGTGACCAGCTGGGGGCCCGCCGCGGCGAGCACCGCGTCACGCGCACGGCCGCGCGCGGCGGAGTCGTCCGCCGCCGCACGCCACCAGGACCAGCCGGAGAAGGCCGCCGCCAAGACCGACACCACGGCCAAGACCACCAGGAGACGCTGCTTCACGGCGCGCCCAGCAACCGGCCGAGCCCGCCCGGGGACGGCCCGGTCAGCAGGCTGAGCATCCCGGGAAGCTGCGGAGGAGCCGACGCGGCCTGCTGCTGGGGCGCCGCCGGGATCGCGGGCGGCTTCCCCGCGTAAGGCGCGTTCTGCGCCCCGCGGACCCCGGTCGGGCTGCCCGGCGGCTCGGCGCAGTAGGCGTTCATGTTGACCGGCGCTTCGGTCTCGTCGTTCGCCGGACGCTGCTTCGTGCCTTCGTAGCCCTTCGTGCACGATGCCGGGTCGAAGAAGTTGAACACCACGCCCAGGTGGCCGGTGCCGTCCGGGGACGTCGACGGCGAGAACGCCGAAATGATCGGGTACGCCACCAGCAGTTCCTCGATCGAGTCCTTCCGGGACGTCGTGATCTGCGCGGTGGTGAGCAGGTTCGCGAACAGCACGCCCAGGTCGGTGCCCGACGCGGCGAGCACGTCGCTGATCTGCCTGCTCAGCTGCGGCGCCTGCGCGATCACCCGCCGCAGGTCCGGGTCGGACTTCTTGAGCTGCCCCGCGATCGTCTTCAAGCCGGCAGCGAAGTCGGTGATGTTCGCCGCCTGCCGCTCCTGGGTGCCGAGCACGATCCGCGAGTTCGCCAGCAGCCCCTGCGTCTGCGGGACGTACTGCGCGGCCACCGCGGTCAGCGAGCCCGTGCTGTCGAGCAGCTGCTGCAGTTCGGGGCCCGCGCCCGCGAACGCGTCGTACGTCTCGTCGACGACCGTCCGCAGCGAATCCGGGTGCACGCTGGCGACGAGGTCGTCGAGGTGGGTCAGCACCGTATCGGGCGACGGCGGCAGCGACGTCCGGTCCGCGGTGATCACCGAGCCGTCCTTCAGGAACGGGCCGCCGTTGTGCTGCGGGAGCAGGTCCACGAACTGCTCCCCCACCGCCGACCGGTTCGCCACCTGCGCGTGCGCGTCGGCCGGGATGTCCGGGGCACCCGCGTCGATGTCGAGGGCGACGTCGACGCCGTGCTCGGTCAGCGTCATCGACGTCACCCGGCCGACCGTGACCCCGCGGTAGGCGACCTCGGAGTTGACGAAGATGCCGCCGGAGTCGGTCAGCTGCGCGGTCACGACGTAGCCGCGGTTGCCGAAGAGCCGGTCCAGCCCGGCGTAGCGGCCGCCGGCGTAGACCACCGAGACCACCGCGATGACGACGAACGCGAACAGCTGGATCCGGATCCTGCGGGTCACCGGCCACCCCCGATCAGGCCGAGCAGCCCGCCCAGCAGGTCGGGACCGGCCGCCGGCGGCACCGAACCCAGGTCCGGGAGCGGCAGCGGAGGCGCGACGGCCGACGGCTGGCCGGACGGCAGCGCGATCGGCGGCTGCGACGAGTTCGCGAAGTTCGAGATCAGCACGTCCAGGTCGAGGTTCACGTTCGCCTCGACGTTCGCGTAGTCGCCCTTGATCACGTTGCCCGCGTAGTCCGGGAACGGATACGTCAGAAGGATCTGCAACGCGTTGGGCAGGTTGGCGCCGGCCTCGCCGAGCTTCGCCAGCGTCGGCTGCAGCGCCCGCAGGTTCGCGACGAGCTGGTCGCGGCTCTTCGTCACGGTGTCCACCGCGACGCCGGACAGCGTGTTCAACGCGTTCAGCATCCCGACGAGCTGGTCACGCTGGTCGGTGACGACCTTCAGGCCGGGCGCGAGGTTGTCCAGCGCGTTCGTCAGGTTCTGCGTCTGGCCGGTCAAGGTCTTCGACAGCTTCCCGAGCCCGTCGATCGCGCGCAGGATCTCCGTCTTGTGCCCGTCCAGCTGCGTCGCCAGTTCGTCCACTCGGGACAGCAGTGCGCGGATTTCCGGCTCGTTGCCCGACAACGCGTCGTTGAGTTCGTGGCTGATCTTCTGGATCTGCTCGACGCCGCCGCCGTTGAGCAGCAGGGAAAGCGCGCCGAGCACCTCCTCGACCTCGGGGTTGCGGTTGGTGCGCCCGAGCGGGATCTGCCCGCCGTCGCCCAGTTTCCCGGTCGCCGGCTCGGCCGTGGGCACGCTCAGCTCGACGAATTTCTCCCCCAGCAGCGAAGACTGCTTCAGCTCGGCGCGGGCGTTGGCGGGCAGCGCGATGTCGCCGTTGACGGTCATCGCCACCAGCGCCGACCGCGTGTCCGGCGTCAGGGTGACCTTGTCGACGCGTCCGACGGCGACGTCGTTGACCTTGACACTCGACTGCGGCACCAGATCCAGCACGTCGGTGAACAGCGCGGTGACGTGGTACGGGTGGTCGCCGACGTCGGCGCCGCCCGGCAGCGGCGTGCCGTAGAGGCCGTTGAAACCGCCGTCGCTGCAGCCGGCGAGCACGAGCACCCCGGCGAGCGCGCCCGCGATCCGCCTGCGCCCCTTCACTTCGCACCGCCCGACAGCTGCTCCATGACGTCGACGAGCGGGAGCGGCAACGGCGGCAGTGTCCCGTTCTGCAGGGAATTGAGCACCTGCGGGATCGTCGGCAGCTTCAGCGCGCCGTCCAAGATCGGCGCCAGCTGCTTGCAGATGTTCCCCAGCGCGTCGGGCACTTCCTTCGGCGTGACCGAGCTGATCAGCCGGCACACCGTGAGGATCGGCGGGTTCGTCAGCTCGTTCAGGTTGTCGCGGACGGCGATGGTGCCCGACGCCGCGTCGTAGGAGTTGATGAAGTTCGTGGCGCCGGTCGGCGCGATGTCGAGCACCTCGGCGAGCGCGGCGCGCTGGTCGACGAGGACCTTCGACAGCGACGCCAGCTTGTCCACATTGGACTCCAGCGCCGCCTTGTTGTCGTTGACGAACTGCTGGACGTCGCCGAGCGCCCCGCCGAGGGACTGCAGCGCGGCTCCGACGTCGGACGAGTCCGCGGCGAGGAACTTGCTGACGTCGGCGACGCGGCCGTAGAACTCGTTGAGCTGCTGGTCGCTCTGGGCCAGGGCGCCGGTGAAGGAGTTCAGGTTCTGCACGGTCGAGAACAGGTCGTCCTTCGAGCCGTCCAGGGTCTTCGCGAGACCGGCGAGCTGCCCGACCGTCGAGTTCAGCGAAGCGCCGTTGCCCTTCAGCGTGTTCGCCGCGGTGTCCAGCACGCCGGACAGCGCGCCGTCCTTGTTCGCTCCGTTCGGCCCCAGCGCCGTCGACAGCTTGTCCAGGCTCGAGTACAGGTCGTCCAGTTCCACCGGCGTGGCCGTGCGCTCGCGCGGCAGCACCGTGCCGGAGGCGAGCACCGGCCCGCTGTCGTAGGCCGGGGTCAGCTGGACGTACCGGTCGCTGACCAGGCTCGGCGCGACGACGACCGCGCCGACGCCGGCCGGCAGCGGCACGTCGTCGACGCGCATGTCGACGCGGACCGCGTCCCCCTCAGGCGTGACGTCGGTGACCTCGCCGACCGGCACCCCGAGCACCCGCACCGACGAACCCGCGTACAGCCCGACGGTCTTGCCGAAGTACGCCGACAGCTTGGTGCCGGTCGACGAGCGGAACACCAGGTACAGGCCGGCGGTGACGATCAGCGCGAGGATGCAGGCGAACGCCAGCCAGGTCACCAGGCTGCGGCCGCGGGACGTGTGGATGGTCATCGGCGGCCCACCCCCTGGTTCGGCGCCGCGATCGGCGGGGTGCAGCCTTCGGGGTTGATGTGCAGCCCGCCCGCGGTGATCGTCGGCGGCAGCAGCCCGCACAGGTAGCCCTCGAACCAGCGGCCGTTGCCGGTGGCGTTCGCGCCGACGCGGGCGAACGGCGCCATCAGCTGCAGGCTCTTGTCGAGGTTGCCCTGGTTGCGCTGCAGGATGTCGGTCACCTTGCTCAGTTTGTCGAGGGTCGGTTTCAGCTGCGCGCGGTTGTCCTGGACGAGCCCGGTCAGCTGGTGCGAGAGCTGCTGGGTGCCGGTGAGCAGCGCGTTGATGGCCTGCTTGCGGTTCTGCAGCTCGGTGAGCAGCAGGTTGCCGTCGCTGATCACGCGCTGCAGCTGGGTGTTGCGGTCCGACAGCGTCTTCGAGATCTGGCTGGTGTTGGCCAGGAGCGTGTGCAGGTCGGCGTCACGGGAGGAAACCGTTTTCGCCAGCGAGGACAACCCGTTCAGCGTGTCCTTCAGGTACTGCGGGCTGTCCTTGAGGCTGTCGGAGAGGGCGTTGAAGCTGTCCGCGAGCTGTTTCGTGTCGATGTCGCCGACCGTCGTCGACAGCTGTTCGAAGGCGTCCTGCAGCTGGAACGGCGTGCGCGTGCGGGCCTGCGGGATCGTGTCGTCCGGCTCCTGCGCCCCGCTGCCCTTCGGGTCGAGCGCGAGGTACTTCTCCCCCAGCAGCGTCTTGATCTCGATCGACGCCGTCGTCGCGTCGCCGACCCGGACGTCCTTGACCCGGAACCGGACCAGGACCTGCTTGCCCGCGAGCTTCACCGACGACACCGTGCCGACCTTGACCCCGGCGACCTCGACCTCGTTGTCCGGCGCCAGCCCGGCCGACTCGCCGAAGTACGCCGAATACGTCGTGCCGTTGCCGAAGAACGGGAGCTGGTCGGAGAAGTACGTCGTGGCCGTGACGAGCACGATCAGCACGAGCGCGACCGCGCCCACCGCGGCCTGGTTGCGTTCCTTCAGCGGCTTCACGGACCACACCTCTCCGCGCGCTGCGTACCGGGGATCGGGATGATCGGCAGCGTGATGTCGAGCGAGGAAATGCCGATGGTGCCGGTGATCCCGCACAGGTAGTAGTTGAACCAGCTGCCGTAGCTCAGGGTCCGGGTGAACTTCTGCAGGTTGCCCGGCAGCACCTCGAGGAGGTGGTTGAGCAGCACGCCGGAATCGCCGAGGTTCTGCGACAGCACGCCGAGCTGCGCCACGTCGTCCTTCAGCGCCGGGCGCGCGTCGGCCAGCAGGCCCGTCGTGGACACCGCGAGGTCGCCGAGCGCGCTGACCGCGTCGCCGATCGGCTTGCGCTGCTCGGCCAGCCCGCTGACCAGTTTCTGCGTCTGCTCGACGAGGTCGCCGAGTTCCGGGCCGCGGGCGTTGACCGTGCCGAGCACCGTGTTGAGGTTGGCGATGACCTGGCCGATCACCTGGTCCTTGCTCGCGATCGCGGTCGTCAGGGACGCGGTGTGCTGCAGCAGGCTGGTGATCGTGCCGCCTTCGCCCTGGAAGACGCTGATGATCTCGGCCGACAGCTGGTTGACGTCCTTCGGGCTCAACGCCTTGAACAACGGCTTGAACCCGTTGAACAGCACGGTGAGATTCAACGCGGGTTTCGTTCGCTCGGGCGGGATCGTGCCGCCGTCGGGCAGCGCCTTGTCGCCGGGGACGTCGGTGCCGAGCGCGAGGTAGCGCTGGCCGACGAGGTTGCGGTACTTGATCGTGGCGGTCACCGTCTCCGGCAGCCGGTAGGTTTGCTCGACGTCGAACCGCACCTGCGCCAGGTTCCGCTCGCCCTCGACCACCTCGATCGCGTCGACCTGACCGACCTTGACGCCGGCGATGCGGACGTCGTCGCCTTCCTTGAGCCCGGACGCGTCGGTGAACTTCGCCAGGTAGCCGGACGTCTCTCCGAAGTTCGTGTTCGCGATGGTGGCCGCCAGGATCCCGGTGAGCAGCACGGTGACCACCGCGAAGATCCCGAGTTTGACCAGCGACGGGAGGAAGCTCCTCACTTCAGCTCCACCTCCGCCCCGCGGTACAGCGGCCCGACGAGCAGGCCCGCCCAGCCCGGCACGTCACCCGGCGAGGTGCCGAGCGCGGGCGACGCGAGCAGGTCGATCAGGTCGTTCTCGTAGGCGGATCCGACGATCGTGCCGTCCCCGCCGACGGCCCCGCCTCCGGCGGGCAGCGTCTCGGGCGGGTTCTTCGGCGGCGGGGGCTTGCTGGAGCCGTCCTTGATCGCGCCGTCCGGCGGGTACTGCGGCCAGACGCCGGGTTTCGGGACCTGCGGGTAGCAGCGCGGGCCGCGCTTGTCCTCGTACTTCGGCTCGTCGACGCCGGGGAGGTACTTGCCGCGGCTGGCGGCGAACTCGATGGTGACCCGGCTGACCTCGGGGTGCGCGGTGCCCTTGCCGAACGCCAGTTCCGCGCGCGGCACCGACTCCGCGAGCTGCCGCAGCAGGCACGGGTACTCGGGCGCGTACTTCGCCAGGACGTCGAGCGTCGGCTGGATCGCCGTCGTGAGCCGGATCAGGTTGTCCTTGTTGACCTGCAGGAAACTCGTCAGGTCCACCGAAGCCGCGGTGACCGTGGCGTAGAGGTCGCTCAGCTGGGCGCGCTGGTCGACGATCGTGCGGCTCGTCGTCGTCAGGTCCGACAGCGCCTGCAGGAGATCAGGTGCGGCCTTGTCATAGGTGTTCGCCACGTTCGCCAAGCCGGTGATGTCGGCCTTGATGTCCGGCAGCGACGGGTTGAGCTTGCCGAGGTAGTCGGACAGCTGCACGAGGGTCTGGCCGAGCTGCTTGCCGCGGCCTTCCAGAGCGGTCGACACCGCCGTCAGCGTGCTCGACAGCTTCTCGGGCTGGACGGCCTGCAGCAGCGGCATCACGTCGTCGAGGACCTTCTGGAGCTCGATCGCCGCGCTGCTGCGGTCCTGCGGGATGACGTCACCGGCTTCGATCGGGGCTTCCGGTGCCTCGGGCAGCTGCAGAGCGACGTACCGCTCGCCGAACAGCGTCTTCGGCAGCAGCCGCGCGGAGACGTTCTTCGGGATGACGTGCGTTTTGCCCGGGTCGAGGGCCAGCTCCAGCTCGGCGTGGTCGCCCTTCGCCAGCACCGACCGGACTTCGCCGACGAGCATGCCGCGGACCTTGACGTCGCCGCCGGTGCGCAGCTGGCTGCCGACGCGGTCGGTCTCCAGCTTCACGAGCGTCACCGGGGTGAACGCCTTGTGGTAGACGGCGAGGGTGAACACGATGAACAACGCGGCGACGAGCAGGAAGACCAGCCCCAGCACCTGGTACCGGAGCCGCTGCCACACCTCGCGCCTCATCCGGAGATCCTCACCGTCGTGTTCGCACCCCAGATCGCCAGGCTGAGGAAGAAGTCCAGTACCGAGATCAGCACGATCGACGTCCGCACCGCGCGGCCCACCGCCACGCCGACGCCGGCCGGGCCGCCACTGGCGGTGAAGCCGTAATAACAATGGGACAGGATCACGAGCACGCTGAACACGATCACCTTCCCGAACGACCAGAGGACGTCGCCGGGTGGCAGGAAAAGCGTGAAGTAGTGGTCGTAGGTGCCCGCGGACTGGCCGTAGAGCCAGATGGTGATCTGCCGGGACGCGAGGTAGCTCGACAGCAGGCCGACCGCGTACAGCGGGATCACCGCGGCGACGCCGGCGAGCACCCGGGTCGTCACCAGGTAGGGCATGCTCGGCACGCCCATGACTTCCAGGGCGTCGATCTCCTCGGAGATCCGCATCGCGCCGAGCTGGGCGGTGAAGCCGCAGCCGACGGTCGCGCTCAAGGCGAGCCCGGCCGAGAGCGGCGCGACCTCGCGGGTGTTGAAGTAGGCGGAGATGAACCCGGTGAGCGCGGCCGTGCCGAGCTGGTTGAGCGCCGAGTAGCCCTGCAGGCCGACGATGAGGCCGGTGAACAGCGTCATCCCGATCATCACGCCGAGCGTGCCGCCGATGACGGCCAGGCCGCCGGTGCCGAAGCAGACCTCGGTGAGCAGCCGCAGCGTTTCCCGGCTGTAGCGGCGGATCGTGCGCGGCGACCAGGCGAGCGCTTTCGCGGCGAACGCCAGCTGCTTGCCGAGCCCTTCCAGGCTCTGGCCCGGGCGCGCGATGTACTCGAGCGTCCGGTCGGCGTCCAGCGGTTCGGCGGTCATCACATCGCCTTCGGCGGGACGATCCGCAAGTAGATCGCGGTGAGCACGACGTTGATCAGGAACAGCAGCAGGAACGTGATGACGACGGCCTGGTTGACCGCGTCGCCGACGCCCTTCGGGCCGCCGGCCGGGTTCAGCCCGCGGAAGGCCGCGACGACCCCGGCGACGAAGCCGTACAGCAGCGCCTTGATCTCGCTGATCCACAGGTCCGGAACCTGCGCGAGGGCGTTGAAGCTGGCCAGGTACGCGCCGGGCGTGCCGCCCTGCAGGACGACGTTGAAGAAGTAGCCGCCGAGCACGCCGACCACGCTGACCAAGCCGTTCAGCAGCACCGAGACGACCATCGCGGCGAGCACCCGCGGCACGATCAGGCGCTGGATCGGGTTGACGCCGAGGACCTCCATGGCGTCGATCTCTTCGCGGATCTTGCGCGCGCCGATGTCCGCGCAGACCGCGCTGCCGCCGGCGCCGGCGACCAGCAGCGCGGTGATCAGCGGGCTGGCCTGCTGCACGATGGCCAGCGCGCTGGCCGCGCCGGTGAACGACTGCGCGCCGATCTGGGCGGTCAGCGAGCCGAGCTGCAGCGCGATCACCGCGCCGAACGGGATGGCCACCAGCGCGGTCGGCAGGATCGTGACGCTGGCGAAGAACCAGCACTGCTGGATCCATTCCCGCGCCTGGAACGGGCGTTTGAAGATCGCGCGCAGGACTTCCACCGAAAGCGTCGCGAGGCGGCCGACCTGGGTCAGGGCCGCGGTTCCCGGGAGCGTGCCACTGCTTCCGCTCACCACACCTCCCAGTAGCTCGCCGTTGACCTCCGAGTCTTCTCCACACCCGGTCCCCGCTTGAGTTAGCGGTGTTCACCCACCTCTTCGGCAGTTCTCCTTCAGAAGTTGAGGGCGTGCGTCGCCGTCGCCCCGCCGTCGGCCACGAACTCCGCACCCGTGCAGTACGCGCTCTCGTCGCTGGCCAGGAACAACACCAGCTTGGCGATGTCCTCCGGCTGCCCGACCCGCTTCAGGGCGACCTTCTTCCCGACGTAGGACATGTCGACTTTCTGGCCGCCGGCCGCGGTCTCGACCATCTTCGTGTCGATCGCGCCGGGATGCACCGAATTGACGCGAATGTGCTTCTTGCCGAGTTCCATCGCCGCGACCTTGGTCATGCCGCGGATCGCGAACTTGCTCGCGGTGTAGGCGACGAGGTAGGGCATCCCGGCCAGTCCCTCCACAGAGGACACGTTGACGATGGAGCCACCGCCGGCGGCGGTCATCGGTTCAACGACCGAACGCATCCCGAGAAACGCCCCGATCTGGTTCACCCGGATCACGCGTTCGTAATCGGCCAGCGTCGTCTGGGCGAGCTCGGAGAAGTGCAGGATGCCCGCGTTGTTGACCAGCACGTTCGGGTGGCCGAACTCCGTGGTCGCGCGCTCGACCACCGCGGCCCAGCCGTCCTCGTCGCCGACGTCGAGGTGCTGGTAGACGGCCTGCTCGCCGAGTTCGGCGGCGAGCTGCTTGCCCTCGTCGTCCAGGATGTCGGCGATCACCACCTTCGCGCCCTCGGCGACGAACGCGCGGGCGGCGGCCTCGCCCTGCCCGCGCGCGGCGCCGGTGATGACGGCGATCTTCCCGTCCAGCCTCACAGGTCCTCCAGGATTTCGGTGGCGGCGAACATCCGGCCGGGGTCGCGGCCGGCGAAGAAGGTGCTCATCGACGTCTCGAGCTCGTCGAGGCGCCAGCGCTGTTCGATCCGCGGCGGCTCCACCAGCGCGACCGTGCCGCCGTGCACGACGAACACCTGGCCGTTGACGTGCTCGGCCGCCGGGGAGGCGAGGTGGGCGACGAAGGGGGCGACGTGCTCGACCGAGAGCGGATCGGTGCCCTCGGCGGGAGGAGCACCGAACACGCCCTCGGTCATCGCCGTCCGGGCACGCGGACAGATCGCGTTCGCGCGGACGCCGTACTTGGCCAGGCCGCGGGCGGCCGACATGGTGAGCGCGGTGATGCCCGCCTTCGCGGCGGCGTAGTTGGGCTGGCCGGGCGAGCCGATGAGGAACGCCTCGGACGCGGTGTTCACCAGCCGCCCGTACACCGGCCCGCCGTCCGCTTTGGACTTGTCGCGCCAGTGCTTGGCGGCGTTGCGGGACAACAGGAAGTGGCCGCGCAAGTGGACGCGGAGCACGGTGTCCCAGTCGTCGTCGGACATCGAGAACAGCATCTTGTCGCGCAGCACGCCCGCGTTGTTGACCACGATGTCGAGGCCGCCGAGGTCGAGCGCGGCCTGGGTCAGGGCGTCGGCGGTGGCGCGGTCCCCGACGTCGCCGCCGACCGCGACGGCCTTGCCGCCTGCCGCCTCGAGCTCGGCGACGACGTCCTTCGGCTCATTGAGGTCGTTGACGACGACGGTCGCGCCGCGGGCGGCCAGCGCGAGCGCCTCGGCCCGGCCGAGCCCGGCGGCGGCGCCGGTGACGATCGCTGTCCTGCCGGTCAGGCTCACGCGAGGCCTCCTCATCGAGTCCTGGATTCCGCGCCTACAGTAGAATCTGTTCTCGTTTTGAGCAAGCCTTCAGGTGAACACCGCTAACCGGTGATGAACAGCGCGTTCTTCGGGCACGCTTTGACCGCATCGGAAACACGTTCCACCTGGTCCGCCGGCACCGGGCCGGGGGTGATGACGAGTTCCTCCTCGTCATCGAGGTCGAAGACGGCCGGGGCGAGCCCGACGCACACTGCGTTCGCCTCGCAGGCCAGCCGGTCGACGCCGATCTCCATGCTTCCTCCGCCACGTGAGCCCTGGTACAACTAGAACAGGTTCTATTGTAACGCCGGATCGAGGTGACTGTGCGGATCGACTACACACCCGAGCAGCAGGCGCTGGCCGCGGAGCTCCGGGCGTACTTCGCCGAGCTGATGACGCCCGAACGGCGCGAGGGCCTGCGCTCGGGCGGCGGCGAGTACGGCGACGGCGTGGCGTACAAGGAGATCGTCCGGCAGCTGGGCAAGGACGGCTGGCTCGCGCTGGGCTGGCCGCCCGAGTACGGCGGGCAGGGCCGCTCGATGCTCGATCAGCTGATCTTCACCGACGAAGCGGCCGTCGCCGGGGTGCCGGTGCCGTTCCTGACGGTGAACACCGTCGGGCCGACGATCATGCGCTACGGCACCGACGAGCAGAAGGCGTTCTACCTGCCGAAGATCGCCGCCGGCGAACTGCACTTCTCGATCGGCTACTCCGAGCCGGAGGCCGGCACCGACCTGGCGTCGCTGCGGACCCGCGCCGAGCGCGACGGCGACGAGTACGTCGTCAACGGCCAGAAGATGTGGACGAGCCTGATCGAATACGCCGACTACGTCTGGCTCGCGGTCCGGACCGACCCGGCGGCGAAGAAGCACCGCGGGCTGTCGATCCTCATCGTGCCGACGTCGGCCGGCGGATTCTCGTGGACGAAGGTGCACACGGTCGCGGGCGCCGGGACGAGCGCGACCTACTACGACAACGTGCGCGTGCCGGCGTCCGCGCGCGTGGCCGAGGAAAACGCGGGCTGGCCGCTGATCACCAACCAGCTCAACCACGAGCGGGTCGCGCTGACGTCGTCGGCGCCGGTCCGCAAGGCCCTCGCCGACGTCGTGGCGTGGGCCCGGGAGACCGGCGCGATCGAGCAGGAATGGGTGCGGCTGCACCTGGCGCGGGTGCACGCGGGCGCGGAGTACCTGAAGCTGCGGAACTGGCGGATCGCCTGGGCGGCCGCGGCGAGCGAGCTCGGCCCGGCGGAGGCGTCGGCGACGAAGGTGTTCGGCACGGAGTTCGCGATCGAGGCGTACCGGCTGCTGATGGAGGTGCTCGGCGCGGCGGCCGTCGTCCGCGAAGGCTCGCCGGGCGCGCTGCTGGCCGGGCGGATCGAGCGGCTGCACCGGTCGGCGCTGATCCTCACCTTCGGCGGCGGCACCAACGAGATCCAGCGGGACATGATCGCCGCCACCGCCCTCGGCCTGCCCGTCACGCGCTAGGAGCACCCATGGACTTCACCCTTTCCGAGGCGTCGGCCGACCTCGCCGCGCTGACCCGGCGGCTGCTGGCCGACAAGGCCACCCACGACCCCCACGGCACCGGCGGCTTCGACCCGGTGGCGTGGACGGCCCTCGGCCAGGCGGGCGTGCTGGACGCGGCGCTGCCGTCGTCGCTCGGCGGTGGCGGGTTCGGCCTGCCGGAGCAGTGCGCGGTGCTGACCGAGGTCGGCCGCGCGGTGGCGGCGGTCCCCTACCTGCCGTCGATCACGATGGCGGCGTCGGCGCTGGCGGAGTTCGGCACGCCGGAGCTGGTGGACCGCTGGGTGCTGCCGGTGCTGCGGGGAGAACGTGTTCTCGCGGTGGCGCTGTCCGGGTTCACCGCTTCGGACGGTCGCGTGTCCGGGACGCGGACGGCGGTGCCGTTCGCCGCGTTCGCGCACGGCTTCCTGGTGGCCGCTCCGGACGAGGTGTTCCTGGTCGACGCGTCCGCGCCCGGGGTTTCGGTGCAGCCGCAGCAGACGGTCGACCACGCGGACGCCGGACTTCTGGAACTGTCCGACGTGCCGGGGGTGTCGCTGGGCGACATCGGCGAGTGGCTGCGCCTGCGCGGGACGGCCGGGGTGTGCGCGCAACAGCTCGGCGTGGTCGAGCGGGCACTGGAGCTGACGGCGGCGTACGCGGCCGAGCGGAAGCAGTTCGACCACGTCATCGGCGGGTTCCAGGCGGTCCGCCAGCGGCTGGCGGACGCCTACCTCGACGTCGAAGCGGTCCGCCTGACGACGCTGCAGGCGGCGTGGCAGCTGACCTCTGACGTCCCGGCCGCCTCGGCCGCGGCAGCGGTGGCGACGGCCAAGTTCTGGGCGGCGGAAGCAGGCCACCGCGTGGCCCACACGGCGGTCCACGTCCACGGCGGCGTCGGCATCGACGTCGACCACGTGGTGCACCGCTACTTCGCGGCGGCGAAACGCCTGGAGTTCGAGCTCGGCCCGGCCACCCACCAGCTCCTGGCCCTCGGCGACCTCCTGGCGGACCGCGGCTAGCTCGCCGCGTAGGTCCAGAACTCCTTCATCAGCGGGGTGGGCGCCGGGCTGGTGAGCTCGACCTGGGTCAGCAGCACCGAAATCGTGCCCGTCGACGGGATCAGGTGCAGGGCCGTGCCCGCGCCGCCGACCCAGCCGTAGCGGCCCGGGACCTCCCAGGGTTCCGTCGGGTCGACGTCGACCGAACCGCCGAACCCCCAGCCCTGGCCGTGCAGGAACAGGCGGGCGGACTGCCGCTGAGCCGGGGTCAGGTGGTCGGTCGTCATCCGGTGCACCGACTCCGGGGTCAGCAGGCGGTGGCCGCCCGCCGTGCCTTCGTCGCGCAGGAACCGCGCGAACGCCAGCAGGTCGTCGGCCGTGGAGACGAGCCCGCCGGCTCCGGACGGGAACGGCGGCGGGGCGCTCCACCGGCCCTCCGGCGAGTCGATCAGCCGCAGCCCCTCCTCGCCGCGGCGGTAGGCGCTGGTGAACCGGCCCAGCGCCGCCGTCGGCACGGTGAACCCGGTGTCGGCCATGCCGAGCGGCTCGAACAACCGCTCCCCCAGGAACTCCGGCAGCGGCCTGCCGGACACCCGCGCGATCAGCACGCCCTGGATGTCGGAAGCGGTGTCGTAGAGCCACGCCGCGCCCGGCTGGTGCAGCAGCGGCACCTGCGCCAGCGCCGCCAGCCACGCGTCCGGCGACAACGCGCGCGGCGACGCGGCCGGGTGGCCGAGGACCTGGAGCAGCAGGTCGACCGCGGGCAGCGTCAGGTCGGCGGCGAGGCCGTACCCGCAGCGGAAGGTGAGCAGGTCGGCCACCGTGATCGGGCGGACGGCCGGCACGACGTCGTCGACCGGGCCCGCCGGCGTCCGGACGACCACCGGCGACGCCAGTTCCGGCAGCCACCGCGCGACCGGGTCGTCCAGGGCCAGGTCACCGTCGTCGGCCAGCAGCAGGACGGCCGCGGCGGTGATCGGCTTGGTGAGCGACGCGATGCGGAACAGCGAGTCCCGGGCCATCGGCACGGTGCCCTCGGCGTCGGCCGAGCCGGCCGCCGCCGCTTCGACCTGGTCGCCGCGGGCCACGAGCGCCACCGCGCCCGGGAGGTCGCCGGTGTGCCGGGTCAGCAGCTCGGACAGTTCGGACATGCTCAGGACCTTGATTCTGCTGTCGGCCGGCGCGAGGTTCGCCTCGTGCGGGCGGGTTGCGTTCCGTGGCGCCGTCCTGACCGGAACAAGGTGCTCAGTCCAGCGGGTTGATCGCGCGCAGCCGGCGCGGGCCGGTGTCGGGCCGCGACGGCGGCGGCCCCAGGACCAGGCGGGCGTTGGCGACGAAGGCCCCGTCCGGCGACGCCAGGATCGGGTCCAGCACCAGCGACCGCACCTCCGGGTTGTCCTCGGCCAGCGCCGCCACCCGCAGCACCATGTCCTGCAGCGCGGCAAGGTCGGCCGGCTCGTCGCCGCGGTAGCCGGTGAGCAGCGGCGCCGTCCGCGGCTCGCGCAGCAGGGTCGCGGCGTCGACGTCGGTGAGCGGCACGGCCCGGTAGGCGCGGTCGCCCAGGAGCGTGCTGACCAGACCGGACAGCCCGAACGAGACGAGCGTGCCGAACGACGGGTCGTCCTGCAGGCCGATCACGCACGACAGGCCCTTGGGCGCCATCCGCTGGACGTAGACCTCGTCGTCGCCGGAGACCTCGCGCAGCGTTTCGTAGGCGTTGCGCACCGAATCCGCGGACGCCAGGTCGAGCCGGACGCCGGCCAGGTCGGGCCGGCCGCGCAGCCGTTCGTCGACGGCCTTGAGCGTCACCGGGTAGCCCAGCTCGGCCGCCGCCGCGACCGCGTCGTCCACAGTGGACACGATGCGGAAGGGCACCACGTCGACGCCGTAGCAGTCCAGCAGCCGCACGACTTCGGCGTCCGAAAGCAACGTCGTCTTGCCGCTGTCGGCTTCGAGCAGCTCGCGCACGATGCCTTGCGCCTGCTCGGTGTGGATCCCCGCGGGCCGCACGAGCGTGCCCTGCGGGCGCTGCCGCCACGCCGCGTACCGGACGACCCGGGCGAGCGCGTTCACCGCGCGTTCGGGGCTCGGGTACGACGGGATCGAACCGCGCGTCGGCACGCCGTCTTTGGTCAGGACCGCGAGTTCGTCCGGGACGCCTTCGGCGGCGAGGAACGTCGAGACGATCGGCTTGCGCTCCCCCAGTTCGACGACGGTCTCCCGCAGGGCGCGCGCGTACGCGGTGCCGGGGATCGCCACCGGCGGCGCGAACACCACGACCAGCGCGTCGGTCTCCGGTGAGGTGAGGGCCTCGCGGACCGCCTTCGCGAACTCCTCCGGCGCGGCCTGCGGCCCGACGTCCACCGGGTCCGACGCCAGCCGCAGGCCCTGCATCCGCGCGGTGTCGGCGGCCAGGAGGCCGATCGCGCTGGAGTTGCCGACGATCCCGACCCGCGGCCCGGCGGGCAGCGGCTGGTGGGCGAACACGAGCGCGGTGTCGAACAGCTGCGCCAGCGACTCCACCCGGACGACGCCGGCCTGCTCGAACAGCGTCTGGACGCTGGCCTCGTCGATTTCCGTCGACGTCGCCGCCAGCTGCGGCCGGACGGCGTGCCGCCCGGACTTGACCGCGACGATCGGCTTCGTCCGGGCGAGCCGCCGGGCCAGGCGCGCGAACTTGCGCGGGTTGCCGAAGGACTCGAGGTACAGCAGGACGAGGTCGGTGTCCGGATCGGTTTCCCAGTACTGGAGCAGGTCGTTGCCGGAGACGTCGGCGCGGTTGCCCGCCGAGACGAACGTCGACAGGCCGAGGCCGCGGGACTCGGCGTCGGCGAGGATCGCGGTGCCCAGCGCGCCGGACTGGCAGAAGAAGCCGGTGCGCCCGCGGCCGGGCAGCCGCGGCGCGAGGGTGGCGTTCAGCCGGATCCCGGGCGCGGTGTTCAGCACGCCGAGCGCGTTCGGGCCGACCACGCGCATGCCGTGCGCCCGCGCCTCGCCGACCAGCCGCAGCTCGGCGTGCAAGCCGTGCGGGCCGGCTTCGGCGAAGCCGCTGGACAGGATCAGCAGCGTCTTCACGCCCTTGGCCAGGCAGGCGTCCAAAACGGACTCGACGGCCTCGGCGGGCACCGCGACGACGGCCAGGTCGACCGGATCCGGGATGTCCAGCACCGACGGGTACGCGCGGACACCCCGGATCGCGCGGTGCTCCGGGTTGACCGGGTAGACGGTGCCGGTGAACGCGGCGGCCAGCAGGTTCACGAAGGCGACGTGGCCGACCTTGCCCGGCTCGGCGGACGCGCCGATCACCGCGATCGAGGACGGGTGCAGCAGGTTGTGCACGCTGCGCGCCTCGGCGGCCTGCTCGCGCGAGCGCGCGACGGCGAGGGACTCCTCGGTCGGGTCGATGTCGAACTCGAGGTGCAGCACGCCTTCTTCGATCTCGCGGCTGACCTGGTAGCCGGCGTCGCGGAACACCCGCACCATGGCGGCGTTTTCGGCGAGCACCTCGGCCACGAACCGCCGCAGCCCGCACTCCGACGCGGCGGCGGCGAGGTGTTCGAGCAGGATCGAGCCGAGCCCGCGGCCCTGGTGGGCGTCGCTCACGACGAAGGCGACCTCCGCTGAGGGCCCGTCGTCGAGCCGCTCGTACCGGCCGACGGCCACGATGTCGTCGCCGAGGAACGCGGCGAACGCGACGCGGTCGTGGTGGTCGACCGTGGAGAAGCGCTTCAGGTCCCGTTCGGGGATGCGCGGGTAGGCGCCGAAGTAGCGGAAGTAGCGGGTGCGCTCGGAGAGTTTCGCGTGGAAGGCGACGAGGCCGTCGGCGTCGGTGGGGACGATCGGGCGCAGGTGGACGGTGCCGCCGTCGGACAGGACGACGTCGGCCTCCCAGTCGCGGGGGTAGTCGAAGGGATCCCGGCCGGTCATGGTCAGTCCCTGGGGTCGTCCGGGTCGAGGCCGTGCAGCGGGAAGACGGCGCGGCGGGTGTCCCGGACGGCGATGTCGACCGGGTCGTCCTCGCCGTCGCCCCACGGCTTGAACTCCGTGTCGCGGTCGTCGGACATGGTCGGCGGCAGCTCGGCGTGCGGTGCCGCCTTGGAGACGGTTCCGACCCAGCCGGGCGGCAGCGGGGTCGCCGGGTCGACGTCCCGGTCGAGGACGGTGGCGATGAGGTGCGTCCAGGACCGCGGGACGACCCGGATGAGCTGGTAGCCCCCGCCGCCGACGGCGATCCACTTCCCGCCGGCGTAGGTCTCGGCGAGGTCGCGGAGGGTGGCGTAGATGGTGCGGTGCCCGTCGACGCTGAGGGAGAGGTCGGCCAGGGGGTCTTCTTCGTGCGAGTCGACACCGCATTGGGTGAACAGCAGCTGCGGTTCGAAGTCGGCGAGCAGTGAGGGGACGACGGCGTTGAAGGCCCGCAGCCAGCCCGGGTCCTTCGTCCGCGGCGGCAGGGGGACGTTGACGGAGGTGCCGTCGGCCTTCCCTCGGCCGGTCTCGGCGGAGTAGCCGGTGCCCGGCCAGAGGGTGAAGGGGTGCTGGTGCATCGAGATGGTGAGGACGCGCGGGTCGTCGTAGAAGGCGGCCTGGACGCCGTCGCCGTGGTGGACGTCGGTGTCGATGTAGGCGATGCGCTCGAAGCCGTGGTCGAGCAGCCACGAGATGGCGACGGCGCAGTCGTTGTAGACGCAGAACCCGGCGGCCTGGTCCCGCATGGCGTGGTGCAGTCCCCCGGCGATGTTGACGGCCCGGTTCGCTTCGCCCTCGGCGACCTTCCGCGCGGCGAGCAGCGTCGAGCCGACGACGAGCGCGGAGGCGTCGTGCATGTCGGAGAAGACGGGGTTGTCGGAGGTGCCCAGCCCGTGCCCGACATCCCACCCGACGAGCGGGGCCTCCCGCACGGCGGCGAGGTATTCGGGGGCGTGCACCCGGAGGAGTTCCTCGTCCCCGGCGGCGGTCGGGACGAGCAGTTCGACGTCCTCGAGCACGCCGAGCTCGCCGGCCAGCCGGACGGTGAGCTCCAGCCGGACGGGATTGAAGGGGTGCTCCCCACCGAGGTCGTAACCCAGCAGAGCACGGTCCCAAACGACGGCCGGCGACATGGGTCCGACTGTAGTGCGATCGGGGGCGATCCGTGGAGTGGGAGGCGCACGGCACGCTGGTGAGCAGGGCACGACGGCGGTCGGCGGCAGGCCCGGCTGCGCGGGCGCGGCTCGCCCGGGCCGGGCTACTCGCCTCAGGCCGCCCGACCCGGCCGAGCAGGGCACGGCGGCGGTCGGCAGCAGGCTCGGCTGCGCCGGCGCGGCTCGCCCGGGCCGGGCTCCTCGCCTCAGGCCACCCGACCCGCCCGGTGGGGCCGCCGTCCCTCAGCCGGGGAGGGTGCCCGTGGCCGCGGGGCGTCCGGGGTCTCGGGACCAGTGCGACCACGAGCCCGCGTACAGGCCCGCGCCCGGGTGGCCGGCCAGCTCCAACGCCAGGACCACCGAGCTGGCCGTCACCCCGGACCCGCAGTACGCCCCCACCGGCTCGCCCGGCCGCAGCCCCAGCTCCTCGAAGCGGGCCGCCAGCTGCTCCGGCGTGCGCCAGTGGCCGTCCTCGCGGTTGTGGCCGGCGAACGGGGCGTTCACCGCGCCCGGGATGTGGCCCGGGCGGGGGTCCACCGGTTCCGTCTCGCCCGTGTAGCGCTGGGCTGCGCGGGCGTCGAGCAGCAGGCCGTCGCGGGCCAGGGCGGCGGCCTCGTCCGCGTCGAGGACCGGCATCGCGCCCGGACGGACCGTCAGGTCGCCCGGCTCCGGGTCCGGCTGCTCGGTGCTCACCGGACGGCCCTCGGCCGTCCACGCCGCGTAACCGCCGTCGAGGACCGCGACCTCGGCGTGGCCCGCCCAGCGCAGGAGCCACCACGCCCGGGCCGCCACCGACCCGTCCGCGTCGTCGTAGGCCACCACCGGCACACCCGTGCGGACGCCGGCCGCACGCAGGTCGCGCTCCAGGTCCGCCGGGTCCGGCAGCGGGTGCCGGCCGCCGTCGCCCGGCTCGGCCGCGAGCATGCGGTCGAGGTCGGCGAACACCGCGCCGGGCACGTGGCCCTCGCGGTAGGAGTCGGCGCCGGGCGGACCGGCGAGCCGCCAGCGGACGTCGAGGACCACGGGCCGGTCCCCGGCCGGGCCGGCCAGCGCGGCGGCGAGGTCGGTGGTGCTGATCAGCGGACGCATGCCTCCCATCTTCCAGCGGCCGGCCACCCGGCCGCGCCGGGGTGCGGACATATCCCCCACCGGCGAGTTGTTAGGTCCGAGGGCCGCCGCCGCTCCCGGGGTCAACGACTACGATGAGCAACGCGGACGAAGGGGACAGCGTGAACGATCTCATCGACACCACCGAGATGTACTTGCGTACCATCTACGAGCTCGAAGAAGAGGGTGTCGTTCCGCTGCGCGCCCGGATCGCCGAGCGCCTGCAGCAGAGCGGCCCGACCGTGAGCCAGACCGTCGCCCGGATGGAGCGGGACGGGCTGGTCGTGGTCGCCGACGACCGGCACCTCCAGCTGACCGACCACGGCCGCGAACTCGCCATCGCGGTGATGCGCAAGCACCGCCTCGCCGAGCGCCTCCTCGTCGACGTGATCGGGCTCGAGTGGGAGCACGTGCACAACGAGGCGTGCCGGTGGGAGCACGTGATGAGCGAGGCCGTCGAGCGCAAGCTGGTCAAGCTGCTCGACCACCCGACCACCTCCCCCTACGGCAACCCGATCCCGGGCCTGGACAAGCTGGGCGACGGCGATCCCGCGCCGCCCGCGGAAGCCGACCTGGTCCGGCTCGACGAGTTCGCCCGCACCGGCGGCGGCCGCGTCGAGATCCGGCGCATCGCCGAACACGTCCAGCTGGACGAGTCGCTGATGACCGAGCTCAAGTCGGTCGGCATCGTGCCGGGCGGCACCGTCACCGTCGGCAAGGCCACCGGCGGCACCATCGAGGTCACCGGGGGCGACACCACCGCCCAGGTCGCCAGCTCCGCGCTGCACGCCGTCCTGGCGCAGGCCCGATGAGCCCCGCTTCGGACGCCGTGGCGGCGTTCCGCACGGTCCACGGCACCGCGCCGGCCGGCGTCTGGTCGGCACCCGGCCGGGTCAACCTGATCGGCGAGCACACCGACTACAACGACGGCTTCGTGCTGCCGTTCGCCCTGCCGCACCGGCTGGCCGCGGCGGCGTCGCCCCGCGAGGACGGCATCCTGACCGTGGCCACCCTGGGCGACGACGGCCAGATCCAGCGCACCGGCGAGCTCAAGATCGCCGACCTGGCGCCGGGCACCGTCGACGGGTGGGCCGCGTACCCGGCCGGCGTCGCCTGGGTGCTGCGCGACCAGGGCTTCACGGCCGGGGCCGACCTGGTCGTCGCCGGGGACGTGCCGTCGGGAGCGGGTCTGTCCTCCTCCCACGCGCTCGAATGCGCGGTGTCGCTGGCCCTGCTCGGGCTGGCCGGCCTGGAACTGGACGGCACCGGCGACCGCGTCCCGACGCGGCCCCAGGTGGCGCGGTGGGTGCAGCGGTCGGAGAACGACTTCGTCGGCGCCCCGACCGGCCTGCTCGACCAGACGGCGTCTCTCTGCTGCACCGAGTCCCACGTCCTGTTCCTCGACGTGCGCTCGGGCGAGCAGGAGCAGGTGCCGTTCGGCCTGGCCGAGGCCGGGCTGCAGGTGCTGATCATGGACACCCGCACGAAGCATTCGCACGCCGAAGGCGGCTACGGCGAGCGCCGCCGCGGCACCGAACGGGCAGCCGAGCTGCTCGGGGTGAAGGCGCTGCGCGACGTCACCGTCGAGGGCCTCGACGACGCCCTCGGCCGGCTGCCGGCCGAGCTGGCGCCGCTCGTGCGGCACGTGGTCACCGAGAACCAGCGGGTGGTCGAGACGGTCGAGCTCCTGCGCGCCGGGCGGCTGGCCGAGATCGGGCCGTACCTGGACGCCTCGCACGTCAGCATGCGCGACGACTACCGGATCTCCACGGCCGAGCTGGACCTCGCGGTCGACGCGGCGCGGGAGGCCGGTGCGCTCGGTTCGCGGATGACCGGCGGCGGCTTCGGCGGCTCGGCGATCGCGCTGGTCCGCGACGCCGACCTGGACGGGGTCAAGGCGGCCGTCGACGCGGCGTACGAGAAGGCCGGCTACCGGCGGCCGCGGATGTTCACGGCGGTGCCCTCCCGCGGCGCCGGCCGCGACGAGGTCTGAGGCCACGCGGGTCCGGCCGGGGCAACCCCCGGCCGGACCCGCGCGTCGGCCAGGGGGAAGACTGGGGAGCACAGTCACCCTCGACAGGAAGGCCTGGACGTGTCGGAGCAGAGCAACGCCCTGAAGCTGGTCGTGACGGGCGGGGCCGGGTATGTCGGCAGCGTCTGCGCCGCCCGGCTGGTCGAGGCCGGGCACCGGGTCACCGTCGTCGACGACCTGTCCACCGGGCACGCCGACGCCGTCCACCCGGACGCGCGGTTCATCGAAGGTGACGCCGCCGAGGTGGCGGGCAGCCTGCTGGGCGAGGGTTTCGACGGCGTGCTGCACTTCGCGGCCAAGTCGCTGGTCGGCGAGTCGATGACGGATCCGGCGAAGTACTGGGAAGGCAACGTCGTCACGTCGCTGCGGCTGCTCGAGGCCATGCGCGAGCACGGCACGCCCCGCCTGGTGTTCTCCTCGACCGCGGCGACCTACGGCGAGCCGGAGCAGTCGCCGATCCCGGAGACGGCGCCGACGCGGCCGACCAACACCTACGGCGCCACCAAGCTGGCCATCGACCACGCGATCACCAGTTTCGCCGGCGCGCACGGCCTGGCCGCGGTCAGCCTGCGCTACTTCAACGTCGCGGGCGCGTACGGCACCTTCGGGGAGCGCCACACCACGGAAACCCATCTCATTCCTCTCGTTCTCCAGGTCGCCACGGGCGACCGCGAGCGCATCCAGATCTTCGGCGACGACTACCCGACGCCGGACCACACGGCGGTCCGCGACTACATCCACGTCGTGGACCTCGCGGACGCGCACCTGCTGGCGCTGAAGCACGCCACGGCGGGTGAGCACCGGATCTACAACCTGGGCAATGGCACGGGGTTCTCCGTTCTCGAGGTGATCGAGGCGTGCCGCGAGGTGACCGGGCACGCGGTGCCGGCCGCGGTGGCCCCGCGCCGCGCGGGCGACCCGTCGGTGCTCGTGGCGGCCAGTGACCGGGCCCGGGAGGAGCTCGGCTGGAAGCCGGAGCGGACCGACCTGGCGGGGATCGTGCGCGACGCATGGGAATTCACCCAGTCGCGGCGAGGCTGACCGCACGACCGGCGGGCCGCGGCCGAGCCCGCCGGTTCACCCGGACCGGTGGTTCCGCCCCGGAGCCGCCGGTCCAAAGTGGACAGACCTCCTCGGCCCCGCCTGATCCCGGTCCTCCGGGCAGCGTCAAGCCGCTCATAACGCTTGCCCCGTGTCGAAATCCGCCGGTTCCAGGCCCAGGGTGGCCACCGGGTCGGCCGCCGCGGCCAGGCCGCGGATCACCTGGGGTGGGGTTCCCCGGTCCAGGACCGTCTTCAGCAATCTCGCCAGCACGTGGTCCGGGTTCGCCGCCAGAGCGTTCTCCAGGGCCATCCCGGCGAATGCGCCGTCGCCGCGCATGTACGCCGTGAAGCCCAGCAGTACCGCCGGTTCCGCTCGTTCCGGTGCGGGGAGCTCCCGGACCAGCGTCAGCCACACGCGCTCGGCCTCGCGCGCGGCCGACGTCTCCGGGGGTACCGCCATGGCCAGGCACACGTCGCGGATCTCCGGGAGGGTGAGGGCACCGGCCGCCGTCACCGCCTCCTCGTCCGTCGGCGGCCCTTCGCCGCGGCGGTGGCGCTCGAACTCCGCGCGGATCGCCGAGGCCGCCTCGTTCAGGTCCGGGCAAGGCGGGCACGGCAATCGCGACAACACCGCCGACCTGCGGGCCAGCGCTTCCGGGGAGCGCGGGGACAGCAGGGCCTCGAGCTCGTCGCGGCTGTCGAACGCCACCGTGCCGCGCTCGGTGGCGGCGGCCGCCGCGACCGTGGTGCGGGGGTCCGGCAGCTCGCCGCCGCAGTCCGTTCTCGCGTAACACCGCCAGCGCGCGCCCTCCTGGATTTTCGCCGCCCACAGGGCGTGCCTCACCGGGACGCCGAGGACGGCCAGCTCTTTCGTCAGGACGTCGACGAAGCCCGCGTGCGGTGGCGCGCTGCCGGGTCTTCGCCGGCCACCCACGATCGCCAGGGTCACGCCGGTGTGCAGGCCCGTGGCGAACCGTGCCGCGAGGGCCTGGGCTTGGTACGCCCGGTGTTCGCGGCGGGGGAGGTCGCCGCGCAGGATCAGGCCCGGCTCCTGGCCCGCCGGGCCCTGGTGGCCGATCAGGACGACGGACCGCGCGGGCCGGAAGCCGATCACGTACGGGAGCGCGGCCAGCAGCTGCGCGGGATTCCGGAGGTCGGCCGGCGGGTGGCCGGCCGGGGTGGCAGTGGTCATGCCTCCACGGTGCGGCAGGACGGGGCCGGATGGGGCGGTGGCGGCAAATCTGTGGATGGGCGGGGCCGATGTGGACAGAACCCGCCCGGCGGGGACCGGGCGGGGCGTTCCTGTCGGTGGGGCGGGCTATGCTGCCCGGCCCCACCGGCCGGGGACTCGTCTTGCGGGGGTCCGGGGAGCGGCGGACCCCGCTCGGGGCGAGGGCCGGAGGACACCGATCGCCTTGCGGGACCCGGGTCGCGGCACCCCCACCCAGGCGAAGCCCCGAACAGCACCCATTGCCTTGCGGAACTGCGGGTCGCGGCACCCTGGCCCTAGCGAAGCACCGAATGACGCCGATCGCCTTGCAGAGCCGGGTAGCGGAGCCCGCCCGAGCGAGGCTCCGAAGGACACCGACCGCCCTGCCGGACTCCGGGTAGCGGCGCGCGAAGCCCGGCTGCCACCGGCTCAGCCGCAGTGCTCGAACCCGCTCTCGTAGGTGTTGCTGCCCACCGAACCGCCCCACTTCACGCAGGTCGAGTCGGCGGTCTTCTTCACCGGTCCGGCGTAGTAGGTGAAGCTGCCCGAGTCGGTCACCCGCGTCGAACCCTGGACCTCGAGGAACGCCGAAACCGCGCTGGCCGTGCCGAGGGACGTCGCCTTCAGCGTGGTCACGCAGTTCGCCTTGGTGGATGCGTTGTACAGCAGGTAAGCCGTGCCCGAGGAGTTCGCCAGTGCCTGCTGGTCGACGACCGAGAAGCCGTCGCCGCACACCTCCTCCGCCGAGTACGGGTTGCCGCCGCAGTTGTTCTTGCTCGTGAAGTTCGTGTGGCCGTAGTACGGGACCGCGACGCCGTTCAGCTTGGCCTTCTGCACCACGCCGTCCAGGCGCTCTTCGAAGTGCAGGTGCGGCCCGCTGACGCCGCCGGTCGCGCCGGCCTTGCCGATCTCCTTGCCGAGGGCGACCGACTGCCCGACCGAGACCTCCTGGGCCGACAGGTGCGCGTACCGGGTGCGCCAGCCGCCGCCGTGGTCCAGCTCGATCCACTTGCCGTAGCTCGTGCTGCCCTCGTCGGCCACCCGGGTCACCGTGCCGGACGCCGCCGCGAGCACCGGCATGCCGGTGATGCCGTCCTTCTGGAAGTCGACCGAGTACGCCGGGCTGTGGCCGCTGAACGTCGCCGCGGTCACCGTGACCCCGCACTTGAACGGCACCTGGAAGTTGGGCGCGGCCGAGGCGGTCGCCTGGCCGGCGAGGGTGAGGCCGAGCGCGGGCAGCGCCGCGGCGGCGGCGAGCAGGGCGAGCCGTCGCAACCTGGACATGGGGGAACCTCCTGACAAACGGGACATCTTGACGCCACCCAGCGAAGCCCGCGCCGGTACATTTTCCGTACAAGCACCCCGCGGAGGACCCGGAATGACCACGCGACGGCCCCAGGCGCAGGACTGGCTGCGCTGGGCGCTCGTCGCCGGGCCGATGTTCGCCGCGATGCCCCGCGCGAACACCCTCGCCTGGGTCCTGATCGGGCTCACCCTGGTCCTTTCGGTCCCCATGCTGTGGTTCCACGACGCCGCCGCGCACCGGTGGGCACCGGCCGTGGCGGTCGCGGTGATCGCGGCCGCGGCGACGATGCTGGCGATCGTGCCGAACAGCTGGGCGTCGGTGACGATGTTCGGCACCACCTTCTTCGTCGTCCTCAAGCAGCGGACCGGCCCGATCGTGCTGGCCGTCGCGATCGACCTGGCCGCGATCACCTGCTGGGCCGTCCTGCACGGCACCTGGCAGGGCGCGGTGCCCACGTACGCGGCCGTCGTCGTGATCGTGCTGATCGGGCTGAACCGGCGCGCCCGGCTGGCCCGCGTGGAGCAGACCGAGCTGGCGCTGGCCCGCGCGCAGACCGCCAACGAGGAGCACGCCCGCGCGGCGGCCCTCGCCGAACGCGCCCGCATCGCCCGCGAGCTGCACGACGTCCTCGCGCATTCCCTGGCCGGGCTGTCGCTGAACCTGCAGGGCGCCCGGCTGATGCTGGTGCGCGACGGCGCGAGCCCCGAGGCCGTCGCCCAGATCGAACGCGCCCAGAAACTGGCGTCGGACGGGTTGGCCGAGGCGCGGAAGGCGGTCGCCGCGCTGCGCGAGGACGCCGTTCCGGTGGAACGCGCGATCGCCGACCTGCTCGCCGCCTACCGGCTCGACAGCGGCGCCCGGGCGGACCTGACGGTCGGCGGCGAGCCGCGCGAGCTCGACCCGGCGGTCGGCACCGCGCTCGTCCGCGCGGTGCAGGAGGCCCTGGTCAACACCCGCAAGCACGCCGCGCAGGCCGATGTCGACGTCACGCTGGACTACGCCGAGGCCGCGGTGCACCTGACCGTGGCCGACCGGCAGGGCAGGCGCCCGCCGGACGCACCCGCGGCAGGCTACGGTTTGCGCGGGATGGGCGAACGGGTCGCGCTGCTCGACGGACGCCTGGAGAGCGGGCCGGGGGAGGACGGATGGCGGATTCACCTGACGGTGCCGGCGTGACGCTGCGGGTCGTGCTGGCCGACGACCAGGCGGTCGTCCGGGAAGGCCTGGTCACGCTGCTCGGGCTGCTGCCGGGCATCGAGGTGGTCGGCGCCGCGGCCGACGGGCTCGCCGCGCTGGGCCTCGTCGCCGAACACCGGCCCGACGTCGTGCTGGTGGACCTGCGGATGCCGCGCTGCGACGGCGTCGAGACCACCGAGCGGATCCGCGCGGAGCACCCCGGCACCGAGGTCGTCGTCCTGACCACCTACGCCGACGACGAAGCGCTGCTGGCCGCGCTTCGCGCCGGTGCCCGCGGGTTCCTGACCAAGGACGCCGACGCCGAGGCCATCGCACGGGCGCTGCGCTCGGCCGCCGCCGGCCAGTCCACTGTGGACGGCGAGCTGCAGCGGCGGCTGGTCGAGGCCGCCGCCCGCACCACCCCGCCGCGCGTCAAGGAGGTCGAAGGCCTGACCACGCGCGAAATCGAGGTGCTGCGGCTGATCGCGGCGGGCCTGTCGAACACCGAGATCGCCCGGACCCTGGTGGTGACCGAGGCGACCGTGAAGACCCACGTGAACCACCTGTTCGCCAAGGCCGGCCTGCGCGATCGCGCGCAGGCCGTCGCCTTCGCCTACCGGGCGGGCATCGCCGGCTGACGTGCCCTGCGAAAACCGTTACCTCGAGTGATCGTCGGCGCGGATCAGGCGCTGGGTGAACCCCGCGTCGGCCAGCCGGCCGGACGCCCGCTCGACCTCGGCGGGGACGTCCTGCGGGATCGCGAAGCCCTGCTCGGCGTACTCGGTGATCCGCTGCGTCTCCCCGACGAGCATGCCGATCACGCGCTCGACGTCCTCTTCACCGGTGAGGTGGTCCTCGAACGAGACCGCCTTCGACGCGCACACGACGTCGACATCCGGCCAGAGCCGCTTGGCCGTCGCGTAGGCCCGGCGTTGCGCGTACGGCCGCGTCACCAGCGTCACCGACCGGATTTCGCGCCCGGCCAGCAGCCGCCGGGTGAACGCGATGTTCTCGCCGGTGTTGCGGGCCTGCGGTTCGACCAGGATGACGTCGTCGGGCACGCCCAGCTCCAGCGCGATCTCGCGGTAGTGGACCGCTTCGCCGCGCGGGAAGCGGTCCACCGTCGTGGGCGCGTTGGCCCCGGTGAAGACGACCAGCGGGAACCGCCCGGCGTGGAACAGCTCCGCCGTGTGGACGGCCACGCCGGGGTCCCGGCTGCCGAGGCCGATCCCGACGTCCGAGCGCCGCGGCTCGTGCCGCAGGTCGTGGTACTCCCACAGCGTCCGGACGTCGGCGTGCAGGTGCTCCGGCAGCATCAGCCGAACGCGGCTCGCAGCGCGGGCTTGCCGCCGGTGACCGGGAGGGTCACCGCCGTCCTCGTCAGGTCGAGCGCCAGCCCCGCGCCCGGCTTGGGGCGCAGCGTGTAGTCGTGGTCGCTGGAGGCCAGCAGGAACTCCAGCCGGTGGCCGGCCTGCAGGATGTAGTCCTTCGGCATCAGCTCGACCCCGATCCGGTAGGTCTGCCCGGGCGTGATCGGCTCGGTGCGGGCCGGGGACGTGCGGTTCTGCGGGTCGGTCCAGCCGCGGCTGATCACGTGGGACGTGCCGTCGGGGGCGCGGTCGAGCAGGATCGCCGAGACGTTCGCCGCGGGCCGGTCGAACGCCAGCGCCAGGTCGGCTTTCGCGGTGCCCGAGAGACGGACAGCCTGCTTCGCCGCCGAAGTCGCGTACAGCAGGCGATTGCCGGAGGAGGCGAGGCCGGCCAGCTGCTCGATCGTCTTCGAGGAGTCGTCGGCGAGGGTTTCGACGGCCGCGGTGCCCGGCACCGGGTTGCGGGTGTCGATCGTGCCCTTCGAGCGACCGCCCGGCCACGGGTACACGCGGACGTCGGCGGTGCCCGGGGCGGGCCAGTCGGCCTCGTCGGTCCAGGACAGGTCCTCGCGCTGGATCGTCGCCTTCGGCTCGTTCTGGATGCCGTTGTCGAGGCCGTAGAGGTAGTGCGACAGCCACTTGTTCAGCGTCGCGAGCCAGACGTCGCGCCGCAGCGAGTACGGGTCGGCGTGGCCGGACTGGTGCAGCCAGATCTTGTGCTCGACGCCGCGGGCCTTCAGCGCCTCGTACCACTCGGCGACCTGGTCGGTCTTGACGTTCCAGTCGTTGAGGCCGTGCACCGCGAGCACCGACGCGTGCACCTTGCCGACGTCGTTGCGGTAGTTCCGGACGTCCCAGAACGGCGTGTAGTCGCCGGTGACCCGGTCCTGGTCGCGGGTCAGGCCGTCGATCACCGGGCGGCAGACCTGCCGGTCGGCGCGGGTGTAGACGTACTCGGCGAGCACGTCGGCGTCCTCGCCCTGGAACCCGCCGGCCGCGACCACCGCGCCGTCGTTGCGGTAGTACTGGTACCAGCTGGAGATGGCCGCGATCGGCACGATCGTTTCGAGCCCCGCGACACCCGTGCTCGCGACGGCGTTGGGCAGCGTGCCGTTGTACGACACGCCCATCATGCCGGTCTTGCCCGTCGTCCAGTCCGCCTTCGCCGCAACGCCGTTCGCGTCCCGCGCGGAGGTGCGGCCGTTGAGCCAGTCGACGACCGAGCGGGCCCCGATCGTCTCGTTGACGTCACCGGTGGTCGGGCAGCCGGTCGAAAGCCCGGTGCCGAGCGATTCGCCGTAGACGACCGCAAACCCGCGCGCGGTGAAGTAGTCCTGGTAGCGCCAGGTGATCGGGGTGGCCGGGCCGACGCCGTGCGCGGCGACGCGCGGGCCTTCCGGGCCGCGGGCGTACCCCGGCGCGTACAGCTCGACGTCGACGTCGTGGTTGGCGACGTCGTTGCCGCCGGCGTAGTACGGGCTGGCCTGGTAGACGACGGGCACCTTCAAGCCCTGCTGGGTCGCGCGCGGGCGCACGACCTGGGCGTGCACGAGGTCGTCGGCGCCGTCGTGGTCGCTGTCGACGGGCGCGGTGACCCAGACGTCTTCGCGGATGACGTCGGCCGGGTCGAACACCGGTTGCGCCTGGCCGCCGGTGAACACCGGGGCCGGTGGCGCGGCTTCGGCGATGCCCGCGGTCAGCGGCAGCGCGAGGACGGCGGCGAGCAGGACTGCGGCTTTCACTCAAACCCCCAAGCCGGGCGAAGCGGACGCCTGAAGACACTTCCGGTCCGCCCGCGGAGGTGTCAAGAGACTAACGTCGGAGGCATGCCGACCGTGGAAGCGCCGATCACCGCCGTCACCGTCTACCCGCAGCAGGCTCGGATCACCCGCCGGGGCAAGGCCCCGCTCGACGGCGGACCGCGCCTGACGTTCGCCGGGCTGCCGCCGGCGCTGGACCCGGCTTCGGTGCGCGTCACCGGCACCGGCCCGGCGCTGATCACCGGCGTCGACGTGCGCACCGAGTGGCACGCGGCCCCGGCCGACGCGGCCCTGGAGACGCTCGTCGAGCAACGGCGTGCCGACCAGGCCACGCTCGACGGCGTCCTGGACGACGAAGCGGCCGAGACGATGAAGGTGGATTTGCTGACTTCGCTCGCGAAGCGCAGCGGTGGCAGCTTCGCGAAGGCCCTCGCCGCCGGCACCGCCGAGCCTTCGCGCGTCGCCGAAGTCACCGACGCGCTGAGTGCGCGGCTGGCCGCCGCGTTGAAGGCGCGCCGCGTGCTGACCGAGCGGATCGCGCGGCTGCGCGAAGACCTCGCCGCGCTCGACCGGCGGATCGAGGCGCAGGGCGCGCAGTCCGGCCGGGACAGCACGTCGGTGATCGTGGAGCTGGAAATCGCGGAGCCGTCCGGGGAAGCCGAGCTGGAACTGTCCTATGTGGTCCCCGGCGCGAGCTGGGAGCCGGGCTACGACGTCCGGGTGCGCGGGACCGACGTCACGGTGGTGTCGTACGGGCTGGTGAGCCAGTACACGGGCGAGGACTGGCCGGAGTGCGAGCTGGCACTGTCGACGGCCCGGCCCGCGGTGTCGGTGGTGGTCCCGGAACTGCAGCCGTGGTACCTGGACCGCGTCCGCCCGGTGCCGGTGGCCCCCGCGGCGCCGGCCATGGCGTACGGCGCAGCAGGCGGCGGAATTCCGGAAGGGCTCCGAAGGGACTACGCGGCCTCGTCGGCGTCTTTGGCGCCGAAGCTGGCCGCGGTGGAGCAGGGCACGACGGCGGTCACGTACCGGCCTTCGCGGCCGGTGGCGGTGCCTTCCGGCGCGCAGGGGCACCGGACTACGTTGGCGCAGCTGGATCTCACGGCTTCGCTGGGATATGTCACGGCGCCGGTTCTGGCGGAGGAGGCTTACTTGCGGGCCACCGTCGTCAACACTTCGGAGCAGGCCCTGCGGCCCGGGCGGGCTTCGGTGTTCCACGACGCGGAGTTCGTCGGGACGACGATGCTGGAGCCGTGGGCGCCCGGGGAGGAACTCGAGCTGGCTCTCGGCGTCGACGACCGGATCCGCGTGGAGCGGGAACTGGTCCGCCGCACGGCTTCGAAGGCCACGCTGTCCGGCCAGAAGCGGCGCGAGGCCGAGTACCGGATTTCGGTCGGGAACCACGGGCCGCGTGCCGCTGTGGTGACGGTGCTGGACCAGGCCCCGGTTTCGCGGGACGACACGATCACGGTGCGGGACGTGAAGACATCACCGGAGCCGGTGGAGACATCAGAGCTGGGCGAGCTCACGTGGCGGCTGACGCTGGCGCCCGGGGAGACCGGCGTGGTGACGCTTTCGTATCGGGTGGATGTCGCGAAGGGCGTGGAATTGTCGGGCTGGCGGGAGTAGGCCGCTTCTTTCCCACATCGGAATAAGAAAGCTTCCGCAAAGCAGCATGGCGAGTGCGAAAACTTCGCACGCCGTAACAGCCCCCGGCCGTTGAGCGACCCTGGGTGCACAGGTCGCCGACCATCGGGAAAGAAGGGCCACCGGACCGGTCGTCGCCGATTTTTCCCTGCCACCACGATCGAAGAATCGCAGGTGAACCATGTCCGAATTCGCCCAGAGTGAGCGACACCCGGTTTTCCCGGTCTTCCTCGTCATCGACGTCTCGTACTCGATGGCAGGCGAACCGATCGACGCCGTCAACCGCGCCCTGCCGGAGCTGCGGGAGATGATCGAAGACGACCCGCAGGTCGGCGAAATCGCCCGGATCGGCATCATCACGTTCTCGGACACCGCGACCTCGGTCCTGCCGCTGTGCGACGTGAGCCAGAGCCAGATGCCGGTCCTGTCGCCGGAGTCGGGGACGAACTTCGCCGCGGCGTTCCGGCTCGCCAAGAAGCAGATCGAGGAAGAGATCCGGGGACTCGGCAAGGGAACGCGGTTCTACAAGCCGGTCGTCTTCTTCATGAGCGACGGCGAGCACATCGCGGACGAGGATTGGCACGGGCCGCTGCAGGAACTCGTGGACCGGAGCTGGCGGTTCAACCCGGAAATCGTCACGTTCGGTTTCGCCGATGCCCGCGAGGACACGCTCGGCACCATCGCGACCCGGTTCGCGTTCGTCGCGAAGCAGGGCAAGCCCTCCCTACAGGTCAAGGAGATCATGTCCGCGCTCACCGCGAGCATCCGGACGACCTCGCGCTCGTTCGGCGAGCCCCAGGGCGGTGGCCTCCAGGTCGACGTCGACACCAGCAAGTTCACCGTCCTGCCGGTGCAGGCGGTCTGATGGCCCTGTCGCGCGGACGCCACCGGGCCGACCGGGCACAGCCGCGTACCACCACGGTGCCCGGCTGCCTCCCCGCACCGGTCGCCGGTCCCGGCTGCACACCACCCGTTCCCGCAGCGCAGCAGGCAGAACCCGGGACGCGGCCGGCGGTCGAGGACGCCTTCGAAGTCGAGGACGCGCCGTTCGACGCGCCCACCATCGGCGCCGTCGAACGGCGGCCCGGCGCCGCCCGGCTTCCGTCCGCAGCCGGCTGGTCCAGCGCCGGGATCGCCCTCGACGCGGGGCGGGCCGGGCCGTACTGGGTCAGCGCGGGGAGTCTCGTCGGCCGCGGGCACGCCTGGGCCGGCCACACCCGCCAGGACTCCTACGCGCTCGCGTTCTCGGAAGACGGGGGCTCGGTGGTCCTGGCCGTCGCGGACGGCCTCGGGTCGCGGTCGCGGTCCCAGCTCGGAGCGCGTCACCTGGCTGCCGCGGTGGCCCGCGAATTCGTCGCCGCCGAGCGGGAATCGGCCGTGACGGACGACGAAGCGCTGCTGCTGGAAGCGATCTCCCGGGCGCAGAACGAACTGGCGGAGGTCTGGGCGCCGGCCTACGGCGTGCCGGACACCCGCGCGCTGGCCTGCACGCTCGCCGTCGTCGTGCTCCCCGTCGACCTCGCCGGCCGCCCGGTGCTGGCGGCCCGCATCGGCGATTCGACGGTCTTCACCGCGACCGACGCCGAGCCGGAGCCGTTCGCCGAGGTGTTCCCGCTCGGCGACGGCCCCATCAACATGGTCTCCGCCAGTCTTCCCGCCGCCGGTTTCCGCGAGGACATCGAGATCCGCCGCCTCGATCCGGCCGGCTTCAGCAAGCTGGTCCTGTGCACCGACGGCGTCGCCGACGACGTCTACGAGTCCCCCGGGGTACGGGCGTGGCTGGCCCGGCGCTGGCAGCGTCCCTGCACCGAACGCTGGATGCTGGAGAGCCTCGGCTACGCGCGCGCAGGGTCGCAGGACGACCGCACCGCCGTCGTGGTGTGGCTGCCGGACGCCGGAGAGGGGGCCGTCGGTGCGGATTGACTGCCGGAACGGCTCCTACGAGTTCGAAGACGACGAGTTCGCCCGGGGTGGGGCGGCCCGGTTGTTCCGCGGCACCGGCCGCCACCGCGGCCTGGTCTACAAGAAGTACCTCGAGCCGATCGACGACGACGAGGCCGCCTCGAAGGTGCACCGGCTCGTCGGCATCGGCCGGAAGGTGTTCGCCGGAGGCCCGGTCGTGCTCGGGGGCACGCCGGAGTCCTCCGTGTGCTGGCCCACCGACGTCGAATGCGACCGATCGGGCGCCGTCATCGGCGTCGTGATGCCGGTCATCCCGGACGAGTTCTTCCGCAAGCCGGGCAAGGCGCGAACGCTGTCCTACCTCATCCTGGCGCGAACGGATCCGCCCGACTCCTCGGTCCGGGTGTCGGTGCTCATCCGGGTGGCGGAGATCTTCGCCTGGCTGGCAGCCAACAACCTGGCGCACGGTGATTTCTCGGACGCGAACATCGTCTGGCGGTCCGGGCCCCAGCCCGGCGCGGTCCTGATCGACGCCGACGGGCTGCAGCCGGCGGATCGCATCGCGGACAAGGGGATGAAGACCCCGCATTGGATCGATCCCCGGGTGGTTGCGGGAATCCTGCCGGCCCACGACCAGCTCAGCGACTGGTACGCCCTCGCGCTCGCGATGTACCGGGGCCTGCTGCTGGTTCCGGGCAACCTGGACCGGCAACCCGACGGCTCGTGGCCGAAGCCGTCGCACATCCCGGCGAACTTCCCGCAGGCCCTGCGGCACCTGTTCGACCGGACGCTGGGTGCGCCGCTGGACGAACCCGGGCGCGCGGCCCCGGCGGAATGGGTGACCGCCCTGCGCGGGGCCTATCTCGTGAGCGACAGCAGGTTCGACAGCGTGGCCCTCACCGCGCTCGACCGCGCGGCGGACGGCCAGCGGCCGCCCCCGCCGACCGTTCGGTTCCAGCCACTCCCCCCGGCGTTCCCGCAGCAACCCCGGGTACCCCCGCCGCCTCCGCACCGGCCGCCGGTGGCCCCGTTCGCGCCACCGCCGGGGCTACCGATGCCCCCGCCCGTCACTCGGCCGGCCAGCCGTTCCGGAGTTGTCGCCAAGGTGTCGGCCGGCGTGGCCGTCGTCGTGGCGCTCGTCATCGGGCTGAACGCGATGGCGAAGACCGGCACGACCACGCCACCCGGAGGCGGTGGCGGTGTTCTCAGTCCCGCCTCGCCCGAGCAGGTCACCTCGTCGGCGCCGGGCACCCCGGTATCCGGCACCCCGGTCGATTCCCCGAGCACCGATCCGGGCCTCGCGCTCCAGCAACAAGCCGAATCGGACGCGGCCGACGTCGAAGCGCTCGCCGGCCGCTGGGTTCCCCAGCTGTCGTCCAAAGCGGTCGGTACGCGGGACAACGGCACGGTGTACGACAACGCCTCGATCCTCGAGCACTACCGCACGCTGAAGAACACCTATCCCGGCGTTCTGCTGCTGCGCTCCGACTCCTTCTCCACGTTCAAGCGGAAGGGGTTCTGGGTCGTCGTGGTGCCCGAGCCCGCGGGCACCGGCCCGGCCGCCAACAGCTGGTGCGACGGCCACGGCATCGACGCGGACAACTGTTTCGCCAAGCTGCTGTCCCACACCGCCGGGCCGGAAGGCGCGACCCTCAACCGCTGATCCGTGCAGCAAGGAGTGATCCGATGCGGTCCCGGTCGTTCGCCGTGCTGGTCTTCGTCGCAGGCGTCGCCGCGCTGGTGGTCGCGCGTCCCGCGAACCACGGCCAGGACCCGCCTGCCCGCTCCGGGGCCCCCGCCGCGACGGCGCCGGCCGCGCCCGCCCAGCGGCCGCCCTGGCACCACGAACTGCCCGGCGGGAACGCGGAATCCTGCGCTTCGGCGGCCGCGCGAACGCTCGATCCGCCCACCCTGGCTTGGCAGTTGTTCCTGATCGGAACGCCGGCGGGGGTGCCGCAGCCCGCCGCGCCCGGCGCGGGCGGCTTCCTGCTGACGGGCCGGAGTTCGGCCGGGGTCGACGCCATCGCGCGGTCGACCGCCGCCCTGTCCGGCGGCAGCCCCGCCCACATCAGGCCGCTCGTGGCGGTCGACCAGGAAGGCGGCTCGGTGCAGGCGTTGCGCGGCCCCGGTTTCAGCCGCATTCCGCCCGCCACGGTCCAGGGTGGCTGGCCGGCCGACGGCCTTCGGGCCGCCGCACGGCGCTGGGGCACCGAACTCGCGCGAGCCGGGGTTTCGCTGGACCTCGGCCCGGTCGTCGACGTCGTGCCGGCCGGCCGCGCGCAGGCCAACGCGCCGATCGGTGCCCTGAACCGGCAGCTCGGCAGTGACGTCCCGACGGTCGTGGCCGCCGCGAAGTCGATCACTTCGGGTCTGCGGGACGCCGGGATCGGTGTGGTGTACAAGCACTTCCCCGGGTTGGGGACGGTTTCGGCCAACACCGACTTCCGGCCGGGCGTGGTGGACCCCGGCACCGGGGCCGACAGCCCTTCGGTGGACGTGTACCGGCAGGCCCTGCCCGCGAGCGGTGCCTCGGTGATGGTTTCCACGGCCGTGTACAGCCGGCTCGACCGGCAGCAGCCCGCGGCTTTCTCGGCGACGGTCGTCGGCCGCCTGCTCCGCTCCGAAATCGCGTTCGGCGGCGTCGTGCTCTCCGACGACCTGGCCAACGCGGATCAGGTGCGCAGCGTGCCGGCGCCGGACCGGGCGATGCGATTCCTGTCCGCCGGCGGCGACCTCGTCATCGCCGCCGACCCGCGGATCGGAAAGGCGATGTACCAGCAGGTCGCCGCGGCGGCGGCGAAGGATCCGCGGTTCGCCGCCCAGGTTCGCACGAGCGCGCTGCGCGTGCTGGCTCTCAAGGCTTCGCTCGGTCTGGTCGATTGCCGGGCCTTTGCCGGCTGAACCGGGACCGGTTCGCCGCTTCTTCGCCGGAGGTGGTGTCCACTCTGTCCACCGGGGCCCGGGTGGCGGCACCGTCGCCGGCGCCGCTCCCGCCCGGGCGCTAACCCTGCGAAATGTAGGCCTGCAGCTGTTCCTGGCTCTGCTCCAGCTGTTCCATCCGGTTCTTCACGACGTCCCCGATGGACACGATCCCCGCGAGGCGCCCGTTCTCCAGCACCGGGACGTGCCGGATGCGGCGCTCGGTCATCAGGACCGACAGCTGGTCCACCGAGTCGTCCGGGGTGCAGCTCGCCACCAGTTTCGTCATGATCTCCGACACCGGGCCGTCGAGCAGGCCCGGGCCGTGCTCGTGGAGGCGGCGCACCACGTCGCGTTCCGAGACTATTCCCGCGATCGAGCCGTCCGGGGCGACCACCACCATCGCGCCGACGTTGTGTTCGGCCAGGCCGGCCAGCAGCGTGGTCACCGTCGTCTCCGGGGTGACCGTCGCGACCGCCGACCCCTTCTTGCGCAGCAGATCCGCAATCCGCATGGCGATCCTTCCCGTCGGTGAGCTGGATCACCACAGGTTAGGGCCCGGCGGCGCCCCGCGAAAGTCCGGCAAACGGGGCGTCTTCGTGGTATGGGAACCGATTCAGCCGAGCCGTTCGGCCAGGCCGTCCAGCGCCAGCCGGATGCCGGCCGCGTAGTCGTCGTCCGCGAGGGCGTCCAGGCGCGCCCGGGCCAGTGCCAGCTGTTCGCGCGCCGCGGGCAGGTCGCCGAGCTTGCGGTAGTCCTCGCCGAGGTTGAGGTGCAGCGACGGGTAGAACCCGCGCACGGCCAGGGACGAGTGGTACTCCCGGGCCCGCGAGTCGGTCAGCGAATCGGCCGCGGCCAGGGCCCGCAGGTCCCACTCGAGCTCCTCGGCCGGGTCGTCGCAGACGTCGGCCATGTGGTGGGCCAGCGCGACGCGGTGCAGCGGGTCGCCGTCTTCGCCGATCGACTCCCACAGCTGCGCGAAGGTCGCGTACGCGCCGGCGCGGTCGCCGCCGATGTGCTGCCGCAGACCGGCGTCGATCGCCACCATCACGTCGTCGGTCATGCCGCTCCCCCGTCCGCCAGCGCCCGCAGCCGGGCCAGTCCCGGCTCGATCCGCTCGGCCGCGACCGCACCGTAACCGAAGACGAGCCCGTGCCGCCGCTCCCCCACCCCGAAGTCCCCCAGCGAGTACAGCCGGACACCCCGGCGGCGTGCCGCGCGGACCAGCGGCCCGCAGTCCGCAGTGGCGACCGCGCTCAGGTGCAGGCCCGCGGACGACGGCAACGGCGTCAGGAAATCCGCGAACGAAGCCAGCGAGCGGGACAGCAGTTCGTGCCGCGCGCGGTAGACCTTCCGCATCCTTCGGACGTGCCGGGCGAAGCCGCCCTCGGCCATGAACGCCGCCAGCGCCGCCTGTTCGACGTTCGGCGCGTGCCAGTCGGTGAGGTAGCGGGCCTTGACCAGGGCGGGCACCAGCGACGGCGGCGCGATCAGGAAACCCAGCCGCAGCGCCGGCGAAAGCACCTTGGAGAACGAGCCGACGTACACGACGCGGCCCCGGGAATCCAGGCTGTGCAACGGTTCCAGGGGCCGGCCGGTGTAGCGGAACTCGCTGTCGTAGTCGTCCTCGACCAGCACCGCGTCGGTGCGCTCGGCCCAGTCCAGCAGTTCCAGGCGGCGGTCCAGCGACATCGACAGGCCGAGCGGGTACTGGTGCGACGGCGTCACGTACACCAGCCGCGTCCCCGCCGGAATGGCCTCCACGACGATCCCGGACGCGTCCACCGGCACCGGCGCGACGCGGATGCCGCGGGCGCCGAGGACCAGCCGCGGCGGCGGGTAGCCGGGGTCTTCGACGGCGGCGAGGTCGCCGGGCCGCAACAGCACCCGCGCGACGAGGTCGGTCGTCTGCTGGGCGCCGGCGGTCACGACGACCTGCGCCGCGCTCGCCCGGACGTCCCGCGAGACGCCCACGTGCCGGGCGATCTCGGCGCGCAGCGCGGCGTGGCCCTGCGGGTCGCCGTAGGTCATCAGGTCGGCCTGGCCCGCGCGCAGCCGCTGGGTGATCAGCCGCCGCCAGGTGTCGAACGGGAACAGCGAAAGGTCCGGGACACCCGGCCGGAAGTCGAACTCCGGCGCCGGAGCGAAGGGGGCGGGCGGTGACGGCACGGCGTCCCACTCCGGAAGCGGCCGCACGCCCGGAACGTCCAGGACCGGCGAAGGACGCTCGGCCGGCGAAGCCGTGACGTACGTGCCCGCGCCGACGCGCCCGGTGAGGAACCCCTCGGCGGTGAGCCGGTCGTAGGCCGCGCTGACGGTCGTGCGGGAGACCGCCAGCCGCTGCGCGAGCTCGCGGGTCGGCGGCAGCGCCTCGCCGGGCCGGATCCGGCCGGCCAGGATGGCCGCGCGCAGCTGCCGGTAGATCGCGTCTCGGTGGCCGCGCCTGCCGGTCAGGTCGATGTGGACCTCCACCGGCCCGAGTCTAGATTGGCCCACGAAGGTTGCGGCGGATTTGGCACTGTTCGTGGTCCGCTTCGCGGCTTAGCGTGCCGGACATGGATCTCCGCGAACTCGACCGCCGCACCCTGCTCGTCCTCGACGAGCTCGTCGCCGCCGTGACCCCCGCCGACCTCGCCCGCCCCACGCCGTGCACCGGCTGGACCGTGGCCGACCTGCTCCGCCACCAGGTCGGCGAGAACCACGCGTTCGCGACGGCGGCCCGCGAAGGCTCGGCGCCGGACTGGGACGCCGGCACCCTCGGCGACGACGCCTGCGCCGCGTACCGGGCGTCCGTCGAGGACTTCCTGGACGCCTTCGCCGGCGACGCCGTGCTGGAGCGGCAGCTGACCATCAACCACTTCGGCACGTTCCCCGGCTCGATCGCCGCGCACATGCACCTGGTCGACACCGTCGCGCACGGCTGGGACCTGGCCCGTGCGCTCGGCCTGCCCTACGAGCCGGACGCCGAAGCCGTGTACGTCGCCACCAAGCTGGCCGAGCGGATCCCGGACGAAGGCCGGGAGAAGAACGGCTCGTTCGCCCACAGCGTCGAAGTCCCGAAGGACGCGAGCGCCCTCGACCGGTTCCTCGCCCTGCTCGGCCGCGACCCGGCGTGGGTCAGCTGACCTCGTCGACGGGGGCGCTCCACGTGTCGCACGCCTTCGTGGCCTTGCCGTCGTAGCCGGCCTTCGCCCAGGACAGCTGGTGCTCGCGCGAACCGTGGGTGTCGCTGTTGTCGGCGCGCCCGTAGTCGGCGACGGCCGCGTTCGCCAGCGACCGGCTGATCGAACCCGAACCGGCGACGGCCGCCAGGAACAGCGCGCCGAAGCAGTTGGCCTGCAGCTCGATCCGGCGGACGACCTCCTTGTCGGCCGTGCTGTTCTCGTCCGGCGAGGTCATCTTGTCCGCCGCCGCGGACAGGATGCCGCTCTCGCGCTGCACGTGATGGCCGTATTCGTGGGCGATCGTCGCGATGTGCCGGGCCTTGTTGAGGCCGGCGTCCGAGAGCATCCAGTCGGTCGGGGCGTAGATCGTCGTGTCGCCGCCGCAGTAGTAGGCGACGGCTTCGTTCTCCGTGGGCGCTTCGCCGCACGCGCTGTGCTCCGGCAGCGTCACCGACACAGTGGCCGGCAACGTCGGTTCGTTCGCCTTCGCCAGCGCCGGGCGCCACGCCTGTTCCAGGCAGCCGACCAGCGTGCGGTAGTACGTCTTGAGCTGCTCGGGCGCCCGGCCGAGCTCGGGCAGGGTGCAGGTGGCGGGCCCGGGGCCGATGCCGTCGCCGAGCAGCGGGTTGCGCGCGGTTTCCGGCACGGCCTTCGGCGGCTTGCCGGTGTCGCCGTACGCCCGGCCGGTGTCGGCGCCCTCCGCGGCGAAGGCGCGCCCGTCGACCCGGCGCGGGATGGTCGCGGCGATCAGCGAGAAGGCCAGCACGGCGATCATCACCCCGCCGACCGCGCCCCAGAGCCGGCTGCGCGGCGGGGCGATCGGGACGGGCGGCGCGGCGGCCCAGCCGGGCGTCCACGGGCTCGGCTCCGGCACCCACGCGGGTGCCGGCGGCCGGGCCGTCCCCGGCCACGGCGGTTCGGCGTCGTTCACAGTCTCCCCCTGCTCGGTGGCACCAGCATACGGACCGCCCGGGAGGCCGGGATCACGAAACGAAAACGCCACCGGGTGGCCGCGGAGCCCTTCGCCGGGCGAGACTGAGCGGCATGAGTGTCGAGGATCCCTACCTGTGGCTGGAAGACGTGACCGGCGAGGACGCGCTGGACTGGGTGCGCGCCCGCAACGACGAGACGCTGGACGAGCTGACGACCGGGGCGCGCTTCGCCGAGCTTCGTGACGAGCTGCGCGAGGTCCTCGACGCCGACGACCGGATCCCGTACGTGCGCCGCCGCGGGGAGTTCTTCTACAACTTCTGGCAGGACGCGAGCCACCCGCGCGGCCTGTGGCGGCGGACGACGCCGGAGTCCTACCGGCAGGCCGAGCCCGAGTGGGAGCTGCTGCTCGACGTCGACGCGCTGGCCGAGGCCGAGGGCGAGAACTGGGTCTGGCAGGGCGCCACCGTGCTGCGCCCGGACTACCGGCGCGGCCTGGTCGAGCTGTCCCGCGGCGGCGCGGACGCCACCGTGGTCCGCGAGTTCGACCTCGACGCGCACGAGTTCGTCGAAGACGGCTTCACCGTGCCGGAGGCGAAGACGCGGATCGGCTGGATCGACGAAGACCGCGTCTACATCGGAACGGACTTCGGGCCGGGTTCGCTGACCAGCTCCGGGTACCCGCGGCTGGCCAAGGAGTGGCGCCGCGGCACGCCGCTGTCGGAAGCCGTCACGGTCTTCGAAGGCAAGCCCGACGACGTCTCGATCGGCGCGTCCCACGACCCGACCGAGGGGTTCGAGCGCGACTTCGTCAGCCGCGCGATCGACTTCTACCGCTCGGAACTGCACCTGAAGACGGCGAGCGGGCTGGTCAAGATCGACGTCCCGGACGACGCGAGCGCGTCCGTGCACCGCGAATGGCTGCTGGTGCGGCCGCGGACGGCGTGGGCGGTCGGCGGCACCGAACACCCGGCGGGCTCGCTGATCGCCATCGGGTTCGACGCCTTCCTGGCCGGCGACCGGGATTTCACGACGCTGTTCACGCCCGACGAGCACACTTCGCTGAGCTACTGGGCCTGGACCCGCCACCACCTGCTGCTCGGCACGCTGCGCGACGTCCGCACCGAGCTGCGCACGCTGACCCCGGGCCCGGACGGCTGGCAGGAGGCGCCGCTGGCGGGCGGGCCGGAGTTCGGCAGCGCGGACATCTTCGACACCGACCCCGACGTCAGCGACGAGTACCTGATCGACTCCAGCGGCTTCCTGCAGCCGTCGACGTTGAGCATCGGGCACGTCGGCGAAGAGGTCGAAGTGCTGAAGCAGGCTCCGGCGTTCTTCGACGCTTCGGGCATGAGCGTCGCGCAGTACTTCGCGACGTCGGAGGACGGCACGAAGATCCCGTACTTCGTCGTCCGGCCGTCCGGCGCCGAGGGCGGCCCGACGCTGCTGACCGGCTACGGCGGCTTCGAGATCTCGCTGACGCCGTCCTACAGCGGGATGATCGGCCGCGGGTGGCTGGCCCGCGGCGGCACGTACGTCGTGGCGAACATCCGCGGCGGCGGCGAGTACGGGCCCGGCTGGCACACGCAGGCGATCAAGGCCGAGCGCCACCGCGTGTACGAGGACTTCGCCGCGGTGGCCGCGGACCTGGTCGAGCGCGGCATCACGACGCCGGAAAAGCTCGGCATCCAGGGCGGCAGCAACGGCGGGCTGCTGATGGGCGTCATGCTGACGCGCTACCCGGAGCGGTTCGGCGCGATCGTCAGCCAGGTGCCCCTGCTGGACATGCGCCGCTACCACCTGCTGCTGGCCGGGGCGTCCTGGATGGCCGAGTACGGCGACCCCGACGACCCCGCGGAATGGGACTACATCTCGAAGTACTCGCCATACCAGAACGTCCACAGTGGACGAGAGTACCCGCCGTCGCTGTTCGTGACGTCGACGCGCGACGACCGCGTGCACCCCGCCCACGCCCGCAAGATGGTGGCGCGGATGAGCGAGCAGGGGCACGACGTCCGCTACCACGAGAACATCGAAGGCGGCCACGGTGCCGCCGCGGACAACGAGCAGCTGGCGTTCAAGTGGGCGCTGGTCTTCGAGTTCCTGTGGGAGCAGCTCACGAAGTGACCCGCGCGAGCACGACGCCGCCGACGATCAGGGCCAGCGCGGCCGCCCGGCCGACGCTCAGCGGGTCCTTGTTCACGACGACGCCGAGCACGATCGCGCCGACGGCACCGATCCCGGTGAACACCGCGTAGGCGGTGCCCACCGGGACGGTGTCCATCGCGCGCGACAGCAGGTACACCGCGGCGGCACCGAGCACGAAGCACAGCAGCGTCGGCCAGGGCCGCGTGAAGTTCTCCGTCGGTTTGATGCTCTGCGACCAGGCGATTTCGACGAGCCCGGCGACGATCAGCGTAATCCAGCCCATGGGGGCCTCCTCCCGGTTACCTCCCGCTCAACTGGACACCGCGTCCACTTATTCCTAGGGTGGCCCCATGCCCGAACGCGCCGACGCGGCCCGCAACCGCGCGAAGATCCTCGCCGCGGCCGAGGAGCTGTTCACCGCCCGTGGCGCGGCGGAGGTGACGATGGAGGACATCGCGCGGGCGGCCGGCGTCGGCCGCGGGACGCTGTACCGCCGTTACCCGGACCGGGCGGCCATCGCGGTCGCCCTGCTGGACGAGCACGAGCGCCGGCTGCAGGAGGTGCTCCTGCGCGGCGACCCGCCCCTGGGCCCCGGCGCCCCGCCGGCGGAGCGCCTGGCCGCGTTTTACACGGCGATGGTGGACCTGCTGGAGCGGCACGCGCCCCTGGTGCTGGGCGCGGAGGTCGGGCATTCCCGGTTCACGACCGGCGCGTACGGGTTCTGGCGGACCCACGTCCGGGTCCTGGCGGAGGCGGCCGGCGCGGCCGACCCCGACGTCCTGGCGGACGTGCTGCTGGCTCCGCTGGCGCCGGAGCTGTTCCTGCACCAGACGTCCCGGGGGGTGCCGCCGGCGCGGATCGCCGCGACCCTGCGGCACCTGGCGGCGCGGCTGCTGTGACTCAGTTGCCGAACGACGCCGCGATCGGGTCGGGGTCGAAGCGGAGACGGCTGCGGCCGAACGCGTGCAGGAGGTTGTCCCGGAACCGCTCGAAGGTCAGCGGAGCCCGGACCGAATCGAGCATCTCGCGGATTTCCGGGCGGGTGAGGGCCCGCTGCGCGGCCGCGATGGACTCCGACCAGACGAGTTCGTGCCCGGCGGCCGAGAGCTGCGCCGCCGTGCCGGCGCCGGCGTCCGCGATGACCCAGGCGACCGACAGCTCCTTCTGGTGGCCCGCCGGCCGGCCGGGCACCACGTCGCTGTGCGCGGCCAGCGGGCTCGCCAGCCCGAGGTCGTCGATCACGGTCTCGGTGCGCGGCAGCAGGAGCCCGGGGAAGCCGAGCGCGCCCGGCGTGTCGATCACCGTGCGGGTCCCCGGGTAGACGACCCACTCGAAGTTCACCTTCACCGCGACGACCGGGCCGGTGTGCCCGGCACGGGCGGCGGCGAGTTCCGGCAGGTACCCGATCAGGCCCGCGGCGTCGTCGGCGGTGATCGGGTGCTCCTTGTGCGTGGAGTCGACCCAGAACACGCGGGCGTCGCTGATGCCGTGCGCGCCGATCTTGTGCTGCTCGGCCGAAACCGGCCGCAGGCCGACGGCGCTGGTGACGGCCCAGGCGGCGACGGCCAGCACGAGCGGCGTGGTCCACCGGGTCAGCGGGACGACCATCACCGGCAGGAGCAGGCAGGTGAGCACCGGCAGGAACATCCGGGCGTGCATGTAGTCCCCGCCGACCCGGGTGACGTACAGCCCGAGCACCAGCCCGGCGACCGCCGGCGCGAGCACGACCACGAGCTTCGCCCGGTCCCGCAGCACCAGGACGGCGACGGCGAGCAGGAGCACGACCGGGACCAGCAGCCAGTACGCGCCGGCGAACTCGGCGAGGTAGAACCACCCGCGGTCCCAGCGGGCCTGCGTCGCCTCCTTGGCCAGGGCGGTGTTGGGCGTGATGAGCCCGTAGTAGCCCATCCGGAACACCTGGTAGGCCACGGGCAGCAGGCCGGCGAGGGCGAGCCAGCCGGCGCTGCGACGCCACCCCGGCCGGACGACGGCGAGCAGCGCGGCGAACGTGACCGCGGAGACGAGCGCGAATTCGGGGCGCACCAGCGGGCCGCAGCCGATCAGCAGCAGGGTCGGCCAGACCCGGACCGGGCCGGCGGTCGCGTGCCGGACGAGCTGCCACCACAGGAGGGACAGCCAGAGCGTGACGAGCCCGGTCTCCAGGCCCGACGTGGCGTAGTCCCAGAAGGGCGGCAGCCCGAGGACGACCAGGCCACCGGCCGGCACGATCCGCCGTCCGGGGAACAGCCGCCGGGCGCCGTCGAGCCCGAAGAAGAGCCCCCCGACCGCGCACAGCAGCCCGAGCACGACGGTCACCCACTCCAGCCGCAGCCACGGCTGCAGCCCCCCGAGGGCGACGACGTAGGTCCACAGCGTGCTCGTGTTGGTTTCGACGCGTTCACCGGCGTTGAACACCGGCCCGTTGCCGTCGAGGAGGTTGTGGACGGTGCGGAGGACGATCAGGCCGTCGTCGCAGACCCAGCGGCGCTGCCACGCGAGAACGGCGAAAACCGCGATGACGACCGCGATCAGCCACCGGTTTCCCCGGCTCCGGCCGGTGGGTCTTGCCGTTTCCGGAATCGTTTCGTCGACGACGAGCGAAGTCATCGCGGGTCCCTCCCCGGTTCCACACGAAAGTGCGCAGCGCGGGGAATCGCCGGTCAATCCCCCGGCGAGCACGATAGCCGGGGCCGGGAAAGGGAAGGCTGGCGGGGCCGAGTCTCACCGGCAAACGCGATCGACTCGGCTTTCCAATAAAGAAAGCGTGGCTCTCACTGCGGTCCGATACGGTTTTCGTAGTGCGACCGCCACCGGCCGGGGTGGGGCCACCCCGGCCGGTGCGCGGGTCAGCTACAACCCGACGTCGCGCCGCAGCCCTCGCAGGCGTAGCACGAGCCCGCCGGGCGCATCTTCGTGCCGCACGTCATGCACAGCGGGGCGTCCGCCGCCTTGCCGAGGCGGAGCTCCATCAGCTCCGTCGTCGTCTGCGCTTCGCGGTGCGGGTGGGCCGCTTCCTCCGCGTGCGGCTCCGGGGAAGCGTCCACTGTGGACTGCAGGGCTTCCAGGTCGACGCCCGGGTTGCCGTACGCCGCCTCCACCTCCGCCGAGCGCTCGTCCGCCGAGAGGATGCCCAGCTGGGAACGCTTCTCGTACGGCAGGTAGTCCAGGGCCAGCCGGCGGAACAGGTAGTCCATCACGCTCGTCGCGATGCGGATGTCCGGGTCGTCGGTCATGCCCGCCGGCTCGAAGCGCAGGTTGCTGAACTTCGAGACGTAGAACTCGAGCGGGATGCCGTGCTGGAGGCCGACCGAGATCGACATCGAGAACGCGTCCATCACGCCCGCCAGGGTCGAGCCCTGCTTGCCGAGCTTGACGAAGATCTCGCCGAGGCCGTCATCCGGGTACGAGCCCGCCGTCAGGTAGCCCTCCGCGCCGCCGACGGTGAACGACACCGTCTGGCTCGGGCGCTTCTTCGGCAGCCGCTTGCGCACCGGGCGGTACTCGACGACCTTCTCGGGCTCGGCGGACGCGGTCTCCGAAGTCTTCTTCGCCGTCGACAGCGGCTGGCCGACCTTGCAGTTGTCGCGGTAGATGGCGAGCGCCTTCAGGCCGAGCTTCCAGCCCTGGAAGTAGATCTCCTCGACCTCTTCGACCGTCGCCGACTCCGGCATGTTGACCGTCTTGGAGATCGCGCCGGACAGGAACGGCTGCACCGCGGCCATCATCCGGACGTGCCCCATCGGCGCGATCGACCGCTCGCCGACCGCGCAGTCGAACACCTCGTAGTGCTCGGGGCGCAGGCCCGGCGCGTCGACGACGTGACCGTGCTGCGCCACGTACTCCACGATCGCCTCGACCTGCTCGTCCAGGTAACCCAGCGCCGTCAGCGCGCGCGGCACCGTCTGGTTGACGATCTGCATCGAACCGCCGCCGACCAGCTTCTTGAACTTGACCAGCGAGAAGTCCGGCTCGATGCCGGTCGTGTCGCAGTCCATCATGAAGCCGATGGTGCCGGTCGGCGCGAGCACCGACGCCTGCGCGTTGCGCCAGCCGTGCTTCGTCCCAATTTCGATGCCCTTCTGCCACTCCGCGGTCGCCAGCGCACGGACGGCGGCGTCGTTCGAGTGGTAGGTGCGGACGAGCTCGTTCGCCGCCGCGTGCTTGCGCATCACGCGCTGATGCGCTTCGGCGTTGCGCGCGTAGCCCTCGTACGCGCCGACGACCTGGGCCATCTCCGCCGAACGCCGGTACGACACGCCCGTCATCAGCGACGTGATCGCCGCCGCGAGCGCGCGGCCGCCGTCGGAGTCATAGGCGTGGCCCAGCGCCATCAGCAGCGCGCCGAGGTTGGCGTACCCGATGCCGAGCTGGCGGAACTTGCGCGTGGTGTCGGCGATCGGCTCGGTCGGGAAGTCGGCGAAGCAGATCGAGACGTCCATCGCGGTGATGACGAACTCGACGGCGCGCGCGAACAGCGGCGCGTCGAACGTGCCCTCGGGCGTGACGAACTTGAGCAGGTTCAGCGACGCCAGGTTGCAGCTGGAGTTGTCCAGGTGCATGTACTCGCTGCACGGGTTCGACGCGGTGATCCGGCCCGACTCGGGGCAGGTGTGCCAGTCGTTGATCGTGCCGTCGTACTGGATGCCGGGGTCGGCGCACTCCCACGCGGCCTGGGCGACGCTGCGGAACAGCTTCTTCGCGTCGGTCCGGTCGATGACCTCGCCGGTGAGCCGGGCGCGCAGGCCGAAGTCGGTGCCGTTCTCGACCGCCTGCATGAACTCGTCGGACACGCGGACCGAGTTGTTCGCGTTCTGGTACTGCACGGAAGAGATGTCCGCGCCGGAGAGGTCCATGTCGAACCCGGCGTCGCGGAGGACCTTGATCTTCTCCTCTTCGCGCGCCTTCGTCTGGACGAACTCCTCGATGTCCGGGTGGTCGATGTCGAGCACGACCATCTTCGCCGCGCGCCGGGTGGCGCCGCCGGACTTGATGGTGCCCGCGGACGCGTCGGCGCCGCGCATGAACGAGACCGGGCCGGAGGCGGTGCCGCCGGAGGTGAGCAATTCCTTCGAGGAGCGGATGCGGGAGAGGTTGAGGCCGGCGCCGGAGCCGCCCTTGAAGATCAGGCCCTCCTCGCGGTACCAGTTGAGGATCGACTCCATCGTGTCGTCGACGGCGAGGATGAAACAGTTGTGGACCCGGAGGTTCCCGGACAGGTACTCCCCGGATTCCGTCTGGATGTCATAGACCGGCATCTCGCCACGGCTTTCGATCGAAGCGATCTCCAGCCGCTTCGTCTCGCGGGCGGACAGGCCGGGCTTTTCGAAGGACGCCTCCAGCTTCGCGGTCTTGACCGGATCGAGGAAACCGATCTCGTCGGCGAAGATCCGCCGGTCGCCGGCGCTCTGGATCCGGATGCTCCAGAGGTCGTGCCGGTCCGGCCGGCTCTCCTTCTTGCGGCCCACCCGGGCGAAGACACCGAACCGGGCCAAGAGCTGCTGGACCCCGCGGATCAGCTCCTCGCTGATCATGTCCACGGCGACCAGAGTGGACCGTTCGCGCGCGGAGACATAGCCCTCGGCCTGGAAGATACTCCGCAGATAAGCGGCCACGACCGGCAGCGGGGCCGTGTACAGCTGCTCCGGCACCACCATTTCGGTACCGCGAGCGCGCAGCCCCCAGCCGTCGACGAAGTTCTCGAGAACGTTGCCGTAGAGCCGCGTGCGGCGGCAGTCGAGCGTCTCGTCCTGGGTCTCGACGGCACGCTCGTGGCGGTGGACGTCCGGGAAGACGCGGTCGAGCGCGTCACGCACCCAGGACAGCTCGGCGTCGTTCACGGTCATCGCTTCGATGGTGAGCGAGCGGTTCGTCCCCTGGTACTGGCCGACGAAGCCGTCCGACTGCAGCCAGCCTGCGAGGGCGGCTTCGGCGATGTCGGTCTCCCGGATCTCTTCCTCGCCGAACGCGCTGCGACGGTGCCATTCGAGCGTGTCGCCGATGCGCAGCTCTCCGGCAGGCACGAACTTCCCGCTCACCGAGCCGGCCTTCCACACGAGGTGATCGGCCGTGACGTCGAGGACGTGCCCGGATTTCGTGGTGACCCGCAGGACTTCCTTGATCCCGTTCGCCTTCGTGGCGACGACCTTGGTCAACCCGTGCGCGTCGTAGACCTTGGCACCCACGGCGTCCAGCTCGACGAAACGGCCGATCGGCACGGCTCCCCCGGGGGTGCTCACCAGGGCGTCGTACGGCTGGCAGGCACTGACCTGCTGCTTCGACGGCGTGCCGACGTTGAACCAGACCGGGGAGTTGAAGCTGAAGACCTGGTGCAGCAGCATCCAGGTGAGTTCGTGCTCGAAGATCTCGAGGTCCTGCGGCGTGGCGAAGTAGCCGTGGTCGCGCGCGGCCTTGACGTAGGTGTGGACGACGCGGTCGATGAGCTGCTTGAGGCTGCGCTCGCGCTGCGGGCTGCCCACGGCGCCGCGGAAGTACTTGCTGGTGACGATGTTGGTGGCGTTGACCGACCAGAAGTCCGGGAACTCCACGCCGCGCTGCTCGAAGTTGACCGAGCCGTCGCGCCAGTTGGTCATGACGACGTCCCGCTGCTCCCAGGTGACCTGGTCGTACGGGTGCTCGCCCTCGGTGGTGAAGACGCGCTGCACGCTCAGCCCGCCGGCGGCCTTGCTCTTCTTGCCGGCGGCCGCGCGGGCCCCCGTTCCCACGGTTTCCGTCATCGGTTGAACCCTCTCCCGCAGCGGGACGGCTCAGTCGCCGTCTTCGCGCTGATCGCTGTCCTTCTCGGCAGCAGCACCCGCCATGGCCTCACGGAGGTCGGCGATCTCCTTCTCGAAGTCCTCGACCGACGAGAAGGAGCGGTAGACGCTGGCGAACCGGAGGTAGGCGACCCCGTCGAGCTCACGCAGCGGGCCCAGGATGGCCAGGCCGACCTCGTGACTCGGGATCTCCGCCAGCCCGGCGGAGCGGATCGACTCCTCCACGCGCTGCGCGAGCTGCTGCAGCGCGTCGTCGTCGACCGGCCTGCCCTGGCAGGCGCGGCGGACGCCGCTCACCACCTTGTCCCGGCTGAACTGTTCGGTGACCCCGGAGCGCTTGACGACGGCGAGCACCATCGTCTCCGAAGTCGTGAACCGCCGTCCGCACGACGCGCACGAGCGCCGCCGCCGGATCGCCTGGCCTTCATCCACCTCTCGGGAGTCGACGACCCGAGAGTCCGCATGCCGGCAGAACGGGCACCTCATCCGCCGATCACCTTCCCCTCCGCGCCGGCCGCCCCGGTCGACGTCCCGCGGCCACCACGCACCCCTGCACCTGGTGATCGATCTGTGGACATCCGGTGGGTAAACGCCGACCAGCTGTGGACAACTACTGTCCAGCCTACCCCAACCTGTGGACCAACTACAGCGGTGTAACTACTACATATAGCGGGCGAGCGTAGAACTCGGCGGAGGTGTGCGCAAGCGGCGCGGCGGGTCCCGCCTCTCCCGGGTGAGGACGGCAGGGCCGGCTCGGCGGTGCCGGCTCGGCGGGGTCGGAAGCGCCGCGGGGCACTCGCCCTGGTCGGGGCCGGGTTGGGCTGTTCGGGTGGCGCCGGGCGGCGCCGCGGATCGGCCGGGCGGCCGGTTCCGGCAGACGGAGGTTTCACCGGCGCGGGTGACGCGATGGCGGGTGTTCGCGCCACTCGACGGCCCACCGGAAGCAGGGCCCGGCGCCGGGTTCGATCGATCGCCCCTCGGGAGCACCGGCGTCTCCGCCTCGGTCCCGCCGGGACTCATGGCGCCGGAACGCCGGCGACCGGGACCGTCAGCGGCAGGCCGGGCACCAGCACGGCGTCGTCCAGCCGGTTCAGCTCCTTGATCCGGGCCACGACCGCGGCTGGGTCGCTGTCCGGGGCGAACCTCGCCGCCAGCGCCGAGAGCGTGTCGCCCTGGCCCACCGACACCGTCGCCGTCTCCGCCGGGACCGGGGCGTCCGCCGTCGTGCCGCCGCCGAGCAGCCCCAGTCCCGTGACCACCAGGCAGCTCGCCACCGCCAGCGCCGCCAGCCACGGCCAGCGCACCGGCACCCGGCGCGGCGCCGCGCACGGCGCGCCGGCCGGGCGGCGGCCCGCGACGACCCGGGCGCGCGTCGGCGGGCGCTTCACCTCTCCGCGGAGCCCGCGCAGCACGCGCACGGGACGAAGGGGCGCCGGGACCGGGGTCGCCGGGCGAGCGTGCCCGCGTTCGGCCAGAATGGACATCCGAACCTCCTCGAAACCCTGGTGTCCGCCTGATTCCCGGACCGGGAGCGGCCCGTGGATCAAGGTCGAACAGGCGTTCTATCGAACGCCCGTGCGAAGGTCTACCACCTGCCACCGACAAAATCGAGCGGACACGGCGTGTCGATCGAACAGATGTTTGAAATCGTCGTGCCCGGGGGCTAACGTCGGTGACCAGGGCATCTGCCGGGCAGATGCCGCCGGCGAGCGTGCCCGCACCCCGCGGGCGGCGGCCGGCGCGCAGATACGTGCAGCGAACGTCTGGGAGGCGACGCAGTGGCGAAGGAGAACAAGGCGGGCAGGACCAGTGGGTCCCCCGGCGGCTCGGGCAAGGTGCAGACCATGCCCGAGGTGTACGACGTGGACGAGACCCTCACCGTCCGCCAGCAGCAGGTGCTCGACGTGATCCGCACTTGGGTGAGCCGCTACGGCTACCCGCCGAGCGTCCGCGAAATCGGCGAGGCGGTCGGGCTGACGTCGACGTCGTCGGTCTCGCACCAGCTGCGCGCTCTCCAGCGCAAGGGCTACCTGCGGCGCGACGCGAACCGGCCGCGCGCGGTCGGCGTGCTGTCGGCGACCGACGACAACCCCATGGGCATCGAGATGGACCAGCCGCCGTCGATGCCGAAGGCGGCGTACGTGCCGCTGGTCGGCCGGATCGCCGCCGGTGGCCCGGTGCTGGCCGAGCAGGCCATCGAGGACGTGTTCCCGCTGCCGCGGGAGATCGTCGGCGAAGGCGAGCTGTTCCTGCTGAAGGTCACCGGCGATTCGATGGTCGACGCGGCCATCACCGACGGCGACTGGGTGGTGGTCCGCCAGCAGCCGGACGCGGACAACGGCGAGATCGTCGCGGCGATGATCGACGGCGAGGCCACGGTCAAGACGTTCAAGCGCAAGGGCGGCCACATCTGGCTGATGCCGCACAACGAGGCGTACGAGCCGATCCCCGGCGACGACGCCACGGTGCTCGGCAAGGTGGTAGCGGTCCTGCGACGTCTTTAGGAAGGGGCGTCCGGGCTTTCGCACGGCCCGGAAGCTTCACCGGATCGGATGATCTTCGGCCGTGGGGAGCCGGGATCAGCGGCGAGCGCGGCGACGCAGCTTGCTGAAGCCGAACCAGCCGAGACCGACCACCGCGACCGTGATCCCGGCGGCAGGCAGGATGGGGAGCCCGGCCCCGTCCCCCGCCGAGCCGGATGACGCGTTCGCGCCGGTCGAGCTCGTTCCCTCCGCCGGTGCGCCGGACTGCGCGGCCAGAGCCGCCGCGCCCCGCACCGTGCGGAGGGGCTGGCCCACGCCTTCGCTGCCCGAGAGCAACGTCCCGTCAGGGTCGAAGGCGATCGCTTCGCCCTGCTTCTCCCCCGGCAACGGGATCCGCACCGGGTTGCGCTGCAACGCGGCCAGCACGTCGCCGTCCGGGGCCGCGTACACGTACGCGTCCGTGTAAGTCCGCAGCGCCACCACCGTGCCGTCGGCCGAGGACGCGCCGCCCGTCACCAGGACCGAGCCGATCGACCCCACCGGGCCGCCCTGGGTGTCCGTCTCGGCGATCTTGACCGTGCCGACCTTCTCCAGGTTGGTCGGTCCCGGGCTGGCCAGGGGGCCCGACGGCCGGTACACGCGGGCCTCGCCGAGGATGTCCTTGGTGATCAGGTACGGCGTGCCCGCCTTGTCCATGATCAGCGCTTCGGTGTCGTGCTGGCCGTCCGGGTACGTCAGCCGGTGCAGGGTGAGCTTGCCCTGCGGGCTCAGCTCCAGCAGCGCGACCGTCAGCCGGCCCTTCTTGTTGTCGCCCGTGTCCGACAGCCACAGCGTCCCGTCCGGGGTGCGGGCCAGGTCCTCGACGTCGAACGGGTCCGTCTTGTCCGTGAGGACCTTCTGCACCTTGCAGTCGCGGCCCAGCACGAACACCTGGACCTTGCTGCCGCCGTCGTTGATCGCGTAGAGCTGCGAGCCGTCCGAGGCCAGGCCCGACAGCTCGCCGATGCGGCTGTCCTTCACCGTGCACAAGGACTCGGGCGCGGGCGCGGCCGAAGCCGGCACCGGTCCGCCGAACACGGCCACCGAAACTGCCGCCGTAGCGACGACCCAGCGCACCCAGCCCACCTCCGTAGTGTGCGACCTCTTCAGCCGCACACTACGGAGACGTCTCAGGCCCCGGTCGAGTTGGTCTCGTACTCGCGCAAAGCCGCCGCGAGGTCCGGGCGGACCCGCACCAGCAGGCGCGTGCCCTCTTCGGCGTGCTCCTCTTCGAGGACCTCGCCGTCCGCGTGGGCCCGCGCGACCAGCTCGCCGCGCGAGTACGGCACCAGGACGTCGACCGTGACCTCCGGGCGCGGCAGGCGCTCGGCGATCACCTCGACGAGCTCCGCGATGCCCGCCCCGGTCCTGGCCGAGACCTGGACCGAACCGGCCAGCGCGTGCCGCAGCCGGGCCAGGCTGACCTCGTCGGACGCGTCGGTCTTGTTGATCACCAGCAGCTCCGGCGGGAGCGGCTCCTTGCGCTTGCGGGTGATCTCGCCGAGCACTTCGCGCACCGCGCTGACCTGCTCCTCCGGCGCCGGGTCGGACCCGTCCACCACGTGCAGCAGCAGGTCCGCGTCGGCGGCCTCCTCCAGCGTCGAGCGGAACGCGTCCACCAGCTGGTGCGGCAGGTGCCGCACGAACCCGACGGTGTCGGTCAGCGTGAAGCCGCGGCCGTCCGGCGTCTGCGCGCGCCGCGTGGTCGGGTCGAGGGTGGCGAACAGCGCGTCCTCCACCAGCACCCCGGCCCCGGTCAGCGCGTTGAGCAGGCTCGACTTGCCGGCGTTGGTGTAGCCGACGATCGCCACGCTGGGCACCTCGTTGGCCAGCCGCCGCCCGCGCTTGGTCTCGCGGATGGTGTCCATGGCGGCGATCTCGCGACGCAGCTTCGCCACGCGCTTGTTGATCCGCCGCCGGTCGGTCTCGAGCTTGGTCTCACCGGGACCACGCAGGCCGACACCGCCGTTCGCGCCGCCGGCGCGGCCACCGGCCTGCCGGGACAGCGACGCACCCCACCCGCGCAGCCGCGGGATCAGGTACTGCAGCTGGGCCAGCTCGACCTGCGCCTTGCCTTCCTTGGACCGGGCGTGCTGGGCGAAGATGTCGAGGATCAGCGCGGTCCGGTCGATCACCTTGACCTTGACCTTCTCCTCGAGCTGCCGCAGCTGGCCCGGCGAGAGCTCGCCGTCGCAGATCACCGTGTCGGCGCCGGTGGAGCCGACGATGTCCCGCAGCTCCCGCACCTTGCCCGAGCCGATGTAGGTGGCCGGGTCCGGCTTGGTCCGCCGCTGGATGAGGCCTTCGAGGACCTCCGAGCCCGCCGTCTCGGCCAGGCGCGCCAGCTCGGCCAGCGACGCCTCGGACTGCAGGGCCGTGCCCTCGGTCCACACGCCGACCAGCACGACGCGTTCGAGCCGCAGTTGCCGGTACTCGACCTCGGTGACGTCGTCCAGCTCCGTGGACAGTCCCCGGACCCGGCGCAGCGACGCCCGGTCTTCGAGCTCCATTTCGCCTGTCGACGGGTCGCCGTCGTACAGGTCGTCGTCGTGGTCTCCGGTGTGTGTCAGTTCTGTCATCGTGCCTCCATGTTCCCACGAGTCGCCGCGGGAACCGAACTATTACGTGCTGGGATAGGTGGCGAGGTAGATCGCGGTGCGCTCGGCGCCGGGACGGCGCGGGCGCGCGCGGAACTCCTCGAACAGGGCGTTGAGCCGGGTTTCCAGCTCCGCCCGCTCCTCGGCGGCCACCTGGACGACGAGGCGTGTCTGGTGCACGCCGTCGAAACCGGTCTCGGCGATCTCGGCCAGATACGCCTCGAGCATCGCCTGGTCCAAGCCCTTGTCACCGCATGAGTCGAGTGTCCACGAAAGCCCGGTCGAAAGATACGGGATTTCCTTGGCGCCCCGGGCCCCGCGGCGCGGCGGCTGCGCGGCGAGGAAGCCGGTCTCGACGAGTTTGCGCACGTGGTGCAGGGTCGTCGCGGGGTCGCGACCCAGCCGCACCGCCAGTTCCTTGTTCGTCAGCGCCTCCGAGAAGGTCAACCGGATGATGCGCAGCCGTATTCCGGAAGCCAGCGCAGCGGCCTCGGCTTCGGTGGCGGGACGTCGTTTCTCGGTCGGCACGGCGCACAGCTTAGAGCGAACAGTGATTGACACTTTCCAATCACTCGCGGCACACTCGGAGACCATGCACAGGGGGTCACTCTTCCGCCACGCCGACTTCCGGCGGCTCTTCGCCGGCGACACGGCCAGCCAGTTCGGCGTGTTCGTCGGCAACACGGCCGTCCCGCTGCTCGCGGCGGTGACGCTGGCCGCGACACCGTTCGAAATGGGCCTGCTGACCGCGGCCGAGACGCTCGCCTTCCTGCTGATCGGGCTGCCCGCGGGCGTGTGGGTGGACCGGCTGCGCCGCCGCCGGGTCATGCTCACCGCCGACTTCGTCCGCTTCGCCCTGCTGCTGAGCGTGCCGGTCAGCTGGTGGGCCGGGGTGCTCACGCTCGCCCAGCTGCTGGCCGTCGTGCTGTTCGTGGGCATCGCGACGGTGTTCTTCGACATCGCGTACCAGTCGTACCTGCCCTCCCTCGTCGGGCGGGAGCACCTCATGGAAGGCAACGCGAAACTGCAGGCCGTCCAGTCGACCGCGCAGATCGCCGGGCCGAGCGCCGCCGGCGTGCTGGTCCAGCTGGTGAACGCGGCCAGCACCGTGCTGGTCACCAGCCTCGGCTTCCTGACGTCGGCGCTGTGCCTGCTCCGCATCCGCACGCGGGAACCGGCGCCGGAGCGCGACGGCCACGCCCGGCTGCTGCCGCAGATCGCCGAGGGACTGCGGTTCGTCTTCTCCGACAAGCCGCTGCGGGCGATCGTCGGCACGACGGCGACAGCCAACTTCTTCGGTGGCGCGTTCGCCGCCGTGCAGGTGCTGTTCCTGACGCGGACCGTCGGGCTGCCGCCGGCCGCGGTCGGCGTGCTGCTGGCGATCGGCGGCGCGGGCGGGATCCTCGGCGCTGTCTGCTCGGCCGCGGTCACCCGCCGGCTCGGCCAGTCGCGGGCGATCTGGCTGGTTCCGCTGGTCACCATGCCCGGTCACCTGCTGATTCCGCTCGCCGGGCCGGACTGGCGGCTCGGGCTCGCCGGGTTGGGGCTCGTCGCCGGCGGGTTCGGGATCATCGTCTACAACGTCGCGCAGGTGTCGTACCGGCAGGCGATCTGCCCGGACCGGCTGCTCGGCCGGATGAACGCGAGCGTGCGGTTCGTCGTCTGGGGCACGCTGCCGCTGGGCGGGTTGCTGGGCGGCGGGCTCGGCGAGTGGCTCGGGCTGCGCGGCGCGATGTGGGTGGCGGTCGCCGGCGAGGTCGCCTCGGTGCTGTGGGTGGTCTGCTCACCCCTGCGGCACATGCGCGATCTGCCGACCGAAGCGAAAAGCGGTTCCACCGCACCCTAGAGTTGGTTCATGAGTACCCCATACGAACGCCCGCGAGTTCCGGACAAGGTCGGTGTCGACGGTCTGGAGGCCAAGTGGGTACCCGTATGGGAATCCACCGGTGCCTACCGCTTCGACCGCACGAAAACCCGGGACGAGGTCTATTCGATCGACACCCCGCCGCCGACGGTCAGCGGGTCGCTGCACATCGGGCACGTCTTCTCCTTCACCCAGACCGACGTCGTGGCGCGGTTCAAGCGGATGCGCGGGCTCGAGGTGTTCTACCCGATGGGGTGGGACGACAACGGCCTGCCGACCGAACGCCGGGTGCAGAACCACTTCGGCGTCCGCTGCGACCCGTCGCTGCCCTACGACCCGGACTTCCACGCCCCGGAGAAGCCGGGCAAGGACGTGGTCTCGATTTCGCGGCGCAACTTCGTCGAGCTGTGCGAATCGCTGACCGAGACCGACGAGCAGGTGTTCGAACAGCTGTGGCGGCGGATCGGGCTGTCGGTCGACTGGACGATGACCTACCAGACGATCGGGCACGATGCCCGGCTGATCTCGCAGCGCGCGTTCCTGCGCAACCTGGAGCGCGGCGAGGCGTACCAGGCCGAAGCGCCGACGCTCTGGGACGTCAGCTTCCGCACCGCCGTGGCCCAGGCCGAGCTGGAGGACCGCGAACGCCGGGGTGCCTTCCACGACCTCGCGTTCACCGGGCCGGACGGCGAAGACGTGGTGATCGCGACGACCCGGCCGGAGCTGCTGCCCGCGTGCGTCGCGCTGGTCGCGCACCCGGACGACGAGCGCTTCAAGCCGCTGTTCGGGAAGACCGTGCGAACGCCGGTGTTCGGCGTCGAGGTGCCCGTGGTGGCGCATCACCTGGCGGACCCGGAGAAGGGCCGCGGCATCGCGATGGTGTGCACCTTCGGCGACACGACCGACGTCACGTGGTGGCGCGAGCTGCGGCTCGCGACGCGGGTGGTACTGGGCCGGGACGGCCGGTTCCTGCCCGACGCCCCCGCCGGCGTGCCCGCGGAGGCGTACGCGCCGCTGGTCGGCAAGACCGTCCACACCGGACGCGAGATCATGGTCCGCCTGCTGCGCGAAGCCGGGGCGCTGCGCGGCGAGCCGCGGCCGATCACGCACGCGGTGAAGTTCTACGAAAAGGGCGACAAGCCCCTGGAAATCGTCGCCAGCCGGCAGTGGTACCTCCGCAACGGCGGCACCGACACCGCGTTCCGGGAAAAGATGCTCGCCCGTGGCGACGAGCTCACCTGGGTGCCGAAGCACATGAAGGTGCGCTACTCGTCGTGGGTGGAAAACCTCGCCGGCGACTGGCTGGTCAGCCGGCAGCGGTTCTTCGGCGTGCCGATCCCGCTGTGGTACCGGCTCGACGCCCAGGGCGAACCGGAACACGACGAGCCGCTGCTGCCGGACACCCTGCCGGTCGACCCGAGCAGCGACGTCCCGCCCGGGTTCACCGAGGACCAGCGCGGCGTGCCCGGCGGGTTCGCGGCCGACCCGGACGTGATGGACACCTGGGCGACGTCGTCGCTGACGCCGCAGATCGTCGGGCGGTGGAGCGTCGACGACGACCTCTTCGAGCGCGTCTTCCCGATGGACCTGCGGCCGCAGGCGCACGAGATCATCCGCACCTGGCTGTTCTCGACGGCGGTGCGCGCGGAGCTGGAGCAGGGCGTGCTGCCGTGGCGGGAGACGTCGATCGCGGGCTGGGTGCTCGACCCGGACCGCAAGAAGATGTCGAAGTCCAAGGGCAACGTCACGACGCCGATGGACATCCTGGAGCGGCACGGTGCGGACGCGGTGCGCTACTGGGCGGCGAGCGCGCGGCCCGGCGTCGACACGGCGGTGGACGAGGGCCAGATGAAGGTCGGCCGCCGGCTGGCGACGAAGCTGCTCAACGCGAGCCGGTTCGTGCTCGGCCTCGGCGTGCCGATGCCGGGCGCCGCCGCCGTCGAGCCGCTGGACCGGGCGCTGCTGGCCGAGCTGGCCACCGTGGTCGAAAAGGCGACCGCGGCGCTGGAGGACCTGGACTACGCACGGGCCCTGCAGGTCACCGAGACGTTCTTCTGGACGTTCTGCGACGACTACGTGGAGCTGGTGAAGGGCCGGGCCTACGGCGACCGGGGAGCCGACGCCGCCGAATCCGCGCGGGCGGCGCTGGTGACGGCGTTGTCGGCGTTGCTGCGGCTGTTCGCGCCCTTCCTGCCGTTCGCGGCCGAAGAGGTCTGGTCGTGGTGGCAGGAGGGGTCGGTGCACCGGGCGGCGTGGCCGGTGCCGGAAACCGGCGACGGCGAGCGGGAGCTGCTGCCGCTGGCGAGCCAGGTGATCGCCGCGGTGCGCCGGGCGAAGACGGACGCGAAGGTGTCGATGCGCTCGGCGGTGGAGGCGCTGACGGTGACCGGTCCACCCGAGCTGCTGGCGCGGTTCGCGCGGATCGAGCCGGACATCCGCACAGCGGGGGCCATTGTGGACGTCACCACCGGTGAAGGTGATTTCTCGGTCGAGGCGAAGGTCGGCGAAGCGTCCTAGTATCGCCGGGAAAACAATCGGGAAGAAATTCATTCACGGCCTCAAAAGAATCTTGACCGTGAATGTATCAGGGCGGGTGCACCGGGCGTCTCTACCTTCGATCGTCGCGCGACGATCGATCGGAGGTGCAGCATGGCCACAGTGGACGAGCTCGTCGCCATCAAGGAACGAGTCGAACAGGAACTGCTCGGCCGGCCCGGTGTGACCGGCGTCGACGTCGGCTACAAGGAGGTCGGCGGGGAACGGACCGACCAGGTCGCCATCCGGGTGCACGTCGCCCGGAAAACCGACGACATCCCGCACGAGGAACGCATTCCGGAACAGATCGAAGGAGCCGTCACCGACGTCGTCGAGCGCCGGTACGAACTGCACGTCGCCAGCCTGGAACTCGACGTTTCCGCGCAGGCCGACACCACGCACTACGCCACCCTCCAGGGCGGCATCAGCATGGGCCCCAGCCGCGTCATCGACAACCACATCTTCGCCGGCACGCTCGGCGCGATCGTCATCGACAACGCGACCAAGGCCCACGCCGCGCTGACCAACTTCCACGTCGCGGCGGTCGATTCCGGCTGGCACGCCGGGGACCGGATGGTGCAGCCCAGCCGGATCGACACCGGCGTCGTGCCCGCGGACGAGTTCGGCGCCATCCTGCGGGCCACGCTGTCGGGCAACGTCGACGGGGCCGTCATCTCCCTCGACGCGGGCAAGGCCAGTTCGTGCACCGTCGCCGAAATCGGCGACGTCCGGGGCAGCAAGGCCGCCACGCTGGGCATGGCGGTCCGCAAGCGCGGCCGCACCACCGGCCTGTCCTACGGCACGGTCGACGGGATCGCCGCCACCGTCAACGTCGACTACGGAGACGGGCTCGGCGTGCACACCCTGGCCAACCAGGTCAGCATCGCCGCCGACACCGCGCACAACGCGATCTTCTCCGACCACGGCGACTCCGGCTCGGTGATCGTCGATTCCGGCGGGTACGTCGTCGGCCTGCTCTTCGCGGGCGCCGGGGCCAGCACGGTCGCCAACCCGATCAGCGCGGTGCTGTCCGAACTGGACATCTCCCTGTGCGTCGGCAAGTCGATCATCAAGGACATCAAGGACGGGCGGAAGGACTTCATCAAGGAGAAGGAGATCCGCAAGGAGCTGCGCAAGGAGATCCAGAAGGAGTTCGTCCTCGACAAGCGGATGAAGGACATCCGGGACATCTTCAAGGACCGGGAGCACGGCCCCGGCCCGGGTCCGGATCCCGGTCCGCTCGGCCCCGGCGGCGGCCTCGAAGAGCGGTTGCGCGCGGTCGAGGAGCAGCTGAGCCGGCTCGGCGGGTTCGTCGGCCCGGAACTGCGGCCCGACCTCCTCACGCCGCTCACCGGCCAGGAGCCGCTGACCGACGCCGAGACCGGGCAGCTGCGGGCGGAGCTGGAGCAGCAGGTCGCCGACGCGGTCGCCGCCAAGACGGAATTCGACGCGCCGCCGGCGTGAGGACCAGGAGGCGCCACCGTGCTGCTCGTCCTCTGTTCGCTCGACGACACCGACAGCCAGTGGTTCGCCCGCCGGGCCACCCGGGCCGGCCGGGCGTGCGTCGCGGTGACGACCGAACACCTGTCGTTCGCCCGCCGGCACGACCACCGGGTCGGCCCGGCGGGCGACGTCCGCACCACCGTCGAGCTCGCGGACGGCGTCGTGCTCGACGGCGAGGCGCTGACCGGGGTGCTGAACCGCGTCCGCGAGCCGCCCGCGCTGGCCTGGTCCCGGGCCGACCCCGGCGAGCGTGACTACGCCGCGGCCGAGCTGTTCGCGTACACGCTCAGCTGGCTCGCCGGCCTGCGCTGCCCGGTGCGCAACACGCCGACCCCGCAGTGCCTGGCCGGGCCGGCCCCGGACCCGGTGCTCGCGTGGGCGGCCGCGCACGCCGCCGGCCTGCGCTGCGCCCCGATCCGGCTGGGCAGCGGCACGCCGTGGCCGCCGGGGGACGCCGCGCTCGCCGGCGCCCGGGCCGCAGCGGGCCCGGTCCGGCCGCGGCAGGTGCTCTGCCTCGACCAGGAGGTGCTCGACCGCGACGTGCCGCCGGACACGGCGACCGGCGTGCGCCGGCTGACGAAGCTGCTCGGCGCCGAAACGGCGTTGCTCGGCCTCGACTTCCTGGTCGGCGACGAGGACTGGTGGTTCGCCGGCCTCACCGCGGTGCCCGCCCTCCGCCCCGGCGGCGACCTGCTGGTCGACCGGCTCCTCCACGCCTTGGAGACACCATGACGGTGCTGCTGTGGGGGCTCCCCGACGAGCCCCCGGTCCACCTGGTCGCCGCCGAGCTGCGGGCGCGGGACGCCGACGTCGTCCTCGTCGACTCCCGGGCCGCGGCCCGGGACACGATCGACCTCCGGCTGGACCCGGGAGCCGACGCCGGCGGCGTGCTGCGCGCCGGCGACCGGACGGTCGAGCTCGCCCGGGTCACCGGGGTGTACGTGCGGCCGGTCGAGCCCGAGCTCTTCCCCGGCTTCGCGCCGGCGGAACTCGCCCGCGCCCGGCGCTTCTGCGACGCGCTGACCAGCTTCACCGAGCTGACCGGGAGCTCGGGGCAGTGCCGGGTCGCGAACCGCCTCCTCGCGATGGGCTCCAACGTCTCCAAGCCGTACCAGGCCCAGCTGATCACCCGGCACGGCTTCGGCACGCCGTCGACGCTGGTGTCCAGCGACCCGGCGGAGGTGCTCGCCTTCGCCGGGCAGCACGGCCCGCTCGTGTACAAGTCGATCAGCGGCGTCCGGTCGATCGTCACCGCGTTCGACCCGGCCGCCGACGCCGGGCGGCTGGCCCGGCTGCGCTGGTGCCCGGTCCAGTTCCAGGAGCAGCTCGACGGCCCGGACGTCCGGGTGCACGTCGTCGGCGACCGGGTCTTCGCGACCGAGATCACCACGACGGCGATCGACTACCGCTACGCCCGCCAGCACGGGACGACGGCCACGCTGCGCGCCCACGACCTCGACCCGGACGTCGCGGACCGGTGCGTCAAGCTCGCCGCGGCGCTGCAGCTGCCGTTCGCCGGGATCGACCTGAAGCTGGTCCCGGACGGGCGCGTCGTGTGCTTCGAGGTGAACCCGTCTCCGGGGTTCACCTACTTCGAGCACAGCACGGGGCAGCCGATCGCCGCCGCGCTGGCGGCCTGGCTGACCGGGTCATGACCCGGCGGCGGCCCACCAGGCTTCGTCGAGCTCGCCGCGCGCCACGATCTCCGCCGGGCCCGACAGCGTCGACGCGCCGCGGGACACCGTCACCTCGACCCGGCCGCCCGGGATGTCCACCGTGGACGCGCCGGTGTCCGTGCCCGCCAGATGGAAGGCGGCCGCCACGGCGGCGACCGTGCCGGTGCCGCACGCCCGCGTCTCCCCCACCCCGCGTTCGTGCACGCGCATCCGCAGCGCGCCCTCGCCGAGGCGGTTGACGAACTCGAGGTTCACCCCGTGCGGGAAGACGTCGTGGTCGAAGTCGGGCTGCTCGCGCAGGTCCAGGTCCGCGACGTCGTCGTCGAGCAGGGACACCAGGTGCGGATTGCCGACGTCGACGGCCACGCCGGAGAACGGGCGGCCGGCCACCACCGTGACCGAGGTGCCGGTGATCGTGGCCGGTCCCATGTGGACGGTCACCGAGCGGTCCGGGTGCACCACCACCGGGCGATCACCCGCCCGGGTGCCGACGACGAACTCGCCCTCGGCGGCCAGGCCGGCGTCGACCAGGTAGCGGGCGAACACGCGCACGCCGTTGCCGCACATCTCCGCGATCGACCCGTCGGCGTTGCGGTAGTCCATGAACCACTCGCCCGCGGACGGCGCGTCGAGCGCGGCGGCGCGCACGACGCGCAGCACGCCGTCGGCCCCGAGGCCGCGGCGGCGGTCGCACAGCGCGGCGACCCTGGCCCCGGTCAGCTCGAGGCGGCCCGCCGGATCGGGGAGCAGCACGAAGTCGTTCTGCGTGCCGTGCCCCTTGAGGAACTCGATTCCGCCCATGGGGGCAAGATTACCGCCCCAGGGTATCGAGGACGCGCGCGGCCAGCTCCGGATCGGCGCCGTCGAACCACTGGATCCGCTGGTCGCGCCGGAACCAGGAGCGTTGCCGCCGGACGAAGCGCCGCGTCGCCTGCGCGGTCGCCGCGGCGGCCGCCTCGAAGTCGCCTTCGCCGTCCAGTTCGGCGAGCACCTGCTGGTAGCCCAGCGCCCGGGCTGCCGTCTTCCCCTCGCGCAGCCCGCGCTTTTCCAGCTCGCGGACTTCGTCGACGAGCCCGGCGGCGAACATCCGCCGGACGCGCTCGTCGACCCGCTCGTCGAGCTCCGCGGGCTCCCGGTCGACGCCGATCAGGACCGTGCCGTAGCGGGCGGGCCCCGGCTTCGGCAGGTTCGCCGAGAACGGCTCGCCGGTGATCTCGATGACCTCGAGGGCGCGCACGATCCGCCGGGTGTTGGTCGGCAGGATCGCGGCCGCGGCCACCGGATCGCGGTCCCCCAGCCGGGTGTACAACGCGGCCGTGCCGAGCTCCGCCGCCTCCGCGTCCAGCCGGGCCCGCACCGCCGGGTCGGTGCCCGGGAACCGCAGGTCGTCGAGCACGGCTTGGACGTAGAGGCCGGATCCGCCGGCCAGCACCGGCACCCGGCCCGCGGCCAGGAGCCGTTCGACTTCGGCGCGCGCCTCGCGCTGGTAGACGGCGACGGACGCGGTCTCGGTCACGTCCAGCACGTCGAGCAGGTGGTGCGGGACGCCGCGGCGCTCGGCCTCGGTGGCCTTGGCGGTGCCGATGTCCATGCCCCGGTAGAGCTGCATCGCATCGGCGTTGACGACTTCGCCGCCGAGTTCGCGGGCCAGGTCGACGGCCAGCGCGGTCTTGCCGGTGGCCGTCGGGCCGACCACCGCGACGGGGCTGTTCACGGCGGTCGACGATACCGGCGGGCCGACACGGAGTGTCCACCGGAAGTAGGATCACGAGCTTCGGGTGGCTCATCCAGTACCACGGTGCGCGCTGAGCTGCTTGAATGCCGCGTGGGGGCCGTAGCATCCGAGCACGGCCCGTGACGACCGCATTACCCGGCCCCGCTCCACGGCGGGGCGCCCGCGCGAGCGGGCGTACAGGCGATAAGGAGCCTGCGATGGCCCAGGAGAACACTTCCACCGGTACCCCGGCCCCGCACCCGGTGCCGCACGCGCTGCACGCCGGGCACGCCGCCCCGCCCGTGCCGCCCGCCGAACCCACCCCCGCGACCTGGGGCCGGATCGACGACGAGGGCACCGTCTACGTCATCACCGCCGAGGGGGAGCGCGCCGTCGGTGTCTGGCAGGCCGGCAGCCCCGACGAGGGCCTGGTGCACTACGCCCGCCGCTTCGACGACTTGCGCACCGAGGTCGAGCTGCTGGAGACCCGCCTGGTCTCCGGGGCCGGCGACCCGAAGCACGCCCTGTCGAGCGCCACCCAGATCCGCGACGGCCTGGCCGAGGCGGCGGTGGTCGGCGACCTGGCCGCGCTCGCCGCGCGCCTGGAGTACGTCATCGCGCACGCCGAGAAGGCCCTGGCCAGCGCGAAGGCCGAGCGCGAGGAGGCCCGCGCGGCGGCGGTGGCCCGCAAGCAGGCGCTGGCGGAGGAGGCGGAGAAGATCGCGGCCGACTCCACCCAGTGGAAGGCGGCGGGCGACCGGCTGCGCACGATCCTGGACGAGTGGAAGACGATCAAGGGCGTCGACCGCAAGACCGACGACGAGCTGTGGAAGCGGTTCTCGAAGGCCCGCGAAGGGTTCAACCGGCGGCGCGGATCGCACTTCGCGGAGCTGGACAAGCAGCGCGCGTCGGCCAAGCAGCGCAAGGAAGAGCTGATCGCCGAGGCCGAGGCCATCAGCGAGTCCGAGGACTGGGGCGAGACGGCGGGTCGTTACAAGGACCTGATGACGGAGTGGAAGGCGGCGGGCCGCGCCCCGAAGGACAGCGACGAGGCCCTGTGGCAGCGGTTCCGCGCCGCGCAGGACAAGTTCTTCGCCCGCCGTTCGGCGGTGTTCTCCGAACGCGACGCGGAGTTCGGCGCGAACGCGGCCCGCAAGGAGGAGCTGCTGATCGAGGCGGAGAAGATCGACGCGGCGGCGAACCTCGAAGCGGCGAAGAGCGCGTTGCGGCGCATCCAGGAGCAGTGGGACGAGATCGGCAAGGTCCCCCGCGAGCGCATCCGCGAGCTGGACGGCCGGCTGAAGGCGGTCCAGGACGCGGTCAAGGCGGCGGAGGACTCGCGGTGGCGCCGGACGGACCCGGAGGCACAGGCCCGGGCGGCGCAGTTCCGGGAGCGGGTGGAGCAGTTCGAGTCCCAGGCCGCCAAGGCACGCGCGGCCGGGGACGAGCGGCGGGCCAAGAAGGCCGAGGAGCAGGCGGCGCAGTGGCGGGAGTGGCTGCAGGCCGCCGAGGCTGCGGTCGCGGATCGCTGAGCTTGCCCACGGTCGTGAGTGGTGAGAACTCGCCTTACCACTCACGACCGGCCGGGTGGTCTCCGTTTCACCCGTAGCGGGGTCGCGCGCGCCCCGACCGGGGGTTTCCGCGCGCCGCGAGCCACCGCCGGTGCTCCACTGTCGATCATGACCAGGACACCGTTCAGTGCCAGCAGGATCCTCACCGCTCTGGTGATCACCATCGCCGTCGCCGGGCTCGCACCGGCTCTCGCCGCCCCCGCCGGGGCTGCGCCGCTGTCCGCCGCCACCGAAGCGGGCAAGGGGAAGGTGAAGGTCGAGGGCAAGCTCGCCAAGGATCACGTCAAAGTCAACGAGAAGGTCGACCTCAAGGGCAACCTCAAGGTCCTCGAGGCGCCCCGCAGCGAAGGGACCGTCGAAACCGTCATCGTGCAGCAGCTGCAGGCCGGTACCTGGGTGAACCTCGCCGACACCACCTGCCGGCCGAACGGGGGCTTCTCCTTCACCCTCAGCTTCAGCCTGAGCGCCACCGTCTCGCTGCGGCTCTACCACCCCGAGACCACGCTCTACGCCGCCGCCTACTCGGCGAGCACCCTCATCCTGCGCGTCGGCTGAGCCTGGTCCCCACCGGTTCTCAAGACCGCGAGAACGCCGTCCGCATCCACTGCACCGCCAGGCAGATCATCGTGATCCAGGCGATGATCATGCCGATCCCCGGGCCGCCGCCCGCGGAGCCCGGGGCGTGGGACGACTGCTGCGACCAGATCGCCAGCAGCCCGTCCACCGAGGCGAACCAGCCGCCCGCCGCGCAGACCCAGGCCAGCCACCAGCGCCGCGTCACCAGGGCCAGCGCCGAGGCCAGGATGCCGACGCCGGTCGACGTCGCCGCGAACAGCTGCGGGATCCCGCCGCCCTCGCCGGCCAGCACGCGCCAGCCCGCGTGGTCGCCGACCCAGGGCAGGATCTGGCAGATCAGCAGCACGAACGTGAACACCGCGATGGTGAACCCGCGGCGGCCCAGCTCCACCGTCCGGGACGCCCGCGCGCCCGCTTCGTCGATCTCGGCGGCCAGCTCGGCCAGCTCGCCGTTGCCCCGCGGCTCGGTCACAGCGCACACCCACTCACCGGTTCGGGCCGGGCCGCCGGGGCACCGAAGCCCGGCAGGCCCAGCGTCACACCGCTCGTCTTCGGCCGCAGCCCGGCCTCCGCGTTGTCGCCCGCGCGCGTCCGCCGGTGGGACAGCAGGTCGCCGTCGGCCACCAGGTGGTGCGGCGCGGCGTAGGTGACCACCGTCTCGACCACGTCACCGGGGCGGACCGCCCGGTCGACGAAGGCGCCGGTCGGCGTGAAGTGGACCAGCCGCCCGTCGCGGGCGCGGCCGCTCATCCGGTGCGTCTCGGCGTCCTTGCGGCCCTCGCCTTCGGCGACGAGCAGCTCGACGCGGCGGCCGACGATCTTCTTGTTCTCGTCCCACGAGATCGCGTTCTGCAGCTCGACCAGGCGCTCGTAGCGCTCCTGGACGACCTCCTTCGGCAGCTGGCCGTCCATCGTCGCGGCCGGCGTGCCGGGGCGCTTCGAGTACTGGAAGGTGAACGCACTGGAGAACCGGGCCTGCGCGACGACGTCCAGGGTGGCCTGGAAGTCCTCCTCGGTCTCGCCGGGGAAGCCGACGATGATGTCGGTGGTGATCGCCGCGTCCGGCATCACCGCGCGGACCTCGTCGAGGATCTTCAGGAAGCGCGCCGAGCGGTAGGACCGCTTCATCTCGCGCAGCACCCGGTCGGACCCGGACTGCAGCGGCATGTGCAACTGGTGGCAGACGTTCGGCGTCGCGGCCATGGCGTCGATGACGTCGGAGGTGAACGCGGCCGGGTGCGGCGAGGTGAACCGGACGCGCTCGAGGCCGTCGACGGTGCCGCAGGCGCGCAGCAGCTTGCCGAACGCCAGCCGGTCGCCGAACTCGACGCCGTAGGAATTCACGTTCTGGCCGAGCAGCGTGACTTCGAGCACGCCCTCGGCGACGAGCGCCTCGACCTCGGCGAGGATCTCGCCGGGCCGCCGGTCGCGTTCCTTGCCGCGCAGCGCGGGGACGATGCAGAAGGTGCAGGTGTTGTTGCACCCGACCGAAACGGACACCCAGCTCGCGTAGGACGACTCGCGGCGCGCGGGCAGCGTGGAGGGGAAGGTTTCGAGCGACTCGAGGATCTCGACCTCGGCCTCGGCGTTGTGCCGGGCCCGCTCCAGCAGCGTGGGCAGCGACCCGATGTTGTGCGTCCCGAAGACGACGTCCACCCACGGCGCCCGCTTGACGATCTCCCCGCGGTCCTTCTGCGCAAGACACCCGCCGACGGCGATCTGCAGGTCCGGGTTCGCGACCTTGTCGGGACGCAGGTGCCCGAGGGTGCCGTACAGCTTGTTGTCGGCGTTCTCCCGCACGGCGCAGGTGTTGAACACGATGAGGTCGGGCTTGGCCCCGGCGGTGGCCGGGACGTAGCCGGCGTCCTCGAGCTGCCCGGCGAGGCGCTCGGAGTCGTGCACGTTCATCTGGCAGCCGAAGGTGCGTATGCTGTACGTCTTGGGCTGCTGGTTCTCGGTCATCAGCTACCAGGATAGCCCCCGACGCCCCTGGCAAAGCCGCTCGCCCCCCAGCGCGACCTCACCAGCACCCTCCAGCTCGGACCCCACCACCCGAACATCCGCACGCGCGACGTTCTCTACCGGAGAAGCTGCGGTGCCGGATTTCCTTCTGTCAGGCGCGCGTGACGTAGGTCTGAGCGAGGCGGTCCTGCAGTTTCGCGTGGCGGAACTGGTAGACCGGACCTGCTTCGCGAAGTATCCCCAGTCGGTGCGCATCGTCGAGAAATGCCAGCAACCGCGCCGGAACGTGCCCCTTGATACACAGCACGGAAACGTTGACCAAGTGTTTCCCGCTCGATTGACCGAGCCCGTACACGAAGCCGATGGCGAGCCCGAACACGGACCCCAACAAGAGCACTTCCACGAGTTTCAACCCGAACCCGACCGTAGACGCGAAAACAAGCCCGAATGCAAGTCCCAGCATCGGCCCGAATGCGAATCCGCACCCGAGTGAATAGAGGTAGAGCAACAACAGGTCGCGGTGGAACGTGACCATTGGGGTCTGCGGACCTTCGTCGGTCAATGGACTCTTTGCCCACTCGACCAGGCCGACCACGAGGCTGAATACCAGTCCGAACGCGAGTCCGCCAACAGACGCACTCAGACTTCTGTCCGCGAGCCCGAAGACGACACCGACGATCAGCCCGATCACCAACCCGGCGCGAATGCCGGACCAGGTCGTCAGCTTTCGCAGGAGCAGCCGGATCCGTCCGCGAAGGCGCAGATCGGCGTACACCGGCTCCTTCGCCGACGACCCGCTCACCAGCACAAATACGAACCCGAACAACGGCGCGAACACAACCGCGAAGTCGAACCCGAACACGAACACGCTCCCGAACCAGGCCGCGGTCACGACTCCGAACCCGATCCCGAGCCTGATGAGCGAACTGGTCCGCCGGGGTACGGCCAGGCTCAGTTGCCACCACGCGAGATCACGGCTGCCGATCACATTCAAGTGATGAGCCAAGAAGGCGAGCCAGTTCTTGACGTCGGCGGGATCCCAGGCCCGCCGGGGGCCGAAGGGGTGCTCCTTGTTGGTTTCCTGTTGCGGCGGATTGGCGGTGATGAGTGCGTCGACAAGGTGGTCGAGCAGGTGCTCGGTGATGGCATCGGCGGTGCCGAAGCGGTTGGTGTCGCACAGTTCGGCGGGATCGGCGCGGGTCTCGATGTAGACCTTCCGTAGCAGCCACAGGGCCAACGGGCTGGACAGCGCCCCGCTGATCGGATTGCTCTTCCCGTCCCGCAGTGCTGTCAGCAGCTTCGTCCAACGGTTGAAAGTGCTTCGCGGGAGGCTGCGTTCCAGGTAGGCAGCGGCATCGGCGGCCTTGAGCCGGTCCGGTTCGATGATGGCCGCACCGGTGAGACCTCGGCGGCCTTGTTGGGCGAGAGTTTCTTCGTATTCGGTTGTCCGGCAGGTGAGGATGAGCGGGTCGGTGGCCGCGGCATTGAGCCGGTCGAGGATTGCGGAGCGTATCCGTTCGGGCAGCTCGTCCAGGCCGTCCAGGACAGGCAGGATCCGCCTCTGCTCGACCAGGGCACGGGTCGCGTTCGGGCCGAAGTCAACGGCGCGCAATGCCGGGTAACCCTCGGTGAGCCGCCGCGCTACCCACACATGGAGGGATTCGACGCCGGGGTCCCAGCCGGACATCGACAGGAGCACGGGGACTGGCTCTGCACCTTCGGGATGCGCGAGGAGTTCGCGAAGCAACAGAACAGCCAGCGTTGTCTTGCCCATGCCGGGATCCCCAAGAATCACCAGCCGACGTGCCGGGTTCCTGCGGAACTCCCTGACCATGTCGTTGATGCGATCGGTACGACCTTCGAACCGGGGAACGCCTCGGCCGATCAAGTACCTGAGCAGTTTCGGGCGAGCGACGTATTCTGCGGGGCCGGACGTGTCAAGCTCCGTGAGCCGCCAGCGCACCGCGACAGGGGCGGGATCGTCCAGCTGCCGGACGACGATTTCCGTCCGCCACTGGGCCAGCACCAGATCGGCCAGTTGCCGCTGAGCGGCATCCACTTGCTCAGGAGATGACACCACCAGCAGCGGGCGCGGTGATCGGCGGGCCCAATGGACAAGCGCCAGCGCGAGAGGCACCAGTCCGGCGATCAGGCCGCCAATCTTGGCCGCAGAGTCCAGTCCCATGGGAGAACGTAACGCCAAGACAATCGCCGCCGCTCCGGCCGTGACCACGATCAGCGCAACGGCCCACCGCTTCCACCTTGTCATGCTGTCGATCCTTCCGCGCTACGGAGGGAAATACTGTGCCAGCCGGTCAAAATGCGAAGTGACGGGCAACTCACCATAGATCAGCAGACCTACACGTTACCGCGGCCGTCCCTGGCGCCTCAGCGACATCGTCGCAGTCACGCGGAACTTCACTGAGCCCGAGTCGCTCACCGCCGGATTTGCGACTCAGGTGCATGCGTGGACGCGCGGCCTTTCATCGCGGAACAGAGAGTTGCAAATCCCGACAGCTCCAGGTGCGGATCTGGTACGCCCTGGGTGCCTGGTTCTCGGTCATCGGCTTCCAGGGTAGACCTGCGCATACGTGGTTCCCTGCGCCCCCTCCCGGCCGGTGTGACGCCGGCCGGGGTCACACCCTCACGGGACAGCCGGGAAGTCGAACTGGAGCCCGCGCAGCGGTGGCGCATGACTCGCCGCCAGCCGGTCTTCCCGCGAGCGGAACTCGGCCAGCGCGAGCGCGAAGTCCGTGACCGGGGCGTACAGGCTGGCGGCGACCACGAGTGCGCTCAGCCGGATCGCCCAGGCGTCGTGCACGGAGAACACGCTCGATGTCATCGCGGCCGCACCGGTCAAGGCCGCCACGCCGATCTTGAGCCCCTTGACCGTCAGCGCCCCCTTGGCGAGGCCGGTGGTCACGCCGGCGCTGCCCGCCGCGTCGCACACTGCCCGGGCGTAGTCGGCGAAGGACACGGACAAGGCATACCAGGCCGCTTCCGAGGGGCGAGCGGAGAACTCGAGGTTGTCCCTCATGAACTGCTCGCCCACGTCTCCGGTACGGACACCCAGCAACCGATCCGCCGAGGCCCCGGCCAGGACTGGCGAACGGGGCCAGCGAACGACGATCGGCTCGAAGACCGCCTCGGAGCCAGGGACGTCCGCCGGCGAGCCCGCGGCATCCCACAACCGGGCGGGCATCATGCCGGCGCCCGATCCGCCGGCAACGGGAAAACTGCAGCGAGCGCCGAACCGCGTGGCTTGGTTGAAGTGGTAGATCTCGTTCACCCAAAGCAAGAAGGCCCGCAGGGCCGCCGAGCCGAACTCCCGCGATCCCCGGGCCGCCCGGAGCAGGAGCCGGGTGTCACTCGGATCCCTTCCGCCGAGTTCGAGCCTCTCGGCGATCACCTTCAGGATCGTGGACCGGCGCAGACCGTCTTCGGCGAGGTCCGCCTCGCGGTTTCTCGCCGACGTGAGGAGTTCCGTCCGCAGGAACTCCGTGTCCTGCCAGAGTCTGCGCGCGCGAGGAGAATCGCTCGACGGCTCCGCGTCCATGAGGTGCTTCACCACGAGAGTGTCGAAGCCGGCGCCGATCCTGCCCGGCCACGTGGTGCGCGGCCCGTCCTGCTCCGACCAACCCTGGAGAATCCTCGCGGTGCCCGGTGATTCCTTCCGGAGCCCGACCTGCCAGCTGGTGCGGATCGCGGCGAGAACCTCCTCGAACCCGCCTTCGTGCGTCCGGAATGCCGGCACCACCAACCCCCGCTTGACGGCTTGGTTGAGCCAGCTCCCGCTGCCCTTGGCGATTTCGCTCTGCACCCGCTCGGAGATGAAGAAGAACACGTCGGGTATCACCAGGCCGGGTTCGAGCATCAGCCGGTTCACCAGATCCGCCGAGAACGCCCCCGCGTCGGGGATGTGGACGTCGAGCTGGGCGTCCGCCGGGGCGAAATACAGGTGGTGCTGCAGGGCTTCCGGGGGCAACTCCCGCATGGCCACCTCCGTCGTCGGCTCACCGTGAGTCGCGACGCCGGCCCGGCACGTTGCGGGCGCAACCCGATTGTGATCAGTGCGTGTACGTGCAGCCCGTCGCCACGAGTGAACCGTCGGACTGCACCTGGTACGCGGTACACGTCGCCGTGGCAGGGCCGGCCGACACCAGCAGGACGTCGAGGCCGACCAGGCGCCACACGTACAACGTGCCGATCCGGAACACGTACGGCGCACCCCCGTCGGGATCGGGCACGCAGGTGGCGGACATGTGCACCGTGCTGGCGGGCCAGCGGTTCTCGACCGCGCTCGCGCAGCTCGTCGTGGTCGCGGCTTGGGCCGGAGGCGCGGCCAGGCCGCACCAGGTGACGAGCCCCAGCGAAACGACTGCCGTCAAACGCCGCATTCTCATTCCACTGACGGTATCCCGGCCGGGACCGGCTCGAAATGGGACATCCGGGCGACCGGAATGACACACGGTGAATATGTCAGCTTTTTGTCCCGAATCCGGAACCGGCCGCCCACGCCGCCAATTCCGCGCGCACAGCCGCCAGCTGGGCCGGTGTCGGCGCCGCAGCCGGCTCCGCGACCAGCGCGAAATGCAGGCCCGGTGTCGCCGCCAGCTGCAGCCGGTCTCCCGCCCGCGTCACCGAGGCCACGTCCGTCACCACCGTCGGGTTCATCCCCGCCGGGACGTGCAGCTCCGTCGGCGCGCCCGCCGCCGTTCCCTGCCACACCAAGACGCCGTAGCGCCCCGGGCCGACCAACGCCGACGTGGCCGGCAAGGTGGACGGCACCGCGTTCCACGTCAGCGTCTGGCTGCCGTCGCGGGACCTGTCCTCGTACGTGAACGCCAGCGTGTGGCCCGCCACCGCGGCCGGGTACAGGCGGTCCAGGAGCCGCGCGTCCTGGCGCAGCTGGACCGTTCCGTCGTCCGCCGTCCGGGCCGACGAAAAGTCCTCGCCGTTCCAGGCGTCGCCGTCCGTCTTCACCTTGTCCGGGTTGTCGTTCATCAGCTCGTGGTGGCGGCCGCTGTAGATGTCCCACTGCCATTGCGTCGCCGACAGCACCGGGCCCGACTGCGCCGGCTTGCGCCACCAGTTCGCTCCCGGAATTCGCGAGTCCAGGGCCTGGTACATCGCCTTGTCCACCGTCGGCGTCTTGTCCGAGGTGTAGCCCGTCATCGGGTGGCCGAACTCGGTGACGATCGCCGTCGTGCCCAAAGCCGCCGCGCGGTCGCGGACCGTGGCGAAGTTCGCGCTGTACTGGCCGTCTCCCGCCTTGCCCGGCATGAACACGCCGGACTGCGCGAGCTGGTCGTAGAAGTGCGTGTTGAACACGTACCGCGGCCCCATCGCGCCGGTGTCCTGGAAGCCGCCCGGATGCAGCTGGAAGGAGATGTTGGCGTTCCAGAACATGTTCGGCTCGACGAACGCCGGCTTGTCCTGCCAGCCCGCCGAATCCATCGCGTCGCGGAACCGCTTGAAGAACGGCCACAGCACGTTCTGCTCCCACGCCTTGCTGTCCTGGCCCGAGTCGTACCGCCCGGCGAACGGCTCGTTGTACGGGTCCAGGCCCGCGATCCCCGCGAACTGGGCCGCACTCAGGTTCGCCCGCAGGTACGTCATCGTCTGGACGGCCTGGCCGACGAACTCGTCCTGGACGCCGCGGGCGTTGTGCCAGAAGTCCTTCGTGGCGTCCTGGACCGCACCGTTCTGGGTGATGTTCTGGCCCCAGTGGGCGCAGATGCCGCAGCTCTCCGCCGGGTAGCCGCCGAGGTCGACGACCCACTTCGGCGCGCCGTCGCCGGTGTACCAGCTGCCGCGGTTGAACAGGTAGCGGGAGAACAGGTCCTGGTGGAAGTCGGGCAGGACCGTGAAACCCTCGTCCAGGAACGCCTTAAGCTGCTCGGTCAGCGCCCCCAGGTACTGCGTGTTCACCGGCCCGCGGACCGGCTGCGTCCCGGCCCACGCGATCGGGAACCGCACGGCGTTCGCGCCGGTCAGCGCCCGCATCGCCTGCGCCGAGCGGCGCGCGTCGGCCGCGTTCGCGAACGGCAGGAAACCGTTTTCCGCCAGCTTCGTCTCCCCCGAAACGTTGAAGCCGCGCAGCACCACCTCCCGGCCGTACTCGTCGACGAACGCCGAGCCCCGCACGGTCAGCCCGTGCTGCGGGACGTCCTCGGCGACGGCGGAGGCGACGACCCCGGAGGTCATCGCCACGGCGGTGAGCAAAGCCACGAGCATGCGCATGATGGCGACCCCAAACATGAAGGAGTTTCGCAAAAGTTAGCGACCCGGCCCCGGGGCCGTCAAGGGCCGGAAGGCGCAGTTCAGGCCGCCTTCCGCAGCCACTGCTGGTTCGCCACGGTGGTGCACGGGTACTGCTTGACGGCCGCACTGTCCGCCGTCGACCCGGAAACGACGTCCAGGCACTTGCCGCTGTGCCGGGCCACCCACCGCACGTACCCGCCGCTGACGGCCTGGGCCTGCCACTGCTGGTTCGCGCCGCCGTTGCACGTCCACTGCACCGCCGCCGCGCCGTCCGCCGTCGAGGCGTCCGCGACGTCGAGGCACTTGCCGCTGTGACGGGCGATCAGGTTCACGTAGCCGTTGCCGAGGTCGAGCTCGCTCCACTGCTGGTTCCAGCCGCCGTTGCACGTGTACTGCGTCAGCTGCACGCCGTCGTCGCGCCCGGAACCCGGGATGTCGGCGCACTTTCCGCTGTGCCGGGCGACCAGCGTCCCGTACGCGCTGCCCGTGCCGGAACCCGCGACCACGCCGGTCGCCACGTCGATGTCCACCTTCGGCGACCAGCTCATCGAAACCGTGGTGGCACCCGGGAACGAAAGCGGGAGCCACACATACCGTGACTCGTTGACCGGCCGGCTCCACGCGCCCGCCCAGCGGTCACCCATGAACAGGTACGAGGTCGCCTGGGTTCCCTGCAGGGGCAGCACGTACGCCGCCTGGCTGCCGTACCCCGTCGAGTCCCCGAAGTTCGCCAGCCCGCTCCACGTCCCGGTGATGCTGGTGGCCGTGGCGTACTTCTGCTGGTTCGGCTGCCACCCCGTGGCGGCCGAGGTGACCATGAAGTAGACACCGTTGCGCTTGAACATCGCCGGCGCCTCGCGGTACGAGCCGGGCCACAGCGTCTGCACCAGCGCCCCGATGCCGGTGTAGTCGGCGGTGAGCCGGTACACGTTGAGGTCGGCGTTTTCCCTGGCGGCGGAGGCCATGTACGCGGTTCCGTCGTCGTCCTTGAACAGCGTGAGGTCGCGCGACATGTGGACGCCGAGCGGGCGGAAGCTGCCGCGGTAGGAATAGTTTCCGTCCACTGTGGACGACGTGGCCACGGCGGCGCGCGCTTCGGCGTAGTCGTCGCCGTTCTCCTTGTGCATCCACATCACGTACTGCCCGGTCGAGCTGTTGTAGATCACCTTCGGCCGCTCGATCTTGGCCCGGCCCAGCTCGGCCGCGGACGACTGCGTCAGGACGTCGTTGCGGTGCTCCCACGTCTTCAGGTCGGTCGAGCGGTAGACCGAGACCGCCTTGAAGGTGTCGTCGGCGTTGCGGTTCTCGCCGAACCAGTAGTAGTACGCCCCCACCTTGAGCACCCCGCCGCCGTGGGCGTGCACCAGGGCACCGGAGGTGTCGGTGAACTGGCTGCCGTTGGTCACCGTCACCGGCGCAGCGGTCGCGGTGGGCGCGCCGAGCAGGGCGGTGGCGAACACGAACAGGGACAGCACCACGCCACGTCGTCGTAGCACGATGACTCCTTCCGCAGTCTGTTAGCGCTAACAGATCTGCCGGAATTCTAGATCCCACGGACCGGGTGCAGCAGAGCCGAACGTCGGGCAACACGCGCAACGGCCGATTGACCGGCCCCGGCCGGGCCGCTATGTTAGCGCTCACTTCGCGCCTTCCCCGCACGATCGGCACCCGTTGGAGAGCCGGTATGCCCGTTCGACTCTCGGCGACGACGCCGTCGTCGCACCTCGCCCGGCGGCACCGGCCGCTGACCGCGCTCGTCACCGCCCTCGCCCGGGCGAGGGCGCGGCTCGTCAAGTAACAGCGTTCGGCCGGGTGAAATGACCCGGTCGGCCGAACCGGATCCCGGTTCCCGCCGTATTCCCGCAGACGAGGAGCCGACGACACGGAGGGACGACGACGTGGCGCGCGAAGGAACACTCATCGGTGAGCGGTACCGCCTGCTCGGGCCCGCAGGACCCGGCACGACGGCCGGCGTCTGGCGGGCCCGGGACGAACGGCTCGACCGGCTGGTCGCCCTCCGGCCGCTGTTCGACGAGCCGGCGATCCCCTCGCCCCGGACGCCCGTCTGCGACGTCGTCGACGAGGACAGCACGACCTACCTGGTCCTCGAATACCCGGCCTCGCGCACCCTGGCCGAACTGCTCGAGGAGTACGGCGTGTTGCCGCCCGAGCTGGTCGCCCGGCTCGGGACCCGGCTGGCGTCGGTGCTGGCGGCGGCGCACGACGACGGCGTGCTGCACCCCGCCCTCGACCCGGACCGGGTGCTGATCGCCCCCGACGGCCACGCCGAGCTCGCGACGCACACCCCCGTGGCCGGCGGCGAGGCGTACTTCGCCCCGGAGGTGACCGACGGGGGGTTCCCCGACTTCCCGGCCGAGGTGTTCTCCCTCGGCGCCACCCTGTACGCCGCGCTGGAGGGCCATCCACCGGCCCGCTCGGCGTTCGCCCGCAGCGGCAGCACCGGCCGGCCGGTCACCGAGGCCGTGCTGCGGCTGCTGCACCCCGACCCGGCGGCCCGGCCCACCATGGCCGCGGCCGAGCACCTGCTCGGCAGCGTGGCGCCCCGCCACCCGGGGCGGGGCGCCGCCGGCGACTACCGCTGCGTGTAGACCACCCCGAGCTTGTCGACCTCGTCGCCGGCCCGCCCGTGGAAGCCGGCGATCTGCCAGCCGGCCGGGGCCGTCCGGGTCACGCAGTCCGCCGTCGTCGTGCCGCCGGCGAGCGAGCGCCCGAGGTTGGTGGTGAACCGGGCCGAGAAGATCCGCGTCGTGGTGTTGTACTTGCCCTGGCACAGGGTCGCCGTCGTGATGTACTCGCCGCTGCCGAGCGTGAGCGACGCCGGCGTTCCGCCGGTGCCGCCGTGGGTCAGCGCGGTGCCGTTCTCCAGGGTGACCCCGACCTGGTCGACGCGGGACCCGCTGCGCAGCGAGAACGTCCGCACCCGGGCGGCCGCGGGCAGGGTGGCGACGTCGGTGAAGTAGTCGCCGTGCGGGCCGCCGTACTGCTCGGACAGCTGCAGCGCCGGGTTGCGGGTCCAGCTGAACCGCACGGTGATCGGGTCGTGGTCGGACAGCATCTTGCCCGCGCTGTCGAGGAACTTGGCGTGCTCGTTGTTGTAGAGCGTCGCGTCGAGCGAGACGAGCTTGCTGCCGCGGTAGAGGACCTTGTCGACGACCTCGCAGTCGTTGGTGACCGTCTGCTCGTCGCACACCAGCGCCGGGCTGCCGGGAGCCGGCGCGACCCCGCCGCGCACGAGCTTCACCCACGCGTCGGTCAGGCCGTTGTCCGCGGCGAACCCGGCGATCGTGTCGGCCGCGCGGGTGTAGCGCGTGTTGGTGTCGCCCATGACGACGACGGCGTTGCCCGCCGAGTGCGTCCGGATGAACGCGGTCAGCTGCGCCAGGTTCGACGCGCGCGAAGCCTCGTCGCCGTCGTTCGTCCCGGCGTTGGTGTGGGCGTTGTAGAAGTCGACGTACACGCCTTCGGCCAGCCGCACCCGCATGAAGGTGAAGCCCTTCGGGGTCAGGCAGTCCCCGGAGTCGAGCTGGCAGGACGTCCAGCGGGCGCGCTCGAAGTCGTCGGCGTCGTACGGCAGCGACGACAGCGTGTTCAGCCCGCTGCCGATCCCGGCGCCGCCGCTGGTCGGCGTGCGGTACGGGTGCTGGTCGGCGGCGTAGAGCTTGGCGTGGTAGTTGAAGTCCTCCTGGACGTGCACGACGTCGTAGGGGCCGAGCCGCTGCCCGATCGCCGTCGTCGCGGGATCGCGCGGCGTCGGCGCGCTCGAGATCCCCTCGGGCAGGCCGGCGACGTTGTAGCTCAGCACCGAGAAGCTGCCGCCGTCGGCGGCGTGCGCGGCCGCCGGACTGACCACTGTGGACAGAGCGGCGGCGGACAGCAGTGCGGCCAGGCGTTTCTTCACGAGAACTCCCGCAGGATTCGGACGGACAGACCGGTGGGCGTGTAACGCGGAACCACCCGGTATCCCGGGCGGTCGAACCGGATGGCGGCGAACCGGCCGCGCAGCCGCCGCGCGCACAGCACCTCGGCTTCGCGGGCCGGGCCGGGCGCCCGGATCTCCAGGACGCTGCCGCGCTCAAGGGTGGCCTCGCCGCGGACGGACAGCGCCGGGCCGGCCGTGACGGACAGCGTGCCGCCGGTCTGGTGGTAGCCGCCCACGCGGAGGCCGGACACGCGGAGCGTGCCGCCCGCGACGGCGACGTCGCCGCAGCCCAGCGCGTCCGGCGCCGCCGCGACCAGCGTGCCCGCCTCGACGCGGGTGCCGCCGCGGTAGCTGTTGGCGCCGGTCAGGGTCAGGGTCCCGGTGCCCGCCTTCACGAGCCCGCCGTCGCCGCCGATGTCGTTGCGCCAGCTGTCGTTCGCGCTGAACCCGCCCCGCGACGCGTCCATCGTGACGCGCACGGCGGTGTCGAACGCGCCGAAACCGTCGGCCGCGGCGAAGAGGTTCAGCCGTCCCCACAGTTCCGGGCCGTCGAGCAGCGGGTGCCCGGCCGGGAACGCCGTCGTGCGCAGGACTTCCCGCCGCTGCGCCGCGTCGAGGTACGGCAGGCGCGTCTCGAGCAGCACCTCGGCGCCCTTCGGGACGCGCATCGCGGTGCGCGCGGGCCGGCCCGGCAGGCCGTAGGTGGCCCGGCGCGCGACCATCGCGGCGTTGGCCCGGCGGTCGCCGTATTCGTCGGCCCCGGTGTGCGCCCGGGCGAACAGCGTGTCGGCGGTCGTGCCGGTCTGCGCGGTGAAGTACTGCAGCGCCTGCTCCCGCGCGCCCGCCTTGAGCACGGCGTTCTCCGGGTCGGCGAGCGTGGCGGCGGTGAGGGCGGTCGCCATGATGCGGCCGCCGATGACGTCCACCGGCGAGTGCATCCCGGCGACGATCCGCGTGTCGGCCAGGTCGTAGGCCCGCGCCACCAGCTCCTGGAACCGCTCCGGCACCGCGTAGGCCAGTGCGAGGCAGGCGAGGTGGAAGGCGTTGGTGTGGCCGCTGGGGAAGCCCCCGTCGTCGACCGGGCTGCTGCTGCGCTGCCGCAGCAGCTGCGGCGCGACGACCACGTCGGAGCGGTAGACCGGGAACCCGAGCGCGTCGGTCCTGCCGGTGTCCTCGACCTTGCTGTCGGCGGTCAGCCGCCACGGCCGCGGGTACTGGTAGGCGTACTTGCTCGGGTTGCCCGAGGCGAAGGTGCCCCGGACGGTGTCGACGAGCTGCGCCACCAGGCCGAGCGCGGAGTCGTGCGAACCGGCACCGAGGGCCGAGCCCGCCGGCGCGTCCGCCGGGACGGCGTCGTCGATCTTCGACGGCGGCGTGCCGTCGGGTGCGGTGGTGATGCCGGTGACAGCCCGCGCGCCGCGGCGGTAGAGGTCTGCAAGCGGCCCGAGGCCATCGATGGCGGCGTAGGACTGGTGCTGGCGGTCGAAGACGAACGCGCGCTTGGCTTCGGCGTCGGTCCGGGTGCGGGTGACGGCGACGCAGTGCCGGACGTTCGTGCGCAGCACCTCCGCGTCGAGCACGACCCCACTGTCCCAAGTGGACCCGGTGCGCCAGAGCCGCTGCATCCCGCTCAGGATCCGCACGACCGCGTTGGTTTCCGGGGTGCGGTTCGCCGGAAGGTTGGTGCGGTAGGCGTCGACGAACGCCGTTTCCTCCGCCCAGGCGGGCACGCCCAGCACGGTCGGCACGGCGGCAACGGCGGGGACGAGGGCGGACCAGCGCAGGAAGGTCCGCCGGTCCAGGGGCACAGGGGTCAACTCGGTCTCCTGAGGAGGCGCGCGGCGACGGCCGGAAAAAGCGCGCGGGGGAATTCGCTGCGGAAATGATCAGCGGCGGGCCGGGCGGGGTCAAGGAGCGTCCGGAGTAATTCGCCGGGCAGTAACCTGATCTTTTGCGGGGGTACCGTCAATTCGACGAATTCACCCGATCCGGCCGAGCGGGGATGGCCACGAACGGGGAAACGTCCCCGACGTTTCCGCCGGGCACCGATTGTGGTTCCCCATGACCGAGCATCCGCCCACCGCTTCGCCGGCCGAACCTGCCGCGAACCCGCGGCGTCTGGCACGATCGGCCCGTGACCAGCAGCCGGCGGATGCGCGGACTCGCGATGGCGGCTGCCCTCCTGCTGGTGCTCGCCGCCTGCACCGACGGCTTCGGCGGCCTCAAGCTGCGGATCGCCGCCGGCAACCCCGACGGGGTCTACGACAAGCTGGCCCAGACCCTCGCCACGGCGTGGCAGAACGGCCTGGACATCGACCGGCCGCAGGTGCTGCAGACGCAGGGGTCGCCCGACAACGTCGCCAAGGTGCTCGCCGGCCAGGCCGAGGTCGCCTTCGTCGCCGCCGACGTCGCCGCGGACCAGTACCGGGACAACCCCGGGCTGGCCGCGCTCGCCCGGATCCACGACGACTACCTGCACCTGGTGGTCCGCCGGGACTCCGACATCCAGTCGGTGGGGCAGCTGCACGGCCGCCGGATCGCGGTCGGCTCGCCGGACTCCGGCGTCGAGTACATCGCCGAACGCCTGCTGGACGTGGCCAACCTGACCGGCTCGGTCACCAAGTTCCGGCTCGGCCTCAACGACTCCGTCGCCGCGCTGCTGAACGGCCAGGTCGACGCGCTGGTCTGGTCCGGCGGCCTGCCGACGCCGAAGCTGGCGGGCTACAACGGCCGGGGCTCGCTGCGGCTGCTCGACATCGGCGGCCTGATGCCGAAGATGCAGGCCATCAGCCCGGTCTACGGCACGGCGACCATCCCGGCGAGCACGTACAGCCAGCTCCTGCCGGTGACCACGCTGGTGGTGCCGAACTTCCTGGTGGTCTCGAAGTCGATGGGCGACGACGTCGCCGAAGCACTGGTCCGCGGCCTGTTCGACGCCCGCCCCCAGCTGGCGGAGGCCAACCCGGCGGCACTGTCGATCGACGTCCACCCGGGCATCGAGACCCAGCCGATCCCGCTGCACCCCGGCGCGCTGCGGTACTACCGGGCGCAGAAGACCTAGGCCACCGGGAACACCATCGCGATCCGGAGCCCGCCGCCCTCGGGCAGGTCCAGCTCCAGTTCCCCGTCCGAGTGCGCGACGATCTCGCTCACGATCGCCAGCCCCAGCCCCGAACCCGGCACGTTCTGGTGCGCCGGGCTCCGCCAGAACCGGTCGCGGGCGCGGTCCAGCTCGTCCGGCCGCAGCCCCGGCCCGTGGTCCCGCACCGACAACCGGACCCGGTCGTCCTCGCGGGTGACCGCGATCCGGATCTCCGTGCCCGCCGCGGTGAACTTCAGCGCGTTGTCGAGCAGCGCGTCCAGGATCGTCTCGGCGCCGCGCGGGGGCATCCGGACCGTGGCACCGTCGCCGGCCGTTTCCACCACCAGGCGCACGTCCCGGGCCTCGCCGACCACCGACCAGTCGGCCACCCGCTCGGCGACGGCCTCGTCCAGCACCACCGGGTCCAGCTCGCCGCCGGAGGCCTCGGCGCGGGCCATCGACAGCAGCCCGTCCAGGATCTGGTGCAGCCGGCCCGCGTCGACCCGCGCCGCCTCCAGGTCGGCCGCCGCCGGCTCGTCGTCGACGTGGCCCTCGAGGTTGCCGAGCCGGATCTTCAGCGCCGTCAACGGGTTGCGCAGCTGGTGGGACGCGTCGGCGACGAACGCGCGTTGCGCGGCCAGCGCGCCCGACACGCTCGAAGCCATCCGGTCGAACGACCGCCCGAGCTGACGCAGCTCCGGTGGCCCGCTGCCCTCCCCCACCGGCTCGGCCTCCCGCCCGCCGACCACGGACGCCACCAGCGCGCCGGTCGCGTCGTCGAGCCGCTGCACCGGCCGCAGAATCCACCGGACCACCGGGATCGCCACGGCCAGCGCCAGCGTGAAGGCGAGGATCCCGCCCGCGGCGAGCAGCAGCCACCACCACAGGACGTCGGCGCGCTCGGCACCGGTTTCGGACAGCGTGAGCACCGCGCCGTGCACCTCGCCGTCGGCGAGCACCGGCTCGGCGAGCACCAGCGGCGTCGAATCCCACGGCATCAGCACGCCGGCGGGCTGGGACCGGCGGCCGGCGAGCGCCTCGTGGATCGGGCCGCTGAACCGTTCGGCCTTCAGGTCGATCTGCGCGGCCGACGGCCCGAGCGAGCTGGCGAACAGCTTGCTGTCCTGGTCGACGACCACGACGTGCACGCCGTACACCTCGTCGTAGCGGACCAGGTCGGATTCGATCAGCGACTGGTTGTTGTCCAGCAGCGGGCGTTGCGCCAGCGACGCGAACCGGGCGGTGTCGGTCAGCCGGTCGAGGAACAGGTCCTGCTGCGCGCCCGCGGCGATGCTGCGGGCCAGCGGGATGCCGAGGCCGAACACCAGCAACGCGACCAGCGTCAGCACGATGCCCTGCAGCCGGACGCGCACGCTCAGCTCCGGGCGACCTGGCCGCCGAGCCGGTACCCGACCCCGCGGACGGTCTCGATCAGCGCCGGCCGGCCCAGCTTCGTCCGCAGCGTCGCGACGTGGACGTCCAGCGAGCGGCTCTCCGCCGGGCCGCGGTGCCCCCACACCTCGGTGAGCACCTGCTCGCGCGAGCACACCGCGCCGCGGGCGTTCGCGACCAGCGCGAGCACCTGGAACTCCTTGCGGGACAACGCGACGGCCTTCCCGCCGACCAGCACCTCGTGCCGGGCCAGGTCGACGCTGACGTCCCCCACCCGGATGACCACCGGTTCAGCGACATGTTCTCCCCGGCGGCGGCGCACGGCCTCCACCCGGGCGAGCAGCTCCTCGACGTCGTAGGGCTTGACGAGGTAGTCGTCGGCGCCCGCGCGCAGGCCCTGGATCCGGTCGTCGACCTCGCCGCGCGCCGACACGACGATGATCGCGACGTCGCTGACCGCGCGGATCTGGCGGCACAGCGTCACGCCGTCGATGTCCGGCAGGCCCAGGTCGAGCAGGATGACGTCGACCTCGTGCACCCGGTCGAGCACGCCGGCGCCGGTGGCCAGCCGGGCGATCGCCAGGCCGCGGCGGGTCAGCGCCGGGATGAGCGCACCCGCGACCCGGTCGTCGTCCTCCACCAGCAGCACCCGCACCCGTCCGCCTCCCATGGTGGCCCGCTCCACCGGCCGGTAAGCGAACTGTAGGACGTCCGGGCGGCCCCCGCACCGGCCACCCGGACGGTCACCCACCGTGACCCCGGGTGGACACCCACCGAAACGGACATCGATACTCAGTTGAAACCCTAAGTATTGCTCAAGCGGCCTTGCCAGCCGGGGGAGCAACGGTAGGTTCTCGCCATCGCGTGGTGACCCATGCCCGAATTGCACGAACGACCCGGGAGGCCAGATGACCGCGGAGGTGGCGGCGCCGATGATCAAGGCGTCCGCCGTGAACAAGTACTTCGGCGACCTGCACGTGCTCAGGGAGATCACGCTCGAGGTGCCTCGCGGCCAGGTCGTCGTGGTGCTCGGCCCGTCGGGCTCGGGCAAGTCGACGCTGTGCCGGGCGATCAACCGGCTGGAGCCGATCAACTCGGGCGAGATCGCCGTCGACGGCGTCCCGCTGCCCGCCGAGGGCAAGGCACTGGCCGCGCTGCGGGCCGACGTCGGCATGGTGTTCCAGTCGTTCAACCTGTTCGCGCACAAGACCATCGTCGAGAACGTCATGCTCGCGCCGGTGAAGGTCCGCAAGACCTCGCAGGCCGAAGCCCGCAAGACGGCGATGGAGCTGCTGGAGCGCGTCGGCATCGCCAACCAGGCCGACAAGTACCCGGCGCAGCTTTCGGGTGGCCAGCAGCAGCGCGTCGCCATCGCGCGGGCCCTGGCCATGCGGCCCAAGGTGATGCTGTTCGACGAGCCGACCTCGGCGCTGGACCCGGAGATGGTCCAGGAGGTCCTCGACGTGATGACCGGGCTGGCCAAGGACGGCATGACGATGCTCGTCGTCACCCACGAGATGGGCTTCGCCCGGCGGGCAGCCGATCGGGTGATCTTCATGGCCGACGGCGAGATCGTCGAGGACACGACGCCGGAAGAGTTCTTCACCGCGCCGAAGAGCGAGCGCGCGAAGGACTTCCTCGGCAAGATCCTGACCCACTGAGAACAACGTTCCGCGGCGCCGTCGGCGTCCGGGTGACGACACACAGGAGAGATTCACATGAGGATCCGCACCCTCGCGGTGGGACTGCTCGCCGGCGGGCTGGCGCTGACCACGCTGACCGCCTGCGGCAAGGAAGGCTCGCCGACTTCGCCCGGTTCGGGCGACCAGAGCGGCACGAACGCCCCCGCGGCGCTGACCTACCCGGTCGCGCAGGGCGTCGACCTGGCCGGCTCCCCGGTGTTCGCCAAGATGAAGTCGGCGGGTGCGCTGACCGTCGGCGCCAAGGACGACCAGCCGGGCCTCGGCATGAAGGACCCGACGACCGGCAAGTTCGGCGGCTTCGACATCGAGATCGCCAAGCTCGTCTCGGCCGGCCTCGGGTTCGACCCGGAGAAGATCACCTTCCGCACGGTCGACTCGGGCGCGCGTGAGCAGACGATCGCGAACGGCGACGTGAACTACTACGTCGGCACCTACTCGATCACCGACAAGCGCAAGGCGCTGGTCTCCTTCGCCGGCCCGTACTTCGTCGCGGGCCAGGACCTGCTCGTCCGCAAGGACGACAACTCGATCACCGGCCCGGAGACCCTCAAGGGCAAGAAGGTCTGCTCGGTCACCGGCTCGACCCCGATCCAGAAGGTCCGGCAGCAGAACCTGACCGAGCCGAACAACATCGTCGAGTTCCAGAAGTACTCGCAGTGCGTCGAGAAGCTGCAGTCGAAGGATGTCGACGCGGTCACCACCGACGACGCGATCCTGAAGGGCTACGCCGCCCAGGAGCCGGACAGCCTGAAGGTCGTCGGCAAGACGTTCTCGACCGAGAAGTACGGCATCGGCCTGAACAAGGACGACAAGGTGCTGCGCGACAAGGTCAACGAGATCCTGCAGAAGGCGCTGGACGACGGCACCTGGCAGAAGATCTACGACGCCACCCTCGGCAAGTCGGGTTCGACCGCGACCAAGCCGACCCTCGAGAAGTACTGACGCTCGCGTGACGGCCGGTGGATCGGGCTTCCCGGTCCACCGGCCTTCTCCATCCATCCCATGACCACGGACGCGGGGAAGGCTCCATGGACGTCCTGTTCAACAACCTGGACCTGTTCGGTCCGTTCTTCCTCACCACGATCGAGCTGTTCCTGCTCTCGGCCGTCGGCAGCCTGATCTGGGGCACGATCCTGGCGATGCTGCGGGTGAGCCCGGTCCCCGTCTTCCGCGCCGTCGGCACGGCGTACGTGACGATCGCCCGGAACACCCCGCTCACCCTGGTGTTCGCGTTCTTCGTGTTCGCGTACCCGCTGCTGGACATCGTCAAGCTGGACTACTTCCCGGCCGCGGTGACCGCCCTGACCGTCTACACGTCGGCGTTCATCTGTGAGGTCGTGCGCTCGGGCATCAACACCGTGCCGGTCGGGCAGGCCGAGGCGGGCCGGGCGCTGGGGCTGACCTTCGGCCAGATCCTCGGCCAGGTCGTGCTGCCGCAGGCGCTGCGCTCGGTGGTGCCGCCGCTGATCAGCACCCTGATCGCGCTGCTGAAGAACACCACCATCGCCGCCGGTTTCTCGGTCGCCGAGGCGGGCGCGATCCGGTCGTACCTGTCCGAACGCGGCGAGAACCAGCTGATCGGCCTGCTGTGGGTCGCCCTCGGCTTCATCATCCTGGTCGCTGTGCTGTCGTTCGTCCAACGCAGCCTGGAGAAGCGCTGGAGCGTGGCCCGATGAGGGAGCTTGCGACCGAATCATTCAACACTGCGCCTGCGGCTCAGGCCGCACCGAGCGTCAGCGAGGTGTGCGCATGAGCAACGTCCTGTTCGACGTCCCGGGCCCGAAGGCGCGGCTCCGGTACCGGACCTACGCGGTCGTCGGCATCGTCGTGGTCCTCGCGTTCATCGCCTACATCGGGTGGCGCTTCTACGACAGCGGCCAGTTCACCGCCCGCAAGTGGGAGTGGCTGCAGTACGCGCAGGTGCAGCGCGACCTGGCCAACGCGGTGCTTTCGACGCTGCAGGCGTTCGCCGCCGCGGCCGTGCTGGCGCTGATCTTCGGCGCGATCTTCGCCGCCGGCCGGCTGTCGGACCACGCCTGGATCCGCGGGATCGCCACGTTCGTCGTCGAGTTCTTCCGTGCCATCCCCGCGCTGATCCTGATGTTCCTGTTCTACTTCGGCCTGCCGACCGTCGGCGTGCCGACGAGCCCGTTCCTCGGCGTGGTCTTCGGCCTCACGCTGTACAACGGCTCGGTGCTCGCCGAGGTCTTCCGCGCGGGCATCCAGTCGCTGCCGAAGGGGCAGAGCGAAGCCGCGTACGCGCTGGGCATGCGCAAGACGCAGGTGATGTTCCTGGTGCTGCTGCCGCAGGCGATCCGGGCGATGCTGCCGACGATCATCAGCCAGCTGGTCGTGCTGCTGAAGGACACCGCGCTCGGCTTCATCATCACCTACCAGGAGCTGCTGTACTACGCGCGCTACATCGGTTCGCAGGGCGCGTTCGGCCGGCCGATCGTCCCGTCGACGATCGTGGCGACCGCCATCTACGTCGTGATGTGCCTGCTGCTGACGGCGCTGGCGACGTACCTGGAGCGGCGCAACCGGCGCAACAAGAAGGTCGTGACGGCCGGGCCCGTCATGACCGACGACCTCGCGGCCGCGTCCGCCTGAGTCACCCGTCCGAGGCCCCCGGGATCCGTCCCGGGGGCCTTGTCGTGTCCCGGGGCGTCCCCTAGCGTCGGGCGCATGGGTGTCGCACTGGTGACCGGCAGTTCCCGCGGCCTCGGCCGGGTGATCGCCCGCCGGCTGGCCAGAGATGGGTTCGCGGTGGCGGTCAACGGCCTCCACGACGACGCCGACCTCAAGACGGCCGCGGAGGGCATCCTCGGCGAGGGCGGCCACGCGGCGGCGTTCGCCGCGGACGTGACCGACCGGCGCCAGGTCGGCGAGCTGGTCGACGCGGTCACGGCGCTGCTCGGCCCGATCGGGGTGCTGGTGCTCAACGCGACGGGCCCGCAGCCGGAAGCGCCCCTGGCGGGCGTCGGCTGGCCGGACCACCTGGCCCAGCTGGACTTCTTCGTGCGGTCACCGGTGCTCCTCGGGCACGCGGTGCTGCCGGGGATGCGCGCCCGCGGCCACGGCCGCATCGTGCACGTCGACTCGGAGGTGGCGGACCGCCCGCCACCGGGCCGCTCGGCGTACGCGACGGCCAAGAGCGCCCAGATCGGCCTGGCCCGGGCGTGGGCCCGCGAGCTGGCGCCGGACGGCATCACGGTCAACACGGTGGCACCGGGGTTCATCCCGGTGGAGCGGCACGCTTCGGTGCCGGCTGCCGAGCGCGAGGAGTACCGGGCCTCGGTCCCGGCGGGCCGCCTGGGCACCCCGGAGGACGTGGCGGCGGCGGTGAGCTTCTTCGCCTCGGAGGAGGCGGGCTTCGTCACCGGCCAGCGTCTGCTGGTCGACGGCGGCCGCGCCCTCGGCTGAGCCCCGGTGGCGGAAAATGCGTTCCGCGGCCGGCGGCGGCCTCGCTAACCTCGCCCGCATGCCGACCTACCGCGTCCTCGTCCGGGGCAAGTTCGACCGTCCTGCGGAAGCCGTCCGCGAAAAGCTGCGGGCCGGCTCGGGCGGGGAGGGCCTCGCCGACCTGTCGTTCAGCGAACACGGGACACTCAGTTACAGCAACCACCTGGGTGGGTTCAGTTTCCGCGTCGCCGTCGAGGTCGCGGCAGGCGACGACGCCACGGCGCGGGCGCACGACCACGCCGAGCTGATGGCGATGGAACTGCTGGACCGCGAGGGGTACCCGTACCGCGACCTGACGGTCAGCTCGACCTGCATGGACGACGTCAAGGTCAACCGCCGCTGACGGCCGCCCGCCGGCCGGTCCGCAGCACCGCCAGCACCCCCAGGACCAGCACGAGAGCCAGCCCGAGCGCGGCCCACATCGCCACGTGCAGCTGAAGCAGTCCGCCGGCGAAGGCGCCGGCGAGCATCGCCCCCACCGCGGCGACCTTCCGCAGCGGGTGCGCACCCGGCCCGCCGGCCGCCTTCGAATCGGCGGCGAAGCCGGTCAGCGTCATCGTCAGCACGGTCGTCGTCAGATCGGGCGCACCGATGCGGCGGACGGCCGCGTTCTGCAGGCCCATCGCCAGCCCGAGCGCGACGATCAGCAGTTCCGCGCCCAGCCGCGGGCCACCACCGAGGGTCGCGGACAGCACGACGGCGACCGCGATGAGCGCCGCCTGCACGGCGGTCGCCTGGCGCAGGGCGGCGTAGTCGTCTTCCCGGCGGGCGAGCCGGCCGCCGGCGAGCGCCCCGGCCAGGAACGCGAGCACGGCGGTGAGGGAGGCGAGCACGGACAGCGTCGTCTCGCCGGCCGCGGCGAACCCGAGGAAGACGACGTTCCCGGTCATGTTGGCGACGAAGACCCGGCCCAGCCCGAGGAAGCTGACGGCGTCGACGACCCCGGTGACGACGGTCAGCGTCAGCAGCAGCGCCGCCAGGTCCCGCGGTTTCGGTTCAGCCATGCGGGCAGTCAACCACCCTGCGCGTGAACGCGCGGTCCCCGAGTGCGTCGGTGTTGTCCACGAACTGGTCGATCGCCCCGGTCAGGGCGGGCGGCCGCGCCCCCGCGAGCAACGCCGTCACGAAGCGGCCGGCGTGGATCACCTGGAACGGGCGGTCGTGGTAGCCGCTCGCCCGCGGCTCCACGGGATCGGTGAGGCCGAGGTCGTTGTGCAGCCGGGCGACGCACTCGTACGCGGCCACGAGGTGCCGCTCGCGCTCGCGCCAGGCGGTCGCCGCCAGCGCGGCGGTGAGGTGCGGGGTGAGCGGCACCGCCGCGGGCAGGCGCGCGAAGGCGCTGCCGAGCCACTTGCTGTACGGCGGGTACCGGCGCGCCATGAGCAGGCACAGCCGCATCAGGTCCCGGACGAGCCGCGCGGCGACGACCGCGGACCCCAGTTCGTCCCCGGCCTCGCCGCACCGGCCGGCGAACGCCTCCTCCTGGCCGATCCGCTGCCATTGGCACGCCAGGACGTACCGCCAGATGTCTTCCGGATACCAGGCGACGGCCCGCCGCAGGGTTTCGAGCCCGAGGTCGTCGTGGAAGACGGCGCCGCCGGTGAACTCGGCGAAGATCTGGGTGGGGGTCGCGAGCCAGTCGGCCCGCGCCGGCCGCCGCGGGTCGAACCCGAGGGCTCCGCGGACCCAGTCGTCGAGTCCCGCGACGACGACGCCGTGGTCGCCCCGGCCGGTTGTCGGGGCGAGGTGCCGGGTGCCGTGTTCGTCGGTGACGAAGTGCGTCGGATACCCCAGGAAGGTGCGTGGGAGGTGGTCGGCGAGCAGGGCGGGGATCCGTTCGCGGTCGCTTTCGGCGAACAGCAGCAGCCGCGGTCCCCAGTTGTGGTCGGTGGAGCGGGGCGAGTCGAAGCCCAGCACTTCGGAGCCGGGCCCGACGAGCGCGGCGCTGTACCGGAGCCGCGGGAGCTCGCGGCGCAGAATCGGGCGGACCGCCTCGGCGTGAAAACGCCGGGACAGTTCGATTCCGGGGGTGAATTCCATGGGCTCATTATGTCGCGCGAAGGCGCGAAGCGCGCTTCATTATGCGAAGCTGCTTCGCAGCGCTTCGCGGCCGATTTCCGTTGTCACATAGGCGAAACACCGACCTCCTTGCGGTGAATCCGCGCGCGGCGCGCCCCGTTTTGTCGGAGGTCCCCTCTACCGTCCCTGCCATGACCGAAAAGAGCACGGTGCGCACGCGGGAAATGGCCTGCGAACTCAAGGGCCAGCGCGAGCTGAAACGGATGACCCTGCGCGAACTGGCCCGCCGCGCGGACTGGTCGGCGTCGAAGGTGTCGGCCTGGGAGAACGGCCGCCGCATCTCGCCGATCGATGCGGCGATCTACCTCGCCCACTGCGGGACCAGGGCCGCCGAACGCGCGCGGCTCCTGGAGCTCGCCAAGCCGCCCAGCGACCTCTACTGGGTGCGGCCCTACTTCGACAAGCTCGTCGACCCGATGAAGTCCCTCGTCATCCAGGAGAACCTCGCCGACACGATCGTCTCGCACAGCCCCACCGCCATCCCCGGCATGCTGCAGACCGAGGACTACGTCAAGGAGCTCCACGAACTGACCGGACGCTACACCGCGGACCGCCTCAAGCTCCTCGTGCAGGCCCGGCTCGACCGGCAGCAGCTCCTGCAACGGCGGAATCCGCCGCGCTGCCTGTATTTCGTCTACGAGCGGACGCTCCGGACCATCCTCCGCGACCCGGCGCTGATGCACGAGCAGCTGCAGTACCTGGTGCTGTCGACCAACCTGCCGCACTGCACCATCCGGGTCCTGCCGGAGTCCGCGCTGCCCTACCACCTGGTGGGCAGCCGGTTCACCCTCATGGAATTCCCCGAACACCCGCCGGTCGTCTACGAGGAGACCTACGCGGCGGGCCTGTTCATCGACGACCGGGTCGCGGTCGAGGCGTTCTACGTCCTGACCACGAGGCTGGAACAAGCCGCGCTTTCCGAGGGACAATCGAGGGAGTTGCTCATCCGGCTGGCGGACGAGTTCGAGCGCATGAAGGAGTGACCGATGGCGGGCCGCGGACTGGTGTGGTTCAAGAGCAGTCACAGCGATGCGGACACCGAGCACAGCACCTGTGTCGAAGTCGCTCTCGACACCCGGATCACCGCGGTCCGCGACTCGAAGGCGCCCACTGCCGGGCACCTGACGGTCGCCCACCGCGCGTGGAGCGCGCTGCTCAGCTCGCTGCGCTGACGCATTTCCCGTCGTGCCAGACCGCCCGGGTCCGCCCGGGCAGGTCGGTCACGTCGAGATCCGTGCCGTCCAGCAGCACCAAGTCGGCGCGCAATCCCGGCTCGATGCGGCCGCGGTCGTCGTCGAGGCGGAGCAACCGGGCCGCCTCGGAGGTGGCCGCCTTCAGGGCGGCCGCCTCGCCGAGCACCGCGGCCAGCAGCCGCAGCTCGGTCGCCAAGTCGACATGGGGACGCGGAGCGAGGTCCGAACCGGCGGCGATGCGGACGCCCGCTTCGACCGCGAGGCGAAGTGACCGGCGGTGCGTCTCAGCGAACTCGCTGTCGCTGATCGGCGAGAGCGTCGGCACGTACCAAGCGTCGGCCAGCGCGGCAACGGCGGAGTCGTCGAGGAAGGTGCCGTGCTCGATGCTGCGCGCCCCGGCGCGGGCGGCCGAGACGACCGCGGCGGACGTGTGCGCGTGCGCCAGGACGTCCCGGCCGCAACGGCGGGCCTCGTCGACCAGCGCGACGAGTTCGTCGTCGGTCGGGCGCACGTCCGCACCCGAGCGCACCGCCCGCATCGCCCCGCTCGCGCCGACCTTGATCCAGTCGGCGCCCGCCCGCACCATCCGGCGGACCGCCGCGCGCGCCGCGTCCGGTCCGTCGAACAGCGGGTCCGGCAGCGACGGGTCGCCGTAGTGGTCGACGGCGCCCGCGGGCGGCTCCCAGCTGTCGCCGAGCCCGCCGGTGGGGCCCAGCTGCCGCAGGCTGATCAGCAGGTCCGGTCCGCTGATCCACCCTGCACGCAGGGCGTGCTTGAAGCCGGCGTCGGCGCCCCAGGCGTCCCGGACGGTGGTGATCCCGCGCGTCAGCAATCCCCGCAGCACCGGCACGGCTTCGAGGATCCGCGCACTGCGCGGCAACGGCTCGGGCCGCGGAAAGGCGACGTGCGCATGACAGTCGATGAGCCCCGGGATCAGCAGCCCGCCCGCGCAGTCGACGCGCTCGCCGTCGAGTCCCAGGCCCACTTCGGCGATCCGCGAACCGTCCAACCGGACGTCCGCGCGGGTGGATTCCCCGGTTTCGGGATCGAACACCCGCCCGCCGGCGAGCACCGTCACCGGAGCTCCTTGCGGTAGATGAGGAAGTCACACGGCGTGGCCAGCAACGGCGCCAGCTGCGGATAATCGTCGGCGAAGTCGGCGCGGTGCGTGACGCGGTAACCGAGCCGCCCGTACCACTCGGCGAGGAACTGCTTCGACGGATGCGTCCACTCCCGCGGCATCAGCAGTTCGAGCTGCATGGCCCGGCACCCCGCACCCCGGCTCGCCTCCTCGGCGAACCGCACGAGTTCCCGCCCGGCACCCAGCCCCCGGCGCGCCGGATCGGCGGCGAGCATGCCGAATTCCCCGGTCCCGTCATCGAGCCGCCGAATCCGCACGGCCCCGGCAAGGTCACCGTCGACGAAGGCGGCGGCGATCTCCCCGTCCCGCACGAACCCGGCCACCTCCTCGGCGGACGTCCGGTCGGCGCTCCCCCGCCAAAGCCCCTTCTCGGACTCGGCGTAGACCTGGTTGACCAGCGCCGTGACCCGTTCGATCACGCCGCGGTCGGCCGACGGCGGCAGCAGTGCGATCTCCATGCGCCCACCTTGTCACGCCACGGCGAGGATCTCCGCCGCGAACCCGGCCAGCTCCGGCTCGCGGCGGACACAAGCCTCGGCCAGCCGGGTGATGTCGGCGGCCCAGTCACCGGTCGCCCGGTCGGCCGAGCCGAGGCGCTCGAAACCCCGGTCGAGCAGCCCGCGCGCGTCGTCGAACCGGCCCCGCACCACGGACTTCACCGCACCGAGGGCGTTGGCCAGCGCGCTGGCGGGCCGGGACCATTCGCCTTCGGCGGCCGGCACCGGCCGGTTGTCGGCCGCCTCGGTCCGCACGTCGAGGTCGAGCCGCCAGAACACCGGCACGCCCGCGAACCGCACGAAGACCAGCCGCTGCACCGGCGAACGCAGGAAATCCGGGGAAAACCGCACCGCGGCCACCGGCTGCACCGCCGACAGCACCGGCGCCACGTCGAGGCACTCCGGGAACACCGCGGCCGGCACCAGCCACTCGACGTCGATGTCGCTGCAGGCGTCCGCGGTGCCGTGCGCGAGCGAACCCCGCAACGACGCTCGCGAACCGGCGCGAGCCGCCTCCAGGGCGGTCAGCACGCGGTTCGCGAGCGTCGAACGGGAAAGGGTCACTTGTCCCGGCGGAACAGCTTGTTCCCCAACCACACGATCGGGTCGTACTTCCGGTCCGCGACGCGCTCCTTCATGGGGATCAGCGCGTTGTCCGTGATGTGGATGCCCTCCGGGCAGACCTCGGAACAGCACTTCGTGATGTTGCAGTACCCGAGCCCGTGCTCGTCCTGGGCCGCGTCACGGCGGTCCGCCACGTCCAGCGGGTGCATCTCCAGCTCCGCGATGCGCATCAGGTACCGCGGCCCGGCGAAGGCTTCCTTGTTCTCCTCGTGGTCACGCACCACGTGGCAGGTGTTCTGGCACAGGAAGCACTCGATGCACTTGCGGAACTCCTGCGACCGCTCGACGTCGACCTGCTGCATCCGGTACTCGCCCGGCTTCAGGTCCGCCGGCGGCGTGAACGACGGGATCTCGCGCGCCTTCGTGTAGTTGAACGACACGTCGGTGACCAGGTCGCGGATCACCGGGAACGTCCGCATCGGCGTCACCGTGATCACCTCGTCCTCGGTGAACGTCGACATCCGCGTCATGCACAGCAGGCGCGGGCGGCCGTTGATCTCCGCCGAGCACGAGCCGCACTTGCCCGCCTTGCAGTTCCAGCGCACGGCGAGGTCCGCGGCCTGCGTCGCCTGCAGCCGGTGGATGATGTCGAGGACGACTTCGCCCTCGTTCACCTCCACCGTGAAGTCCTGCAGCGCGCCGCCGTCGGCGTCACCGCGCCAAACCCGGAAACTCGCCTTGTAGCTCATGCCTTGCTCCCGGGGTGCGTCTCGAGCTCCGCGTCGGTGTAGTACTTCCCGAGTTCACCGAACTCGAACAGCTCCAGCAGGTCCTGCCGCAGCGGCACCTGGGCCTTCACCTCGACGTCGATGTCCGGCACCACCGGGTTGTCCCCCGGCGTCGCCGAACAGACGAGGAGCTTGTTGCGCCAGTCGGCTTCCATGCTCGGGAAGTCGTCGCGCGTGTGCCCGCCGCGGCTTTCGGTGCGCGTCAACGCCGCCTTCGCGACGCACTCGCTGACCATCAGCATGTTGCGCAGGTCGATCGCCAGGTGCCAGCCGGGGTTGAACTGGCGGTGCCCTTCGACGGTGACGCGCAGGATCCGCTCGCGCAGCTCGGCCAGCTTCACCAGCGCCTGCTCGATCTCGCCCGCCTTGCGGATGATGCCGACCAGGTCGTTCATCGACTGCTGCAGCTCGGTGTGCAGGGTGTACGGGTTCTCGGCGGAGGCGCCGGCAGGCGGGTCGAACGGCGCCAGCGCCATCTTCGCCGCGGCGTCCACATCGGACTCGCTCACCGCGGGCCTGGCCTCGAGACCGAGCACGTACTCGGCCGCGCCGAGCCCGGCGCGCCGGCCGAACACCAGCAGGTCGGACAGCGAGTTGCCGCCGAGCCGGTTGGACCCGTGCATGCCGCCCGAGCACTCGCCGGCCGCGAACAGGCCCGGCACGCTCGCCGCCGCCGTGTCCGGGTCGACCTCGATGCCGCCCATGACGTAGTGGCAGGTCGGGCCGACCTCCATCGGTTCCGCGGTGATGTCGACGTCCGCCAGCTCCTTGAACTGGTGGTACATCGACGGCAGCCGCTTGCGGATCTCCTCGGCCGGCAGCCGGCTGGCGATGTCGAGGAAGACTCCGCCGTGCGGGGAGCCGCGGCCCTCCTTGACCTCGGAGTTGATCGCGCGGGCCACCTCGTCGCGGGGCAGCAGGTCCGGCGTGCGCCGGTTGCTCTCCTGATCGGTGTACCAGCGGTCGGCTTCGTCTTCGCTTTCGGCGTACTGCCCCTTGAACACGTCGGGCACGTACTCGAACATGAACCGCTTGCCGTCGGAGTTCTTGAGCACGCCGCCGTCGCCGCGCACGCCCTCGGTGACGAGGATGCCCTTGACGCTGGGCGGCCAGACCATGCCGGTCGGGTGGAACTGGACGAACTCCATGTTGATCAGCTTCGCGCCCGCCCGCAGGGCCAGCGCGTGGCCGTCACCGGTGTACTCCCACGAATTCGACGTCACCTTGAACGACTTGCCGATGCCGCCGGTGGCGAGCACGACCGCGGGCGCCTCGAAGAGCACGAACCGCCCGCTTTCGCGCCAGTACCCGAAGGCCCCCGCGATGCGGCCGTCCGTCGTGAGCAGCTCGGTGACCGTGCACTCGGCGAAGACCTTGATCTTCGCCTCGTAGTCCCCGGTCTCGGCGAAGTCCTCCTGCTGCAGCGAGACGATCTTCTGCTGCATCGTGCGGATGAGCTCGAGCCCGGTGCGGTCACCGACGTGCGCCAGCCGCGGGTACGTGTGCCCGCCGAAGTTGCGCTGGCTGATCCGGCCGTCGGCGGTGCGGTCGAACAGGGCGCCGTAGGTCTCCAGCTCCCAGACGCGGTCCGGTGCCTCCTTGGCGTGCAGCTCGGCCATCCGCCAGTTGTTGAGGAACTTTCCGCCGCGCATGGTGTCGCGGAAGTGGACCTGCCAGTTGTCGTTCGAGTTCGCGTTGCCCATCGAGGCAGCGCACCCGCCCTCGGCCATCACCGTGTGCGCCTTGCCGAACAGGGACTTGCACACGACCGCGACGCGGAAGCCGCGCTCGCGGGCTTCGATCACGGCGCGCAGACCGGCGCCACCGGCACCGATCACCACCACGTCGTAGCTGTGCCGTTCGACCTCGGTCATGAAGAGATTCCACCTCGGAACTGGGGACGTCTGTTATGGGGAAGAACTAGTTCACGAACCGCAGGTCCGCAATCGCGCCGCTGGCGACGAGCATGACGTAGAAGTCGGTCAGCACCAGCGTGCCGAGCGTCGTCCAGGCCAGCGTCATGTGGCGGGTGTTGAGCTTCGTGACCTGCGTCCAGATCCAGTAGCGCACCGGATGCTTGGAGAAGTGCTTCAGCCGCCCGCCGGTCACGTGCCGGCAGGAGTGGCAGGAAAGCGTGTAGGCCCAGAGCAGGATCACGTTGGCGAGCAGGATGACGTTGCCCAGCCCGAAGCCGAAGCCGCCGGTCTTCCCGTGGAACGCCGTGATCGCGTCGTAGGTGTTGACCAGCGAGACGATCAGCGCCACGTAGAAGAAGTAGCGGTGGACGTTCTGGATGATCAGTGGCAGCCGCGTCTCGCCGGTGTACTTGGCGTGCGGTTCCGCGACGGCGCAGGCGGGCGGGGAGAACCACACCGACCGGTAGTAGGCCTTGCGGTAGTAGTAGCAGGTCAGCCGGAACCCGAGCAGGAACGGCAGCACCACGAACCCGAGCGGGATGAACCCGGGCAGGTCGCCGAACCAGTGGCCGAAGTGGCTCGAGCCCTCGACGCAGGAAGTGGACAGGCAGGGCGAATAGAACGGGGTCAGGTAGTGGTAGTCGGGCACCCAGTACGCGGTGCGCACGAACGACCGGACCGTCGCGTAGATGATGAACGCCGACAGTCCGAGCACGGTCAGCAGCGGCTGCAGCCACCACCGGTCCGTGCGGAGGGTGCGCTCGGCGATCCGGGCCCGTTTCGGGGCCCGGACGCCGGTGCCGACGCCGTTGTCAGCGGGTGCGCTCACCGCTGGTCGCGCTTGTAGCCGCCGACGCCTTCGTCATCGGCGCCGTGCCACAGCGCCGGGTCGTAGGGCGTGTCGGGAACGGGGACGCGTTCGGCGGCCTTCGCCTGCGCGGGCACCGCGAGGGGCACGCCGTCGAGGTCCGCGGTGTCGATGTCGAGGCGCTCGACGTCGTTGGCGAGCCGGCGCACCGCCGACGCGTCGCCGTAGCGAGAGCGCAGCGCGCCGACGCACTGCCGGAGCTGGCCGATGGTTCGCCGCAGCTCGGCGATCTCGGAGGTGGACATCATGCCTCCCGTGTGGTGGGGCTGGCAGGGAACCGGCGAAGGCAACCTTCGAAGGCACTGCCACGCGTCGTGCAGTGTGACAACTAGCACACTAACGGTTCCGGAGGTGATCGGGGTCACGCGAATCGATCTTCTGAATCGATTTTGATTCGGCGTTTTCCCGAGGTAGTGTGGCCAGTGTCACGACCCAGAGGCGTCAGCGCTGCCGTCCCGCGGACCACCCCCACACAGTGATCCGGAGCCGGACATGAGCCCCGCCCCCACCACCCAGCTGCACCCCGTCGTCGCCGAGGTCACCGCGCGGATCGCCGCGCGCAGTGCCGCGACCCGGGCCGCCTACCTCGACCGCACGACGGCAGCGTATGCCGAAGGCCCGGTGCGCCGCGGTCTCGCCTGCAGCAACCTCGCCCACGGCTTCGCCGCGATGGACGGCGTCGACAAGGAAGCGCTGCGGGCCGCGCGCGCTCCGGGCGTCGCGATCGTGTCGTCGTACAACGACCTGCTGTCGGCGCACCAGCCGATGCAGGAGTACCCGGCCTGGCTGAAGAAGTCGGTGCGGTCCGCCGGCGGTGTCGCCCAGTTCGCCGGCGGCGTGCCCGCGATGTGCGACGGCATCACGCAGGGCCGCGCGGGCATGGAGCTGTCGCTGTTCAGCCGCGAGGTCATCGCGATGTCGACGGCGATCGCGCTGTCGCACGACATGTTCGACGCCGCGCTGCTGCTGGGCGTCTGCGACAAGATCGTCCCCGGCCTGCTGATCGGTGCGCTGTCCTTCGGTCACCTGCCTGCCCTGCTGGTGCCCGCCGGGCCGATGAACTCGGGGCTGCCGAACAAGGAGAAGGCGCGCGTCCGGCAGCTGTACGCCGAGGGCCTCGCGACCCGCGAAGACCTTCTCGACGCCGAAGCGGCGTCGTACCACTCGGCCGGCACCTGCACGTTCTACGGCACGGCCAACTCGAACCAGATGGTTGTCGAGGTGATGGGCCTGCACCTGCCCGGCGCCAGCTTCGTCCAGCCGGGTTCTTCGCTGCGTCAGGCGCTGACCGAAGAGGCCGGGCGGCGGGTCGTGGCGCTCTCGCGCGGCGAGGAGTACACGCCGGTGTCGCGGATCCTCGACGAGAAGGCGTTCGTCAACGGCGTCATCGCGCTGCTCGCCACCGGCGGCTCGACGAACCACACGATGCACCTGGTCGCGATCGCCGCGGCCGCCGGCATCCAGCTGACCTGGGACGACTTCTCCGACCTGTCGGCCGTCGTGCCGCTGCTGGCGCGGGTCTACCCGAACGGCAGCGCCGACATCAACCACTTCCACGCCGCAGGCGGCATCCAGTTCCTGGTCGGCACGCTGCTCGACGCCGGCTTCCTGCACGAAGACGTGCACACCGTGGCCGGGTTCGGGCTGCACCGGTACCGCGCCGAGCCGATCCTGTCCGACGGCGAGCTGGTCTGGCGGGACGTGCCCACCCGCAGCCTCGACGAAGAGGTGCTGCGCCCGGCGTGGCGGCCCTTCGCCGCGGACGGCGGGCTGCGGATGGTCGAGGGCAACCTCGGGCGCGCGGTGGTCAAGGTGTCCGCGGTGGCGCCCGAGCACCGCGTCGTCCAGGCGCCGGCGCGGGTGTTCACCACCCAGGAGGAGTTCAAGGCCGCCTTCGACGCCGGCGAACTGGACCGGGACGTCGTCGTGGTGGTCCGGCAGCAGGGACCGCAGGCCAACGGCATGCCGGAGCTGCACGGCCTGACGCCCGCGCTGGGCGTGCTGATGGACCGCGGGTACGCCGTGGCGTTGCTCACCGACGGCCGCATGTCGGGCGCGTCGGGCAAGATCCCGGCGGCCATCCAGGTGACGCCGGAAGCCGCGGCGGGCGGCCCGATCGCGCGCATCGCCGACGGCGACGTCATCCGCCTCGACGCTGCCACGGGCTCGCTCGACGTGCTGGTCGGTGACGAAGAACTCGCCGGGCGTGAACTTGTGGACGCCCCGCCGTCCGAAGCATCCTGGACCGGCACCGGCCGGGAGCTGTTCGCCGCGTTGCGTCGTGCGGTCGGCCCCGCCGACCAGGGCGCATCCGTGTTCGGCGGCTTGACGCCGGAGCACTTCGGAGTTTCCGCTTTCGCAACCCAGGAGGTCGGTCAGTGACCACCGGTCAGGACCTGCTCGAGCTGTCCCCCGTGATGCCCGTCGTGGTGATCGACGACGCCGACGACGCGGTGCCCACGGCCCGGGCCCTGCTCGCCGGCGGGATCGGGGTCATCGAGCTGACCCTGCGCACCCCGGCCGCCTTGGCGGCGATCGAGCGCGTCGCCGCCGAGGTGCCGGACATCGTCATCGGCGCCGGCACCGTCGTTTCGCCCGACCAGGCGAAGCAGGCGGCCGACGCGGGTGCGAAATTCCTCGTGACGCCGGGCTGCACGGACGCCGTCGTCGACGCGTGCTTCGAGTCCGGGCTGCCGTTCCTGCCGGGCGCGAGCACCGTGTCCGAGGCGATGCGGCTGGCCGAACGCGGGCTCACGGCGCTGAAGTTCTTCCCGGCCGAGGCGTCCGGCGGCGTCGCGTACCTGAAGTCGATCGCGGGCCCACTGCCTTCGCTGCGGTTCTGCCCCACCGGCGGGATCACCGTGGCTTCGGCGCCGTCGTACCTCGCGCTGCCGAACGTCGGCTGCATCGGCGGCTCCTGGCTGACGGCCTCGCTCGACCCCGCCACGATCGAGAAGCTGGCCGCGGAAGCCGCCGCGCTGTAGCGGAGATCACTGCGAGTCATCGCTTTACCCGAACGGTGGAATGCGCGTCCGCATTCCGGGAGCACCGTTCCAGCGCGCTGGAAGGGTGCTCCGTGCGGGTGTGGCGCCCGTCATGGAAATCAGCCGCGTCCCGCTGAATGGCGCAACCACCACCCTGGTGCGTTATTTACCGGCCTGTTATCGTTTCTCTTCGCTGTTTCCAGCGAGGAGAATCCGTGTCCCTGACCAGCGTGGTCGCGCCCAATCCTGCCCCCGATACCATTGCCGCCCTTGTCGGCGAACGCCTTTCGGTGTCCGCACTCCACCAGCTGGGCGGCACTCTCGGCGGCTATTCCTTCGTCAAGGTCGTGGTCGACCGCGAGCAGGCGAAGATCCACTTCCTGAACAACGCACGCCATTCCTTTCACGCGATCTATATCGGCGAAGAGATCCTCGGTGTCCCCGACGAACGCGTGCGCGCGGAGATCGACTCGTACAACGAAACCTTCTACCACGCCCCGGACCGCCGGTTCCTGCTCGGCATTCTCGCGCTGCACCCGCAGCTGCTTTCGCTGGAGACGGTCGAGGTCGACACCATGCCGGCCGAGCTGATCCGCGAGTTCCACGCTTTCGTCGCGCAGTACGTCGACCCGTCGCTGCCGCTGGTGTTCAAGCCGGCCAACCAGCGGCAGGAGCGGATCGTCCGGGAGATCCCGGCGAGCGAGCTGCCCCGCGTCTTCGCGCACGAGCTGTTCTCGACGGCCCCGTTTGTGGCGCTGAACCCGGGCACGGCCACCGGGCGGCTGCGCGCGTTCCGCAGCGAGGCCGAGTACCGGGCCGCGAAGCTGGACTGGACGGACATCATCGTGATGGACCGCGTGCCCGACGACATCCCGCGGCTGGCGGGGATCGTCAACGCGCGGCACACGACGCCGTTGTCGCACACCAACGTCCTCGCGACCGGCTGGCAGATCCCGAACGCCGTCCAGCTCGGCGCCCTGGCCGAGGTCGAGCGCCGCGGCCTCGACGGCAAGTGGGTCGAGTACACGGTCGACGCCACCGCGTTTTCCCTGCGGGAGATCGACGAGCCGGCCGACGCGGCACCGCCGTCCTGGTACGCCCAGCGCGTCACACTGGAGCAGCCCGAGGCCGACCACAGCCCGATCGTGAACCTCGCGCGGCTGCGGGCGGCCGACCGCCACCGCTACGGCACGAAGGCGGCCAACCTGGGCGAGCTGCACCACGTGCTGGCGCACGGGTCGCAGCGGCTGCTCGGCTTCTACCAGGTGCCGCGGCCTCCGCGGGACAACCTGCTGCCGTACCTGGCCCGCCTGCTGGACGTCCCCCTCGACGCCGACCTGGGCGCCGCGGCCCGCCGGCTGCTCGACGAGCACGTCCGCGTCCCGCGGGGCATCGCGCTGCCGTTCTCCCTGCAACGGCGGTTCCTGGAGTCGTCGCCGCGGATCCAGCAGGCCATCGGGAAGCTGAAGATGGCGTGCGAGCTGGACGCGCGGGAGATCGAGCCGCTGTGCGTCGAGCTGCAGGGGCTGATCCGGTCCGCGCGCATGCCGGGGGCGCTGGCCGGCGAGATCGATTCGGCGCTGGTGTCGCAGCTGGCCGGGGTGCGGGCGTTCGTCGTGCGCAGTTCGTCCAACGCCGAGGATCTCGCCGGGTTCTCGGCCGCCGGGATCTACGAGTCGCACAACCACGTCACCACGGCGGAGCGGATCTTCGCCAGCGTCAAGGAAGTCTGGGCGTCGCTGGTGTCGGTGCGCAGCGTCCGGCTGCGGCAGCAGGCCGGCATCTCGCTCGACGAGTGCTACATGGGCGTGGTGATCCAGGAGCAGGTCGCGGCGGACTTCGGCGGCGTGCTGGTGACGACGAACCCGATGAACCGCGCGGACTTCCGCACGGTGTACGTCAACGTGTCGCCGCGCGTGACGGACGTCGTCGACGGGTCGGCCCTGCCGATGCAGTACCTGTATTCGACGGTCGAGGGCGGCGGCCGCACGCTGTCTCTGGGCGACGCGCCGGCGGACCTCGACGCGCGGGCGCACGACCGGCTGCAGCAGCTGGCGATCGCCGGCCGCCTGCTGCAGGGCCACTTCTCACCCGACTACACGTTCGGCTCGCCGGTGGACATCGAGTGGCTCGCCGACGGCGACCACCTCCACCTCGTGCAGCTGCGCCCCTATTCGGCCTGACCTCCCGGGAGAAACGACCATGCTGGGCCTTCGCCTGCCCGCGAAACCCGCCGTTCAGCGCGCCGTCCGGCTGAGCTACGGGTTCCAGTTCTTCTTCGGCCTGCTGCTGTGGGTGCCGATCTTCTACCAGTACCAGAAGCTCGCCGGGCTGTCCGACGGCGAGATCTTCGGCATCCAGAGCATCTATTACCTCGTGTTCTGCCTGCTGGAGATCCCGACCGGGATGATCGCCGACCGCTTCGACTACCGCACCTCGCTGGCGGCGGGCGCGGGCGTGCTCGTGACGGCGAACCTGGTGCCGGTGCTCTCCGGCTCGTACGCGGGTTTCCTCGTGCACTTCATCCTGATCGCCTTGGCCCGCTCGCTGGTGTCGGGTGCGCAGAGCGCGTACCTGTACGAGTACCTGCACGCATCCGGCGCCGGGGAACACTACCTGCGCGTGGAAGGCGTCGGCCGCGCGTACAGCCTGGTCGGCAAGATCGTGTACTGGCCGGTGATCGGCCTGCTGATGGCGTGGAACCTCCCTTCCCCGTACTGGCTGACGGCGATCAACGCGGCGGTCGCGCTGGTGTTCGCGGGCAAGCTCCCGCCGATCCCCGGCGGTCGCCGCGTGACCGGCAGGACGGCCTCGGTCTTGGCGGGCGTCGGCGGCGCGCTGTCGGCGCTGCGGTCGTCCCGATGGCTGGTGCTGCTGATGGTGCAGGGCATCGCGATGTTCACCCTGGTGCGCATCTGCCAGGTGAACCTGTTCCAGCCGATCCTGGAGTCGAAGTCGCTCTCGGTGAACTGGTACGGCGCGCTCCTGGCTGCGATGACGGTCTTCGAGGCCCTGGGCGCGGCCCGCCCCCACCGGCTCCGCCGCGCGATCGGCCCGGTGGGTTCGGTGTTCACCCTGACGATCGTGATGGCCCTGTGCCTCGGGGCGATGGTCTTCGCGGGCCCCTTCCCGGCGGTGGTGCTGCTGTGCGTGTTCGCGGTGGCGACGGGGATCGCGTTCCCGGTCCAGAAGCAGCTGCTGAACGACTCCATCCCGGACTCCCGGTACCGGGCAACGCTCCTGTCCATGGAGTCCATTGTGGACCGGGCGGTGTGCGCCCTGGTGGCGGTGGCACTGGGCGCGTACCTGGCGACCGGGCAGCTGAACGAGTTCCTGGTGCTGACGGCCGTGGTGACGTGCGTGGCGATGGGCCTGCTCGCGGTGCTGCTGCTGGCGGTCCGCAAGCACCGCTCGGACCGGCGGGTGCCGCCGGCCCGCCGTTCCGCCCAGGCCGTGGAGCTCCGCGCGCAGGGCCGGCTGGGAGAAGTCCGCCGCTGACCGCCGCGCCGGGTACGGCCGGCGCGATCAGTCGATGACGGCGTCGTCGAGCAGGGTGGACTCCGCGCCGTACTCGCGGAGTTCCTCCCTGATCACGGTGTACGCCAGCCCCTGCGGGTACCCCTTGCGGGCCAGGAAGCCGAGCAGCCGCCGCAGGGCGGTCTGTTCGTCGACGTTGCCGAGCGAGCCGAGCCGCTTGCGGACCAGTTCCCTGGCCATCTGCTCCTCGGATGCGCGGTCGACCTCCCCCGCGGCCTGCGCGGCGACCTCGCCGTCGACGCCCTTGCGCCGCAGCTCGGCCACCAGCGCGGTCCGGGACAGGCCCTGGTTCGCATGGCGGGACTTGACCCACAGTTCCGCGAACTCCGCGTCGTTGACCAGCCCGGCCCGGTCGAGCTTGCCGAGCAGGACCTCGCTGGTCTCCTCGTCGAACCCCTTGCGGTGCAACGCCTGCCGCAGCTCTTCCTGAGTCCGCGGGCGAGCGGCCAGGAGATCGAAGCAGATCTCCTTGGCCTTCTTGTACCGCTCCTCAGGAGGAAGCTCAGCGGGCGGCACCTTGGGCGCCCTGGCCACCTCGATCACTCCTCGTTCTCACGACAACCACGGCCGCACACCACCAAAGCCGAGCGTCACCGATGCCGCGCACCACCCGGCCCGCAGGTCACCACCCGACGCAACCCCGGCGGGGGTCCAGGGGGCTCGCCCCCTGGCGGGGGTCCGGGGGTTCGACCCCCGGAAGACACGGCGAAGGGATAAAGGCGAGCGCACTCCGCGAGCACACCTCACCCAATCCCGCCGCCCCGCCCGATCAGAAATCGACCGGCGCCGGGACCGCCTCGACGGCTGCCGCGTCGAGCTGCGGGCCGATGCCGAGCTTCTCCTTGATGCGCTTCTCGATCTCGTTGGCGATGTCCGGGTTGTCGCGCAGGAACCGGCGCGCGTTCTCCTTGCCCTGGCCGAGCTGGTCGCCTTCGTAGGTGTACCAGGCGCCGGACTTGCGCAGGATGGCCTGGTCGACGCCCATGTCGATGAGCGAGCCCTCGCGGGAGATGCCCTGGCCGTACAGGATGTCGAACTCGGCCTGCTTGAAGGGCGGGGCCACCTTGTTCTTGACGACCTTGACGCGGGTCCGGTTGCCGACCGCTTCGCCGCCGTCCTTCATCGTCTCGATGCGGCGCACGTCCAGGCGGACCGACGCGTAGAACTTCAGCGCCTTGCCACCGGTGGTCGTCTCCGGGGAGCCGAACATGACGCCGACCTTCTCGCGGAGCTGGTTGATGAAGATCGCCGTGGTGCCCGAGTTGGACAGCGCACCGGTGATCTTCCGCAGCGCCTGGCTCATCAGTCGGGCCTGGAGGCCGACGTGCGAGTCACCCATCTCGCCCTCGATTTCGGCGCGCGGCACGAGCGCGGCCACGGAGTCGATGACGAGGATGTCGAGCGCGCCGGAGCGGATCAGCATGTCCGCGATCTCGAGGGCCTGCTCACCGGTGTCCGGCTGGGAGACGAGCAGCGCGTCGGTGTCGACGCCGAGGGCCTTGGCGTACTCCGGGTCGAGCGCGTGCTCCGCGTCGATGAACGCCGCGATGCCGCCGGCACGCTGCGCGTTCGCCACCGCGTGCAGGGCGACCGTGGTCTTACCGGAGGATTCCGGGCCGTAGATCTCGACGACGCGGCCGCGGGGCAGCCCGCCGATGCCGAGGGCGACGTCGAGGGCGATCGAGCCGGTCGGGATCACGGCGATGGGCGGGCGGGTGTCCTCGCCGAGGCGCATCACCGAGCCCTTGCCGTACTGCTTGTCGATCTGCGCGAGCGCGAGCTCGAGCGCCTTGTCCTTGTCGGGTGCTGCAGGCATGGAAGTCCACCTCGCTGGTCTAAGCCCCGGTCTCGGGGGCTCTGTGTCGGTTCTTCAGCTGTCCGGTCCGACGCTAGCGGCGGGGACCGACAATTCCAGGCGCGGCGCCCAATCTGTGGATCGCTGGACCCGATGTGGACAACACCATAGACGAACACCTGTTCGAGGTCGGCAGCGACACACCCTTGCGCTAGGATTTTCGCCCGCCCGGGTCAGGACCCGTGCGTGTTCGCCCAGGTCAGCGCCGTTCGGCCGGGATGTCGAAGGCGTCGCAGACCTCGCGCCAGATCTCCTTCGCCGGGATTCCCGCGGTCAGCGCCTGGTCGACGGTGCGCCCGCCGAGCCCGCTGAGCACGTGGTCCCTGGCCAGCACCTGGGCCCGCCCGGGGCCGAACTCGTCGGCCATCAGCCGCCGGAAAACCGTGATCCGCATCGGGCCCACTCTAACCGGCGGGCCGGAAAGCTCCGTTCGCGCCGTCTACTCCCCCGGCTGGACGCTCGCCTCGAAGTAGTCGGCCAGCGTGCCCGGCGTCGTCACCTGGGCCTGCCCGCTCGTGTTCAGCTGGTAGATGAACCCAGCCAGCGGCCGGTCCGCCACGGTGAACACGAGCACCGCCGAAGTCTTGCCCGCGGCCGACGAGTAGTGCCCCTTGAGCCCGTTGCCGCCCCAGTCGGCCTCGGTGCGGTCGCCGCCGGCCGAGGCCAGCAGGCCGTCGGTGTACTGCTTGAGCGCGTCGGCGCTGTCGCCGTGGACGTAGGTCACCTGGGTGCCCGCGCGGCCCGGCGCGGAGCAGGTCGAGGAGGCCCCCAGGCTCTGCGCCGGCGCCGCCGGGCCGTTGCCCATGCCGGGTTTGCAGTCACCGGTGTCGGCGATCTTCCCGGCGAGCTGGCGCAGGCACCCGGTGAAGCCCTTGTCGTCGGCCTGGCCCGGCGTCCTGCACTGGTCCGCCGTGTAGGTGGCGACCGAGGAGGACGACGTGAGGAAGAAGGTCAGCCCGGCGGCGAGCACCACGACGACCGCGGCGGCGATCCCGATGAGCAGCTTCTTCTTCCCGCGAGGCTCGGCCTTCTCCGGCGCGGGCGAGTAGGCCGGGAAGTTCGACGGCATCGGCTGCGGGCCGCTGGGCGGGAAGCCGGACGGTGCATAACCCGGGTACTGCGGCGGCGGAGGCGGCGCGTACTGCGGCCGGTGCGGCGGCGCCCCCGCGGCCACCGCCCCTTCGACGTTCTGGGTGCGCACGGACAGCCCGTCGCGGGCCACGTGCTGCGCGCCGAGCGCGACGGCGGTCTCCGGCTGGTCGAGGCTGCCCGGCACGACACCGAGCTTCTCCGCGATCATGGTCCCGACCAGCGGCAGCCGGCTCGACCCGCCGACGAGGTAGATGCCGGCCAGCCGGTCCGGGGCCAGCCCGGACGACCGCAGCGTCCGCGAAAGCAACTCGACGCTGCGCAGCATCGCCGGGCGCACCAGGCCTTCCAGCTCACCGCGCGTGACGAGGACGTCCTTGAACGGCTCCGGCATCGGCACCTCGGTCTGCGGGTGCCGCGACAGCGCCTCCTTGGCCGCCTTGACGTCCTCCTGCAGCGCACGCCGGGTGCGCCGGTCGGCGGTGGACTCCGGGCGCAGCAGCCGCTGCCAGCGCTGCGGGTCGGAGTGCGAGACCTCGCGTCCGACGTGCACCATCAGCGCCTGGTCGACGTCGAGGCCGCCGAGGTCGGGCAGGCCGTCCTCGGCGAGCACGGTGAACCCGTTCTGCGTGGCGCCGACGACGGCGACGTCGAAGGTGCCGGCGCCGAGGTCGTAGACCGCGAGCGCCTGGCCGGGGGCGAGCGCCTTGCCGGGGAACGACGCGAAGTGCGCCGCCGCGGCCACCGGCTCGGGCACCAGCAGGATGTTCGGGCCCATCCCGGCGAGCCGGGCGGCCGACATCAGGACGTTGCGGCGGGTCTGGCCCCACTGCGCGGGGTGGGTCAGCCGGACCTCGTCGGGCTGGTCGCCGCCGAGCTGCCGGGACGTCTCTTCGAGCACCCGGCGCAGGATGGCGGCGAGCGCCTCGGTCACCGGGACGACGTCGGTGCCGAGCAGCAGGGTCTGCTCGTCGATGCGGCGCTTGGGGTTCGGTTCGAAGCGCGTCGGGTCGAGCCGGGCGCGGCGCTCGGCGTCGCGCCCGACCATGATCGTGCCCTCTTCGGTGGCGAACACCGCCGACGGCATGTTGGCCGAGCCGTCCACCTCGACGACCCTGGGCGGCATACCGTGCGCCGACAGCACGGCGACGGTGTTGGACGTCCCGAGGTCCACCGACAGGATCCGCACAGCACTCCCCTTCGCGAAAAGGCGCCTCGGCGGCGCCCGCGGTGATGCTGCCATGTGCGCGGTCACCGTGCGTGCGGACCCGCGAAAGTCACTGCTCCTTGACTCCGACGTCGATCAAGGTGCACGATAGTTGCACAGTTCGGTCATCAAAGTTGACCAGAATGCGCAGGATTGGGGCGAAGGTGCAGACGAATACCCGGGGCGGCTCGCCGCCACACACTGTGGCGGCGGGCGAACTTCCGGCACGTGAGCACCGTGTTCCGGGCAGGCGAGCACCGCCCGCCCGGAACTCCGCGACCACGTCCTGGCCCACCGGAAGGAAGAACCCGTGAGCGACCTCCCCGTCCTCGCCGTCACCCTCGGCGACCCCGTGGGCATCGGCCCGGAGATCACCCTGAAGACCCTCGCCGAGCCCGAAGCCCTCCAGCTGGCACGCGGGGTCGCGGTGGGTGACGCGATCGTGCTGGAGCGCCTGGTCCGGCACCTGGGGCTGCACCTGGAGATCAACCCGATCGCCACGGTCGCCGACGCCCGCTTCACCACCGGCGTGATCGACGTGCTCAACCTCGGCGTGGTCACCGAAGACCTGCCGTGGGGCGAGGTGAACGCGACCGCGGGCGCGGCGGCGGTCGGGGCGATCGAGGTCGCCACCCGGCTCGCGCTGGCCGGCGAGGTCGACGCGGTCGTGACCGCGCCGATCAACAAGGAAGCCATCTGGGCGGCCGGTTCGCAGCACCTCGGGCACACGGAGATGCTCGGCGAGCTGACCGGCTCGACCCGGTTCAACACGATGTTCTGGGTGTCCGGGCTGAAGATCTTCTTCGCCACCCGGCACCTTTCCCTGCGCGAGGCGATCAACCAGATCACCCGGGAGAACATCGAACACGCGATCCGCGAGGCGTACACGGCACTGGAAGTCTTCGGCACGGAGAAACCGAGATTGGCGGTGGCCGCGCTGAACCCGCACGGAGGCGAGAACGGCAAGTTCGGCGACGAGGAGATCATCGCGATCGCCCCCGCGGTCGCCGCCGCGCGCGTCGCCGGGCTCGACGTGGTCGGCCCGATCCCCGCGGATTCCGTGTTCCACCAAGGGATCCAGGGCCGGTTCGACGGCGTGCTGTCGCTCTACCACGACCAGGGGCACATCGCGTCGAAGACCTACGACTTCGACGGCACGGTGTCGGTGACGGTCGGCCTGCCGATCCTGCGCACCTCGGTCGACCACGGCACCGCGTTCGACATCGCGGGCACCGGCCGGGCCTCGCACGGCACCATGCGGGCGGCGTTCAAGGCCGCGGCCACCCTGGCGCCGTACGCGCGGAAGCTGCCCGCCATCTACCCGCCGAGCCTCCGGTGATCCCCCGCAAGCGCTGGACGTACGTCATCCCGGTCGCGGTGGTCATGTACATGCTGGCCTACCTCGACCGCACGAACGTCGCGGTGATCCTGCCCTACATCGGCGACGACTTCCCGTTGTCCGCCGGCGCGAAGGGGCTGGCGAGCGGCATCTTCTTCGTCGGCTACCTCGTGCTGCAGATCCCCGCGGCGGTGCTGGCGGCGAAGTGGAGCGCCCGCAAGACCGTGCTGATCCTGATGGTCGCGTGGGCGGTCGCGGCGGTGCTGTGCGGCCTGGTGCGGAACGAAACGCAGCTGCACCTGGCCCGGCTGCTGCTCGGGCTGTTCGAGGGCGGTGTCTGGCCCGCGGTGCTGATCCTGCTGGCGTCCTGGTTCCCGCAGGCCGAACGGGCCCGGGCGAACGCGCTGTGGATGACGTGCCTGCCGATCTCGGCGATCCTCATGTCGCCACTGTCCGGGTTCATGCTCGACCACATGTCCTGGCGCTGGGTGTTCGTGCTGCAGGGGCTGCCGCCGCTGGTGTGGGCGGTCGTCTGGTGGTTCGCGGTGGCCGACCGGCCGGCGCGGGCCCGGTGGATCTCCGCAGCGGAGCGCGAGTACCTCGAAACCACCTTGCAGGCCGAAGAGGACGCGAAACCGGCGTTCGCGAAGCAGGGGTACCGGCAGGCGCTCGCGAACCGCCAGGTGCTGCTGCTGGTCGGCATCTACTTCTTCTGGATCACCGGCTTCTACGGCTTCAGCCTGTGGCTGCCGAGCGTCGTGAAGACGATGACCGGCGGCTCGGCCACCGCCGTCGGCTTCCTGTCGGCCGTGCCGTACGTGCTGGCGCTGGCCGGGATGGTCGCGTGCGCACACTGGTCCGACCGCACGGGCAACCGGCGGCTCGCGGTCACGGCGCCGCTGCTCGTCGCCATCGCCGGGCTGCTGCTCGGCAACCTCGTGCACTGGCCGGCGGCCGTGCAGCTGGTCCTGCTCTGCGTCGTCGCGACCGGCGTCTACATGCCGTACGGGCCGTTCTGGGCCATCCCCAGCCGGGTCCTCGGCATCGAGGTCGTCGCGGTGGCGATGGGCCTGATCAACGCGCTGGGCAACCTCGGCGGGTTCGCCGGGCCGTACCTGGTCGGCTGGCTCACCGACGTCACCGGCACCGCGACCACCGGCTTCGCCGTCCTGGCCGCGTTCCTCGCCGTGGCCGCCGGCCTGGCGTTCTTCGGGCTGAAACCCGCGACTGTGGAAGAGTCGGCGCATGTCCCAGCCGCGACCAGGCACCCGTGATCGGCGCGCGATGCTGCTGGAGGCCGTCCGCGACGGCGCCGGCGGCATCGCGGAGCTGGCCGAGGAGTTCGGCGTCTCCGAATCGACGATCCGCCGCGACCTCGCCTCGCTCGCCGGGGCGGGCCACGTCGTCCGCACCTACGGCGGCGCCCTCGACACGGAACGCACTCCCCGCGAGAAGGACCGGGAGCACGCCGCGGCCAAGGACGCCATCGCCCGGGAAGCCGCCGCGCTGGTCCAGGACGGCGAGGTGGTGCTGCTCGACGCCGGCACGACCACCGGCAGGCTCGCCCGCCACCTGGCCCACCGCGAGGGGCTGACCGTGGTCACCAACGGCGTCACCGCGATCCGCGAGCTCGCGGGCTTCTCCGGGATCGATTTGATCGTCCTCGGCGGCCGGCTGCGGCACCCCGACGAGGCGATCCTCGGTGAGAGCGTGCTGGCGCAGCTGCGGCACATCTCACCCGACCGGGTGTTCTTGGGCGCGGACGGCGTGGTGGCGGACCGCGGGCTGTGCTGCCCGTCACTGGAGCAGTCGGTCGTCAAGCACGCGATGCTCCACGCAGGCGCGGAGGCGTACGTGCTGGCCGACCACACCAAGCTGGACCAGGCCCCTTTTTCCTACTGGGCCCCGCTCGACCGCGAGTACCGGCTGATCACCGACGAACCCCGGGTCGACGTCGTGTTCCCGCAGTTCGCCCAGAGCGTGATCCTCGCGGGCGCGCCGGAAACTGTCGGTGGTGCCGCGCATCATGAATGACGTGGCTACTGACGTGCTCGACCTCTTCTCCCCCGCGACCCGGGCCTGGTTCGCGGGAGCCTTCGCCGCGCCCACCGCGGCGCAGGAAGGGGCCTGGCGGGCCGCGCACGCGGGTGAGCACGCCCTCGTCGTCGCGCCCACCGGGTCCGGCAAGACGCTGTCGGCGTTCCTCTGGGCGCTGGACCGGCTCTCGGTGGAGCCGCCGCCGGCGGAAGCGACGAAACGCTGCCGGATCCTCTACGTCTCGCCGCTGAAGGCCCTGGCGGTGGACGTCCAGCGGAACCTGCGGGCCCCGCTCGCCGGCATCTCGCAGGCCAGCCGCCGGCTCGGGCTGCCGGTGCCCGGGATCGAAGTCGGCATGCGCACCGGCGACACCACCGCGGCCGAGCGGCGCACCTTCGCCAAGACCCCGCCGGACGTGCTGGTGACCACGCCGGAGTCGCTGTTCCTCATCCTCACGTCGTCGGCGCGGGAGTCGCTGCGCGGCGTCGAGACCGTGATCGTCGACGAGGTGCACGCGGTCGCCGGCGGCAAGCGCGGGGCCCACCTCGCGCTCTCGCTGGAGCGGCTGGACGCGCTCCTGCCGAAGCCGGCGCAGCGGATCGGCCTGTCGGCGACCGTCCGGCCGATCGACGAGGTGAGCGCGTTCCTGGCCGGCGGCCGCCCGGTGCGCGTGGTCCAGCCGAAGCTGGCGAAGACCATCGAGGTCCGCGTCGAGGTCCCGGTCGAGGACATGAGCAACCTCGACGCGCCGCGCAGCGGCCCGGCGCCGAGCCCGCTCGACGCGCTGGAATCACTGGAGTCGCTGACCGAGGCGTTCCCGCCGGGGGACATCGCGCCCGGCGGCATGGGCACGATGGAAGAGATGGCCGGCAACCCCGTGCAGCGGCCGTCGATCTGGCCGGCGGTCGAGGAGCGGGTGCTGAGCCTGATCCGCGCGCACCGCTCGACCATCGTCTTCGCCAACTCCCGCCGGCTCACCGAGCGGCTCACCGCCCGGCTCAACGAGCTGGCCGCCGAGCAGACCGAGCTGACGGCCGCCGACGCGTTCCCGGCGGAGGCGGTGGGGCAGTCCGGTGTGACCACCGGTGCGCCGCCGGTCATCGCCCGGGCCCACCACGGGTCGATGTCGAGGGAGCAGCGCACGCACGTCGAAGAGGCGCTGAAGTCCGGGCAGCTGCCGTGCGTGGTGGCGACGTCGTCGCTGGAGCTGGGCATCGACATGGGCGCGGTCGACCTGGTGGTGCAGATCGAGGCGCCGCCGACGGTGGCGTCCGGGCTGCAGCGGGTCGGCCGGGCCGGCCACCAGGTCGGCGCGGTGTCGTCCGGGGTGATGTTCCCCAAGTTCCGCGGTGACCTCGTCTCCTGCGCGGTCGTCGCGGAGCGGATGGCGAACGGCGCGATCGAGGCGGTCCGCTACCCGCGCAATCCCCTGGACGTCCTGGCGCAGCACGTCGTGGCCATGGTGGCGCTGGAACCGTGGACGGTGCCGGACCTGGCGTCGCTGGTGCGGCGGGCGGCCCCCTTCGCCGCCCTGCCGGACGACGCCCTGCACGCGGTGCTGGACATGCTCGCCGGCCGCTACCCGAGCGAGGAGTTCGGCGAGCTGCGGGCGCGGATCACCTGGGACCGCATCACCGGCGAGCTGCGCGGCCGGCCGGGTGCCCAACGGCTGGCGGTGACCTCGGGCGGCACGATCCCGGACCGCGGCCTGTTCACCGTCATGACACCGGGTTCGGACGACAAGGCGGGTTCGCGCGTCGGCGAGTTCGACGAGGAGATGGTCTACGAGTCGCGCGTCGGCGACACCATCCTGCTGGGCACGTCGTCGTGGCGGATCACCGACATCACCCACGACCGGGTCATCGTGGTGCCCGCGCCGGGCGAGCCGGCGCGGATGCCGTTCTGGAAGGGCGACGCGCCGGGCCGCCCGCTGGAACTCGGGCGGGCGCTGGGGAAGTTCGTCCGCGAACTGTCCACTTCGGACGAAGAGAAGGCGCGCGGCCGGGCCGAGGCGGCGGGGCTGGACGAGCGGGCGTGCGACAACCTCCTCGCTTACCTGGCCGAACAGAAGGCCGCCACCCGGCACGTGCCGAACGACCGCACGATCCTGCTGGAGCGCTACCGCGACGAGCTCGGCGACTGGCGGATCGTCGTGCACTCGCCGTTCGGCGCCCAGGTGAACGCGCCGTGGGCGCTGGCCATCGCCGCCCGGCTGCGGGAAAACCGCGGGGTCGACGCGCAGGTGGCACACTCCGACGACGGCATCGTCCTGCGGCTGCCGGACGCGCTGGACGCCGAGGGCGGCGAAGTCACCATCGGCGCGGACGACGTGCTCCTCGATCCCGAGGAGGTCGAGCAGCTGATCGTCGCCGAGGTCGGCGGCTCGGCCGTGTTCGCCGCCCGGTTCCGGGAGTGCGCGGCCCGGTCGCTGCTGCTGCCCCGCCGGGACCCGCGGCGGCGCACCCCGCTGTGGCAGCAGCGGCAGCGCGCGTCGCAGCTGCTTTCGGTGGCGGCGAAGTACGAACGGTTCCCGGTCGTGCTGGAGGCGATGCGGGAGGTCCTGCAGGACGTCTACGACGTCAGCGGCCTGCGTGAGCTGATGGCCGACGTCCGTGCCCGCAAGGTCCGGCTGGTGGAGGTCGAGACGCCGGCCGCGTCCCCGTTCGCGCGCAGCCTGCTCTTCGGCTACGTCGGGATGTTCCTGTACGAGACGGACGCGCCGCTGGCCGAGCGGCGGGCGGCGGCGCTGTCGCTGGATTCGGCGCTGCTGGCCGAGCTCCTGGGCACCGAGGCGATCCGGGAGCTGCTGGATCCGGAGGCCGTCGCCGAGGTCGAACGGTCGCTGCAGCGGCTCGAGCCCGACCGGCACGCACGCTCGGCCGAAGATGCCGCCGACCTGCTGCGGTTCCTCGGCGACCTGACCGTCGAGGAGGCCGCCGAGCGCGGCATCCAGGAAGCCTGGCTGACCGAGCTGGAGGCGGCGCGGCGGGCGATCCGGGTGCGGATCGGCGGTGCGGAACGGTTCCTGGCCATCGAGGACGCCGGCCGCGTCCGGGACGCACTGGGCACGGCGCTGCCGGTGGGCGTGCCCGAGGCGTTCACCGAACCGGTCGCGGACCCGCTCGGCGACCTGCTGGCGCGCTACGCCCGCGGCCGGGGCCCGTTCGCCGCGGCGGACGCGGCCGCGCGGTTCGGGCTCGGCACCGCGGTCGTCACCGGGGTGCTCGACCGGATGACCGGGGAAGGCCGCCTGGTGCGCGGCGAGCTCAGCCCCGTCGGGCACCCGGAGACGCACGGCGTCGGGGTCGAGTACTGCGATTCGGCGGTGCTGCGCCGGCTGCGGCGGACGTCGCTGGCGAAGCTGCGGGCCGAGGTGGAGCCGGTCGAGCCGGCGGCGCTGGGCCGGTTCCTGCCTGCGTGGCACGGGTTCGGCGGCCGTGTCCGGGCGGCGCCGACGGCGGACGACGTGCTGTCGGTGGTCGAGCAGCTCGCCGGGGCACCGCTGCCGGCGAGCGCGGTGGAGTCGCTGATCCTGCCCGGGCGGCTGCCCGGCTACTCCCCCGCGCTGCTGGACGAGCTGACGACGGCGGGCGAGGTCACGTGGGCGGGCTGCGGCGCGCTCTCCGGCGGCGACGGCTGGATCGCCTTGGCCCCCACGGATGTCGCCGACCTGCTGCTGCCCGAAGTCGTCGAGGACATCCCGACCGGGCCGCTGCACGACGCGATCGTGTCCACTTTGGAGGGTGGCGCGCTGTTCTTCCGCCAGCTGGTGGACCGCGCGACGGTGCTGGTGGACAAGGCACCGAACGACGCCGAGGTGGTGGCGGCGCTGTGGGACCTGGTCTGGGCCGGCCTGGTCACGGGCGACACACTGGGCCCGCTGCGGGCGCAGGTCGCCGGGCACGGCGCCCACAAACCGCGGCGCCAGGCACCCCGCGGCCGGTACGCCCGGCTGCGGGCGGGCCGTCCCCAGATGCCGTCGCGGTCCGGACCGCCGACGGTGGCGGGCCGGTGGGCGCTGACCCCACCCCGCGAAACCGACGCGACCCGCCGGGCCCACGCCCGCACGGAGGCGTTCCTGGAGCGCCACGGCGTCCTGACCAGGGGCGCGCTCGACACCGAACGCGTCACGGGCGGGTTTTCCGGGATCTACAAGGTGCTCCGCGGCATGGAGGACACGGGCCAGGTGATCCGCGGTTACGTGGTGGAGGGCCTCGGCGCGGCCCAGTTCGCGGCCAAGGGCGCGGTGGACAGGCTGCGCGCGCTGTCGGGCCCGGGCCGTCCGGCTCCGGGCCGTCCGGTGGTCCTGGCGGCGGCGGACCCGGCCCAGCCGTACGGCGCCGCCCTCCCCTGGCCGGCGGCCACCGGCGACACGAAACACCGTCCGGCCCGCAAGGCGGGCGCGCTGGCGGTGCTGGTGGACGGGGTCCCGGCCCTGTACGTCGAGCGAGGAGGACGGTCGCTGCTGAGCTTCACGGAGGAAAGGCAGCCGCTGTCGGAGGCGGCCCAGGCTCTGTCCGCCGCGGTCCGCGAAGGGTGGCTGGGGCAGCTGTCGGTCCAACGCGCGGACGGTGAACAGGCGTTGACGTCGGAACTGGCCGAGGTGTTGCAGGAGGCGGGTTTCCGGGCCACGCCCTCGGGCCTGCGGCTGCGAGCCTGAGGGTTCGGCCGGGAGGGGAGCCTCGGGAGGAAGGAGCGTCGGGAGGGGGGAACCTTGCGAGGGGAAGGAGCGTCGGGGAAGGGATTCGGGGCGCCGGCCGGGGCAGATCCGACACCACCCCGCCCTGGCACCATCGCGTCTTGGGCCACCGCGCCGTCGCACCATCGCGCCCTGGCGCCGCGCCGCCCTGGCACCAACGCGCCCTGGCGCCACCGCGCCGTCGCACCATCGCGCCCTGGCACCATCCCAGCCTGGCACCATCGCGTCCTGGCGCCACGCCGCCCTGGCGCCACCGCGCCGCGATCCCTGCCCGCCGGGGCAGCGGGCCCGGTCCGGTCTCCGGGTTGGCCATTCGCCTACAGCACCGAGGCGGGCTGGCCTAAGCTGCCAGTCCGACACGCACGAAGGATGTTCTGCTCATGGCGATGCGCGAACTGCGCTACTTCGGTGACCCGATCCTCAAGTCCGTCTGCGATCCGGTCACCGTGTTCGACGAAAAGCTCGAGGCGCTCGTGCGCGACCTCGTCGACTCGGTGAAACCCGCCGGGCGGGCCGGGCTGGCCGCGCCGCAGATCGGCGTGGGGCTTCGCGTCTTCAGCTACGACGTCGCCGGCCTCACCGGGTACGTCGTCAATCCCGAGATCGTCGAGCTGTCCGAGGAAACGCACGAGATCGACGAAGGCTGCCTGTCGGTGCCGGAGCTGTGGTTCCCCACCAAGCGGGCGAAACACGCCAAGGTCCGGGGCGTCGACATCCACAACGAGCCGATCGAGGTCGAAGGCGAGGACGTGCTCGCGCAGTGCCTGCAGCACGAGACCGACCACCTCGACGGCGTCCTCTACCTCGACCGGCTCACCGCCGACCGCAAGAAGGCCGCCATGCGCCAAGCGCGGGACAAGGACTGGTTCTGGAAGCGCTGAGCCTCCCCTCAAGCCGGCAGGAACAACCTCAGCTTGGCGCCGTCTTCGACGCCGCGTTCCGTGCGCAGGCCGGCGCGGGCCGCCGTGCGGGGCAGGACGTCGTCGCCCGCCAGGCAGTCCGCGGACAGCTCCGTGATGCCCTGGGCTTCCGCGAGCACCGCCAACCGCGCCAGCAACGCCGTGCCGATTCCCTGCTGCTGCCAGTCGTCCTCCACCAGCAGCGAAATCTCCGCGGCGCCGGACGCCACCGGGATCAGCTGCGCCAGGCCGATGACCTCGCGGCCGAAGACCGCCAGCACGCTCGTGCCGCGCGGCGGCACCAGCAGCCGGTGCAGCCAGCGGCGCGGCACCGAGCGCACGCCCGTGTGGTAGCGGCGGAACAGCGTCGCCATCGAGCAGCGGCGGTGCAGCTCGGACACCGCGTCCGCGTCGCCCGGGACGCCCTTGCGCAGCACGATCGCCGCGCCGTCCGGGCGGTCGAGGACCACCGGGCCGGCGACGTTCCGGGCCGCCGCGGCGAGCAGCGTCACCAGCGCTTCGGCGCGGGTCAGCTCCAGCTGCACGAACGGCGCCCACTGGCGGCGCGCCACCAGCGCGCTGCCGTCGGCCAGCGCGAACACCGCCCGGTGCCCGCTCTCCGTGCGGGCCGGGTTCGCTTCGACGGCGGGGACGAGCGTGACGACGTCCGCCGCCAGGACGTCCTTCAGCACCTCGGCGACACGGGCCGGGTCGTCGACCGCGCGGCGGGCCGCGAGCAGCGTCGACGCCGACGGGTCGACCAGCTCGTGGACGTCGGCGTCGATGATCGCCGTGCATTCGCAGCCCTCGGCGCGGATGGCGTCGACCAGGTGCCGGCGCGGCAGGCCGGTCGCGGGCCGCAGGACGATCTCGTCGAGCACACCGCCCGGCACCGGCAGCACGGACAGGCCGAGGATGTTGCACTCGAGGTCGGCGAGCCGGATCGCGATGCGGGCGAGGGTGCCCGGGTGGTCGTGCATCCGGATCCGCACCCGCCACGCCGACGGCGCGACCGGCTCCTCGACGGCGGCCGTCCGGCCCGGCTGGGGCAACGCTCTGGAGGTCTCCATGCCCCCACGGTCCCCCGGGGTTGTTGCCGCCCCAGGACGCCGGTGTTTCGGGCAGGTCAGCGTTCGACGCGGCCCGGCAACCCCGGCGAAACACCGAGCCAGGCCCGCAGCTCGGTCGCCAGCGCGACCGGGGCGTCCAGCTGGACGAGGTGGCCCGCGCCGGCGACCGGGGCGAACGTCGCGCCGGGGAGGCCGGCGGCCAGCCGCTCGCCGATCGCCGGCGGGATCCAGGTGTCCTCGGCGCCCCACAGGACCCGCACCGGCACGTCGGCCGCGCTCAGCAGCCGCTCGTTCTCGGCCAGGTACTGCTCGTCGTAGGCGGCGATCTGCCGGTAGAACGCGGGTTGTCCCTCTTCCCCGAGCCACGGGGCGACGAGCTCGTCCAGGTCGGCCTCGCGCAGCTCCCGGAAGCTCGCATTGCTCACGTAGGCGCGGACCAGCGCCTCGTGGATGTACGGCGGCACCTGGGCGAGCACGTCGGGATGCTCCTTGACCAGCCGGAAGAACGGCGAACCCGACGGCGGGATGACCACGGCGTCGGCCAGCAGCAGCGACGCGTACGGCACGCCGTGCACCAGGTGGGCGCGCAGCGAAACGGCGCCGCCGTAGTCGTGGGCGACGACGTGCGGCCGGTCGAGACCCCAGTGCGCGAGCAGGGCCAGGAACGCCTCGGTCTGAACTCCGAAGCCGACGGGGTGCCCGGCGTCCTTCGACGAACGGCCGTAGCCGGGCATGTCCCAGAGGTACACGGTGAACTCGGCGCTCAGCGCTTCGGCGAACGGCCGCCACAGCCACGACGACCACGGCGTGCCGTGGCAGAACACCACCGCCGGCCCCGATCCGGCGCGCTCCCACGCGATCCGGCGCCCCTCCCAGTCGAAGATCTCCATGGGGTCCACGCTAGGTCAGCGCGGGGTCAGCACGCAGAACTCGTTGCCCTCCGGGTCCGTCAGCACGCGCCACGGCAACGCGGGACCGCCCAGGTCAGCCGGCGCCGCACCGGCCGCGACGACCTCCGTCACCGCCGCGGCGTGGTCCTCGCCCGCCGGGGGCGCGACATCCAGGTGCACGCGGTTCTTGACCCGCTTGGTGTCGTCGTTGCGGAGGAACTCCAGCCACGGCCCCCGGCCGGACGGCGAGCGCAGGCCCACCAGGACGTCCCCTTCGCGGCCCCGGACCGGCCACCCGGTGATCCGCGCCCAGAAGGCCGCCAGCGCTTCCGGGGAGTGCGCGTCGACCACGATCGACGCCACCGCGCCCGTGTCCGCGTACTGTGCGCGCGGCTCGAGGACGCAGAACTCGTTGCCTTCCGGATCGGCCAGCACGGCCCACGGCACGTCACCCTGCCCGAGGTCGACACGCCTGCCGCCCAGCTCCAGGGCGCGCGCCACCAGCTCGGCCTGATGGCCCGGGGTGGTGCTCGCCAGGTCCAGGTGGACGCGGTTCTTCACCTCCTTGGGTTCCGGTACCGGCACGAAGACCAGGTCCAGGTCCCAGCCGTCGCTCTCCGGAGCGCGGACGTCGACCTCGCCGTCGTCCTCGATCGCCACGTGCCAGCCGAGCAGCGCGGCCCAGAAGTCCGCGAGGACTCCCGGCCGCGCCGCGTCGATCACCAGGTTCACCAGGCGGGTGCTCATGCGCCGCAGGCTAACCGCCACCCCCGACAGTTCCGGTTCGGCTTCCCCACCGGCCGGTTCATCGGGTTGCGAGCCGCAGCAGCGCCCAGAGCTGGGCCGCCTGGTCGTGCACGCCCCGCACGGTCACCGAGGTCAGGGACGCCCGGCCCCAGAGCCACAGGTAGAGCTGCGCGGGGCCGGCCGTGACGACGTCGTCCGCGGCCCCGGCCTCTTCGGCCGAGCAGCGCCAGGCCTCCGTGGTCACGGGCCCGGCCCGCGCGATCCAGCTGTGCGCCCCGGCCCGGACGCCGACCGTGCCCGCCTTGGTGCCGGTCAGGCCGAGCATCGGCAGCTTCTGCCCGAACCACAGGGTCAGGGCTTCGTCGATGCCGTCGATCGCGACGTCGTCGGGCACGCCGCGGGACTCGACGCCCGCCGCCTGCTCGACGTCCACCCGGTGCACGACGGTCTCGTGCAGCATCCGCCGTCGCCAGAACCCGTACGTGCGGTCGGCCGGCCACCAGGTGTCGGCGCGGTCCTCCGGGTCGTGCGCGGCCAGCTCGTCGAGCAGCTCGGTCAGGCCCGTCTCCAGGAAGTCACCCAGGCTCTGGCCCGGTGCGGGGTCGCGGGGCCAGTCGTCGGGACTGCGGCCGTCGGTCAGCCGGCGCCGGACCATCCGGTAGAGGCTCCCGACGTGCCGGGCCACCTCGCCGAGCGACCAGCCCGGGCAGGCGGGCACGGGCGCCTCGACCGGCGCGGTGTGCACCGCCTCGGCCAGCAGCCTGCCTTCGATTCCCAACGCCGTGAGCAACCGCCCCTGGTCGACCGGGCCGTGCTCACGCGACATGGGCTTCCCCGGTGATCGGCAGGCCGTGCACGAGCCGGCGGACCAGTTCCAGGAAGGACGCGGCGGCGCGCACGAGCCCGTCGGCCGACTCGGCGGTGACCTTCCCGGTGATCCCGGCCTGCGCGGCGGCGCGGGTGGCGGAGTTGCCGGCGAAGAAGGCCGACCACTCCCGCAGTTCGGGGGCGACGGAGTCGAGCAGCATCCAGGTGCTGGCGGGCCGCGCCCGCCCCCGGTGCGGCCGCCCCCGCCCGGCGAGCACGGCGGCGGCACCCCGGAGCGCGGCGAGGTAGGCCCCGATGAACCGCTCGGCGGGATGGGTTTCGCGCTCAGCCTCGGCAAGCCCGCGCCGCGCCTGGGCGAGCAACCCGGCCGCGGCCGGAGGAGCCGGCGGCCGCAATGACATGGGCAGCGCGGACTGCTCGGAGCCGGGCGGCCGGAGCGCCATGGGCAATCCGGGGTGCGCGGCCGGCGCGGGACGCTGCGGCGGAATCGGCAGCTCGGGCTGCGACGCGGAGACTTCGGGCGAGGACTGCTGCGGATCGGCGGGACCCGACGGACGCCGCTGCGGCGCGGAGGCCGCGGACGGCCGGGGCGACCCGGAGTCCTTAGGAGCCGCGCGCCGCTGGGACGGCGCGGAGGCCGCAGCCGGCCGGGGCGAGTCCTTGGGAACCGGGCGTTGCTGAGGCGGCGCGGGGGCAGCGGGCGGCTGCGACGGCCCGGAATCCGTCATAGCCAGGCGCTGCTGAGGCGATTCGGAGGCCGCAGCCGGCCGGGGCGAACCGGAATCCTCGCGAGCCGCGCGCCGAGGCGGCGTGGAGGCCGCAGCCGGCCGGGGCTGAGCCGCGGGAGCCGACGCATGCAGCTCGAGTTGCCCCGACTCCGCCTCGGCAGCCGTCATGGCCGGCTGGGAGGGCGCCGGATTCGCGGGAGCCGGAGCCGGCGGGCGCCGTTGCGGCTGCCCCGGGTCCGTGGGAGCCGGGTGTTCCTCGAGCCGGCCGGAGTCCGGTGTGCGCAGGATCGGCAGCTCGGGCTGCCGGGGATCCGCCGGCGGGCGGGGGCGGGTCTCCGCGCCGGGGGTCAGGCACTGCCGGGAGCGCCGGGGAGCCTGCGGGCGCAGCGACATGGGCAGCTCGGGCTGCCCGGGATCCGTGGGGGACACGACCTTGACGGACATGGCGACCCTCCTCCTGCGCGGGGTGAGCCCGATCGAGGGCCCGGTGCCGAGACGCTTCCCCCGTCCCGGTCCCGGGCACCCGACCGGTGCGCGCTCACCAGATGTCGAACGCTTGTTCGAACAATTTCCAGAGTAACCCCGGACCCGGTGTCCGCTCAACCCCGGGCGGGCGTGGTGCGGGACACCAGGTCGGCGGCGTGATCTCATAGGCTCATGAGTTCGCTGGAGCACCCCGCCGTCGCCAAGGTGGCGGCCGCGCTGGCCGAAGCCGGGCAGCACGGCGCCGCCGAGGGCATCCGTGTCCTGCCCGCCGAGGTCCGGACCGCCGCTCAGGCGGCCGAAGCGCTCGGCGTGCCCGTCGGGGCCATCGCCAACAGCCTCATCTTCCGCCTGGGGTCCGACAAAAAAGCGCTCCTCGCCCTCACCTCGGGCGCCCACCGCGCCGATCCGGCCACGCTCGCCCGGCTGGCCGGCGGCGAAATCGGCAAGGCCGACGCCGACTTCGTGCGGGCGCACACCGGGCAGCCGATCGGCGGCGTCGCGCCCACCGGCCACCCGGCGAAGCTGCCGACCCTCGTCGACACCGCGCTGCGCGCCCACGACGTCGTGTGGGCCGCCGCGGGACACCCGAAGACCGTCTACCCGACCACCTTCGCCGAGCTGGTCGCGTTGACCGGGGGCACCCCGGGCGCGCTCGGCGGCGCGGAGGAAGATGGACCGCTGTGACCGCGATGCCCGCCGGCTGCTCCCGCTACGTCCAGCTCTCCGCGGACGAGTTCCGCGCCCGCCTGCCCGAAGCGCTGGACATCTACGTCCGGGCGATGCGGTACCCGGCCGGCACCGCCGAGCAGCGCGCGCCGATGTGGCTCACCCACGCGCTGCGTGAGGGCTGGCGCTGCATGGCCGCGTTCGACGCCGACGACGTCCTGCTCGGCCTGGCCTACGGCTACCGCGGCCGCGCCGGGCAGTGGTGGCACGAGCAGGTGCGGCACGGCCTGAGCCGCCGGTCCGGGTCCGCCGAAGCCGACCGCTGGCTGTCGGACTACTTCGAGTTGACCGAGATCCACGTCCGGCCGGAGAACCAGGGCCACCAGATCGGCGAGGACCTGCTCCGCGGCCTGCTCGACGGCGTGCCGAGCGCGAACGTGCTGCTGTCGACGCCCGAGGGCACCAGCCGGGCGTGGAAGCTCTACCGCCGCACGGGGTTCGTCGACGTCCTGCGCGACTACCACTTCGCGGGCGACCCGCGGCCGTTCGCGATCCTGGGGCGCGCGCTGCCCCTCGACCCGCGCTGAGCCGAGGGGCAGCGCCGCCTCACCGCGGTTCCGGGCGCCAGTAGCCGACGGCCAGCGCCGCGACCAGCACGGCCGCGCCGCACCAGGCCGTGCCGCTCAGCCGTTCCCCGAGCAGCACCGCGGACAGCACCGCCGCCGTCAGCGGCTCGAGCACCGCCGACAGCGCGCCGAGCACGGGGTGCGCGTCGGCCAGGCCGCGCAGGTAGGCGGCGTAGGCGAGGGCGGTCGGGACGGCGCCGAGGTAGCACACGGTCGCGAGGACGTCCGTCTGCAGCGGGATCCCCATGCCGGACCAGCTCGCCACCGGGAGGAGCAGCAGGCCGCCGGTGAGGCAGCCGAACGCCGTCGTCGGCAGCGGGTCGAGACCTTCGACCGGCTTCGCGGTGAGCAGGGTGAGGGTCGCGAAGCCGGCCGCCGCGAGCAGCGCGAAGCCGAGACCGCCGAACGAGATCGCTTCACCCGGTGACCACTGCAGCAGCACCAGGCCGGCGAGGGTGCCCGCCGTCGACACCATCGTCCAGCGACGGATCTTCCGCACTGACAGCAGGGTGACGATGACGGGCGCGGCGCCGATCGTGGTCATGGTCGCGACGCTGACCGAGCTGAGCGCGACGGCGGCGAAGTAACTGGCCTGGAAGAGGGCGAAGAGGCCACCGACGGCGAGGATGCGCCGCAGGGCTTCCGGTGTGCGCGGGAAACCGCGGCCTTTCAGGACGAGAGTTCCGACGGCACCGCCGACGAGCAGCCGGTAGTCGGCGACGGCGAGCGGGTGGAGGCCGGCCCGCCGCGCGAGCAGCGAGCCGGCGAGACCACCGGTGCCCCAGAGGACACCGGCGAGGACGAGCGCGGCCGACGAACGGGCGCGCGTGGGTAAGGCGAGGGACATGAACGCTCCTGCGTCTGCGTCGAAGGAAAGGGAATTCGACGAACGCGGGGCGGTGCGCAAGACAAATCAGCCGCGGACTCCCTGAGCCACGCGGCGAGGACCACCCCGCTCAGGCGCGGGGCGGTGGGGTGACGAAGAGCATTCGGCGCACGAGAGGGAACCTATCGGGGAAAAGCGAAGCGGGGCCACCGGTTTTCGGTGACCCCCCCCCGAGCACTCAGTCCAGGTGGGACAGTTGCTCCCGCAGTGTGTCCAGCCCCATCCCGCCCAGCTTCAGCGCCTCCGTGTGGAACCGCTTGATGTCGAACCCCGCCCCCGCCCGGGAGCGGGCCTCCGACCGGGCCGCCAGCCACAGGCGCTCGCCGATCTTGTACGCCGGGGCCTGGCCCGGCCAGCCCAGGTAGCGGTCGATCTCGTCGCGGACGTGGGCCTGGTCCGTGATCGTGCGGGTCAGCATGAACTCCAGGCCGAGCTCCGGTGTCCAGCGTGAGCCCTCGTGGAAGCCCGTGCCCGCCGGGATCTCGAGCTCCAGGTGCATGCCCAGGTCCACCACCACCCGGGCCGCGCGGAACAGCTGCTCCGACAGCATGCCCAGCAGGTCTCCGTCGTCCGACAGGTAGCCCAGTTCCTCCATCAGGCGCTCCGCGTACAGGGCCCAGCCCTCCGCGTGGCCCGAGGTGAACGCCATCAGCCGCTGGTACTTGTTCAGGCCCGCCGACTGGTCCACCGCCGTCGCGATCTGGAGGTGGTGACCGGGGGCTCCTTCGTGGTACACCGTGCTCGTTTCGCGCCAGGTGACGAACTCGTCGCGGCCCGCCGGGAGGGACCACCACATGCGGCCCGGGCGGGTGAAGTCCTCGCTCGGAGGCGTGTAGTACGCGCCGACGCCGCCACCCGGCGGGGCGATCTTGCACTCCAGGGCCATCACGCGGTCGGAAATCTCGAAGTGCTTGCCGCGCAGGAACTCCAGGGCGTCGTCGGACAGGCGCTGCATCCACGCCTCGAACTCCGCGCGCCCCCGGACGCGGTAACGCGGGTCCGCGTCCAGGACCGCCGCCGCCTCGGCCGGCGACGCGCCCGGCTTGATGCGGTTCGCCACCGCGCGCATCTCGGCCTCGATGCGGGCGAACTCCGCCCAGCCCCACTCGTAGGCCTCGCGCAGGTCCAGCGCCGCGCCCACGAAGTACCGCGACCACAGGCGGTAGACGTCCTCGCCGACGGCGTCCTTGACCGGGGCCTTCGGCGCCAGCTCCGCCCGCAGGAACCCGGCGAACTCCGCGAACGCCTCTTCCGCGGCCCGTGCGCCGTGCTCCAGATCGGCCTTCAACGCCGAACCCGGCGAAGGCGCGACCAGCCCCGTGAAGAAGCCCGTCTCCTCCTTCAGGCCCGCCCACGTTTCACACTGCTCCGCCACCTTCGCGACCTGCCGCAGCGCCGAGACGTGCCCCGCGTCGGCCGCCGAAAGCAGGCCGCTGCGGATGTTCGCGAGCGCGCGGGGGACCTCGCCGATCCGCGCCGAGACGACCGACCAGTCCTGCTCGGTTTCCAGGGGCATCAGGTCGAACGCCATCCGCAGCTCCTGCACCGGGCTGGCGATGACGTTGAGGCTCGCCACGTCGAGGCCGGCCTCGTGGATCTCCAGCTCCAGGCCGATGCGCTCGGTGAACACGGCCTTCGCCGCCCGCTCGGCGGCGTCCCGCGGCTCGGTGGCGGCGACGGCGGCGTGCGCCCGCGCGGCGATCCCGGCGCGCTCGGCGAACCCGTCCGCCGAGTAGTCGGTCAGCTGGTGGTCGTGCCCGTTGATGCCGTGGACGGTCGCCGCGACCGGGTCCGCGGCCACGTATTCGTCGACGTAGCGGTCACAGATGTCGTGCACGCCCTGGGAAGCAGTAGAAGCCATGGCCGCACGCTACCTGTAGCGCGTACCGGACGGTACGTACTTAAGCACGGGCGGGGACGAGGCCCAGCCGGGCGATCACCTCGCGCGTCGCCTTCGACCGGTTGAACGTGTAGAAGTGCAGGTTGGGCACGCCCTCGGCGATCAGCTTCTCGCACAGCTCGGTGATCACGTCGATGCCCGCCGCGCGGAACGCCTTCGGGTCGTCGGCCAGCGGTTCGAGCCGGTCCAGCAGCTTCCGCGGCGCCGGGGCGCCGGAGAGCTTGATCGTCGTCTGCAGCGTCCGCATGGTCGTCAGCGGCATCACGCCGGGCAGCACCGGGACGTCGCAGCCGGTCGCGGCCACGCGGTCGCGCAGCCGGAGGAAGTCCTCGGCGTCGTGGAACAGCTGGGCGATCGCGAAGTCCGCGCCCGCGCGCAGCTTGCGGACCAGGTACTTCGTGTCGGTCTCGAGGTCCGCCGAGCGGGGGTGGCCGTAGGTCGACGCCGACACGCCGACGCAGAAGTCGCCCAGCGACCGGACCAGCTGCACCAGCTCCTCGGCGTAGGTCAGGCCCTCCGGGTGCGGGATCCACTCGCCGTAGACGTCGCCCGGCGGGTCGCCGCGCAGCGCGAGGATGTTGCGGACGCCGACCGAGGCGTACCAGCCGATCACGTTGCGCAGCTCGGCGACCGAGTGGTTGACCGCGGTCAGGTGGGCCATCGGCACCAGCGTCGTCTCGGTCGCGACGCGGGCGATACTGCGGATCGTGCCGTCGCGGCTGGAGCCGCCGGCGCCGTAGGTGATCGACATGTAGGCCGGGTCGTACGGCTCGAGCTCCCGGATCGCCTTCCACAGGACGGCCTCGTCCGCCGCGTCCCGGGGCGGGAAGAACTCGATGGAGAACTTCGGCCCGTCTCCGCGCAACCGCTCGATCACCGACGTCATACCTCGAATGTTAAGGGTCCCGGCTCTAGACTCGATACAGGAGTGAACGATGAGGGTTGACGACGCGAGCTGGGACGAAGACGTGCGCCTGGCCGTCTACCACGCCTTCGCCGACCACGGCCGGGCGCCGTCGGCGCCGGAGCTGGCCGACGCCGCGGGCGGGTCGCTGGCCGTCGCGAAGCAGGCGCTGCACCGCCTCGCCGACGCCCACCACCTGGTGCTCGACGAGTGCGAGCACGTCGTCCTGGCCCACCCGTTCGCCGCGAAGTCGCTCGGCTTCTCCGTGATGGGCGCGCACACGCTGTGGTGGGGCGGCTGCGCGTGGGACTCGTTCGCCATCCCCCACCTGGTCGACGCGGAGCCGGAAGTGCTCGTGGCGACCCGCTGCCCCGGCTGCGGGCAGCCGCACGCGCTGGTCGTGGAGCGGGCGAAACCGCCCGAGGGCGCGCAGGTCGCGCACTTCCTCGTGCCCGCCGCACGGATGTGGGACGACGTGCTGCACACGTGCGCGAACCAGCGCCTCTTCTGCTGTGAGTCCTGTGTGGACGCCTGGCTGGCGGAAACCGGGCAGGCCAAGGGGTCCGTGCTGGACCTGGTCACGCTCTGGCGGCTCGCCCGCGGCTGGTACGCGGGCCGGCTGGAGCGCGGCTACCGGCGGCGCGAACCGGACGACGCCGTCGCCTACTTCGCCGAGGCGGGCCTGACCGGGCCGTTCTGGGCTCCCCCGGGCGGGGCCTGAGCCGGAGTCTGATTCGCCACATCCGGGTGCCCCGGCCGCCCGCGCCCTCGCGGGTTCGGCGAGGATGGCGGGATGAACGCGCCCGCCGCCGACACCGACCTGCCCGTCCACGTCGAGCGCGCGCTGACCGGGTTCCTCGATCGGGCGGGGACCGAAATCCTCGGCACCGAGCCGACCGTGGCCGCCGGGATCGACGCGCTGCGCGGGTTCGTCCTGGGCGGGGGCAAGCGTTTGCGCCCCACGTTCGCCTGGTGGGGCTGGCGCGGCGCGGGCGGCGACCCGGCGGGCCCGGACGCCGAGGGCGTGCTGCAGGCGGTGTCCAGCCTCGAACTGATCCAGGCCTGCGCGCTGATCCACGACGACCTGATCGACTCTTCCGACTCCCGCCGCGGCAACCCGACGGTGCACATCGCCGGCGCGAAGCTGCACGCCGACCAGGGCTGGCTCGGCTCCCCGACGACGTTCGGCCTGGCCACCGCGGTGCTGGTCGGCGACCTCGCGCTGGCCTGGGCGGACGACATGTTCGCCGACGCGCCGCTGCCCGCCGCGACCCTGGCCGCGGCACGCCCGGCCTGGCGCGCGATGCGCACCGAGGTGCTCGCCGGGCAGTACCTCGACGTCCGCACGCAGGCCACCGGCGACGCCTCGGTCGAGGCCGCGCTCAAGATCGACCGGCTCAAGACCGCCGCCTACACCGTGCAACGGCCGCTGCACCTGGGCGCCGCGCTCGGCGGCGCCTCTCCGGAACTGATCGCCACGCTGCTGGAGTTCGGCGGCGAGGTCGGCGTCGCGTTCCAGCTGCGCGATGACCTGCTCGGCGTCTTCGGCGACCCGTCGGTCACCGGCAAGCCCGCCGGCGACGACCTGCGCGAGGGCAAGCGAACCCTGCTCGTCGCGCTCGGCCTGCAGCTCGCGGCGGAAAAGGGCGAGCAGGCGGCGGCCACGGTGATCGCCGACGCGATCGGCGACGCGGACCTGTCCGACGAAGGCGTCGAGACCGTCCGGATGGCGTTGCAGCAGGTCGGCGCGGTCGACGCGGTCGAGCGCCGGATCGACGAGCTGACGACGGCCGCGATGGCCGCGCTGGACCGCGCGCACCTGGCCGAGCCCGCACCCGCGGCGCTGACCGGGCTGGTCGTCAAGGCCACCCAGCGGACGTACTGACGTGCGCACGCTGGCCGGGCCGGCTGACCACGTCGTCGTCATCGGCGCGGGACTGGCCGGGCTTTCGGCGACGCTGCACCTGCTCGGCGCCGGACGGCAGGTCACGCTGCTGGAGCAGGCCGACACCCCGGGCGGCCGCGCCGGGCAGCAGAGCTTCGACGGCAACGCCGTGGACACCGGCGCGAGCGTGCTCACCATGCCGGAACTGCTCGAGGAGGCGTTCGCCGCGGTCGGCGAGCCCCTGGCCAAGAACCTGCGCCTGACCCGGCTCGACCCGGCGTACCGGGCGCGGTTCGCCGACGGCAGCTCCCTGCCGCTGCACACCGACGGCGACGCCATGGAAGCCGAGATCCGCGCCTTCGCGGGCGGCCGCGAGGCGGCGGGCTACCGGGCGCTGCGGCGCTGGCTGTCCGAGCTGTACGCCGTGCAGAAGGACCGCTTCCTGGCGGCGAACTTCGACTCGCCGCTCGACCTGGCCCGCCCCGAGCTGGCGAAACTCGCCGCGTTGGGTGGCTTCGGGCGGCTCGGCCCGCGCGTCGGCCGTTACCTGCTCGACGAGCGCGTCCGGCGGCTGTTCACCTTCCAGGCGCTCTACGCGGGCCTCGACCCGGCCCGCGCGATCGGCGCGTACGGCGTCATCGCGTACATGGACACCGTCGGCGGCGTCTACTACCCCGAAGGCGGGATGGGCGAGATCGGCCGGGCGATGACCGGCGCGGCGGCCCGGGCGGGCGCCGACGTCCGGTTCGGCACCGAAGCCGCCTGGCTCGAACGGGTGAACTCGCGGGTCCGCGCGGTCCGGACGCGCTCGGGCGAACGGATCGCCTGCGACGCCGTCGTGCTGGCCACCGAGCTGGGCACGGCCTACCGCCTCCTCGGCGCGCGGCCCCGCCGTCCGCTGCCGCTGCGCTACTCGCCGTCCGCCGTGGTGCTGCACGGGCGGACGAGCGAAAAGTGGGACCTCGGCCACCACACGATCTTCTTCGGCGGTGCCTGGGAGCGGACGTTCGCCGAGATCATCCGCGAGGGGAAGCTGATGAGCGACCCGTCGCTGCTGGTCACCCGGCCGACGGCGACCGACCCGGGGCTGGCCGGGCGCGGCGGCGAGATCGTCTCGGTGCTCGCCCCCGCCCCGAACCTGCGGCGCGGGCCGATCGACTGGGACCGGATCCGCGGGCCGTACCGCGAGGAGCTGCTCCGGACGCTCGAAGCCCGCGGGCTGACCGGCTTCGGCGGCGAGTTCACCGTCGACGAGACGATCACGCCTGCGGACTGGGCGGCGCGCGGGCTCGCGGCCGGGACACCGTTCTCGCTGGCGCACACGTTCACCCAGACCGGTCCGTTCCGGCCGGCGAACCTGGTCCGCGCGGCGGGCAACGTCGTGCTGGCCGGCTGCGGCACCACCCCCGGCGTCGGCATCCCGCCGGTGCTGATCTCCGGACGGCTGGCCGCGGAACGCATCACCGGCCGGTGAAGCGAGAGCGTCGCGCCGGACTTCGACGTCTGGGCGCGCGAGACGCTCCGCGGCGGTCGTAGGCTGCGATCATGACCGAACGACGCATCCGGATCGGCCTGCAGCTCCAGCCGCAGCACGCCGACTACGACAGCATCCGGCGCACCGCGTCGGCCGCCGAAGACCTCGGGGCCGACATCATCTTCAACTGGGACCACTTCTACCCGCTCTACGGCGACCCCGACGGCATGCACTTCGAGTGCTGGACGATGCTCGGCGCCTGGGCCGAGTCGACGTCCCGGGTGGAGATCGGCGCGCTGGTCACCTGCAACAGCTACCGCAACCCCGAGCTGCTGGCCGACATGGCCCGCACGGTCGACCACATCTCCGGCGGCCGGCTCATCCTCGGCATCGGCTCCGGCTGGTTCGAGAAGGACTACGACGAGTACGGCTACGAGTTCGGCACCGCCGGCGGCCGCCTCGACGACCTGGCGGAGTCGCTCCCCCGGATCGAGTCGCGCCTGTCGAAGCTGAACCCGGCGCCGACCCGCAAGATCCCGGTCCTGATCGGCGGCGGCGGCGAGAAGAAGACGCTCAAGCTGGTGGCCAAGCACGGCGACATCTGGCACGGCTTCGGCGACCCGGAGGTCGTCGGCCGCAAGGTCAAGATCCTCGACCAGCACTGCGCGGACGTCGGCCGCGACCCGGCCGAGATCGAGCGCTCGTGCGGCGTCCAGGGCGAGCCGGACGAACTGGGCCCGAAGCTGCTGGAGCTGGGCGTCACGACGTTCACGGTCGGCGTGGGCGGCCCGGACTACGACCTCGACCCCCTCAAGTCCTGGATCGCCTGGCGCGACAAGACCCAGGGCTGACGTCACCGGCGCGCCCGGTGCGCGGCGACGCGTTCGCGTGTCGCGCACCGGGACGAGCAGTACCGCCGCGGGCTTCCCCCGCCCGTGTGCGCGAAGGGCTTCCCGCACGCCGGTGCCGCGCACAGCCCGCCCGGCGGCCCCTGGCGCTCCGCCAGCAGCGACGCCAGCCCGAGCGCCGAGGACGTCACCAGCCACGCGCCCCACGGCCCGTCGTCGGCCGCGTCGACGTGCAGGTGCCAGCCGTAGCCGTCCTCGTGGTCGGTCAGGCGTGGCGGGCGCGCGTACTTCGCGAACAACGCGTTGAGCACCGAAGCCGCTTCAGGCGCCTCAGGCGCGGCGAAGACTTCACGCAGCTCCAGAGCCGCCGCGCGCAGTTCACGGACCTCTTCCGGAGACAGCGAGACCTCCGGTTCGCCGTGCTCGCGCAGGACCTGCGCCACCGCGGCCGGTTCGGGAGCCGGATCCAGCAGCACGGCCAGCAGGTCGACCGCTCGCTGCACGGAATCCCGGTGCGGGAAAGCCATACCGCATTGTAACGTCTTGCCCGTGATAAGACGTTACCTCCTCGGCGCCACGCTCGCCCGGACCGGTGACGAGCTGTCCGGCCCCGCGCTGCTGCTGCTCGGGATGACCTCGGGGCCGCACGCCGGCGCTGCGCTGCTTGCCGGGCTGACCGCGGCCGCCGCCGCGGGTGGCCCCCTGTTCGGCGCCCTGCTGGACCGGAGTGCCACCCCGGGACGGCTGCTCGCCGTCGCCCTGGGCGGCTACGCGGGCGGGATTGCGCTGGTCAGCGCCCTTTTCGGGAGGTTGCCGCTCGAGGCCGTCGTCGCGGTCGCGGTCGTGACCGGCCTGCTCAACCCCGCCATCGCCGGCGGCTGGACCGCGCAGCTGCCCGGCGTCGCCGGGCCCGCGTTACCGCAGGCCAGCCGCTTCGACGCGATGACGTTCACCGCCGCCGCGCTCGCCGGGCCCGGCCTGGCCGGACTGCTCGGCGGGGCGACCGGGATGGTGGTCGCCGTCGCACTGGTCGCCGTGGCGATCCCGGTGGCGTGGTCCCTGCCGAAACGAAAACCCCGCAAGAGCCGTCTCCGGGACGGCTTCCGGGTCCTGGTCCGCAACGGGCCGCTGCGACGGGCGACGGTCGCTTCGACGATCTCCTGCACGGGGATCGGCATGGTCACGGTGTGTTACCCGTTGCTGGGCGCGAGCCACCTGCGCGGCCCAGCGGACGGCGCGCTGCTGTTGACCCTCTTGGCCGTGGCGTCGCTGCTGGCCAACGCCGTCCTCGCGAGGAAGCCGCTGCCGTGGGCGCCCGACCGGACCGTCTGGCTGAGTTCGCTCCTGCTGGCCGCGAGCTGCCTGCCGGCCGCGAGCGGGCACGGCGTCGGCGTCCTCGCGGCGGCCGTGCTGGCCGGGTTCGCCGAAGGTCCGCAGCTCACGGCGTTGTTCGCGATCCGCCACCGCGAGGCGCCGGAGCACGTCCGCGCGCAGGTGTTCACGACGGCGGCGAGCGTGAAGATCACCGGGCTGGCCGCCGGCGCGGCACTGGCCGGACCGCTGGCCGCGTGGTCGCTCCCGGCGTGCCTGATCGCCGCGGCGGCCGTTCAGCTCGCCGCCGCACTCAGCTGTCTGCGCAGGTCAGAACGCCATGGCCTGCGCGCGCCGCTTGACCTCGGTGCCGTGGCTGGTCCGCAGGGCGTTGATGGGCGTGCTCCCGGGCAGCGTGTCGTCCGCGGTGAACAGCCAGCGCAGCATCTCGGTCCGGGAGAAGCCGGAGTCGGCGAGCACGGTGATCGTGCCGGTCAGGCCCTTGACGACGCCGTCCTTCACGAAGAAGTCGCTGGGCACGCACAGGTCGCCACCGCGCCTGACCGCGATCAGCTGCCCGTCGCGCAGCATCTGCCGGACCTTGTTGGCCGAGGTCCCGAGGACGGCCGCCACCTCCGCCAACGGAAGGACCGCGATGGCGGTGTCGAGGATGTCTTCGGCGACAGGAATCCCACTCACAGGTGACACTGTGCCACATTCCGTCCCCGCACCCGCTAGTGCGCACGGGTGACCCGCGAGGTCTCCTCCACGAGGCGTGTGCGATTCCGTACGATCCATACTCGTGACACGCACCCAACCCAGCCTGGTCGGCACGCTCCTGGAGCGGCGCTACCGGGTTGACCGGCTGCTCGCCCACGGCGGAATGTCTTCCGTCTACCGGGGGACGGACACCCGGCTGGACCGTCCGGTCGCGATCAAGATCATGGACCCGCGGTTCGCGGACGACCGGTCGTTCGTGGACCGGTTCGTGCGAGAAGCGCAGTCCGCGGCGCAGCTGCACCACCCGCACGTCGTGGCGGTGCACGACCAGGGCTTCGACCTGCCGCAGGGCGCGGAGTCCGGGCTGGCGTTCCTGGTGATGGAGCTGGTCGACGGCGGCACCCTGCGTGACCTGCTGGACGACCGCGGCCGCCTGGACGTCGCGCTGGCGCTGAGCGTGGCCGAACCCGTGCTGTCGGCGCTGGCCGCCGCGCACCGGTCCGGGCTGGTGCACCGGGACGTGAAGCCGGAGAACGTGCTGATCGGCCGGGTGGGGCAGCAGACCGGCGGGGCGGTGAAGGTCGCGGACTTCGGCCTGGTGCGGGCCGTGGCGAGCGCGGGCACGACGTCCTCGAGCGTCATCCTCGGCACGGTCGCCTACCTCTCCCCCGAGCAGGTCGCCACCGGCGCGGCGTCTTCGCGCGGCGACGTCTACTCGGCCGGGATCCTGCTGTACGAAATGCTGACCGGCCAGGTGCCCTACACCGGCGACACGGCGATCTCGGTGGCGTACCGGCACGTGAACGACGACGTGCCGCGGCCGAGCGAGCTGCGCCCGGACCTGCCGCCGGAGCTCGACGACCTGGTCGTGCGCGCGACGCGGCGCGACCCGCAGCTGCGCCCGGCCGACGCCGGGGAGTTCCTCACCGAGCTGACCGCGGTGCGCGCCCGGCTGGGGCTGCTGCCGGTGACCGTGCCGATCCCGGTGTCCCACGGCCAGGGCGACCTCGCCGACACCGAGCGCACGCTGCCGCGGATCCCGCAGGTGCCGGACACCCAGAAGACCATGCCGGTGCACCGCCCGAACGCGACGCGGGCGCTGAGCCAGGTCGCGCCCCCGGTGCTCACCCCACCGCCGCCGCGGCGCCGGAGCCGGCCCGAGCCGGAGAAGAAACCGGCGGGCAACCGGAAGCTGCTCCTCGGGATCGCCGCCGCGGTGCTGCTGCTCGGCGGGCTGATCGGGGCGTTCGCGTTCATCCTCACCGACACCGGCGGGGACAAGACCGCGCGGGTGCCGCACCTGGTCGGGCTGAACCAGGCCGCGGCGGGCGACGCGCTGCGCGCGGTGAAGCTGAACCCGCAGTTCAGCCAGGAGTACGACAACACGGTCCCGCCGAACACGGTGCTGCGCGCCGACCCCGCGGAGGGCACGACGCTGTCGCCGAACGCGAACGTGTCGGTGGTGCTGTCGAAGGGCCGCCCGGCGGTGCCGGACATCCGCCCCGGCACCGCGCTGGCCGACGCCGAGCAGGCGATCAAGGCGGCCCAGCTGACCCCGGTCCGCGGGACCGACGACTTCGACGCCGACGTCCCGCAGGGTGCGGTCATCCGCACGTCGCCGTCGGCGGGCAGCCAGCTGACCATCGGCGGCCAGGTCACGATCATCGTGTCGAAGGGCCCGATCCCGCTGCCGCCGGTCCCGGACGTCACCGGCCGGTCCAAGGACGAGGCGTTCGGCCTGCTGCAGCAGGCCGGGTTCGAGCCGTTCCAGGCGGGCGAGGAGTTCCGGCAGGACGTCCCGGGCGGCGCGGTCACCCGCACCGACCCGCCGGCGAACGCGCAGCCGAAGGCCAAGCGGATCGGCGTGTTCGTCAACAACGCCGTCCAGGTGCCGGACGTCCGGTTCCGGTCGTTCGACGACGCCCAGAAGCTCCTGGAGCAGGCGGGCCTGAAGGCCGACCGCGACGGCGGCCGCGGCCGCGGTGGCGGCGGTGGGTTCGACTTCGTCTTCCAGCAGGACCCGCAGCCGGGCACGTTCGTGCAGAAGGGCAGCAAGGTCAAGCTGAAGGGCTTCGGGGGATGATCGGCAGCCGAGGCCGCGTGACCGGCACGATCGGCCCCGGCCTCATCGGCGAGGTACTGCTCAACGTCCGGGGCGGCACGGAGGCGTTCTACGCGTACCCGGCCGACCCGGAGGAGACGTTCACGTCCGGGACGCAGGTGCTGGTGGTCGACTTCGAGCCGCCGCGGACGGTTTACGTCGAACGGTGGCAACCCCTGACGCGCTGACGGCGTCGAAGAGGCACCAACACACCCACAACAGAAAAGCGAGGGGGTCGGTGCCATGAGTCTCGTCGAAATCCTGCTGGTCTCGGCCGGTGGCGTCATCGCCGTCTTGATCGTCGTCTTCGGGATCCTGCGGCTGCTGTACAAGGTCGCCGAACCGAACGAAGCACTGATCATCTCCGGGCTCGGCGTCCGCGTCGACCGGGCGGAGACCGCGGACAGCCTGGGCTTCAAGATCATCACCGGCCGCGGGGTGAACGTCATCCCCGGGTTCCAGACCGCGCGGCGGCTGTCACTGGACACCCGCGGCGTCAACCTGCAGGTTTCCTGCGTCACCAAGCAGGGGCTGCCGGTCACCGTGCGGGCCGTCGTCATCTACAAGGTCGGGGACGACTACGCCTCGATCGCCAACGCCGCCCGCCGGTTCCTGGACCAGCAGAAGGGCATGAACGACACGATCCACGAGCTCTTCAGCGGCCACCTGCGCTCGATCGTCGGCGGGCTGACCATCGAAGAGATGATCCACAACCGGGACGCGCTCACCGGCGAGGTCCGGCAGTCCTCGGCCACCGAGATGATCAAGCTGGGGCTGATCGTCGACTCGCTGCAGATCCAGGAGATCGACGACGAGTCCGGGTACATCCTGAACCTCGGCAAGCCGCACGCCGCCGCGATCGCCGCGTCCGCCCGCATCGCCGAGGCGCAGCGGGACCAGGAGGCCGCCGAGGTCGAGCAGGTTTCCGCCGCGAAGAAAGCCGCCGCCGTCCGCGAGAGCCAGATCCAGCAGGCCGGTTACCAGGCCGAGGTGGACCAGGCGCGGGCGAAGGCGTCGCAGTCCGGGCCGCTGGCCGAGGCGACCGCGCGCCAGGAAGTCGTCGTCCAGGAGACACGCGCGGCCGAGCTCGAGGCGGCGCTGGCCGAGCAGCGGCTGCAGTCGCAGGTCCGCAAGCCGGCCGACGCGAAGGCCTACGACACGCGGACCACGGCCGACGCCGCCCGTGACGCCTCGATCGCCAAGGCCCAGGCCGAGGCGCGGGAGACCGAGCTGCGGGCCGCGGCGGACGCGACCCGCGTGAAGACGGCCGCCGAGGCCGAGGCGCAGGCCACGAAGGCCCGAGCCGAGGCGATGGCGGGGGCGACCCGGGCGACCGGTGAGGCCGAGGCCGCCGCGGCCAAGGCCCGCGGCCTGGCGGAGGCGGAAGCCGCGAAGGCGCGCGGTCTCGCCGAAGCCGAGTCGGCCCGGGCGAAGGGTCTCGCCGAGGCGGACGCGATCAAGGCGCGCGCGGCGGCGCTGGCGGAGAACCAGGAAGCCGTCGTCGCGCAGCAGCTGGCCGAGCGCTGGCCGGAGATCGTCGAGGCGGGCGCGAGCGCGTTCGGCAACGTCGACCACATGGTCGTGCTCAACGGCGCCGACGGCATGTCCGACATGTTCGCCAAGGCGCTGTCGCTCGGCGGGACCGGCCTCGGCCTGGCCCGGCAGCTGATGGACGCCATGGGCAAGCCGGCCGAGAAGGAGCTCGACGAGGCCGCCCGGCGCAACGGCGAGCTGAAGCTCAGCGACTGATCGCTCACGCTACGTGTAGGGCCTCTGTGTCCCGGATCACGGGTCACGGGGGCCGTACCCCCGTTCGGGGGCGGAAATTCCCGCTCTCTTGTCCTACCGTGGGCGCATGGTGCCGGACCGTGCGTCGCGGGCCGTCCGATGAGCTTCTTCACCGGCGGTCCCCGTGAGCGTCCCCTGTTCCCCGTTCCGGAGCAGGAGCTTTACGCCTTCAACGGGCGGCACTGGACCGATCCCCCGCGCGAGTACATCGTCCCGGCGGTGCTGCCGTGGGCGCAGCCGCTGGGCCGCTCCGAGCGCACGGTGGTCGCGCTGCGGGCCATCGAGGTGTGGCCGCAGGCGCTGACACTGCGCGTCACGGTGTACTCCCGGGACAGCCTGGTCGACGACCCCGCCGAGGGACTGATCGACCACCGGCGCAAACCCGACTACAACGGGCTGCTCATCGGCGTGCTCTTCGCCGACGGCAGCCGGGCGAGCTCCGAGACGATCTCGGTGCCGTCCGCGTCCGAACCGGAGGCCCCGGTGCTGCGCGCCCAGCCGGTGGGCGGCACGCGGTTCGCCGTCGACCACGAGATCTTCCTGTGGCCGCTGCCGCCCGCCGGCCCGCTGAAGGTGGTCGTGCAGTGGACGGACCGGGACATCCCGGAAAGCCGGACGACCCTCGACGGCGGCGCGATCCGGGCCGCGGCGAAGGACGCCGCGGAAATCTGGCCGGGGCTGGGCAAGCGGCAGGCGAACGGCCTGCCGGTGCGCCGCGTCGGCAAGCAGGTCGCGCTCACCCCCGATTGGGGCACGCCGGTGGCACGGGCGGAAGAACCCGAGCATGCTCCCGGAGAATGAGTCCTTCTTGATCTGTGAGCCGGGGCACCACGGCCCGGGGTGTCTCGAATGGCGGAACAGGGCCGCTCGTTAGCGTGGTGGAAACACTTCGACCACCCGGCCGTCATGTCGGGCTGGTGCAGTGAGTTCCTTCCCTTCCGACGCACGTGGCCGTGCGCCCCCCGCGAACCCGGAAAGGTCGCCCATGGCAGGCTCGCCGCTCAGCGCACTCGACGTCGCTTTCCTTTGCCTGGAAAGCGAAACCTCCCCGATGCACATGGGGGCGGTGGTCACCTTCGCCGCCCGCGGTCCGGTTGACCCGGCCGCGCTGACGGCACTGCTCGCGCAGCGGGCCGCACGGTTGCCGAAGCTGCGCCAGCGGGCGCGCGCGGAACTGTTCCCGCCGGGCTCGGCCCGCTGGGCCGAAGACCCGCAGTTCGCCGCGGCCGCGCACATCGACCACGTGGAACTCAGCTCGCTGTACGACCCGGACCCCCTGCCCGCGTACGCGTCGCAGTGGATCGCGGAGCCGCTCGACACCTCACGGCCGTTGTGGCAGCTGACCCTGGTCACCGGGCTGCCGGACGGGAAGTTCGCGCTGCTGCTGAAACTGCACCACGCGCTGACCGACGGCGCCGGCGCGTACGCGGTCGCGGCCGGGCTGCTCGACGGCGTCGAGCAGCCGGAGCGGACCACCGCGCCGGCCCGCCCGATTCCCGCCCCGCGCTCCACTTTGGACACGGTGAAGGACGCGCTGGGCACGGTGTGGGGCCAGGCGAACGAAGCCGCCGGGATCGCGTCGTCGGTGGTGCGGGCCGCGCGGCCGCCGCTGTCGCCGGTGTCGGCCCCGCTGTCCGCCCAGCGGCGCCTCGGGTTCGTGCGGCTGCCGCTGACCGAGCTGCGCCGGGTGCGCCGCGCGCACGGCGGCACGACCAACGACGTCGTGCTGGCGGTGCTCTCGGGCGCCCTGCGCGAGTGGCTGGTGAACCGCGGACAGCGCGCCGACGGCCGCACGCTGCGCGCACTGATCCCGGTGAGCGTGCGCCGGCGTGCGGCGGACCAGCTCGGCGGCAACAAGCTTTCGGGGTACCTGTGCGACCTGCCGGTCGGCGAGGACGACCCGATCGAGCGGCTGCGCGTGGTCCGCCGGGCGATGACCCGCAACAAGGCGGCGGGCCCGAGCCGGGGCGCCGGGGCGCTGCCGCTGCTGGCCGGCCGCGTCCCGCCGCTGCTGCACCGCCTGGGCACGCGCACCGCGGGCCTGGCCGCTCCCATGCTGTTCGACCTGGTGATCACGACGGTGCCGCTGCCGCCGGCCCGGCTGTCCCTGGACGGCGCCCGGCTGACGGAGATCTACCCGTTCGTGCCGCTGGCCCCGCGCCACGCGGTCGGCATCGCGGTCGCGACCTACCGCGACTCCGTCCACATCGGCCTGCAGGTCAACGGCGAGGCGGTGCCGGACGTCGGCTCGCTGCGGGACGCGGTGCTGAAGTCCGCGGCCCGCCTGCTCGACGCCTCCTGACGGCCGGGCTCAGCCGCGCAGCATCTCCGCGACCAGGAACGCCAGCTCCAGCGACTGCTGCGTGTTCAGCCGCGGGTCGCAGGCCGTCTCGTAGCGGCCGGACAGGTCGACGTCCGAGATCTCCTGGGCGCCGCCCAGGCACTCGGTGACGTCCTCGCCGGTCAGCTCGACGTGGATGCCGCCGGGGTAGGTGCCCAGCTTGTTGTGCACCTCGAAGAAGCCCTGGACCTCGTCGACGATCCGGTCGAAGTGGCGGGTCTTGTAGCCGGTGGACGACTCGTGGGTGTTGCCGTGCATCGGGTCGCACTGCCAGATGACCTTGTGCCCGGACGCCTCGACCTTCTCCACGATCGCCGGCAGCACTTCGCGGACCTTGCCGTTGCCCATCCGCGCGATGAGCGTCAGCCGGCCCGGTTCGTTGCGCGGGTCGAGCCGCTCGACGTACTCCAGCGCCTGCTCCGGCGTGGTCGTCGGGCCGATCTTCAACCCGATCGGGTTGGCCAGCAGCTCGGCGAACGCGATGTGCGCGCCGTCCAGCTGGCGGGTCCGCTCGCCGATCCAGAGGAAGTGCGACGAGAGGTTGTACAGCTTCGGGTTGGCCGCGTCGGCGTTGTCGAGGCGCAGCATCGAACGCTCGTAGTCGAGCAGCAGCGCTTCGTGGCTGGCGAAGATCTCGGTCGACTGCAGCGACGTGTCGGTGACGCCGCAGGCCGACATGAACCGCAGGCCGCGGTCGATTTCGTTGGCCAGCGACTCGAAGCGCTGCGCCGCCGGGGACGCCGACACGAAGTCCTTGTTCCAGTCGTGCACCTGGTGCAGGTCGGCCATGCCGGCGGCGGTGAGGGCGCGGACCAGGTTCATCGCGGCGCCCGCGTTCGCGTAGGCGCGGATCATCCGGCCCGGGTCCGGCACGCGCAGCTCGGGCTTGGCGACCAGGGAGTTGATGATGTCGCCGCGGTAGACCGGCAGGCCCAGCGCGTCGGTCGCGGCCGAGCGCGGCTTGGCGTACTGGCCGGCGATGCGGCCGACCTTGACCACCGGCAGGCTGGCGCCGTAGGTGAGCACGACGGCCATCTGCAGCAGCGTGCGCAGGTTGGCCCGGATGTGCGGCTCGGTGTTGGACTCGAACGTCTCCGCGCAGTCGCCGCCCTGCAGCAGGAACGCCTCGCCGCGGGCGACCATGGCCAGCCGGCCCTTCAGCCGGTCGATTTCGGCCGGGACGGTGATCGGCGGCACGCTCTCGAGCACGCCGCGGACCCGCCGGGTCGCCTCGGGGTCGGGCCACTCCGGCTGCTGCGCGGCCGGGAGGGCCAGCGCCTTGTCGAGCCGCTCGCGCAGTTCGGGCGGCAGCGGCGGCAGCTCGGGCAGTGTGTCGACGGGGACGTCCACAGTCCAGTTCACGCAGACCAGGATAAGGTTTGCGCCGTGCTGCGCTTCGCCCGGTTGGCCACCGAGGTCCTGGCCCCCTGGGTGTGGGTCCTCACGCTGCCCCTCGCCGTCGCCTGGGCCGCCACCGGCCACCGGCCGCTCCCCGCGCTGGGCTGGGGACTGCTGATCTCCGTCACCGGTTCGCTGATCCCGATGGCGGTGATCGTCCGCGGCGCGAAACGCGGCAAGTGGGACGGCCACCACGTGACGAACCGGGCCGGGCGCCGGGTCCCGCTGCTGGTCGCCGGGGTGTCGCTGGGCCTCGGCTTCGCCGGGCTGCTCGCCGGGGGCGCGCCCGCCGAACTGGTCGCGCTCGCGGCGTCGATGCTGGCGAGCCTGGTGGTCGCGGTGGCGATCACCTTCGGCGCGAAGTTCAAGATCTCCCTGCACGCCGCCGTCGCTTCGGCCGCCGTCGTGGTGCTGACGCTGACGTACGGCCCGTGGGCCCTGCTGCTGGCCCTGCCGGTCGCCTGGGTGGCGTGGTCGCGCGTCGCGCTGCGGGACCACACCACCCCGGAGGTGCTGGCCGGCCTGCTGATGGGGGTCGTCGTCGGCGGGGGCGGCTACTGGGCGCTGCTCGCCGCGTTGACCTGACCCCACCCGCCCGAGCAGGGCCGCACCGAGGCGACCCGCAGGAAGACGTCGGCGCCCGAGAACGCCGGGATCCGCACCACGGCCCCGGCGTACTTCGGCTGGGTGTACAGGCACCAGTCGTCCTGGCTGCCGTTGCTTTCGCGGTACACGGTGAACGGCGGGTCGATCGACGGTATCGGGCCCGCCGTGCACCTCGCGGTCCCGTCGGTCCCGTAGAGCCAGAGGCTTTCCGGAATGCAGAACGGGCCCGAGCGCGGCTGCTGCGCGGACGCCAGCGGCGCCGTCAGCAGGACCGCGGCCAACGCGGACACGGCGAAGAACACCATTCTTTTCATGATTCTTTCCCCTCGTTTCCCCAGGAGGGGGAATCGACCCCCTCACCGGCCAGATTGGCAGGAACGGTCGGCCGCGGGGAAGACCCCGTCACGCAGATAGCCCAGTACTGCTTCGTTTCCGCAAGCGTTTTCCCGCGTGAAGACGCCGTGCCCGCCGGCGTCGACGGTGACCAGCCGCGCGCGGGCCCCGAACGCCGCCCGCGTCTCGCGCGCGCCCGACAGCGGGGTCGCCGGGTCGCGCAGGTTCTGCACCAGCAGGACGTTCGCCGGGCCCGGGCCGCCGATGCGCACGGGTGGCTCGGCCCGTCCGGCCGGCCAGAACGCGCAGGGGTTCACGTTCGCCGCGGCCGGGCCGAACATCGGGTGCCGCCGCCGCTGTTCCGCCACCGCCCGCTGGTAGAAGCCGAGGTCACGGGGCCAATCGGAGTCGTTGCAGATCACTTGGAGCTGCAGTGCGGCGTGGTTGTCGCCGTCGAGCGGGCCGGCCGCGGCGCGCGCGGTGCCCGCCCATTCCCGGGCCAGCACCGGGAACGACGCGTCGTCGTAGAGCCCGTTCCAGGTGTCCGCGCGGAATGCCGGGCCGCGGACGGCGGCGAGCTCGGAGAACTTCGCCGTCACCTCCGCCGGGGTGCGGCCCAGGTGGTAGACGTCGTCGCGGCCGGCCGCCCACGCCGCGAAATCCGGGAACCGGTCGTCGAACCCTTCGGCGAACCGCTGGGTGCCGACGACGTCGAGACCGCGCGGCCCGGACACGCTGTCGAGCACGATCCGGTCGGTGCGGCCGGGGAACATCGAGGCGTAGGCGGCGCCGAGATAGCTGCCGTAGGAAAGGCCGTAGTAGGAGATCTTCCGCTCCCCCAGCGCCTCCCGGATCCGGTCGAGGTCGCGGGCGGTGTTCGCGGTCGTCATGTGCGGCAGCAGGTCCTTTGTGGACGCCCGGCCGCACTTCTCGGCCACAGCGCGCGCTTTCACCGCGGTGGCGACGACGTCTCGCGGGCCGTCCGCGTACGGTCCGAGGACCGCGCTGCGCTCCTCCGAAGTCGTCAGGTCGCACGTGACCGGTGTGCTGTAGCCGGTGCCGCGGGGGTCGAACCCGATGACGTCGTAGGCGTCCGGCAGGCCGGAGCCGCCCACGCGCTGCACCAGCTGGGCGGGCATGGCGAGCCCGGGACTGCCCGGTCCGCCGGGGTTCATCAGCAGCACGCCCCTCTTCTTGCCGGCGGGGGCGGCGTGCCGGGAGAGCGTGAGCTCGATGGTGCGGTCCGGGTGCGCGTAGTCGAGCGGCACGCGCAGGGTGGCGCATTCGAGCCCGGCCGTCGGGGACGGCGACCTGCCGTAGTCGGGGCAGGTCGCCGTCCAGTGCAGTGGTGGTGCCGCGTCGGCCGGCGGTGCGGCGAGCAGGGGCAGGAACGCCAGGGCGATCAGGGTTTTCCGCATGCCCCGAGCTTGCTGTGGCCGCTTCGCGCGCGCGTCGGCCCAGGGACGGGAACCGCGGCTCCGCCCCTGGGCTGACGCCGGGTCACGCGGCTTGCGCGCGGTTGTACAGGTTCTGCGCGTCCGCGCCGAAGTACGGCCCGAACATGTAGCCGGGCAGGAAGTTGTAGCCGAAGCTGTTCACCGAAGCCTGCACGCCGGTGCCGGTGCCCTCGTTGAAGGAGAGGAACCACGGGCCGCCGCTGGAACCGCCGGTCATGTTGCAGCTCATGCCGTGGTCCTGGGTGAGCAGGAAGTCGGTGAAGGTGGAGCCGCTGCAGTAGATCAGCTTGGTACCGTCGTAGGGCGCCGCGGCCGGGTAGCCGAAGGTGTACATGTTCTGGTTCTTCGGCTGGTTGAAGGCGATGCCCTGCGCGCCGACGACGTCGGTGAGCCGCTGCGAGTTCAGCGGGTTGACGACGGCCATGCCGACGTCGTAGTTGATGTCCTCACTGGCTTCCCACTGCGGCGTGGTGAGGGTGGTCTTCGCGGCCCACTGGCCGTAGGGGGCGTTGCCGTTGTCGTAGCCGGGGACGAAGACCCACTGGGTGTGCCAGCTGCCCTGGTACTTCACGCAGTGCCCGGCGGTGACGACGACGCTGCCGTTGGTGCTGGTGACGGCGTCCCCGGAGCAGGACGCTTTCTGGCCGTTGAAGAGGAAGAAGACGCGCCCGGCGGTCTGGGTGACCTTGCCACCGCCGGTCCAGGGGCCCCCGCCGTTCGGGATGCTCCGGATGATCGTGCTCTGCCCTTTGGCGACGTCTCTCGGCGTTGCTGGCGGAGCTTTGACGAGGGAGTCCATGGGGACGGCCGCCCGCATGGCATCGGGCGTCCAGAAGGGTTTCGCTGCAGCCTGGGCGGGCGTGCCGACCAGGGCGAGCACGAGGGAGAGGATGGCGGTGACCACCGCGGCTTTCGTGTGCTTCAAGACGCCCCACCTTCCGGAGAAGTGAATCGTCGCAAAGGCGACACAACCACTCGAAAGTAGTTGTCCGTGTACACAGAGCACAGCCGCCGTCCGGCGTAACGCTTCCCGAACGCGCGGAGGCCCCCTCACCAGCGGCGAGGGGGCCTCCGAGACGAACGGATCAGACGACCGCGAGCGGCAACGCCGTCGGGTGCACCGGAGCCGGCAGGTCCGAAGCCCCCGTCAGGTACGTGTCCACCGCGTTGGCCACCGACCGACCCTCCGCGATCGCCCACACCACCAGCGACGCCCCTCGGTGCGCATCCCCGCAGACGAATACCCCGGGGGTCTCTGTCTGCCAGTCCGCGCCGCACGACAACGTTCCGCGGCGGGTCAACGAGAGACCCAAGCCGGAAAGGAGCGGCATCTCCTCCACGCCCTCGAAGCCGATCGCCAGCAACACCAGGTCCGCCGGCAACGTCTCCACCTCGTCGTTCACCGGGATGACTTCGCGGCGGCCGGTTGCCGGGTCCTTCTGGACGCGGACCTGCTGCAGCTCCACCGCCGTCACGCGGCCCTCGGCGGAACCGACGAACCGCTTGACCGCCACCGCGAACTTCCGCTCGCCCGCCTCCTCGTGGGCCGGGTACGTGCGCAGGATGTACGGCCACGTCGGCCACGGTGAGCGCGCGTCGTCCCGGGCGGACGGCGGCATCGGGTACTGGTCCAGCTGCGTCACCGACAGCGCGCCCTGGCGGGTTGCCGTTCCGTAGGAGTCCGCGCCGGTGTCGCCGCCGCCGATGATCACCACGTGCTTGCCGTGGGCGTCGATCGACGGGGGGCCGTCGCCCTCCACGAACTTGTTGGCCGGGACCAGGTGCTCCATCGCCAGGTGGATGCCCGCCAGCTCGCGGCCCGGTGTCGTCGTGTCGTCGCGGCCGCGCAGGGCGCCGACCGCCAGCACCACCGCGTCGTACTGTGCGCGCAGGTCCTCCACCGACAGGTCGACGCCGACCTCGCAGCCCGTCACGAACCGGGTGCCCTCCTTGCGCAGCTGCGCCAGGCGCCGGTCGAGGACCTTCTTCTCCATCTTGAACTCGGGGATGCCGTAACGCAGCAGGCCGCCGAGGCGGTCGTCGCGCTCGAACACCGTGACCTCGTGGCCCGCGCGGGTCAGCTGCTGGGCGGCCGCGAGCCCGGCCGGGCCGGAGCCGACGACCGCCACCCGGCGGCCACTGGACACTTCGGACACCTGCGGCTGGACGTAGCCCGCTTCCCAGGACTGGTCCGCGATCGTCTGCTCGACGCGCTTGATCGCCACCGGCCCGCCCGACAGCGGCGAGATCGACAGCACACAGCCCGCCTCGCACGGCGCCGGGCACAGCTTCCCGGTGAACTCGGGGAAGTTGTTGGTCGCGTGCAGCCGGTCGCTCGCCGCGGCCCAGTCGCCGCGGCGGACCAGGTCGTTCCACTCCGGGATCAGGTTGCCCAGCGGGCAGCCCGAGCCGCCGGAGTGGCAGAACGGGATGCCGCAGTCCATGCACCGCGACGCCTGCTTGCGCACCTTTTCGTTGCGCTCGTTCGGGTCGACGTCCGCGTAGACCTCACCCCACGAGGAAAGCCTTTCCTCGTACGGCTTCTTCGCGGGCTCTTCGCGTTCGAACTTCAGGAAACCGGTCGGGTCAGCCACGAGCGGCCTCCATGATCGCCTCGTCGACATCGCGGCCGGCGGCGCGCGCCGCCTTCGCCGCGTCCAGGACCCGCTGGTAGTCACGCGGCATCACCTTGGTGAACGCCACCGACCGGCGCGGCCAGTCGCCGAGCAGCGAGGCCGCCACCGCGGAGCGGGTGAGATCGTAGTGCTGTTGCACGGTTTTCTTGAGCCACGCCAGGTCGTCGGCGGTCGGGCGCAGCAGGTCCACCATGTCGTGGTTGACCTTCTTCGCGTCGACGTCGAGGACGAAGGCGATGCCGCCGGACATGCCGGCCGCCAGGTTGCGCCCGGTCGGGCCGAGCACCACCGCGCGGCCGCCGGTCATGTACTCGAAGGCGTGGTCGCCGACGCCCTCGGCGACGACCGTGGCGCCGGAGTTGCGGACGCAGAAGCGTTCGCCGACCTGGCCGCGCAGGAAGATCTCGCCGCCGGTGGCGCCGTAGGCGATCGTGTTGCCCGCGATCGTCTGCGCCTCGGCGGCGAAGGACGCCTCCGGGTCGGGGCGGACGACGATCCGGCCGCCGGACAGGCCCTTGCCGACGTAGTCGTTCGCGTCACCGACCATGTCGAGGGTGATGCCACGCGGCAGGAACGCGCCGAGCGACTGGCCCGCCGAGCCGGTGAGCTTGACGTTGATCGTGTCCTCGGGCAGGCCGTCGCCGCCGTAGCGGCGGGTGATCTCCGAGCCGAGCAGCGTGCCGACGGTCCGGTTGACGTTGCGCACCGGCAGCTCGATGTTCACGTGGTGCGCGTCTTCCAGGGCCGCCTCGGCGAGCTGGATCAGCGTGCGGTCCAGGGCGTGCTCGAGGCCGTGGTCCTGACCGCGGGTGCGCCGCTTCGCGCCGCCGTACGGGGTCTCGGTGGGCATCTCGAAGATCGGCGCCAGGTCCAGACCGGACGCCTTCCAGTGGTCGACGGCCTCGTCGGTGTTCAGCAGCTCGGCGTGGCCGATGGCCTCGTCGAGCGTGCGGAAGCCCAGCGCCGCCAGGGTTTCCCGGACTTCTTCGGCGACGAACCTGAAGAAGTTGACCACGTGCTCGACCTGGCCGGTGTAGCGCTTGCGCAGTTCGGGGCTCTGCGTGGCGACGCCGACCGGGCAGGTGTCGAGGTGGCAGACGCGCATCATGATGCAGCCCGCGACGACGAGCGGGGCCGTCGCGAAGCCGTACTCCTCGGCGCCGAGCAGCGCCGCGATGACGACGTCGCGCCCGGTCTTCATCGCGCCGTCCACCTGCACGGTGATCCGGTCGCGCAACCCGTTGAGCAGCAACGTCTGCTGGGTCTCGGCGAGGCCGATCTCCCACGGCGTGCCCGCGTGCTTGAGCGAGTTCATCGGGGACGCGCCGGTGCCGCCGTCGTGGCCCGAGATGAGCACGACGTCGGCGTGCGCCTTGGACACCCCGGCCGCGACCGTGCCGACGCCCAGCGAGGACACCAGCTTCACGTGGATGCGGGCGTGCTCGTTGGCGTTCTTGAGGTCGTGGATCAGCTGGGCCAGGTCCTCGATGGAGTAGATGTCGTGGTGCGGCGGCGGCGAAATGAGGCCGACGCCCGGCGTCGAGTGCCGGGTGCGCGCGATCCACGGGTACACCTTGTTCGGCGGCAGCTGGCCGCCCTCGCCGGGCTTCGCGCCCTGAGCCATCTTGATCTGGATGTCGTCGGCGTTGACGAGGTATTCGCTCGTGACACCGAAGCGGCCCGACGCGACCTGCTTGATCGCGCTGCGGCGCTCGGGGTCGTAGAGCCGCTCGGGGTCCTCGCCGCCCTCGCCGGTGTTGGACCGGCCCCCGATGCGGTTCATGGCGATGGCCAGAGTTTCGTGCGCCTCGGCCGAAATCGAGCCGTACGACATCGCGCCGGTGTTGAAGCGCTTGAAGATCGCCTCGGCGGGCTCGACCTCGTCCAGCGGCACCGGCTCGCGGACGCCGTCCTTGAACGAGAACAGCCCGCGCAGCGTGCCGCCCTCGCGGTAGAGGCGGTGCACCTCGTCGGTGTACTTGCGGTAGACCTCGTCGCGGCCGGTCTTGGACGCGTGCTGCAGCAGGAACACCGTCTCCGGCGTGAACAGGTGCAGCTCGCCTTCGCGGCGGTACGCGTACTCGCCGCCCGTCTCGAGTCCACGGTGGACACGGTCGGTCGGGTTGTCCGGGTACGCGCGGCGGTGGCGGGTCGCCACCTCTTCGGCGAGGACCTCCAAGCCGACGCCGCCGAGCTTCGACGACGTCCCGGTGAAGTACTCGTCGAGCAGGTCCTGGCTCAGGCCGAGGGATTCGAAGACCTGGGCGGCGGTGTAGGCGCCGACCGTCGAGATGCCCATCTTGGACATGATCTTCAGAACGCCCTTGACCAGCGCGTACACGTAGTTCCGGATCGCCTTGACCGGCTCGATGCCGGTGACCGCGCCCTGCCCGATCATGTCTTCGATGGTTTCGAAGGCCAGGTACGGGTTGACCGCGGCGGCACCGTAGCCGAGCAGCAGCGCGATGTGGTGCACCTCGCGCGCGTCGCCGGACTCGACGACCAGCGCGACGCGCAGGCGTTCCTTGGTGCGGACCAGGTGGTGGTGCACCGCCGACACGAGCAGCAGCGACGGGATCGGCGCCATCCGGTGGTCGGAGTCGCGGTCGGACAGCACCAGCGTGCGCGCGCCGGCCGCGATCGCCTCGGACGCCTCGCGCCGGACGCGTTCGATGGCCGACGCGAGCGCTTCCGCACCACCGTCCACTTCGTACAGTCCGGAAAGGACGCTGCAGGCGAAGCCGGGGAGGTCGCCGTCGTCGTTGATGTGGATGAGCTTGGCGAGCTCGTCGTTGTCGATGACGGGGTACGGCAGCTTCAGGTGCCGGCAGGACGCCGGGCCGGGGGCCAGCAGGTTGCGCTCCGGGCCCATGATCCGCGCCATGCAGGTGACGAGCTCCTCGCGGATCGCGTCCAGCGGCGGATTGGTCACCTGGGCGAAGTTCTGCTTGAAGTAGTCGTAGAGCAGCCGGGACCGCTTCGACAGCACCGCGGGCGGGGTGTCCGACCCCATCGAGCCGATCGGCTCGGCACCCTTCTCGGCCATCGGCGCGAGCAGGATCTTGAGCTCTTCTTCGGTGTAGCCGAAGGAAAGCTGACGGCGCAGCACGGAGTCGTGGCTCTGCACCACGTGGTCGCGGTCGGGCAGCTCGGCGATCTTGAGCAGGCCCGCGTGCAGCCACGAGTCGTAGGGCAGCTCGGCGGCGAGCGCGGACTTGACCTCTTCGTCGTCCACGATCCGGCCGGCCTCGGTGTCGACCAGGAACATCTTGCCGGGCTTGAGACGCCCCTTGGCCACGACGTCCTTCGGGGCGACGTCCAGGACGCCGGCCTCGCTGGCCAGCACGACGCGGTCGTCGGCCGTGCGCCACCAGCGCGCCGGGCGCAGGCCGTTGCGATCCAGGACCGCACCGACCAGGCTGCCGTCGGTGAAGGTGACGCACGCCGGGCCGTCCCACGGCTCCATCAGGCTCGCGTGGAACTGGTAGAACGCGCGGCGCTCGGGCTTCATGGTGGCGTGGTTCTCCCACGCCTCCGGGATCATCATCAGCACCGCGTGCGGCAGCGACCGGCCGCCCAGGTGCAGCAGCTCGAGGACCTCGTCGAAGGACGCCGAGTCCGACGCGTCCGGAGAGCAGATCGGGAACAGCCGGCTCAGGTCGCCGGGGATGACGTCGGATTCCAGCAGCGCCTCGCGGGCCCGCATGCGGTTGCGGTTGCCGCGGATGGTGTTGATTTCCCCGTTGTGGGCGACGAACCGGAACGGGTGGGCCAGCGGCCACGACGGGAAGGTGTTGGTGGAAAAGCGCGAGTGGACCAGCGCGATGGCGCTTTCCAGGCGCTCGTCGCGCAGGTCGCCGAAGAACGCGGGCAGCTGCTCCGGCGTCACCATGCCCTTGTAGACCAGCGTCCGGGAGGACAGGGACGGGAAGTACGTGCCGCAGCCGGCGGTCACGCTTTCGTGCTCGACGCGTTTGCGCAGGCAGAACGCGAGCCGGTCCAGGTCCACGCCGGATTTTCCGTCGGCGGTGACGAAGAGCATGGCGAAGTGCGGCATGACCGAGCGGGCGGTCGGCCCGATGTCGGCCCGGTCGGCGTCGACCGGGACCTCACGCCAGCCGAGGACCTCCAGGCCCTCTTCGACGGCGATGCGTTCGGCCAGGCCGACGGCCTTGCGGCGTTCTTCGGCGTCCTGCGGCAGGAAGGCGATGCCGGCGGCGTAGGTGTGGTGGCCGTTCTCGTCGGGTTCGGGCAGCGCGAAGCCGGCTTCGGCGCGCAGCAGCGTGTCCGGCAGCTGCAGCAGGATGCCGGCGCCGTCGCCGCTGGTGGGTTCGGCGCCGGCGGCGCCGCGGTGGTCGAGGTTGGTCAGCGCGGCCAGGCCGTCGGTGACGATGCCGTGGGAGCGGCGCCCGCGGATGTCGGCCACCATGGCCACACCGCAGGAGTCCTGTTCGGTCTCCGGATCGTAGAGACCCTGCTTGCCGGGAATGGCGGAGAAGATCATGAAGGGACCTCCTTCGTCGTCTTGTCGTGCGGGGCCGGGCTACCGGCCGGGGAGCGCACGGGACGACGATGGCCCGCTTGTTAGCGCGACTTTAACACCTGGGAAACACGGCAGCAGCATTCCAGAGCGCCCCGGACGACGTCGGACGGTAACGATCTGGCTGCGCGGAACGACGTAGTTCCTGATGGGCTTCCGGTAGTTCGTTCGGCTAAGGATACGGCCCGGAAACTCCGGTCGAGTCTAACGTGACCTGATCGTCGGACTGTGTCCGCAGTCACTAGAACGTGTTACATTTCGCCGCATGATCCTCGATCGGTTCAAGCTCACCGGCCAGGTGGCGGTGGTCACCGGAGCAGGGCGCGGAATCGGCGCGGCCACCGCCGTGGCCCTCGCCGAAGCGGGCGCTGACGTCGTGATCGCGTCCCGCACCGAGTCCCAGCTCAAGGACGTCGCCGCGCACGTGGCCGACGCGGGCCGCCGGGCCGTCCCGGTGCCGGTGGACCTGTCCTCCCCGGACGCGGCGGCGGCGCTGGCCGCGACGGCGGTGTCGGAGTTCGGCCGGCTCGACCTGGTGGTCAACAACGTCGGCGGCACGTACCCGCGGCCGTTGCTGGAGAGTTCCGTCGAGTTCATGGAGGAAGCGTTCCGCTTCAACGTGGCGACGGCCCACGCCCTGACGGTCTCGGCGGCACCGTCCCTGGTGCAGACGGGCGGCTCGGTGGTCAACATCTCGTCGGTGATGGGCCGGGTGTCGGGCCGCGGCTTCGCGGCGTACGGAACGGCGAAGGCGGCGCTGGCGCACTACACGCGCTTGGCGGCGGCGGACCTGGCGCCCCGGGTGCGGGTGAACGCGATCTCGGTGGGCTCGGTGGCGACGTCGGCGCTGGAGATCGTGGTGGGCAACCCGGAGCTGAAGGCGAAGATGGAGTCGGCCACCCCGCTGCGGAAGATCGGCGAAGCGGAGGACATCGCGGCAACGGTGGTGTTCCTGGCGTCGCGGGCGGGCGGCTACATCACGGGCAAGATCATCGAGGTCGACGGCGGGCTGCAGGCGCCGAACCTGGAGCTGGGCCTGCCCGACCTGTGAGCCGGAACTGTCGGCGCCCCTCCGGAGCGTGGAAATCGCGGGCGGCGCCGACACCCGCGCCACGGCGTCTTCCTCGGCACTCCCGGCCGCGACCGGCCCCGCCGCGCCTCTTTCTTGACTTACGATCAAGAGACTTCTAGCCTTCGCGTCCACCAGGTCTTGATCGTGAGTCAAGAGCGGCAGGAGCGGACTGAGGCAGGCGATGGAAACTTCGGCGGAGACGGACAGCCCCACCGCGCCGGTGCGGCGGGACGTGTGGTTCGAGTCCGGTGGCGTGCGGTGCGCGGCGTGGCTGCACACGCCGGCGGCGGAAGGCGGGCCTCGGCCGCTGGTGGTCATGGCGCACGGGTTGGGCGCGGTGCGGGAGTGGCGGCTGGACGCGTTCGCCGAACGGTTCGCCGCCCAGGGGTGGGTGGTGCTGGTGTTCGACTACCGGTACCTCGGGGCCAGTGAGGGAGCTCCCCGGCAGTTGCTCGACATCGGCGACCAGCTCGACGACTGGCGGGCGGCACTGGCCTACGGCCGGTCCCTGCCGGAGGTCGACCCGGACCGGATCGCGGTGTGGGGGACGTCGTTCGGCGGCGGGCACGTGCTGCGCATCGCGAGCGAGGACCACGGCGTGGCCGCGGTAGTGGCCCAGTGTCCGTTCACCGACGGTCCGGCGTCGTTGCTCTCCCGGTTCCGGTCGAGCCCGGTGAGCATGGTGGGGCTCATCATCGCCGCCGTGCTCGATGTCGTCGGGTCGGTGTTCGGGGCGAAGCCGGTGCTGGCGCCGGTGGTCGGGCTGTGGTGGATGCCCGCCTTCCTGGTGTCGCCGACCGCGATCGCCGCGGCGTCCCAGCTGATCCCGGCGGGGTCTCGGCTCTCGCCGCGTACCGCCCGGGTCCTCACCCGGATTCCGGCCGTGGGCAAGGGGTTGTCTTCGACCGTCGAGACGGGCGGGCAGCCGTTCCGCCCCGGCGACACCGCTGTCGGCCGCGACACGATCTGGGGTGTCATGAAGGGCTCGGCCGGCGGCGGCGACAGCGCCAACGCGGTCGCCGCCCGGCTTGCGTTGCGGTTGCCGCTGTACCGGCCGGGCAAGGACGTGCGCAAGATCGCCGCGGCGACCCTGTTGTGCGTGTGCGACGACGACCGCGCCGCCCCCGCGCGCACCACGGCCCGGCTGGCGGCCGGGCAGGACCACGTCCAGGTCAACCACTACGACGGCGACCACTTCGACATCTACGTCGGCGACCTGTTCGAGCGTGCCGTCGCGGACCAGATCCGGTTCCTCGCGGCCCGGTTCACGGCCGCGGCGGGCCGGTAGCCGGCAGGGCGGCGATGCCGCGGGCACTGCGCACCAGCGTCTCGACGACGGCGCGGTCGCCCGCGGCGTCGCCCGCGTGGGTCAGCATCCCTTCGACGACGAACACCCCGATCCGGGTCATCGCGGCCTGCTCGGCCTCCGGCACGCCCAACGCGGCCAGGTGCCACCGCAGGATCGCCTCCACCTGCGCGTGGAAGCCGTCGTGCCACACCCGCAGCGACTCCGACGCCGCGACCCTGGCGTGCACCGTCGTGATCAGCCGGTCGACCCGTCGCAACTCGGTGACCGCCCACGACAACTGCTCGGCCGGCGGTTCGGCCGAGCGTTCCGCGATGCCGGCCAGGAACTGCGCGAACAGCGCGTCCAGAACGGCGACCAGCACCTCGTCCTTGTCCTTGAAGTACCAGTAGACGGTGTTGGAGGTCACCCCCGCCGCACGCCCGATCCGCGCCACCGTCGTGGGGTCGTAGCCCTCTTCCACGAACAACCGTGTGGCCGCGGCGACGATCTCACCGCGCTTCTCTTCCCGGTCCTGCGGGCGTCGGTTACGCGGCATCCCTCAGCTGTCGCCGGCCTTCTTCGGCTCCTGGGCCGGTGCGTCCTCCGACGCGGGCTTCTCCGGAGCCGGCGCCTCGGCGGCGGCCACCTTGGCGTGCTCCGGCTCGCCGGCCTCCTCGCCGGAAGCGGGCGCCACCGTGTCCGGGGTCACGTCGGAGTCCTGCGGAACCGGCGTCTCATCCGGCCCGGGCGCGTTCTTGCCCACCAGCAGCTCCGGCGCCTCCCGCGGCCCCCGCCGCCCGGCGACCACGAAGTACGCCACCGCCCCCAGGAACAGCAGGATCGACGTCCACACGTTCACCCGCAGGCCGAGGATGTGGTTCGCCGTGTCGGTGCGCATCATCTCGATCCAGCCGCGGCCGACCGTGTACCCGGCCACGTACAGCGCGAACGCCCGCCCGTGCCCGAGCTTGAAGCGCCGGTCCGCCCACACCACCAGCAGCGCGACCAGCAGGTTCCAGAGCAGCTCGTACAGGAACGTCGGGTGGACCGGGCTCTCCGGCAGCGGGATGTGCCCGGTCGCGACGCCGTTGAGCAGGTTGTCCGGGTCCTCCGGGTTGAAGCGCTGGTAGACCTCGAGCCCCCACGGCAGGTCCGTGTGCGCGCCGTACAGCTCCTGGTTGAAGTAGTTGCCGATGCGGCCGATGGCCTGCGCGACGACGATGCCCGGGGCGACCGCGTCCGCCATCGCCGGCAGCGGGACGCCCTTGCGGCGGCAGGCGATGAGCGCGCCCACCGCGCCCAGGGCGATCGCGCCCCAGATGCCGAGGCCGCCGTCCCAGATCGCGAACGCGTTCCACGGGTTGCGGCCCTCGGTGAAGTACAGCTCGGGGTCGGTGATCACGTGGTACAACCGGCCGCCGACCAGGCCGAACGGCACCGCGAACACCGCGACGTCGATCACCGTGCCCTTGGTGCCGCCGCGGGCCGCCCAGCGGCGCTCGCCCCACCAGATCGCCACGATGATGCCGGCGATGATGCACAGGGCGTACGCGCGGAGCGGGATCGGTCCCAGGTGCCAGACACCGCGGTCGGGGCTGGGGATCGTCGCGAGGTAGGCGCTCATCACGCGGCCACCGTAGCGCTAAGGCGCGGGAGCTTCCAAGGCGGCCAGGTACCCCGCCACCAGCGCGTGCGCGACCTGGGTGACGGCTTGGTCACGTGGCAGGAACCGCTCGTCGTGCAGGCTCGGCACCCCCGCCGTGTCGCCGAGGCCGACGAACATCATGAGCCCGCGGGTCGGGCCGCCGCAGTAGTGGGCGAAGTCGTCGGCGCCGAAGGAGCGGAACTGGTCGTCGACGACGAAGCCGGCGTGCCGCAGCCACCGCTGGGCCCCCGAGGCCAGGACGGCGTCGTTGTCCAGCACCGGCTCGCACGGGCTGATCTCCAGCTCCGCGGTGCAGCCGTGGGCCCGCGCGGTGCCGTGCACGATGTCCGCGAGGGTTTCCAGGGCTCGCTCGCGGTCCTTCGTGCGCATCAGGCGCAGCGAGCCGAACGCGCTCGCGCTGTTCGGGACGACGTTGGCCGCCGCGCCGCCCTGGATCCGGCCGATCGAGCAGACCGCGCCGAACACCGGGTCGATCCGGCGGGACGCCAGCTGCTGCAGGCTCACGACCAGCTGCGACAGCGCGAGGATCGGGTCGCGCAGCAGATGCGGGTAACCGGCGTGGCCGCCCTGGCCGTGCATCGTCACCTCGAACTCGTCGGTGGAGGCGTTCACCGGGCCCGGCACCGCCGAGACGACGCCGTGCGCGATCCGCGGCTGGACGTGCGCGCCGATCACCGTGTCCACCCCGTGCCCGGTCAGCACGCCGGACTCGACGACGTCGAGCGCGCCGGGCGGGGACGTCTCCTCCCGCGGCTGCAGCAGCGCCAGGATCGGCCGGGGCACGCCGACGCGGACCGCCGCGCGGCCGACCGCGACCAGCGCGGCGAGGTGGACGTCGTGGCCGCACGCGTGCATGAACTCGTTCCCGGACGCCCACGGCACGCCGGTGCCCTCCAGCACCGGCAGGGCGTCGAGCTCGGCCCGCAGCGCCACGGCCGGACCCTCGCCGCCGGGCAGCAGGATCGCGCGGCCGGTCTTGGCCACGCGGGTGCCCTCGCCCGCGCCGAGGGCGCCGGTCACCAGGCGGGCGGTGTCCTCCTCCTCGCCGGATCCGCGGGGGTCGGCGTGCACGGCGTGCCGGAGCTCGACGGCGGCGGGCAGTTCGTCGGCGATCGCCTGCGTCCACCGGGTCCACAGATCACTCACACGTGCTCCAAGCGGTAGATCCTCTTCGCGTTCTCGTGTCCCACCAAAGCACACAGCCGGACGGCGTCCTTTTCGGACATCGCGTCGGCCGCCAGAGCAGCACGCAAGAAGTCCGACAAACCCTGCCGGAACAGGGCCGTGCCCAGGTGGTACAGCTCGGCCAGGCCGAAAGCGTCGGTGGAGAAGAGCACCTTCCCGAACGGCGCGAGTTCCAGGAGCTCGGCCAGCACGGCCGGCGCCCGGAAGCCCGCGTTGTGCGTGATGAGCCCGGCGTCGACGAACACGTGCTCGAAGACCTGCGCCAGATACGCGGCTTGCCGGTGGTACGGGTAGTTGTGCAGCAGCAGGATAGGCACGCCGCGGTCGCGGGTGGCCCGCAGCAGCCCGGTGAGCAGCAGCGGGTCGCAGCGGTGCAGGTCGACGTCGGAATCGCCGTAGCCGACGTGGAACTGCACCGGCAGGCCGAGGTCGAGGCCGGTGAAGACGAGGTGCCGGTGCAGCACCTCGTCGGCCAGCCGGCCGCCGCCCGCGGCGAGCCAGCGCCCCGCGGCCGCTTCGACCTCCGGCGGCGACGGCGGCGAACCCGCCAGCTCCAGGCCGACGCGGTAGGCGGCGATCGACTTCAGCCCGACCGCCGCCGAGGCGCGTTTCCCCAGCTCGTCGGCGAAGGCGGCGGCGAACCCGGCCGCGGTGGTGCCGCCGATCACCGCCTCCGCGACCTGCTCCAGCCGGACGACGTCGTGGGCGCGCGTGCCCGCCAGCCCGGCGAACCCGGCCGCGGTGGTGAGCGAGTCCGGCCGGAACCCGCCGTCGAGGAGGAAGTCGGTCGTGCCGGTGGCCCGCAGGAACCGCCGGGCCACCTCGGCCGCGCCCAGTTCGGCGCGGCGCTCGAGGTAGACCTCGGCCGGGGCGTGCTTCGGGAGGCCGAGCACGGGCGCGCAGCGTTCGCGCACGGCCAGCCCGATGAGCGAGTCGAACAGGCTCGTGCCGAGCGGCGACGTCGTGTCCGCCTCGGTCAGCATCGCCTCGAACTCCCCGCGGGACACGTCCCGGGTGACGAGGCCGTGGCAGTGGTGGTCCACCAGCGGCAGGTCCGCGACGAACGGGAGCAGCTCGGTCATGCGCCTCCGTCCACGCTCGTGAGCCTCTCCCCCACCCTACGAGCGTAGGCGGGCGCGGACAGCACCAAGATCACCGCGAGCACCAGCACCGCCGCGGCGACCACCGGAAACCACCGCGCCGGGCCCTCGGCCGGGTACGGCACGACGTTGACGTAGACGGTGTACCCGAGCACGGCGAGCGCGCCGATCGGGAAGACCAGGTGCCACCCCGGCACGCGCATCCGGCGCTTCACGAACAGCAGCAGGATCGCGCCGATCGTCGTGAGCAGGTAGATCACCAGCAGGACGAGCGTCCCGATCGAACCGGACCAGGCGAACGTGTCCGACGCCGTCGCGCCGAAGAAGACCGCGCACACCACGATGATCAGCGCCGCCGCGGCGGTCACGGCGCTCACCGCCGCCACCGGCGTGCCCCGCGAGGACGCCCGGCCGAGGCCGCCACCGGCGTCGCGGCCCAGCGCGTAGAGCAGCCGCGAACCCCCGACGACGCAGGCGAGGCAGCAGCCGAACGCGCTGATCGCGGCACCCACGCTGATGACGTCGCCGGCCCAGCCGCCCGCGTACCGGCTGCCGAGGTCGCCCAGCAGGGACGGCGAGTCGTGGAACGCGCCCGCGTCGCTGCCGAACGCCATCATCTCGACCGCCGTCACCACCACGAAGTAGCCGCCGCCGAAGATCGCCGTGCCCAGGATCGCGCGCGGGATGGTGCGCTTCGGGTCGTGGGTCTCCTCGCCGAGCGTCGCGGCGGCTTCGAACCCGGCGAAGGACAGGAACCCGAAGACCGCGCCGAGGAACACCCCGGACAGCCCGGTTTCCGGGACGAAGACGGCCATCGTGAACCGCGCGCCGCCGGGGGCGTTCCCGGCGAGCAGGCGGACCAGGATGACCACGGTGACCAGCAGGATCACCGCGATCGTCGCGCCTTCGACGGCGAGCAGGGTGCTCGTCCCGCGGCGCGCGGGCGCCACGGACAGCAGCCACGCCCCGAGCAGCGCGACGGCCGTCAGCACGAACGGGCCCCAGGACGGCGGGTCCGGCCAGATTCCGGTCTGCGTCAGAAAAGCGGTGCCCAGCGTGCCCGCGGCCGAGCTCGTCACGACGGCGTAGAACGTGTACGTCCCGAGGAGACCGATGCCGGAGACGACACCCGCGCGCGGGCCGAGGGTCGCGCCGACGAAGGCGTACACCGACCCGGCGTGCTGATAGTGCTGACAGAGCTTCACAAAGCCGTACGCGACCAGCAGGACGCCGACCGCCGAGAGCAGGAAGGCGAGCGGCACGGCCCGGCCGGCGGCGGCCGCGGTCTGCTGGGGGTTGATGTTGGCGGCCATGCTCGGGGCCATCAGCGCCACGGACAGGCCGACGGCCTGCCAGACGGAGAGGGAGCGGCGCAGACCTGGACGGGTTTCGACGGTGTCTGACACGATCTTCACCTCTTTCTCAGGCGAGAAGCACTCAAGTGAACATCGACGGGGGCAGGATGAGCCAGCTCGACCGGGCCGAACTCGCGCAACAGGGCGCCCTCCGGGCCGACGGCCTGCGCGCCGCCGGCGTGGAGCTCGTCGCCCTGACCTTCGTGGACCACAGCGGCATCGCGCGGGTGAAGGCGGTTCCGGTGGACCGGCTGTGGTCGGCCGCGGCGTGGGGCGTCGGCGCGTCGAACTCGTTCGACTTCTTCCTCGCCACCGACGACATCGTGGACGGCACGCATTCGCGTGGCCCCGTCGGTGACCTGCGGCTGCACCCCGACCTGGACGCGCTCGTGCCGCTGGCCGCGCAGCCGGGCTGGGCGTGGGCGCCGGTCTGGAAGTACGACCAGGAAGGCGAGCCGCACCCGCAGGACGCGCGGGCGCTGGCCGCGGCGGCGACGGCCCGGCTCGCGGACCTGGGCTACCACGCGCGGACGGCGTTCGAGATCGAATGGGTGATCACGGCGGCCGATGCCCCGGACGACCCGCGCTCGGCCACCGCGGGCCCGGCCTACGGCTACGCCCGGCTTTCCTCCCAGGCGGCCTACCTGCGGACGCTGGTGTCCACCTTGACCGCCCAGGGTGTCGCGGTGGAACAGATCCACCCGGAATACGCGGCCGGCCAGTTCGAAGTGTCGGTGGCGGCGGGCGACCCCGTGCGCGCGGCCGACATCGCGGTGCTGACGCGCGAAACCATCCGGACGGTCAGCGAGCGGCACGGGCTGCGGGCGTCGTTCACGCCGAAGTTCGCCCCGGACGGCATCGGCAACGGCGGCCACGTCCACCTGAGCCTCTGGGACGGCGACCGCAACCTGTGCGCCGGCGGCGACCGGCGGTTCGGGCTCACGGACACCGCGGAGGCGTTCGGCGCCGGGATCCTTTCCCGGCTGCCGGCGCTGCTGGCGATCGGCGCGCCGTCGGTGGTCAGCTACCTGCGGCTCGAACCGCACCACTGGGCCGGGGTGTTCCGCGGGTGGGGCCTGGAAAACCGCGAGGCGCCGCTGCGGCTGGTCCAGGGCCCGGCCGGGCAGCGCGACCGGGCGGCGAACTTCGAGGTCAAGTGCTTCGACCTGACGGCGAACCCGTACCTGGTGGTGGCCGCGCTGATCTTCGCCGGGCTGGCCGGGGTGGAGTCGGGCGAGAGCTTGCCGGAGCCGGTCGACGTCGACCCCGGAACGCTCCCCTCAGCCGAGCGCCTGCCGGTTTCCTTGGCCGACGCGGTGGCGGCGTTCGAAGCGGACTCGGCGTTGACGTCGGCTTTCGGGGCGGAGCTGGCGACGACATTGATGGACGTGCGCCGGGGCGAGCTCGACCGGCTGGGCGCGCTGCCGCCGGACGAGCTGTGCGCCCTCATGCGGTACCTACATTGACTTGAGCGCCTGGGCGACCTCCGTGCGCAGCTGCGGCAGCTTGGCGTACAGGCGATCGCCGGGGCACTCGGTGTTGTAGAAGTCGCGGTGGCCCTTGATCTCCTCGACTCCGATGCCGTACTGGCGGCAGATGTAGGCGCAGAACACGACGAGCGAGGCCCACTGCGCCTGCGGCGGCTCCACGCTCGTGTAGGTGCCTTCGTTTTCGATGCCGATGGCGTTGGTGTTCTGGCCGGGACAGTGGGCGCCCTGGATCATCGTGGTGCCGCCGCGCAGCGCGTCGAGGCTGCCGTGCCGGCCTTCGAGGCGGTAGCCGCCGCGGCTGACGGTGAAGTGCTGGCCGGTGTCGGACCAGCCGTTGTTGTCGATGTGGTCGTGCTGGTCGTCGCGAGCGACCTGGAAGGCGTGCGCGAGGGAGTAGTCGGTGCTGTTGGGGCAGGCGATGTGGTGGATGAGCACGCGGTTCGCGGGGTGGTCGAGCGTGGTGAGCGCATCGGCGGGCGGGCGCGCGCCCCATTCGGCGCAGCTGTAGATCCGCGGCACGGTGAGGGCGCGCGCGGCCTGCGGGAGCAGAAGACCGGCGGCCCCGGCGGCGGCCAGGCCGGCGGCACCGCGGAGGAAGCCGCGCCGCGGGAGGTGTGCGATGTCCATGGCGCGGACTTTCCCGCGGCGGCGTACAGCTTTCGTACAAAGGGCGTCACCAGGCCAGCGAAAACCGCACCGGCAGCGCCGCGAGGCCACGGAACAGCGGCGAGGGCCGCCACTCCAGCGTGTCGGCCGGCACCGCCAGCACGACGTCCGGGAGCCGGTCGAGCAGGACTTCGATCGCAGCCTCGGCGATGACCTTGGCGATCTCCTGGGCCGCGTACGGGCACCGGTGTTCGCCGTGGCTGAACGACAGGTACGCCTGGTTGCCGGTCGAGGCCTGCGGGACCGGCCGGACGAGCGGGTCCTGGTTGGCCGCGGCGAGCCCGAGGATGAGCAGGTCGCCCTTGCGGATCTGCCTGCCGCCCAGCCGGAGGTCGTGGACGGCGAACCGGCCCGGGAAGTTCTGGGTGGGCGTGTCCTCCCAGAGCACCTCGTTCAGCGCCTGGCCGACGCTGCGGCGGCCACCGGACAGCGTCATCGCGAAGCGGTCGTCGGTGAGCATCAGCCGCAGGGTGTTGCCGATCCAGTACGCGGTCGGCAGCTGCCCCGCGTTCATCAGGTGCAGCAGGTCCTCGGTGATCTCCTCGTCGGCGAGCGCGGCCGGGTGGGCCAGCAGCCGCGAGGTGACGTCCGGCCCGGGGTCGCGGCGTTTGGCCTCGACCATCAGCCGCACCTTCTCCCGGACGCGCGCGTAGGCCTCGTTCGCGCCCTCGCCGGCGGCGTGCGTCCGGTACACGTCCTCGACCAGTTCGGCGGTCTCCGCTTCCGGGACGCCGATCATCCGGGCGACGACGGGCAGCGGAACCCCGTCGGCGTACTGGGTGATCAGGTCGGCCTCGCCGCTCCCGGCGAAGGCGTCGATCAGCCGGTCGGCCACCTGCTGGGCCTGCGCGCCCAGGTCGAACTGGTCGACGCCGCCGAGTGCTTCGTCGAGCGCGTCGGCCCGCCGCCGGTGCTCGGCGCCCTCGGCGAACATCATCGTGGGCTGGTAGCCCAGCAGCGGGAGCAGCGGCCAGTCGGGCGGGACGCGGTCCCAGGCGTTCCACCGCCTCGAGTCGCGCCCGAACGCCTCCGGATTGCTCACGACGTGCTGCACTTCGCGGTAGCCCAGCACCAGCCACGCCGGCACGTCTCCGTCGAGCAGGACCGGGGCCACCGGCCCGTGGGCGCGCCGCATCTCCGCGTAGAGATCCGCGGACTTCTGCTGGAACTGCGGCCCGGACAACCGGGTGGCGAGTGCGGGCTGAGAGGTGGTCATGACGCGGTCTCCCGGGCGGAGGACAGGGCGAAGAGGTGGTCGACGAGGGTGAGCAGGACGTCCTTGGCGGAGTCGCGGCGGCGGGCGTCGCAGTCGATCAGCGGCACGTCGGCGGCCAGGTCGAGAGCCTGGCGCACTTGGTCCAAGGAGTGCTTCGGCTCGCCGAAGTTGTTGCGCGCGACGATGAACGGCGTCCCGTGGTGTTCGAGGCGGTCGATGGAGTACCAGGAGTCGGCCAGCCGGTCGGTGTCCACGAGCACGACGGCGCCCAGGGTGCCGGCGAACAGGCGGTCCCAGAGGAACCAGAACCGCTCCTGGCCCGGGGCGCCGAACAGGTACAGCACCATGTGCTCGTTCAGGCTGATCCGCCCGAAGTCGAACGCGACCGTGGTGGTGGTCTTGCCGTGCGAGGCGCCGTCGTCGATCCCGACGCCCGCCTGCGTCATGGTTTCCTCCGTGCTCAGCGGGCGGATTTCGCTGACCGAACCGACCATGGTGGTCTTGCCGACCCCGAACCCGCCGACGATCACGATCTTCAGCCCGTCCCTGGCGGTGCTCGGCAGCGGAGTCCGGACGTCCTGGTCAGAGCTTCTTGAGTCCAACGAGTACCTGCTTCAGGGTTTCGAGATCGGGCAGATCGGTGTCGACGGGAGCCGAGGACGGGTGGCGGGCGGTCACCCGGCCGGTGTCGAGCAGGTCGCACAGGAGGATCTTCACGACGCTCACCGGCAGGCCCAGCTCCGAGGCGACCTCCACCATCGCCGTCGGGTGCCGGCACAGGCGCAGGATCTTGACGTGCTCGGACTGCATGCCCGGGACCGGATCGCCTTCGCTCACGATCAGCGTCACCAGGTCCAGCGCGCTCTCGTTCGCGCGGCTGCGCCCGCCGGTGACCGTGTACAACCGGTCCGGGTCCTCCCGGTGGAGGTCTTCCCGGCTCATCTCATCCGGCCGCGGTGTGCTGGGGGCGCGGCGGCGCGGTCAGGTACTCGCCGAGCTGCTCGACGAGCTCGTTCATGTTGTGGCCGATGAGGCCCACGTCCGCGTCGTCGGCGGCGATCACGGCGAGGTGGGCGCCGGCGCCGGCTTCCACGATGAACAGCATCCCGCCGTGGAATTCCGTCATCGACTGGCGCACGCCGCCGGTGCCGTCGCCGAATTCGATGGACGTGCCGTACGCCAGGCTCTGGATGCCCGAGGCGATGGCGGCCAGCTGGTCGGCCTGGTCGATCGTGAGCCCGCGGGTGTGGCAGAGCTTGAGGCCGTCCTTGGACAGCACCAGGGCGTGCCGCGTGCCCGGCGTCTTGCCCAGCAGGTTCTCCAGCAGCCAGTCGAGATCGTGGTCCGTGGTGTTCATCGGCTGTCCTCCGAGGAAGCAGAAGGGCGGGTTCCCCGGCCGGCCGCGTGGAACGCGCTGAACCGCGCTCCGGCGTCGGCCCGGACCGGTGCGGGACTCGCGGCAGGCGGCGGCACGGGCTTGGGCGCGGCGGCCAGCGTCTGCCCGCGACGCCGCTGCGGCAGCCCGGACAGCGCAGTCTCCACTGTGGACGCAGGCGCGGCGGCGGGCACCTCGGCGGGCGGGGCAGGCACCGCCGCCGGGCTCGGCGTGACCGGAACGGCGTCCGGTTCCGGCTGGGTGATCAAGGTCCGCGGGATCATGACCACCACGCCGGTGCCGCCCCGCGCGGACGGCCGGAAGTGCACGGTCAGCCCGTGCTTGCGCGCCAGGCACCCCACCACTGCCAGCCCCAGCCGGGTCCCGGACAGCGTGGTCAGGTCCAGCGGCTCGGCGGACACCGCCCGCACCGCCCGTTCCAGGGCGGCGGGGCTCATGACGAGGCCGCTGTCCTCGATCGTGACCACCACACCCGCGTGCACTTCCTCCACGTAGACGTGCACGTCCTCCGACGGCGGGGAGAAGCTGGTGGCGTTGTCCATCAGTTCGGCCAGGGCGTGCATGACCCCTTCGGCGGCGTACCCGGCGACCGCGACGGTGCTGGCCGAGTGCGTCCGCACGCGCTGGTAGGCGCTGATGCGCCCCATCGCCCCGCGCAGGATGCTCTCCATCACGATCGGCTTGGTCCAGCGCCGGCCGGAACGTGCTCCGGTCAGGACCGCGATGCTGTCCGCCAAGCGGCCCGCCTGCGCCGTGCTGTGGTCCAGTTCGAGCAGGTCGCCGAGGACGTTCTCGTCGTACTTGCCTTCCATTTCGCGCAGGTCGGCCAGCATGCTGGTGGCCAGGGCCTGGACGCGGCCGGCGGCGTTGGCGCAGGCCGCCATCGTGGCCGCGCGCATGCGCTCGCTCCGGCCGATCTCCTGCGCGACCGTCTCGAGCAGCTGCCGGTGCGCGCCGCCGACGGAATCCGGCACCTCGGCGAGCGCGGTGTCCGCCGACGCCCCGTCGCGCAGCCGCCGGATCACCTCGGGCAGCGTTTCGCCGGCGAGCCGGGCGGCCTCCGCGTCCGCCACCGCGATCCGGTCGCGGAGGTGGCGCGCCGTCTGCGCGCAGTACGCGAGGGCCGTGACGGCCGCACACACGACAGCGGCCGCCACCGCGCCGTACCAGGCCACCGGCGTCCGGTCCGCCGCGGGCACCCCGGCCGTCAGCCACCACCAGGCCCCGCCGGTGACGAGGATCGCGACCGGTAGAACGTAGCGGGCGGGTACGCGCACGGACATCGGGCTACACCGGGTTTCTGCGGGATTCACGGAAATGGCGAGCGGAAGCGGCGCCAGGGCGAGGACGACCTTAGCGCCGATCTTTGCCGTCCGTAAGAGTCAATCTTCGACGACATGTTCTTTCCCGGTCGGCGACGTTCCCGGGAAGTCAATTCCCAACGAATCGGTCCGCGTACCGGGAAAACAGGCGAAGAATCGGCATTCGGCGCAATCGGGAAAAGCGCCGGCCCACCGCCGGGTCAGGCGGTCGCGACCGCCCGGCGCACACCCTCGGCCAGCTCGGCCGACAGTTTCCGCACTCCGTCGGGGCCCTCGGCCGCCGCCGTGACGAGCGCCGAGCCCACGATCACCGCATCCGCGAACGACGCCACCTCGGCGGCCTGGTCGCCCGACCGGACACCCAGGCCCACGCCGATCGGCAGGTCCGTGTGGGCCCGCGTGCGCCGCACCAGCTCCTCCGCGCCCGCGCCGACCTGGTCGCGGGCGCCGGTCACGCCCATCACCGCGGTCGCGTAGATGAAGCCCGACGACGCGGCCGCCGTGCGGGCCAGCCGCTCCTCCGACGAAGACGGCGCCACCAGGAACGTCCGGTCCAGGCCGTGCGCTTCCGACGCCGTCAGCCACAAACCGGCCTCGTCCGGGATCAGGTCCGGCGTGATCAGGCCGAGCCCGCCCGCCGACGCGAGGTCGCGCGCGAAGCGGTCCACGCCGTAGCGGTTCACCGGGTTCCAGTACGTCATGACGACCGCGCGGCCGCCGCGCGAAGACACCGATTCGACCACCTCGAACAGGTGCTTGAGGCGGAAGCCGTTGTCCAGCGCCGTCACCGACGCCGCCTGGATCGTCGGGCCGTCCATCACCGGGTCCGAATACGGGACGCCGACCTCGATCAGGTCCGCGCCGCCGTCGACGCACGCCGCGATCAGGTCCTTCGAGCCGTCGACGGTGGGAAAGCCCGCCGGCAGGTAGCCGATCAGCGCGCCGCGGCCTTCCGCACGCGTGGCCGCGAAGAGGTCGTCGAGCCCGCTCATCCGTTCACCAGTCCGAACCACTTGGCCGCCGTGTCCATGTCCTTGTCACCACGACCCGAAAGGTTGACGACGATCAGGCCGTCCGGGCCCAGCTCGCGGCCCAGCACCAGCGCACCGGCCAGCGCGTGCGCCGACTCGATCGCCGGGATGATGCCTTCGGTGCGCGACAGCAGCTTGAACGCGTCCATCGCCTCGGCGTCGGTGACCGGGCGGTACTCCGCGCGGCCGGTGTCCTTCAGCCACGCGTGCTCCGGGCCGACGCCCGGGTAGTCCAGCCCGGCCGAGATCGAGTGCGACTCGACCGTCTGGCCGTCTTCGTCCTGCAGCAGGTACGTCATCGCGCCGTGCAGGTTGCCCGGGGTGCCCTTGGTGAGGGTCGCGCCGTGGCGGTTGCCCTCGATGCCCTCGCCGCCCGGCTCCAGGCCGACCAGCCGCACGGACGGGTCGTCGTAGAAGCCGGAGAAGATGCCGATCGCGTTCGACCCGCCGCCGACGCAGGCCGCGACGACGTCGGGCAGGCGGCCGGCCTGCTCCAGGATCTGCTCGCGGGCCTCGGTGCCGATGACGTGGTGGAAGTTGCGCACCATGGTCGGGAACGGCGCCGGCCCGGCGGCCGTGCCGAACAGGTAGTGCGTGGTGTCGGCGTTGGTGACCCAGTCGCGCAGGGCCTCGTTGATCGCGTCCTTCAGCGTCCGCGACCCGGTCTTGACCGGGATGACCTCGGCACCGAGCAGCCGCATCCGGGCCACGTTCAGCGCCTGGCGCTCGGTGTCGACCTCGCCCATGTAGACGACGCAGTCGAGGTCGAGCAGCGCGCACGCGGTGGCCGTCGCGACGCCGTGCTGGCCCGCGCCGGTCTCGGCGATGACCCGCTTCTTGCCCATCCGCTTGGTGAGCAGCGCCTGGCCCAGCACGTTGTTGATCTTGTGGGAGCCGGTGTGGTTGAGGTCCTCGCGCTTGAGGAACACCCGCGCGCCGCCGGCGTGCTCGCCGAAGCGCTTGGCCTCGGTGAGCAGCGACGGACGGCCCGCGTATTCGCGCAGCAGGCGGTTGAACTCGTTCAGGAACTCCGGGTCGTGCCGGGCCTTGTCGTACTCGGTGGCGACCTCGTCGACGACGCCGATCAGCGCCTCCGGCATGAACCGCCCGCCGTACGGGCCGTAGTAGCCCCGCTCGTCCGGGTCGTGCTTGTCGTGCTCCTGGGTCACCGCGACGGCCTCGGGCAGGCGGGGTGGGAACCGGCGGTGACCAGCTTGACCAGGGCGCCCTTCGGGTCACCGGAGGCGACGAGACCCTCGCCCACCAGCACCGCGTCGGCGCCGTGGCCGGCGTAGGACATCAGGTCGCCCGGGCCGCGGACGCCGGATTCGGCGACCTTGTAGACGTCCATCGGCAGGCCGGGGGCCAGCCGCGAGAAGACGTCCCGGTCCACCTCGAGGGTGTGCAGGTTGCGCGCGTTGACGCCGATGACCTTGGCGCCCGCCTCGAGGGCCCGGTCGGCCTCCTCGGCGTTGTGGATCTCCACCAGCGCGGTCATGCCCAGCGACTCGACGCGGTCGAGCAGCGCGACGAGCGCGTTCTGCTCCAGGGCGGCGACGATCAGCAGCACCATGTCGGCGCCGTGCAGGCGGGCCTCGTGCACCTGGTAGGGGCTGACGATGAAGTCCTTGCGCAGGACGGGGATGTCCACCGCGGCGCGGACGGCGTCCAGGTCGGCCAGCGAGCCGCCGAACCGGCGCTGCTCGGTGAGCACGCTGATCACGCGCGCGCCGCCGGCTTCGTAGTCCTTCGCCAGCGCGGCCGGGTCGGGGATGTCGGCCAGGTCGCCCTTCGAGGGGCTGCGCCGCTTGACTTCGGCGATCACGCCGATGCCGGACTCGCGCAGCGCGGCCATCACGTCGCGGGGCCCGGGGGCGGCGGCCGCCCGGATCTTCAGCTGGTCGAACGGCAGCGCGGATTCCCGCACGGCGAGGTCTTCCCGCACGCCGGCGACGATGTCTTCGAGCACGCTCACCGGGCGCCCCCACCAGGGCACGTGCTCACGGATTCACTCGCAAGGTCGCTCACAAAAACCTTCCCCTTCCCGCCGAAACGATGCTAACCCCCGCATCCGAGACGCCCGGTTCCGGGTGTGCGCGTTACTCCGAATGCCTGCCCCGGACGTCCGTCGGGTCCTCCCCTTCGGACAGCGCCTCCCACAGCTCGGCGTCCGGGTCACGCACCGTTTTCCGGGTGGCCGGGGCCGCGTACTTCGCGCCGAGGCGCGCGGCGCGGCCGGCCCCCTTGACAGCGGCCAACCCGCCGGCGGCGACGAGAATTCCCCCGAGCACGGCCAGGGCGCGGCCGAGCAGCATCTGGGTCACCGGCAGCCCGTCGGCGTAGCCGGCGAACCGGACCCCGGCGACGCCAGTCCAGACCGCCGCGACCCCGGCCAGGGCCAGCACCACGCCCAGCACGCGCCGCGCCCAGCCGCCGGTGGCCACGACGCCGGCCACGCCGGCCAGCGCGAGCAGGGCCAGCGGCACCAGGGCGGTGGCCTGCTGCTCGCCGGACTCGCGGTACAGGACCGTGCCGCGGACGCCGCCGTCGCGGAACTCGGCGAACCAGGTCAGCCGTGACGCACCCCACAGTGCGGCCGCGCCGAGCAGCAGCGCGACCACGATCATCCACAGTGGACGCTTCGGCGCCTTCGCCGCCGGGTCCACCGCTGCCGAGGGGGCGCCCGGCGCGTCAGACATGAGCGGCGTCCGCGGCCGGGTCGAGCGCACCCGCCGCCACCATCGTCTGCGCGGCGGCCACGGCCGAAAGCACGGTCCTGGCCTTGTTCAGCGACTCGGTGTCCTCGTAGTCCGGCACCGAGTCGGCGACCACCCCGCCGCCGGCCTGGACGTGCGCGATACCGTCCTTGACCAGCGCCGTCCGGATGGCGATCGCGGTGTCGGCGTCCCCGGCGAAGTCGAGGTAGCCGACGACCCCGCCGTACAGCGCGCGGCGGACCGGCTCGAGCTCCTCGATCAGCTCCATCGCGCGGACCTTGGGCGCGCCGGACAGCGTCCCGGCCGGGAAGCACGCCGTCACCGCGTCGAACGCCGTCTTGCCCTCGGCCAGCTCGCCGGTGACGGTGGACACGATGTGCATGACGTGGCTGTAGCGCTCGATCTGGAAGAAGTCGACCACGCGCACGGTGCCGGGCTTGCAGACCTTGCCGAGGTCGTTGCGGCCGAGGTCGACGAGCATCAGGTGCTCGGCGCGTTCCTTCTCGTCGGCCAGCAGGTCCTTGGCCAGCTGGGCGTCCTCTTCGGGGTCGGCGCCGCGCCAGCGGGTGCCCGCGATCGGGTGCGTGGTCGCGCGGCCGTCCCGCACGGTGACCAGGGACTCCGGGCTGGAGCCGACGATGTCGAACCCTTCGAGCCGCAGCAGGTACATGTACGGGCTGGGGTTGGACGTCCGCAGCACGCGGTAGATGTCAAGCGCGTCGGCCGCGGTCGGGATCTCGAACCGTTGCGACGGCACGATCTGGAACGCTTCGCCGGCCTTGATCGCCTCGACGGCCTTCTCCACCGCGGCGTGGAAGTCCTCCTTGGTCCGCTTCCGGGTGAATTCCGGCGCGGGCCGCCCGAACGCGGCGACGGTGGCCGGGGCGGGCACCTGCAGCTGCTCGGTCATCGCGGAGAGGCGGGCGACGGCGTCGTCGTAGGCCGCGTCCACGCGCTCGGGCGAGTCGTCCCAGTTGACGGCGTTCGCGATGAGCGTGACCGTGCCCTCGTGGTGGTCGAAGGCGGCCAGGTCGGTGGCCAGGAGCATGGTCAGCTCGGGGATGTCGAGGTCGCGTTCGGCCAGCTCCGGCAGCTTTTCCAGCCAGCGGACGGCGTCGTAGCCGATGTAGCCGACCATGCCGCCGGTCAGCGGGGGCAGGCCGGGCAGCGGCTCGGTGTGCAGGGCCTCGATGGTCTCCCGCAGGACGGTCAGCGGGTTGCCATCGGAGGGCAGGCCGACCGGCGGGGTGCCGGTCCAGACGGCTTCGCCGTCGCGGACGGTGAGGGCGGCCGGGCTGCGGACCCCGATGAACGACCAGCGGGTCCAGGACGCGCCGTTCTCGGCGGACTCGAACAGGAAGGTGCCGGGCCGGTCGGCGGCGAGCTTGCGGTACACCCCGATCGGCGTCTCGCCGTCGGCGAGGACCCGGCGCACGACCGGGATCACGCGGCGGCTCTCGGCGAGGACGCGGAAGTCCTCGCGGGACGGGCTGACCGTGCCGGGACCGGCCGAACCGGCGGATGCGCTGACCATGGACCTCATTGTGCCGCTTGCGCGGATCCCGGCGGCGCCGGGGCCGAAATTCAATGGATGTTGAATTCGGCGGGCCCATCGGTCATGATGGAGCCGTGAGCACCACCGGGAACACCGAGCCTAACGCCCGCCGCCGCGGACGGCGGCCCGCCGGCCAGGACACGCGCACCGCGCTGATCGAAGCCGCCAGGGCCGTGTTCGCCGAGAACGGCTACGACGGTGCGACCGTGCGCGCGATCGCGACCCGCGCCGGCGTCGACGCGGCGATGGTCAACCACTGGTTCGGCAGCAAGGAGGGCCTGTTCGCCCAGGCGGTGCTCGAGCTGCCGTTCGACCCCATGGAACTGCAGCAGGTGCTGCGCCAGGGCCCCGACGACGAGCTGGGGGAACGGATCGTGCGCACCTTCATCACCCGCTGGGACAGCGCGGGCGGCGGCCCGTTCGTGGCGCTGATCCGCAGCGTCACCGGCCACGAGCAGGCCGGCCACGTGCTGCGCGACTTCTTCCAGCGGTTCTTCAGCGGGTTGATTTCGTCGATCGGCGCGGACCGCAACGCGCTGCGGATGAACCTGTGCGCCACCCAGATGGTGGGCCTGGGCATGGTCCGGTACGTGGCGAAGTTCGACCCGCTCACCACCGAGGACGTCGAGGTCCTGGTGCGCGCGATCGCGCCGAACCTGCAGCGCTACCTCACGGGCGACATCGGCTGACGCCGTCCTCGGTACCCCTACCGCGCGATCAGCAGCGCGACGAGCGCCAGCACACCCGGGAGCACCTGCACGAAAAGGATCCGCTTGCTGGCCGTCGCAGCGCCGTACAGCCCCGCGATGATCACGCAGACCAGACCGTACAGCTGCAGCTGGAACTCGCCCGCGATCAGGCCCCACACCAGCGCGAGGGCCAGGAAGCCGTTGTACAGCCCCTGGTTCGCCGCGAGGGTCTTGCTCGCCTCCGCGAACTCCTCGGTCGTGCCGAACGCGGCGCGGGCGCGGGGCGTCGTCCAGAGGAACATCTCCAGGACGACGATGTAGACGTGGATCAGGGCGACGAGCCCGACCAGGATGTCGGCGACGATGGTCACGCAAGCTCTTTCTCATCGGCCAGGAGCAGGCGCTCCTCGGTGTCGAAGCAGGTGTGCGTGCCGGTGTGACAGGCCGGGCCGGTCTGGTCGACGCGCAGCAGGACCGTATCGCCGTCGCAGTCGATCCGCACCTCGCGGACGTGCTGGTAGTGCCCGGACGTCTCGCCCTTGACCCACAGCTTCTGCCGGCTGCGCGACCAGTACGTCCCGCGGCGGGTGGCGAGCGTCGCCGCGAGGGCGTCGTCGTTCATCCAGGCCATCATCAGCACGTCCGAGGTGGCGTGCTCGACGACCACCGCGGCGATCAGGCCGTCGGCGTTGCGCTTGAGGCGCGCCGAGACGGCCGCGTCCAGGGTCATGCGTTGGCTCCCAGGATGTGCCGCTTGAGCGGCATCGAGTTCAGCAGGACGAACGCGTAGCCGTAGCCGGCGAAGGACAGGCCGGAGAACAGCTTGACCCACCACAGCTCGGCGGCGAGCAGCAGGAACGCGTGCAGCAGCGCGAAGACGACGGCGACGATCAGGCCGCCGATCCGCGCGCTGCCGTGCTTGAGGACGAGCCCGGTGGTGACGACGCCGCCGAGGATCAGCGCGAGCGCGGGCATCCGGTAGATCTCCAGGCCCGACCCGGCGCCCAGCACCTGGATCAGGTCGAGCAGCGCCCACGCGACCGGCAGCCCGACGAGCAGGCCGGCGGTGACTTTCACCTCGACGGGTGCCTGCCAGGACCTCACCGGACCTCGACCCCGCCGCCGCGCAGCGCGTCCTTGACGTCCCCGATCTTCAGCTGTCCGAAGTGGAACACGCTGGCGGCGAGCACCGCGTCGGCCCCGGTCCGCACGGCGGGCAGGAAGTGCTCGACGGAGCCGGCACCGCCGCTGGCGATCACCGGGACGCGCACGGCCTTGCGGACGAGCTCGATGAGTTCGAGGTCGAAGCCGTTCTTGGTGCCGTCGGCGTCCATCGAGTTGAGCAGGATCTCCCCGACGCCGAGTTCCTCGCCGCGGGCGGCCCACGCCACGGCGTCGATCCCGGTCCCCCGGCGGCCGCCGTGGGTGGTGACCTCGAAGCCGGACGGGGTCGGCTCGCCGCCTTCGGGGACGCGCCGGGCGTCGACGGAAAGCACGATGCACTGGGCGCCGAACCGCCTCGACGCCTCGCTGAGGAACTCGGGCCGCGCGATGGCGGCGGTGTTGATGCTGACCTTGTCGGCCCCGGTCCGCAGCAGCCGGTTGACGTCGTCGTTGCTGCGCACCCCGCCGCCGACGGTGAGCGGGATGAAGACCTGCTCGGCGGTCCGCCGGACGACGTCGTAGGTGGTTTCGCGGTCGCCGGAGGAGGCGGTGACGTCGAGGAAGGTGAGCTCGTCGGCGCCCTCGGCGTCATAACGCCGGGCCAGCTCGACAGGGTCACCGGCGTCGCGGAGGCCGGCGAAGTTGACACCCTTCACGACCCGGCCCGCGTCGACGTCGAGACAGGGGATCACCCGCACCGCGACAGACATGGCCACCAGCGTAGTCAAGGGGCTCGGGGCCGCCGCCGATGGCGCCTCTCCGGCATCCCGCGTTCACGTCCCGGTCATCCGATTCGTCTACTTTCCGCCCGTGCGCAGACTCCTCCCGGTGGCCGTCGCCGCCCTCTCGCTCCTCGCCGCCGTCCCCGCCTCCGCCGCGCCCCGCGATCCCGCTCCGGTCCTGCAGACCCAGGCCTTCACCGGCGACGCCGACGCCGACGATCCCGCCATCTGGGTGCACCCGCGCGACCCCGAGCGCAGCGTCGTCCTCGGCACCCTCAAGAAGGGCGGTCTCGCCGCGTTCGACCTGGACGGGCGGACCCTGCAGCTGGTGCCCGCCGGGCCGGGCGGGCGGTTCAACAACGTCGACGTCGTCGGCGACCTGGCCGTGGTCAGCGACCGGGGCCGGGACCGGATCCGCGTCTACCGGATCGACCCCGCGGGCTCGGGCGCCGGCGCGCACGTGCTCCGTGACGTCACCGACCCCGCCGCCGCGCCGGTGTTCTCCGCGTCGGAGTCCGAAGTGGACGAACAGCGGACCGCCTACGGCCTGGCCGCGGCCCGTGATCCGCGCACCGGTGTCCGGTGGGTGGCCGTGACGCGGCGGCACGAGACGCGCGTGGCGCTGCTGCGGCTGGCCGACCGGCCGGACGGGACGGTCGGCACCGCGCCGATCGCCACCGTGGACCTGCCCGCCGCGTTCCGCCTGCCGGACGGGACCACCTGGTCGCCGTGCGAGGAGCCCGGCGAGCGGCCGCAGCTGGAGGGCTCGGTGCTCGACGGCCGCGTCCTCTACACCGCCCAGGAGGACGTCGGGATCTGGCGGATCCCGCTGACGTCCGCCGGCTTCGGGCGGCCCGAGCTGATCGACCGCGTGCGCTCGTTCGGCGTCCCGCAGCGCTGGGACGCCGCCACGGAGGAGTGCGTCCCGGACGGACCCGACCCGGGCTTCGGCGGCCGGTGGCTGACCGCCGACGCGGAGGGCCTGGCACTGGCCAACGGCACGCTGTTCTCCTCCAGCCAGGGCGACTCGCGGTTCGTCGTGTACGGCAAGCGCGTCCGTGACCTGCGGATCGTCGCCGGCCGGGGCACGGACTCGGTCGAGCACTCCGACGGCTCGGCGATCAGCACGGCCTACCTCGGCCGCCGCTTCCCGCACGGCCTCCTGGTCGTCCACGACGGCGAGCGGCACCCCTCGCCCGGGGACGAACCGGCCACCGGCTTCGCCTTCCTCCGGCTGGAGGACGTCCTCCCGCGATAAAAACTTCCGACCGCCGTGCATCAGCACGGCCCCCTCGTGCGTCCCTGGGGTGAGCGGAAGGGACGCGTGTGAGCTTCGAAGAGTTCGTGGCGGAGCGGCTGGACGGGCTGCTCCGCTACGCCACCGTCCTGACGAACGACCCGCACCTGGCGCAGGACATCGTCCAGGACGTGCTGCTGCGTGCCCAGCAGCGCTGGGACGGCATCGCCGCCCCGCCGACCTACGTGCGGCGGATGGTCACCAACGAATACCTTTCGTGGCGGCGGCGGGCGGTCCGGCGGATGGTGCCGAGCAGCCACGACGTCCTCGACGCGCTCAGCCCGCCGGAAGCCGATCCGGCCACCGCCTGGGACGAGCGGGACGCCATGCTGGGCCTGCTCGCCACCCTGCCGCGCAAGCAGCGCGCCGCGATCGTGCTGCGGTACTACGAGAACTACTCCGACGCCGAGATCGCCGCGGTCCTGCGCTGTGGTCCCTCCACCGTGCGCAGCCAGATTTCGCGGGCCCTGGCCACCCTGCGCCAGGCCCCGCACCCCACGTCCCTCCCCACCGGAGTTCCCGAATGACGCGCAGCGAGCACGACACCGAGACGCTGATCCGGGACAGCCTGGAGCGCCTCGCCGCCCGCGCCCCGGACGGCCACGCGGTGCGCGACGCCCTCGCGCGCGCCGGGCGGAAGCGGCGGCCCGCGCCCCGGCTGGCCCTGGTCGCCGCGGCCGTGGTCGTGGTGGTCGTCGGCGTCTTCGCGGGCACGCAGCTGCTGACCCGGCCGGATCTGGAGCCGGCCGCGAGCCGTCCGGTGCTCGCGTTCAGCCCGGGGTGGCTGCCGGACGGCTTCACCGAGCGGTACCGCGAAGGCGGGCCCGGGATCACCCCGCAGGTCCGGCGGTGGTCCGCCGGGCCGGCCTCGATCACGCTGCAGACGTACTCAACCGCCGATCCGGAGTGGTCGCAGACCGCGCTGAAGATCGCGTCGATCAAGGACCAGGTGGTAGTGCACGGCCGGGTCGCGATGGTCACCGGAGCCGGCGACACCGCTCAGCTCACCTGGCTGGCCGACGACGAGCACGTGCTGGTCGCGGCGCTGGCCGGCGTCCCGGACGCCCGCGAAGCCGCCCAGCGGGTCGCCGGCGCGGTCGCCGCCGAGCCGGTCGGCGTCCGGGGCGAGCTGCGGTTCGGGCCGCTCCCGGGCGGGCTGGCCGAACGGTCGGCCGCGGTGCAGGGCACCGGGCCCGCCGACGCGGCCACCGTGCTGACCGCGGCCGATCCGGCCCGGCCGTCGATCGCCGCGGTGACGGTCGCCGCCGGTCCGGCCTCCCCCGGGGTGAGCGGCGCGGCACCGGTGACCGTCCGCGGCGGCGAGGGTTTCTTCGTGGCGCCGGTGGCCGGGCGGGACGCGATGGTCGCGGCCCGGCTGCCGTCCGGGCGCTGGCTGACCGTGTCGGGTTCGCGGCCGGAGGCCGAGCTGATCGCCGTCGCGGACGGCGTCCAGCTCGACCCGGCACCCGACTACCGCTGGCTCGGGCGGCCTACCAGTTGATCATCGGGAACCAGATGTACCCGAGCCTGCCGAGCACGCGGACGTCCCAGTAGAGCAGCGTGAACGTGCCGCCGACGAGCAGCGCCGCGCCGGTCACGGTGGCGATCCGGGCCGGTTTCGCGGCCAGCCAGCGCTGCACGCGCCCGCCGGTGGCGTAGGTCAGGACGAGGAACAGCACGGCCATCACCACGATGTTGCCGAGCGACTGCAGCGCGAACGCTGCGGCGCCGTAGAGCACGTTGTGCTGCTCCGCGGCGCTGCGGAACATGATCCGGAACAGCGGGTACGGCCGTCCGATGAGGAACCCGCCGATGAGCGCGCCCATCAGGACCAGCGGCGCGGCCGGGTGACGGCGGGTGAAGCTCTCGAAGGGGTTGCGGACGATGCCGAGCGCGATCAGGCCCATGCCGAGGAAGACCAGGCCGACCACCCCGAAGGCGACCATGGACTGGATGCTGCGCGGCGACAGCCCGGTGGTCTTCGCGGTGTCGAACTGCGGCATCCGCGTGCCGACGAGCGCGACGATCACGCCGTAGACCACCGACACCGTGAGCATGCCCGCGGCGATCCAGCCGAGCGGCTTGAACGCGTTGCGCTTCTCGCCCGCCTGGTCGCCGACGAGCGGGGCGACCGCCCCGAAGGCGGCGATGTTGCAGGCGGTGAAGGACCCCGCGAGGCCGGAGACGAACGCGAAGAGCGTCCCGGCGACGACCCCGCTGATCGGGGTGGCCTTGGCGTCGTAGCCGAGCAGGCCGTTCGCGACGCTGTCCCCGATCACGGAGTCGACGAACGGCGCCGACCAGATCGCGGTGAGGACGAACCCCGCCAGGACCGCGAGGACCGCGACGAGGACCCGGCGCGCGGGGTACGGCCCGCCGCCGAAAAAGCCTGCCTGTGGGTGAGCCGGTAGGTGCTGTCTGACCGCCATCGAAGCCTCCCAGTGTGCGGATGACCCAGCCGTTGAAGCGTTGCAGGTGCAGGCGTTGCAACGCTTCGGCTGGGCGTGTGCGGTTTTGGCGCCGAACGGCCCAGCCGGTTTTCATGGGCGGCTACGGTGGGTCCATGACTTCGGAGACCGACCGCCTCGCCGCCGAGCGCTACGTCGTCCTGACCACGTTCCGGCGCGACGGGCGGGCCGTGCCGACCCCGATCTGGGTCGCCGGCCACGACGGCGAGCTCGTCTTCTGGTCGGAGCGGAAGGCCGGCAAGGTCAAGCGCATCCGCAACAGCGGCCGCGTCGAGGTCCAGGCGTGCGACCTGCGCGGGCAGAAGACACACGGCGCGAAGGCGTCCGGCCAGGCCCGGCTGCTGGACGCCGCGGACACCGAGCGCGTCCGGCGGGCGATCGCGCGCAAGTACGGCGTCATCGGCCGCGTCACGATGTTCTTCTCGAAGCTGCGCGGGCCGGCGGACCGGACCGTCGGGATCGCCGTCAAGCTGGACGGCTGAAGCTGCGGAAGCCGCGCCGCAGGTAGTTCGGCAGCGCGTTCGGGTGATCGAGCGACGAGGTGTGCAGCCAGACGCGCCGCGTGCCGGGCAGCGCCCAGGCGTCGGCGACGACGAGGGTCAGCGCGTACCCGCCGAGTCCTTTCCCGACGAACCCGGGCACCAGCCCGAAGGTGGTGATCTCGACGACGCCGCCGGGCTGCGGTTCGAAGTCCGCGGCGCCGGCGACTTCGCCGCGGTACTCGACGAGCCGGTAGTGCCGGCCCGGTTCCGCGAGCCAGCGGTCCCACTCGGCGTCGCCGCGGGTGACGCCCGGCCAGCCGTGCGGCGTGCCGATCCGGACGTGCAGCTCGCGGATCAGCGGCCCCGGCCGGACGGCGCGCAACGCGACACCGTCGACGGCCGGCGCGGGGTTGAGCTGATCGGCGGCGGTCATCTCGAGCTGGGTGACGATCTCCTCCACCCGCGGCAACCTACGACGCCCGGGCACCCCTGTCAGCCCCTTTTCGCCGTTACGCGGCCGCGCGCAGGACGGCGGCCAGTGCGGCCGAGTCGTGGTCCGGGCCGCAGCCGTCAACGAGGATCAGGTCGCCCGGGATGTGGTCCGCGCGCAGCCGGAGGATTTCGCGGTAGGCAGGCGAGTCGTACCACTCGCGTGCCGCGGCGAGGCTCGGGAACCCGATGACCACCAGGGCGCCGGGCCACTCCCCTTCCCGCACCTCCACCGGCGCGCCGTGCACCAGGAACTTGCCGCCGTAGGGGTCCAGCGTCGCCTGGATGCGTTCCAGGTACTCGAAAACCTCCTCCGACAGCACGGCGGGCGGGCGGAGGTGGGCGACTCCGTAGGCGGTCATGGCGTTCCTTTCGTTGTCCTCGAAAGGAATCTTCGCGGGCCGCCGGAACGGAGTCGATTACGTCGGAGGTAACGAGGGCTGCCCGGCCAGCAGCCGGTCCACCAGCGCCTCCACGAGGTCGTGCCGCTCCTCGCCGCCGAACAGGTCCGGCAGGGTCAGGCGTTCCATGATCAGCCAGTTCAGGGCCAGCCACAGCAGGACGACCGTCGTCCCGTCCCCGGGCAGCCCGGACTTCTCGTGGTAGCCGACGTTGAACTCGACGTCCGCCCGGATGCGGCGGGTGAGCACGTCCCGCAGCTCCGGCCGCCGGGTGGCCTCCAGCCGCAGTTCCAGCAGGGCGAGGAACCCGGTCGGGAACGCGGCGACGCGGTCGACGAGCTCGTGCATCAGCTCGGCGACGCGGGCCCGGTCGCGCGGCCCTTCGAGGCCGCCCGCGATGACGGCGTCGTCCACCAGCCGCTCGTAGACCCGCTCCCCGGCGTGCGTGAGGATTTCGGCGCGGCTGGAGAAGTAGTTCGACGCCGTGCCCACCGGGACGCCGGCCTGCTGGTCGACCGCGCGGAAGGTGAGCCCGCGGGCCCCCTCGGCGGCCAGGACTTCGATCGCGGCGTCGAGCAGGGCGGCCCGCCGCTCGGGATTGCGTCGCACCATGATCACTCCCGCCGCTCGGACTACTCCGGCCAAAGTACTACCGGCAGAGTGCCCGGCCGTGCTAGCGCCGCCGCGTCGCCGCGCGGATCTGCTCCGAAGCTTCGCGGTAGGCCGGTGCGGCGCGGGCGAAGTAGTCGAACAGGACCTCCTGCTGCTCCGGCGTGTAGCGGCCGATGACTTCGGCGATCCGGCCGCGGGCCGGGCCGACGATCCCTTCGACCCTCGCGAGGGCGTCCGGCACCGGCTCGACCAGCACCTTGCGCCGGTCGGCCGGGTCGGCGGCACGGCGGACGTACCCGGCGCGCTCGAGCCGGTCGATCAGCCGGGTCGTCGCGCCGGTCGTCAGGCCGGTGCGGGTGGACAGCTCGCCCGACGTCAGCGGGCCCTCCAGGTCGAGCAGGCTGAGCGCGTACCACTCGGTGGCGTGCAGCCCGGCGGCCTCCGCCCCGGCGAGGCCGTGCAGGCCCACCGCGTCCAGGTACCGCCGGAAGAGCACGTGCCGTTCCCCGGGACTTGCCATCTCGTCGTCCTCCTGCCTAATATCTGCATGTGTGCAGATACTGCACACGCGAAGCTAAGTATAGGAGACGACCATGCTGACCACCGACCGGACGACCGTCACCGCCGTGCTCGACTCGCTCGCCGACGCGTGGGGCCGCGGCGACGCCGACGCCTACGGCGCGCACTTCACCGAAGACGCGACGTACGTGACCTTCGTCGGCACGCGCTACGCCGGCCGCGACGACATCGCCGGCAGCCACCGCGTGCTGTTCGAGAAGTTCCTCAAGGGCACCAAGCTCGCGCACGAGGTGCTGGACGTGCGGTTCCTCGGCGCGGACGTGGCCGTCCTGACCAGCCGCGGCGACACCTACACCGGCGACGCACCGAAGAAGCTGTCGAAGGTGCAGACGTACACGCTGGTCCGCGACGGCGAGCGCTGGCTCGTCGCCGCGTTCCACAACACCCAGCGCAAGCCGCTGATGGAGCGGATCTCGTTCAAGTTCGCGCCGGAAACGCGGCCGAAGCAGTGAAGGCGCTGGTGACGGGGGCGAGCGCGGGCATCGGCCGCGCGTTCGCCACGATGCTGGCCGCGGCGGGCTACTCGGTGACGGCCGTGGCCCGCCGCGAAGACCGCCTCGCGGACCTCATGACCGCTCTCGGCCCGGGCCACGACCACCTGGTCGCGGACCTGGCCACCGCGGACGGCCTTCGGGCCACCGCGGATCGGCTGGCCGGGCCGTACACGCTGCTGGTGAACAACGCGGGCGCCGCGATCCACGGCGGCTTCGCGGAGACCTCGCTGGAAGACTCGCTGGCCGTCATGGACCTCAACTGCCGCGCGGTCGTGACGCTGGCCCACGCCTTCCTCGCCGGCGCCCGGCCCGGGTCCGCGCTGGTGAACGTGTCCTCGACGCTGGGCTTCACACCCAAACCGGGGCTCGGCGTCTACAGCGCCACCAAGGCGTTCGTGACGTCGTTCTCGGAAACCCTGTGGCACGAACAGAAAGCGCGTGGCGTGCACGTGCTGGCGCTGTGCCCGGGCGTGACCGCGACGGAGTCGCAGCGCGCTTCCGATGTCCCCGCCTGGCTCGTGCAGACACCGGAGGACGTCGTGGCGCGGGCCCTGCGGGCCGTGCACCGCCGTGAAGGGCCCACCGTGGTGCCGGGACGGCACAACGCCGTGCTCACCGCGGTCACCGGGCTGCTGCCGCGCCGGACCGCGGTGTCCCTGCTCGGCTAGACCCGCGCGACCGCGGCGAGGGCTTCCGGCAGCGTGAACGCGCCGGCGTAGAGCGCCTTGCCGACGATGGACCCCTCGACGCCGTCGGACGCCAGGCCCGCCAGCGCGACGAGGTCGGCCACACTCGACACCCCGCCGGAAGCGATCACCGGCGCGTCGGTGCGGGCGACGACGTCCCGCAGCAGGTCGAGGTTCGGGCCGCGCAGCGTGCCGTCCTTGCTGACGTCGGTGACGACGTACCGGGAGGCACCGTCGCGGTCGAGCCGCTCGAGGACGTCCCACAGGTCGCCGCCGTCGGAGGTCCAGCCGCGGGCGGAAAGCCGGTGGCCGGCCTCGGTGATCCGCACGTCGAGGCCGATCGCGACGCGGTCGCCGTACTCGCCGATGACCCGGGCGGTCCACTCCGGGTCTTCGAGCGCGGCGGTGCCGAGGTTGACCCGGCGCGCCCCGGTGGCCAGCGCGGCCTTGAGGGACGCGTCGTCGCGGATCCCGCCGGAGAGCTCGACCTGCACGTCGAGCTTGCCGACGACCTCGGCGAGCAGCTCCCGGTTGCTGCCCTTCCCGAAGGCGGCGTCGAGGTCGACCAGGTGGATCCACTCGGCCCCGTCGCGCTGCCAGGCGAACGCGGCTTCGAGCGGGCTGCCATAGGAGGTCTCGGTGCCGGCCTCGCCCTGGACGAGTCGCACGGCCTGGCCATCGGCCACATCAACGGCGGGAAGCAGCGTGAAAGTCACAGCGGTAACTCTAGGGCGGGGACCCCGATCACCCGGTCAGAGGGTCGCCAGCCAGTTGCGCAGCAGCTGCGCCCCGGCGTCGCCCGACTTCTCCGGGTGGAACTGCGTCGCCCACAGCGGCCCGTTCTCCACCGCCGCCACGAAATCCTCGCCGTGGTGGGCCCAGGTCACCTTCGGCTCCTGCCCGGCGAGGCCGTCGAGCTCCCACTTCCGCGCCGCGTAGGAGTGCACGAAGTAGAACCGCTCCTCCGGGTCCAGCCCGGCGAACAGCTGCGAATCCGCGGGCGCGCGGACGGTGTTCCACCCCATGTGCGGCAGGACGTCCGCGTGCAGCCGGTCCACGACGCCGGGCCACTCCCCCGTGCCCTCGGTCTCTTCGCCGTGCTCGACGCCGCGGGCGAAGAGGATCTGCATGCCGACGCAGATGCCGAGCACCGGGCGGCCGCCGGCGAGGCGCTTGCCGATGATCCGGTGCCCGTGCACCTCCAGCAGCCCCGCCATGCAGGCGGAGTACGCGCCGACGCCGGGCACGACCAGGCCGTCGGCTTCGATCGCGGCATGGGGGTCGGCGGTGACCTCGACGTCGGCCCCGGCGCGCGCCACAGCGCGTTCGGCGGAGCGGAGGTTGCCGGAACCGTAGTCGAGGATCACCACACGAGACACGCCACCCAGCGTAGCCGTCGCGCTCAGCGGCGCTCGAACGAATAGACGTCCGTCACCGTGTTGCACGGCGACGGCGGCACGACCTCCACCCGCAGCACGCCGGCGTCGTAGTCGACGCCTTCCGGGGTGAAGGTGCCCGTGCACGTGCTGACCAGCGGGACCTGGCCGATCTCGTGCACCCGCGCGGTGACGTCGCGGCCGGTCAGCGGGCGGGCGAGGTCGATCTGCAGGAGCTGGAGGTTGGTCGGGTACAGGTCGTTGTACGGGTCGCTGGTGGCGCAGATCAGCGTCGCCGGGCCGGTGAAGTCGCAGCCCTGGGCGCTGCGGATGTGGTGGTCGAGGTGGATGCGGGCGGCGACGGGGAGGTCGCCGGCCACCTTCGGGCCGCGCGGGTTGAGGAAGGGCGTCGGCGAGACGTAGAGCCGGTCGATCTCGCCGAGCGGTCCGGAGACGAGCCACTGCCCGTCGGGGGTGGCCGCGACCTGCGCGTTCGCGTTGGCCGCCGGTTCGTCGGCCTGCAGCGGGTGGACGAACTCCGTCGTCGTCCCGTCGGGCCGGGTGACCAGGTACATCTTCGTCGTGGGCGCCGGCGTCCGGGTGTCCTGGTAGACGTCGAAGACGTAGCCGCGCAGCGAGTCCGGGTCGCCGACGTGGCCCCAGCCCTCGTCCTTGAGCGGCTGCGGGATGGTGGCGCCGTTGCGGTAGACGATCTCGGGGGCGTGCCCCGGCAGCCGGAGGGTGGTGAGGCCCTCGCCGCTGATCCGGTTCTCGGCGGTCGTGTGGCCGACCTGCTGCCAGCGGGTGCCGTGCGCGGTGGCGACACCGCCGGCGGCGAGCAGGGTGACGGTGGTGAGGGCGAGCAGACTTGCCGTCCGCAGTGCGCGCATGTGCGCTCCTCGGGAGTTGAGGCCTTGGCGGCGGCGAAGCCATCCTGCCACAGAGCCCGCACTGCCCGGAAAAATCTTGGGGAAACCCGTTTGACCGTCCCACCCGCCGGGTATCACTTCACCCGATCGTGTGCGCGCACCCGCCACGAGCGGACGCCAGGGAGGCGAAGATGGCCGAGGACGATCTGCTGTCCCAGATGCTGCACGCCTGGCGTGACGACATCGAAAGCGTACCGTTTCCGCAGTTCAGCGAGTTGCTGATCCCCCGCCAGCAGGTCCGGCCGCGCTACACGCCCGGCCCGTCTGCTGCTCGCGTGACGAACGCCACGAGGAGAACAGACGCCTGACTGTGGTTTCCTGCGGTGGCCGCATCGACGCGTCCACCGGGAGTCCTCATGAGCAGCGCCCCTGATCCGCACGACTTCCTCGACCTCGACGCCGGGCTCGCCGAGGAGGAACGCGCGATCCGCGACGCGGTGCGCGCGTACGCGAAGGACCACCTGCTGGGGCACGTCGCCGACTGGTACGAAACGGGCGCGCTCCCGGCCGCGGAACTCGCGAAGGGCTTCGGCTCGCTCGGCCTGCTCGGCATGCACCTGGAGGGCTACGGCTGCGCCGGCACCAGCGCCGTCGCGTACGGCATCGCGTGCCGCGAACTGGAGGCCGTCGACTCGGGGCTGCGCAGCTTCGTGTCGGTGCAGGGGTCGCTGGCGATGTACGCGATCCACAAGTGGGGCAGCGAAGAGCACCGGCAGGAGTGGCTGCCGCGGATGGCCACCGGCGACGCGCTGGGCTGCTTCGGGCTGACCGAGCCGGACGCGGGCAGCGACCCCGGCTCGATGCGGACGCGCGCGGTGCGCGACGGGTCCGACTGGGTCCTCTCGGGCACGAAGATGTGGATCACCAACGGGACCGTCGCCGACGTCGCGGTCGTCTGGGCGCAGACCGACGACGGGATCCGCGGCTTCGTCGTCCCGACGTCCACGCCGGGGTTCACCGCGAACGAGGTCAAGCACAAGCTGTCCCTGCGGGCGTCGCTGACCGCGGAACTGGTCCTGGACGGCGTCCGGCTGCCGTCGTCGGCGGCGTTCCCCGAAGTCCGCGGCCTGCGCGGGCCGCTGTCCTGCCTGAACGAAGCCCGCTACGGCATCCTGTTCGGCGTGGTCGGCGCGGCGCGCGCGTGCTACGAAGCCGCGTTGGAATACACGCTGTCGCGTTCCCAGTTCGGCAAGCCGCTCGCCGGGTTCCAGCTGACGCAGCGCAAGCTCGCCGACCTGGTCGTGGAGGTCAACCGCGCGGGGCTGGTGGCGCTGCAGATCGGGCGGCTCAAGGACGCGGGTTCGCTGCACCACAACCACGTCAGCTTCGGGAAGATGGCGAACGTCCGGTCGGCGCTGGACGTGGCCCGCACCGCGCGGTCGATGCTCGGGGCGAACGGGATTTCGCTGGAGTACCCGGTGATGCGGCACATGGCGAACCTCGAGACGGTGCTGACGTACGAAGGCACCGAGGAGATGCACGCGCTGTCACTCGGTCAGGCGGTCACGGGGCTCGCGGCGTTCCGCTGATCGTTTTTTGTCGGTGGTGCCCGCTAGCTTCGGCGGCATGACCTTCTCCGACTTCGAAACCGTGCTGGAACTGCGGCGCTACACCCTGCACCCGGGCCGCCGCGACGAGCTGATCGAGCTGTTCGAACGCGAGTTCGTCGAGCCGCAGGAAGCGGCGGGCGCGCACCTGTTCGGGCTGTTCCGGTCGCGCGCGGCCCCGGACGAGTTCGTGTGGCTGCGCGGTTTCCGCTCGATGGACGAGCGCAAGGCGGCGCTCGAAGAGTTCTACTTCGGGCCGGTGTGGAAGGAACACCGGTCGGCGGCGAACGCGACGATGATCGACTCGGACAACGTCCTGCTGCTGCGCCCGGTGGCCGGCGGCCTCACTGCGCCACCACCGGGTGCGGACTGGTACGTGACGATCACTTCGCCTTCCCCGGTTCCGGAGCCGGTGTTCGCGGCGTTCGAGACGGAACCGTCGGAGAACACGTTCCCCCAGCTGCCGGTCCGCACGGACGGCCCGTTCGCAGTGTGGTTCAGCCGGACGCCGGTGTCGGGGGCTTCGGTGCAGCTGGAGCCGACGTCGCGATCACTGCTCCGGTGAGGCCTCCGCCAGGAACGCCCTGATCGACAAGCCCAGTGAGCCCGCATCCAAGCCGTGGGCCAGGTCGTGGTCCGCGATGTCCCCGTACGAGCGGACCTCGACGTCGCGGCGGACGCCGAGCGCCTTCATCCGGTGCGGCACATCGGAAAGCGCGTCCGCCACGCAATACGCCGACGTCCCGGCGAGGTACGGCTCCACGAGCACCACGGAAGGAGTGGCCGAAAGCACCGCCGACCGCAACCCGGCGCCGTCGAACGGCCGGATCGTCGAGGCGTACAGCACCGTCACGTCCAGGCCCGCCGTCGCGCGCAGGACCCGGTCCAGCACCGGGCCCACCGCCACCACCACGCCCCGGGATCCCTCCCGCAGCCTCGTGAACCCCACCCCGAGGTGCGCGGAAGCGTTCTCCTGCGCCGAAAGCCGCAGGTACACGCGGCCGTCGCCCGGGATCGACTCCAGCAGCAGCCGGCGGGCCTCCGCCGGGTGGCCCGGAACGTGGATCGTCCAGTCCGGCAGGGAATCGATCAGCGTCACGTCCGCCGGGGACTGGTGCGTGCGGCCGGCCGTCGGCATGTCGTACGACGCTCCCCACGACACCAGGACGCCACCCGCTTCCTGGTGCGAGAAGTCCAGCTTGATCTGCTCGAAGGCGCGCTCCACCAGGAAGGAGGGGAACGTGTGCACGATCGGCCGCAGCCCGGCGAGCGCCAGGCCCGCGCCCGTGCTGACCAGCAGCTGTTCTCGGATGCCGACGTTGATCACGCGGTCCGGGTGGCGCCGCGCGGCGCCGGCGAGCTGCGCGGCCGAGATGTCGGCCAGCACGACCGCGACGTCCGGGTCGGCGTCGACGATCCGTTCGGTGGTGGCGAGGAACTCTTCCCGCATCGGCAGCATGGTCAGCCTTTCGGTTCGACGACGGCGACGACGGCCAGCGGCCGGCCGGGGTGGGGGGTGGTGAAGGCGTCGTACAGCGCGTCGTGATCACGGCCGGACACCGTGCGGGTTTCCCAGCCTTCGACGGCGAACCGGCGCGCGATCCCGCCGGGCCAGCCGCGCGTCGACGACTGGTTGTCGATCACCACCGTGGTCAGGTTTCCGAGGCCGGCCCGCGCCGCGACGACGATCGCCTCGTGGTTCGAGCCCTCGTCCAGTTCGGCGTCGCCGACGAGCGTCACGACCTTCGCCCGCGTCAGGCCGCGGGCCCGCAGGCCGAGCGCGGTGCCGAACGCGATCGGCAGGCCGTGGCCGAGCGAGCCGCTGGAGATTTCGACGCCGGGGATGCGGCGCCGGTCGGGGTGGTGACCGAGCCGCGACACGGGGTCGGACCACGTCGGCAGCTCCGCTTCGGCGATGAAGCCCTTCGCGGTGAGCACGGCGTAGTACGCCATCGGGCCGTGTCCTTTGGAGAGCAGGAAACGGTCACGGCCGGGCTCGCGGAAGTTTTCGGTGGTGATGTCGAGCACGCGGTCGTAGAGCACCCAGATGACGTCCAAAGTGGACTCTGCGGCGGCGCTGTGCTTTTCGTCGCCGGTCATCAGCGCGATCAGCCGGGGCAGATCGGCGTAGCCGGGTTCGGTCACAGTGGTCATGACCCGACGATGCAACCTCGACTAAACTCGAAGTCAAGGATAGCCTGACCTGGTGACCAGGCTCGCTGAACATCTCAGCATCGGACAGGTGGCGGAACGCAGCGGGGTTCCGCACACGGCACTGCGGTTCTACGAGGAGAAGGGGCTGATCAGTTCGGAGCGGTCGGCGGGCAACCAGCGCCGCTACCCGCGTTCGGTGCTGCGGCGGATCGCGTTCATCCGCGCCGCGCAACGCGTCGGGCTCTCGCTCGAGGACATCAGCTCGGCCCTGGCGACGCTCCCGGCGGACCACGCCCCGACGAAGGCGGACTGGGCGCGCCTGTCCCGCGACTGGCAGCATGAACTCGACGCCCGGATCGATGCCCTGCAACGCCTTCGCGACCGGCTCACAGGTTGCGTCGGGTGCGGTTGCCTTTCCCTGCGCAGCTGCGCGTTGTACAACAACGACGACGAGCTGGCCCGGTTCGGCCCGGGGGCGAGCAAACTGCGCCCCGCGGTCGAAGGCGGCATCTAAATCGCTTGCGGGCGGGGAGGATGCTGAGGAGGCAATGAACGAAAACCATTTGATCCGCCTCTCGAAGAGGCTGGCGCGCCACCTGCGCCACGACCCGGCCGCCCTCGGCCTCACCCTCTCCCCCGACGGCTGGGCCCCGGTCGACACCCTGCTGAGTGCCCTCTCGATCACCCGGGAGGAACTCGACGAAGTGGTCGAGAAGAACAACAAGCGCCGTTTCGCCTTCGACGAAACGGGAACGCGCATCCGCGCGAGCCAGGGCCACAGCGTGGCGGTCGACCTCGGCCTGCCGGACACGGTTCCCCCGGACGTCCTTTACCACGGCACGGTGGCGACGTTCCTCGACGCGATCTTCCGCGAGGGCCTGCGCCCGATGAACCGCCACGCGGTCCACCTGTCGGCCACCCCGGAAACGGCCCGGACAGTGGGCGCCCGCCGCGGCAAACCGGTCATCCTCCGCATCGACGCCGCCGCCATGACCGCCGCCGGCCACAAATTCCAGGTAAGCGCCAACGGAGTCTGGCTCACCACCTCAGTCCCCCCGCCCTACCTCTCCCCCCACCCCTGACGTGTCGACCCCCCAATCACGCGAGATGCCCCTCCAATCACGCGAGATGACCTCCCAATCACACGAGATACCCCTCCAGTCACGCGAGTTCCGCCCTCAGCCACGCAAACCGACCCTCCAGGTACGCAAACCGACCCTCCAGGTACGCGAGTCGTCCGTCCAGGTACGCGAGTCGTCCCGTCGGGTACACGCGATTCGCGTGATCAAAGCCGGAACTCGCGTGATCAGGCGCGAGACTTTCGTGATGGGAGGGGCATCTCGTGTGATTGAGGGGGCATCTCGCGTGATCAGAGGGTCGACACGGGGTTCAGGGGGCGGCGGCGGGGGCGGCCGAGGAGGCGGCGGCCCACGTCGAGCAGTTCCGTGCGCAGCTCGTCGTCGCCGAGGGCGGCCAGGTCCGGGGAGCCGCCGGCCATGGCTATGCCCGTCAGGGTCACCAGGGCGTTGACGCGGGCCGTCGTGTCCGGGTCGGGGCCCGACAGGATGCCGAGCAGGGCCTGGCCGAAACCCTCCATGCCGCCGTGGGCCGACTTCTCGATCGCGCGGGCGATGCCCGGGTCGCTCGAAAACAGCGCCACCAGCGCCCGGTGGCGGATCACCAGGTCGACGAACCCCTCCAGCAGCAGGTCCACCTGCGCGCCGCGGCGCTTCTGCGCGGCCGCGCGGCGCACCAGGTCGTCCAGGTCGCGGACGCCCGGCTCGGCGACCGCCTCGGTGATCTCCGCCTTCGTCTTGAAGTGGTAGTACACCGCCGCCTTCGTGATGCCCAGCGCGTCCGCGATCATCTGCAGCGACGTGCCCTCGACCCCGTGTTCGGTGAACAGACGCAGCGCGGTCTGCAGCAGTCGGGTCCGGGTGTCCTCGGCCGGGCCGGCGGTCATTCTTCCTCCTCAGCAGCCGTCGGAGCCTACGTCACGCCTAGTCGATCGGCAAACCGGCTTACTAGCCGAACGGCTAGGGATAAACCTTGCTGTTCGGCAAGTCACATACTTGCCGATCGGCTTGGAGTCACCCTTGCCGATCGGCTAGCTTGGAAAGGACCCTATGGAGTGACTCGACCCCGTTCGGGCGAAACGGAGCTGACTCGTGGCGACCTTCCTGTACCGGCTGGGCCGGTTCTCCTTCCGGCGGAAAGCGCTGGTCGCGGCCGTCTGGGCGGCCGTCCTGGTGGCGCTCGGCCTGGGCGCGCTGACGCTGTCGGGCCAGCTGTCGAACTCGGTGACGATCCCCGGCACCGAGTCGCAGCGGGCGATCGACCAGCTCACCGCGAAGTTCCCGCAGGCCAACGCGGGTGGCGCCACCGCGCGCGTGGTCATCGAGGCGCCGGCCGGGACCACAGTGACCGACGCCAAGGGCAAGGCCGCCGTCGAAGCGCTCGTCGGGCAGCTGAAGACGGCACCGAAGGTCGCCGCGGTGGTCGACCCGTTCCAGGCGCAGTCCATCTCACCCGATCGGCGCGTCGCTCTCGCCCAGGTCAGCTACGGAGCGAAGGCGTACGAACTCACCGACGAGGACCGCCAGGCCCTGCAGGCCCCGGCCGACGCCGCCCGGGCGGCCGGCTTCACCGTCGAGTTCGGCGGCGACGCCATCCAGGGCGTGCCCGCGACCGGGGCCACCGAAGGGCTGGGCGTGGCCGTCGCCGCCGTCGTGCTGATCATCACCTTCGGCTCGCTGGTCGCCGCCGGGATCCCGCTGCTCACCGCGCTGATCGGCGTCGGCACCGGGATGGGCGGCATCTTCCTCGCCTCCGGGTTCCTCGAGCTGAACTCGAACACGCCGATCCTGGCGCTGATGATCGGCCTGGCCGTCGGCATCGACTACGCCCTGTTCATCGTTTCCCGCTACCGGCACGAGCTGAGCATCGGCCGCGACCCCGAAGAAGCCGCCGGACGCGCCGCGGGCACCGCCGGGTCCGCCGTCGTGTTCGCCGGGCTCACCGTCATCATCGCGCTGGCCGGGCTCACCGTGATCGGCATCCCGTTCCTCGGCCAGATGGGCGTCGCCGCGGCCGTCACCGTCGCGATCGCCGTGCTCATCGCCCTGACGCTGCTGCCCGCGATCCTCGGATTCGCCGGGGCCCGCGTCGCCGGCGGCCGCATCCGGCTGCGCCGCAAGCCGGTCGGAACGACGCACGGCGAGCGCTGGGCGCGGTTCGTCGCCCGCCACCGGATCCCGGTGCTGCTGGTCGCGCTGGCCGGGATGGCCGTCGTGGCGCTGCCCGCGCTGAGCATGCAGCTCGGCCTGCCCAACGACAGCACCGCGGCGCCCGAGTCGACGCAGAAGAAGGCGTACGACATCGCCAGCCGCAGCTTCGGCGAGGGCTCCAACGGGCCGCTGCTGGTCGTCGTCGACGTCTCCGCGAGCGCCAACCGCCAGGCGGCGCTCGGCCAGGCCGCGGCCGGCATTCAGAAGCTGCCGGACGTCGCCGCCGTCACCCCGCCGCGCGTCAACCAGACCGGTGACACGGCGTTGCTGACGGTGATCCCGAAGAGCGGCCCGAGCAGCACGCAGACCGAGGACCTGGTGGCCGCGATCCGCGCCGAATCCGGCAAGCTGGACGCGAAGCTGGCGGTGACCGGGCAGACCGCGGCGAACATCGACGTCTCCGAAAAGCTGTCGGACGCGATGCTGCCGTACCTGGCGCTGATCGTGGGGCTGGCGTTCGTGCTGCTGATGCTGGTGTTCCGCTCGGTGGTGGTGCCGCTGAAGGCGACGATCGGTTTCCTCGGCTCGGTCGCGGCGACGTTCGGCGCGGTGGTCGCGGTGTTCCAGTGGGGCTGGCTCACCGACCTGCTGGGCGTCGAATCGACCGGCCCGATCATGAGCATGCTGCCGATCCTGCTGATCGGCGTGCTGTTCGGGCTGGCGATGGACTACCAGGTGTTCCTGGTGACGCGGATGCGCGAGGAGCACGTCCACGGCGCGGAGCCGCAGGAGGCGATGGTGACGGGCTTCCGCCACGGCGCGCGGGTGGTGGTCGCGGCGGCGCTGATCATGATCAGCGTGTTCGCCGGGTTCGTCCTGGCGGAGTCGTCGCTGATCCAGTCGATCGGTTTCGCGCTGGCGTTCGGTGTGCTGGTGGACGCGTTCGTGGTCCGCATGACGCTGGTCCCGGCGGTGATGTCCCTCCTGGGCCGCGGCGCGTGGTGGCTGCCGAAGTGGCTGGACCGGATCCTGCCGGATGTGGACGTCGAGGGCGAGAAGCTCACGAAACAGCTGGACGAGCCCGAGGAGCGGGAACTGGTCGGCGCGAACCGCTGACCCTGGTTGTCCACAACCCCGTGGGGTTGTGGACAACCAGGCTTCGGCCAGGGGTTTTGTCGGGCCTGTCGATAGACTGGACTTGGGACGCGCGCGCTGCGGTGCGACGTTCGTCAGGTGCAGGGCGGCCACCCGGTCCGGCGACCGGGCCGCGAGGATCTCGGCGACCGTGCCACCCACGTCGCCGCCGGACACCGGGTACCGGGTGTAACCGAGCTCGGCGAGTGCGGCCGCGATGATCCCGGCGATCCGGGCGGCCGACATCCCGGGCGTCGTGAGCGGAGCCGCGAACGGGAAACCCGGCAGCGCGGGCATTACCACGTGCACATCCGCGAGCAGCGGCAGGACGCGCTCGAATCGCAGCACCGAGTCCGGCCATCCGTGCAGCAGCACGACGATCGGCGCACCGGGGTCCCCGGACCGCTGGTGGGGTGGGGACCAGCCGCGTCCGCCACCCGGCAGCGGATCCTCGTGCACGCCAGGCGCCAGTTCGCCCGGCACGGGTACACGGCGGTCAAGGTCAAAGGTGTGGCCGGCGGCGACCGCGCCACGCTGGGGGCCAGACTCGCGGCGAACATCGTCCGCCGCTGGTTCGGTCCCCGGGTGAGGATCCCCTGCTGGTGCTGCACCGGGCAGCCGGCGAACGCCAGGAGGCGGCCGAGGCGCTGGCCGCGTTCCTCGACACCAACTCGCTGGAACCACTGCACCGCTACCTGCGCGATAGCGGCCTCGACGACGCGGAAGCCCGTAGCCGGGCCCCCGCGATCGACGCCTTCGTGCTCGGCGTTTCGACGCGGCGCCGGGTGCTGCGTTTCGAACTCGGCGATCCCGCCGAGCTCGAAGCGTGGCTGGGCGCCACACCATCCAGCGGCTCGCCGACGGGTGAGGGGCTAGCTGGAGAACCAGAAGATCGCGCCGCCGATGGCGAGCAGGGCCGCGATGCCCAGGACCACCGCCATGAACTTCGCCGTCTTCCAGGTCGAATACACGCCGCCCACGAGGAAACCCCCGAGGGCGAGCAGCAGGACTCCGACGACTCCGTTGTTCACAGAACACCCTTCGTGGACGGGATGCCGCCCGCCCTCGGGTCCGGCTCGGTCGCCGCGCGCAATGCACGGGCCACCGCCTTGTACTCCGCCTCCGCGATGTGGTGCGGGTCGCGGCCGTGGATCACCCGGACGTGCAACGCGATCTGGGCGTGGAACGCCAGCGAGTCGAATACGTGGCGGGTCAGCACGAACGGGTAGTTGCCGCCGATCGTGAAGGTGTTGAACTGCTCCGGCTCGCCCACGTGCACGCAGTACGGCCGCCCCGAGACGTCGATGGCCGCGTGGGCCAGCGTTTCGTCCATCGGGATCCACGCGTCGCCGAAACGGCGGATGCCGCTCTTGTCGCCCAGGGCCTGGCGGATCGCCTGGCCCAGGACGATCGCCGTGTCCTCGACCGTGTGGTGGGCGTCGATGTGGACGTCGCCGGTGGCCTCGACCTTGAGGTCCAGCGAGCCGTGGACGCCGAACGCCGTCAGCATGTGGTCGTAGAACGGGACGCCGGTCGAGATCTCGACTTCGCCCGTGCCGTCGAGGTCCAGCTGCACGAAGATCGAGGACTCCTTGGTGGTCCGTTCGACCTTGCCGATGCGGGTCATCGCGAGACTTCCTTACTCGCCTCGAGGAAGGCGTCGTTCTCTTCCGGCGTGCCGATGCTGACGCGCAGGTGCCCGGGGATGCCCGGGTCGCGGATCAGCACGCCGAGGTCCAGATAGGACTGCCAGGCCGCGTGCGGATCGGCGAACCGTCCGAAGAGGACGAAGTTCGAGTCGCTCGGCACCGGGTCGTAACCCAGTCCCGCCAACGCCTCCACGACGCGGTCGCGTTCCGCGGCCAGCTTGTGCACGCTGTCCAAAGTGGCGTCCGCGTGCCGCAGGGCCGCGCGGGCCGCCGCCTGCGTCAACCGCGAAAGGTGGTACGGCAGGCGCACCAGCTGCAACGCGTCGACCACCGCCGGCGCTGCCGCCAGGTAGCCCAGCCGGCCACCCGCGAAGGCGAACGCCTTGCTCATCGTGCGCGAGACGATCAACGACGACGGGTAGTCCGCCAGCAGCGAGACCGCGCTCGGCTGCGACGAGAACTCCGCGTACGCCTCGTCGACCACCACGATCCCGGTGGCCGTGTCGAGCAGCAAGCGCAGCTCCGGCAGCGGGATCGAGCCACCCGTCGGGTTGTTCGGGCTCGTGACGAACACGACGTCCGGACGCCGGTCGCGGATGACCGCGGCCGCCGCGGCCGTGTCGAGGCTGAAGTCGTCGCGGCGCGGCGCCGGGACCCACTCGGTGCGGGTGCCGGACGCGATGATCGGGTGCATCGAGTACGACGGCTCGAAGCCGAGCGCGCTGCGCCCGGGACCGCCGAACGCCTGCAGGATCTGCTGCAGCACCTCGTTGGACCCGTTCGCGGCCCAGACGTTCGCCTCCGACAGCACCACCCGCGTCGACACGCTCAGGTAGTGGGCCAGGTCCTGCCGCAGCGCCACCGCGTCGCGGTCCGGGTACCGGTGCAGCTCGGCCGCCTCCGCCCGGACCGCCTCCGCCACGTCCGCGATCAGCGCGGGCGGCGGCGGGTACGGGTTCTCGTTGGTGTTGAGCCGGACCGGGACGTCCAGCTGCGGCGCGCCGTAGGGCGACTTCCCCCGCAGGTCGTCCCGCAGCGGCAGCTGGTCCAGGGTGACGTCTTCGCCGATCGTCATCGGACCGAACCTCCGAAGCGCGCGGCGACGGCCTCGCCGTGCGCGGGCAGGTCCTCGGCGTCGGCCAGCGCGACGACGCGGCCGGCGACCTCGCGCAGCGCGTCCTCGGTGTAGTCCACGACGTGGATGCCCTTGAGGAAGCTCTGCACCGACAGGCCCGAGGAGTGGCGGGCGAACCCGCCGGTGGGCAGCACGTGGTTGGACCCGGCGCAGTAGTCGCCGAGCGACACCGGGGCATACGCGCCGACGAAGATCGCGCCCGCGTTGCGGACCCGGGCGGCGACCGCACGCGCGTCCGCCGTCTGGATCTCCAGGTGCTCGGCGGCGTAGGCGTCGACGACCCGCAGTCCATCGTCCACTGTGGACACCAGGATGACGCCGGACTGCTTGCCGCCCAGCGCTTCGGCGACCCGCGAGCTGTGCTTCGTCGCGGCGACGCGGTTCAGCAGTTCCTCGTCGACGGCGTCGGCCAGCTCGGCCGACGTCGTGACCAGGACGCTCGCGGCCAGGGGGTCGTGCTCGGCCTGGCTGATCAGGTCGGCGGCGACGTGCACCGGGTCGGCCGTCTCGTCGGCGAGGATCGCGATCTCGGTCGGCCCGGCCTCGGAGTCGATGCCGATCAGGCCGCGCAGGAGCCGCTTGGCCGCGGTGAGGTAGATGTTGCCCGGCCCGGTGACGACGTCGACCGGGGCGAGCTCGGCGCCGTCGGTGTCCGTGCCGCCGTACGCCAGCAGCGCCACGGCCTGCGCGCCACCGGCCGCCCACACCTCGTCGACGCCGAGCAGCTCGGCCGCGGCGAGGATGGTCGGGTGCGGCAGGCCGTCGAACGCGGCCTGCGGCGGCGAGCAGACGACCAGCGAGCCGACGCCGGCGATCTGCGCCGGGACGACGTTCATCACCACGGTCGAGGGGTACACGGCCAGCCCGCCCGGGGCGTACAGCCCGACACGCTCGACCGGCACCCACTTCTCGGTGACCGTGCCCCCCTCGACGACCGTCGTCGTGACATCGGTGCGGCGCTGCTCGGCGTGCACCTTCCGGGCCCGGGTGATCGACTCCTCCAGCGCGGCACGCACCGCGGGGTCGAGCTCCTCCAGAGCGCGGGTCAACGCGGCCCGCGGCACGCGTACCGCGCCGGGCCGGACCTTGTCGAACTTCTCGGTGTATTCGAGGACGGCTTCGACACCGCGGTCGCGGACCGCCTCGACCACCGGGCGCACGTGATGCAGCGCCGCGTCCACGTCGTATTCGGCGCGAGGGAGCGTGGCGCGCAGTTCGGCGGCGGTCGGGACCTGCCCGCGCAGGTCGGTGCGGTTCAACATGCCCTCCAGGGTACGAGGTCACGCCCAGCCGCTTTTCAGCGATACTCCCCGGTGACGGCCGATCCCAGCATGCAGGAGGCAACGGTGGCGCGAATCGCGTTGTGCCAGGTCAACTCGGGTGACGATCCGGAGGCGAACCTGAAGCTCGTTCGCACCGGGGTGGAAGCCGCGGTGGCGGACGGCGCGCGGATCGTCGTGTTCCCCGAAGCGACCATGGCCCGCTTCGGACGGCCCCTGGAGCCGGTGGCGGAGCCTCTCGACGGGCCGTGGGCCTCGGCCGTGGCCGCGGTGGCCGCCGAGCACGACGTGGTCGTCGTGGCCGGCATGTTCACCCCGGCGGACGGCGGCCGGGTGCACAACACCCTGCTGGTCACCGGCGGCGGGCACCACCGCGGCTACGACAAGATCCACCTCTACGACGCGTTCGGGTTCGCCGAGTCCGACACGGTCGCCCCCGGCTCCACGGCGACCACCTTCGAGCTGGACGGCGTCGTCTTCGGCGTCGCGACCTGCTACGACGTCCGGTTTCCGGAGCTGTTCCGCGCGCTGGCCGACGACGGCGCCGACGTCGTGCTGCTGCCGGCGTCGTGGGGCGCGGGCGAGGGCAAGCGCGAGCAGTGGGAGGTGCTGGTGCGGGCGCGGGCCCTGGATTCCGGCTGCTGGGTGCTGGCGTGCGGCCAGGCCGACCCGGCGGCGACGGGCGTCACGGTCAACCCGAAGGCGCCGACGGGCATCGGGTACTCGCTGGTCGCGGACGGCTTCGGCCGGGTCGCCGCCACCGCGGGCGCCGGCGCGGAAACGCTCGTGGTGGACGTCGATCCGGCGGTGTCGGCCAAGGCCCGCGCCGCAACGGGAGCCCTGGCCAACCGGCGCCTCTAGCGGGACCGGACCTCAGCGCAACAGGCCCTCGCGGATGGCGACGCGCACGAAACCCGCGCGCCGCCGTTCGCCGGTCTTGTCGCGGATGCGGTCCAGGTACGACCGGACCGTGCGGACGCTGATGTTGAGGATCTCCGCCACGTCGACGTCCCGCTCCCCCGCCGCCACCAGGCGCAGCACCTGCTTTTCCCGCTCCGACAGCACGATCTTCGGGCCCGCGTGACGCTCTTCGCTGTCCTGGATGATCATCCCGGCCAGCGTCGGCGACACGTATGCGTTGTCGTCGGCGATCGTACGGATCGCGCGCAGCAGCTCGTCGCCGTCGACGTCCTTCGACAGGAAGCCCTTCGCGCCCGCCTGCATCGCGCCGAGGACCTCCGGCTGCTCCGCGTGCGCGGACACCACCAGCACCTTGTGGCCCATCTGCCCCACTTCCAGCACCGCGGCCGCGTCCTGGACGCCACGCAGCTTGAGGTCGAGGACGACGACGCTGCCCGCTGGCTGCTCCTGGACCGCGAACCGGGCCACCGAGTCGGCGACCGCGCCGAGTTCGATGTCCGGCGCCTCGGTGAGCACGCGGGTCAGCGCGTACCGGTAGAGCGGGTGGTCCTCGATCACCCCGACCGGGATGCGCCGCGCGGAGCCGCTCATTTGCGGCCGCCGCGCCGCGGGCCCGCGCCGCCGATCAGGCCGCGGCGGATGGCCTCCTTGACCAGCCCCGGCCGCCGCCGTTCCCCGGTCTTGTCGCGGATCCGGTCGAGGTAGCCGCGGACCGTCCGGACGCCGATGCCGAGGATCAGCGCGATGTCGACGTCCCGCTCCCCCGCCGCCACCAGCCGCAGCACCTGCTCCTCGCGCGGCGACAGCTCGGCTTCGGCCGACACGGCCGGGCGGTCGGCGTTGTCCTTCATGATCATCCCGGCGACCACGGCCGAGACGTACGCGCCGCCGCCCGCGACCGTCTTGATCGCGATGAGCAGCTCGTCCGCGTCGACGTCCTTCGACAGGAAGCCGCGCGCGCCCGCCGCGATCGCGCCGAGCACGACCTCCGGCTCGGCCTGCGCGGAGACGACGAGCACGTGGTGCCCGAGCTCGCACACCTCCAGCACCGCCGCCGCCCCCGCGACACCGGGGAGACCGAGGTCCAGGAGGACCACGCTGCCCGGTGGCTGCCGGTGCACGTGGAACCGGGCGACCGAATCGACGACCGCACCGAGCTCGACGAAGTCCGCCTCGGCCAGCACACGTTCCACGGAGACGCGGTACAGCGGGTGGTCTTCGATGACCGCGACCCGGACCCGCCCCTGGTCCAGCTCACCCTCGGTCGGACGTTCTTCTGTCATGTGCACGACTTTCACCCCGTTCCACCCGACGGAGCCGGCCGCCCGGCCGCAGCCGGGTCCAGCGCGGGGCCCGTCGGCACCAATGCCAGCAAACTACCTGCGATCGGCGGCTTGGCGACGCTTCCGTAGCCCAGCGAGGCCAGGGACTGCGCGTTCACCACCGGGTACTTCCGGCCCGTGTCGGTCACCAGGTACGCCGTGACCGAACCGGCTTCGACGACGACCGCCCCACCCGAAGGAGGGACGTAAACCTCGTCCGCCACCCTTGCTTCGGTCCGGGTGGCGACCTGGATGGCCTTGGCGCCGGCGGGAAGCGGGAATTCGGCCGAAACGAGCAACCGGCTGCCCTGAACGCACAGCGCCACGGAGTTCCCGGTGATCGGGGCCTTGCCGGGGATGCGGTCGGGGAAGGCCGCCGGGTCCGCGCCGCCGGCCCGCGGCGCGGCGACCTTCGGCACCGCGGCGACGTCCGCCGCGCGGACCTCGACCGGCGCGGGCGGCCCGGGGTAGGCGGCGGCGTTGGCCTCCGTCGTCACCAGCAGGCTCGCCTCGGTCTGCCCGACCGGCTCGAGACCGTCGCGGCGGACCAGGTAGTACGACGTGGCGGTGCCGGGCGCGGCCATCGCGTCGACGACGGCGAGGACTTCGCCGACGCGGCTGCCGCGGCCGCCCACCGCGGGGCCCGGGTCCCCGGCGCCGTCGACCGGCAGCGCGGTGAGGTCGCGGCCCGCCGGGACGGTGTCGATCCAGCGCGAGGACACCGCGATCGTCGGGTAGCTGTCGAACTGCAGCGCGGTCGCGGCCTCGTCGCTCAGCTTGTAGCGCCGTCCGCCGGCGAGCAGGAACCGGTCGCCCTGCGGCAGCCGCACGATCACGCCCTGGTCCCGCGGCAGCTCGACGCCGGACGCGGGCGGGGCCAGCAGGACGGCGGTGCGCGGCTCGGCCGACGCGGGCGCGTCCTGGGTGGTCCGGCTGCAGCTCGTCCAGGGGACGTTCACCAGCGCCTTCGGCGACGGCAGCGAGTCGGGGGCGCCGGGGATGCCGATCTGCGTGCCCCGGCCTGCCTTGCCGAGGTTCTCCGGCGACACCGACACGGTCGCGTCGCCGTTGCCGCCGACCAGCAGCCGCGCCGAGGCGTAGTTGAGCACCGGGTGCAGGACGCCGTCGGCGCCGAGCACGAACCGGGCGCCGGTGCCCTCCTCGACGATCACCTTCCCGCCGGCCAGCCAGTCCTTGCCCCCGGCGGGGTTCAGCAGCCCGATGATGCCGAAGACGGCGGTGACCAGCAGGGCGGCCGCGACGCCCAGCACGGTGCCGAGGACGAGCCGCCGGCTCGGCGAAACGGGGTGGTTGGCGTCGGCGGCGACGAGCGCGGAGACGAGCCTGCGGCGGAGGAACTGGTACGCCTGGATCTGGTCCCGCTGCGTCCACACGCTGCTGTGCCCCCGCTGTGTGCGTCGTCCTCCCGAGCAGCCGATGCTAGGCACCGGACCAGGGCGCGGCGAGGGTAATTTTTACGCCCACGCCGCATCTGGGGAGGCAGTAGCGTCGGGGGCCGGGGAAAGGGGAGCCCGTGTCCGTCGATACCGCCGTCCGCCCGGCACCGTTTCGGCCCGCGGCCACACCGCTGCCGTGGCTGCTGCCGGTCCGCCCGCTGCAGGCCGCGGTGTGGGAGATCGCCGCGATCGCCGTGCTGCTCGCGTGGCTGGTCGGCGGCGTCACCCAGCCGGTGCGGATCGGCGTCAGCGCGGCGGCGGGGCTGGTGGTGCTGCTGACGTCGGTGCGCTTCGCCGGGCGGCACCTGGCGGGCTGGGCGCTGACGTGGACGGCGTTCCGGTTGCGCCGCCACGACACCCGCCGCGACAGCCCGGACCCGCTGTTGTCCGTGGCCGGGCCGGTGAAGGTCCGCCAGCACGTCGACCGCGCGGGCAACCGGTTCGGCGTCGCGGAGGTCGACGGCGGCTGGAGCGCGTTGATCCGGTTGACCCCGGGCCCGGGAGCGCCGGGGCCGCTCGTGGAGGCTTTGCGCTCGGCGTACGAGCGGGCGGACATCCCGCTGGCGTCGGCCCAGCTGCTGACCTGGGCGATCCCGCGCGGTGAGCAGGTGCTGCGGGTGCGCTGGCTGGCGGTGCGGTACCGGCCCGACCTGGCCCCGATCGCGGCTTTGGCCCGGGGCGGCGGAGACCTCGGTGCGTTGCGGAGCACGGCGTCGGCGGCGTTGAGCCTGATGGGTGTGCTGGCCGAGGCGGGGTACCAGAGCACGGTCTTGGAGGCCGGGGAGCTCGCGAAGGAACTCCGGGTGGCGCTGGGCGTTCAGGGGCCCGCGTCCGGCGCGCCTGAGGGGTGGCGGGCCTGGACCTGGGGTGGGGCGGCGCAGGTGTGCTTCACGCCGCGGTCGCCGCAGGTGCTGGATCCGGCGGTGCCGGGAGCGGCCTTCACGGCGACTTCGTACACGCTGACGCGGACGGCCGGGGGACGGGAGAAGGCCGAGGTGACGGTCCGGGTGGGGGCGCGGCCGGGGGCCGCGGTGCCGGTGCCGCCCGGGATGGTTCCGCTGCACGGGCGGCATGGGGCCGGGGTGCGCCGGACCCTGCCGCTCGCGCTGGACGGCTGACTCAGCCGATGACGATCGTCCTGATGCTCCGGGCGGGCAGCTGAGCGTTGAACGCTCCGTTCGTGACCGTGACGTCGGTGTACTGCGCGAGGTTCGCACTCGCGCTCGTCAGCCAGGTCGGGGCGGTCGCGGAGCCGGTGTCCCGGACGGTGAACGCGAGGTCGGCCGCCGCGGTGTTCTTGTTGATGGCGACGATGACGACCCGCGCTCCGCTCTTGAACGCCGAGACGTAGACGTTCGCCTGCGGGTTCGCGGTCGCGGTGATCCGGGAGTACCCGGGACGCACCCACTTCGCGAAGTGCGCCATGCAGGCGCCGCGCTTGCTGATCTGGCCGTCTTCGCGCATCGGGCCGTACGACCGGCGGATGTACCACCACACGTAGGTCTGGAACCGGCCGTCGACCAGCGCGCGGTGGATGTGTTCGCCCACGTCGAGCGCTTGCGGCCACAGGTCGGCCGAGTCGGTGCTGTTGGGGTAGTAGACCTCCGTCATCCACAGCTCCTTGCCGGCGCCCTTCTGCTGGAAGAGCGGGTAGGGCAGGTTCGCGAACGAGGTGCCGTAGAGGTGCGTGCCGATGATGTCCACGTTCGCCAGGGCGGTGGCGTCGTTCAGGATCGGGTCGGACATGTTCTTGCGGTACTGGAACGACTCGGGCGCGATGACCCGGGTGGTGAGCGAGCCGGCGTTCTCACGCAGGAACTTGACGATCTCGGCGGCGGTCCACGCCGTCCACGCCGACGCGTAGTCCGGCTCGTTCTGGACCGAGATCCCGTACAGGTTCACGCCGTTGCCCGCCATGAACGCGGTGAAGTCGTTCAGGTGCTGGGCATAGGCGCCGTAGGAGCCGTACTTCAGCCGTTTGCCGCCGGAGAAGCTTTCGGTCATCGAGGCGGGCGGGTTCCACGGCGAGGCGATGACCTTGGCCCCGAGCTCGCTCGCCCGCCGGGCCGTGGCGACTTCGCGGCTCCAGTTGTTGCGGTCTTCGTGGACGGGGATGCGCAGCACGGTGAACCCCAGCTGCCCGGTGCCGTTGCCGAACGCCGTCTCGCGCTGGGCGGCGGTGAGGTCGCTGATCCAGACGGTGTGGTTCATCCCGCCGAAGCCCAGGATGGTCTGCTGCACGTTCGACGGCTCGACGACCACGGAGGTGGCCGCCGCGGCCGGTGTCCGGGCCGCCAGCACCGGCAGGACGGCGCCCGCCGCCAGCACGGTCCGCCGGCGCAGGAACGGCGAACTTCCGGACTGCTCTTGGCGTGGTGACATGGCATCTCCCTGTGTCGGCGGTGAACGACCTGGGAGCGCTCCCAAAACAATCTTGACAGTTTTCGCGCGGCACCGTCAATGAAACGTTCAGTCGAATACCTCGACGGCCAAGGCAGCCCCTCAGCCGCGGACGGCTTCGTACACCCCGGCGATCATCGCCACCATCGGCACCAGCGACAACAGCACCAGGAACTCCGACACGTCCAGCAGCCGCGACCAGTACGGCGAACGCAGTCCCCGCGCCACCCGCGTCGCATAGACCAGGCACACCACCGCCGCCAGCACCACCGCACACCCGGCCGCGAACACCGCCGTGCGGTGGCCCGAGGCCACCAGCCACACCCCGGCGCACACCAGCGTCGGCACCCCGAACCCGATCAGCACCAGCCGCTGCGCACGGCCCGCGTACGACCGTGACCGCAGGATCCACGCCAGTCCCAGCAACCCGGCCAGGCCCGCCTCCCACGGCCCGCCCGCGGACAGCACGACCGACGCCGCCAGCACCACCAGGCCCAGCGCCACCAGCAAGCCCGTCAGCACCGCCTGGGCCCGGGAGGTCCGGCCGATCATCTCGGTGCCCAGCGACGGCTGCTCGTCCGCGCGGAACGCCTCCATGTCGTCCGGCACGCGCGGCAGGGGCAGGCGGGCCAGGCGCAACGCCAGCATCGGCGCCACCGCCGCCAGTGCCGTGCAGAGCACCGCGACCACCGCCGCGGCCGACCCCGCGGAAACCCCCGCCAGCAGGACGACCCCGGTGGTCACCGCGCCGAAGCCCGCCGCGCCGGTGATCGCCACGAACCACGGCAGGCGGTCCGCCACCGAGACCGCCGCCAGCACGCCGTACACCGTCACCGCCGCCAGGCCCGCGGCCAGCGGGCCCGCCGACAGCGAGAACAGCGGGTGGGGTGGCAGCACCGACATCCCCGCCAGCAGCGCCACGCCCACGCCGGCCAGCGACCCCGCCGCGCCCGCCTCGGCGTCGCCGTAAGCGCGGCTCAGCGCACCGCCGCCGAGCAGCAGCACCAGCGCCAGCAACCCCGTGCCGATCGGGGCCAGGACGCTGCCGGACGCGGCCGCCTGCACCAGCAGGCCGCCCGCCAGCAGCAGGACCACCGCGGCGACCAGGCCGGACCGGCGGGCCACCGCCGGGCCCCAGCCCCCGGACGTGTCGGCGACGCTGGCGATCGAGTCGACGACGTCGTCGAACAGCAGCGGACCCCGCGGGCGCTCCCGCGGGGTCAGGTGCAGCACTTCGCCGTCGCGGATCTGGGCCGCCGCGACGCTGAGCCCCAAGGCGAGGGGTGCCCCGCCCAGCCGGGACAGCACCCAGCCGGGGTGCTCGGCCGAGGCCTGGCCGGACGCGCCGGCCAGCCGGACCAGCTGCGGCACGAGCTCGGCGAACGTCGACTGCTGCGGCAGGGCGACGTCGACGCGGGCGCGCGGCGTGACCACCGTGACCCGGCGGGTCGTCCCGGTCAAAGATGCCGTCATCACACGTCTTTCGCGGCCGCGATGACCGGGGCGAACTTCGCGGACGACGCTTCGGCGAGCTTCTGCAGCCCGGCGTTGACCGCCTCCAGCACGATCTCCGAAAGGTTGCGGGCGTCGTACTCGCGGATCGCGCGGGGGTCGATGTCGATCGAGGTGAACCGGCCGTCGCCGCGGAGGGTGACGGTGACCTCGTTCTGCCGCGAGTGCGCCTTGACCTCCATCGCCTCGACCGTGCGCTGGATCCGCTGGACCTCTTCGGTCTGCTTGCGCACCTGCGCGAGCAGCTCGTCCATGTCCGGCACCGCGTACGGATCGGTCACTGTGCTTTCCCTTCGTGCTGGCGGACGTGGACGCTGCCCACGAACCGCTGGAAACCGGGTGAGAGCCGCCGGGCGGTCGCGGGCGCGGCCGTGCAGGCGAGCTCGAGCACCAGCCGGTCCGCCGGCGTCGCGCCGGGGACCGTCAGGTGCACCTGGGTCTGGATCAGCTCGGTGCCTTCGCCGGTGCGCAGGCGCAGGAGCTGCATGACGCCGGGCGCGGCCGGCTCGCCGACGTCGCGACGGCTCAGGACCTCGATCCCGGCCAAGGTCAGCGAAAGCCGTTCGACGGCCTCGTCGGCGATGGCGTCGATCGAGGCGTCGTCCGGCCGTTGCTGCACGCTCACGGTGATGTTCGGGACGAACTCGCCCGGTGCGGCGTCGTGCACGGCGACGAACACCGCACCGGAATCGCCCGGGTCGACGGCGGTCCAGCCGTCCGGGATGACGAAGTCGAGGGGAAGGGTCATCACAGCCCCACGTACGCGACGGCGTCGTCCCAAGCGGAGCCGACGGCGTCGGCCGCATCGGTGGCCGCGTGGCTGACCGCGTCGACGGCCGCGCCGCCGTACTCGCTGATCGTGTGGCCGAGCTTCGGCAGGTCGATGTCGATCTTGGCGCCGACGCCCAGGCCGAGCCCGAGCGCCGCCCCCGCCTTGAAGTTCACCTTGAGGTGCCCGGCGTCGTAGACGGCCTGGGCGTCGAGCTGCGCACCGACGCCGTACTGCAGGGTGCCGTTCGCACCGACGCCGATCCCGGCGACGTCCGCGGCGACCTCGCCCTCGACCTTGCCGCCGACGAAGGCGTTCGCGTGCGCGCCGACGCCGTGCGCGCCGATCGTGCCGGACGCGCTCACCTCGCCGCCGGCGAACACCGTGCCCTTGGCGTGGGCTTCGGCGACGCCCCACTCCTTTTTGAGCTCGGCCTCGCCGTGCAGGGCCGCGAGTTCCGCGTGCCCGGACGCGCCGGCGTCCCAGCCCTTCGACGTGATCTTCCCGTCGTACTCCGGGGAAAACCCGTCCTGCTCGTGCTGGAACTTGTAGTAGGTGATCTCGGTGTTGCGGCCGATCTTGTTCTTCAGCCCCTCGGCTTCGGGCTGCCCGAAAGGCGTGTCCGCCTTCTTCGGCGCGCGCGTGCCCTCGAGGCCGTCCCAGGTGAGCTTCTTCCAGCCCGAGTTGCCGAACCACGACGGCACGGTCCGCGGCCGCTTCCGGCCGTCGAGGGGTTCGCCGTTGAGCCAGTGCAGCGGGCCGCGGGCCCACTTGCCGAGCTCGTGCTCCAGCCGGCCGACGCCCTCGGGCGGGAACAGCTCGGCGAGCGCGTCGGAGAACTCGTCGACGACCTGGCGGGCCGCGGCGACGCTCTGTTCGCCGAGCTGCCGCGCGGCCTGGATGAACGCGCCCACCGAAGCGGAGTTCACCGCGCGGGCCTGCGCGGTCAGCTGGGCGGCGTACTGGTCGAACTGCGCGAGCACCGAGTCGACGGCGGCTTCCGCGGACTGCACCAGCTGCGCGGCCGTCGAAAGCCGCTTCGCCTGGTCGTCGAGCTTCGTGGCGGTCTCGGTGAGCCCTTCGCCGAGCTTCTCCGCCGCCGTGGCGAAGGCGGTGTAGGCGTCGCCGTCCCAGTCCGCGTGCAGCGCCTTCGCGGACTCGCCGATTTCGCGCGCCTTGCCCGAGACCGCCGACGCCTGGCCGGCGACCCGCTGCGAAGCCGCGCTCAGCGCCCCGGGATCCCCGGTGACGCGCCGCCGGCACTCGGCGAGCACGCGCCGGTACCCCGACAGCACCGAGCTGACCACCCCGGACGCGTCGACGACCCCCGAGCCCGCCATCGGCTAGTTCCCGGCCGCGTCGTAGCCGACGTGCTGGCTGAAGTGCTTGCCGTTGTAGTCCAGCGCGATGTCGAGGTCGAAGTCCTGGCCGCCCGGAGCCTCCACAGTGGACTCACCGGTGGTGAGGTTGGTGTGGATGACGACCTCGTCCGCGTGCCCGGTGGCCGGCGCCGGGATGGGCGCGGGGGCCGGGGCGGGCGCGGGGACGACCGCAGGGGTCGTCGTCCCGGCGTGGTCGACGGGGATCCAGCTGTTCGCCGGGTTCACCGCGCCGGGCGTCGCCGAGCCGCTGGAACCGGCGCCGGTGGCGAGCGCGGGCGGGGTGTAGTCAGTGAACGAGGGCTGCTGCGGGATCCCCTCACCGCCGGGGGTGGGATTTCCTGACGACGCTGCCTGCTGCCCCGACGGGCTCGCCACCGGCGCCGGGGCCTGCGGCGCGCGGACCGGGGTGTTCCCGATCGACGGCGTGGTCGCGCCCGAGCTGCCGGAGCCGTGGTGGAAGAGCTTCTCGATCTCGCCGATGACCTGGGCGAGCGTGGTGACCTGCTGGGCCAGGTCGACCGCGCCGAGCGCCTTGAGCAGCGCGCCGATCGCGGTGATGAACGCCCGCAGCGACGCGCTCGTCGCGGTCGACAAAGCGACCGCGGCCCCGTAGGTCCACCAGTTCGACATCAGCGCGGCGACCGTCGGGTTCACCGCGGAGACCACCGCGCGGTAGGCCTCCTGCGCGGTCTTGATCAGCGTGCCGGAGACGCCGAGCAGCTCGGCGCCCTTCTGCACCACGTTGATGATCTTCGTGAGCTGGTCGAGGGAGTCGCTGATCTTCTTCAGCGCCGACTCGCTCGCCGCGCCCGACCAGATCTTCCCGAGCTGGTCGGCGGCCTTGGTCAGCTCGTTGTACATGCTGAGGAACTGCTCGGCCTTCTTGACCAGGTCCACCACGTGCTTGGCGATCTGCTCCGGCTGCCCGGTGACGATCTGCGGCAGGATGGTGATCGGCCCGCCCGAGGACGCGGTCGCGTCCATCGCGCTGGAGTTCGGGAAAGTCAGCATCGGACCTCACAGGGATTCGAGGAGCGGACGATCAGGCGACGACGGAGGCGGGCCGGTAGACGCTGACCTTCGCCAGCCCGCCGATGCGGGCGTCGAGCAGCCCGTGGTTGTAGAGGCGGCCGCCGTCGCCGGCGACGCCGATGACCGGCTGGCGGTCGGAGAACATCAGCGGCTCCACGACCACGACGTCCCCGCTGTGCACCCCGCCGGGCACGTCGGAGAACGTGCGCGCGGTGCCGGCGTAGACCTCGATCAGCCCGACCCGCGCCTGGTTGTCGGCGTCGCCGGCGAGCCAGTCGTTGAAGTCGGCGACGCCGTGGAAGCGCGTGTCGGTGATCGGGTGGTCGCCGAGCCGGCCGAGCCGCGCGTCGCCGAGGTAGCGCAGCACGTTCCCCACCGACGACGGCTCGCCGCGGGCGCCCGCGCTGTCGTTGATGGCCAGGGTGGCCAGCTCGGACGCGTGCGAACTGCCCCAGATCGACGACGCGGGCGTCGAAGAGCCGCCCTGGTGGCCCCCGCCGTAGCCGGCGGCGGCGTCCTGGTCCGCGGCCTGGTAGGCGTCGGCGCTGGCCTTGACGAGCCCGTTGACCTGCTGCAGCAGCTGCAGCAGCGTGCGGACGGCGGTGATCTGGCTGGAGTGCAGGGCCGCGTTCGCGGCGGCGACCGCGCTGCCGAAGGTCGCGAACGACATCGGCTGCACGACGAGCCGTTCCAGGTCGGCCACGGCGTTGATGCCGTGGGCGATGATGCCCCCGACGTTGCCCACGGCGGAGCGCATCGCCTCGGGCTCAGCCCGGTACTCGCCGGCCATGGGTCTCCTTCCGGGGGGTGTGCTCGGCTGAGCGTAGGTTCGGCCCCGGAAGCGGGCGGACGGCAAAAGTACCCACCGCGGCGGGGCGGCGAGTGGCCAAAATACCGGTCAGAGCCGCCCCGATCCGCTGGAGCATTGCTGCATGAGCCTCTCGCCAGAGCGCCCGTCCGAGATCGTGCTGCAGTCGCCGCCGATGCTCCCCAAGAGCTCGTCGGGCGGCATGGTGCAGCTGATGATGTTCCTGCCGATGATGCTGGGCATGGGCGCGATGTCGTTCGTCTACATCGGACGCGACGGCGGGGTGATGACCTACGTCTTCGGCGCGCTGTTCCTCTGCGCCATGGGCGGCATGGTGGTGATGTCGCTCGGCCGCGGCGGGATGGCGAAGAAGGCGCAGATCAACGACGAACGCCGGGACTACCAGCGGTACCTGTCCGGGCTGCGCGCCCAGGTCCGGGAGATCGCCGACGGCCAGCGCGCGGCGATGATCGCCGTCCAGCCGGACCCGGCGGACCTGTGGGCCTACGTCGAGACCGGCAAGCTGTGGGACCGCCGCCGCACCGAGCCGCAGTTCGCGCAGGTGCGGGCGGGCACCGGTCCGCAGCGGCTCGCGACGCCGTTGAAGGCGCCGCAGACCGTGCCGCTGGAGGACCTGGACCCGGTGTCCTCCACCAGCCTCAAGCACTTCATCCGCACCTACTCGACGGTGGACGGCCTGCCGGTGGCGCTGTCGCTGCGCTCGTTCGCCGCGGTCACCGTGGCCGGGCGGCGGCCCGACGTGCTCGGCCTGGTGCGGGCCCTGCTGTGCCAGCTGGTCACCTTCCACTCCCCCGCGGACCTGCGGGTCGCGGTGTGCGTGTCGCCGGACCGGCAGCACGACTGGGAGTGGGCGAAGTGGCTACCGCACGCGACCGCGGCGGGCGCGGCCGACGCCGTCGGCTCGCGGCGGCTGGCCGCCGACACCGCGGCCGGCCTGGCCGAGCTGCTGGGCGCCGATCTCGGCGAACGGCCCGCGTTCAGCAGGCGCGCGGCCGCCGAGCTCGACCTGCCCCACCTGGTGGTCGTCGTCGACGGCGGCACCGCCCACGGCGAACCCCGGCTGATCGGCGAGGACGGCCGGCTCGGCGTCACGGTGCTCGAGGTCGGGCAGGAGCACCCGCGCGCGTCCTCGACCGAACGGCTGCTGAGCCTGCACACCGCGCCGGCGTCGCTCGGCATGGTCGTCGGCGAAGGCGGCGAGCAGCGGCTCGGCTTCCTCGGCCGCCCGGACACCCTCGACCGCGGCGCCGCGGAAGCACTGGCCCGGATGCTGACGCCGTTGCACACACCCGCCGCGGTCGTCGGCGAGAAGCCGATGTCGTCGACGTTCGGGCTGGCCGGGCTGCTCGGCATCGGCGACCCGCGCGACACCGACACGACGGTGACGTGGGCCCCGCGCGCGGCAAGGGATCGGCTGCGGATCCCGCTGGGCGTCAACCCCGAAGGCCGGCCGGTGGAGCTGGACCTCAAGGAGTCGGCCGAGGGCGGGATGGGCCCGCACGGCCTGGTCATCGGCGCGACCGGGTCCGGCAAGAGCGAGCTGCTGCGGACGCTGGTGACGGCCCTGGCCGTGATGCACTCGTCGGAGACGCTCAACCTGGCGCTCATCGACTTCAAGGGCGGCGCGACCTTCGCCGGGATGACCGGGCTGCCGCACACCTGCGCCGTCATCACCAACCTGTCCGACGACCTCGCGCTGGTCGACCGCATGGCGGACGCGCTGAACGGCGAGCTGCTGCGGCGGCAGGAACTGCTGCACGCGGCCGGGAACTACGCGTCGGTGCGGGACTACGAGAAGGCCCGCGCGGACGGCGCGCCGCTGGACCCGCTGCCGTCGCTGCTGGTGATCATCGACGAGTTCAGCGAGCTGCTGTCCTCGCGCCCGGAGTTCATCGACCTGTTCGTCGCCATCGGCCGGCTCGGGCGCTCGCTGGGCATCCACCTGCTGCTGGCGTCCCAGCGGCTGGAGGAGGGCCGGCTGCGCGGGCTGGACTCCCACCTGTCGTACCGGATCGGCCTGCGGACGTTCTCCGCCGCGGAAAGCCGGGCCGTGCTGGGGGTCGCGGACGCCTACCACCTGCCGCCGGTGCCGGGATCGGCGTACCTCAAGTCCGATACCGAAACGCTGATCCGGCTCAAGGCGGCCTACGTCTCCGGCGAGCTGCCGCCGCGCAGCACGGTCGTGCGCGAGGACGGCCAGGAACTCGGCGTGCTGCCGTTTTCCCTGGCCCCGGTGGAAATCCCGGTGACGACCGAGGTGTCCGCGGCGCCTTCGGCGGAAGGCACCGGGGAGACGATCATCGGCGCGATGCTGTCCCGCCTGGAGGGCCGCGGGCCGGCCGCGCACCAGATCTGGCTGCCGCCGCTGAACGAACCGCCGACACTGGACCAGCTGCTGCCGCCGCTCGGCGAGGACGCCGCGCGCGGCCTGTGCCCGCTCGGCTGGGGCGGCAACGGCAAGCTGACGATCCCGGTGGCGCTGGTGGACAAGCCGTTCGAGCAGCGCCGCGACCTGCTGTGGGCCGACTTCTCCGGCGCGGCCGGGCACGCGCTGATCGTGGGCGCGCCGCAGAGCGGGAAGTCGACGCTGATGAAGGACATCGCGGGCATGCTCGCGCTGACGCACACCCCGGCCGAGGTGCAGCTGTTCGTGCTGGACATGGGCGGCGGCGCGCTGGCGCCGATCGCCGGGCTGCCGCACGTGTCGGGGTACGCCACCCGCCGGGACGCGCAGCGCTGCCGCCGGGTCGTCGCCGAGCTGACGACGTTGCTGGAGCAGCGCGAAGAGTTCTTCGCCGCGCAAGGCATCGAGTCGATGGCGGCGTTCCGCGCTCGCCGGTCCGAGTTCACCGAGAGCACGGACGGCCGCGAGTTCGGCGACGTGTTCCTGTTCGTGGACAACTGGACCACGATCCGCCAGGAGTACGAGCAGCTGGAAGAGCAGATCACCGGCCTGGCGGCGCGCGGCCTCGGGTTCGGCATCCACGTGATCGTGTCGCTGAACCAGTGGATCGGCGTCCGCGCCCAGCTGCGCGACGCGATCGGCACGCGCTTCGAGCTGCGGCTGGGCGACCCGATGGACTCCTCGATCGACCGCAAGGTCGCGGCCAACGTCCCCACCGACCGCCCGGGCCGCGGCCTCACGGCGGAGAAGCTCCACTTCCTGGCGGCGTTGCCCCGCATCGACGCCGACCAGCGGCCGGAGACCGTCGGCGCGGGCGGCGTCGACCTCGTCCGGCGGATTTCCGAAGCGTGGCAAGGGCCGCGCGCCCCGCAGGTCCGGCTGCTGCCGCCGGAGGTGCCCTTGGACACCCTGCCCGCGGCGCCGTCGCGTCAGGTCACCCTCGGCATCGCCGAATCGACGTTGCGGCCCGTGTACCTGGACTTCGCGGCGGACCCGCATTTCGTGGCCTTCGGCGACGTGGAGTCGGGCAAGAGTTCGCTGCTGCGCGCCATCGCCCACGGCATCACGTCGGCGTACACACCGGAAGAAGCGGCGATCATCGTGGCGGACTACCGGCGGGGCCTGCTGGGCGCGGTTTCCGAGCCGCACCTGCTCGGCTACGCGGGGGCCGAGGGCAAGCTGACGGACCTGATCGCGGAGTGCGCCCAGGGCATGCGCAACCGCCTGCCGGGGCCATCGGTGACGCCGGAGCAGCTGCGCAACCGGTCGTGGTGGCGCGGCCCGGAGCTGTTCGTCCTGGTGGACGACTACGAACTGGTGGCGACGGTCGGGCGCAACCCGCTGCAGCCGTTGCTGGAGTTCCTGCCGCAGGCCCGGGACATCGGCCTCCACCTGGTGATCGTCCGCGGCTCGGGCGGCGCGGGCAGGGCGTTGTTCGAGCCGGTGCTGCAGCGGCTGCGGGAGCTGGGCTCGCCGGGGTTGATCATGTCGGGCGCGAAGGAGGAAGGGGCGCTGCTGGGCGAGGTGAAGCCGTCACCGCAGCCGCCGGGACGCGGGACTTTGGTGTCACGGCGGCACGGGACGGGGCTGGTCCAGGTGGCGTGGACGAAACCCGTGGAGTCCTGAGGTTCGGCGGGGCGATCCCGATCCTCCAGAGGCGCCGGTTACCGACTTCGGTAGGTTCCGAAAATCCTTCACGGCTCATACGTTGGGCTCGTCGTCCCGTTCGGGACGGATATCCGGATCACCTGGGCCGAAGGGCATTTTCATGCGAATGTCGAGGGCTGTAGCCGCGGTCGGAGCTGCCGCCGCGGCGCTGAGTCTGGTCTCAGCGGGGGTTGCGGACGCCCAGCAGGACATCATCGGCGGGAGCACCGTCTCCTCCGCGCCGTGGGGCGCCCAGATCTACTGGAACAACGTGACGACGTACGGTGGCTTCGAGTGCTCGGGGACGATCATCGCCCCGCAGTGGGTGCTCACCGCGCGGCACTGCCTGAACTCGCCGGGCATGCACGTCAAGGTCGGCAGCGTGACGCTCCAGCAGGGCACGAACGCCAGCGTCGACCAGCAGAAGGCGTCCCCGAACGGGGACATCGCCCTGCTGCACCTGACGACGGCGGTCAGCACCACCTACATGAAGCTCGGCACCGGCAACCCGCCGACCGGCTCCACCAACCAGATCTACGGCTGGGGCCGCACGCAGGGCAGCAGCCCGCCCTCGAGCACCCTCAAGACCGCCAACGTCCGCGTCACGGGCCTCAGCTCGGACGCCTTCGGCGGCACGGCGATCGCCAGCCAGGGCATCAACGGCTCGGCGTGGCACGGCGACTCGGGTGGCCCGCAGCTGTACAACGGCGCCCAGGTCGGGGTGTGCTCGACGGGGAACAACTCCGGTTCGGACCCGCAGGGCACGCAGAACTACGCCAGCATCGCGTCCAGCCGCAGCTGGATCCGCACCACCGCGGGCGTCTGACGAGCGCGAGTGTGCCGCGTGCCGCCGGCCGGCACGCGGCACACTCGCTCCATGACGCTCCGCTCAGCGCGGAGAACCGCGGGGCGGCCGAGCACCGAGCTGCGCGCAGGGAAGTAGTCAGTCCACAATGGATCTCCGGAGCGCCGCCTTGTCCGGCTTTCCCGACGGGGCCACCGGAACCGCGCCCACGAAGCCGAACCGCGCCGGGACCGCCGCCTCCCCCAGTTCGGCCGCCACCGCCTTGCGCACCTCGTCCAGGTCGGGTTCCCGCCCGGGCGCCGGCACCAGGAACGCGTGGGCCGCCTCGCCGGTGCGCTCGTCGGGCACCGCCACGACGTAGGCCTGGTCGACGTCCGGGTGCGCCGCGATCGCCCGCTCGATCGGCCCGGTGTAGTGGATGACCGCGTTGACGATCACCACGTCCCGCGCGCGGCCGGACAGGTGCAGGTAGCCGTCGTCGTCCAGGAACCCCAGGTCCTGCGTGCGCACCCAGCCGTCGCGCAGCACCTCGGCCGTCGCCGCCTCGTCGCGCCAGTAGCCCGCGAAGGCCGACGGCGTGCGCACCCAGACCTCGCCCTCCCGCGTCGCGATTTCGACCGTGTCGCAGGCTTTTCCGACGGAACCGAGGCCCTCGTCGGCCCGGCAGATCGTCAGCATGCCGGTCTCGGTCTGGCCGTACGCGTGGTGCATCGCGGGCCCGATCCGCGCGGCCGCCTCGGCGAGCTTGTGCGGCGGTACCGGCGACCCGGCCACGATCAACGTCCGCAGGGCGCTCAGGTCGACGTCTTCGACGCGCAGCACGTCCAGGAGCTGGTGCAGCCGGGGCACCGTCGTCAGCGCCGCCGTGATGCGCAGCCGCGGCAGCACCTGCGCGAAGTCCACCGCTCCTTCCGGGATCACCGCCGTGCCGCCCGCGAACAGGCACACCCCGAGCTGCTCCACCATCACCGCGCTGGCCAGCGTCCCGAACAGCAGGTACCGCCCGAACCCCGAGCCCAGCCGTTCGTGCGCCGAGCCCGGGACCGGCGGCCGCCACACCCGGCCTTCGGTCAGCGCGCGGTAGCGGTAGGCGACGCCCTTCGGGACGCCGGTGCTGCCGCTGGTGAACACGACCGTCGCGATGTCGTCGAGCCGGCCCTGCGGCACCGGTTCGGCGTAGCGCCCCAGCAGGCGCTCCACCGGCAGCACCGGCACCGCCGCGGCCACCGGCCCGTCGGCGACCACCGCCGCGACGTCGCCGAGGACGTGCCGCAGCTGGGCTTCCGGCAGCCCGGGCCGCACCGCGACCGCGCGGGCGCCGAGCACGTGCACCGCCACCAGCGCGGCGAACCCCTCCGGCGTGACGCCGGTGGCGAGCCCGACACCGTCGCCCGGGCCCAGCCCGGCGGCCCGCAGGCCCGCGGTGAACCGGCCGATCAGGTCCCGCAGCTGCCCGCGGGTGGTCACCCGCGCACCGTGCTCGAACGCGGGGACCTCCGGGGCGCGCTGCAGCTCGTCCAGCAGTGCCTGCGGGTGGACCATCTCGACCGCCTTTCGCCGGGAGGTCCCGGTCTACCGGGCGGATCTCAGAATTTCGGCAGAACCGACCGGCGGCCGGGACACCGGCCGCAGCGACAGCGTGCCCGCGACGGCGACGGCCGCGATCAGGCCGGTGGCGGCGGTGAGCGTCCGGAAGTCCGGGTGCACGATCGACTGGCCACGCAGCGCCTGCCAGGTGAGCAGCGCGAGCAGGCCCGCGTAGCCCGCGCCCGCGGTCCGGACCAGCCGGCGGCGGACGAGGTCGGACTCCAGCACCGGGAACCGGCGGGCCAGCAGGAGCAGCCCGAACGCGACCAGGGGCAGCGCCTGCAGGCCGTGGATGCCGATGAAGTGCGGGATCCGCAGGTCTCCGCCGACGGTGCTCCAGCCGGTGATCGGCAGGCCGGGGCCGCCGTCTTCGAGGCCGACCGAATGCGCGCCGAACGTCGAGTACCTGCCGTTCGCTTCGAGCACCGCCTGCTGCGCCGGCGTGGGCGAGAACATCAGCGTCGCGACGTACATCCCCAGCACCGCGAGCCCGCTGCCCCACCGCAGGGCCGACCGCAGGGCCCGGTCCGGGATGCGCTGGAAGAGCAGGAGGACGGCGACGGCGGCGGTCATCAGCCACGCCGTGTACGCGCCACCGGCCACGAGGTTGTTGATCATCTTGTCCGCCGCGGTCGCCTGGTTGAAGTGCAGCGTGCGGCCGCGGACGATGATCTGCCACACCAGCAGCACGAAGTCCAGGCCGATCCCGGCGGCGAACAGCGTGCCGAACCACCAGCCGGCCCGGCGGCCGCGGCGCACGTGCGTCAGCAGCCACGCCAGCGTCAGCGCGTACATCCCGATGGAAACCGAGAACTTGAACGGCTTGAGCCAGATCGGCGCATTGACCAGCGTGCGATCATCGAGGAGCAGCCCGAGCAGCGAGACCGCGCACAGCACCCCCATCGCCCCGGCGAGCACCACCAGCGGGCGGTGCCACGCGCGGACCGTGACCAGCGGATTTCCCTTGTCTGCCATGGCACCAAGCCTGGCTCGGGGGCCGCGCGGGGTCACTGGAGCGCGCCACCGTCGGCGGGGTGGGGCGAGCCCTACCGCCGGGGTGTGGGTAATAGTGCCGTCAGCGCGACCGGCAGTTGTGCCGTTTGACCGCACTGGCCTCTTTTCTAGCGTGACTTTCACACCGCGCGGACCACCGCGCCCGGGGAATTCGCTTCAGGAAGGAGGTGGCCCGTCGATGTCCAGTCCGGGATTCCAGGCAGATTCCGCTGCCATGACGCGCGCCGTCCAGGGTTTCGAGGAAACCGCGACGAACGCCAAGTCCACGATGGCCAGCTTGGAGTCCGAGCTGACCGAGGCCCTGCGCAACTACAAGGGTGACCAGGCCGTGGCCTTCTGGGACCTCCAGCGGCGGCTGCAGGAGAAGATGTCCGCGGCGGTGAAGGAGCTCGACACGATGTCGCAGCTCGTGCACACCAGCCACGCGAACTACGGCCGCGGCGACGCCGACGTCCACCAGAGCTTCCAGGGGGTCGGCAACACCCTCGAGGGCTCGGGCGTGCTCCCCCGCCTCAACCCCTGACCCGAGAGGACGCTCATCATGGCCGACGTCGTCGAAATCAACTTCGCCGCGCTGCAGCACAGCTCGGCTTCCCTGGCCGCCAAGGCCAAGGCGCTCACCTCGCAGCTGGAGCAGCTGCACCAGAACCTGCAGCCGATCACCGCGACCTGGTACGCCTCCGGCAGCTCCGCCGGTGACGCCGCCCGCCAGGCCGAGACGCGCCTGCGCCAGGCCACCGCGGACATCGTCGCGATCATCGCGCAGTTCGGCGGGAAGGTCGGCGAGGCGCACGACCTCCAGCAGTCGCTGGAGAACCGCAACCAGGGGCTGTTCGCGGGCTGATCCGCGCCAAGACGTCGGTCGGCCGGTGCGGGAAACCCCCCGCTCGCACCGGCCGACCGGCTTTCCCGTACCGCGACCAGAGAGCCGGGACCCGATGCACGACCAGTCGTACTACGTCCACCTGGAATCGCTGAAGGACTTCGTGCGGGAGCTGGAGACCCAGATCCACGCGATGTCGAAACCGAACGACTTCCTGCTCACCCTGGGCGAAGAGCCGCTGTTGTTCGGCGAGTTCGGCGAGGCCGGGTCGCTGGCCGACGCCCACCGCGCCGCCGTCTCGGAGATGCAGGGCCTGCTCGACCAGGTCCGCAGCGCGATCGGGTTCGCCCAGGACGTCACCACCACGGTCGCCGACGGTTACCAGCACGCCGACGAGTCGGTGGCCGGGGACCTGCACGCGTCGGGGGCCGTCACCGGCCTGCTCGACCCGCTGCTCGGCCTGCTGGGCGGCGGGGACACGGACGGGAGCCGCAAGGGATGACGAAGAACACCGCGCACACGAACTTCGCCGCGTACAGCCACCAGCAGCTGTACGCGATGCTGCAGGCCGGCGACCCGAACAGCGCGCGCCACGCCGCCGACAAGTGGAAGTCCGCCGCGCTGCACCTGCACGAGCAGGCCCACAACCTCAACTCGGAGCTGACCGAGTTCAAGGACCAGTGGACCGGCGGCGCGGCCGAGCAGTACCAGCACATGATCATCGACCTCGCGAACGGCATCTCGAAGGTGGCGCAGACCGCCGAGGCGATGAACGTGATGCTCGGCGACGCCGCCGACGCGCTGGTGAAGGCCAAGAAGGAGATGCCGCCGCCGGTCTCGGTGCCGGACGTCGCCCCCGCCGACGTCGCGCTCGCGGTGAACCCGCCGCTGCTGCCGCCGGACGCCTCCCCCGCCGTCGTCCAGGCCGCGGCGCAGCAGCGCCAGCAGGCCATCGCGAACGTCGAAGCGCAGCAGGCCGCCGCGAACGCCGCCGGCTCGGCGCACGGCAAGGCCATCGTCGTCATGACCGAACTGGCCGGTGAGTACACGGTGGCCGAGGAGTCGATCCCGGCTTCGCCGAACGCCGTCCAGACGCCGACGACCCCGCCGGCCGGCGGGGGTGCTGGCACTGGCGGCTCGCCGAGCCTGGTCGGCAACGGCATGACCGGTCCCGGTGTCATCGTCACGCCGGCCGACGGGCACCCGCTGCCGTCGACGAACCTGCCGCGGCCGGGGACGACCGCGCCGACGTCGAACCCCCTGTTCGGCGACATGTTCACCGCCGGGCTCGCCGCGGCTTCGGCCGCCGCGTTCGGCCGGTTCGGCTCGATCATGCCGAAGGTGCCGTCGTGGGCCACCGGCAAGGATCCCAAGGACAAGAAGGACGAACCGGCCGGCACGAAGCTCGGCGGGGGCGGCGCAGGTGTCGAAGGTGGCACCGGTGGCGGCATCCCGATCGGCGGCGGTGACGCGCCTTCGCTCGGCGGCGGCGGCGGAATTCCGGTCGGCGGGGGCGGGTTGTCCGGTCCCGGCGAGGTTCCGGCGGCGCACTCCGGCCTGGCCGGCGACGGCGGCGCGGGCAACGCGCTGAGCGGGCTTGCCGGCGGCGCGGCCGGGGCGGCGGGCGCGGCGGCCGCCAAGGGCGCGATGCCGATGATGCCCATGATGCCGATGGGCATGGGCGGCGGCGGGGACATGGGCTCCGGGCGGCGGATCCCGGCGTGGCTGGTCGAGACCGAGAACGTCTGGGGCCAGTCGGCACCGGTCGCGCCGCCGGTCATCGGCGAAGACGGCGCCTGATGACGGCGGCGGGATACCGCGTCGCCCCGGCGCGTCTCGACGCGGTGGCCGGCGAGTCCGGCTCACGCGCCGACGCGCTTTCCGGGGCACAGTCGGCGGTGGCGGGCGAGAAGGTGCCCGCCGCCGCGTTCGGCCAGGTGAGCGAGTCGGCCGCCGCAGCCAAGACGTTCGAGAAGACCATGGCGGAGCTGGGTTCGAAGCTCGAGTCGAGCGTGTCCCGGCTCCGGACGATCCAAAGTGGACTCACGGCGTCCGCCGCCGGGTACCGGCGGGCGGACGCGCAGGTCGCGGCGATGTACCGGGCCCTGCTGCCCGAGGATCCGTTGCCGCGCGCGGGAAATCCCGCCGGGATCGGCGGCGCGGCCGACACCGGGGCGTGGGCGCACGCCATCGCGGACAACCGGGTGAAGGTCGCCGACGCGCTGACCGCCGAGCGTGCGCGGCTGGCCGCGTTGACCGACGCCGACGCCATCGCGCGGTCACAGGCGCGGATCAAGCTGTACGAGGACATCCTCGCTCACGACCGGCAGATCCTCCGGTTCGATCCCTCGGGCAACGGCCGGATCGCCGAGCTCGTCGGGCACATCGAGCCGGGGACGCGCAACGTCGGGCTGTTCGTGCCCGGCGTCAACACGCAGATGTCGAACTTCGACGCCTACGCCGGCCTCGGGCGCAGCCTGGTGGCCGCGGATCCGGCCGGGCGCACCGCGGTCGTCGTCTGGGCGGACGGGGTGTTCCCGCAGGGCCCGGTGGCGCAGGGGCCGGACGCAAGCTACGCGCAGGCGATGGCGCCGGGTCTCAAGACGTTCGCCGACGACCTGCGCGGCGAGATCGCGGGCCACGCCGGCCCCGGCGTCACGCTCACCGCGATCGGGCACAGCTACGGCGGGGCGACGGTCGGGCTCGCCGAGGCGCACGGCCTCGACGTCGACCGCGTGCTGCACGTCGAGTCGGCCGGGATGGGGCACGGCGTGTGGTCGCCGTCCGACCTGCCGCCGAGCCAGGCGGGCGTCCAGCGGTACTCGATGACGGCGCCGCTGGACCCGATCGTCATCGCGCAGGGCAACGCGTGGGGCCTGGAGTGGACCGGCATCGGGCACGGCGCGGACCCGGACGTCTTCCCCGGCGTCACCGAGCTGGCCACCGGCCACGACGCGGCCGGTTCGGCGCTGTGGGGCGTGTCGTCGCACAATGACGTGCTGAAGCCGGGTTCGGATTCGTGGACGAACATGTACCGCGTCCTCACCGGCGACGGGAAGGTGCTGCCGTGAACCCGGAACTGCGCCGGCTGGGTGCCGAGCTGACGTCGGTGATCGACGACGTCGCGGCGGCCTTCGGCGGTCCCGTCGACCCGACCCTGGACGGCGAACTGGACTGCGACCCGATCAACCCGGGTCACCTGTTCTGCTGGCAGTACGGCGTCCGCCTGGAGACCCCGGCGTCACCGGAAGACCGCCTGGCATCCCTGCTCCCGGCGTTGCGCCGCGACGGCTGGGAGTCCCAGGACCGCAGCACCCCCGGCGAGCACATCACCCGCTTCTCCCGCGACGGCGCGGACTTCACGATCCACGTCACCCGCGCGGGCAACGCGGTGGCGATCATCGGCTCCACCCGCCCCATCCCCGCCTGACCCCGTGTCGTCCCTCCAATCACGAGTGATGCCCCTCCAATCACACGTGATGCCTCCCCAATCACGTTGATTCCCCTTCCGGCACGCCGAGCTCACGTGCGGGAAGGGGTATCTCGCGTGATCGAGCGGGCATCACACGTGATTGAAGGGTCATCACGTGTGATTGAGGAGTCGACACGGCCTAGGGGGTGAAGCGGGAGGGGCGCCAGCCGCGGCGGCGGGCCCGGCGGACGGCCGCGACCGTCACCCCGGCGGCGGCGGCCAAGGCGACCCCGGCCAGCGCGATCGTGCCGGCCGCGACGTCGGAGCGGCGGGGTGCGGGGGCCGCGGCCGGGACCACGGCGGGGGCCGTGACCGGCACCGGAGCCGCGCCGGGCGGGGAAACGTCGGCGGGGAGGGTCGAGGACACCGCTGCGTAGGCGTCCAGGACTCCCCAGCCCAGGCGTGGGTCGTGGGCTCCCGAAGGCGGGCGGTGGGCGGTGAGGGTCAGGCGCGTGACGACCTGGTCGCCGGACAGCTCCGGGTGGTACGCCCGCACCAAAGCCGCGACACCGGCGACGTACGCCGCCGCGAGGCCGGGGTCCGTCACCGGCCAGCGGTGGGCCGCCGCGCCGCCCGCCCCGGCCGAGGTGCTCACCAGGTCCGCTCCCGGCGCGGCCACCCCGACGTGGTCGCCCGCCTCCGTCTGCACCGGTTCGCCCGCCTGGTTCACCGAGCCGACGGCCAGGACACCGGACGTCGCCGTCGGGTACGTCCGGGCGCCCTGCTGGGTCGCCGACGCCGCCGACACGACCACCGCCCCGGCCGTACGCGCCCGCGAGACCGCCGCCGACAACGCCGGGCTGTCGGCCGCCGCGGGCACCGCGATCAGGATGACGCCGGCGTGGCGGTCCACGGCCGTGTCGATCGCCCCGGCCAGCGCACCGGGGTCGCCGCCGTCGGACGTGGTGTACCGCAGGGGAAGCAGCCGCACGCCGGGTGCGACGCCGGCGAACGTCGTCGACGGGTCCGGCTGGGCGCCGACGATCCCGGCCGCGATCGTGCCGCGGCCGTCGCAGTCGGTCCGTTCGGTGCCCGCGCCGCCTTCGAGCTGGCCGGGCGCGAACTGCGCGTTCTGCCCGTCGACGCCGGTGCCGACGACGGCCACCAGCTGGCCGCCGCCCCGGGTCAGCGGCCACAGCCGCGCCGGGTCGACCAGCCGCTGGCCCCACGGTACTTCGCCGGTGTAGGTGCCGGACGGGTTCGCGCACCCCTCGGCCGAGGCCGCCGGTGCGCCGGACACACCCGAGGCAGCCACCAGGCCCGCGACCGCGAGCACCGCCGGTAACCGCACCCCCACCCCCGAAAACCGAAAGACGGTGGCGGACAAGGAATTCCGCCACCGCCAGTCTAGCCCGGAAACACGCGTCAGCGAAGGTCCATCCCGAGGTCCAACGCGGGCGAAGAATGCGTCAGCCCGCCCACCGACAGATAGTCCACACCGGACCACGCGTACGCCTTACCACGGTCGAGCGTGAGGCCACCAGAGGATTCCAGCCGCGTTTTCGGCGAGACTTCGTCGCGGCGCGCCACCGCCCGGCGGCAGTCCTCGGGCGTGAAGTTGTCCAGCAGCACCTCGTCCGCCCCGGCCGCCAGGGCCTCTTCGAGCTGCTCCAGGGTGTCGACCTCCACTTCGCACGCCAGTTCCGGGGCGTGCGCGCGGGCCGCGGCCAGCGCCGCGGTCACCGAACCGGCGGCGACGACGTGGTTGTCCTTGATCAGCACCGCGTCCCCGAGGCCGAGCCGGTGGTTGACCCCGCCCCCGCAGCGGACGGCGTACTTCTGCAGCAGCCGCAGTCCCGGCAACGTCTTGCGGGAGTCCCGGATGGCACACCCGGTACCGTCCACTTCGGACACCCAGGCGGCGGTCGCGGTGGCGACGCCGGAGAGGTGGCACAGCAGGTTCAGCGCCGTCCGCTCGGCGGTGAGCAGCCCGCGCACCGGCCCGGCCAGCACCAGCGCGGGCTCGCCCGCGACCAGCCGGTCACCGTCCTCGCGCCGGGCCAGCACCTCGTAGCCGTCGCCCAGCACCATGTCGAACACCGCGAGCGCCACCGGCAGCCCGGCGATCACGCCGTCGGCGCGCGGGGTCAGCTCCGCAACCGCGACGGCGGACTCGGGCACGGTCGACGCCGTCGTCGCGTCCGGCCCGTACCGCAGGTCCTCGCCCAGCGCCGTGGCCACCACGCGCTCGACGTCCTCGACGTCGAGCCCCGCGGCGGCGACCAGCGCGCGGACCGGTTCGGAGATGGGGAACGTCATGCCACGCCCTCCAGGGGGATCGGGTCGGCCAGCACCGGCTGGCCGGACGGGCTGAGCCGGATGAGCTGGCTGCGCCGCCAGCCTTCGTCGGGCGCCGGGAAGTCGGACCGCACGTGGCAGCCGCGCGACTCGGTGCGCCGGACGGCCGCGGCGAGCAACGCCTGCGCCACCACGGTGAGCGCCGCGTCCTCCACCCCCTTGTGCGTCCACAACGGAGTGTCCGAAAGAGACAGATCGAGCACCGAGCCGGCCGCCGCGAGCCCGTCGGCGTCGCGGCCGATCGCCGCGTACCGGCTCATCACGCGCTGCAGGGAGTCGCGGTCCGCGGCCGGCGCGGCCGTCCACGACGGCAGCCGTCCCCGCGCCGGATCGGCCAGCAGCCCGGCCGCGAGGTCCGCGGCGACGGCCTCCGCGACGCGCTGCCCGACGACCAGTCCTTCGAGCAGGCTGTTGGACGCCAGCCGGTTCGCCCCGTGCAGCCCGGTCCGCGCGACCTCGCCCGCGGCGTACAGCCCCGGAACCGACGAGCGTCCGTCCACAGTGGTCACCACCCCGCCGCACGAGAAGTGCGCGGCCGGGGTCACCGGGATCGGGTCCACGGCCGGGTCGAGCCCCAGCACCGCGCACGCCGCGAACACCGTCGGGAACCGCTGCGCGAACCCGGAAATCCGCGTCGCATCGAGGAAGACGTGGTCGTCGACCCCGCCGGGCGCCGACGTCATCCGGCGCGTGATGGCCGCCGCGACGACGTCGCGGGGGGCCAGGTCGCCGAGCGGGTGCACACCGCGCATCACCGGCAGGCCGGCACCGTCGACCAGCGTCGCGCCCTCGCCGCGCACGGCCTCGGTGACCAGCGGGCAGCGTCCGCGGGCCCCCGGGGTGTACAGGACGGTCGGGTGGAACTGGACGAACTCGATGTCCGCCACGGTCGCCCCGGCCCGCAGCGCGAGCGCGAGGCCGTCGCCGGTGGCGATCTCCGGGTTCGACGTCGCCTGGTAGAGCTGCCCGATCCCGCCGCTGGCCACCAGCACGGCCGAGGCGCGGACGACGCCGGGAACGCCGTTCCGGTCGAGCACGGTGACCCCGGCGACCCGGCCGCCCGGGGTGCGCAGCGCGTCCACCGCGATGTGGTGCTCCAGCACCGGCACCCGCGCCTGCCCGGCCTGCGCGACCAGCGCGCGTTCGACCTCGGCGCCGGTCGCGTCGCCGCCCGCGTGGATCACGCGGAACGCACTGTGCCCGCCCTCGCGGGTCCGCGCGAGCAGCCCGGACGCCGCGGCGTCGAACCGGGCCCCGTCCGCCCTCAGCTGGGCGACCGCGGCCGGCCCGCCGTCGAGGATCGAGCGGGCCGCGGCCTCGTCGACCAGCCCGGCTCCTGCGGTGAAGGTGTCCTCGGCGTGCCGGGCGACCGAGTCGTCGAGGTCGTGCTCGTTTTCCAGGACCACGGCGACGCCGCCCTGGGCCCAGCGCGTGTTGCCGTCCGCGACCGCCGCCTTGGTGATCACCAGGACGTGCAGCCCGAGCGCCTGGGCCCGCAGCGCGGCGGTCAGCCCCGCGACGCCGCTGCCGATCACGACCAGGTCGGCACGAGCTTCCCAGACCGGGGTTTTCGCCTGTGGGTCATTAACCGGCGTGGTCATTCGCCGCCGCCGGGCTGCCCGATCTCGATCATCCGCTGCACCGAGGCCCGCGCCTTCGAAGCCGTCTCGACGTCGACGTGGACCTCGTCGAGGCCGTCGCGCAGGCACCTCAGGAGCGCCGCCGGCGTGATCATCTTCATGTACCGGCAGGACGCGCGGTCGTTCACCGCGCGGAAGTCGATGCCCGGCGCGGCCTTGCGGAGCTGGTGGATCATGCCGATCTCGGTGGCCACCAGCACGGTCTTGGCCTTCGTGTCGCGGGCCTCGTGGACCATGTCGCCGGTGGAGAGGATCTTGACCCGCTCCGGCGCCACCGCCCCCTCGCCGGCCAGGTAGAGCGCCGACGTCGCACACCCGCACTCGGGGTGGATGAACAGGTCGGCGTCCGGGTCCTCGGCCGCGCGCTCGGCCAGCTCGGCGCCGTTGATGCCGGCGTGGACGTGACACTCCCCGGCCCAGACGTGCATGTTCTCCCGGCCGGTGACGCGCTTGACGTGCGCGCCGAGGAACTGGTCCGGCAGGAAGAGAACTTCCTGGTCGGCGGGGATGGAGGCGACGACGTCGACGGCGTTCGAGGACGTGCAGCAGATGTCGGTCTCGGCCTTCACCTCGGCCGTGGTGTTGACGTAGGAGACGACCACCGCGCCCGGGTGCTCGGCCTTCCAGGCCCGCAGCTGCTCCCCGGTGATGGAGTCGGCCAGCGAGCAGCCGGCCCGCGCGTCCGGGATCAGGACCGTCTTCTCCGGCGAAAGGATCTTCGCGGTTTCGGCCATGAAGTGGACACCGCAGAAGACGATGGTGGACGCGTCGCTGCTCGCCGCGATGCGGCTCAGCGCCAGGGAGTCGCCGGTGTGGTCGGCGATGTCCTGGATCTCCGGGACCTGGTAGTTGTGCGCGAGCAGGACCGCGTCGCGCTGCTTCGCCAGGCGCCGCACCTCCTCCGCCCAGGCCGCGTTCGCCTCGACCCCGCCGAACGGGGTGAGACCTTCCGGAACCAACGTGGTGGTCATCGGGCCCTCCTGGACCTGTCTCCGGTTTTCGCCTTACAATCGAAAACCGTGCGAAGTCATCTTAACACCCAGGCCCCCCTGGCCCACGAGGTTTTGGGCGCGGTCCTTCAAGTGCGCTCGGACACACTGCGGGTGCTGCTGTGGCGCCGCGCGCTGGACCCGCACCTGGGCCGCTGGTCGCTGCCGGGTGGCCGGCTGCGGCCCGACGAGGACGTCGAGACGTCGATCCGCCGCCAGCTCGCCGAGAAGGTCGACGTCCGCCAGCTCAAGCACGTCGAGCAGCTCGCGGTGTTCAGCGACCCGGACCGCGTGCCGGGGCCGCGCGTGGTGGCGACGGCGTTCCTCGGGCTCGTTCCGTCGGACGTCGACCCCGAGGTACCGGAAGACACCGAGTGGCACGACGTCGCGAAGCTGCCGCGCACGGCGTTCGACCACGAGGCGATCGTGCTGCGCGCCCGCGACCGGCTGCGCTCGAAGCTGTCCTACACGAACCTCGGGTTCGCGCTGGCGCCGGACGAGTTCACGATTTCCGCGCTGCGCGGGCTGTATTCGGCGGCGCTGGGCTACCGCGTCTCGGCGACCAACCTGCAGCGGGTCCTTTCCCGGCGTGGCCTGCTGGTCCCCACCGGCCACACGGCCGCACCCGGCCGGGCGGGCGGACGCCCGGCGGCGCTGTTCTCCTTCGCCGGCAAGGGCATGCAGATCACCGATCCGTTCGCGGTGTTCAAGCCGCCGTCCCGGTGACCATCCTGCGCCGAAGGCGTTCTCCCTTTACGGTGGACGCGTGACCGAGCCGGAATCGGAAAGTGACGCGACGACGACGCTGCTGCCGTTGTTCCCGCTCCAGACCGTGCTGCTGCCCGGCACCAAGCTCCCGCTGCACATCTTCGAACCGCGGTACCGGCAGCTGACGGCGGACCTGGTGAACGGGACCGTGCCGGAGCGCGAGTTCGGCGTGGTCGCCCTGCGGTCGTCCCTGACGCGCGAGGTTCGTGGTCTGGACCAGTTGTACGAGGTGGGCTGCAGCACGGTGCTGCGCGAGGCGAAACGCCTGCCGGACGGCCGCTTCGACGTCGTGACGCAGGCCCAGCGCCGGTTCCGCCTGCGCGAACTCGACTGCGTTTCGGCGCCGTACCTGATCGCGTCGGTGGAGTGGGTCGACGACGACCCGGTGGCGCCGGCCGGCGACATGGCCGAGCGGCTGGCGGCGGTCGCGCGCGCGGCGCACCGGCGGTACTGCGAAACGGCGTGGCGCAGCGAAGACTGGCACGCCCCGGGACCGGGCACCACGCTCGGCGAGCTGGCCTACGCGCTGGCCGCGGACTGCCTGCTCCCGCTGGAAGACCGCCAGCGGCTGCTCGAAGAACGCCACCCGCTGCGCCGGCTCCGCATCGCCTGCCGCCTGCTGACGCGGGAAACGGGCTTCCTGAACACCCTGGGCGCGGTGCCGCTGCCGCCGGGCGAATTCACCGATCCGATCCGCCCGGCCAGCCTCAATTGAGCCGGCTCAGGAAGAGCCGTTGCCGAACTTGTTCCACACCTTGCCGGCCGCGCCCGAAACCGCTTCGCCGACGTCGCTGAACACCTTCGTCAGCGGGTCCGTGGACGAGCTCCACGACTCCTTGTACGACTGGGCGGCCGACTTCAGGTCGTCCTTCCAGTCGGACGTCGGCTGGTCGGAGTCGCGGCGCGGGTAGTCGCCGGCGAGGATCGCGCGGTACTCCTCCGAAGCCGCCCACTTCTGCAGCTGGGCCGCCCGGACCACGGCGAACGGGTGCGACTCGGTCTCGACGAACTTGAGCTTGAGGAAGCTGTCGCGGATGTCCTCGACCGACTCGTATTCGGTGGCCTGCTGCAGGAACGACGGGACGTCGATGCGGGCCGGGTCGATGCCGCCCGCGACCTGGATCTGCGCCCGCAGCGCCGCCGTCGGGTCCTGGCTGCACAGCAGCCCGGCGCGGTCGCACGACAGCTCGGCCTTGCGGAACCACTCGCGCAGCGCCGCGATGATCGCCCGGATCCCGAGCGCGCTGACCGGCGTCCACGACATCGCCGTCTGCAGGCCGATCAGGCGCACCATGATCGTGCGGTAGACCGCGTGCCCGGACAGCACGTGCCCCATTTCGTGGCCGATGGCGAACCGCAGCGACTCCTGGTTCATCAGCTCGACGAGCCCGGTGCTCACCCGGATGAACGGCTCGTCCATGCCGACGGCCGACGCCTGGATGCGCGGGTCCTGGTAGACGTACAGGTTCGGCACGGCGGGCAGGTCGAGCGTCTCGGCGCATTCGTGCCGCAGCCGGTCGAGCTCCGGGTACTGCTTCGGCCCGACGCGGATCGACGACGCGAGCGCCATCAGCCGCTCGCCGCGTTCGTTGTAGAAGCCCGAAACGGCCTTGACGACCTGGGCGAACCCGGGCACGGCCCGCAGCGTGGCGAGCGCGCCGCGGTCCACCGGGTGTTCGTAGGCCCGCGGGCTGATGCCCGGGAAGCGGACGGCGTTGGGCCGCGGAACTTCGATGTCTTCGGTCACTGTCGGTTCCCCCCTGTAGGTGACGGCCACCACCTTAGGGGAAAGCCGTCAGCCGAGGCGGCGGCCCAGGTCGTCGCGGCCGTTCCAGGTGGCCAGCAGGCTGTAGGCGATCGACACGCCGAGCGGGCCGGTGAGCAGCACCCACCACGACTCCAGGCGCGGCGCCAGTTCGATCACCGAGCCGAGCGCGGGCGGGCTCGACACGGCGTAGTGGCTGTTCGCCCAGCCGACCCCGAGCAGCATGGCGAGCGCCCCGGCGAGGGCGACCCCGAGCACGGCGGCGAGGAACACGACCGGGCCACGGCGTTCGCGCAGCAGCCAGACGACGACACCGACGACGATCCCCAGCCCGAGCAGGAGGAACCCGAAGACGGCGAGGTCGTCGAAGCGGTGCCAGCTCTCCAGTTCGAGGGCGCCCTGGGTGCCGTCGGCGGCGACGATGCGCACGCGCTCCGGCGGCGCCAGCCGCGACCAGGCGAAGGCGAGCGGGAAGCTCAGCAGGCTCAGGGTGCCGAGCACGCTGACGGCGGGCAGCAGGTCGGCCTTGACGACGACCCGCGGCCGCCGTTCCCGGAACAGCACGGGCACCGACCACGGCCCGGCCACGGCCGACGGCCGGTGCGCGGGCCCCGACGACTCACTCACCCGGACTCCCTCCTGCATTCGTGCCACCGAGCGTAACCGGTCGGTGCGCCCGGGCCGCCCACGGCGGGTCGTGTCGCGGACGGCGGCGGGCCGCGGAAGGCGTCAGCCGCTCGCCGTGTCGCCGTGGCGGCTGCAGCGGGCCGTCCAGCCGAGGGGGCTGACCTGGACCACCAGCCGGCGCGCGCAGAACGTGCAGTAGCGCGGCGGTTCCAGTGCCGTCCTCGGGTTGTGGCACGCCGGGTGGTCCGCCCCACCCGGCGACTCCTGTCCACAGTGGACGCAAAAGGCAGCGTCAGAGGCTGTCACTGAGGGCCTTGATCGGCATCTTGAGCTCGTCCAGCATCTCCAGGTCCGCCGAAGCCGGGCGGCCCAGGTTGGTCAGGTAGTTGCCGACGATGATCGCGTTGATCCCGCCGAGCATGCCCTGCTCCGCGCCCAGGTCGCCGAGCGTGAGCTCGCGGCCGCCGGCGAAGCGCAGCATCGTGCGCGGCATCGCGAGCCGGAACGCCGCCACCGTCCGCAGCGCGTCGCGGCCTTCGACGATCTCGTAGTGCTCGTACGGCGTGCCGGGCTGCGGGATGAGGAAGTTCATCGGCACCTCGTGCGGGTTCAGCTCGGCCAGCTGCACGGCGAACTCCGCGCGCTGCTCGACCGTCTCCCCCATGCCGATGATGCCGCCGCAGCAGACCTCCATGCCCGCCTCGGCGACCATCCGCAGCGTGTCCCAGCGCTCTTCCCAGGTGTGCGTGGTGACCACGGCCGGGAAGTGCGAGCGCGCCGTCTCGAGGTTGTGGTTGTAGCGGTGCACGCCCATGTCGACGAGCTCGTCGACCTGCTCCTGCGTGAGCATGCCGAGCGAGCAGGCGATCTGGATGTCGTTGCCGTCCTCGCGGATGGCCTTCACGCCCTCGCGGACCTGCGAAAGCAGCCGCTTGTCGGGCCCGCGGACGGCGGCGACGATGCAGAACTCCGTCGCGCCGGTTTCGGCGGTCTGCCGGGCGGCCTTGACGAGGTTCGGGATGTCGAGCCACGCCGAGCGCACCGGCGTCGGGAAGCGGCCGGACTGGGAGCAGAAGTGGCAGTCCTCCGGGCAGCCGCCGGTCTTCAGGCTGATGATGCCCTCGACCTCCACCTCGGGCCCGCACCAGCGCATCCGCACCTCGTGCGCCAGCGCGAGCAGGTCGGGCAGCCGGTCGTCCGGGAGCCGGAGCACGTCGAGGACCTGCTGTTCACCGAGGCCGACGCCGTTTTCTAGGACCTGCTCGCGTGCGAAGGCGAGGACATCGGTGTCCGGGACTGCGGTCACGGGCGCTCCTTGATCGAGGTGGTGCGGCAAACGTTCCTCATCGTGCACGACGGGGCGCCGAGGGGACAGCGATGCAGGTCACTTCCCGGCGGAAGCGCACCCCGCGAAAAGCTCCGGGTCGAACTCCCCGCCGAACCACGGCGACAACCCGGTCCGCGCGGCGGCCAGGAACTCTTCGCGCGAGGCGTCCCCGAGCCCGGCGGGCAGCGCGCCGAGCAGGGGCGCACCGGCCGCCACCGGCAGGTCTTCGAGGTTGGACAGCGCGGCGAGGTCCGGTTCGGCCGGCCAGGACCCGATGATGACCCCGGCGACGGTCAGCCCCCGCTTGGTGGCGACCTCGGCGGTGAGCGCGGTGGCGTTGAGCGTCCCGAGCCCGGCCTCGGCCACGATGATCACGAGCGACCCGAGCGACCAGGCGACGTCGGCAAGGCTCGCGCCGGCGCTGTCGAAGCGCACGAGCAGCCCGCCGGCGCCTTCGATCAGGGTGAGGTCGTGGTCGGTGTCGAGGTCGGACGCGGCCTGCGCGATCTCCCCGGGATCGAGCGCGGGCAGCCCGCTGCGCCGCGCGGCGGCCTCCGGCGAGAGCGGATCGGGATAGCGGCGCAGCTCCCGGGTGGTGACCCCGGCCCCGGCGAGCCGGACGACGTCCTGCAGGTCACCGTCCTCGCCGGGCCGCACCCCGGTCTGCGCGGGCTTCAGCACGGCCACCCGCTGCCCCCCGGCCACCGCCACGGCCGCGATCGCCGCCGTGGTGATCGTCTTGCCGACCCCGGTCCCGGTCCCCGTCATCACCAGCATGGTCACGAACCATCAACTTAGTGACTCACCCACCGCACGCGCACGCGGGCCGTGGTCAGCCGCCCGCGGTCGTGAGTGGCAAGGCGAGTGAGAACTCGCCTTGCCACTCACGACGGGTGGGTCAGGCGCCCGGCACGGCCACCGGGGCCCCGGCCGGGCGGAAGGTCCGCCCGGCGCCGTCGAACAGGTACACCTGGGCGTCGCCGACGTGGAAGTACATCCCGGTCAGCTGCAGTTTCCCGGCCGATTCGGCCGCCGCCACCGAGGGGTACTCGCGCAGGTGGTCCAGCTGCTGGAGCACGTTGTGCAAGGCCAGCCGGTCGCCCTCCCGGTCCGGGACGGCGCCGTCCAGCGTCGCCGCACCCAGGCGGTGCGCGCTCGGCTCCGCGTGGCGCAGCCAGGCCGACAGCGGCCCCGGCGGCGGGCCGTCGGCCAGGGCGGCCATCGCACCGCAGCTCGAGTGGCCGCACACCACGATCTCCGCCACCCCGAGCACACCCACCGCGTACTCAATGGAGGCGTTCATCGACGCGTCGGCCTGCCCGGGCGGGACGAGGTTGCCGATGTTGCGGATGGTGAACAGGTCGCCCGGGCCGCTGGTGGTGATCAGGTTCGGCACGATCCGGGAGTCGCCGCAGGTGATGAACAGCGTGCGCGGCCGCTGGCCGTCCGCGAGCCCCGACAGCGTGTCACGCAGCAGGGGCGCCGCGCGGCGGTGGAACTCGGTCGCGCCGCGGCGGGTCTGCTGCGCCGGGATCCCCTCGACGGCCTGCCACGCCGACCAGGGCGCGAGCCAGCGCGGCACCGCCCGGCTCGCGGCGATCCGGGACCGCGTCGGGCGGCCCGCCTTGCCTTCGCCGAACCACGGGTGGCCGACCTCGTCGACCTCCACCGTGCCGCCGGCGCGCTCGTGCGCCTGCTGCCAGGTGTGCAGGCTTTCGAAGGCGGCGTGGTCGAGGTAGTCGACGACCAGCTCCAGCCGTACCGTCACGCCGTCCGGGACGCTCCCGAGCACCTTCGACAGCCGCGGCACCGACAGGAACGTCAGCACGCCTTCGACGACGACCCGCCAGTCGTCGCCCTCGCGCTCGACGTGCAGCCCCGACCAGACCGTGCGGCGCAGCATCAGCACCAGCGCCAGCCCGATCCCGGCGAGCACGCCGGTGAGCAGGTCGAACACGACCACCCCGGCAAGGGTGAGCAGGTACACGGGCAGGTCGCCGTGGGCGAGGACGGTCCGCATGTGCCCGGGGTTGACCAGCTTCGCGCCGACGTGCACCAGCAGCCCGGCCAGTGCGGCCAGCGGGATGCTCTGGATCAGGCCGGCGAGCAGGACGACGAACAGCAGCACCCAGACGCCGTGCAGCACCGCCGACGCGCGGGACTTCGCCCCGGCGGCCACGTTGGTGGAGCTGCGGACGATGACGCCGGTGACGGGCAGCCCGCCGAGCGCGCCGGAGAGCATGTTGGCCGCGCCCTGGCCGACCAGCTCGCGGTCGAGGTTGGCGCGCGGCCCGGTGTGCATGCGGTCGACCGCGACCGCCGAGAGCAGGCTTTCCACGCTGGCGATCAGCGCGATCGTGACGACGGCGAGCGCGAACCCGCCCCAGCCGCCGTCGGGCAGTTGCGGGACGAGGTGGATGTTCAGCAGGTCACCGGGCAGTTCGACGCGCGGCAGCGTCATCCCGAAGGCCACCGACACCACCGTGGCCACCGCGATCGCGGCGAGCGGCCCCGGCACCTTGCGCACGGCTGCGGGCAGTTTCGGCCAGACCAGCAGGATGCCGATAGTGAGCAGGCCGACGATGGCGGCGGAGTCGTGGTGGGCGACGATCTGGGCGGGCAGCTCGGCGATGTTCTCCAGCGCGGAGCTCTGGGCCTTGCCGCCGAGGATGACGTGCAGCTGGCCGAGCACGATCGTGACGCCGATGCCGGCCAGCATGCCGTGCACGATCGCCGGCGAGATGGCCAGCGCGGCCCGGGCGATGCGGCTCAGCCCCAGCAGGATCTGGCACGCGCCGGCGGCGACGGTGATCGCGCAGGTGACCACCCACCCGAACGTCTGGATGGTTTCGGCCATGACCACGGTCAGGCCGGCGGCGGGCCCGCTCACCTGCAGGGCGGAGCCGCCGAGCGCGCCGGCGACGATACCGCCGACGACGGCGGCGACCAGCCCGGCGGCGACCGGGGCGCCCGAAGCGAGCGCGATGCCGAGGGACAGGGGGACAGCTACGAGGAAGACGACCAGTGAGGCCGGCAGGTCGTGTCGGAGCACGGCGAGGGGTCTCATGATCACCATGCAACAGGAAATCGAGTGAAATGTCCGCTATGTACCACCCGATCGAGTGAACAACTCGCCACATTTAGCCTGAACGTCACATATCGGGCACCGCGTTAACACGCCGTTCACGGGTCCTCATTTCTGTCGCGTGACAGTTGAATCCCGTACGACACAACAGCTTCCGGACCACCCCAATGTGGCGTTGGGTACGTCCAGCGCACCGAACGCCACATTGGGGCGCTAGCGGTCAGTGCTCCAGCGCGCCCGCAGGGACGAACCCGCGCGCGGAACTGTCCAAAAGGGACACTTGCGCCGCGCCGACGTCGAAGTACATCCCGGTGAGCCGCAGCGCACCCCGGTCCAGGGCCGCCGCGACCACCGGGTAGCCGCGCAGGGTTTCCAGCTGCTGCACCACGTTCTGCAGCGCGAGCTGGTCGGCCTCGGCGGCCGGCCGCTCGCCGCCGAGCAGCAGCGGCGCCTCGCGGGCACGGCGCCGCAACGTCGCTTCGCCGTGGCGCAGCCAGCTGCCGAGCTGTTCGAGGCCGTCCGGCGCCCGGCCGAGCAGCGCCTTCATCGCGCCGCAGCCGGAGTGCCCGCACACCACGATTTCGGCGACGTCCAGCACCCCGACGGCGTACTCGATCGCCGCGCCGACCGAGGAGTCGGTGCCGCCGGCCGGCGGCACGAGGTTGCCGATGTTCCGCACGGTGAACAGGTCACCCGGCCCGCTGGTGGTGATCAGGTTCGGCACGATCCGCGCGTCGCCGCAGGTGATGAACAGCGTGTGCGGCTGCTGGCCGTGCGCCAGCCCGCTCCACGTGTCGCGCAGCAGCGGCGCAGTGCGGCGCTGGAACTCCGAAGCGCCGCGGCACAGCAGCGAACTGGCCGTGCGCTGCGCGGGCAGCACGACGTGCTCGGCCTGCCACTCCGACCACGGCGCGAGCCACCGCGGCACGACCCGCGCGGCGACGCTGCGGCGCACGGTCGGCTCCCCCGAGCGGCCGCGTTCGAACCACGGGTGCCCGATCTCGTCGACCGTCACCGGCCCGGCGTGCGCCTGCTGCCAGCCACGCAGGCAGTCGAACGCGGCGTGGTCGAGGTAGTCGACGAGCAGCTCGAGCGTGACGTCGGCGTGCGCGGGCACTTCCGCGAGCACCCGGGTCAGCCGCGGCACGGACAGGAACGTCAGCGCGCCTTCGATGACGACGCGGTGGCGGTCGCCGTCCGTTTCGACGTGGATCCCGGAGAAGATCATCCGCCGCAGCATCAGCGCGAGCGCCAGCAGGATCCCCGCCGCGACCCCGGTGAGCAGGTTGACGGCGACCGCGCCGGCCAGCGTGACGACGTACACGGGCAGGTCGCCGTGCCGCCGGACCTCCTTGAGCCCGTTGAGGTTCACCAGCTTCGTGCCGACGTACACCAGCAGGGCGGCGAGCGCGGCCAGCGGGATCAGCCGCAGCAGCCCGGTGAACAGCAGGCAGGCGGCGAGGATCCACACGCAGTGCAGGAGCGCCGACGCCCGGGTGCGCGCGCCGGCCTCGTAGTTGGTCATGCTGCGCACGATGACGCCGGTGACCGGGAACCCGCCGAGCGCGCCGGCGGCGACGTTCGCCGCGCCCTGCCCGATGAGCTCGCGGTCGAGGTCGGTGCGCGGGCCGCCGCGGAGCTTGTCCACCGAGACCGCGGACAGCAGGCTCTCCAGGCCGGCGATGAGCGCGATGGTGAGCGCGGCGAGCGCGAAGCCGGCCCAGCCGCCATCGGGCAGCCGCGGCACGACGTGGAGCGCAGGCAGCCCGGCCGGGAGGTCGACGCGCGGGAGGCTCATCCCGGCCAGTACGGACAGCCCGGTGGCCAGCGTGACGGCGGCCAGCGGCGCGGGCACCCGGCGCACGGCCTTCGGCAACCGCGGCCAGGCCAGCAGGACGCCGAGGGTGACGACGCCGATCAGCACGGCCTGATCGTGGTGCGCGGCGATCTGCCCGGGCAGCGCCAGGACGTTGGCGAGCGCGGAGCCCTGCGCCGAGCCGCCGAGGACGACGTGCAGCTGGCCGAGCACGAGCGTGACGCCGATGCCGGCGAGCAGGCCGTGCACGATGGCGGGCGACACGGCGAGCGCGGCGCGGGCGAGGCGCGTCAGGCCGAAGACGATCTGGAGCAGGCCCGCGGCGACGGTGATCGCACAGGTGACGGGCCAGCCGTGGGTGGCGATCGTGTCGGCCAGCACCACGGTGAGGGCGGCGGACGGGCCACTGACCTGCAGCGGCGATCCGCCGAGCAGGCTCGCGACCAGCCCGCCGGCGACAGCGGAGATCAGGCCGGAGAGCAGCGGCGCCCCGGCGGCGAAGGCCACGCCGAGGGACAGGGGGACGGCGACGAGGAAGACGACTATCGAAGCGAAGAAATCGTGTTTGAGGTCCTGGAGTTTCTGGTGCGACGGCGGTCCGGTGTCGTGCTCGCCACGAACGATCTCGATCATGGGGGCAGGATCGCCGAAAACGGGCGAAAAGTCCGCTACGCAAGCATTTCTCGCGTTCCGCCGGGCACAGGATCGACCGGGCGGACCCGGCTTTCACACTTACCGCCTCCGCCGTTCGCGTGGTGTAAATCTTGACCGGACACGCAGTGCGACGATGAGGGGACTTCGGGTCTCGCTGTGCCCGCGATCACACCCGATGTGCTGAATTCACGCCTTTTCGGCGACGGCCAGCATCGCGCGGATGATCACGGCCAGGTCGTCGTCAGTCGAAACGTAGGGCGGCATGGCGTAGACGAGGTCCCGGAACGGCCGGAGCCAGGCGCCGTGCGCGGTCGCGACCTCGGTGGCGACGGCCATGTCGACGGGGTGGTCGAGCTGCAGCACCCCGATCCCGCCCAGCACGCGGACATCGGCGACGGCGGCCAGGTCGCGCGCCGGAGCCAGGCCGTCGAGCAGGCCCTTCTCCAGCCGCGAGACGTCGGTTCGCCAGCTTCCACCGGCGAGCAGCCCGAGCGACGCGTTGGCGACGGCCGAGGCGAGGGGGTTGCCCATGAAGGTGGGGCCGTGCGCGAGCACGGGAAGTTCGCCCCGCGCGATCCCGGCGGCGATCTCCGGCGTGCACAGGGCCGCGGCCATGCTCAGGTAGCCCCCGGTGAGGGCCTTGCCGACGCACAGGACATCGGGCGTCACGCCGGCGTGCCCGGCGGCGAAGAACGAACCGGTGCGGCCGAAGCCGGTGGCGATCTCGTCGAAGATCAGCAGCACGTCGTGCGCCGCGGTCAGCTCCCGCAGGGCGCGCAGGTAGCCGGGGTGGTGGAACCGCATCCCCCCGGCCCCCTGCACGACCGGTTCGACGATGACCGCGGCCAGTTCATGCCGGTGCCGCTCGATTTCCGCGGCCAGCATGTCCACATAGGACGGATCCGGCGGGGTGTCGAAACCGGACGGTGGCGCGGGCACGAAGACCTGGTCGGGCAGCACCCCGCGCCACAGCGAGTGCATGCCGCCCTCGGGATCGCAGACGCTCATCGGGGTGAAGGTGTCCCCGTGGTAGCCCCCGCGCCAGGTGAGCAGCTTGTGCTTCGCGGTTTTCCCGCGGGAACGCTGGTACTGCAGGCACATCTTGACGGCGACCTCGACGGAGACGGAACCGGAGTCGCAGAGGAAGACGTGCTCGAGCCCCTCGGGCGTGAGGTCGACGAGGGTCTTGGCCAGGGTGACGGCGGGTTCGTGCGTGAGACCGCCGAACATGACGTGACTCATCCGCCCGGCCTGGGCGGCGAGCGCGGCATCGAGCACGGGGTGCCGGTAGCCGTGGACAGCGGACCACCACGAGGACATCCCGTCGACGAGCTCCCGCCCGTCGGCCAGGGTGAGCCGGACCCCGCTGGCCTCGGTGACCAGCAGCGACGGCACCTTCGCCGGCATGGGGGCGTAGGGGTGCCAGACGTGCCGGGCATCGAGGGCGAGCAGGTCGGCGGAGTCCATCCGCCGACCCTACGACACGGCCGCCGCCGAGCAGTCCGCCACCGGTCGTGAGGGCCAAGGCGAGTTTCTGACTCGCCTTGCCACTCACGACCTGTCCGGGTATCACAGGCGGACCGGCAGCGCCTCCAACCCGTGCACCAGCGAGCTGGGCCGGTAAACGAGCTCGTCCGGCTTGGCGTCCAGAGCGATGTCCGGGAACCGGGCCAGCAGCCCCCCGAGCGCGATTTCCGCCTCCAGCCTGGCCAGCGGCGCCCCCACGCAGTAGTGGATCCCGTGCCCGAAGGCCAGGTGCCCGCCGGCCGGGCGGGTGATGTCCAGCCGGTCCGGCTCCGGGTACCGCTCCGCGTCACGGTTCGCTCCGAGCAGGGAAACCAGCACGAACTCGCCCGCCGGGATCGTCACGCCGCCGACCTCCACCGGCTCGGCCGTGAACCGCAGGGTCGCCAGGTGGATCGGGCCGTCGAAGCGCAGGAACTCCTCCACCGCGCCCGGCAGCAGCTCCGGCTCCGCGCGCAGGCGGGCCAGCTGCTCCGGCTCGCGCAGCAGGGCCAGCGTGCCGTTGGCGATCAGGTTGACCGTCGTCTCGTGGCCGGCGACCAGGAGCAGGAACGCCATCGACACCAGTTCGGGCTCGGACAGCGAGTCGCCGTCGTCGGTCGCGTGCACCAGGTCCGACAGCAGGTCTTCGGCCGGCTCCGCACGCTTCTGCGCGATCAGGCCGGTGAGGTAGCCGAACATGCTCTGCGCCGCCGCCAGCATTTCCTCCGGGCGCGCCGCCGCGCTCAGCAGCGTCTTCGACCAGCCGGAGAACTCCGAGCGGTCCTCTTCGCGCACCCCGAGCAGCTCGCAGATCACCGTGATCGGCAGCGGCGCGGCGAACGACGCCACCAGGTCGGCCCGCTCCTGCCCGGCCAGCTCGTCGAGCAGTCCCGCGGTGATCTCCTCGACCCGCGGCCGCAGCCGCGCCACCGTCCGCGCGGTGAACGCCTTGTTCACCAGTTTCCGCAGCCGCGTGTGGTCCGGCGGGTCCGAGTTGAGCATGTGCTGGCTGAGGTCCTGCCCGAAGCCGCTCATCTGGGCCTCCGGCGGCAGCTTCGCCTCGAACAGCGCCCGGATGCCCGCGCTGTTCTTGTGCAGCCGCGGATCCGCCAGCAGCGACCGCGCGTCCGCGAACCCGGTGACCAGGTAGCACGGCAGTCCCCGTGGTGGCAGCCGCACCCGGCGCACCGGGCCGCCCCCGCGCAGCATCTCCGAAAACAGGTGCGCGTCCTGGGCGAAGTCCTCCGCCACCTCGACGATTTCGTCGCTCGTCATCTCATCCCCCAAGCCTCACCGCGTCAGCGTTCGGCGAGTGCCGCCACGACGCGCTCGGTCACGTCCTGCCAGTATGCCCGCTGTTCCTCGCGTTCTTCCGCGTCCGCAAGCCATTCTTGGTGGAACCTCAGTGTCGTCTTGGCCCCGGCGCCGCTCAGCCGCACCTGCACGGTCGAGTCGTGGTCCCAGTCGCTCGGCCGCCAGGTGAGCCGGACCCGGTCGCCTTCGGCGAAGCTGCGGATCTCGCCGACCGTGCCGTTCGCCGTTTCGTACTCCGCGCCCGGTTCCCGCGGCAGCTCGACGCCGGGGCCGAGCCAGATCGCGACGCCCTCACGGCTGACCAGGAAGTCCCACACCGTCCCGGCCGGGTACGGCAGGGTGCGCGAAACGCCGATGTTCCACCCCACATCGGCCGTCTTCCCCACTGAAGAAGTCATGTCCTCATCGTGCCACCGGGGTACGACAAAACCGGCCACCGGTCCGGGTGGAGGATCAGTACCCGTGCGCTACCGCCCGATTTCCCCCGCCGTCCTGGCCGAAGAACTCACCGACCGCATCGACGCGCTGACCACGCCGCGGATCGCGGTGGCCGTCGACGGCGCGGCCGGCGCGACGGAAACCGGGGAACTCGCGGACGCCCTGGTCGACCCGCTGCGCCTGCGCGGCCGCGCGACCCTGCGCGTGTCGGCGCGCGACTTCCTGCGCCCGGCGTCCCTGCGTTTCGAGCACGGCCGCACCAATCCCGACGCCCGCTACAGCGACTGGCTCGACCTCGGCGCCCTCCGCCGCGAAGTCCTCGATCCGCTCAAGGGGTCCGGCGAAGTCCTGCCGTCGCTGTGGGACGCCGCACGCGACCGCGCGACCCGCGCCGAACGCGTGCCGCTGCCCGAAGGCGGGGTCGTGCTCGTCGACGGCGAGCTGCTGCTGGGCGCGGGGCTGGCCTTCGACCTGGCCGTGCACCTGTGGCTCTCCCCCGCCGCGCTGCGCCGCCGCGTACCGGAGGCCTGGGCGGTCCCGGCCTACGAGCGCTACGAGGAAGAGGTGGATCCGAGCTCGCTCGCCGACGTCGTCGTGCGCGTCGACGATCCGCGGCACCCGGCGCTCTACACGCCTTAACGGACGACGGCCACCGGATCGCCGTCGAGCAGGCCGGACAGCCGCCGCGCCATGACGTCCCAGCGCCAGTTCGCCGACACCCACCGGCGCCCCGCTTCGCCCATCCGGCGCGCGCGCACGGGGTCGGCCAGCAGGCTGGCGAGGGTTTCGGCCAGCTGCGTGACGTCGCGGCCGTCGACGACGTGCCCGGTGACCTCGTCGAGGACCGTCTCGGGGGCACCACCGGAGTTGCCGGCCACCACGGGCAGGCCGGTCGCCGAGGCCTCCAGGTAGACGATGCCGAGCGCTTCGACGTCCAGGCCCTTGCCGCGGGTGCGGGCCGGCATCGCGAAGACGTCGCCCGCCGCGTAGTGCGCCGGCAGCTCCGCCCACGGCACCGACCCGGTGAGCACGACGTCGCGCTCCAGGCCCAGCTCGGCGACCAGCCCGGTGAGCGTCTTGCGGTACGGGCCGCCGCCGACGATCAGCAGCACCGCGTCCGGGACCTGCTCGCGGATCTTCGGCAGCGCGCGGATCAGCTGGTCCTGGCCCTTGCGCGGGACCAGCCGCGACACGCACACGACGGTCGGCCGGTCGCCGAGACCGTGCCGCGCGCGGATTTCCGCGCGCCCTGCCGGGTCCGGCCGGTACAGCTCGGTGTCCACCCCGGACGGCAGCAGTTCCAGCCCGGCCATCGGGCCGAACGCCGCGGCGAAGCGGCCGCGGGTGTACCGGCTGACGTAGGTGAGGACGTCCGCGGTGTCGCCGATGCGCCGCAGTGCCTGCCGCGAACCCGGGAGCATCGACCAGCCGACCTCGTGCCCGTGCGTCGACGCGACGACGCGGCGCGCCCCGGCCCGCCGCAGCGGGTGTCCCAGCAGCGCGAGCGGGGCGGCCGCACCGAACCAGACGGCTTCGCAGTCCCTCGCCCGCATGATCTGCTTCGCCCGGCGGAGCACGTCCGGCGTCGGCAGCATCAGGGACGTCGGGTGCCGGACGACCTCGAACGGCGCCTCGGCGTCGAACTCCTCGTGCGACCCCGTCCGCGACTCCCACGACGGCGCGTAGACGACCAGGTCGTCCGCCGGCAGCCGGGTGGCGAGGGAGTTCAGGTAGTTCTGGATCCCCCCGGGCCGGGGCGGGAAGTCGTTGGTCACGAGCAGGGTCTTGAGCACGCCCCAAAGGCTAGCCACCGACGAACCAGGGGCGGCACCGCGTCCGCGGTACCGCCCCTGGAGGGTGCTGCTTCGGGGATTACGCCGTCGGGCGGCGGGCTCCCGCATACTGGCTCTGCAGCGGCGAGATCTTCACGACGTCACCGGTGTCGGGCGCGTGCACCATCTTGCCGTCGCCGATGTACATGCCGACGTGCGAAACGGGCGAGTAGTAGAACACGAGGTCGCCCGGCTGGAGCTGGTCCCGCGGCACCGCGGCGCCGAAGGTCGACTGCTCGCGGCTGGTCCGCGGCAGGGTGATGCCGGCCTGCTTGTAGGCCCACATCGTCAGGCCCGAGCAGTCGAAGTTGGTCGGGCCGGTCGCGCCGTAGACGTAGGCGCTGCCCAGCTTGCTCAACGCCGCGTCGACCGCCCTCTGCGCGGCCGCGGTGGGCGCCTGGATGTTGGAGGGGGGCGTCCCGCCGGTGTCCCTCCGGGCGGCCTTGTCCGAGGCGCTCAGGTTCTTGTTGGCCGCTTCGAGCTGGTCGATCTGGTCCTGCAGCGTCTTCTGCTTGGCCTTGATGTCCTCGGTCAGCTTCGCCGCGGCGTCCCGCGCGTCCTGCGCGCGCTTCGCGGCGTCGCTGGCCTTGGCGGCCGCGTCGGTGGCCTCCTGGACGGCGCCGGTGAGGTTGCCCATCGCGGCGTTCTTGCCGGTCGCGATGACCTCGAGCGCCGACGAGCGGTCCAGGAAGTCCTGGGTGGACGTGCCCGCCAGCAGCGCCGACAGCTTGTTCAGCTGGACACCGCTGGTGAACGACGCACCGGCGAACTTGTCGACCTCGGTCTGGTACTTCTTCTGGCTTTCGGACGCCTTCGTGGCCTGTTCCTTGGCCGCGTTGACGTCGCCGGTGGCCTTGTCGAGCTCGGCCTGCTTCTTCTTCAGGTCGTCCTGGGCGGACAGCAGGTCTTCGTTGAGCTTCTCGGCCTGGGCCGCGAGGTCGCGGTACTGGGCGAGGGCGTCGGAGCCGGTGGGCGGGGTCTGGAGGACGGGGACGGGGGCGGCGGTGGCCGACGGCTGCGCCACGGTGACGAGGGTGATCACCGAGGCCGCGGCGAGGGCACCTGAAACCACGCGCCTGAGGGAATGCGACTGCACGGTCGCGCGGGTCTCCTTTGGTCTCGGCCGCCGAAGGGGACCGGGGCGCGAAGAGGCCGGGGAGTTCCTCTTCACCGCTGTCCCACCCACCACGCGCCCGGACCGCGCTTTGACATGCACGGACCGCAACAGGTGAAGCACGCGGTGGTGGTTCCGGTTCCCAGCTTCCCGACAAAGCTGCGCCCGGCGGCGATCTCGCGTCGCCGCCTCTTCAGACGGCCGGGGGCCACGAGATCTCGGACAGGTTACGAAAAGACCGCCACCGCGTCCACCACCTCTCGGCCAAAAACGCTGAGTGACACCGCTGCACACCATCGGACCAGGGCGGGAGCCATCGTGTGATGGGCGTTACACGCTGGGGTTTTCCGGCGGGCTTTTCGACTACCGACCGTTCACCGATTCAATCGACCATTCGGCGCGCCGTCACGAAACGGTGGAAATCAGGCGGAGCGCCGGACCGGTTCTTCGACGAGCCGCAGCCGCGGCACCATCCCGGCTTCGGCCAGCGCGTCCACCGCGCGCCGCTCGTCCGCGTCCCACACCACCGCGGGTGGCGCGCCGAGCAGCACGTTCACCACGCAGTCGTGGCAGGAGATGCCGCGCACGGCGCAGCGGTCGCAGTCGACCACCAGGTTCTCGATGTCCGAAACGGCGATGTGCGAGACGTCCACTTCGGACAGCTCGGGGGTGTCGCCCATGTGGTCCTCCTCACGTCGGAACTGACTGAGGAGAACGGTAAGGGCCACCACCGACAATTTCGGGCGGTCAGCGTCATACCGGGGCCTTCGCCCCGGGCCGGGGGCTTCGCCACCCGGACCCCCGAAAAGCTCGGTCAGACCCTAGACAACCGGCTGACCAGCACCGCTGCCGGTGTCGGATGGGCTCCGCCGCCCCGGACCGAGTCCGCGACGGCGCGGTCGGACGTCGCGACGACCATGGGCCGCCCGGCGGGCTCGGCGGCGACGAGGTTGCGGATCACGTCGTCGGCCAGGACCCCGCGGTCGGAGAACAGCACCCGCACCCCGCGCGGCACCGAAGCGGGCACGGAGAGCACGCCGGCGCCGTCGAAGACGACGGTGACCTCGGCGGACGTGCGCGCGGCCAGCGCGGACAGCTGGTGGATCAGCCGGTCGCGCTGGTCGGCGAGGGCGAGTTCGGGATACCCGGTCTTGGTGACGTTGTAGCCGTCGACGATCAGGTGCACGTTGGGCAGCGCAAGATAGCGGTCCAGCGTGGACACGTCGGCGATCCTGCCGCCCTGGCCGGTGCCCGGGCTGGCACCGCGGACCATGTCCGCCGGGCGGGCCCCGCGCGCGCCGAGGGCGAGTTCGCGGCGCAGGCCGGTGACGGCGCCGTCGATGGTGTCGATGAGCAGGGCGAGCCGGACCTCGTCGGCCTGCCGGGCCTCGCGGGCGGACTGGCGGGCGATCTCGGCGTCGGCGACGGCGCGTTCGGCACGGGCGCGTTCGCCGGCGACGCGCTGGCGTTCGCGTTCGAGCTGGCTGGTGAGCGAGGCGATCTCGTCGACGTGGGCGGCGGAGCCGCGTTCGGCGTCGGCGGCTGCCGCTTCGGCCGCGTCGCGTGCCTGGCGCAGCTGGACGCCTTGTTCTCGAAGGCGCTTCAGGAGCTTCTCGACTTCGCCTTCGCGCTCGCCCCGGGCGTTTTCGGCGGCTTGTTTCGCTTCGGCGAGTTCGGCGCGGACCTGGGCGAGCTCGGCTTCGAGCCGCTGGGTGCGGGCGAGCGCGGCGTCGCGTTCGGCACGCAGGGCGTTTTCCTCGGCGTTCCGGGCGACCAGCCGGACGCGCCCGGCGGCCCCGGACTCCCCGAGCAGCACGGCGGCGGCCGCGGCGGCGACCGAGTCGGCGGCGTTCGGGTCGAGCACGTCCGTGCGGTGCTCGCGCAGCCATTCGATGACGGCGGTGCGGAACTGCGAGGACTCACCGAGGGCGGCGAGCAGCGCGGCGCCCCCGAGCTTGGCCCGCTTGGCGGGGGCGAACTTGGCGACCGGCCGCAGCTGGCGGGGCACATCGGTGGCGGGCAGCTTGGCGACGGCGGCCGCGGCGAGCTCGGCGATGCGGTCCCGTACCGGTTCCGGCAGGGTGGGCCAGGTGGCGGGTTCGGGCCGTCCGTCCTGGTCAGCGGGCTCCCCGGCCACCTCCGGGCGCGCCGCGACACCCGAGGGACCCACGGGATCCCCCGGCGGCTCCGGCACGAGCGGCTGCGGGTGCATTGGTCCAGGGTAGGCCCCGCCCCCACATCCCGCCCCGCGCGGCACACGGACCGGCGGCCCACCCGGCCGGAGGGCCCCGGGCGACCGGCCGGCCGCGCGGCGAAACGAACCGGATGCGGCCGGTGAACACAGGCCCCTCGGCGGCCGAGCCCTGGCAGGCCGCGGCCTGCCAGCAGGCGGCGGAACCACCGAGGCACGAACCGGCAACCCCAGCCCGGCCCGGGTTCCGGCCGTACCGCAGCCGGCACACGGACCGGCGGCGCGCGGAAACTGTCGGTGGTCGCCTCTAGGGTCCCGCTCATGCGTCCGGTCCAGGCACAGCTCGCCTTCGACGAGCTCGGAACCCCGTTGCGGGACACCACCTTCGTCGTGTTCGACCTCGAGACGACCGGGGCTCCGCCGGGGCCGTCGGGGATCACCGAGATCGGCGCCGTGAAGGTCCGCGGCGGCGAGGTGCTCGGCGAGTTCGCCACGCTGGTCAACCCGGGGATGGTGATCCCGCCGCAGATCGTGTCCCTGACCGGGATCACCCAGGCGATGGTGTACGACGCGCCGCCGATCGAGGAGGTGCTGCCCGCCTTCCTCGAGTTCATCGGGAGCTCGGTGCTGGTCGCGCACAACTCGGGCTTCGACACGTCGCACATGCGGGCGGCCTGCGAAGGCCACGGGTACGTGTGGCCGAAGCTGACCGTCGTCTGCACGGTCCGGCTGGCGCGGCGGGTGGTGCCGCGGGACGAGGTCGGCCGGTACAACCTGACGGCGCTCGCGCTGCTGTTCGGAGCGAAGACGCGGCCGACGCACCGGGCTCTGGACGACGCGCGGGCGACGGTGGACGTCCTGCACGGCCTGCTGGAGCGGGTCGGCAACCTGGGCGTGCACTCCCTCGAAGAGCTGATGGGGTACCTGCCGGAGGTGACGGTCGCCCAGCGGGCGAAGCGGCACCTGGCGGCGGACCTGCCGTCGGCTCCCGGCGTCTACCTGTTCAAGGGGCCGAAGGACGAGGTCCTGTACGTCGGCACGGCGAAGGACCTGCGGCGGCGCGTGCGCACGTACTTCACGGGCTCGGAGAACCGCTCCCGGATCCGGGAGATGGTCGCGCTGGCCGAGCGCGTCGACCACGTCGTGTGCGCGCACGCGCTGGAGGCGGAGGTCCGGGAGCTGCGGCTGATCTCCGCGCACCGCCCGGCGTACAACCGGCGGTCGAAGAACCGCCACCAGGGCTGGTGGATCGGCCTGACCGACGAGGCGTTCCCGCGGTTGTCGGTGGTGCGCCTGCCGCGGCCGGGGGTGCTGGGCCCGTTCCGCAACCAGGCGGACGCCCGCACGACGGCGGACACCCTGGCCGGGGCGTCGGGCCTGCGGACGTGCACCCAGCGGATCTCACCGCGGTCGCCGAACGGGACCCCGTGCGTGCTGGCGGAGCTGGGCCGGTGCGGCGCGCCGTGCGCGGGACGGCAGAGCGTGGAGGCGTACGGCCCGGCGGTCGAGTCGGTGTCGGGCCTGATCGCGGGCCTGGACGGCCGCCCCCTGCACACGGCGGCCGCGCACGTGGAGCGGCTGGCGGAGGGGCAGCACTACGAGCAGGCGGCCCGGCACCGCGACGAGCTGGCGGGGCTGATCCGGGCCTTGGGCCGGGCGCACCGCCAGGCATCGCTGGCATCGATCGGCGAGCTGATCGCGGCGGGCCCGGACGGCGCGGGAGGCTGGGAGCTGGCGGTGATCCGCTACGGCAGGCTGGCCTCGGCGGGCGTGGCCCGCCGCGGGGTACCGCCGATGCCGGTGGTGGAGGCGCTGGTGGCTTCGGCGGAGACGGTCCTCCCGGACCCGGGGCCGTTGCACGGGGCACCACCGGAGGAGGTGGGGGTGCTGCTGCGCTGGCTGGCCCGCCCGGGGGTGAGACTGGTCCGCACCACCCGCCCCTGGGCCGAGCCGGCGGCCGTGGCGGGCTGGCAGGGCTGGCTGAACCTGGTGTCGGAGGCGCATTCGCTGGAACACGTCGGCTGACGCACGCGCCTCGCGAATCCGGCCGGTCGGTCGGCGTGCCTGGAGGGTCGGTTCACGTGATCGGAGGGTCGGCTCGCGGCGGCCGCCTGGGGGCGCGGGCCGCGCGCCGGTCGGGGCCCACCGCGGCGTAGCTAGGATCGCGGGCGACCCCACAGCCGAGTCTTGGAGGACCCAGGGTGATCACCGCGATCGTGTTGATCCAGGTAGAGGCGGACGCGATCCCGGACGCCGCGCAGGCGATCGCCGACATCGAGGGTGTCGGCGAGGTCTACTCGTGCGCCGGGGACGTCGATCTCATCGCCACCGTCAAGGTGTCGACGCACGAGGAGCTGGCCGACCTGATCCCCGGGCGGATCGGGAAGGTGCCGGGCGTGCTGGACACCGTCACGCACATCGCGTTCCGGTCCTACTCCCGCGCCGACACGGAATCGGCCTTCTCGATCGGCGTCGAGGATTGAGCGAGCCCCCCGCGGCCCGGTTCGAGGCCCTGCCGCCCTCCCACCGGCGTGAGTACGTCCAGTGGGTCGCCGAGGCCAAGAGGCCCGAGACGCGCGTCTCGCGGGTGGAGAAGACCATCGCCCGGCTCCGCGCCGCGAAGCCCTGAAAACGACCGAAGGCCACCTCCCGGAGGAGGTGGCCTTCGTCGTGGCCGAACCTAGTCCTGCTTGGCGGCCGAGGCCGTCTCCGCGGAGTCGAACTCGCCGTGCTGGCCGTGCTGGCCGTTCTCGCCACCGCCGTGCCCGTTGCCGTGGGCGCGCTGCAGCGCCACCGTCTCGTCCGCCGGGTCCGGCGACCAGAACGTGCCCGGGACGGCCTGACCGGCCGAGCCCAGCTTGTTCATCTTCTTCGGGACGGACGCGCCCTGGTATTCGAGCGGGATCGCGTGGCCGTGGCTGTCGACGCCGCCGAGCGGCTGGTGGATCTCGATGAACTCACCGTGCGGCAGCCGCTTGATGATGCCGGTCTCGACGCCGTGCTCCAGCACCTCGCGGTCGGCCCGCTGCAGGCCCAGGCAGATGCGGTAGGTGAAGTAGTACGCCAGCGGCGGCACGATCAGCACGCCGATGCGGCCGGCCCAGGTCGTCGCGTTCAGCGAGATGTCGAAGCTGTCGGCGATGATGTCGTTGAAGCCGGACAGCTCGATGACCATGAAGAAGCCCAGCGCCATCGCACCCAGCGCCGTGCGGACCGGGGTGTCCCGGGGCCGCTGGAGCAGGTTGTGGTGCGCGGTGTCCTTGGACAGCTTCCGCTCGATGAACGGGTAGCCCAGCAGCAGGCCGAACAGGATCGGCATGCCGATCGCGCCGGGGAAGAACACCGCCGGGATCGTGTAGTTCCCGAGGTAGACCTCCCAGGCCGGCCAGATCCGGAGCATGCCGTCGGCCCAGGCCATGTACCAGTCGGGCTGCGAACCCGCCGACACCTGCGCCGGGTTGTAGGGGCCGAAGTTCCACACCGGGTTGATCTGGAACAGCCCCGACATCAGCGCCAGCACCCCGACGACCAGGGTGAAGAACGCCCCGCCCTTGAGCGCGAAGTACGGCATGATCCGGACGCCGACGACGTTGCTCTCCTTGCGGCGCACGCCCGGGAACTGGGTGTGCTTCTGGTACCAGACCAGCGCCAGGTGCGCCCCGACCAGGGCGAGCATGATGCCCGGGATCAGCAGGATGTGCAGCGTGTACAGCCGCGGGATGATCTGGTCGCCGGGGAACTCCCCGCCGAACAGCGCCCAGTGGATCCAGGTCCCGGCCACCGGCACCGAGAGCACGATGCCCGACAGGGTCGCGCGGATACCGGTACCCGAGAGCAGGTCGTCCGGCAGCGAGTAGCCGAAGAAGCCCTCGAAGCAGCCCAGGATCAGCAGCAGCCCGCCGATCACCCAGTTCGCCTCACGCGGGCGCCGGAACGCGCCGGTGAAGAAGATGCGCAGCATGTGCACGGCCATCGACGCGACGAAGATCAGCGCGGCCCAGTGGTGCAGCTGCCGCATGAACAGGCCGCCGCGGACGTCGAAGGAGATGTCCAGCGTGGTGCGGAACGCCTGGGACATCTCCAGGCCCTGCATGTTCTTGAAGCTGCCGTTGTAGACGACCTCCTGCATCGAGGGGTCGAAGAACAGCGTCAGGTACACGCCGGTCAGCAGCAGGATGATGAAGCTGTAGAGCGCGATCTCGCCCAGCAGGAACGACCAGTGCGTCGGGAACACCTTGTTCATCTGGTGCCGCAGGCCCTTGGCCAGCCGGTACCGCTGGTCGGCGTTGTTCGCGGCCTCGCCCAGATGCCGCTCCACGGCACTCGAGCCCTTGGTCGGCGTGGTGAGTGAACTCATGACTTACGCTCCCAAAAGGCCGGACCGATGGCCTCGATGAAGTCGCCTCGCGCGTACAAGTATCCCTCTTCGTCCACCGTGATCGGTAGCTGGGCCAGCGGCCGCGTCGCCGGGCCGAAGATCGGCTTGCCGTAGTGGAGAGCGTCGAACTGCGACTGGTGGCACGGGCACAGGATGCGGTTGGTCCGCTGCTCGTACAGGGAGGTCGGGCAGCCGACGTGGCTGCAGATCTTCGTGTACGCGTAGTAGTCGCCGAAGTTGAAGTCCTCCTGGCCGGCCCGCTTGACCACCTTGGCGGCGTCGGTCGGGCGCAGGCGGATCAGCATGACCGGGTTGTCGACGCGGGTCAGCGCCGCGGCCAGCGCCTCCGGGGTCGTGTCCGTTTCCTTGTGGTACGGGAACACCGTCTCCATCGCCCCGGCGTCGAGGTCCTCGGCCTTGACCAGGCTGACGTCCTTGGGATCCTCGATGGGCTTGCCGGTGGCCCGGCGCAGGTAGACCTTCTCGCCCGGGTAGTTGGGCTTCCAGCCGGTGTGCCACAGCGAGTCGCGGGACTCGCTGTCCTTCCACGGGTTCTTGATGAAGGACGCGACCGGCAGCGCGGCGGCCGCGAGGCCCAGGGCGCCGGCCCCGGCGATCGCCGAGCGCTTGATCAGCGACCGGCGGGCGATCGTGCTGCGGTTCCCGGCGTCGGCCAGGTGCGCGAGGATCGTCGCGCGGTCGACCTCGGCCGACCCGGCGCCGTCCGCGTCGGTCCGCTGCTGCACCGCGACCTCGGCGGGCACGAACTTCTTCGTGTACAGGATCACGCCGATGCCCAGGCCGAGGATGGCCAGGCCGAGCGTGATGCCGAGCATCGGGGTGTAGAGGCTGTACCAGAAGTGGCCGCTCTCGTTGTCCGGCGCCTCGTACTTCCACGGCCACCAGATCAGCGACACGACGAACCCGATCCCGGCCAGCGCGGAGAGCCCGAACCAGAACGCGACCAGGCGCTCGGCCCGCTTCTCCGCCCGCGTGCCCTCCACGGGCCACGGGGTCGGGTACTCGACGATCTCGACGCCGTCGAGCTGACCGCCCAGCTTCAGCAGCTGGTCGCGGTCCATCTCAGCCAGCTCCGCCTCCGTCGGCGGCTTCGGCCCCTCGGCACTCATGCCTTCGATCCAATCCACAACGTCACGCCGATCAGCGCGGCGATCCCGACGATAAAGGCGATGACGCCCTCCGAAGCGGGGCCGACCCCGCCGAGGCCGTTACCACCCGGGTCATTGTTGCCGTCCGACACCGACTTCACGTAGGCGACGATGTCCTTCTTCTCCTCCGGCGACAGCTGCCGGTCGGAGAACTTCGGCATGTTCTGCGGGCCGGTGAGCATGGCCGTGTAGATCTGCTCTTCGCTGGCCGGGTCCAGGTTCGGCGCGTACTTGCCGGCGGACAGCGCGCCACCGCGGCCGGTGAAGTTGTGGCACGACGCGCAGTTGAGGCGGAACAGCTCGCCACCGCGGGCCGGGTCGTTCCCGCGCAGGGCCTCGCCCTTCTCGGCGGGACGCTGGACGCCGCCGCCGTGCGCCTGGATGTAGGCGCCGACCGCGTCGATCTCGGCCTCGGTCAGCTTCGGCGGCTTGCGCTCGGCCTGCGCCTCCTGGCGCGCGGCGGGCATGCGGCCCGAAGAAGTCTGGAAGTACACCGCGGCGTCGCCGATGCCGATCAGGCTCGGCCCGCGGTCCTGCACGCCCTCGAGGTTCGCGCCGTGGCAGGCGATGCAGGTGTTGTTGTAGACCTGCTCGCCGAGACGCAGCTGCGCCGGCGTGCCCTGGGCCTGCGCGGTCTGCGGCTCCGGGGCGAACACGGCGTACAGGGCGCCGGCGCCCACCAGCGCGATGCCGAGCGCGAGCAGGCCGGCGAACCGCCTCCGCAGCTTCGACCGCGCGCGGTAGCGGCGCTCCGAGGATTTCGTGCTGGTGGTCATCTTGCGGCAACCCTTGCTGTCAGTTCAGGCCGATGGTGAAGGTGGTGGCGGCTGAGGCGGACCTACGGAAGGAGGTAGATCACACCGAAGAGGCCGACCCACACGATGTCGACGAAGTGCCAGTAGTAGGACACGACGATCGCCGACGTGGCCTGGGCGGGCGTGAACTTGCTCAGTTTCGTGCGGATGAGCAGGTACACGAAGGCGACGAGCCCGCCGATGACGTGCAGGCCGTGGAACCCGGTGGCGAGGTAGAAGACCGTGCCGAACGGGCCGGACGGGATCGTCATGCCCTCTTCGACCAGGTTGTGGTACTCGTTGGCCTGGCCGCCGACGAAGATCGCGCCCATGATCAACGTGACGATGTACCAGCGGCGCAGCCCGTAGACGTCACCGCGCTCCGCGGCGAACACCCCGAACTGGCAGGTCAGCGAGGACAGCACGAGGATCACCGTGAACGGGATCGCGTACGCCACGTTGAGCTTGAACTCCTCGCCGTGCAGCGGCGGCGGCCACTGGCCGGACGAGTTCTGCGCCTTGACGGTGAAGAACATCGCGAACAGTCCGGCGAAGAACATCAGCTCGCTGGAAAGCCACACGATGGTGCCGACACTGACCATGTTCGGCCGGTTCAGCGAGTGGACCCGCTGACTGATGGTGGGAGCTGCCGTTGTCACGCGTCGCATTATGTCCTCTCGCACCACCGCTCCGCCGGGTGGGTCCACGGCGGGTCGTCTGCGTAACCGATCACACCGGATGCCCGGGAAGGTGAGAGCTACTCATGGGTTTACTCGACCGCCTGCTTGACCTGGTCAAGAAGCGGGAAACGCCCGGTCTGACGCCTGACACGCCGGGGCTGGAGATCGTCGCGGAGGCCTTCGACCCGGTCGTCGCGGACTCCGCCGTGCTCGCCGGTTCACCCGCCTGGGTCGCCGCGGCACCGGCCGTCCTGCGGCACCACCTGCTGCTGCCTCCGGACCGGCTCGCCGAGGCGGCGTCGATCCTCGCCCAGGACGGCTACGAGCTGCGGGAACAGGGGGTTTCCGGCGATCTCGCGCGGGTGCTCGCTGTGCGCGTCCAGGTGCTCGACGCCCTGCACTGCGCCCAGGAACGGTCCCGGATGGCCGGTCTCGCGCAACGATTGGGCGGCGACGCGCTCGGCTGGGACGCGCTCCAGCCGGAGCCGACCGCGTGATGTCGGTCTCGGCCGATACGATCGGCGTGCGAGTGGTGCGGTGACGAGAGAGGGCGTGTCCAACATGGGCGAGCGGTCGATGCGGGTCCTGGTGTTCAGCCACAAGGCGGAGGTGCGCGAGGCGATCGTGAACGCGGTCGGCCGGCGGCCCGCCGCCGACCTGGCGCGCGTGGACTACGTCGAGGCGGCCGGCATCGCCGACGTGCTGTCCGAGGTGGACGCGGGGAACGTCGACCTGGCCATCCTCGACGGCGAGGCCCAGCCGACCGGCGGCATCGGCCTCTGCCGTCAGCTGAAGAGTGAAATCACCGACTGTCCCCCGATCGTGGTCGCCGTGCGGCGCAAGGACGACCGGTGGCTGGCCACCTGGTCGCAGGCGGACGCCGTGCTGGTGCACCCGCTGGACCCGCTGACCGCCGCGGAGACCGTCGCCGACGTGCTGCGCGCGCGACGGGTCCCCGTCGTGAACGGCTGAGCCCGGTGACCACCCCGGTCCCCCGCACCTGGCCACCCCTGCTCAAGCAGCTCATCGCGGGCGTCGACCTCTCCGCGGAGGACACGGCGTGGGCGATGGACCAGATCATGAGCGGCGCGGCGAGCCCGGCCCGGATCGCCGGGTTCGCGGTCGCGCTGCGCGCCAAGGGCGAGACGCCCGAGGAGATCGCCGGCATGGCCGCCACGATGCTGGCGCACGCCCGGCGGGTCGAACTGGACCGCCCGGCGGTCGACATCGTCGGCACCGGCGGCGACGGCTCCAACTCGGTGAACATCTCGACGATGGCGACGATCGTCACGGCCGCGGCGGGCGCGCCGGTGGCCAAGCACGGCAACCGCAGCGCGTCGTCGAAGTCCGGCGCGGCGGACGTGCTGGAGACCCTCGGCGTGCGGATCAGCCTGCCGCCGGAGGACGTCCAGCGCAGCCTCGCGGAGGTCGGCGTCGGGTTCTTCCTGGCGTCGGCGTTCCACCCGGCGCTGCGGCACGCCGGCCCGGTGCGCAGCGAGCTCGGCATCCCGACGACGTTCAACCTGCTCGGCCCCCTGACCAACCCGGCCCAGCCGGGCGCGGCGCTCATCGGCTGCGCGTACGCCGACAAGACGCGGGTGCTGGCGGAGACGTTCGCCCGCCGCGGCACCCGCGCCCTGGTGGTCCGCGGCGACGACGGCCTCGACGAGATCACCACGACGACGACGTCGACGGTCTGGGTGGTCTCGGACGGCGAGGTCACCGAACGCAGCTTCGACCCGGCGTCCGTGGGCATCCCCCGAGCGACGGCGGAGGACCTGCGCGGCGGCGACGCGGCGGCGAACGCGGAGGTGGTCCGCGAGCTGGTCGGCGGCAAGCCGGGCCCGGTCCGCGACGCGGTCCTGGTCAACGCGGCGGCCGCGCTGGCCGCCTTCACGGGCTTCTCGGACTCCCTGGAGGACGACCTCCGGGCCGGGCTGACGCGGGCCGCGGAGGCGATCGACTCGGGTGCCGCGGCCGCGCTGCTGGACCGCTGGATCGCCTTCAGCTGACCTTCACCGGCTGCGCTTCGGGGCGGCGGCTGCGCTGCGGTGCCAGTGCGGCCGCCAGCACCGCGAGCATGCCCAGCGCCTCCGGCCAGTTCGGGCGGTGGCCGTAGAACACGATGTCGACCAGGACAGCGACCACCGGGTACAGGTAGGACAGCAGCGCCACCGTCGTGGTCGGCAGCTTGCCGATGCTCGCGTACATCAGCACGTACATCAGTGCGGTGTGGACGGTGCCGAGCAGGACCAGCCAGAGCAGGCCCGAGGTCGTCGCCGGCAGCGGCGTGATCAGCAGCGCCGGGGCGAGCACCAGCGCGCCCACCGTCGTCTGCACCGCGGCCAGCAGGTGCGGGCGGATGTGCTTCAGCTGCTTCGCGACGAAGGACGCTCCGGCGTACAACACGGCCGCGCCGAGGGCCAATGCGATGCCGGCGAGCTGCACCGGCTTGCCGTCCTCGCCGTGCGCGGACAGGGAGATCAACGCCACCCCGGCGAAGGCGATCCCGGCCCGGGCCAGGTGGCTCTTGGCCACCTTCTCCCCGAGGAACGCCGCCGCCAGGCCGACCAGGATCAGCGGCTGGGTGTGGTAGACGACCGTGCTGACCGAGATCGACGACAGCGCGTACGAGGCGAACAGCAGCACCCAGTTGCCGACTAGGAACAGCCCGCCCAGCACGGCCAGCCCCAGGTCGCGGCGGGACGGCCGCCAGGAGAGCAGCCAGCCGCGCGAGAGGCACCACAGCACGAGCAGCGCGCCGCCGACGAAGCAGCGGGCGAACGCCACGGCGGGGGCGGCCGCGCCGCTCTCGAGCACGACGGCACCGATCGTGCCGGACATCGCCATCGCCGCGGACCACTGGAGCAGCGGGCGGGTTTCGGAGTTCGTCATGCCGACCAGGTTCGTCCCGTCCGGCGCCGCCAACCAGTGTCAGAGATGACAATGGCCGCAAAACTTGTGACAGACTGGCCGCCATGGACGTCAACCGGGTCGCCGTGGTGCTCGCCGACCGCGTTTCGCCGTTCGAGCTGGGCGTCGCGTGCGAGGTCTTCGGCACCGACCGCAGCGCCGACGGCATCGAAGGCTGGGATTTCGCCGTCTGCTCCCCCGGCGGCTCCGCGGTCGAAAGCTGGTCCGGGTTCGGGCTGTCCGGCCTGCGGGACCTGGACTTCGCGGCCTCGGCGGACCTGCTGATCGTGCCGACGTGCGCGCCGAGGACCGCCCCGCCGCCCGGACCGGTGCTGGACGTCCTGCGCGACGCGGCCGGGCGCGGCGCCTGGGTGGCGGGGTTCTGCGCGGGGGTGTTCACCCTCGGCTACGCGGGCCTGCTCGACGGCCGCCGCTGCACGGTCCACTGGGTGTACGAGGCGGAATTCCGGCAGCGGTTCCCGGCGGCCCAGGTGGATCCGCAGGCGCTGTACGCCGACGACGGCGGCGTCCTGACCAGCGCGGGCACGGTCGCCGCGGTCGACCTGTGCCTGCACCTGGTCCGCCGCCTGCGCGGCGTCGCGGCAGCCACGACGCTGGCCCGGCGGATGGTGGCGGCTCCGCACCGCGCGGGCGGGCAGGCGCAGTTCGTGCAGGCACCCGTCCCGGCGACGGCGGCGGGCGACGACGCCGTGGTGGCGGAGGCCCTGGAGTGGGTGGAGCGGCGCCTGGACCAGCCGTTCACGGTGGCCGAACTGGCCCGCCGCAGCGGCCTCGGCGAGCGGACGTTCCTGCGCCGCTTCTCCGCGGCGACGGGCACCACGCCGCACCGCTGGCTGACCGAGCGGCGGCTGGACCGCGCCCAGGCCCTGCTGGAGGAGGGCGGACTGTCGGTGGAGGACATCGCGACGGCGTGCGGCTACGCGTCGGCGGCCGCCCTGCGCCACCAGTTCAGCCGGCTGCGCGGCACGAGCCCATCCTCCTACCGGACAGCGTTCCGCGGTTGAAACGAAACCGGCCGCCACGCGGGTGCGTGACGGCCGGTTCCGGATGCGTGAGCGTCAGTCGTGCGAGGGGCCCGTGTGGTACTCGAACACCAGGCCGCCGATCGTGATGAGCAGCGCGACCAGGGCGATCACCAGCAGCCAGATGTGGAAGAACGCCAGCGCCACGGCCGCGAGCGCCGCGGTGGCCGCCATGCCGATCGGCCAGTAGCTGCCCGGGCTGAAGAAGCCCAGCTCACCCGCGCCGTCGCTGATCTCGGCGTCCTCGCGGTCCTCCGGGCGCGGCTCGATGCGCCGGGAGATGAACTGCATGTAGCTGCCCGCCAGGAACGCGAGGCCGCCGGTGAGGAACAGGGCGACGATGCCGACCGGCTCCGGTCCGTGGGTCGCGGACAGGCCGGTCCACACCCAGTACACGGCCGCCATGAACACGGCGAAGATCGCCACGATGAAGAAGATGCGGGCTTCGACCTTCATGGTCTTTTCCTACTCCTTGGGTGCGACGCCGTCAGTTGGACGCGGTGCGCGCGGTGCGGTCGGTGTTGAACGGCTGGGTGGTCACCGCGTGCGGGGTGCACAGCTCGCCGCAGTTCATCTTCGCCAGCGCTTCGGCCGCGGTGAACGTCTGGCCCGTGGCCGGGTTCACCTGCTTGCGCAGCGCGATGTACTGGTCGAACTTGTCCGCCGACAGCGCGCGGACCTCGAAGTTCATCACCGAGTGGTAGGTGCCGCACAGTTCCGCGCACCGGCCGACGAAGGAGCCTTCGCGGTCGATCTTGTTCTGGAACGAGCTGTCCTGGTTGTTCTTCTCCGGGTTCGGGAAGACGTCCCGCTTGAAGTGGAACTCCGGCACCCAGAAGGAGTGGATGACGTCGGTGGAGACCAGGTCGTACTGGATGGTCTTGCCGACCGGGAGCACCAGCAGCGGGATCTCGCCGGACGAGCCGACCGTGCTGACCTGGCCGCTGCCGTCGGGCTTCGCCGCGTTGGCGTCCTCGTACTTGAACTCCCAGTTCCACTGGAAGGCGACGACCTGGACCTTGACGTCCGGGTTCGGGATCTTGTCGAGGACCTTCGACTCCGTCGTCGCGGTGAAGAAGAACAGGACGCAGACCATGATCGTCGGGACGACGACCGTGAACAGCTCCAGCGGGATGTTGTACTGGAACTGCCGGGGCAGCTCCTCCGGCTCGCCGTCGGCGGTCTTCTTCTTGCGGTGGAACGTCGCGGTCCAGAAGATCAGGCCCCACACGATGACGCCGACGACCAGCGCGGCCACCACGGCCCAGGTCCACAGCGTGCGCATCTGGTCGGCCTGGTGGGTGACGCCCACCGGCCAGCCGAAGCGCAGGATCTCGTCGCCGGAGCAGCCCGTCGCGGTCAGCGCGACCAGCACGGCCAGCGCGGCGATCCGCACGGTCCGCTTCCCCAGGGTGCGCTCGGGTTGTCCCACTGCGCCTCGCCCTTTCACCCAGAGCCTCCTACGACCGATCTTTGTGACAGGGCGGAGCCTAGCCGAGTTGACGCGGTCCGCTGACTAAGGGGTAACCGTCGACGCGCGTGGTACTCGCCACGGCGGTCCCGGCATACTGGGGCCTTCCCCCAGCCCGGTGAAGACCCTGAAGGTGTGTGAGTACCCGTGTGCGGCCTGCTTGGACTGATCTGCGCGACCGAGACCGGCGCGGCGAACGCGCGTGACGCCGTCGGCGCGGCCATGCGCTGCCAGCGCCACCGCGGCCCCGACGAGCAGGACACCTGGGCCGACGCCGAGGTCGTCTACGGCTTCAACCGGCTCGCCTTCATCGACGTCGAGCACGCCCACCAGCCCCTGGTCTGGGGGCCGCCGGAGGCGCCGGGCCGGTACACGATGAACTTCAACGGCGAGATCTACAACTACCTGGAGCTGCGGGCCGAGCTCGCCGAAAAGCACGGCGCGAAGTTCGAGACCGAGGGTGACGGCGAAGCCATCGTCGCCGGCTTCCACTACCTCGGCGCGGAGTGGGTCAAGCGCCTGCGCGGCATGTTCGCCTTCATGATCTGGGACTCCCAGGAGAAGCGGGTCTTCGGCGCGCGCGACCCGTTCGGGATCAAGCCGCTGTTCTACTCGGCCGGCCCCGGCGGCGTGGCGTTTTCCAGCGAGAAGAAGAGCCTGCTGGAGCTGTCGGACGTCCTCGGCGTCGCGCAGGAGCTGGACCGCAGGGCCCTCCAGCACTACCTGGTGCTGCAGTACGTGCCCGAGCCCGAGTCGCTGCACACGGCGATCCGGCGCGTCGAATCCGGGACGTCGTTCGAGGTGGTGCCCGGCGGTGAGGTGAAGTTCACCCGCTACTTCCACCCGCAGTTCAGCGCGAAGCCGGTCAACTCCCCCGCCGAGGCCGAAGAGCTGTACCAGCGCATCGCCGATGTGATGCGCGACTCGGTCGGCAAGCACATGATCTCCGACCCGGACGTCACCGTGGGTGCCTTCCTGTCCGGCGGCATCGACTCCACGGCCACCGCCACGCTGGCCAAGGAGCACAACCCGAACCTGATCGCGTTCACCACCGGGTTCGAGCGCGAGGGCTACTCCGAGGTCGACGTCGCCGCCGAGTCGGCCGCCGCGATCGGCGTGAAGCACGTGGTCCGGACGGTGTCGGCGGACGAGATGATGGAGGTCCTGCCGCTCATCGTCTGGTACCTCGACGACCCGGTGGCCGACCCGGCGCTGGTCCCGCTGTGGTTCATCGCCCGCGAGGCCCGCAAGCACGTCAAGGCGGTGCTGTCCGGCGAGGGCGCGGACGAGCTGTTCGGCGGCTACACGATCTACAACGAGCCGATCTCGCTGGCGCCGTTCGAGAAGATCCCGGGCGGCATGCGGAAGCTGATCGGCAAAGTGTCGACGAAGATCCCCGAGGGCACCCGCGGCAAGGACCTGCTGCGCCGCGGCGCGCTGCCGCTGGAGGACCGCTACTACGGCAACGCCCGCAACTTCCGCGACGACCAGCTGCGGAACGTTTTGAAGACCTACCAGGAGGGCGTCGGCTTCAAGGACGTCACGGCACCCTGGTACGAGGTCTCGCGCGGCTGGGACCCGGTGGCCCGCATGCAGCACGTCGACCTCTACACGTGGCTGCGCGGCGACATCCTGGTCAAGGCCGACAAGGTGACGATGGCGAACTCGCTGGAGCTGCGGGTGCCGTTCCTGGACGCCGAGGTGTTCAAGGTCGCCGCGTCGATCCCCCTCGATCAGAAGCTGGCGCACGGGACGACGAAGTACGCGCTGCGCCAAGCGCTGGCCAAGATCATCCCGGCGCACGTGCTGAACCGCCGCAAGCTCGGCTTCCCGGTTCCGATCCGGCTGTGGCTGCGCAACGAGATGTACGACTGGGCCCGCGGGATCATCTCGGACTCGAAGACCGAGGAGCTGCTGGACAAGCAGGCGATCCTGGCGCTGCTGGAGGAGCACAAGGCGGGCCAGCTGGACCGCAGCCGGCAGCTGTGGGCGCTCATCGTGTTCATGCTGTGGCACGGCATCTTCGTCGAGCACCGCATCAAGCCGGAGATCCCCGAGCCGGTCTACCCGGTCAAGCTCTGAAGCCTGCCGCGGCTCTCGTGAGTGGGAAGCAGTGTTCCAACCCTGTTTCCCACTCACGAGCCGCGGGCGGGGCTCAGGCGGCGGGCAGGACCGGCGCGATCTCCTCGGCCGCGTCCGGGCCGAACGCCTCGCCGATGCGGGCCAGCGCCTCGGTGCGGTCGAACGTCCACTCCTGGGTGCCGACCGTCTCCAGCACCAGGACCGCGATCAGCGAGCCGAGCTGGGCGGCGCGCTCGACGCCGAGTCCGCCGTCGAGGCCGGCCAGGAAGCCCGCGCGGAAGCCGTCGCCGACGCCCGTCGGGTCCGCCTTCGCGCGCTCGGGGACCGCGCCGATCTGCAGGTTGACGCCGTCCTGGCCGACGATCTCGACACCCTTCTCGCCCAGCGTCGTGATGCGCAGGCCGACCTGGCCGAGGACGTCGGCCTCGGTCCAGCCGGTCTTCTGGAGCAGCAGCTCCCACTCGTAGTCGTTGCTGAACAGGTACTTCGCGCCGGCGACGAACGCCCGCGCCTGCTCGCCGCTCATCCGGGCCAGCTGCTGCGACGGGTCGACGGCGAACTCGTACCCGCGCTGCCGGCACTCCGCGGCGTGGCGGATCATGCCTTCGGGGTCGTCCGGGCTGATCAGCACCAGGCTGAGGCCGCCGGCGCGCTCGGCGATCGGCTGCAGCTCGATGTTGCGGGACTCGGCCATCGCGCCGGCGTAGAACGTCGCGATCTGGCAGAGGTCCTCGTCGGTGGTGCAGACGAACCGCGCGGTGTGCGCGACCTCGGACACGTGCACGCCCGAGGTGTCCACCCCGTGCCGCTCCAGCCAGGAGCGGTAGTCGGCGAAGTCGGCGCCGACGGCACCCACGAGGACCGGCTGGACGCCGAGCACCCCGAGGCCGAAGGCGATGTTCGCGCCGATGCCGCCGCGCCGGACGACCAGGTCGTCGGCGAGGAAGCTCAGCGAGACGCGGTGCAGCTGCTCGGCGACCAGCTGCTCGGCGAACCTGCCCGGGAAGTGCATGAGGTGGTCGGTCGCGATACTGCCGGACACCGCGATCCTGGCCTTTTCTGCCACCGGCTGCTCCTTTGTGCTCGGCCTCACGGCAAAAGGCGCGAAGTTACCCCCCGGGTCATGACCCATCCGGGTAGTTCGCGCGTGCCCAGCCGACACTACCGGCTGGTACTCCTTCTCCAGTCGAGAGCGGATCAATAGCGTTACGAATCGTGAACGCCGTCACCGAACCCGAGACCCTGTCCGAGCTGATCGCCGACTGCGCGCTCATCCCGGCGACGTTGCAGGCCGAGAGCCTGCCGCAGCCCCGTGTCACGGCCAAGCCGTGGCAGGTCGACGAGGCGTGCCACGCCCAGGTGGCCGAGCTCGACGCGTACGTGTAGGTCCGCAGCGACGAAGAAGGCCCCGCCTCCCTCGGGAGGCGGGGCCTTCTTCGTCGCTGTCACTCAGTGGAACGAGTCGCCGCAGGCGCAGGAGCCGGTGGCGTTCGGGTTGTCGATCGTGAAGCCCTGCTTCTCGATCGTGTCCACGAAGTCGATGACGGCTTCCGACACGTACGGCGCGCTCATCCGGTCCACGGCGACCTTGAGGCCGTCGAAGTCGCGGAACAGGTCGCCGTCGAGCGTGCGCTCGTCGAAGAACAGCTGGTAGCGCAGGCCCGCACAGCCACCGGGCTGGACGGCGATGCGCAGGTGCATGTCGTCGCGGCCCTCCTGCTCGAGCAGGGCCTTCGCCTTGGAAGCCGCGGCGTCGGTCAACGTGACGCCGTGGGTCTCCTCGGCGGTCTCGGCCTGCGTCGCGCCGGCGTGCTCAGCGGTCGTCATGGCACTCCCTCATCAAAGTCGAACTCGCTGCGGATACTCCTCGTGCTGAGCTGTTCAACACCGGGGACGTCCGATCTGTTCCCCACCATCGTCGCACATGGATCGACCTGGTGAACGGCGGCGTGACGCCTGCAATACCCTGATGACGTGAGGTTCCTGCGCCGAAGCACCACAGACACCGCCGCCGAAGAGCCGGAGACGACGGACGCCGTCGACGTCGGCGGCAAGGCGTTCACGCCCGGTAAGGGCAAGGCCACGCCCAAGCGCCGTGACGCGGAGGCGAAGAAGCGCGGCCCGGTGGCGCCGCCGCCCACCACCATGCGTGAGGCGATGAAGCGCAACAAGGAGCTGCGCAAGGCGAACCCCCAGACCAAGGAGGACCGCCGCGCAGCGGCCAAGGCCCGCCGCGAAGCGATGATGCGCGGCGACGACAAGGCCCTCCTCCCCCGCGACCGCGGCCCGGTCAAGGCGTACGTCCGCGACCTGGTCGACAGCCGCCGCAACCTGCTCGGCCTGTTCATGCCGCTGGCGATCGTGGTGTTCCTGGCGCTGCTGGTGCCGCTGCCGCAGGTGCAGTCGTACATCACGCTGCTGTGCACGGCGATGCTGCTGGTGATGGCGATCGAGGGCTTCGTGAACGGGCGGAAGATCGCGAAGCTGGTGCGGGAGAAGTTCCCGAAGGAAGCGGTGAACGGCCGGTCGATCGGCTGGTACGCGTTCGTGCGGGCGTCGCAGATCCGGAAGCTGCGGGTCCCGAAGCCGCGGCTGAAGCCGGGCGACCCGATCCCGAACTGAGCGGTTTCGAAGAAGCCGGGTCGAGCACTGCTCGACCCGGCTTCTTGCTGCCCGGACTGCGGTAGGCTTCGCAGCCAGGACCTGTCGTCACACCCGGCCGGTCCGGCGTTCTGTCTGGCCCTACCAGCCGGGGCCACCCGGGATCGGACGCCATGAGCACGCGCCGGCGAAAGCCGGACTACCCCGCGTTGCGCCCGACCGGCCGGCGAGGATGTCCCGGGCCCACCGGCGGTGAGGCGAACGCGTGTCCGAATCCCTGCTGGCTCGCATCGTCGGCATGTCCGCGGCGAGCCTCTGGGCGATCGCCGCCATCCTCGTCATCGTCTTCCTCGGCGCCTGGCTCATCTACCGGCTTCACCTCGCGAAGCGCCAGGACGGCGAGCGGTTCCGCCTCAAGCTGCCGTTCTTCGAGATCGAAACGGGCCCTCCGGCCGACAAGCAGGACGAACAGCCCAAGTGATGCCGGAGTCACTCCAGGGTCGTTAGCAAAGCAAACGATTACCGCCTAGGCTGAGGCCCATGGAGTTTCGTCGTCTCGGCCGCAGTGGCCTCAACGTCAGTGAGATCTCGTACGGGAACTGGCTCACCCATGGTTCCCAGGTCGAGGAGGACCAAGCGCACGCCTGCATCAAGGCCGCCCTCGACGCCGGCATCACCACCTTCGACACCGCCGACGTCTACGCCAACACCGTCGCCGAATCGGTCCTCGGGCGCGGCCTCAAGGGCCAGCGGCGGGAAAGCCTCGAGATCTTCACCAAGGTCTACTGGCCCACCGGTCCCAAGGGCCCCAACGACAAGGGCCTCTCCCGCAAGCACATCATGGAGTCCGCGAACGCGAGCCTCCAACGGCTCGGCACCGACTACGTCGACCTCTACCAGGCCCACCGCTTCGACCGGCACACGCCGCTCGAAGAGACCATGCTCGCCTTCGCCGACCTCGTGCGCCAAGGCAAGGTGCTCTACGTCGGCGTCTCCGAGTGGACCGCCGAGCAGATCTCCCGCGGGGCCGCCCTCGCCCGCGAGCTCAAGGTCCCCTTCGTCTCCAACCAGCCGCAGTACAACATGCTCTGGCGCGTCATCGAGGACCAGGTCATCCCCGCCTCGGAGCGCGAAGGCCTGAGCCAGATCGTCTGGTCGCCGATCGCGCAGGGCGTGCTCACCGGCAAGTACAAGCCCGGCCAGGACTACCCCGCCGGCTCGCGGGCCACCGACGAGAAGGGCGGGGCGAACATGGTCGCCCGCTTCCTCGACGAGACCGTCCTCAAGCGCGTCGCCGAGCTCGAGCCGCTCGCGCAGCAGGCCGGCCTGAGCCTCGCCCAGCTGGCCGTCGCCTGGGTGCTGCAGAACCCGAACGTCGCCTCGGCGATCATCGGGGCCTCGCGCCCGGAACAGGTGCACGAGAACGTCAAGGCCGCCGGCCAGAAGCTCGACGCCGACCTGCTCACGGCCATCGACGACGTCCTCGGCGACGTCGTGGAGCGCGACCCGAGCCTGACCAAGAGCCCCTAGTCCTGGTTGATCCGGCCCTGGAACGGCACGCCGAGCTCGAACGCGTCCTCCGGGGCCTGCCGGGGCTGCAGCCCGAACCCGCGCAGGAGGCGGCTGGCCCCGGCCAGCCGGTCGCCTCCCCGCCCGGGCACCCGCGACGGCGCGAGGCCGTGCGAAACCAGCAGCGTCTCGACCTCGTCGATCAGCTTGTACGGGTCGTAGTCACCCACGAACCCAGGTCCTCCCGGTGATCCGCTCGTAGACCTCGGTGTAGCGCCGCCGTGTCTGCTCGACGATCTCCGCGGGGATCTCCGGCCCGGGCGGGGTCTGGTCCCAGCCCGTCGACCGCGACCAGTCGCGCACGAACTGCTTGTCGAACGCGTGCTGCGGGCGGCCCGGCTCCCACTCGTCGGCGGGCCAGAACCGCGACGAGTCCGACGTCAGGACCTCGTCGCCGAGGGTCAGCGTGCCGTCGGCGTCGAAGCCGAACTCCAGCTTCGTGTCGGCGATGATCACACCCTGGGCCGCCGCGTGCTCGGCGCCCTTCGTGTAGATCTCCAGCGTCAGCTCGCGAAGCCGCTTCGCGGTGTCCTCGCCGATCTCGTTCAGGACCTCGTCGAAGGTCATGAACTCGTCGTGCCCGGTGTCGGACTCCTTCGTCGTCGGCGTGAAGATCGGCTCCGGCAGCTTGTCGCCTTCGACCAGTCCCGGCGGCAGCGCGACGCCGGAGATCTTGCCGTCGCGCTGGTATTCGCGCAGGCCCAGGCCGGCCAGGTAGCCGCGGGCGATGCACTCGACCTTGACCATCTTCAGCGGCTTGCAGCGCATCGCCCGCCCGGCGAACTGCTCCGGCACGTCGGTGGTCGACACGACGTGGTTCGGGACGACGTCGGCCATCCGGTCGAACCACCACGCGGAGAGCTGGTTGAGCAGCTTGCCCTTGTCCGGGATCGGCGTCGGCAGCGACACGTCGTAGACCGAGACGCGGTCGGACGCGACCAGCAGGATGTCCCCGCCGTCGAGTTCGTACAGGTCACGGACCTTGCCCGCGTGGATGTGCTTCATTCGCCGTCCTCAGTCGTGTACTCGTAGAAAACCCAGTGGTCGGGCAAGGCGGCGGACTCACCGTACTCGACGACCGTCCCGTCGGCCGCCAGGAAGGTGCTCCGGCCCAGCAGCACCGGCGACCCGGCGGCCAGCCCCAGCTCGGCCGCCTCTTCCTCGCTCGCGCGGCCCGCCGCGTGCCGTTCCTGCGTCGTCGCGATCTTCGTGCCCAGCCGGGCGGCCGCGTGGGCCGCGGTGCCTTCGACGATCCGCTCGGCCACCAGCAGCGCCGGCGCCTTCGCCGACAGCGCGCCGTCGAACCACGACGTCGACGTCGACAGCGGCTGCGAGTCGGACCCGTAGGTGGTGCGGCGGCGGCGGATGGCCGGGGCGCCCGGCTCCAGGCCCAGCGCGGCCGCGGCGCGTTCGGACGCCGGTTCGAGCCCGGCCGACCGGACCACCGCGTAGTGGCCCGGCGGGTAGATCCGGCCCGTCCGGCCCGCGGCGGCGGCGCGGTCACGGGCCGTGCGGTGCAGGCCGCCGCGGTCGACGACCGTGCCGACGCCGCGCACGGGGCGCACCAGGCCCTGCGAGCGGAGCGTGGCCAGTACCTTGGTCGCGGTCGCCATCGCGACGGCCCAGGTGCGGGCGATCTCGCGCGCGGACGGCACCGCGTCGCCCTCCTGCAACCGGCCGGACAGGATGTCGTCACGGATCCGGCCCGCGATCTGCAGGTACGGCGGCTCAGGACGGTCGAGGGTGGGCAAGTCGGCTCCTCACGCCGGACAACGCGCACAAGTGTTCTAGCACGCCGGGGTGTCTCCCACAAAGCCCTGTTCAGAACCACCCAGGTGTACTAGTACACGTGCTGGACTGCGCACTAGTACGCAAGTTACCCTCGAAAGTGTGTCCCCGCCCACATCACACAGCGGCTCAAGCGGCCAGGGCCTCGAGGAACTCCTCGAGGAACTCCGGCGCCGCAACTGGGTGCTGCACCTGTTCGGCGGCCGCGAGGCGCCGGAGCTTTACGCGGCGGTCAAGCGGTGGCCGACCTGCGCGGACGTCATCATCCTCCGCGACGAGCACCGGGCCAGCGCTTACCGCGTGCCGACCTTCCCGGGAACGGACGTGTTCCACCCGCGGGTCGTCACCTGGCAGTACCACGCCACCCCGGTCTGGACGCTGCGGGCCGTGCTGACCCTGGCGGAGCCCGGCACCCCGGGCGCGCCGCTGCAGGCGCTGCGCCCGCAGCCGGACTGCTGCATCCCGCCGGAACTGCGGCAGGACGTGACGATCCGGCCGACCGGAACGTACCGGAACGAAGACGACGGCGGCGGCCCGCCCGCGTGCGCTTAACGCGCTTCGCGAGCCAGTAGCCGCTCCGCGACCACGAGGTCGTGGGGATAGGTGATCTTGAGGTTCTCGGGAGCCCCCGGGACCCACCGGATCGGCAGGGAGGAGAACCGCTCCATGCAGGACGAAGTGTCCGTACCCACGAAGCCTTCGCGCTCGGCCTGTTCGTAGGCCTCGAGCAGCGGTCCGGCCCGGAAGCCCTGAGGCGTCTGGACGCGGATCGCGCCGGGCACCTGGGCGACCAGGTGCCCGGCATCCACCTCGACGACGTCGTCCGCGGCCAGGCCCGGCACAGCCCCCCCGTCCTCGCGTGTCCGGGCCAACACCGCACCGACCAGTTCGGGGTGGACCAGCGGCCGGGCCGCGTCGTGCAGCAACACGACGTCGACCCGGCCGCCTCTGATTCGCGGGGCGAGGTGCCGCAGGGCGTTCAGCTCGGAAGCCTGGCGCGTGTCCCCGCCGTGCACGACCTCGACGCCGTCGCCGGCGACCTCTTCGGCGAGTTCCCGATCCTGCGGCCGGATGACCAGCACGAGCACGCCGATGCCGGGCAGCTTGCGGAAGGCATCCAGCGACCAGGCGACGATCCGCCGGCCGGCCAGGGGCAGGTAGACCTTGTTCAGCTTCGCGCCGACGCGGGTTCCCGCGCCACTGGCCAGCACCACCGCGGCCGCCGTCGTTTCCACGAGCCGCGAGACTACCGGGCACCCGTTCCCGGTAAGTTGGCCGCAGCGTTGCCGTGCCACAGCGTTGAAACCGGGGCTCCGCCCCGGGCCGGGGGCTCCGCCACCCGGAACCCCCGAAAGAGTTGAAGGGCCTGGTGTGGAGCCGGAAAACATCGAGTTCCCCGAGATCGCTCCGCCCGACGACCACGCCCGGTCCGCGGCGATCGCCCTGCACGACAAGCTCGTCAAGCCCGCCGGCTCGCTCGGGCGGCTCGAAGAGCTGGGCGTCTGGATCGCCGCCTGCCAGGGGCAGTCGCCGCCGCGGCCGTTCACGCGGCCGCGCGTTGTCGTCTTCGCCGGGGATCACGGCATTGCCGCGAAGGGCGTCTCCGCCTATCCCGCCGAGGTCACCTCGCAGCTGCTGGGCACCATGCTCACCGGCGGCGCGGTGATCAACGTGCTGGCCGCCGCCGCGGGGGCGAGCGTGCGCGTGGTCGACCTGGCCGTCGACACCGAGGCTCCCGCTACCCGGTCGATCGGCGAGTTCAAGGTCCGCCGCGGCTCCGGCTCGATCGACGTCGAAGACGCGCTGACCGACGCCGAGGTCAAGGCCGCGGTCCGCGCCGGGATCGCGATCGCCGACGCGGAGGTCGACGGCGGTGCGGACCTGCTCATCCCGGGCGACCTCGGGATCGGCAACAGCACCCCGGCGTCCGTGCTGGTCGCGGCCCTGACCGGCAGCGAGCCGGTCGCCGTCGTCGGCCGCGGGTCCGGCATCGACGACGACGCCTGGATGCGCAAGGCCACCGCGGTCCGCGACGCCCTGCGCCGCGCCCGCGCCGTCCTCGCGAACCCCCTGGACCTGCTGCGCACCACCGCGGGCGCGGACATCGCGGCGATGGCGGGCTTCCTGGCCCAGGCCGCGGCCCGCCGGACGCCGGTGATCCTCGACGGCCTCGTCGCGTGCGCCGCGGCGCTCGTCGCCGAGGACCTCGCCCCGGGCGCACGCCGCTGGTGGGTGGCCGGCCAGCGGACCGCCGAACCCGCGCACGCCCTCGCCCTGGAGCACCTGGACCTGGGCCCGCTGCTGGAACTGGACGTCCGGCTCGGCGAAGGCACCGGCGCCGTGACGGCGTTGCCGCTGCTGATGATGGCCGCCCGCGTCCTCGCCGAAACCGCGACGCACGAGCAGGCCGGCGTCTCCGGCCCGCTGATCGCCGCCCCCGCCTCCTGACGCGGAAGGGCCCGCGCACTCGCCGTGCGCGGGCCCTTCCGGAATCGCTCAGCCGAGCTTGACCATCCAGTGGTCGGTGTCGGGGCGGGTGCCCTCCTGGATGCCCGTCAGCTCTTCGCGCAGCTTCATCGTCAGCGCGCCCGGCCGGCCGTCGGCGATGGTGAACTCGCCGTTCGCGTGCTTCACGTGCCCCACCGGGGTGATCACCGCCGCGGTGCCGCAGGCGAACGTCTCGGTCAGCTCGCCCGACGCCACGCCCTTCTCCCACTCGTCGGTGGAGATGCGGCGCTCCTCGACCTTGTACCCGAGCCGCGAAGCCAGCTGCAGCAGCGACTTGCGGGTGACGCCGGGCAGCAGCGACCCGGTCAGCTCCGGGGTCACCAGGCGGGCGTTCTCGCCGGAGCCGAAGACGAAGAACAGGTTCATCCCGCCCATCTCCTCGACCCAGCGCCGCTCGACCGCGTCGAGCCAGACCACCTGGTCGCAGCCCTTCTCGACGGCCTGCGCCTGCGCCACGAACGACGCCGCGTAGTTGCCGGCGCACTTCGCCGCGCCGGTGCCGCCGGGGGCCGCCCGGACGTACTCGGTGGACAGCCACACGCTGACCGGCTTCACGCCGCCGGCGAAGTACGAGCCCGCCGGGGACGCGATGACCGTGTACACGTAGTCGGCGGCCGGGCTGTTGACGCCGAGCCCGGTGGACGTCGAGATCATGAACGGCCGCAGGTACAGCGAATCACCCTGGCGGGTGGGCACCCACCGGTTGTCGACGGCGATGAGCTCGCGCAGCGACTCGACGAAGACGTCCTCGGGCAGCTGCGGCATGGCGAGCCGCTCGGCCGACTGCCGGAACCGGGTGGCGTTGGCGTCCGGGCGGAACGACGCGATCGTGCCGTCCGGCTGGCGGTAGGCCTTGAGGCCCTCGAAGATGGCCTGGCCGTAGTGCAGCACCGACGTCGCCGGGTCGAGCGTGAAGGGGGCGTACGGGCCGACCTGGGCGTCGTGCCAGCCTTCGGCCTTCGACCACTTGACGGTCACCATGTGGTCGGTGAAGTACACCCCGAATCCGGGGGCGGTGAGTACCTCCGCGACACGGTCCGCGCTCGCAGGACTCGGGTGCGGGACATGGGCGAACTGTGTCGTGGTCGTCATGGCTAGACGATACCGCTTGCTCGGACGCGCGTTAGTCGGATGTCCATCTGTTCGCCGGTTCCCCGCGCCCGCGGCGGCGGCGCTTTAGGATGGCCCGGTGACCTACCACTCCACTGAGCCGGTCCGCCGGCCCAAGAGCACCGGTGCCGACGTCAAGACGTTCGTCACCGCGGTGCTGCTGACCTTCGGCGTCGGCCTGCTCGGCATGGTCGGCTGGGCCGTGCTGGACAGCGGCTTCGGCGGCTTCCTCGGCCTGGTCGGCGGAGTCTTCGGCATCGTGTGGTGGCGGAAGATCCACGGCAAGGCGTTCCCGGCGGTGGTCCCGACGAAGTCGGTCGTCGTCCTCGCGGTCGTCAACGCCGTGCTGGCGCTGATCCTTCTCCTGACCGCGGGCTGAGCGAGGCGGGCAGCTCGGGCGCCGGCCAGCCGGGGTCCGGGCGGAAGTCGGTGCCGGTTCCGTCGAAGGGGTAGGCGCCGCGTTCGGCCAGTGCGCCGATCCGCTCGCCTTCCGCGCGCAGCCGGTCGAACTGCTCGAGGGTCAGGCGCCCGACTTCCAGGGCGGCCTCGGCCTCGTCCTCGTCGTCCCACCGCCAGCTGCCGTCGCGCTCGACGACGACGTCGAGCACGCCGTCGATCCGGTCGACCGCGCCGGGCGTGCGGCCCAGCGGGATCTCCAGGTTGACGTACCAGTTCTTGAACCGGCCTTCGAGGTCGAAGAACCACCAGACCGAAGACCACTCGTCCTCGGGGATCCGGCGCAGGGTCGACGCGCCGTGCCAGGAGTCCGCGACCGGCACCCGCGGGATGCGGAACCGCTGGTCCAGCGGGGCGTCCCGCATCAGGCGGCCGTCGGCGAGCCTGCTGCCGACGATCGCGGTGCCCGCCGGCAGCCAGGCGAGCAGGACGCGGCCGTCGTCTTCGAGGACGCGCAGCGGGTGGACCTGGCCGATCGAGCCGTCGGGGCGGTGGAACCGCTCGACCACGGTCTCCCCCGGCCGCCAGCGTCGATCACTCACGCGTCCCACTGTACCTGCGCGCGCGTACACCCAGTAGCAGCTCGATCACGGTGACCAGGCCCGCGACGACCAGCACGGGCAGCAGCGGCAGGAAGTACGCGGCCGCCGCGGCGGCGGCGAGCCCGGCGAGTCCGGGGACGCCGGTCCGCGCCCGGGTTGCCGCGCCCGCGGCGAGCGCCGGGACGACGGTCGCGACCACGGCGAAGGCCGTGAGCAGCGGCTGCAGCGCGTCCGCGTCGGCCGCGGAGAGCAGGTCGCGCAGCGAAGTGAGCGACAGTCCGAGCCGCACCGAGCCGAGCTGGTAGAGCGCGGCGAAGGCGGCCAGGAGAGCGAACGCGGCGAGCAGCAGCACGCGCAGGCCCGCGTTCTCGCGTCCGGCCGGCCGCAGGAACGGCAGCGTGAGCACGGCCGCGACGAGGACACCCGCGAAGTCCGGGGACTGCAGGCCGTCGGAAAGGCCCACCGGCGGCACGGCGACGCACACCACGACCAGCGTGAGCCCCGCCGCGAGCAACAGCCCGACGGTGATCCGTGCGACGATCGTCGGGATCTTCAGCCCGGCGAACCCGGCCCCGGCGACGACCACGACGAACGCGGCGGCGGCCAGTTGCCGGTGGGCGGGGAAGACGTAGGCGCCGAACGCGATGGCGTAGACCGTCACCTCCGACAGCCGCGCGACGGCGACCACGACCCGGTCCACCAGGGCATCCCCCGGTTCGGGCACCCGGGCCGTCACCCCCGCGGCGATCGCCGCGAGCACCAGGCCGGCGAGCAGCCACCAGCCGGCGCCCGCCGCTGCCGCCGCCAGCGCCACCAGCAGCCCACCGCCCAGCCGCACGCGGCCTCCTTCGCCCTGTGTTCACCCGTGGTCCGGTCGTCATTAGCATGGCTCACGATCCCGGCCGGGCCGGTGCCCGGTACCACCGAGAACGCGCGAGGAGCCAGAAGTGACCGTGCCTAAGCTCGCCCTGTCCGACAACACCGGGGAGGCACTGGCCAAGACGCGCGCCGACGTGGTCGTCATCGGCACCGTGGCCGGCGAGGACGGTCCCCTGCTCGCCCCCGGCGCCGCCGCCGTCGACGCCGCCTTCGACGGCCGGCTCGCCGGCCTGCTGGCCACCCTCGGCGCGAGCGGCAAGGCCGAAGAGGTCGTCAAGGTCCCGACGCTGGGCAAGCTCCCGGCGGGTGTCGTGCTGGCCGTCGGCCTGGGCAAGGCGGGCGACGCCATCACCCCCGAGCAGGTCCGCCGCGCCGCGGGTGCCGCCGGCCGCGCGCTGGCCGGCACCGACCGCGCGCTCGTCACGCTCTCGGAGCTCGACCTGCAGGCCGCCGTCGAGGGCACGGTCCTCGGCTCCTACGTCTTCACCGACTACCGCTCCGAGAAGGGCGACGCCCCGCTGGCGAAGGCCGACTTCGCGAGCCCGGCCGAGGGCACCGCGCGCGAGCACAAGGCGACGCTGAAGGCGGCCGGCGCGATCGCCGAGGCCGTCATCGTGGCGCGCGACCTGATCAACACCCCGCCGAACGACCTGTACCCGGCCTCCTTCGCCGACCGCGCGAAGAAGCTGGCCGAGGACAACGGCCTCGAGTTCGAGGTGCTCGACGAGAAGGCGTTGAAGCGCAAGGGCTTCGGCGGCATCCTCGGCGTCGGCGGCGGCTCCTCGCGCCAGCCGCGCCTGGTGCGCGTCGGCTACAAGCCGGCCAAGGCGGCGAAGAAGGTCGCGCTGGTCGGCAAGGGCATCACGTTCGACTCGGGCGGCATCTCGCTCAAGCCCGCCGCGAACATGGACCACATGACCTCGGACATGTCCGGCGCGGCCGGCGTGCTCGCCTCGGTCGTCCTGGCGGCGAAGCTGAAGTACCCGCTCGAGGTCGTCGCGCACATCCCGCTGGCGGAGAACCTGCCGTCGGGGACGTCGTACCGCCCGGGCGACGTGCTGACGATGTACGGCGGCAAGACCGTCGAGGTCCTCAACACCGACGCCGAGGGCCGGCTCGTGCTCGTGGACGCGATGGTCCGCGCGGCCGAGGAGAACCCGGACTACCTGATCGAGACCTCGACGCTGACCGGCGCCCAGGTCGTCGCGCTCGGCAACCGCACCGCCGGCGTGATGGGCTCGGACGAGTTCCGCGACCGCGTCGCCGCGATCATGCAGGCCACCGGCGAAAACGGCTGGGCCATGCCGCTGCCGGAGGAACTGCGCGCCGACCTCGACTCGCGGCTGGCCGACCTGGCCAACGTGACCGGCCACCGCTGGGGCGGCATGCTGGCCGCCGGCATCTTCCTGCGCGAGTTCGTCGCCGACGGCCTCGACTGGGTCCACATCGACATCGCGGGCCCGTCGTTCAACACCGGCTCGCCGTGGGGCTACACCGGCAAGGGCGGCACCGGCGTCCCGGTCCGCTCGATCGCCGCGGTGCTGGCGGACATCGCCGCCAACGGCTGAGCCCCTCCCGCACCGGTCGTGAGTGTTCAGGCGGGTTGGAACTCGCCTGAACACTCACGACGGTTTGGGCCGGAAGATCCCTTTCGGCGGGATCCGCGACACCGTACGGTGACCGGGTGACCACTGGGCCGGTCGAAGAGGACACGCCTGCCGCGATCGCCGCCGAGCACGACGAGGAACGCCCGGCGCGCACGCTGTCCCGCGTCCCCGACCGGGTCGTCTATTTCGTCGCCCTCGCCGTCGCGGTCCTGGTGCTCAAGCAGGTCTTCTTCCCCTTCGCCAAGGGAAACCAGTTCTACCTGGTGCTCTTCCTCGGCGTGACGCTGCCGCTGGTCTTCCTCTGCTACCGCCCGCGGCTGCGCGGCCGCGACGACCCGGGTTGGACCGACTGGGCCCTGGCGGTGATCTCGCTGGCCGTCGGCCTGTACCCGGTGCTGGTGGGCTACGACGACTTCCTGAACCGGCAAGGAATCCTGTCGCCGCTGGACATCGTGGCCGGCGCGCTGCTGCTGGTCCTGGTCCTCGAAGCCACCCGCCGCACGACCGGGGTGGTGCTGCCGATCGTCTGCCTGCTGTTCCTGGCCTACGCCTACTACGGCGGCTACCTCCCGCAGAACTGGGGCATCGCCCACGCGGGCATCGACTTCAGCCAGATCGTCAACGCGCTCTTCAACGACGCCAGCGGGTTCTACGGCACTCCCCTGGACGTCGCGGCGAGCTACATCGTGCTGTTCACCCTCTACGGCGCGGTGCTCAACGCTTCCGGCGCCGGGAAGTTCTTCGTGGACATCTCCTTCGCCGCGTTCCGCCGGTCCCGCACCGCACCGGGCCGGACCACCGTGCTGTCCGGCTTCCTGCTCGGCACGGTGTCGGGTTCGGGCACGGCCACCGCGGTCAGCCTCGGCTCGATCACCTGGCCGATCCTGCGGGAAGCCCGCTACCCCAGGGAAAACGCGGGCGGGCTGCTCGCCGCGTCCGGGATCGGGGCCATCCTCTCGCCGCCGACGCTGGGCGCGGCCGCGTTCATCATCGCCGAGTACCTGCAGACTTCGTACCTGAAGGTGCTGGTCTGGGCGACTGTCCCGACGCTGCTGTACTACCTCGGCATCGTGTTCGCGATGGAGGCCGACGCCCGGCGCTTCCAGGCCGAAGCCGTCGACGTCCCGCACGGTGATCCCGGGAAACTGTTGCGGCGCGGCGGTTATCACTTCCTGTCGCTGGCGATCATCGTCGTGTTCCTCGCCCTGGACATCCCGCCGTTCGCCGCGGTCGTCTACGCCACCGGCGTCGCCGCGCTGTTCGCGCTGATCGCCCGGCGCCACGATGTCCGCGGGTGGGCGAAGGACATGGTCGACGCGCTGTCGGCGGGTGTCCGGGGGGCGCTGCCGGTGATCGCGGTGTGCGCGGCGGCCGGCGTGATCACCTCGACCATCACCAAGACCGGGCTGGGCCTCGAACTCGCCGACGCGCTGGTGGAACTGGCCGGCGCGCTGACCGACAACGGCACGCTGATCTTGATCCTGACCGTGCTGCTCTCGGCGATCGCCGTCGGCGTGCTGGGCCTCGCCGTGCCGGTCACCGCGAGCTTCATCATCGCCTGGGTGGTGATCGGCCCGGCCCTGGAGACACTCGGCGTGGCCGACGCCGAGCGCGCGATGTTCATCTTCTACTACGCCGTGTTGTCCGAAGTCACGCCGCCGACCGCGCTCGCCGCGGTGGCGTCGGCGGCGATCACCGGCGGCTCGGTGCTCGGCACCATGTGGCAGTGCTGGAAGTACACGCTCCCGGCGTTCCTGGTGCCGATCGCGTTCGTGCTGACCGACAACGGCGCCGCGCTGCTGCTGGAGGCCGATGTGCTCACCGTGCTCTGGGTGACGGCGGTGTCCGCGCTCGCCGTCGCCGCGCTGGCCGTGGTGACCGGCGGCTGGCTGTTCGGGCCGGTCGGCCTGCCGGTGCGGCTGCTGTTCGTGCCCGCCGCCCTCTGCCTGCTCTACCTGGAGCCGGTGCCGATCGCGATCGGTGCCGCGTGCGGCGCCGCCGCCCTGCTCACCCACGCCGTGCTCAAGAGGAGGACAGCATGAAACGCGCAGTCGCCGCCGTCGCGGTACTCGCTCTGGCCGTCACCGGCTGCGGCGGGAAACAGCAGACCGACCAGGCCGCACCGGGTGGGACGCAGTCCTGCGAAGCGGGCGAAGGCCGGATCACCATCGCCACCGGCAACAGCGGCGGCGTGTACTACGTGCTGGGCGGCGGGCTGGCCCAGCTGATCAGCAGCAACACGAAACTCCGGGCGACGGCCGCGGAAACCGGGGCGTCGGTGCAGAACATCCAGCAGCTGGTGGCCGGCAACTACGACGTCGCGTTCTCGCTGGCCGACACCGCGGCGGACGCGGTCAACGGCAAGGGTTCCTTCGACGGCAAGCCGCAGAAGATCCAGGCGCTGTCCCGGATCTACCCGAACTCGACGCAGGTGCTGGTGCGCACGGACGCCGGCATCGACAGCGTCGCGGACATGAAGGGCAAGCGGATCTCGACGGGCTCGCCGAAGTCCGGCACCGAGGTGATCGCGAACCGGCTGCTGCAGGCGGCGGGGCTCAAGCCGGACACCGACGTCCAGGCGCAGCGCCTCGATCTGGCCAAGACGGCGGACGGCATGAAGGCGGGCACGCTCGACGGGCTCGTCTGGTCCGGCGGCCTGCCGACCGCGCAGATCACCGACATCACCACGGCGCTGAAAGACAAGGTCAAATTCCTCGACATCACGCCGCTGCTGCCCGCGCTGAAGAAGGTCAACCCGGTCTACGACCAGGCCGTCATCCCGAAGGCGGCCTACGGGCAGCCCGCGGACGTGCCGACGGTCGTGGTGCCCAACCTCCTGCTGGTACGCGACGACTTCCCGGCGGGCAACGCGTGCGCGATCACGAAGCTGATCTTCGACAAGCAGGCGGAGCTGGCGAAGGTCCACCCGGCGGCAAAGGAGATCTCGCGACAGCTGGCGACCCAGACGGATCCGGTACCGCTGCACCCGGGCGCGAAGCAGGCGCTGGGCTAGGGTCGGCGGGGTGCAGGACTACCTCGAAGCGGCGGTCCGCGACATCCTGACGGCGCCCGAAGCGCGCGTCGACGACCAGGTGGGTTACGCGGCCTTGCTGCTCGCGACCTCCGGCGAACTCGGCGAAGCCGACCGGCTGGTCACCCAGTGGCTGGCCCGCACCGAGCGGCCGGTGACCGCACTGGCCGCGGACCCGGTGCGGGCCCGCGCGTGGGCGATGCTGTTCGAAGCGCGCGGCGGGCGGCCGGCCTGGGCGGAGGGGTTGCCGCCGCTCGACCTGGATCTCGAGGAGCGCACGCACGCGGCCTCGTTGCGCAGGCCGGTTTCCGACTTGGAGGGTGTCCTGCCGCCGGGTCCGGTCGCGGAGGTGGTCAAGCGGGTCGCGCCGGCCCGTCCGGACCGGGTCCGCACCGCGCTGGCCGACGGTGACCTGGCGCTGTGGGCTGTTTTGGCCGGGCCGCACCCCGACGTAGCGATGCTGGCGGCGACGCGGGCGCTGGCCCCGGCGCTGATCGCGGGCGCGGACCCGCTCGGCCTGCGCGACTGGGCTCCGGCGTGCGCGGGAGCGCTGGTCGCGGCGCTGCACGAGCGGTACCCACCGGACCTGGGCAGCTGGCCGGAGCTGATCGCGGAGATCATGCGCCTGCGCGGCGGCGCGACGGACCGGCCCGGCAAGGGGGAATTCCCGCCCGGCGGAACCACGGCGGCCGCCCCGGCGGAGCGCGGCGGCGCGACGGACCGGCGGCCCGGGCCCGGCGGAACCACGGCGGCCGCCCCGGCGGAAAGCCCCCTGCTGCGTACCCGGGTCGCCCTCCCGCCCCCGGCGTCGGAAGCGGCGATCCGCTCGGCGGAGCTGCGGCTCGGCGCCGAGCTGCCCGCCGACCACCGCGAGTTCCTCCGCACCTGCGACGGCCTGCCCGCCGACGTGGTCTTCCCCCGCCTGCTCGGCACGGCGGACCTGCGCGCCGAGAACGGCGTGGTGATCCTCAGCGACCCCGCGGTGCTGCTGCTGTCGGCCGGGCACGTGGTGGAGGTCGACCCGGTCCTGGGCACCACGGTCCACGCGTCCTTCCGGGCGGCGCTGGTCAAGCACGCCACGCTGCTGGCCCAGGCGGGCTAGCTTGGACCGGGTGGCCACCCTCACCGCGGAGAAGATCACCCCGGACAACGTCGCCGCCGCGTGCCAGCTGGCCGTCGAACCGCACCAGAAGGACTTCGTCGCGCCCGTCGCGGTCTCGCTCGCCGAGGCGTACACGCAGCCGGAGATCGCCTGGCCCCGGCTGATCCTGGACGACGGCGAACCCGTGGCGTTCGTGATGGGCGGCTTCGACCCGCACGCGGAGCTGGACTTCTTCCGCTGCGGGATCTGGCGCCTCAACGTCGGCGCGGGTGTGCAGGGCCGCGGCTACGGCCGGTTCGCGGTGGAGACCGTCCTGGAGGAGGCCCGGCTGCGGGGCAACACGGCCGCGACCGTGCTGTGGATCCCGGCCGAGGGCGGCCCGGAGGAGTTCTACCTCAAGCTGGGCTTCCGCCCCACCGGCCAGACGTTCAACGGCGAGGTCGTCGGCCGGATCGACCTCTAGACCTGGCCGCGCTTCTTCCGCTCGGTGTACTCGCGCATCCGCTTCGGATACCCGACCCGCGCGACCTCGTACACCGGGATGGACCGCCGGTGGCCGAACTGCTGCGCCGCCTCCAGGCTGCCGATGCGCCGCCGGGTCCACTCCCCGTCGTGGGCGATCAACACCACAGTGGTCTCCGTGACGTTGGTCTTCGGCTCCACGAAGGCTTCGACACCCCTTCGGGTGGCCGCCCACTCGTCGAGGTGGCGGGTGTCCTCGGAACTGGCTTTCCGCAGCGTACCGGCCCGCTGCCCACCCTTGGCCCGCCTGCGCAGCGAGTCGAAGAGCCCCACCTCGACCACCTCTCCTCCCGAGACCTACCCCACTCAGTATCCCGGACTCCGCGTGTGGTCGGCGTCGCACACCCGGCTAGCTCGCAGCCCCGTCCGGCCTAGTGACAAGATGGCGGTGTCGCGCGCGCGGTTATACCGGGCGCGGGCGCGACGACAGAGCAACACCCCACTGCTTGCCGAGGAGTTAATGAAGTGACCGACACCTCCGCCGACCTCGTGATCCTGGGAGGCGGATCGGGCGGCTACGCCGCGGCGTTCCGCGCGGCCGAGCTGGGCCTTTCCGTCACGCTGATCGAGAAGGACAAGCTGGGCGGGACGTGCCTCCACCGGGGCTGCATCCCGACCAAGGCCCTGCTGCACGCCGCCGAGGTCGCCGACGAGACCCGTGACGCCGAAGCGGTCGGCGTCAAGGCCGCCTTCGAGGGCATCGACATCGCCGGGGTCAACAAGTACAAGGACGGCATCGTCGCCCGCCTGTACAAGGGCCTGCAGGGCCTGGCCAAGGCGCACAAGGTGAACCTCGTCGAGGGCGCGGGCACGTTCGTCGGCGGCACGACCGTCGAGGTGGACGGCACCCGCTACACCGGCAAGAACGTCATCCTCGCCACCGGCTCGTACTCGCGCACGCTGCCCGGCCTGGAGCTCGGCGGCCGCATCATCGCCAGCGAGCAGGCCCTCTCCCTGGACTACGTCCCCAAGAAGGTCGTCGTCCTCGGCGGCGGCGTCATCGGCGTCGAGTTCGCGAGCGTCTGGGCTTCCTTCGGCGTCGACGTCACCATCGTCGAGGCCCTGCCGCGGCTCGTCCCGAACGAGGACGAATTCGCGTCCAAGCAGCTCGAGCGCGCCTTCCGCCGCCGCAAGATCGCCTTCAAGACCGGCGTGAAGTTCACCGGCGCCAAGCAGGACGACAACGGCGTGAGCGTTTCGCTGGAGTCCGGCGAGACCATCGAGGCCGACCTGCTGCTGGTCGCCGTCGGCCGCGGGCCGAACTCGGCCGGCCACGGCTACGAGGAGGCCGGCGTCAAGATCGAGCGCGGCTTCGTCCTCACCGACGAGCGGCTGCGCACGAACCTGCCGAACGTCTACGCCGTCGGCGACATCGTCCCGGGCCTGCAGCTCGCCCACCGCGGCTTCCAGCAGGGCATCTTCGTCGCCGAGGAGATCGCCGGGCTGAACCCGCGCGTGATCGACGAGAGCGGCATCCCGCGGGTCACCTACTCGCACCCGGAGGTCGCGTCGGTCGGGCTGACCGAGTCGCAGGCGAAGGACAAGTACGGCTCCGACGTCACGACGTTCACCTACGACCTGGGCGGCAACGGCAAGAGCCAGATCCTCAAGACCTCCGGCGGCGTCAAGCTGGTCAAGGCGCCGGACGGCCCGGTCGTCGGCGTCCACATGGTCGGCGACCGCGTCGGCGAGCTGATCGGCGAAGCGCAGCTGATCTACAGCTGGGAGGCCTTCCCCGAGGACGTCGCCCCACTGATCCACGCCCACCCGACCCAGACCGAGGCCCTCGGTGAAGCGTTCCTCGCCCTCGCGGGGAAGCCGCTGCACGTGCACAGCTGACGTCCCACCAGCAGAATCCAGACCACGCAGAACTTGGAAGAGGAGTCAGCGAACGATGGCCTACTCCGTCACATTGCCGGAGCTCGGGGAGAGCGTCACCGAAGGCACCGTCACCCGGTGGCTTAAGCAGGAGGGCGACACCGTCGAGGTCGACGAGCCGTTGCTCGAGATCTCGACCGACAAGGTCGACACCGAGGTGCCCTCCCCGGTGGCGGGCACGGTCGTGAAGATCAGCGCCCAGGAGGACGAGACCGTCGAGGTCGGCGGCGAGCTCGCCGTCATCGACGACGGGTCCGGCGGCGTCCCCGAGTCCGAATCGAACACGGCCCCGGCGCAGGAGGAGCAGAAGTCCGAGCCGGAGCCTGCCCAGGAGGAGCCGCAGGCCCAGGCCGAGGAGAGCGCGCCGAGCAAGCCGGACACCGCGCCGGCGGCCGGCGGCGAAGGCACCGAGGTGAAGCTGCCCGAGCTGGGCGAGAGCGTCACCGAGGGCACCGTCACGCGCTGGCTGAAGGCGGTCGGTGACTCGGTCGAGGTCGACGAGCCGCTGCTCGAGATCTCCACCGACAAGGTCGACACCGAGGTGCCGTCGCCGGTGGCCGGCACGGTCCTGGAAATCCGCGCGGGCGAGGACGAGACCGTCGAGGTCGGCGGCGTCCTGGCCGTGATCGGCGACGCCGGTGCGGCGCCGAAGGCCGAGTCGAAGCTCGAACCGAAGCCGGAGCCCAAGCCCGAGCCGAAGCCGGAACCCAAACCGGAGCCGAAGCCGGAGCCGGTCCAGGAGTCGAAGCCCGAGCCCAAGCCGGAACCGAAGCCCGAGCCCAAGCCGCAGGCCGCCCCGGCCTCGGCCGCCACGCAGTCGGCCCCGGCCGCCGCGGCGAAGGACGGCTCGGCGGACGGCCCGTACGTCACGCCGCTGGTCCGCAAGCTCGCGTCGGAGCACGGCATCGACCTGTCGTCGCTGACCGGCAGCGGCGTCGGCGGCCGGATCCGCAAGCAGGACGTCCTGGCCGCGGCCGAGGAGAAGCAGAAGGCCGCCGCCCAGCCGGCGCCCGCCGCTTCCGCCCCGGCCGCTGCCGCCCCGTCGGCGCCCGCCGCGCGTCCCGCGGCCGCGGTGTCGCCGGAGCTCGCCGCGCTGCGCGGGACGGTGCAGAAGGCCAGCCGGATCCGCCAGATCACGGCCACCAAGACCCGCGAGTCGCTGCAGATCGCCGCGCAGCTCACGCAGGTCCAGGAGGTCGACGTCACGAAGATCGCCAAGCTGCGCCAGCGCGCCAAGGCGGGCTTCAAGGAGCGCGAGGGCGTCAACCTGACGTTCCTGCCGTTCTTCGCGAAGGCGACGGTCGAGGCGCTCAAGCAGCACCCGAACGTCAACGCGTCCTACAACGAGGACACGAAGGAGATCACCTACCACGGCGCCGTGCACCTGGGCATCGCGGTGGACACCGAGCGCGGCCTGCTCTCGGTCGTGATCCACGACGCGGGCGAGCTGAGCCTGGCCGGTCTCGCGCACCGGATCGCCGACCTGGCGGGCCGGGCGCGCGCGGGCCAGATCAAGCCGGACGAGCTGTCGGGCGGCACGTTCTCGATCACGAACATCGGCAGCGTCGGCGCGCTGTTCGACACGCCGATCATCGTGCAGCCGCAGTCGGGCATCCTCGGCACCGGCGCGGTCGTCAAGCGGCCGGTGGTCATCGCGGACGCCGACGGCAACGACACGATCGCCGTCCGGTCGATGGCGTACCTGCCGCTGACCTACGACCACCGCCTGGTGGACGGGGCCGACGCGGGCCGCTTCCTGACGACGATCAAGCAGCGCCTGGAAGAGGGCAACTTCGAGAGCGAACTCGGTCTCTGAGCAACCCCTGACGAAGGCCGCCACGGAATTTCCGTGGCGGCCTTCGCCGCGTCCGGGCCGGACGTGCGGACGCGCAGCGGATGCGCAACGATCGGACCATGCGAGTACTCATCGCCGGAGCGAGCGGCTTGATCGGATCGGCGCTGGGCGAACGCCTGCGGCGTGAAGGCCACGAGGTCCGCCGGCTGGTCCGGCGGGAAGCGCGCGAAGGCGGCGAATTCCGCTGGGATCCGCCGTCGGGCACCATCGCGAGCGGCGCGTTCGAAGGTGTGGACGCCGTCGTGAACCTGGGTGGCCAGCGGCTGTTTCCCGGGCGGTGGAGCGCGATGCGCAAGCAGCAGCTCACCGACAGCCGGGTCGAGCCGACCGAGGTGCTCGCCGAAGCCGTCGCCGAACATGGCGTCGGTGTGCTCGTCAATGCCTCCGCCGTCGGGTACTACGGCCACACGCACGAGTCCACTGTGGACGAATCCGCGCCGCGTGGCCGGGGATTCCTGGCCGAGCTCTGCGAAGCGTGGGAAGCGGCGACGGCAGCCGCAGGCGACGCGCGAGTCGTGAAGCTCCGGACCGGGCTGGTGCTTTCGGCCGAGGGCGGGCTGTACGCCACGCTGCGCCCGCTTTTCGCGCTTTGCCTGGGCGGGCGGCTCGGCGACGGCCGCCAGTACATGCCGTGGATCGCCCTGGAGGACGAAGTGGGCGCGATCGTCCACGTCCTGACGCACGACGACGTGTCCGGGCCGGTGAACCTGACCGGGCCCGAGCCGGTGACCAACGCCGAGTTCACCCGGGCCGTCGGCCGCACGCTGCACCGGCCGGCGCCGTGGTGGGTGCCCGGGTTCGCACTCAAGGCCGTGCTGGGCCAGGCCGGGGAGGAGATGGCGCTGTTCGGGCAGCGAGCCGTCCCGGCCGTGCTGGAGCGATCCGGGTACGAGTTCCGGCACCCGACCCCGGACCGCGCGCTCGCCGCGGCATGAGCGTCCCGCTCAAACGCTGGCTCGTCGTCGGTTTCGCGCTGGTGGCGGCGTTCGTCGCGCTCGGGCTCGGTGTCGCGCGGCACCCGCTGGCCCTCGACTCCCAGGTGGCGAACGCCCTCCACGGCGTGTACACGCAGCCGCTCGGGCGGGTGGCGCAGATCGGCAGCGACATCCTCGGTCCGGTGCTGCCGTGGGTGCTCGGCGCGGCGCTGCTCGCGCTGGCGCTGCGGCACCGGCAGCACACGGGGCTGTGCGTGCGGCTCGCCGTCGTTCTGCTGTTGTGCCGGCTGACCAGCTTGACGGCCAAGCCGGTCTTCCTGCGGGAACGCCCGCGCGACTACCCGGACCTGAGTTACCCGAGCGGGCACGTGGTGTCGGTGGCGAGCACCGGCTTTGTCCTGCTCCTGCTGTGCGCGTGGCTGTGGCCGCGGCTGGTCCGGCGCGTGGCGGTTGCCGTGGCGGTCGCGGTGGTGCTGTCGGCGGCCTGCCGCGTCGTGCTCGGCGTGCACTGGGTCACGGACACGATCGGCGCAGTGCTGGCGGTGACCGGTGTCGGGCTGCTCTCAGCGTGCGCCTTGCGGCTGCTTCCCCCGGGTGACGGGCGTAGCCTCGACGGGTGAGTTCTTCCCGCACCTGCCGCGCCAGCACCGAGCCGGTCGACGTCCGCGAGCTCGACACGATCGACTACACCGAGGCCTGGGAGCTCCAGCGGAGCTTCCTGACCGCTCGCGCGGACGGCACCGCGCCGGACACGATGCTCCTGCTGCAGCACCCGTCGGTGTACACCGCGGGCAAGCGCACCGAACCGGCCGACCGGCCCACGGACGGCACCCCGGTGATCGACGTCGACCGCGGCGGCAAGATCACCTGGCACGGTCCCGGCCAGCTGGTCGGCTACCCGATCGTCAAGCTCGCCGACCCGATCGACGTCGTCCACTACGTGCGGCGCCTGGAGGAGGCGCTGATCCACGTGTGCGACCAGCTGGGCGTGGCCAGCGGCCGCGTCGAGGGCCGCAGCGGGGTGTGGATCCCGGCGGACGACCGCGGGATCGAGCGCAAGATCGCGGCGATCGGCATCCGCGTCCAGCGAGGCGTGACGATGCACGGCTTCGAGCTGAACTGCAACGCCGATCTGGCGGCCTTCGACAACATCGTCCCGTGCGGCATCCGCGACGCGGGTGTGACGTCCCTGTCCTACGAGCTGCAGCGGGACGTCACGGTCGAGGCGGTCCTCCCCCTCGCCCGCGACGCCGTGCTGGCGGCGCTGGAGGGCGAGCTCCCGGTGAGCGAGGACCGCTGGCTCCCCCGCCCGGCCGCGCCCGAGGCCCCCGGCGTCACGTTCGCACTCCAGAACTGACACGACATCCGAAAGCCGGGCCGGCCTCCTGTGGACAACAGGAGACCGGCCCGGCTTTCGCGGTCCGGAACTGTCGGACCGTCCCGGTAGCGTGGAAAACGGGGGCTGCTCAGTCCAGCTGCGGCGCCACCTCGGCGGCGATCAGGTCGACCTGGTCCAGGTCCGAAAGATCCAGCAGCTGCAGGTAGACCCGGGTGATCCCGGTCTGCTCCCGCCACTGCCCGATCCGGTCGACGACCTCCGCCGGCGTCCCCGCCAGCCCGTTGGCCCGCAGCTCGTCGACGTCCCGGCCGATCACCGAAGCCCGCCGCGCGACCTCCTCGTCGGAGCGGCCCACGCAGACGACCAGCGCCACCGAGCGCAGGATCTCCTTCGGGTCCCGGCCGATCTGCTCCGCCGCCGCCTCGACCCGGGCGAACTGCGCCGCCGCCGTTTCGGCGTCCACGAACGGCAGGTTGAACTCGTCGGCGAACCGCGCGGCGAGGGCCGGGGTTCGCTTCTTGCCGCCCCCGCCGATGATCACCGGCGGGGCCGGGGACTGCGCCGGCTTCGGCAGGCCCGGCGACTCCGACAGCTTGTAGTACTGCCCGTCGAACGAATACGTCGAGCCCACCGGCGTCTTCCACAGCCCGGTGATGATCTCGAGCTGCTCGGCGTAGCGGTCGAAGCGCTCCTTCAGCGGCGGCAGCGTCAGGCCGTACGCCTCGTGCTCGGCGTCGTACCAGCCGGAGCCGAGGCCGAATTCGACGCGGCCACCGGACATCTGGTCCACCTGCGCCACCGAGATGGCCAGCGGGCCCGGGTGCCGGAACGTCGCCGCGGTGACGAGCGTGCCGAGCCGGATCCGGCTGGTCTCGCGGGCCAGGCCGGCGAGGGTGATCCACGCGTCGGTCGGGCCGGGCAGGCCGTCGGCCGAGCCCATCTTCAGGTAGTGGTCGCTGCGGAAGAAGGCGTCGTACCCGGCGGCTTCGGTCGCCTTGGCGACGCGCAGCAGGTCGTCGTAGCTGGCCCCCTGCTGGGGCTCGGTGAAGATCCTCAAGTCCACGACGTCAGCCTATAGAGACGTCGGGCTCCGTGCGCCTCAGCCGGACCAGCATGCGGACGATCACGTCCTCGATCTCGGCGCCGACCTTCTTCGGGTCGGGCGAACCGGCGATTTCGGTCGCCGCGCTCGACAGCGCGCCGAACAGCAGCCGTGCGGTGATCTCGACCGGCACCGGTTCGACCTCGCCCGCGTCGATCAGCGCCTGCAGGCCGGACCGCACGAGCCCGAAGCTGCACCGCTCCTCCGCCTCGCGCCAGCGCTCCCAGCCCATCACGACCGGCGCCTCGTGGATGGCGATCCGCTGGTAGGAGGCGTCCAGGCAGGCGCGGAAGAACGCGTTGAGCCCGGCGAGCGCGCGCTCCCACGGCGTGCCCTCGCCGGTCACGATCTTCTCCAGCCGATCGAAGACGATGCTCTCGACCTGCTCGAACGCGGCTTCGAAGAGCGCCTGCTTACCGCTGAAGTGGTGGTACAGCGCGCCCTTGGTCACCCGGGCGCGCTTGGCGATCTCGTCGAGCGAGGTCCCCGCGTAACCGCGTTTGGTGAACAGTTCGACCGCGCTGTCGACCAGCGCGGACCGCGTCGACTCGGAGTAGTCGAGTCGTCTGGACCTCATTGTCGCCACCTTCACAACTTTACGCCCGGAGCACCTCTCCATACTCATGGTATGTTCGGCGCGTCAGGTCCGTACCGGGAGTATGCCGCAGACCCGCGGTATGACCCGGGCCACGGAAGGGGAGCCACACATGAGCTGGACCGACTTCTACCGACGTCAGGAAATCCTCGAAGCGGCCGTCCGCCTGGCCGCCCGGAACCCGGGCGAGCCGCTGGCACTCGAGGAGGTGCCCGGTGCCGAAGAGCACTTCGGCACCGAGGAAAACGTCCTCACCGCGCTGCAGTACCAGTGGACCCGGACGCTGAGCGGCCGCCTGCGCTCCGAGGTCGTCGACCCGGACGACGCCGACGGCCTCGGTGACCACGTCGACGCCGTCACCCGCGCCTGGCGCGCCGCCGTCGACGAGCACACCGACCTGCGTGCGGTCCTCGACGGTGCCTACGAGCGGCACGCGTCGCTGCGCCGGATGCACGAAGGCGAGCTGCGCATGCTCGCCGTCACGGCCGGGCTGGCCGACCCGCGCGAGCCCGCCGAGGAAATCGTCAAGGTGGGTCACGCGTTCGAGGCGCTGCTGCGGGCGAACCGAGACGAAAGCACCCGCCGCCGTCCGGTTTTCGGACACCTGCGGCGACTGCTCGCGCCGAGTGCGTAAACAGAGTTAAGTGTCACCCATGACACAGCGCTGGACCGAAGAGGACATCGCCGACCAGAGCGGCCGGGCGGTCGTGGTTACAGGGGCGAACTCCGGCCTGGGGCTGCGCACCGCCGAGGTGCTCGCGGGCAAGGGGGCCCGCGTGCTCCTGGCCTGCCGTTCCGCCGAGCGCGGCGCGAAGGCCCTCGACATCGTGAAAGCGGCCGCCGCGGGCGCCGAACCCGAGCTCGTCCCATTGGACCTGAGCGAGCTCGCCTCGGTGCGCGCGGCCGCCGCGTCGGTGCGGGAACGCACCGGCGACACCCTCGACGTGCTGATCAACAACGCCGGCGTGATGGCGACCGCCCGCGGCCGCACCGCCGACGGCTTCGAGCTGCAGTTCGGCACCAACTACCTCGGCCACGCGGCGCTGACGTGGCTGCTCATGCCCGCCCTGCGCGGCCGGGTCGTCACGCTGTCGAGCCTGGCCGCCGTCGGGGCCCGCATCCACCTCGACGACCCCAACGCCGAGCACCGCCGCTACAACCCCGCCGCCGCGTACGGGCAGTCGAAGCTCGCCGACCAGGTGTTCGCGCTCGAACTGGACCGCCGCCTGCGCGCGGCCGGCTCCGGCGTGCTCAGCGTCGCCGCCCACCCGGGCTACACCGCCACGGGGCTCGGCAGCGGCATGGCGCGCTCGTACCCCAACCCGGTCGTCCGTTCGGTCATCGCCGGCGGCCACAAGATCGGCGAGGTCCTGTTCGCGCAGAACGTCCGCCAGGGCGCGCTGCCGCAGCTGTACGCGGCCACGGCGGACGGCGTCGAGGGCGGCGACTACATCGCCCCGGGCAGCCTCGGCGGCGTACGCGGCAACCCCGTCAAGGTGCGCCCGTTGGCCGCCGCGCGCAGCGAGTCGCTGGGGGCCGGGTTGTGGGACGTCACGGCGAAGCTGACCGGCGTCACCCCCGATCCCGCGTAGCCCGGACGGGCGTACGGTTGAAGTCGTGAGTGCTGCGCCTGAAGGCCGGAAGCTGTTGCGTTTGGAAGTTCGCAACAGTGAGACGCCGATCGAGAAGAAGCCGTCGTGGATCAAGACGCGGGTGCGGATGGGTCCGGAGTTCACGGAGCTCAAGGGTCTGGTTCGCCGTGAGGGTTTGCACACGGTCTGTGAAGAGGCGGGTTGTCCCAATATCTATGAGTGTTGGGAGGACCGTGAGGCGACGTTCTTGATCGGTGGGGATCAGTGCACGCGGCGGTGTGATTTCTGTCAGATCGATACCGGGAAGCCGGCGGCTTTGGACAGGTCTGAGCCGCGGAAGGTTGCGGAGTCGGTGCAGGCGATGGGCTTGCGGTATTCGACGGTGACCGGTGTGGCTCGGGATGATCTTGAGGACGGTGGTGCCTGGCTTTACGCCGAAACGGTCCGCCAGATTCATGCTTTGAACCCTGGCACCGGTGTCGAGCTGCTGATCCCGGATTTCAATGCGGATGCGGGGCAGTTGGCGGAGGTGTTCGGGTCGCGGCCGGAGGTGTTGGCGCACAACGTGGAGACGGTGCCGCGGATTTTCAAGCGGATCCGTCCCGGTTTCCGGTACGCGAGGTCTCTGGAGGTCATCACGAAGGCGCGTGAGGCCGGGTTGGTGACGAAGTCGAACCTCATCCTCGGGATGGGCGAGACCCCCGAAGAGGTGGCGCCCGCCATGCAGGACCTGGTCGATGCCGGGTGCGAGATCCTGACGATCACGCAGTACCTGCGTCCGTCGCCGCGGCATCACCCGGTGGATCGGTGGGTGAAGCCGGAGGAGTTCGTCGAGCACTCGAAGGCTGCGGAGGCGATGGGCTTCGCGGGTGTGATGGCCGGGCCGCTGGTGCGGTCGTCCTACCGCGCGGGACGGCTCTACGCCCAGACGAAGGCCCACCGCGGCGAGGTCCTGCCCGAAAACCTGCAGCACCTCGCGGCCGAAGGCCCCGCCGCCCAGGAAGCGACGTCGCTGCTGGCCCGGTGACGCACGTCACCCCACCATCCTTAAAGGATCGGTAAAGTGGCGGCATGGCCCTGGTTTCGGACCTCCTCAGCTGGCTGCAAGAACTCCCGGAACCGGGGCTCGTCGCCGCGACCGGCGGCCTGGTGTTCGCCGAATGCACGATCGGGCTGGGTTTCCTGGCCCCCGGCGAGTCCGGGCTGCTCATCGCCGCGACGACGGCGAACACCGTCCCCCGGTTCCTGGCGCTCTGGCTCGTCGTCACCCTGTGCGCGACGGCGGGCGACGCGCTCGGGTACGGCATCGGCCGCCGCTTCGGGCCGCGGCTGCGTGACACGAAGCTGATCCGCAAGTACGGCCTCGAAGCCTGGGACAAGGCCACCGCGGTCCTCGAACGCCGGGGCGCCTGGGCGGTCTTCTTCGCCCGGTTCCTGCCGGTGATCCGGACGCTGACACCGGCGGCAGCCGGGACGTCCGGGCTGTCGTTCCGCCGGTTCCTGCCGGCCGCCGCGGCGGGCGCGTTCTGCTGGTCCCTGGTCCACATCGGCATCGGCGCCGCGCTGGGCGAGGCCGCCAAGCGCATCGAGGGCGCGCTGAACACGGGTGGCCTGATCGTCGTCGGCGTGCTGGCCGCCGCCGGGGTGTTCTTCCTGCTGCGGCTGAAGAAACGCAAGGCGCTCGAACGCGTGCCCTGATCACCCGCGTTTACTACATTCGGCGGTATGAGTCTCGCGGATCTTCCCCGGCCGGTCGGGTTCGTCCTCGGCGGGGGCGGCAGCCTCGGCGCCATGCAGGTCGGCATGCTGCGCGCCCTGACCGAAACCGGGCTCACGCCGGACGTCGTGACCGGGACGTCGGTCGGTTCGCTCAACGCCGCCGTCCTCGCCCGCTCCGGCACTGACGCACTCGCGCGGCTGCACGACATCTGGGCGCACATGACGCGCGCCGAGGCGTTCCCCGGCGGCGTGTTCAGCCGCGTCCGGGCGCTGACGCAGGGCAAGACGCACCTGTTCCCCAACACGGGCCTGGCCGGGATCATCGCCGACCACCTCGGCGAGTCGACGCGCTTCGAGGACCTGTCGCTGCCGCTCGGCGTCGTCACGACACAGGTCGACACGGCCGAGCCGCTGCTGATCCGCTCCGGGCGGCTGCTCGAGCCGCTGCTGGCTAGCTGCGCGATCCCGGGGATCTTCCCGCCGGTGGAGCACGACGGGCGGTTGCTGTACGACGGCGGCCTCGTGGCGAACGTGCCGATGCGACAGGCGCTGGCGATGGGGGCGAAGTCGCTGGTGGTGCTCGACTGCGCGTTCCCCGGGAAGCTGCCGGGCGCCCCACGGACGTTCGCCGAGGTGATGATGTTCACCGCGATGATCAGCATGCGGAACCAGGCGGTGCTGGAAGCGCCGGTCGCGGCCGCGCAGGTGCCGGTGCTGTACCTGCCGGGCCCGGCGCCGGTACGTGTGAACCCCCTGGATTTCGGGCACACGGAAGCACTGGCGGAAGAGGCGTACACGGCAGCTCGCGAGTACCTCGGTGAAGTCTCGGTGAGCGGACCGGGGCTGTACGGCGCTCCAGGGCTCGTCGTCACGTGATCCACGTCACGCCGATGCACCGATCCGCCGGCAAGAACGTCATCGCTATCGCATAGTTTTGATGACGAATGCCCGCCGATCCCAATTCCCAAAAAGAGACAATATGCTCCCCAAGAAGATTTTACTTTCGGTGGCCGGAATCCTCGCCGGAGCGCTGTTGCTTTCCGCCTGCTCGTCCGGTGACGACGGCGGCTCACCCGGTGGCGGCGCGCCCGCGTCGGGCTCCGCCGCGCCGGCCGAGACACCGGTGGCGGTGACGTTCGAACCCGCGGGCGGCACGGCGGTGAACCCGGCGACGCCGATCGTCGTCAAGGCGGCCAACGGGAAGCTCCTCGACGTCACGGTGACCAACGCGGCCAAGGGGAAGACGGTCGCCGGGAAGCTGGCGGAGGACGGGTCGAGCTGGATGTCCACCGAGCCGCTGGGCTACGGCGCGACGTACAAGATCGTCGCGCACGCCCAGGGGTCCAACGGGAAGCCGGTCGAGCAGGACAACCAGATCACGACGCTGTCGCCGAAGAAGCAGGCGAACGCGAACCTGATCCCGGCGCCGTCCGCGGTGGCGAGCACGGGTGTCGGGGTCGGCCAGCCGATCGTGTTCAGCTTCGGGAAGGTCGCGGTCAAGAACAAGGCGGCGGTCGAGAAGGCCCTGACGGTGGAGTCGACGCCGAAGCAGGACGGCGGCTGGTACTGGATCGACGACTCGAACGTCCACTACCGGCCGAAGGAGTACTGGAAGGCCGGCACGACCTTGAAGGTGACGGCGAAGATCTACGGCGTCGATTTCGGCGGCGGGGTGTTCGGCGCGGAGGACCGTACGGAAACGTACAAGGTGCACGATTCCTGGATCGCGAAGGCGGACGGGAACAGCGAGCAGATGCAGATCTTCCACAACGGTCAGATGGTCAAGTCGATGCCGATCTCGATGGGCAAGGACGCAACCCCGACCCACCTGGGCGCGCACGTGATTTCGGACAAGCAGGCGAACTACACGATGGATTCCTGCACGTACGGAGTCTGCCCACCGGACCCGAAGGCGTACCGCTCGAACGAAAAGTGGTCGGAGCGGATTTCGAACGACGGCGAGTTCGTCCACGAGAACCCGAACAGCGTGGGCCAGCAGGGCAGTTCGAACGTGTCGCACGGCTGCATCAACTTGAACGACGCGAACGCCCAGTGGTTCTTCCAGAACATGGGCCTGGGCGACGTCGTGGAGGTAACCAACTCGGGCGGCCCGCAGCTGCCGGTGTGGGACCTGTACGGCGACTGGTCCAAGTCCTGGGCGGACTGGCAGGCCGGGTCGGCGATCAAGTAGCCGTCGTTTCACCCGTCCCGCCGGGGGTCAGGAGCTCTGCTCCTGGCCCCCTTCTTCATGCCCAGGCATGTGCTGGAGGAGGTAACCACGGTGCCGGCTGGGGTTGCGGCCGGTGGCCGAGGTTGCGGCCGGTGTGGCCGGGGCGGGATTCGCGTGATTGAAGCCGAACTGGCGTGGCCGAAGCCGGAACTCGGCTGCCTGGCCGCGGCCGGCGTGATCCCGGGGTGGGATTCGCGTGACCGGCTGCCCCGAAACCCGCGCGATCCGCGCCGGCAGTCGCGTGTTCGGCCGCCTAACTCGCGTGATGGGCCGCCGAACTCGCGTAATTCGGGCCGGAGCTCGCCGACTGGGCTGGCCGTTGCCGTGCCTGGAGGGTCGGCCGGCGTACCCAGACGGTCGGCTCGCGTGCCTGGAGGGTCGGCTCACGTGATCGAAGGGTCAGCACGCGTGATTGAAGGGTCAGCACGCGTGATTAGGGGGTCGACACGGCAAGTCGGTGGGAATGCGAAAAAGGGCCTGGGCCGGGAGACTCTTGGTCTCTACCGGGCCCAGGCCCTTCTCCAACGTAAGTTCGGCGGTGTCCTACTCTCCCACAACCCTTCGGTTGCAGTACCATCGGCGCTGTCAGGCTTAGCTTCCGGGTTCGGAATGGGACCGGGC
>NZ_JBFANY010000008.1:0-40254 GCF_040674975.1 Amycolatopsis sp. NPDC049688
GCATGTTGTCAAGGCGGGAAAGCGTGCCTTGACAACATGCCGCCGGCCGTGTTCTGGCTTCGTATCGGGGTTGCGGGGGTCTGGGCGGGTCTGTGGTTACGTTTCGCTGTTGGCTGCCTGTTTGGTGGCTGGAATGGGCTCACTCGCGTGCCCTGCCGACGACGTTGTCCGCCGGGCACGCGAGTTCGCCCGTTACCGCGTGCTTACGCGGGGTCCAGGCTGCCGGCCAGCCACACGCTGACCCGGCGGGCTGCCGCCATGCTGGCCCAGGACGCCAGCTCGATCAGTGTTGCGTCGTTGGGGGCCGTGGTGCGGAATGCGTCCACCAGGGCCTCGTCGACCTGGTACGACGCCAGGGCCACCGCCAGGGCGAGGCGGCCCGCCGGGCGGTCTGCCTCGGTGAGGTCGGCTACCGCCTCCTCCAGCCAGGCGCGGCTGAGGCCCGGGGGTTTTCCGTCCCATGTGGACAGACGGTCCTGCAGCAACGTGCGGACCGCCGGGGGTACCGAGCGTTCGCCCGCTGCCTCCGTTGCCGCGTAGGCGCGGGCGAACGCGTCGGCCACGACCGCGTTCGAGCTCGCCCAGCCCAGGTCCTCGGTGAGCGGTGCCTCGGGCAGCAGGTCCACCGAGTCGCCCGGGCGCGGGCCGGGGCCCGATGGTGGCCGCAGGACGCCGCCGAGTACGCGGCGTGCTTGGGGCTTGGCCGACTCCGGGACGTGGGACGGGAACGGGGACTCGCGCAGGAACACGTTGACCATGCGGTTGTAGTACTGGAACGCCACGGCCACGCCGATCAGCTCGGGTGCCTGCGCCGGGGGGAACGGGGGTGCGTCCGCCGCTCCCGTTGCGGATGCGCGGGCCCAGGCCTCCAGGCCGGCCGTCTCCGGGCCGGCCTGGATGGCCGCCAGTGTCATGCCGTGGACGTCCACGCAGTACGGGCAGCTGTTCGCCGCCGATACGCCGGTGGCCACCGCCTCCTTGGCGGCGCGGCCCGCGAGGCCCTGGGCCAGCAGGGTTTCCCGCAGGACCGTCCACGCGGCGGCCAGTGCCTCCGGGGCCGCCGAGTGCAGCGCCACCGGTGGGGCGAGCATGCTGAAGTCGCGCTCCACCTGGCGGTAGACCTCGGCGACCAGGCCCGTGGCGCGGCGCCGCGGGACGACCCCGACGTAGCGGGTGTCCCGCAGCGACCGGCGCACGGCGAACCGGACCAGTCCGGCGACCATCGCCTGCCCCTATCGCGCCGCGCGGGCGATCACGGCGCCCACGACGAAGTCCGGGTACTCCTCGGCGATCGTGTCGACGTCCGGGAGCACCGTCACGTCGGCGAGGCCGGCCGCCTCGAACGTGGCGCGCCAGGCCGCCGGGGTCAGGAAGCCGTGCGTCGGCCGCTTCACCGGGTCGGTCATGACGTCGGTGAAGCTGTCGAGGAAGTCGAAGATGATCTCCGCGTGGATCGGCCGGGCGAGCTTCGTGGGCCGCACGCACTCGGACACGACGACCGCCCCGCCCGGCTTCAGCGCCTTCGCCGCCTCGGCGACGACGAAGTCGAGGTCGGGGGCCACGTGGAAGCAGTTGACCGCGTACACCGCGTCGAACGTGCCGGGCTCGACGCCCTGCGCTTCCCACGGCAGCGTCATGTCGATGCGGGCCGACTCCACCGTCGTCGACGGTGATGCCGCCGCGGCCGCGGCCTTCTCGCCGTGGCGGGCGAACGTCTCGGCGACCTCGGTGAACCGGTAGCGCTTGACGTCGGTGCCGAGCGTGCGCAGCACCTGCTCCGCGCCACTGCCGCAGCCGCCGCCGATCTCGAGGATCTCGATCCCGCCCGCGGGCACCAGGCGGGACAGCGCTTCCGCGCCCACCTTGTTGTTGATCGAGTACAGCAGGTTGTCGTTCGAGAAGTACTTGAGCCACAACGGAAGCTGCTGCGGCGCGAAGAGGATCTCGTCGCCGGTCGCCTCGCCGGCGAAGAACTTCTTCGCCTCGTCGATCAGGGTCTGCAGGATCTCGGCGGCGACGGCGGCCCCCGGCTCCCGCGCGGCCAGCTCGGCCGCGACGTCGTCCCACACCGGGACGGCCGCCGAGCCGGGGACGTACCGGCCGCCCTCGCGGGCGAAGATCCCCGAATCGGACAGCTTTTCGTAGAGGAAGTGCAGCGGGATCGTCCGGCGCCACGGGATCGACAGGTCGCGCTTGGCCTGCGGTACCGAAATGCCGTCGGCGGTCGGCAGGGCGCCGATCGACGCCAGGATCCGGTGCGCCGTCGCGTCGACCAGGCGGGCGAAGGTCTCGTTGGCCGCCAGGAACCGGAACGGGAAGTGCTCGCGGACGCGTTCGTCGGCGATGGCGGCACGCAGCTTCGCGAAATCCGCCGCCTTCGGGTGCTCTTCGGGCAGACCGTAGGGGCTCTCCGCCTGGTCACTCATGTACTTCACTCACTTTCGCGACGGGGGACGGGGTCAGGCCGCGGAACGGCCGGCCTCCGGGAACGAGCGGACGGCCAGCGGGAGCCCGCCGCCGAGGCGCAGCGACATCATCGGCTCCGGCACGGGCCCCCGGCTCGGCACGGAGTCGAAGTGCAGCTCGCGGAACAGCGTCGAGATGATGAAGGTGGCCTCCATCAGCCCCAGGTGGTTGCCGACGCAGAACCGGGGCCCGGCGCCGAACGGGATGTGGGCGTACCGCGGGCGGTCCGCCGGCTTGTCCGGGTCGAAGCGGTCCGGGTCGAACCGCTCCGGCTCCGGCCAGTACCGCGGGTGCCGGTGCAGGGTGTACGGGCAGATCAGCACTTCGGCGCCGGCCGGCACGTGGTAGCCGCCGACCTCGTCGTCGGCGAGCGCCCGGCGCGGCAGGATCCACACCGGCGGGTTCAGCCGCATGGCCTCCTGCAGCACCATGTGCGTGTAGCGCAGCCGGGTCAGGTCCGCGTACTCCGGGCGGCGGTCGCCGTAGACCGCCACCGCCTCCGCGTGCAGCCGGTCCCGGACCTCCGGGTGCCTGCTCACGTGGTCCAGCGTCCAGCCGACGGTGCTGGCCGTCGTCTCGTGCCCGGCCAGCAGCAGCGTCACCAGCTCGTCGCGCATGCGGCGGTCGGCGACGCGCGGGTCACTCTCCTTGGCCGTGGACGCGATCAGCCGGGTCAGCACGTCGTCGCCGGCCGCGGACGGCTGCGCCTTCCGCCGCTCGACGAGGACGCCGACGACCTCCTGGAGGTGGTCGCGCGCCGACCGGAACGCCCGCTGCCCCTTCAGCGGCAGCCACCGCGGCACCATGCCGAGCGTCTCCATCTCGAACATGGCCTGGTCCTGGACGGCCTCGAAGGAGTGCTCGACGCCGTCGAACTCACCGAGGTCGATGTCCAGCAGGGTGCTGCCGAGCACGCCGAGGGTGAGCGCGGTGACCTCGGTCAGCACGTCCACCGGCCGGCCGGTGTCCCGGTGCGCCGAGAGCCGGCCGACCAGGCCGAGCGCCTCGTCGATGATCACGCCGGCCTGCGCGGCGATCCGCTTGTGCTGGAACACCGGCTGGATGGTCCGCCGCTGCTCCTTCCACAGCGCGCCCTCCGACGTCAGCAGCCCGTCGCCCAGCGCGCGCTTGGCCTCGGTGTAGCCGATGCCCTTGTGGTAGTTGGCCGCGTTGTCCGCGAGGACGTGCTTGGCGTGGTCGGGGTGGTTGAAGATGTAGAGCGTCTTCGGGCCGATCGCCACCCGCACCGCGTCGCCGTACTCGCGGACCGCCTCGCTCATCAGGCCCAGCCGGTCCGCGCGCAGCTTGCGCAGGATCCCCGGGGCCGCCCGGCGCGGGGGCCCCGGGGGGACGCGGCGGATGGCGCCGGTCATGCCGCGGGAGTGCCGGGGACCGGCAGGCCGTGCTTCGCCGGGGTGTTCTGGTACGCGGCGAGCTTCCACTGGCCGTCGGTGCGCACGGCGAACCAGGAGGCCCGGATGGCCTGGGCGTCGGACACCTCGGTCTCGCCGGCCGCCACCACACCGCCGGCGGACAGCAGCAGGGCGACGTCGGCGCCGAGGAACCGCAGGCCGATCGGCTTGCCGACGACCTGGGTGCCGGCGTACTGGTTGTCGAAGGCGTCCTTGAAGAAGGCCTGGATGTCCGCGCGGCCCTGCTTGAAGATGCCGGGCAGGATCAGCGTGCCGTCCTCGGTGAACAGATCGGCGATCGACGCGGCGTCCTGGTGGACCCAGGCGGCCAGGAGCCGCTGGGTGAGCACTGCGACGGCCGCCTGGTCGGCGGGCGACACCTCGGTCGTGGTCATGGTGCTTCCTTTCGGCGCGAGCGAGCAGAAACCGCGGGCGGCGGAGGAGAAACCGGCCCGAACGCGGGCACTCGTCTCCCGACCGGCGTCTCCACGTTCGCACCGGCCCTCCGCCGCCCACGTCTCCCGCAGTGCGCAGTGGCGCGGTCAGGCCGCCGATTCGTGCACCCGGCCACGTCCCGGCAGCCGGGACGTGGCCAGCCGCTCCCGGGCCGGCGCGTGGGTGCTGTGCCCGGAATGTACGGCTACGTACCGGATTTCCCCGTCGATCAGCACCTCGAGTTCGGTCCGCCGGCCCGGTTCGAACGGTGCGCCGCACGCCGCACAGGTGCGCTGGCGCGCGGCCGCGCCGGCCGGGGTTCGCGGGGCCGGGCCGCCGTGCGGGGCGGGGTGGTCGGTCATGGGCACCTCCTGTGCGGACGCCGGTGTCGTCACCGGGCGGTGTGCGGAACTCCTGCCGGGCCAGTGCACACCGCACGGGTTCGGCGGGACGTCTTGTGCCCTGCGCAATCCCCGCGGTATACCGGCTCGCCCCGGCGCGCCAGCGCACGGTCGGAGATGCCCCCGCCGCCGCGCCCCGGCCAGACTGGACGCTGTGTGGGCCGGAGTGTCACCGAGCCCGGCGCGGACCAGGCCCGCGACCCGTCCCGGGTTCCCGACGGACGTTGATGGGGAGGCCGGCTGATGGCGATGCGCCTCCAGCTCACCGATGGGTTCGAGTTGCTGGAAGAGTGGGCCGAATCGGCGTCGCAGGCCGAGCGGAATGTCATGTACGACGCATTGTTCGCGGTCGGCGACGGATCCGCATTCCTGATTTACGACATTTTCGGCGATCCGCAGGACCGGAGCATTTTCATTGTCTCCGTGAAACCGGGCCTGGTGCTGAAGGTATTGCTGCGGCGCGAGGATTCGTCGTTCGCGATCCGCTACCTCGGCGCGCCGGACGACGACCGCGGCGACGCGACCGGGACCACCGCGCCGGCCCACGAGGAGCCGAGCAGCCCGGAAGGCGCCTAGGCCGAACGGGTTAGCCCAGGCGATCGGTGCGGCCGGCGTCGATCACGCGTCGTCGATCATGCATTCCTCACCTTGACAGCCTCTCAAGGCGTGTGAAAACCTTTTTGTGCTTGCTGGTCAGCCCGCATTACTGGGGTCCTTAACATAGGAGGCTGCACCATGTCATCGCCTGAATTGCCGGGGCTGGACGTCTCCGGTCGCGTGCGGGCCCGTGATATTCAGATGACCGGTGTGGCCGACCTCGGCCGCCGGGTGTTGATGATCACCGGCGCGATCGACACCACCGACCACGACGTCGCGGTCAACGTGACCCTGCCCGAGGCCGGGCGCTGGCAGGTCATCAAGGCCGAGACGAACCTGACCGACCGGACCTGGGTGGCCATGCAGGCCGTCCTGGACGAGGATTCGACGTTCGTCGACGACCCCGGCACCGCGGTGATGTCCCCGCAGTTCGCCAAGAGCTTCATGACGCCGGACCAGCGGCGGCTCACCTTCTACGACGGTGAGGTGCGCCCGGGCGAATCGGTGCTGAAGATGTATTCGATGGAGACCAGCGGCCGCAAGCCGGGGTACTTCTACTCCCGCTACAGCCCGATCGCCACCGACAGCGCCGAGCAGTCGCAGGCGACGCTGGACCAGCTGGTCAGCGACGGGATGCAGCAGCGCCCGGTGATCGAGCTGATCGTGCCGATCTCCGTCGTCGACTGAGCCCGGCAGGGGCCCCGTGATCAAGTTCGTGCCGGAGCCGCACCTGCTCGAGTCCCCTCGCGGACGTGACTGGCCGCGCCTGCCCGCGCCCCCGTCCGGGGGCACCGGTGGTTCCCCGGGCAACGCCGCCGACGTCGTCATCGTCGGGGCCGGCCCCGCGGGGCTCGCGGTCGCCTCCGCGCTGTGGCACCACGGCGTCCGCGACGTCGTGGTCCTCGACCGGACCGGCCGCCCGTGCGGGCGGTTCTTCGGCCGGATCGACCGCCTCGGCCAGCGGGTGCTGCGCTCGCCGTACGAGCACCACCCCGGCGTGGAGGGGTTCCGCGACTGCGAGCTGCTGGACTTCGCCCGGCTGCACTGGTCGCGGCTGACCCGCACGGAGCGGCGGGAGATCCGGATGGCGCAGGCCGGGCACCGCTCGGTCGTGCCGGTCGACGTCTTCGAGGCCTACTGCGACCACCTGGTGACCAGCCACCACGTCGCGGAGAAGACGTGGCAGGCGTCCGTCCGCGAGGTGCTGCCGACGTCCGACGCGGTCACCGTGCGGGCGAACCGGTTCACCGTCGCCGCACAGCACGCCGTGCTCTGCCTCGGCGAGGAGCGCCGCCCGGCGCCCGACGCCTGGTGGGGTGGCGGCCGCCCGCCGGCCGGGGTGTCCTATTGGGACGAACCGGTGCCCGCGGGGGAACGCCAGATCGTGGTCGGTGCCGGGCTCACCGCGGCGCACCTGATCACCGGCGCGCTCGAGGCGGGCCGCCAGGTGCACTGGGTGGTCCGGGAGACCGCCGAGCGCTACCAGTGCGCCGACGTCAACTCGTCCTTCTTCCGGCCGGAAGGCCGCGCGCGCTTCGACGGCGTCGACCGGGCCGGCCGGCTGGAGCTGATGCGGCAGCACCGGCGGGCGTCGGTCATGTTCGAGTTCCGGCCGCTGCTGCAGCAGGCCGAGGCCGACGGGCGGCTGGTCGTCCACCGCGGCGAGGCGGTGAAGGAGATCGGCGAAGGTGTGGTCTGCCGGCTGGAGAGCGGACGCCTGGTCGAGGCGGACACCGCCGTGCTGGCCCTCGGGACCACCCCGTCGAGCGGCGCCGGGCTGCTGCCCCCGGACCTCGTCGGCGAGCGGGACGGCTGGCCGGACCTGGACGAACGGACCCTGTGCTACACCCGCGCCCCCCGGGTTTCGGTGGTCGGCGCGGCGGCCGGGCTGATGCTCGGGCCGGCCGCGCGCAACATCGACGGCCACCGCGTGGCGACCGCGCGGGTGGCCGCGGCGGTGGCGCACAGCTTGCGCCACGAGCGCGTCCCGGTGGTGACGGGTGTCTGACACGCGGTTCGCCCTCCCCGCGATCGACGACCCGGGCTCGACCGAGGTGGGCGTCATCCTGCTCGGCCTCGACGCCCAGCGCCTGCTGGCCGGGGTCGGGTTCGCCCGGCTCGCCGACGATCCGGCCCTGGTGACGCAGGCGGTCGACCAGGCCCGGCACGGTGTCGCCGGGTTCGGGTTCCCCGGCCTGGTCGCGGCCGGGCAGGCGCGCTGGCGGGCGGTCCGGGACGCCGTCGGCAGCACGCCGGGGACGTCGTCGCCGGCAGCGTTGCGGGGAGCGTGGGTCGAGGCCGCCCAGCGTGTCGCCGCCGCGGTGCCCGAGGCCGGCCCGGCCTCGGTCGCCTACCTGACCGCCTGTTCGCTGCGCCGCGGGGAAGTCGACCGCCTGGCCGACGGAGACGGAGAACCCGATGTCGTACCTGAAGTCCCTGCCGGCTGAGACCCGGCTGCTGCACGTCTTCGAGGCCTATCCCGGCCCGGCCCGGCCGCTGCTCGACCTGCACGAGCAGGTGATGCGCGCGGAATCCCCGTTCACCCCGGGGGAGCGCGAGCTGATCGCGGCCTACGTGTCGGGGGTGAACAGCTGCGGCTACTGCCACGGGATCCACACGATCACCGCGGAGGCGTTCGGTGTCCCCGAGGGACTGCTCGCCGCCGCGGTGCGTGACCTCGATTCCGCGCCGGTGGACGAGAAGATCCGGCCGGTGCTCGCCTACGCCGGCAAGCTGACCCGGACGCCGTCCCGGATGACCGACGCCGACGCCGAGGCCGTGTTCGCCGCGGGCTGGGACGACCGCGCCCTGCACGACGCGATCCAGGTGTGCGCCCTGTTCAACTTCATGAACCGCGTGGTCGAGGGCATCGGCCTGCGCGCCGACGACGCCTACGCGACGACGTCCGGCCTGCGGCTGCGCGAGATCGGCTACGCAGGCCTGGCGAAGCTCCTTCCCGCGGAGAGTTGAACCCTCGCACCCGTGGAGACGCAGGCATCCCCCGCCCGGCCGGATGCTCGATCCAGCAGCAGACCCGCCGCCGGCGCCCGCCGGGGGCGGCCGTAGCGCTGGAGGGTGCGGAAATCATGGTCATCGTCATGGCTGTCGATGCCACGGCCGGGGACGTCGAAGCGGTCGTCGACCGGGTGACGGCAGCGGGCGGCGAAGCCTTCGTCAGCCGAGGGGTGAGCCGGACGGTCGTCGGCCTGGTCGGCGAGGTCGACCGGTTCGAGGCCCTCAACCTCGGCGGGATGCGCGGGGTGCGCAGCGTCACCCGGATCTCCGCCAAGTACAAGCTGGTGAGCCTGGAGCACCACCCGGAGCGGTCCACGGTGCACGTCCGCGGCGTGCCGATCGGCCCGGACTCGGTCACCCTGATCGCCGGCCCGTGCGCGGTGGAGACGCCGGAGCAGACCCTGGAGGCCGCGCGGATGGCCCAGGCCGCGGGCGCGACCCTGCTGCGCGGCGGCGCGTTCAAGCCGCGCACGTCGCCGTATGCGTTCCAGGGGCTCGGCGAGCTGGGCCTGCGGATCCTGGCCGACGTCCGGGCCGAAACCGGCCTGCCGGTGGTCACCGAGGTGGTCGCGGCGCACGACGTCGAAATGGTCGCCCGGTACGCCGACATGCTCCAGATCGGCACGCGGAACATGCAGAACTTCGGACTGCTGCAGGCCGTGGGGGAAGCCGGCAAGCCGGTGCTGCTCAAGCGCGGCATGAGCGCCACCATCGAAGAGTGGCTGATGGCGGCGGAGTACATCGCCCAGCGCGGCAACCTCGACATCGTGCTGTGCGAGCGCGGGATCCGCACGTTCGAGACCGCCACCCGCAACACCCTCGACATCTCCGCGGTGCCGGTCGTCCAACGGCTTTCGCACCTGCCGGTGATGATCGACCCGTCGCACTCCGGCGGTCGGCGCGACCTCGTGCTGCCGCTTTCGCGCGCGGCGGTCGCGGTGGGCGCCGACGGCGTGCTCGTCGACGTCCACCCGCACCCCGAAGAGGCCCGGTGCGACGGTCCGCAGGCGCTGGTCACCGACGACCTGCGCGTCCTGCAACGGTCCCTCCTGGACCTGGCTTCGGTGCTCGGCCGGAAGGGGCCGGCGCAGTGGAGCCCGCGGCGGCTGGCCGGCTGAGTTCCAGGTCCGCACGCTCGAATGTTCCGTGCACAAAGGATTTCCGGCTACCTTGCGATGACGGTTCCCCTCGATCACCCGGAGCTCTCGTGACAATCAAGCCGAAGCACACGATGTACCAGACCACCGTGCTCGACGCCGATCCGGACACGGTGTGGGCCGAGATCCGCAACGTCCTGAACCTGGTGAAGATCCTGTTCGGGGACACGGTCGGGAACTCGCACTGGGTCGACGGCGGCGCGCCGGAACTGGTGCCGTCGCGGTACGAGTTCACGATGCTGCAGAACCAGGGACTGGTGCAGCAGGAGGTGGCCGGGCGCAACGAGGTGGACCGCTCCCTCACCTACCGCACCCTGGCCCCGGTGCTGTGCCTCTACGACTACGTCGCCACCTACCGCGTCTTCCCGGTCACCAACGAGCCCGGCCGCAGTTTCCTGGAGTACCGCCGGGAATTCATGGTCACCGACGACGCCGCGCCCGAGATCGTGCAGGGGCTGATGGGCATGATGGAGAACCAGATCAGCGTCGTGCGCGACTACTTCGCCGCGTCCCGGCCGTAATCTCCGGCATGTCGACCACAGTGGACGGTGGGGCACCGGTGCCCTTCCTGGACGTCACCGCACCCGGCTTCGGCTTCGGCACGCCGGAGGTGGCCGAGGCGCAGGCGGAGAACTGGTACGCGGACAGCCCGGTCGGCCTCCTCGTGCTGCGATACGCCGAGGGGCACGCGCTGCTGCGCGACCAGCGGCTCGACCACAACGGCAAGCGCTTCATGGAGATGAACGGCGTCACCGGCGGGCCGATCCACGACTGGTTCGTCCCGATGATCATGAACCACGACGGGGCGCACCACCGCCGGCTGCGCGGCCTGGTGGGCAAGGCGTTCACGCCGAGGATGATCGCCGGGCTGCGCCCGTTCGTCCGGACCCGGGCGGAAAAGCTGGCCGGGGACCTGGCCGTGGCCGGGGAGTGCGAGTTCATCGAGGACTTCGCCAACCCGCTGCCGCTGGCGGTGATGAGCGAGATGCTCGGGGTGCCGCCCGAGGACCACGACGTCTTCCACACCTGGACGACGGACGTCGGCCTGGTGTTCAGCATCGCGCTCGGCGGCGACGTCGTGGCCCGGGTCGAGGCCGCGCTCGTCGGCCTCGGCGAGTACATCGACGCGCTGATGGAACGCAAGAAAGCGGTTCCCGAGGCCGACCTCATCTCCGCTCTGGTGGCCGCCCAGCAGGACGACCCGGAGATCAGCCCGGCGGAGCTGCGGAACCTCATCATCACCACGGTGTTCGCGGCGCACGACACGACCCGCCACCAGCTGGCCAACGCGATGGTCGCGTTCGCCGGGCACCCGGACCAGTGGGAGCTGCTGGGCCGCCGGCCGGAGCTGGCGGACCGGGCGGTCGACGAGGTGATGCGCTGGCTCCCGTCCTCGCCGACGATCTACCGGTTCGCCGCGCAGGACTTCGAGTACCAGGGCCTGGACATCGCCAAGGACACCTTCCTGACGGTGTGCGTGACGGCCGCCCAGCGCGATCCCCGGGTCTTCCGCGACGGCGGGAGGTTCGACATCACCGCCGTCCGCGAGGCCCCGCTCCTGCAGTTCGGCGCGGGACCGCACCACTGCCTCGGCATCGCGCTCGCCAAGGCCGAACTGGCGGAGGCGCTGCCGGCGCTGGCGACCCGGCTGGGGCCGCCGTCCGTCGCGGGGGCGTTCACCTGGCGGCCGCCGATCGGTATCCACGGGCCGAACTCGCTGCCGCTGCGCTTCGGCTGAACCACACGAAGAATGGGTTGCCGGCCTCGGCCGGCAACCCGTTCTTCGTGTTCCGGGTCAGGCAGCGCGGGGCAGCTCGCCCTCCAGTTCGTCCCCCAGCCGGTGGACCTCCGCCTGCAACCTCGCCTCCCGGCGGCCCGCCCGCTTGTCCAGGTACACCGCCATCGGGGCCGTCATCGCCGTCGAGATCAGCGCCATCAGCACCAGCATCGTGAACATCTCGGGCGAGAGCACCCCGAGGTCCAGGCCGACGTTCAGCACGATGAGCTCGGTGAGGCCCCGGCAGTTCATCAGCACGCCGATCTGCAGCGACCGGCAGAAGCTCTCCCCGACACTGCGGGCCGCCACCGTGGCACTGACCAGCTTGCCGACCACCGCGACCACCAGGATCGCCGCGCACCACAGCCACAGCGCGGGGTCGGCCAGGAGCCCGATGTTCGTGCGGAGGCCGCTGTAGGCGAAGAACAAGGGCAGCATCAACGCCGTCGTGAGGCCGCTGGCGTTTTCGTGCAGCCACTCCTCCACCACGTTGCCGCGCGGGAAGACCAGGCCGAACATGAACGCGCCGAACATCGCGTGCACGCCGATCCAGTCCGTCGCCATCGCGCACAGCAGCACGCCGACCAGGGCCAGCGGGGCGAGGCGGCGCAGGACCGGCTCGCCGGTCCGGGTGAAGTACCTCGTCAGCAGCGGGCGGACGACGTAGTACAGCAGGCCGGCGAACGCCGCCGCCAGGCCGAGCGTCAGGAGCACACCGAGCAGCGAAGACGCCGTGATCAGCGCGACCACCAGCGCCAGCAGCGACCAGGCCGTGACGTCGTCGACCACCGCGCAGGTCACCGCGACGACGCCGACGCGGCTGTGGAACAGGCCGGTGTCCTTGAGGATCCGGACCAGCACCGGCAACGCCGTGATGCTCATCGAAACCCCGATGAACAGGGCGAACGGCAGCGAGCCGACACCCTTGGGCGCGAACTTGGCGTAGGCGACCACGGCGAGCAGGATGCCCAGCACGAACGGCACCGCGATGCTGACGTGGCTGACGACCAGGGCCAGGTGCCCGCGTCCGCGGATCAGCCGCGTGTTGAGCTCGAGGCCGGTGAGGAACACGAACAGCACGATGCCGACCTGGGCCAGCACGTTCAGCTGGGGCATGATCGCGGCCGGCAGCAGCGCCGACGCGCCCGCCGGCCAGATCGCGCCGAGCAGCGACGGGCCGAGCACGATGCCCGCGGCGATCTCGCCGACCACCGGCGGCTGCCCGATCCGCCGCATCACCCAGCCGGTCGCCTTGCACGCGGCGATGACGACCGCGATCGCCAGCAGCAGCTGGGCCACCGGGTGCCCGGCCGCCGCGGCCGCCTTGGCCGCGGCGCCGGTCCTCGTGCCCTCCCGGGTGAGCAGGACGATGCTGGCCAGCACCGGGATCACGACGAGCAGGCCGTAGACCCCCAGCGCCCGCAGGCCGTGCTTGCGCTTGCCCTCCGCCATCCGTGATCTCCTGTTCGTCAGAGTGCGCACGGGCTGACCGTGACCGGGACGCCGTTGAACACCGCGTTGCCGGACGGCACGTCGACGACCAGCTCGTCGGTCAGCGCGTTCGCGTTGACCCCCGGGTGCTGCGCGGCGACGCGCTGCGAACTGCCCTCGTGCCCCCAGCCGTGGGGCAGGCTGACGACCCCCGGCATGATCGAGTCCGTCGGCTCGACCTCGACGACCAGCTCGCCCGCCGACGAGCGCACGAGCGCCTTCTCACCCAGCCCGAGCCGGCTGACGTCGGCCGGGTTGACGTGCAGGGTGCAGCGGTTGCTGCCGCCGACCAGCGACGGGACGTTGTGCAGCCAGCTGTTGTTGGACCGCAGCTGGCGCCGGCCGATCAGCAGCATCTCCGGGACCGGCGCGGCCAGCCGGGCGCGCAGGCGCGCGAAGTCGGCGACGATCGGCTCCGGGGTGAGCTCGATCTTGCCCGACGGCGTGCACACCAGTTCCTTCAGCCGCGGCTCGAGCGGGCCGAGGTCGATGCCGTTCGGCTTCTCCTTCAGCTTCGCCAGGGAAAGGCCGTAGGGACCGAACTTGAGCATGGTGTCCAGGATCTGCTCGGGCCCGTCGTCGCCTTCGATGGTGGCGCGCAGCGTGGCGACGTCCATGCCTTCGACCGGCGAGCCGGGCATCTGCGTGGCGCCGGTCAGCAGCTGCTCGATGAAGCCCTCGTCGACGGCGGCCGCCGGCACCTGCAGCGGCGCGCCGCCCGCGATCAGCGTCAGCCGGGCCAGGATCTCCGCCTCCGATCGCTGATCGTCCTCGAGCGGCAGCACCGCCGGGGAGTAGCGGGTGTAGTTGCGCACCATGACGATCTGCATCAGGAAGTCGTAGTGCGGCATCTGCAGGATGCGGGGTGGCGGCAGGATCACGTGAGCACGCCGCGTGGTCTCCGTCAGGTACGGGTCGACGCAGACCATGAAGTCCAGCGAGTCGAACGCCCGCCCGAACCGCGGCCCGTTGGGCGCGGCCACCACCTGGTTGGCGGCGATGTTGATCAGGGCCCGGACCTGTCCCTCGCCCGGTGTCTCGATCTCGTCCGGCAGGGTGGCCGTCGGCAGTTCGCCGAGCACCTCCGGGAAGCCCTTCACGCGGCTGTGCCAGCGGCCGTGCTCGAACGGCTGCCCGGTGCGGAACACCTCGAGCGCGGCGGTCCGGGTGAACATCGGGCCGCCGGGGCGGTCCAGGTTGCCGGTGAGGATGTTGATCACGTCGACCAGCCACTGCGTGATCGTCCCGAACTCGACCACCGACCCGCCCATGCGCGAGTACACGACCGCCGTCGGCGCCGCGGCCAGCTCGCGGGCGATCCGCGCGATGTCGGCCGCGGGCACCCCGCACAGCACCTCGGCCGCCGCCGGCGAGAACTCCTCGGTCAGCTCGCGCAGCTCGTCGAGCCCGGCGACGTCGAGGGTGACCTTGGCCAGGTTCTCCTGCAGGAGCGTGTGGACGATGCCCAGCAGCAGCACGGAGTCCGTGCCCGGCCGGACGAAGAAGTGCTCGTCGCAGTGCTTCGCGGTGCGGGTCCGGCGCGGGTCGACGACGACCAGCTTGCCGCCGCGCTCGCGCAGCGCCCGCAGCCGCGCGGGCATGTCGGGGGCGCAGAACAGGGAACCGTGCGACTCCATCGGGTTCGCGCCGAGCACGAGCAGGTAGTCGGTCCGGTCGATGTCCGGCACGGCGATGGCGAACGGGTCGCCGTAGAGGTGCGCACAAGCGACGTGCTTGGGCATGTGGTCGATGGTGCCGGAGGAGTAGACGTTCTTCGACGCCAGCGACTGGATCAGCGGGATCCGGTACAGGAAGCCGGCCATCGTGTGGTAGGTCGGGTTGCCGAAGTAGACGGCGACCGCGTCCCGGCCGTACTTCTCGATGACGCCGGTGATCCCGCGCTCGACGGCTTCGAACGCCTCGTCCCAGGAGGCTTCCCGCCACTCGTCGCCCTCGCGGATCATGGGGTGGCGCAGGCGGTCCGGGTCTTCGTCGAGGGTGCCGAGGCTGGCGCCCTTCGGGCAGAGGTAGCCCTGGGTGAACGGGTCGTCGGAGTCACCGCGCACCTTGGTGACGCGGCCGGCGGGGTCGAGGTCGATCTTCAGTCCGCAGACGGCGTCGCAGATGGGACACGTCCGGTGGGCGGTGGTCATCGGTACTCCAGGGGTGGGAACGCCCATACGGGCACGGCCACGACAGTCCCGGAAGGACTGTCGTGGCCGTGGGTGAACAAGGGAACGGTCATGCCGCCTTCGGCAGCTCGGTGGTCCCGCCGAACGCCGGCTCGACGCCGTCGGCGACCGGGAACGTGTACGGCTCCCGGCTTTCCTTCGCCGGGCCGAACAGCGACTTCCACAGCACCTTCAGCGCGAAGCCCGGCTTCATCAGCGCTTCCGGCTTCTGGATCAGCCCCGCGGTCTTGAAGTACTCCGCGGTGATGGAGCCGTCGTGGGTGGCGGCGATCTGCACCCGCTTCAGGAACCAGTTGCCCATCTTCACCTTGAACGGCCGCTCGCCTTCGACGCCCGGCAGGCTCAGGTCGATCTGGTTGGTCATCTCCCACGCCTGGTCGATGGCGTCGGTGGCCAGGTCGCGGAAGTAGTCCTGCGGCACCGGCGCGGCCCCGCTGTGCAGGTGCTGGCGCAGCACCAGGGCGCACAGCGCGGCGACGCTCATGCCCTGGGCGTACACCGGGTTGAACGTGGTGACGGCGTCGCCGGTGACGAGCAGGCCCTCGGGGAAGCGGCGCAGCTTGTGGTAGTGGCGGCGCAGCGTCGTCGGGAACTTGAACGGCATCGCCTTGTCGACCGGGTCGGCGTACCGCAGCGTGTTGTAGACGTCCTTGGCGGGCAGCGACTTCAGCCACGCCATCAGGCCGTCGTAGTCGGTGGGCGGGTGGTCGCCGAGGATGCCGTAGGTGGTCAGCTCGACCTTGCCGTCCTCGACCAGGAAGAAGACGTTGCCGCGGGGCACGGCGGCGTGCGCGATCTGGTTGATCGCCACGTCGTTCTGGAAGCCGTTGGCGCCCTCGCGCAGCCGGAAGTGCTGCGTCACGTAGCCGAGGTCGATCTTCTTGCGCTCCTCGAACGGCTTCTCGTAACCCAGCTGCTCCAGCCAGACCGGGGTCCGCGAGCCGCGGCCGGTGGCGTCGACCACCAGGTCGGCCTCGATGACCTCGTCGTGGTCCGTGCCGCGCTTCTGTACCCGGGCGCCGGTGACCTGGCTCTTGTCGGCCGTCGTGGTGAGGCCGAGGATGTCGTGCTCTTCGACGAAGGTCACGTTGGGGAACTGCTGCACGCGCTCGCGGATGAACCACTCGAACAGCGGCCGCACCACCCCGAGGGTGGTCAGGCCGGCGTGCTGCTGCTTGAGCCGGTTGCCGCGGGCGTACCAGCGGCACGAGCCGGACAGGTCGCCGGTCGGCACGCCGTAGTCGACCATCTCCTGGGTGAGGCCCGGGAAGAGCTCCTCCATCACCTGCACGCCGCGGGCGAGCAGACCGTTGGCCTGGTGGCTCTGCGGGCAGAACCGCCGCACGCCCTTGACACCGACGAGCTTGTCGCGGTCCACGATCAGGACCTCGTCGTAGGCGTCCGCGAGCACCCTGGCCGCAAACAGGCCGGCAATGCTGCCGCCCAGCACCACCGCGCGGGTTCCGGCATCCTGGCCCATCGCGGTCACCTCCTTGATTCCGTGGTTGACATTCCGGGCGGGCGAGCGATGCGCCCCGCCGGTGATCCAGCCGTGCTGCCAGCGTCACACCCGCCGCCCGCGTCCGGCATCTCTGCCGTTGCGGGGTCGGCGGCCGTTCGGCTCACCGCAACACGAACCCTTCGTAGCCGTTGCCGGCGACTTCGTCGCACTTCGCCCGGTACGGCCCGACGCCGCCGACGTAGGGCATGAAGACCCGCGGCTTCCCGGGGACGTTGGCGCCGAGGTAGAACGAGTCCGCCTGCGGGAGCAGCGTCATGTCGCTGACCGCGCGGACGTGCTCGGTCCACTCCTTCTCGGCGGTGTCGACCGCCTCGGCGACCGACCGGTCGTGCCGGGCCATGTGGTCGACCAGGTCGCCGATCCACTCGACGTGCTGTTCGATCGAGACGATCATGTTGCCGAACACCGACGGGCTGCCCGGGCCGGTGATGGTGAACAGGTTCGGGAACCCGGCCACCGCGACGCCGAGGTAGGTCTCCGGGCCGTCCCGCCACTTGTCCCGCAGCGCGACGCCGTCGCGGCCGCGGATGTCCACGGCGAGCAGCGCGCCGGTCATGGCGTCGAAGCCGGTCGCGATGACCAGGCTGTCGAACTCGTACTCGCGCTCGGTGGTCAGCACACCCTTCGGCGTGATCTCGACCAGATCCTCCTCGCGCAGGTCCACCAGGTGCACGTGCTCGCGGTTGTAGGTCTCGTAGTAGCCGGTGTCGAGGCAGGGCCGCTTGGTCGCGAACGGGTAGCCGCGCGGTTCGAGCTTGCGCGCGAGCTCGGGGTCGGTGACCCGGTCGCGGACCTTCTCCCGGAGGAACTCGGCGGCGGTCTCGTTGGACCCGGCGTCGAAGATGAGGTCGGTGAACGACTGCACGAGGGCGAAGACGTGCCCGCGGTCCCAGCACTGCTGGTAGACCGCGCGGCGCTCGGCGTCGGTCACCTCGAGCGCGGACTGCGTCGGCATGTCCATCGCGACCCCGAACAGCGACTGGCGGGCCGCCGTGCGGACGTCCCGGTAGTGCGCCTTGGTTTCCGCGACGACCGACTGGTCGATGGGCCCGTTGAAGGCGGGGTACACGAAGTTCGGGGTGCGCTGGAAGACCGTCAGGTCGCTCGCCTGCGCGGCGAGGAACGGGATGGCCTGCACGCCCGAGGAGCCGGTGCCGATCACGCCGAGGCGCTGCCCGCGGAAGCCGGGGTCGTCCTCCGGCCACCGCGCGGTGTGGTACCAGGGGCCGGAAAACCGTTCCAGGCCGGGCACTTCCGGGAACTTCGGCGTCGACAGGCAGCCGGTGGCCATGATGCAGAACCGCGCCGAGACCTCGTGGCCGCCGTCGGTGCGGACGGTCCACCGCGAGGTGTCCTCGTCGAACACCGCCGCCGTCACGCGGGTCTGCAGCACGATGTCCCGGCGCAGGTCGTGGCGGTCGGCCACGTGCCGGAGGTAGGCGTGGATCTCCGGCTGGCTCGCGTACTTCTCCGTCCACTCCCAGTCCTGCTCGAGGTCGGGGTCGAAGGAGTAGGAGTAGTTGAGGCTGTCCACATCGCACCGCGCGCCCGGGTACCGGTTCCAGTACCAGGTGCCGCCGACGTCGGCACCGGCTTCGAAGACCTTGACCGACAGCCCCTGCCCGCGGAGGCGGTGCAGCATGTAGAGCCCGGCGAAGCCGGCACCCACGACGACAGCATCGAGTTCTTCGGCCGCACTGGCCATGGGGTCATCCTCTCTACGGCGGGCGGTGCCGGGACAGCCGGCCACCGGGAACGGGCGAGATCGCCGTGGCCACCACGTTAACGGCGGCGGTCGCGCGGGACTCTCTTCGCGTGCGGCGCTGGCCCGACCGCGCAGTGGCGGAGAAGACGCGCGGATCCGGCCGGGGAAAGTCTGGGGCACCACGATCCCCGGGAGGTCACGATGGGCCGCGACTACTATACGGCGGCGGTGCAGGGACCGCACGAACACTTCGCGCTCGGAGCGTTCACAGTGGACAGCGGGGCGACCCTGCCGGACGCGCGCCTGGCGTACCGCACGCACGGACAGCTGAACGCGGCACGCGACAACGCCGTGCTCGTGCCGCACATGTACTCGGGCACCTCGGCGGCGATGGAGGGCCTGATCGGCGAGGGCCGCGCGCTCGACCCGTCCCGGTACTTCATCATCCTGCCCGACCAGCTCGGCAGCGGCCTGTCGTCCTCGCCGAGCAACACCCCGGCGCCGTTCGACGGCCCCCGGTTCCCGGCCGTCTCGATCGCCGACGACGTGCGTGCCCAGCACCGCCTGGTGACCGAGCACTTCGGCCTGACCACCCTGCACGCGGTGATCGGCTGGTCGATGGGCGGACTGCAGACCTACGACTGGGCGGTCCGCCACCCGGACCTGGTGCAGCGCGCGGGGGTGTTCGCGGCGACGGCGAAGACGCCGGTGCAGAACCAGCTGTTCATCGACGTCCACACCGAGCTGCTGAAGTCGGACCCGGCTTTCGCGGACGGGTCCTACGCGGACTCCGACGACGTGCACGTCGGCCTCGCCCGGCACGCGATGGCCTTCGCCGCGGCGGCCACGAGCCGGGAGTTCTTCCGCGACGAGGTCTGGCGCCGGCTCGGGTTCTCCGCGGTGGAGGAGTTCACGCTGGGTTTCATGCGCGGGCACTTCGCGCCGATGGACCCGAACAACCTGCTGTGCCAGGCCGCGAAGTGGCGTGACGCGGACGTGAGCCGCCAGACCGGCGGCGACCTGGCGGCGGCGCTCGGCCGCATCACGGCCCGGTTCTTCGTCTACCCGTTCGGCGGCGACGAGTTCTTCCCGGCGGTGGATCACGAGCCGGATGTCGCGCTGATCGCGGGTGCGCGGTTGCGGGTGATCGACAGTCCGCTCGGGCACTTCACGATGTTCGGCCTGCTGCCCGAAGACGTGACCGCGGTGGACGACGCGCTGGCGGAGGTCCTCAAGTCCTGAATGGCCACCCCGCGTACCGGATCCGTTCCGGTGCGTCGACATCGGTGACGGTTCACCCCGTTCTGCGCTCAACCAGTCCGTTTTTCCCAGGTTTTCCCGCATCCACAGAGATGTCCGTGCCGCCCCCGGCGGCAGAGGATCGCTCGGTCGGGGGAGCGCGGTACCGGTAACGGCCCGCGCGATGGGAAGAGCGAGACCCGAGGAGCGGGCGAATGTTGAATCGAAGAAAGATGCTGGGGTGGATGACGGCCGGCGGCGTCGCGGGTGGCGCGGCGCTGCTGCCGTCGGCGTTGACGGCGGGCGCCGCCCCCGCCGAAGTGGACCACACCGGACACACGGCGGCCGCGGGGGCGGCGGAACCCGCGGCGCGGCGGTCCTTCGGGGTCACCCAGTTCACCCAAGTGATGCCGGTGCCGCAGACGCTGACGCCGGTGAAACGGGCGGACGGCACCGAGACCTACCGGATTCCGATCCAGACCGCGAACTTCGCGTTCACGCCCGGCAAGCCGACGCCGGTGCGGACCTTCGGCGGCCAGTTCCTGGGGCCGCTGATCCGGGCGAAAACCGGCACGCCGGTCGAAATCACCTTCTGCAACCAGCTGACCGCGGCGTCCAACGTGCACCTGCACGGCGGGCACAACCCGCAGGTCAGCGACGGCTACCCGATGGACCTGATCCAGCCGGGCCAGAGCCGCACCTACCGGTACCCGAACCAGCAGCAGGGCGCGACGCTCTGGTACCACGACCACTCGCACGGCACCGAGGCCGAGAACGTCTACAAAGGACTTCACGGGTTCTACATCCTCGACGACGACGCGGAAAAGGGCCTCAACCTGCCCAGCGGGCAGTACGATGTGCCGATCATGCTGCGGGACGCCCAGATCGACGCCGACGGCGCGCTCGTCTGGCCGAACTTCGCCCCGGACCGCACCACCGTGCTCACCAACGGCGTGGTGGCGCCGTACTTCCCGGTCGCGGCGCGCAAGTACCGCTTCCGGCTGCTCAACACCGGCAACGAGCGCGGGTTCCGGCTCACCCTGGGTGGCCTGGCGATGACGCAGATCGGCTCCGACGGCGGCCTGCTGCCGGCGCCGGTGACGCGCTCGGACATCACGTTCACCTCCGGGGAACGCGTGGACATCGTGGTCGACTTCTCCAACCAGCCGATCGGGTCCAAGTTCGTGCTGTCCGACGTGTCGGGCCCGGTCCTCCGGTTCGACGTCACGCGCACCGCGTCCGACACGAGCCGGGTGCCGGCCACCCTGCGGCCGCTGCCGGCGCTGGGGACCGCGACCGTGCAGCGGCAGGTCACGATGAAGTTCGACGACTCCGGCAACGTCGGGCTCGTCAACGACCAGGCCTTCGACGTCAACCGGGTCGACTTCCAGGTCAAGCGCGGGGCGACGGAGATCTGGACCGTCACCAACACCGACACGGTCTGGGGCGCGCCGCACACGTTCCACCTGCACCTGGAGCAGTTCCGGGTGCTCGACCGCAACGGCGCGCCGCCCACCCCGGACGACGCCGGCCGCAAGGACACCGTGCTCATCATGCCCGGCGAGTCGATCCGGGTGCAGGCCACGTTCACCGAGTACACCGGCAAGTACGTCTACCACTGCCACTTCCTGGACCACTCGGCCATCGGCATGATGGCCCAGATGGAGATCGTCCCCTGATTTCGTCCACACAGGACTGAAACAAGTCCGTTGTGGACATGACTGGGGAAGGCATGCCGGGAGATGCCGGGCGCCGGGTGCGTCCGGGAGGATCCGGGAACGTATGCAGTCAGCCAAGCGGCCGGGGCTCCTCGCGGGGCCCCGGCCCGCTCGACGAGGAGGACGTTATGCCTGACGCATTGCCCGGCGTGGCCGCCGGCACCTGGGTGATCGACCCGGCCCACTCGAACGTCGCGTTCGCGGTGCGCCACCTGATGAGCAAGGTGCGCGGCCGGTTCACCGCCTTCGAAGGCCAGCTGGTGATCGACGAGGACCCGGCCCGCTCGTCGGCGTCGGTGTCGATCGACATGGCCTCGGTGGACACCGGCAACGAGATGCGCGACAACCACCTGCGCACCAGGGACTTCTTCGACGTGGAGCAGGCGCCGAAGATGACGTTCACGAGCACCGGCCTCCGCCAGGACGGCGGGCGGTGGCTGCTCACCGGGGACCTGGAGATCCGCGACGTCACGAAGGGCGTGGAGATCGAGCTGGAGTTCCTCGGCGTGGACCCGACGGGTGTCCAGGGCGAACCCCGGGTCGGCTTCGGCGGCCGCACGTCGATCACCCGCAGCGACTTCGGCATCGACTTCGGCCTGGTCGAGGGCGCGAAGATCGTCGTGGGGGACAAGGTGGAGATCGAGCTCGAGATCGAGGCGTTCCTCGCCGGCTGAGCGCGTGGTGACGCGGCGAAGGGCGGGTCTCCGGAGAGGGAGACCCGCCCTTTTCGTGCGTGGCGGTTCAGTCCGCGCGGCGCTCGTCCAGCAGGTACAGCGCATACGCGGCCAGCGTCGAATTGTCCTTGATCCGGCCGTCGCGGATCATCCGCTCGACCTCTTCGCGCGGGAACCAGCGGTGGCGCATGTCCTGTTCGGTGTGTTCCCGCGCGGGCGGGCCCGGCGTGAGGTCCGTCGCCACGAACACGTCGCACGCCTGCCCGCTCGCGCCGTGCCAGCCGAACAGGTTGCCCAGGTGGCGCAGCTCGCCCGCGCGCAGGCCCGTCTCCTCGGACAGCTCGGCGTAGGCGAGTTCCACCGGCGTTCCGGTCCGGCCCGCCGGGAAGCAGCCCTGCGGGAACTCCCAGAACCGCCCGCCCACCGGGTAGCGGTACTGGTCGACCAGGTGGAACCCGTCGTTCTCGACCGCGAGCACCACCGCGAAGTCCGGGCGGTCCACCACCGAGTAGATGCCCTCGGAACCGTCCTGGCGCTCGATCCGGTCTTCGCGCACCGAGAGCCACTCGTTGCGGTAGACCAGCCGCGACGACAGCTGGCGGATCACCTACGCGGCCAGGTCGGTGGTGCGGGCCGTCACGCAGTCGCGGACGGCGTCCACCACGCGGCGCACGTCGGCGTCGCTCAGGCCCTGGTGCATCGGCAGCAACAGGGTCTGCGCCGCGGCCGCGTCCGAGCCCGGCAACGGCGTTTCCCAGCCGTACGCCGGCACCTGGTGCAGCGGCGGGTACCGGAACGTCGTGTAGACGCCGCGGGCGTAGAGGTCGCGGGCGATGACGTCCCGCAGCGCCGGGTCGAGCTGCACCCAGTACATGTAGTGGGACGTCCGGTGCCCGGCCGGCAGCCGCGGCGGGCGGCGCAGCCCGGCCAGGCCGGAGAAGCCCTCGTCGTAGGCCGCCGCCACCTCGGCCCGGCGCGCCACGAACTCCGGCAGCCGCTCGAGCTGCACCAGGCCGATCGCGCTGAGCACGTCGTTGGTCGTCGACCGGCGGGAGAACGACGTCACGTCGAAGTCCCACCAGCGGGTGTTCGCCCGCATGGCCTGGTCGAAGCCGCTGCGCTGCTCCATGCCGAGGTAGGCCACCTTGGGCGCGCGGGCCGCCAGCTCCGGGTCGCGGACGTACAGCATGCCGCCGTCCACGGTGACCACGATCTTGCCGTGGTCGAAGCTCCACACGGCGATGTCGCCGAAGGTGCCGCACGCCTGGCCGTCCACCCGCGAGTCGGGGGCGATGGCCGCGTCCTCGACGAGCTTGATGCCGCGGTCGCGGCACAGGGCGGCGATCGCGACGACGTCGCCGGGGTGCCCGCCGTAGTGCAGGATCACCACCGCCTTCGTCCGCGGGCTCAGCACGGCCTCGATGTCGGCCACCCGCGGGTTGAGCGTGTGCGCGTCCACGTCGCAGAACACCGGCCGCGCCCCGCGCGAGGCGATCGCGTTGGCCACGCCGACGAAGCTGATCGAGGGCAGCACGACCTCGTCGCCGGGGCCCACGCCGAGCAGTTCCATGGCGATGAACGTGCCCTCGGTGCAGGAGTTGACCGAAACCACGTGGTCGCGCCCGACCCCGAGGTGCTCGGCCCACCGCGCCTCGAACTCGGCGGTGCGCCGTCCGCGGCCGATCCAGTTGCTCTCGAAGACTTCCCGCACCGCGTCGAGCTCTCGTTCGCCGAGGCAGGGCTGCATCACGTTGATGAGGTCGTCGCTCATGGGCTCCCCTAGCGGACCGGACACTGTCCCCGAACGCTCCCATCGCGCGCGCCCGGGGCACACCTCCCGGAGTGCGGGCTCGGCCGGGCCTCCTCCCGGCGTGCTCTGTTCGCCGCGCCGGCAACCGAGGAGAGGCCGACGGCGGCGACGGTCCGTGACCCTGGGACCCACGCGGCCGGCTGTCCGGACCGCGAAATTCGATTGGAGACACGGATGCGTTTCCTGTCTGAGAACAAGCCGATCACGGTGGCCGTGATCGGCTTCGGCTACGTCGGCTCGTGCGTCGCCGCGACGCTCGCCGACCGCGGCTTCGACGTCGTTGCGGTCGACAGCGACCCGCAGCTCGTCGAAGAGCTCTCGTGGGGCTACTTCCGGATCGAGGAAGCGGGTCTGCCCGACATGGTCTTCCGCGGGATGGAGGCGGGGCGGCTGCGGGTCACCACCGACTTCGCCGAGACGGCGGCCGCGGACGTGATCCTGATCTGCGTGGGCACGCCGGTCCGCGACGACGGCTCGCTGTCCTCGGAGCAGCTGATCGGCGCCTGCCGCCAGCTGCGTGCCCACCTGCGGCCCGGCCAGCTGGTGGTGCTCAAGAGCACCGTCCCGCCCGGCACGACCCGGGAGGTGGTGCTGCCCGAGCTGGAAGCCGGCGGTCTGCGCGGCGGCGTCGACTTCGGCCTCGCGTTCACCCCGGAGCGGCTGGCGGAGGGCACCGCGCTCGCCGAGCTGCGCGCGTTCCCGATCGTGGCCGGCGGCTACGGCGACGACTGCGTGCAGGCCGCCGTCGAGTTCTGGCGGCGCGGGCTGGGCGTCGAGGTCATCCAGCGCGACTCGCTGGAGGCGGCGGAGATCATCAAGCTCGCCAGCAACTGGTGGATCGACCTGAACATCGCGCTGGCCAACGAGCTCGCCAAGTTCTGCGCCATCTACGGCGTGGACGTGCTCGACGTCGTGTCCGCGGCCAACACGATCCCCAAGGGCACCGGGAACGTCAACATCCTGCTGCCGAGCGTCGGCGTCGGCGGTTCCTGCCTGACCAAGGACCCGTGGATGGTCTGGAAGTCCGCCCAGGAGCACGGGGTCGACATCCGCACCGCGCCCACCGGCCGCGAGGTCAACGCGGGCATGCCGGAGTACGCCGCCCAGCTGGCGATCGACGAGCTGGTCCGGCAGGGCAAGGACCCGGCGCGGTCGGTCATCGGCGTGCTCGGCCTGGCGTTCAAGAACAACACCGGCGACCTGCGGGCGACGCCGACGGAGGCGACCGTGAAGGCGCTGAAGAAGGCGGGCGCGACCGTGCGCGTGTACGACCCGCTGGTGGAGGCGAAGCAGGTCGAGCCGATGTTCGGCATCGCCCCGTCCGCGTCGGTGGAGGAGACGGTCCGCGACGCCGACTGCATCGCCGTGCTGGCGCTGCACCGGGACTTCGAGGACATCGACTTCGCGGCCCTGCCGGTGGCGCCGAGTTGCGTGCTGCTCGACGGGCGCGCGTACTACCCCAAGGAGCGGATCGCCGAGCTGGTCGCCGCGGGCTACACCTACCGCGGGATCGGCCGGGGGAGCGCGCTGCGCGACCTCGAGTCCGGCGTCGAGTGGGCGGAGGCCGGCTGATGGCGGGACGCAGCGCACGCCGGGTCCTGGTCACCGGCGGCTCCGGGTTCATCGGCCACCACCTCGTCGAACGCCTGCTGGACCGCGGCGACGAGGTCACCGTGTTCGACGCGGTCGCGCCGCGCGGCGAGCTGCGGGGCGGGGTCCGGGTCGTCGAAGGCGACCTCCGGGACGCCGCCGCGCTCGCCCGGGCCGCGGCCGGCACCGAGGTCGTGTTCCACCTCGCCGCCGTGGTCGGCGTCGACCAGTACCTCGCGCGCCCGCTCGACGTGGTCGACATCAACTTCACCGGCACCCGCAACGTGCTGGAGGCCGCCGACGCCGCGGGCGCGCGGGTGGTGCTCAGCTCGACCAGCGAGGTGTTCGGCAAGAACCCGACCGTGCCGTGGCGCGAGGACGGCGACCGGGTGCTCGGCCCGACGTCGTCGGACCGCTGGTCCTACTCCTCGAGCAAGGCCCTGGCGGAGCACCTCACCTACGCCTACGCGCGCCAGCACGGCATCGAGGCGACGATCGTGCGGTACTTCAACGTCTACGGCCCCCGGCAGCGCCCGGCGTACGTCGTCAGCCGTTCGGTGCACCGCGCGCTCAACGGCAAGCCGCTGGTGATCTACGACGGCGGCGTGCAGACCCGGTGCTTCACCTACATCGACGACGCGGTGGAGGGCACGCTGCTCGCGGCGGAGCACCCCGGCGCGGTCGGCGAGGCGTTCAACATCGGGAGCATGGTCGAAACCACGGTCGGGGAGGTCGTCCGGCTCGTCGCCGAGCTGACCGGCGCTCCCGGCACGGTCGAGGTCGACACCGCGGAGAAGCTCGGCTCGTCCTACGAGGACCTGCTGCGCCGCGTGCCGGACAACGCCAAGGCGGGCCGGATCCTCGGCTGGCGGCCGGAAACGTCGCTGCGGGACGGACTGACCAAGACCATCGAGTGGGCGCGGGCGAGCGACTGGTGGCTCGCCCTGGCCGACAACGGAGCCGTCTGACGGCCGGCTGCCGGTCGCGAAAGGACAGTGATACAGCGATGGAAGAAACCACTTGCCGGGTCTGCGACGCACCGGTGCTCGAGTTCGCCGACCTGGGTGATCAGCCCACGGCCAACGGGTTCCTGCTGCCCGAGGAGGTGGCCGGGGAGTTCCGGTTCCGCCTCGCGGTCGGCGCCTGCACCCGCTGCCGCCTGGTCCAGCTGGTCACCGTGGTGCCGCAGGAACTGCGCTACCACGCGGGTTACCGCTACCACGCGTCCGGCTCCGCCAGCCACCGCGACCACTTCGCGGCCGACGCCCGGCACTTCCTCGAAGCGGAACTGACCGGGCCGGACCCGTTCATCGTCGAGATCGGCTGCAACGACGGTGTCATGCTCGGCACCATCGCCGCCGCGGGCGTCCGCCACCTGGGTGTCGAGCCGTCGGGGAACGTCGCCGACATCGCGCGGGAGAAGGGCGTCCGGGTGCTGTCGGCGTTCTTCGACGAGGACACCGCGGCCGCGGTCCGGGCCGAGCACGGGCCCGCCGACGTCGTCTTCGGCGCCAACACCATCTGCCACATCGCCCACATGGACTCGGTGTTCCGCGGCCTGGACAAGCTGCTGACCCCGGGCGGGGTGTTCGTCTTCGAGGAGCCCTACCTGGAGACGATCGTCAGCGGGATGGCGTTCGACCAGATCTACGACGAGCACGTGTTCTACTTCAGCGTGGCGTCGGTGCAGGCGATGGCCGAGCGGTTCGGCTTCGAGCTGGTCGACGCCGAGCGCATCGCCATGCACGGCGGCGAAGTGCGCTACACGATCGCCCGCCCGGGCGCGCGGGTGCCGTCGGAGCGGCTGGCGGCGCTGCTGGCCGAGGAGGAGTCGGCCAAGCTCAACGAGCCGGCCACGCTCGCCGAGTTCGGCCGCAACGTCGCCCGCATCCGCGACGACCTGATGACGCTGCTGCGGCAGCTGCGGGCGGACGGCAAGCGCGTCGTCGGCTACGGCGCCCCGGGCAAGAGCTCGACGGTGACCAACTACTGCGGCATCGGCACCGACCTGGTGCCGTTCGTGTGCGACTCGACGCCGGCCAAGCAGGGCCGCCTGCTGCCCGGCTCGCACCTGCCGGTCCGGCCGCCGGCGGACTTCGCCGACCCGTACCCGGACTACGCGCTGCTGTTCGCGTGGAACCACGCCGAGGAGATCATGGCCAAGGAGCAGGCGTTCCGCGAGGCCGGGGGGAAGTGGATCCGCTTCGTGCCCGACGTCGAGGTGATCTGACCCGGGCCCGCCTGGGAGGGGCCGCCACCGGAGTGATCCGGTGGCGGCCCCTTTTTGCTGCTCAGGGACTTTTTGTGGCGAATTCACGCGACGACCGATGAGTTTCGGCGAGCCCCGCCGTCGTATTGGGCAGAGGCGGCGAACACGCCGGACACCGAACCGAGGAGATCGTCATGACGCAGCAGGACTTCGCCACCCGGCAGACCCCGGCCACCACGGAGAAGCGCCCGGGCAAGGCCCTGAACATCGTGCTGTGGGTGCTGCAGATCGGCCTGCTGGCCGAGTTCGCGCTGGCCGGTATCGCCAAGGTCACCGCCAACCCGCAGATGGTCGACATGTTCGCCGAGATCGGCGCCGGGCAGTGGTTCCGCGTGCTGACCGGCGTGCTGGAGCTGGCGGGCGCCATCGGCCTGGCCATCCCGGCGCTGTGCGGCCTGGCCGGCCTCGGCCTCGCGGCCCTGAGCGTCGGCGCGACCATCACCAACATCTTCGTGCTGCACACGAACCCGACCATCACGATCGTGCTGTTCGTGGTCGCCGCGGTGGTCGCGTGGGGTCGTCGTGGCCGCACCGCCGAGCTGGTGAACCGGTTCCGGCGATGACCGGCGGACGCGGCCGTCCCGCCCGCCGCCGTGCGGGACGGCCGCGGCGCTTCTCGGAAAATGCGCTATCAGTGGGAAAACCGGCAGGCGGGTGTCACAGCGAGGTGATCGGCCGTCACGCCAAGCCGTATGGTCGTGGCGGAAACGCGGTCCAGGTCGTTCGCGTGAATCGATCACGGAGGATTTCATGAGTACACAGGGAACGATCGACGAGGACCGCACGCAGGTCGCCGCCGCGCTGGCGGGGGACCGGGAGGCGTTCGGCGGGTTCGTCGAGCGGTACCGGGCCGCGCTGCAGGTGCACTGCTACCGGATGCTCGGCTCGCTCGACGACGCGGAAGACATGGTGCAGGAGACGTTCCTGCGGGCGTGGAACAAGCGGGCGAGCTTCGAGCGCCGCTCGGCGTTCCGCTCGTGGCTGTACCGGATCGCCACCAACGCGTGCCTCGACCACCTCGACCGCCGCGGGCGCCAGGCCGTGCCGGCCGACCTCGGGCCGTCGGCCGAGTCGACGGCGTCGCCGGGCGAGGTGCCGTGGCTGCAGCCGGTGCCGGACCGGCTGCTGGACGAGGCCGCGTCGGCGGAGGCCGACCCGCAGGCGGTCGTCATCGCCAAGGAGACGATCGAGCTCGCGTTCCTGACCGCGATCCAGTACCTGCCGCCGCGCCAGCGCGCGATCCTGGTGATGCGGGACGTGCTGGGCTGGCCGGCCAAGGACGCGGCCGAGCTGCTCGGGATGACGGTCGCGTCGGCGAACAGCGGGCTGCAGCGGGCCCGCGCCTCGCTCAAGGAGCACCTGCCCCCGCAGCGTTCGGAGTGGGCACCGGAGGCCGACCCGACGACGGCCGAACGCGCCCTGCTGCAGCAGTACATGGACGCCCACGAGCGCGTCGACCTCGACGCGATCACCGAGCTGCTGTGCGCCGACGCCCGCCTGACGATGCCGCCGCACCCGTCGGTGTTCCTCGGCCGCGACGCGATCGTGGAGTTCGCGGGCGCGACGGTCGCCGAAGGCCGCTACGGCGAGTTCCGCGTGCTGCCGACGCGGGCCAACCGGCAGCCGGCGTGCGCGAAGTACGTGCGCCGCGCCGGGGACGACCGGTTCCGCGCCCAGTCGCTGGACGTGCTCCGCTTCGCGGACGGGAAGGTCGCGGAGATCACCACGTTCATGCCGGACGTGTTCGCCGCGTTCGGCCTGCCGCCGACGTGGGAGCTGGGCGAGCGAGATGCGGCGCGATGAGCGCGACCCGCCGGCCCTGCCGGGCGAACCGCCACCACGGGCGTTCGACCGCCAGGAGGTGATCGTCCCCGCGGACCGGCGGCAGGACATCGCGCCCGGGTGGCAGGACGGCCTGATCATGGTCCGCCGCGGCACCCTCGAGGTCCTGACGGCCGACGGCGGCCACGCCCGCTTCGGCCCGGGCTCGGTACTGGCGTTCTCGAAGGCGCTGGTGCCGTCGATCCGAGGCGGGGACGGCGAACCGGCGGTGCTGGTGGTGGTCTCGCGCCGCTGAACCCGGCTTTCGAGGAGATGCCCCGCCACCCTCGCCGCGGACATACTCGGGGGGACCGGCGAGGAGCGGAGCGCTGATGAACGAGCCGCGGTTCGCCACCGGATCCGGTGGCGGTCCCCGACCATCCACTGTGGACGACAGCGGCCGGCTGCGCGTGCCCGGCGCGAGCCTGTACTACGAGGTGCGCGGTACCGGCCCGGCCCTGCTGCTGATCCCGACCGGCAACGGCGACGGCGGCCCGTACACCCCGCTCGCCGAGGCGCTCGCCGACCGGCACACCGTGATCACCTACGACAAGCGCGCCTACTCGCGCAGCCCGCTCGACGCCCCCGACGAAGGCGCCGACCGGGTGCGGGCCGACGTCGAGGACGCCCGCGCGGTCATCGAGCACGTGGCGGGCGGCCGGGCCGACGTGCTGGGCGGCAGCTCCGGCGCCATCGTCGCGCTGGAACTGCTCACCCGGCACCCGGAACGCGTCGGCACCGCGGTCGTGCACGAACCGCCGCTGGCGTCGGTCCTGCCGGACGCGCCGCAGTGGCTGGAGTTCTACGCGGACCTCTACCGGACCTACCAGGACTCCGGGCCGTCGGTCGCGATGGGCGTCTTCCGCGAGCGGATGGGCATGCGGGGCACCACGAAACCCCCGGACGACGCGCAGCTGCCGCCCGACGAACTGGCCGCCATGCTGGCGCGGATCCGGGCCAACCACACGCTGTGGTTCGAGCGGGAAGTCCGCGCCTACCCGGCCCTGGTTCCCGACATCGACGCCCTCCGGCCGCTCGCCGGCCGCTTGGTGCTCGGCGGCGGCGACACCTCCCGCGACGACTTCCCGTACCAGCCGAACCGGGTGCTCTCGGCCCGGCTGGGCATCCCGATCACCCACTTCCCCGGCGGTCACGTCGGGTTCGTGACCCACCCGGCCGAGTTCGCCGACGCCCTTTCCGAGCTGCTGAAGCGATAACACGCAACCGCGGAGATGCGTCGCCGCACGTCCGGGCGCTGAGATGAACTCGCCCGACGAGCCCGCCACGAGAAGGAGATCCCCATGCGCGTCCTGTTTGCCTGCTACCCGGCGCACGCGCACTTCTACCCGTTCGCCACCACCGCGTGGGCGCTGCAGAGCGCGGGCCACGACGTGCGCGTCGCGACCTTCCACGGCCTGACGAACATCATCGCGGCCGCGGGCCTCACGCCGGTGCCGCTCGGCGACCCGGATTCGATCGAGGCCCGCTTCCTCGAGGACGCCGGCCTCCCGAGCGCCGGCGACGAGATCGACCGCTACGCCCAGGCGCTGGCCATCGAGCCGCACGAGCGCGACGCGTGGGACGTGTTCTACCAGTACATGCTGCTGCCGTGCGGCGACTACCTGCGCCCGGACCGCCCGGAGGCGGCCCAGCTGGTGGAGTTCACCCGCACCTGGCAGCCGGACCTGGTGGTCTACGACCCGACGTTCCCGATCGCCGCCATCGCGGCGAAGGCGTGCGGCGCGGCGCAGGCCCGGTTCCTGCTCGGCCCGGACATCTACGCGTGGAGCCTCGACCGGCTCGCGACCCACCGCGAGCAGGTGCTGGCCGCCGGCCTCGACGAGAACCCGCTCGGCTCGATGATCAAGCCGGTGGCGGAGCGGCTGGGCGTCGAGATGGGCGACGACCTGCTGTACGGGCACTTTTCGCTGGACGCGGTGTCGCCCGGCCTGCGGATGCCGACGAGCGCCAAGACGGTTCCGGTCCGGTACGTGCCGTTCGCCGGTGCGTCGGAGCTGCCCGCCTGGCTGTACGAGAAGCCGCAGCGCCCGCGTGTCGCGGTTTCGCTCGGGGTGTCGACGCGCCAGGCTTACGCCGGCTCGCACGTGCGGGACGAGGCCGAGCGCGGGGAGAACGCTTTCGAGTTCGAAGCCAACCCTGAGGTCGTCCGGCTGACCATGCTGATGGAAGCCTTGGGAGAGCTCGACGTCGAGGTGGTGGCGACGCTGAGCGAGGGTCAGCTCGCCGGCATCCCGCCGCTGCCGCCGAACGTCCGCGCGGTGCACTACATCCCGCTGCCCCAGCTGCTGCCGACGTGCACGGCCCTGATCCACCACGGCGGCATCGGCACCCTCGCCGCGGCGACCGGCGCCGAGGTCCCGCAGCTGATCTTCGACACCGGTGAGGCGGCCCGGGTCGTGGTGACGGTCCAGGAGGACGGCAGCGTCGAGTACGCGATGCCGGACAAGAAGGTCGAGGCCACCTGGACGTCGACGTTCGTGATGAACCACGGCGCCGGCGAGCGGCTCAACCACAAGACGCAGTCGGTGGAGGAGATGCGCAAGCTGATCCAGCAGGTCCTGGAGAACAAGTCCTACCGCGACGGCGCCCACGCCCTGCACGACGAGTGGCTGGCGACCCCGGGGCCGAACGACATCGTTCCCACGCTGGAAGTCCTGGCGGAGCACCACCGGACGCGCTGACGTCCCTCGAAAAGGCCCCGCACGCAGCCGCGTGCGGGGCCTTTTCGTCTCCGGGCCGGATGACTCCGCGCGCAAAAATCGGAGCCCGGCGCGCACGCCGGGCTCCGATTCCGTAGCCGCCGGCCCTAAAGCAGTTCTTTCAGGACCTTCTTGTCCGCCTTGCCGACCGCGGTGTGCCGGAACGCGTCCAGGACCTCAAGCCGCTCCGGGAGCTTGAACGCCGCCAGCCCGCGGGTCGTCAACGCTTCACAAAGCTCCTGCAGGGTCAGCGAAAAGCCCGGGTGCAGGCGGACGAACAGGCACACCCGCTCGCCCAGTTCCGGGTCCGGCATCGGGACCGCCGCCGCCTCCGCCACCGCCGGCAGCTCCTGGGCCAGGAGCTCCACCTCGGCCGCCGAGATCTTCTCGCCGCCGCGGTTGATCAGGTCCTTCACGCGGCCGCACACCACCAGGTTGCCCTCGGGGGTGATGCGGACCAGGTCGCCCGTGCGGAACCAGCCGTCCGGGGTGAACACCTGGCGGTTGACCTCCGGGACCCCGAAGTAGCCGCGAGGCGTGTACGGCCCGCGGGTGAGCAGCTCGCCCACCTCGCCCGGGGCCACCTGCTCGCCGTCCGGGCCGACCAGGCGCAGCTCGTCGAACGGGCTGATCGGCTTGCCCTGCGTCCGGTGCGCCTCTTCGTCGGGGGCGCCCGGTGCCGTGTAGCAGACCAGGCCCTCCGCCATCCCGTACACCTGCTGCAGCCCGCAGCCCAGCGCCGGCCCGATGCGGGCCGCCACCTCGGGAGCCAGCACCGAGCCGCCCACGTGGAGGTGCTGCAGGCTGCTCAGGTCGCGGGTGTTGCCCGCCGCCGCCTCGATCCACCTGAGGGCGACCGCCGGGACGGCCGAAGTGGCCGTGACGCCCTCCGCCTCGATCGCCTCGAACACCGCCTCCGGCCGCGGGGACGGCAGCAGCACCGCGCGGCCGCCCGCGTACAGCGCGCCCAGGATGCCCGGGTTGGCGAGCGGGAAGTTGTGGCCGGCCGGGAGCACCGCCAGGTACACCGTTTCGGGGGTGAACCCGCACGCCGCCGCGCACCGGCGGATGTTGTACTCGTAGTCGTCGTGGGTGCGGGCGATCACCTTGGGCGTGCCCGTCGTTCCGCCCGAAAGCAGGAACACCGCGACGTCGGACCCGGACGGCGCGTGCTCGTCCAGCCACTGCCGCCGGGCCACCGGATCGCCGGACTGCTTGATCAGGCCCCGCACGTCGACGTGGCCCGCGCGCACCTCGTCGCCCACCACCAGCACCCGGACCGGGTGGGGCAGCGTGGCCGCGACCCGCTCGGCGAGGTCCTGGTGGTCGTAACCCTTCCAGGTGTCCGGCACGAAGATCGCCTTCGCCCGCACGTGCGCGCCGATCGAGGCGAGCTCGTGCTCGCGGTGCGGTGGCAGCATCATCACCGGGACCAGGCCGAGCCGGAAGCAGGCGAGCGTGACGACCACGAACTCCCACTGGTTCGGCAGCTGGACCAGCACCGTGTCACCGCGGGCGAGCCCGCTCGCGGCCAGCCCGGTGGCCAGGCCGTCGGCGTGCTCGGCCAGGTCGCGGTAGGTGAGCCGGACGTCGCCGTCCACCACCGCGACCCGGCCGGGCCGGCGGGCCGCCCACTCCCACAGGGCGGAGCCCAGGGGCCGGCCGCGCCAGCAGCCGGCCGCCCGGTAGGCGTGGGCCAGGTCGGCGGGCCACGGCACGACGCCCTCGTCGATCCCGATGCCCGGCAGGGGTTCGCTCACGCCGCCTGCTCCAGTTCCGCCGGGTCGAGCCGCTCGGTGAGCAGCTCGGCCACGGCCTCGACGGTCGGCCGGTCCCAGAACAGCGTCGACGGCAGCTGCAGCCCGAACCGCCGCTCGAGGCCGCGGCGGATCCGGACCGTCATCACCGAGTCGAGACCCATCTCGACCAGCGGCCGGCGGGGGTCGACCTCGTCGGCCGGCAGCTTCGTCTCGGCCGACACCTGGTCGCGGATCTCCGCCGTCAGCACCGCCGTCAGCTCCGGCCCGGTCAGCCCGGCCCACGGCTCGTCGTGCTCCGCCTCGCCGTCCTGGCCGCCGGTTTCCTCGGGCAGCGCCGAGAGCAGCGGCAGCTGCCGGTCACCCGGGCCGAGCGGCACCGAGCGCAGCACGGCCGCGTAGCCGAGCTCGTGCCGCTCGATCAGCTCCCACGCGGCGAACGCGTCGGCCGGGGCGATGTCCGCGGTGCCGCGGGCGGCCAGCTCGACGTCGATGATCTCCGACGAGGTCGACATGCCGAGCCCGCGCCACGACGTCCAGCCGAAGCTGGTCGTCCCGGTGTCCCCGGCGGCGCGCCGGTGCGCGGCGAGCGCGTCGAGGAACGCGTTGGCCGCCGCGTAGCTGGCCTGCCCGGGCAGGCCGAGCAAGTAGCCGCTGGAGGAGAACAGCGCGAAGAAGTCCACGCTCCCCGGCGGGTACAGCCGGTGCAGCGTGAGGCCGCCGTCCACCTTGGGCCGCAGCACCGTGCGCAGCGACTCCTCGTCGAGCGTGCGCAGCTCGCGGTTGTCCAGCACGCCGGCCGCGTGCACCACCCCGCGCACGGGCGGCAGCCCGAGCGCGGCCGGGGCGAGCAGCCGGGCGGCCTCGTCGTGGTCGGCGATGTCGACCGCGACCGGGACCACCGTGACACCGAGCCGCTCCAGGGAGCGCACGGCGTCGAGCTTCGCCTTCTCCGCGGGATCGGTGACGCTGTCCCAGGTGTCGCGGGGCGGCAGCCCGTGCCGCCCGGCGAGCACGATCCGCCGCGCGCCCCGGTCGGCCAGCCACTGCGCGACCCGCAGGCCGAGCACGCCCAGCCCGCCGGTGACCAGGTAGGTGCCGTCCGGCTGGCAGCCGCGCGCCCGGCCGGACGGCTCGCCGTCCAGCGGGAGCAGCCGGGGGACCAGCGCCTCGCCGTCCCGGATCGCCACGACGTCCTCGCCACGGGCCGTCGTCAGCACGTCGAGCAGCGCCGGGACGTCCTCGGGCGAGTTGCCGACGTCGACGACCCCGCCCCAGATCTCCGGGTGCTCGCCGCCGACGATCCGCCCGACTCCCCACGCCGACGCGTGCGCGAGCGCGGCAGCGTCCACAGCCGACCGCACGCCCTGCGTGACGCACCAGAGCCGCGCCTGCGTCGAGGCCAGCCGCTGGGCCGTGGCCGAGAGCAGCCACGACGCCTCGGCGGCCGCCGAAGCGACCGTCGCCGGCCGGGCCCGGCCCGGCACGACCAGGACGTCGTGCTCGCCGGTCAGCTCGTCGTCGGTCAGCTCCTCCGGGCCGCCGACGACCCGGAACGGCACCTCCGCGCCGGCCAGCCGCTCGGTGAGCCGGCCGATCAGCGCGCTGTCCGGTCCGACCAGCACCGCGGCGCGCCGCTCCTGCGGTTCCGTGCGCTCCAGCGGCGCCCAGCCGAGCGGGCGGACCAGCTTGTGCGGGCCGACCCCGGTGCCGGTGTCGCCCGACGGAGCCCCGTCCAGGACGCCGTAGCGCAGGCCGGCGAGCCGGCCCACCACGGCCCCGCCGGCGTCGGTGATCTCGACGTCCACGGTGAGCTCGCCGGTCTGCCGCACGGTGATCGTGACCTGCGGCGGGGGCGCGTCGGCCAGCGAAACCCGCGTGATGTGCGCGGGCATCCGCAGGATCGGCTCCCCGGTGAACACGACCGACGCCGTCGACAGGGCCGCGTCGAGGACCGAGGCCCAGGTGTCCGGCCGGTTGTCCGGGTCCGGATCCGCGCGGACGGTGGCCACGAGCGTGCCCTCGCCGCGGCGCAGGTGCTCCACGACCCACGGGAACCCCATGGCGGCGACGCCGAGCGAGGCCAGCCGTTCGATCACGAACGCGGCCGGCAGGTCCTCGGTCGTGACGGCGTCCCCGGCGGGCTCGGCCGCCGGATCCGTCTGCGGTTCCAGGGTGGCCGTGGTGTGCGTGGCCCAGCCCTGCTCGGCGGCGTCCCCGCCGGGGGTGCCGCGCCCGCTCAGCCTGCTCGACAGCCGGATCGTCCCGTCCTGCAGCACCACCTGCAGGTCCCGCGTGCTGGTGACGCTGACCGGGACGCGCAGGGCGACCTCGGCCAGGTCCGCCCGCGGGCCGACCGCCGCCGCCGCGGTGGCGAAGGTGTTCAGCAGCACGGCGGCCGGGATGATCTCGACGCTGCGCACCGGGTGGCTGCCGGGGTAGGGCCGGGATTCGCGGTCCAGCCGGGTCGCCCAGACGTGCGCGGGCGTGGTGCCGCGCACGACGGTCCGCCCGCCCAGCAGCGTGTGCCCGGCCGGGTTGTGGTGCTCGGCCAGCGCAGTGGGCGCGTCCGGCTCCTCCGCCCAGTGGGGCTTGTGCTGCCACGCGGTCGTCGGCAGCTCCGCGACGCCGCCTTCGGGCCACAGGGCCCGCCAGTCGACGTCGGCGCCCTGGGCGTGCAGCAGGCCCAGGTTGGTCAGCAGGGTCTCGCGCTCCGGCTTGTGGCGCCGCAGGGTGTGGGTGACGAACCCGTCGGTGATGCCGAGCCCGTCGAACGTCTCGTTGATCGAGTGCTCGACGACCGGGTGCGGCGACACCTCCAGGAACAGCCGGTGCCCGTCCTCCAGCGCCGCGGTCACCCCCTGCACGAACCGCACGGTGTTGCGCAGGTTGGCGGCCCAGTAGGCGCCGTCGCGCAGGCTCTCCGTGCGCGGGTCTTCGAGCGCGGTGCTGTAGAGCGGGACCGTGGCCGGCTGCGGTCCGAGGTCGGCCGCGGCCGCGGCCAGCTCGTCGAGCAGCGGGTCCATCTGCGCGCTGTGGAAGGCCACGTCGGAGTCGACCAGCCGGCCGCCGGTGCCTTCGGCCCGCAGCCGCTCGGTGAACTCCTGGATCGCCGTGACGTCCCCGGACACCACGGTCGACGTGGTCGCCGAGGCGACCGCGACCGCGAGGTCGGTGCGGCCGGCCAGCCGGCGCGCCACTTCCTCGGGCGGCAGCGCCACCATGACCATGCCGCCGTGCCCGGCGACCCGGCGCAGCAGCGCCGAGCGGCGGCAGACCAGCCGCGCGCCCTCGTCGAGGGTCAGCACCCCGGCGGTGACCGCCGCGGCGATCTCGCCGACCGAGTGCCCGAGCACCGCCGCCGGGCGCAGGCCCCGCGCGCGCCACGCGGCGGCCAGCGCCACCTGCATCGCGAAGATCATCGGCTGGATGACGTCCACCGGCTGCCGGGCGTCGGACCGCACTACGGCCTTCGGGGACACCCCCAGCTCGGCGACGAAGACCGGGTCGATTTCGTCGAGCACCGCGGCGAAGGCGGGATCGGTGTCCATCAGCTCGCGGCCCATCCCGACCCACTGCGAACCGTGGCCCGAGAACACCCAGACGGCGCCCGCACCGGTACCGGGGCCGGTGACCGGCTCCGGTCCCGAGACGGCCAGCTCGCCGAGCCGGTTGATCAGCTCGGTCCGGTCCTCGGCGAAGACCGCGGCCCGGTGCGGCAGGTGCGGGCGGCGCACGGCCAGGGTGTGGCCGATGTCGGCCAGGCTCGTGTCCCGGTGCGCGGTCAGCCAGCCGACGAGCCGGCCCGCGTTCTGCCGCACCGCCTCGGCGCTGGCCCCGGACACCGGGTACAGCGCGGGCCCGATGTCCTCAGTGGACGGACGATCGGCGGCCGGGTCGGCCTCTTCGAGGATGACGTGCGCGATCGTGCCGCCGTAGCCGTACCCGGAGACCCCGGCGCGGCGCGGGCCGGCCTGCTCCGGGAACGGCGTCGGCTCGGTCACCACCCGCAGCCGGGCCTCGTCCCAGGGAATGGCCGGGTTGGGCGTTTCGCAGTTGAGGCTCGGCGGGATCTCGGCGTGCTGCAGCGCCAGCACCGCCTTGATGACGCCGGCGACGCCCGCGCCCGCCTCCAGGTGCCCGATGTTGGGCTTGACCGAGCCGATCAGGCACGGCTCTTCGGCGGCGCGGCCCTTCCCGAACACCGACGCCATGGCCGCGGCCTCGAGCGGGTCACCCGCGCGCGTGCCGGTGCCGTGCGCCTCGACGTAGCCGACGGTCGCCGGGTCGATGCCGGCGGTCTCGTAGGTGCGGCGCATCAGGTGGGCCTGCGCGTCGCCGCTCGGGGCCATGATGCCGTTCGTGCGGCCGTCCTGGTGCACCGCGCTGCCGCGGAGCACGGCCAGCACGGGGTCGCCGTCGCGGCGGGCGTCGGACAGCCGCTTGAGCACGACCATGCCGCCGCCCTCGCCCCGCCCGTAGCCGTCGGCGTCGGCGGCGAAGGACTTGCAGCGGCCGTCGGGCGAGGTGGCCCCGGCCGCGTCCAGGACGAGCGAAAGCCCGGGCGCGGCCATCACCAGCACGCCGCCGGCCAGCGCCACCGGGCACTCGCCGGCCCGCAGGGCCTGCGCCGCCAGGTGGATCGACACCAGCGACGACGAGCACGCGGTGTCCACCACCGCGCTCGGCCCGCGCAGGTCCAGCGCGTAGGAGACCCGGTTGGCCACCGCGCAGTACGAGCTGCCGATGCCGGTCCACGCCTCGATCCGCGGCAGGTCCTCCAGCAGCCGGCGGCCGTAGTCGTCGGCGCCGACACCCATGAAGACCCCGGTGTCGGTGCCGGCGAGCGACCGCGGCGGGATGCCCGCGTGCTCCAGCGCCTCCCAGGCCAGCTCCAGGACGATCCGCTGCTGCGGGTCCATCAGGGCGGCTTCACGCGGGGTGAGGTCGAAGAAGTCCGCGTCGAAACCCTTGATGTCGTCCAGGAAGGCACCGGACCGGGTGACGTCGCGCAGCGCCGCCGCGTGGGCGCCGCTCTGCCGCGCGTACCAGGACCAGCGGTCCTCCGGCACCTCGCCGATCGCGTCCGCACCCTCGCGCAGCAGCCGCCAGAACTTCGCCGGCGAGTCGATCCCGCCGGCGAACCGGCAGGCCATCCCGATCACGGCGATCGGCTCCGGATGCGCACCGGAGTGCTCGAGCCCCTCGGTCATCGACCCTCCTGGCCGGCGGTTTCCTTGTGGGCGACGACGAGAGCGTGGCTGAAGCCCATGTCCTGGTGCAGGTCGACCCGCGCGAACCCGGCGTCGAGGGCGGCGCGCTCCATGTCGGCCGGGGCGTAGGTCATGCCCTCGCCGGAGGCGAGCGTGAGGAAGTACGGCGAGACCAGCCCGGCCGCCATCGACCCGGTGCCCTCGTCGTTGCAGACCCAGTTGTAGACCAGGCACACGCCACCCTCGGGCAGGGCGTCGTAGCACCGGCGCAGCAGCTCGGTGTTGCGCTCCAGCGACCAGATTTCGAAGATGTGGAACACGAAGATCGCGTCCGCGCCCTCGGGGTAGGCGTCGTGGAGGATGTCACCGGCGTGGAAGTGCACGCGCTTGCGGACGTCCGGATCCTCGATGCGGCCGGCGGCCAGCTGCGTCACGCTCTCCTGGTCCATCACCGTGATCTCGAGCTGCGGGTAGCGTTTCGCCAGCTCCACGGAGTTGCTGCCGTCGCCGCCGGCGAGGTCGATGGCGTGGCGGATGCCGGAGAAGTCGTACTTCTCCAGGATCTGCGCGAACGCGCGCCGCGACGCGTCACCCATGTTGTCGTAGAACACCTTCTGCAGGTCCGGGGTGGCGGTGAGGCGCTCGTAGAGCGTGTCGCCCGGGCCTTCGAGCCGGCGCAGGCCGACGTTGGTGTTCTGCCGGATCGACTCGGCGAAGTCGACCATCGTGGCGTTGATGATCTTCGCCTGGATGTCGATCAGCGGGCCGAGGAAGCGCTCGCCGTCTTTCAGCAGCTTGCGTTCGACCATCTTGCTGTTGACGTACTTGTCACCCTGCTTTTCCAGCAGTAGCAAGGAAGCGAGCCCCAGCAGCAGGATCCGGGCCGGCTGGCGTTCGACCCCGAGCGCGGCCGCCGTCTCGTCGACGTCCATGCCGCCCGCCGCGTCCAGCTTCTCGAACAGCTCGAACTCGAGGGCGGTGCGCAGCACCTCGAACGCGGAGGTGCCGTGGACCAGGATCCGCAGATAGTCGGCCTCAGTGATGGTTACCTTGCGACTGTCCGCCATGGTTCCTCCGTCGGTTAGCTACGTCGCTTTCGGATGCGACACACCTGGCGTCCATGGTCTTCTGCGGGGGGTGCGGCGCTCGACTCCGTTCATGCGATCCCTTCCGGGATCTCTTTTGTTTGCAACCCCGAAGCCCGATTGTGACGACGGCCGGCGGCACCGCGTCAAGGCGGGAAAGCGTGCCTTGACCCGGCACCGCCGTCCGT
>NZ_JBFANY010000008.1:40264-146405 GCF_040674975.1 Amycolatopsis sp. NPDC049688
TTTTTGGCCCCGCGCGCGGGCGACCCGGGACTGGGGGTTAGCGGGTGCCTCCCCCGGCGGCCCCCGGCCGTGTTCTGGCTTCGTATCGGGGTTGCGGGGGGCCTGGGTTCCTTTGGGGTCGGGTCGTGCGTGTGGCTGCCGGTGGTGCTGTGGGCTCTGGCCGCCGGTGATGTGTGGCTGCGGTGGTGTTGTACGGCAAAACGAGAGTGGCCCCGCTGGGGGCGGGGCCACTCTCGTCTTGCTTCGGTCTTGGTCAGACCGCGGTGGTCGGCACGGGGCCGTCCTCCTGGTCGACCGGGGCCGGGGCTTCCTCCTCCGGCGGCGGGCCGCCGGGTGCACCCAGGGGCGCGAGGGCCCGCAGGGTCGCGAAGGTCAGCACGGCCAGCGCGGCGAACGCGACCGCGCAGACCGTGGCGGCCAGCGAGACCGAGGAGTTGAACGCTTCGCGAGCCGTCGTCAGCAGGCTGCTCGCGATGTCGCCCGGCAGCTTCGCCGCCCCGATGAACGCGCCGGCGATGCTTTCGTTCGCCGGGCCGGCGACGTCCGCCGGTACGTTCGCGGGGATCGTCACCTTGGACTGGTAGACGGCCGTTGCGAGGCTGCCCAGTGCCGCGATGCCCAGGGCCAGCCCGAGTTCGCCGCCGGTGGAGGCCAGCGAGGCCGCCGAGCCGGCGCGCTCCGGTGGGGCCGCCCGCATGACCAGCTGGCTGACCAGCGGGCCGACCGGGCTCACCCCGAGGAACACGAGGCTCAGGCCGGTGATCAGGGTGCCGATCCCGCCGACGCTGACCTGCGTCAGGACCACCATGCCGACGGCGGAGGTGAGGGCTCCGCCGATCAGCAGGAAGGCCGGGCGCACCTTCGCCGACAGGCCCGTGACCACCTGGATGCCGATGATCAGCGCGAACGACGGCACCAGCATCCACAACCCGGCCGCGAGCGGCGACAGGTCGTCGACCAGCTGCATGTGCTGGGTCAGCAGGAAGGCCGCGCCGCCCTGGACCGAGGCCACCAGCACGCTGAGGATCAGCGAGCCGCTCACCGCGGGGATGGCGAACAGCCGGATGTCCAGCAGCGGGTGGTCCAGGCTGCGCTGCCGCAGCACGAACACGATGCCGAACACGACGCCGACGACCACCGCGATGATCTGGACGGCACCGGCGCCGGAGCGGGCCAGTTCCTTGAGGCCGTAGATGAACGGCAGGATCGCGGCCAGCGACAGCGCGACGCTGAACAGGTCCACGCGGCCCGCGTGCGGGTTCTTCGACTCCGGCAGCAGGAACGGGCCCGCCGCCAGCAGCAGCACCATGACCGGCACGCCGATCAGGAACACCGAGCCCCACCAGAAGGAGTTCAGCAGCGCGCCACCGATCACCGGGCCGAGGGCCACGCCGGCCATCATCGCCGTGGACCAGATCCCGATCGCCGCACCCATCTGCTTGGGGTGCGGGAACATGTTCATGATCAACGCGAGGGTCGACGGCATGATCGTCGCCCCCGCCACGCCCATCAGCGCCCGGGCGACGATGAGCATTTCCGGGCTCTTCGAGTACGCCGCGACGATCGACAGCAGGCCGAAGGCCGCCGCTCCGATGAGGAGCAGGCGGCGCCGGCCGATCCGGTCACCCAGCGTGCCCATGGTGACGAGGAAGCCGGCGATGAGGAAGCCGTAGATGTCGGTGATCCACAGCTGTTCGAGGCTGCTCGCACCCAGGCTTTCGCTCAGGTGGGGAACCGCCAGGAACAACACGCCGTTGTCGAGCATCGTCAGCATGGTGGGCAGGGCGAGTATCGCCAGCCCGATCCATTCCCGCCGCCCTGCCAGAGGCGGACCTTGTGCGCCAGTCACTTTTCAGTCCTCTCGTCTTGCTCTGCCGATTGTCCGCGTCGGATGCCGCACGTGCGACGGAGCGCGAACCATCTTCGCGGAAGGACCCCGGTCGCGGCACCTTCAAGATTGCGCAGTGTGACCGGCTTCGATGCGGTGCCGGGCTGCGCGCCACCGACCATCGCGCTGTGCCGGACGGCCCGCATCTCCGCCGTTGCGCCGACACCGCAGCGGCGGAGACGAGCTTGCCGGTGGCCCGGTTCTAACGTCCGCAGCAGGGCGAACCGGTCCTGGAAACGGGGGAGAAACGCATGCGGGTCCTGTTCACGTCCGCGGCCCTGTGCGGCCATTTCTACCCGCTCGTGCCCCTCGCGTGGGCTTTTCGCGGGCTCGGCCACGAGGTGCTCGTGGCGGTCGCCGACGATTTCGTCCCCGAGGTGCTGCGGGCCGGCCTGCCGTCCGTCTCGTGTGGACCGGCGGCCGACTTCACCGGGTTCGCGGCCGAGGGCGAGCCCGGCCGGCTGGCGGAGCGGCGCTACGGCAACGGACGCGTGTTCGGCCGCAACGCGGCGCGGAACCTGCCCGGCCTGCTGTCCATCGTGGAATCCTGGCGGCCGGAGCTGGTGCTCAGCGAACGCGCGGAGGCGGCGGGCCCGGTGGCGGCGTCGGTGTTCGGCGTGCCCTCGGTGGAGCTGCAGTGGGGGATCCCGCTGCTGCGCGAGTACCGGGCGGCGGCCGGGGACGAGCTCGGGCCGCAGCTGGCGGGCCTCGGCCTGCCGTCGGTGCCGCCGCCGGTGACCGTGCTGAACCCGTGGCCGCCCAGCATGCGCCGGTCGCACGCGCTCACCCAGCGCCGGATGCGCAACGTGCCCTACGACGGCCAGGCCCGCGTCCCGGCGTGGGTGTGGCAGCCGCGCAGCCGGCCGAGGATCTGCCTCACGCTGGGCACGGTGCTGCCCCGCCTCGGGATCGACGGCGTGTCGGGCGTGGTCATCCCCATGCTGCACGCACTGGCCCGCCTCGAGGCGGACGTCGTGGTGGCGGTGGAGGACGAGGTCGCGGCGGGCTGGCCCCCGCTGCCGGCGGTGGCCACGCACGTCGGCCGCCTGCCGCTGTCGCACGTGCTGAGAGCCTGCGACCTCGCCATCCACCACGGCGGCCAGGGCACGTCGTTGACGGCCCTGGGCGCGGGCCGGCCGCAGCTGGTCCTCCCGGCGTTCGACGACCAGCTGGACAACGCGGCCGCGGTGGTGACGGCGGGCGCGGGCCTGCAGCTGCCGCCCGGCGAGGCGGACCCGGCCACGGTCGCGGACCACTGCGCGGAGCTGCTGGGCCGGCCGCAGTACCGCCAGGCGGCGGCGGGGATCGCGGCGGAGATCGCCCGGCAGCCGTCGCTGGCCGAGGTGGCGGCCGATTTGACGGCGCTGGCCGCGGAGCGCCGGTCGAACGCTGCCTGACCGCAGCGCGGCATGGTGATCAGCCGGTGGCGGTGTCCTGCTGTTCGCATGAGCAAATACCTCCGTGTCGTTTCGGCGGATCCGGGCTTAGCTTCGGGCAATGGCGAACGAACTGACCATTCCGCTCCTGCCCTGTCCGTCCATCGACGAGATCGCGTCGTTCTACGAGATGCTCGGCTTCGGGATCACCTACCGGCAGACGCGGCCGAACCCGCACGTCGCGGTGCGACGGGAAGACATCAACCTGCACTTCTTCGGAATGGACGGCTACGACCCGGCGCAGTCGTACAGCACGTGCCTGGTCGTCGTGGCGGACACCGGCGAACTGTTCGAAAGCTTCGCGGCGGGGATGCGTTCCGTACACGGAAAACTGCTCGTCTCCGGCATCCCGCGGATGACCCGGCCGCGGCTGCGCAACGACCGGTACACCGGGTTCACCCTCGTCGATCCGGGCGGCAACTGGATCCGGATCCACCAAGCCGCCAAGGCACCCGAGGCGCGGACCAAGCTCGCGAAGGCCATGGAAAACGCCGCGAGGCAGGCGGATGCGCGCGGCGACGAACGCCAGGGGCTGAAGATCCTGGAAGGCGCGTTGAAGCGGGCTACCGGCGACGAACCGGAGTTCCAGGCCGCCCGGGAGTACCGCGACGAGCTCGCCGAGCGGATCGAGGGGCGCTGATCCGCCGAAAAAAAGCACGCTCGGAGTTGCGCCGCCGGCGATTCCTTCCGAACCTCCGAAGGTGCCCGATCGAACCAGGGCCGCCTGCCGGAGACGGTATGCTCGCCCCGATCGTTTCGATTACTGCGCGCGAAAGGGAGCGGGATCTTGGGAAAGGTCATCGTCGACATCACGGTGTCGTTGGACGGGTTCATCGCCACGCCGGACGATGACGTGGAACGCCTGCACCGGTGGGCTTTCACGAGCATCGGGGCGGATGACGAATACACCGCCGAAGCTCGGGAACTGTTCGAAAAGAACGAGTTCGGGGCGATTTTCGCCGGGCGGCGCACGTACGAGGTGTCCGGGGCGTGGAGCGGGAACCCGCCCGTTCCGGTGCCGTACGTGATTCTGTCGCACGACGTACCGGAAAAGGTGAAATCCGGTGAGTGGTCGCGGTTCGTCTTCGTTTCCGGGGACATCGAAACCGCGATGGCCAAGGCCACCGAGGTCGCCGGCGGCCGGTCGGTGGGCGTGATGGGTGGTGCCGACGTCATCCAGCAGTGCCTCAAGGCCGGCCTGGTCGACGAGCTCTGGCTGCACGTCGTGCCGGTGCTGCTCGGCTCGGGCATCCGGCTGTTCGACCACATCGGCGCCCAGCAGGAGCTCGAGCTGGTGCACACGAAGGAGGGCCCGGAGACCTTCCGGATGCTCTACCGCGTCGTCAAGTAGGGGCGCACCCGCCTCAGGCGTGTTCGGCGACCAGCCGGGACAGCCGCCGCACGCCCTCCGCGATCTCGGCCGCCTCCAGGTAGCTGCAGGACAGGCGGAGGGCGTGGTGGCCGCCGTCGGCGTAGAAGAAGCTCATCGGCGTCCACAGCACGCCGAACTGCTCCGCGGACAGCTCCAGGAGTTTCTCGTCGGCGGGGAACGGCACGTCGACGACGGCGAAGAAGCCGCCGCTGGGCACGTTCCAGCTGATCCCGCGGCCGGCGCGGTCCGGGAGCGGGAAGTGCTCCTCCAGCGCGGCCAGCAGGGTCCGGAGGTTGTTCCGGTAGAACGCGATCTTGTCCCGGTTGGCCGCGCGCAGGCTGCCGCCCGACTCGACGAGCACGCCGCCGATGACCGCCTGCGCGATCGGCGAGGTGTTCACCGTCAGCATGCTCTTCACGGCCGACATCTCCTCGGCCAGCAGGGTGCGCCGGCCCTGCGCGTCGACCACGCCCTGGTCGGCGACGAGGAATCCGACCCGTGCGCCGGGGAAGACCGACTTCGCGAACGAGCCGAGGTAGAGCACGCGGCCGTCGGTGTCGAGGGACTTCAGCGTCGGGCGCGGCTCGTCGTCCAGCCCGAACAGCCCGTACGGGTCGTCTTCGAGCAGCAGCAGGTCCTGCTCGGCGGCCGTGTCGAGCAGCAGCCGGCGGGTCGGCACGGGCAGCGAAACCCCGGACGGGTTGGAGAAGTTCGGCACCAGGTAGAGCGCCCGCGGCCGCTTGCCCGCCGCGCGGACGCGCCGGGCGACGGCGGCGACGGTCTGCGGGTCGAGACCGCCGGGCCCCTCGGGCACGGGCACCACCTCGACGCCGAGGATCCGCGCCGCGCCGGTCAGCCCGACGTAACAGGGATCGGTCACGAGGACGACGTCGTCCGGCCCCGCGCACAGCGACCGCAGCGCGACGACCATGGCCTCCTGGCAGCCCGAGGTGACCATCACCGCCTCCGGCGGCACGACGATGCCTTCGTCGACCTCCAGCATCCGGGCGATCAGCGCGCCGAGCTGGCCGTTGGTGCGCCCGTACTGCAGCAGCAGGCGGCGCACGGCGGCCTCGTCGAGCCCGCCGGCCCGCAGATGGTCCACGTAGGACTGCTGGTAGCGGGCGATGTCGGCGGTCGAGTAGAAGCCGTCGTACGGCCGGCCGGCGGCGAGCGAGATCGCGTCCGGGTAGCGGCCGGCGACCTCGTTGAGGAAGTTCATCGACGTCGCCACCGGGTCGGAGACCGACACGTGCAGCTCGGCGCGGGACAGGTCAGTCATGGTTCCCCAATCCGGCGGCCCGCCGGGTCAGCTCGACCAGCCGGGTGCCGACGTCGATGACGGGCAGGGCGCAGGCGGCGGTCACGAACGGCAGGACGGCCGTGAAGTGCGTGCAGGCCAGGACGACCGTGTCCAGACCGAGGCGCTCGGCGAGGCGGAGGGTGGCCGGCAGGTGCGAGGCCGCGAAGGCCGCCTCCGGGTCGCCGGCCTCGATCCCGCGGACGAGCGCGGGATCCGAAACCCCCAGCACCCGGTGGTCCGGGTTGGCCAGCCGGACGGTCCGCTCGACGCCGAGGGCCGCGTTCGCGTTCCCGGTGACGGCCAGCGAAGAGCGCAGGACCGGCAGGTGTTCCCGGTAGACGGTGACCGGCGAGACCACGGGGATCGCGGTGTCGTCGTGGTCCACCACGGCGGCCAGCGAGTTGCAGAACAGCATCGCCAGCGAGGTCCCCTGTTCCCGCAGCCCGCCGAGCCGGTCGTGGAACGCCGCCGACAGCGCGCCGGGATCCTTGTACTGCAACGCGTCCTGCTCGTCGGGCGACTCCGCCATGGCGTACGCGGCCGCAGGCACGCCTTGCGCCCGCAGCAACGCGGCCCCGAGGCCGGAGTCGTACGGGGTGCCGGCGATCACCGCCACCGGGCCGCCGTCGAACGCCATCGCCGCCTCCGTCCCGCCGAAGATCCGCTCCCTGGATCCTCCCAAGCGGAACCGGCCGCCGCCGTCTCCTCGGTTGCCCTCAGCGCGGCGCGATCACCTTGCCCGGGTTGAGGATCCCGGCCGGGTCGAGCGCGGCCTTGAGCGCCCGGTGGACCCGGACGCCGGTGGCGCCGAGCTCGTGCGCGAGCCAGTCCCGCTTGAGCAGGCCGACGCCGTGCTCGCCGGTGCAGGTGCCGCCGAGCGACAGGCCGAGCCGCATGATCTCGTCGAACACCACCCGGCCACGGTCCACACTGGACGGATCGGCCCGGTCGACCACGATGACCGGGTGCAGGTTCCCGTCGCCGGCGTGCCCGACCATGCCCACGAGCACGTCGTGCCGGGCGGCGATCTCCTCGACGCCGGTGACGAGGTCGACGATCCGCGACCGCGGCACGGCGACGTCGTCGACCACGAGGCCGCCCCGGCCGCCGGGGAACGCCTCCCGGGCCAGCTGCTCCATCGCCGGGTGGGCGAGCCGGCGGGCGGCGGTCAGCGCCTCGGCCTCGGCCGCGTCCCCGGCGACGTACAGCTCGCTCGCCCCGGCTTCCCGGCAGCACGCGGCGATCCGCTCGAGGTCCGCCGCGGCGCGGTCGCCGGTGTCGGCCGCGATCAGCAGCATCGCCGCGGCCCCGGTGTCCAGGCCCATCGGCCGGTGCGCCTCGATCGCGCGCAGGTGCGTGCGGTCCAGCAGCTCGAGCATGCTCGGCACGTGGCCCCCGGCGGTCACCGCGGACACCGCCCGGCCGGCGGCCGGCAGGTCCGGGTACACCGCCACGAGCGTGAGCGCCGGCTCGGCCGCGGGCCGCAGCCGGACGGTGATCTCGGTGATGATGCCGAGGGTGCCCTCCGCGCCGACGAACAGCCGCGTCAGGTCGTAGCCCGCGACGCCCTTGACCGTGCGGCGGCCGCAGCGCAGCACCTCGCCGTCGGCGAGCACGACCTCCAGGCCCAGCACGTATTCGCTGGTGACGCCGTACTTGACGCAGCACATCCCGCCGGCGTCGGTCGAGACGTTCCCGCCGATGGTCGAGGACTCCCAGGAGCCGGGGTCCGGCGGGTAGTACAGGCCCTCCTTGGCGACGGCCCGGCGCAGCTCGGCGTTCACCACGCCCGGCTGCACGACGGCGATCCGCTCGCCGGGGTCGATGTCGAGGATCCGGTTCAGCCCGGTGAGCGACACGACCAGGGCGCCGTCGACGGCGTTGGCGCCGCCCGCGAGCCCGGTCCGCGCCCCCTGCGGGACGACCGGGATCCCGTGCGCGGCGGCCACCCGGACGGCCGCGGCGACCTCCGCGGTGTCCTGCGGGCGCACCAGGGCGAGCGGGGTGCCGGCGTCGCACAGGTCGGCTTCGTCGCGGCTGTGGGCGGTCAGCAGGTCCGGGTCGGTGTACACCCGCCCGGCGGGCAGCGCCGCCAGCAGGTCGTCGACAGGGGAGGCCATACCACCCAAGCTAACGACCTCCCCGGCGGCGCGACAGGCCGCGGCGCGAAGTCCGCAGCCGGGAGGAAAGCCCACGAAAATGGCCGGTGGCCGGGGTACGCGCGCACCCCGGCCACCGGCCGCCTTTCGTCAGGTCACGCCGCCGCGGGGAGCTCCGGGAGTGCCTGCGAAAGCCGGACGGGCAGGTGCCGGTGCCCGTTCATGATGAAGCTGGGGTAGGGGACGAGCTCCGCCGGATCGACCGCGAGCGACAGGTCCGGGAAGCGCTCGAACAGCGCCGAGAGGCTCGCCTTGGCCAGCATCCGGGCGATGCCGGCGCCGAGGCAGTAGTGCGGCCCGTGCCCGAACGACAGGTGCTCCTTCGACTCGCGCGTGATGTCGAAGGTGGCGGCCGACTCGCCGTGCAGGGCGGGGTCCCGGCCGATCGCGGCGTAGTTGACCAGGATCGGGTCGCCCTTCGGGATGGTCACCCCCTCCAGCTCGATGTCCTCCACCGCGAACCGCAGGGGCAGGCTCGCCAGCGGCGACTGCAGCCGCAGCACCTCTTCGATGACCTCGTCCCACGAGACGCGGCCGGTCTTGACCAGTTCGAGCTGCTCGGGGTGGGTGAGCAGCGCGGTGACCGCGTTGTCGATGAAGTTGATCGTGGTCTCGGAGCCGGCGCCGAGGATCGCGAAGACCGTGTCGGTCATCTCCTGCTCGGTCATCCGCGAGCCGTCCTCGTCGCGTGCCGCGATCAGGTCGCTCGTGATGTCCGGGCCGGGGTTCTCGCGCTTCTGCGCGATGAGGTTCGCGATCGCCGTGCGCCAGCCCAGCAGCGTGTCCTGGGCCTGCTCCGGGGTCACGTTGGTGGCGACCATCAGGTCGATCATCTTAGCCGCGGCCACCCGGGCCTCGTCCGACATGCCGATCAGCTCGGCCACCAGCATGCCGGGCAGCGGGTAGGCGAACGACGTCTTCAGGTCGACCACCTCGCCCGCGGCCTCGGCGGCCTCGATCCGGTCGAGCAGGTCGTCGATCATCGCCTGCGCCCGGGGCCGCACCTCCTCCGGCCGGCGGGCGTTGAACGCCTTGCTGGTCAGCCGGCGCAGCCGGCGGTGGTCCTTGCCGAAGGTGGTGGAGATGTTGTCCATCGCCACCCAGCTGATCATCTCCCAGTCGGGGGCGACCTCGCCGTTGGAGAACGCCGGCCAGTGCCGGCGGGCGCTCTTGCTGACGTTCGGGTCGCCCAGCACCTTCTTGCTGACCTCGTAGCTGTTGATCGACCAGGCCAGGACGCCACCCGGGAGCTGCACCCGGGTGGCGGGGCCCAGCCCGCGCAGGTGGTCGGCTTCGGCGTGGATGTCCCGGCCCGTGGGGTCCAAGGTGAAGGGGCGTTCTGTGTTCATCGCGGCCTCCGGGGGCTTCGGCGTTGGGACCTGAAAACGTGAAGGGTCTCGGCGTCGACGGGACGATCGAAGTGACCTGCCTGCGCGGTGCGTCAGTGCGCGGCGCCGGTGTCCAGCGCGGCGAGTTCGCGCCGGGCCACCTTGGCCAGGAACAGGCTGACGCCGGCGTGGCTGTGCAGGGTCGAGATGTCGCGCCAGATCCGCTCGATCCGCTCGCCCGCCCGCACGGCGCTGGAGCCGGCGGTCGGGAAGAGGTTCTCCGACACCGCACTCCAGGACAGCCGGACGGCTTCGTGGCTGATCAGCGAAAGCCGCACGTCGACGTCGCGGGTGAACGCGGCGGACCCGCGCTCCGCGGTCTCGTGCCACTGGCGCACCGCGTCCGAGAGCGCGGCCCGCGCGGCGGCGATCCGGCCGGCCGCTTCGCCGTAGTGGAGCTGGAAGTCCGGGTCCTCGCTGCGCGGGACGATCGGCGGGTAGATCGTCGTGCGTTCCCGCATCAGGCGGGCGTATTCGTCGAGGGCGCCGGTGGCCATGCCGACCGCCAGCGCACCGACCTGGAACTGGATCATGCTGAGCACCCCGCCGCCGTACAGCGGGTTGCCGTGCAGCTCGAGGCCGGGCGTGCCGTCCACCACCGACTTCATGCCCATGTGCGTGCCGGGCAGCGCGCGGTGGGCCGGCACGAGCACGTTGTCGAGCTTGACGCTGTGGGAGCCGCTGCCCTTCAGGCCCAGCTGCCCTTCCCAGTCGTCGAGCCGCTCCCACTGCTCGCGGGGCACCGCGAAGAGCAGCGGCGCGGGCGGCTCGCCTTCCGCGTGGAAGAAGAGGGTGTGGCCGATGAAGTGCGTGGCGTACGGCGAACCCGAGCTGTAGCGGTGGACGCCGTCGACGATCCAGCCGCCGTCCTCGGCCGGCTGGGCGATCCCGACCGGCCCGATGGTGGCCGGGGAGATGAAGTCGCCGCCGGCGAACAGTTCGTCCTGCGCCGTTTCGCCGAAGAGCGTGGCGGCGGTGTGGGCGTGCGAGTGGCCGAAGGTGTACATCCACGCCGTCGACGCGCAGCCGCGGGCGAGTTCGGTCACCACCCGGACGTAGGTGTCGAGGCCGAATTCGTAGCCGCCGTAGCGCTTCGGCACCAGGAGGCGGTAGAAGCCGGCTTCGAGAAGTTCGTTGTGGGTGTCGAGCCCGTAGTACCCGCGCTCTTCGGTCTCCTGCTGCCGTCCGGCGATGCGGTCCGCGATGCGGGCCGCGCGGGCGACGACCTCCTCGGCCGTCAGGCCCGGCTCGGGCGGGGACGGGTGGCCTTCGGTCGGCAGGCTCCTGGCGGCTGTCATGTCGTGGTGTTCCTTCCCCGCATGTTCGTCCTCAGCGTCGCATTTGCGACGTTGTCCGGACGTCCTCCGAAATGCTCTTCGTGAAGCCGGTTTTTCTACGAAAAACGAAGATCCGGCGTGAATTCTTGTCGTCTTGCCGTTCGGCGGGCAGCCGTAACGGCCGGGTGGCGTCCGCCACCCGGCCGTCCGTGGAGCACGCCGAAGTTCGTCAGGGCTTCCTGGCGCAGAGGATCAGGTAGTCCACGTCTTCCGGGCCCAGGTGGAAGGCGGTCTGCATGCCCTTCCGGATGTCCGCGGTGATCTCCTCGCCGAACTCGCCGGCGAGCAGGCCGCTGACCTCGTCGTGCCGGTTGAGGTAGCGCTTGCCGCTGTTGACGTACACGCGGCGGCCGCACCGGACCTGCTCCTCCACCACGAACCCCGCGGTCTCGAACGCCTTGGTCCAGTCCTCGGCCGTCATCGGCTCGCGAGCCTGGGGGAACGGCCGCTTCGCCCGGGAGGCCTCGGTCGTCTTGATCATCTCCGAGAAGGCGACGCGGCCGCCGGGCCGCAGCACCCGGTGGAACTCCAGCAGGGCCTTGTCCAGGTCGAAGGCGTTGAAGAGCGACTCGATCGCGACCACGGCGTCGAAGTGGTTCTCGGCGTGCGGCAGCGAGTGGTAGTCGGCGACCTCGAACCCGACGAGGTCCGCGACACCGCTCTCCTCGGCCCGCACCCCGGCGCGGGACGCCTCGACCGGGCTGATCGTGATGCCGGTGACGCGGGCGCCGTACTCCTCCGCGATGTGGATCGCCGGCGCGCCGAGCCCGCAGCCGGCGTCCAGCAGGTGCTCGCCGCGGCGCAGGCCGATGGTGTCGACGATCTTGCGGGTCAGGCGCTTGGTCGCGTCCTCCAGCGTGGCGTCGTCGCTTTCGTCGTACCAGTAACCCAGGTGCTGGTAGCCGAAGTAGTACTTGTCGGCCATCGGGCTCGAGCCGTCGTAGAACTCAGCGACCTCGGGCGGTGTCCAGTTCAGTTCGCTCACGGAATTCTCCCGTCGGGCAGCATGTCCTGCCCAGCATTCCGGCGGACCGGCCGGGCTGCGTCTCCCCGCGTGCGCAGGGGTCCCGGCAATCGGAGAGATGCTCCCGCGCGGGGCCGCCTGTCACTGTCGATGGCTGACGGTTCCCGGTTTTTCCCGTCGGTGGCGGCTCCTTTGGAGGTTGGGTGACGATGTCGCGAGCGCGAGCATCCGAAAACGTGACCATTGATCATGTCGAGTTCTACGTCGAGGACATCGAAAGAACCATCAAGTGGCTCGTGGACGGGTACGGCTGCGCAGTCCGCGCGACTTCGAAGGACGAGCCGGGGCCGGTCCGCACGGTCGTGGTCGGCCAGGGCGGCATCGACCTCGTGCTGACCCAGCCGGTCGCGGAGGACCACCCGGTGGCCGCCTACGTCGAGCGCCACGGCGACGGCGTGGCCAACATCGGCCTGCGGGTGCCGGACGCGGCGGCGGCGTTCGACGAGGCGGTCCGCGGCGGGGCGCGCCCGGTCGCGCCGCCGTCCGAGCGCGACGGCGTGGTGACCGCGTCGATCATCGGGTTCGGCGACGTGACGCACACGTTCGTGCAGCGGCCCGCGGGCTCCGGCGTCGACGAGGTGTACGACCTGTCCCCGGTCCCGGCCACCGGCAGCGGCACCGGCCTGCTCGTCGTCGACCACTTCGCGGTCGTCGTGGAGCCGGGCCGGCTCGACGAGACCGTCGAGTTCTACCGGCAGGCGCTGGACTTCGAGCTCACCCTCGCCGAGCGCATCGAGACCGGCGACCAGGCGATGTTCATCAAGGTCGTGCAGAGCAAGTCCCGCGCGGTCACGCTGACCCTGATCGAGTCCGACGCCGCGATGGAATCCGGGCACGTCGACGAGTTCCTCAAGGACCACGGCGGCCCCGGCGTGCAGCACATGGCGCTGCGCACCGACGACATCCTCGACACGGTCGGGCAGCTGGGGGCGCGCGGCGTCGAGCTGCTGTCCACTCCGGACGCCTACTACACGCTGCTGGCCGAGCGCGTGCAGCCGGACCGGCACACCGTCGACGAGCTGCGCGCGCTGAACATCCTGCTCGACGAGGACCACGACGGCCAGCTGTACCAGATCTTCGCGAAGTCGGTGCACCCGCGGAACACGATCTTCCTGGAGATCATCGAGCGGGCGGGCGCGAGCACGTTCGGCAGCTCGAACATCAAGTCCCTGTACGAAGCCGTCGAAACCCAGCGCCACCGGAACGGCGACTGAGCACCCGAAGCTACCTTACGGAGGAAGTTCGACCATGACTGGCAAGGAAGACTTCGACGTCGTCGTCATCGGGGGCGGTCCCGGCGGTTCGGCCACGGCCGGGCTGCTGGCCCAGCAGGGCCACAAGGTGCTCGTGCTGGAGAAGGAGAAGTTCCCCCGCTACCACATCGGCGAGTCCCTGATCACCGGCTCGATGCCGACGATCGAGGCGCTCGGCCTGCGCGACAAGCTGGACCGGATGGGCTACGTCCGCAAGTACGGCGGCACCCTGCTGTGGGGCCGCAACCAGGGTGCCTGGGACTTCCGGTTCACCGAGGCTTCGGAGTACGAGTACACCTTCCAGGTCCGCCGGGCGGACTTCGACTCGGTCCTGCTGGCGCGGGCCCGCGAGCTCGGCGCCCTGGTCATCGAGGAAGCCTCGGTGCAGGACGTGCTCTTCGAGGGCGACCGCGCCGTCGGCGTGCGCTACCTCCGCAAGAGCGACGCGGAACCGACCACCGTGAACTCGAAGCTCGTCGTCGACGCCTCGGGCCAGCAGCACCTGCTGGCGCGCAAGCTCGACCTCATCGAGTACCACAACGACCTGCGCAACCTCGCGGTGTGGGCGTACTTCCAGGGCTGCAACCGCTACAGCGGCACGCGGTGGGGCGACACGCTCACCGAGAACCGCCCCAACGGCTGGTTCTGGTTCATCCCGCTTTCGGACGGGACGGTGAGCGTCGGGTACGTGACGCCCATCGAGGCGTTCAAGAAGTCGGGCAAGACGCTGGAGGAGCTGCACGCCAGCGAGCTCGCGGCGGCCGACGAGATCACCTCGCTGACCGCGCCGGCCACCCGGGTCAGCGGCTTCCGCACGATCAAGGACTGGTCCTACACCTGCAAGAAGTTCTACGGCCCCGGCTGGGCCCTGGTCGGCGACGCGGCCGCGTTCATCGACCCGCTGCTGTCCACCGGCGTCGGGCTGACGCTGCGCGGCTCGCTCGGCCTGTTCGAGACGGCCAACCTCGCGCTGCACAACCCGAACGAGGAAAAGGCGCTGTACGAGCGCTACGAGCGCAACTACCGCGAGTTCCTCAACTCGCTGCTGGAGTTCGTCCGGTTCTTCTACGACCGCACCAAGTCCAAGGAGGACTACTGGGAGGCGGCGCAGCAGAGCATCGACCCGAAGCGCCAGCGCCCGCGCAAGATCGACTTCGCGCGGATGCTGTCCGGCGTCTCCGGGATGCGCGACATCTTCGACGGGCCGCTGGCCCTGCGCGCGTTCCGCGACTCGGACGCACCGCAGGCGCCGGACACGCTGGCCGGCTAGGGATGGGAAGCGCGGACATGGAAACCTTTGTGATCTCCGAGCGGTTCGCGGAGCAGGTCGCGCGGACGCCGGACGCGGTGGCGGTGTCCACCGAGGACGTCCGGCTGACCTACCGGGAGCTGGACGAGCGGGCCAACCGCCTCGCCCACCGGCTGATCGGCCTCGGCGTGCGCCAGGACGACCGCGTGGCCGTGCTGCTGGAGCGGTCGATCGACCTGGTCGTGGCGATCCTCGCCACCGTCAAGTCGGGCGCCTGCTACGTCCCGGTGCACGAGGACTACCCGGCCGAGCGCCGGCAGTGGGTCGTCGACCACGCCGAGGTGGCGGTGCTGCTCGCCGACACCGCCCAGCGCGCGGGCGGGCTGCCCACCGGGGTGCCCACCGTGGTCGTCGACGACGACCCGGCCACCCTCGAGCAGCCCGCGACCGACCCCGCCGTGCCGATCCACCCCGACCAGCTGGCCTACGTGATCCACACGTCGGGCTCCACCGGCCACCCCAAGGGTGTCGCGGTGACGCAGCGGGACGTCGTGCGGCTGATCTTCAATCCCCAGTGGACGGTCGAGCGGCACGCGCGGGTGCTGATGGTGGCGCCGTACGCGTTCAACGTGTCGACCTACGAGATCTGGATGCCGCTGCTGCACGGCGGCGAGGTCGTCCTCGCCCCGGCCGGGCTGCTGGAGCCGGCGACGCTGCGCCGGCTGATCACCGAAAAGGCGATCACCGGGATCCACCTCACCGCCGGGCTCTTCCGGGTGCTCGCCGAGGAGTCGCCGGAGATGTTCACCGGCGTGCAGGAGATCCTGACCGGCGGGGACGTGATCGCGCCCGGCGCGGTGCGCAAGGTGTTCGACGTCTGCCCGGACATCGTGATCCGGGCGATGTATGGCGTCACGGAAACGTCCTTGTTCTCCGCGCACAACCCGCTGTCGGCGACCTACCGGCCCGGCAAGCTGGTGCCGGTGGGCGAGGGCTTCGACGACGTCAAGATCCACATCCTCGACGACCGGCTTTCCCCGGTGCCGCCGGGCATCGAAGGCGAGATCTACATCGCCGGCCGCGGGGTGGCGCGGGGCTACTTCGGCCGCACCGATCTGACCGCGGAGCAGTTCGTCGCGGACCCGTTCGGGGAGCCCGGCGCCCGGATGTACCGGACCGGGGACCTGGCCCGCCGCGACGACGACGGCCTGATCGAGTTCATCGGCCGCGCCAGCAGCCAGGTGAAGATCCTCGGCTTCCGGATCGAGCTGGCCGAGGTGGAGGCGGCGCTGACCGGCTTCCCCGGGCTCGCCCAGGTCGTCGTGGTGGTGCGCGAACTGGAGTCGGGGGAGAAGCGCCTGGTCGCCTACGTCGTCCCGGAGTCCGGCGACCTGGACATCCCGGCCCTGCGCGAGCACGTGCGGGAGACGCTGCCGGACTACATGGTCCCGGCCGCGTTCGTCCAGCTGCCGTCGCTTCCGCTGACCGCCAACGGGAAGCTCGACCGCAAGGCGATGCCGGAGCCCGACTTCGACAGCAGCTCCGCCTACCAGCCGCCGGAGACGCCGCTGCAGGAGAAGCTGTGCGCGATCTTCGGTTCGGTGCTGGAGGTGGGCGAGGTCGGCATCCACGACAGCTTCTTCGACCTCGGCGGCCAGTCGCTGCAGGCGATGCGGCTGCTCAGCCGAATCCGTGCCGACCTCGACGTCGACCTGCTGATCAACGTGCTCTTCGACGTGCCGACCGTGGCCGGGCTGGCCAAGCACATCGAGGGCGAAGCGGCCGCGGCCGCGGCTTGAGCCGGGAGGAGAAGAGCTGATGAGCAACCCGTTCGAAGAACCGGACGCCCACTACACCGTCCTGCGCAACGAGGAGGACCAGCACTCCCTGTGGCCGGGCTTCGCCGAGGTGCCGGCCGGCTGGACGGTCGTGCACGGGCCGGCCCGCCGCGAGGAGTGCCTGGACTACGTCCGGGAGCACTGGACCGACCTGCGCCCCCGCCGCGTCGCCGAGTTCGTCGCGGCCCAGACCAGTACGCACTGAAACCCCATGGAGGATGCCGTGTCGGACGCTGCCCCGGCCGGAACGACGACGCTCGACGTCTGGCTCACCGAGCACCCGATCCCGGACTTCAACGCGCCGGTCAAGGTGGCGGCGGAGACGTTCGAACGGGCGCACCCGGGCTACCGGATCCGGATCCGCGAGATCGGCTACCGCGACCTTCCGGCCGCCGTCGCCGAAGCGGTGACGGAGGGGAACCCGCCGGACATCGCCGAGTACTACTTCCCGGCGGGCCAGGTGGCGCTCGACACGCGCGCCGCCGACGGTTCGGCGTTGTTCGTGCCGATCGCGCAGGCGATCGGCGACCGCACGAAGATCCTCGGCGAGCCGGTGGTCGTCGACGACATCGTGCCCGTCGTGCGGGACTACTACAGCCGCGGCGGCGAACTGGTGTCCATGCCGACGATGGTGTCGACCGCCATCCTGTTCGCCAACAAGGGTCTGCTGCAGCGCGCCGGGGTCGAGCGGCTGCCGTCGACCTGGCAGGAGCTCACCGACGCGTGTGCCGCGGTCAAGGCCCTCCCGGACGGCCCGGCCCACGGGATCGCCTGGCCGAATCACGGCTGGCTGATCCAGATGGAGCTCGCCGCGCAGGGCGGGCTGCTGAGCAACAGCGGCAACGGGCGGACCGGCCGGTCGACCCGGGTGACCCTGGATTCGCCCGAGATCGTCGCCTACGCGCGGTGGTGGCAGCGCCTGCACCAGGACGGCCACTACCTGTACACCGGGGAGCCGCGGGACTTCTGGGGCGCCATGGAGGCGTTCACGCAGCAGCGGACCGCGTTCGTGATCACGTCGTCGGCGACCGGGCCGTTCCTGACGGGCCTGGCCGCCGAGGCCGGCTTCGAGCTCGCCACGGGTGCGTTGCCGCGCAACGAAGAGGCGCCCTACGCCGGCCGGAGCCTCGGCGGCCAGTCGATGTTCCTCAAGGCGGGCCTGCCGAAGGAGAAGGAAGACGGCGCGCTCGCCTTCACCCAGCACCTGCTCAACCCGGACCACGCGGTGCGGCGGCTGCACGCCGGCTCGCTGCCGGTGATGCAGCCGGCGTGGGAGCAGGTCCTGGCCGACGGCTGGGCGGACCAGGAACCCGGCTTCCGCGTTGCCGCGGAGCAGGTCATGGCGTCGGACCGGACGCCGGCCGCGACCGGGGCGCTGCTCGGGGACATCAACGGGATCAACGAAGAGCTGACCTCGGCGATCCACGACGTCCTGCTCTCCGGGGCGGACCCGGCCGAGCGGCTGCGCACGGCGACCGAGCGCGCGCAGGCCCGGCTCGACCGGTACAACGAGGCGTGCCTCGCCTACCCGCCGGTGACGCCGGAGGCCCTCCAGGCCGGCTGACCTTCCCGCAGCAAGAGAAATCCCGTCCGGCGATCCGCCGGACGGGATTTCTGCTTGCCGGGGTGGTTACGCGGCGAGCGGCGTGCCGAACGGGGCGTCCATGTCGGCGACCGCGACCCGCAGCAGCTCGATGTACCGGGTGACCAGGCCCTCCAGCGTCGCGGCGTCGAAGTCGTTGCTGTTGAACCGGACGCTGCCGACGATGTCGCCTTCCGGGTCGATGTCCAGGGCCCACACGACACCGTCGGGGATGTCGGAGGTGTCCGGGTCGGACAGCAGCCGGCGGCGCAGCTCGGCGATCTCGATGTCACCCACCGGGGCGCCCTCGGCCCCGACCGGGAACTGGAAGCACTGGAACGCCTGCACCGCCTGGGTGAAGTCACCGAACGGGGCGACGACGGTGGGCGCCTCGGCGACGATCTCGCCGAACGGGACCTCGTGCGAGTACATCTCCAGGCAGGTGCCGCGGGTCTTCGTGACCAGGTCCCGGAAGGTGCGGCAGGTCGAGAGGTCCGTGCGCAGCGGCATGAAGTTGAAGAACGGCCCGACGGTCTCGGCGAACGTGGGGTTGCTGCGGCCCGAGGTGATGGTCGGCACGGTCAGGTCGTCCGCGCCGGTGATTTCGCGGGTCAGCAGGTTGAACGCGGCGAGCAGCACCATGAACGGCGAGCTGCGCAGCTGCTTCGCGACCGCCTGCGTGGCCGAGGTGATCTCGCGGTCGATGAGGAACCGGTGCACCGAGTACACGCCGGTGGCTTCGGTGCGGGTCCGGTCGGTCGGCAGCGACGCGAACTGCGCGCCGGCCAGCTTCTCGCGCCAGTACGCACGGGCCTTGGCGACGGGCGCGCTGGTCAGGTACTCCTGCTGCCACTCGGCGTATTCCCGGTACTGCGCCATCTCGGGCAGCTCGGCCTCGGCGACGCCGCGGCGGGCCGCGTACAGCTGAGCCAGGTCGCGGATGACGATCTGCAGCGACCAGCTGTCGCTCACCGTGTGGTGGGCGTACAGGACGAGGACGGAGTCCTGGTCGTCGAACCGGCCGAGCGCGGCCCGGATCAGCGGCTGCTCGGTGCTCGGGCACCGGCCGGCCTCGATCCGGTTGAGGAACTCGTGCGCGGCGGTCTCGCGCTCGGCGTCGCCGGTGCCGGTCAGCTCGTGCTCGGTGAGGACCGGCGTCGAAGGCGGGTGCACCAGCTGGTAGGGCGGCTCGACGTCGCGGACGATGCTGGTGCGCAACGACTCGTGGCGGACGACGAGGTCGGCCAGCGCGGCCCGCAGCGCGGCGGTGTCGACCGCGCCGGTGATCCGCCAGCCGGAGGCCACGATGTGCCGTGGCCCGAACACCCCCTGGTCCGGCCCTTTGTCGAACATGCACAGGAAGTGCTGGTTCGTCGACAAGGGGGCGCCGCCGCCGGGCGCCGGTTCCGAAACACTCATCGTGGTCTTCCTTCCGTGACTGGCCGGGCATCGAATGCCCGGATACAGGTGGTTCGCACCGGCGGTGGCGCGTGGTCAGCTCAGCAGGTCGCGGCCCGCGGCCCCGAGCTCCTCGAACGAGGCCAGGTCCGGCACCTGCCAGCCGTCGAGGTCGTACTCGCTCATGCACTGGTCGACGAGAGCCTTGTACGAGTCCAGCTGACCGTCGGCCATCTGGCCGAACAGCAGTTCCATCCGGGTGTTTTCGTGGTTGCCCGCGTAGTTGCGCTCGTACAGGTCGTGCCGGCCACCGAATTCGGTGCCGATCGCGTCCCACAGGAGCTTCATCACCTTGACCCGCTCGACCGACGCGACGCCGTGCGAGCCGCGCAGGTACTTGTCCAGGTACGGCCGGATCTCCGGGTTCTGGAAGTCCTTCGCGCTCGAGTTCAGGTAGATGAGGCCGCTGGCGACGTCCTGCAGCGCGATCTCACGCAGCCGCGCGTAGCCGAGCTGCGAGAACCACCGGTAGGCCAGGCCGTAACGCGGGTTCGGCAGCACGGCCCCGTTCCGCCACTTCACCGGGTTGCGGGCGGCCGCGTCGGACAGGCCCCAGAACAGGTTGCGCCACGCGAGGACTTCGCCGAGGCGCGTCTGCACGCCGCGGAAGTCGCTGACGCCGGTGAGTTCGAGCGCCTTGGCCAGCAGGCCGGCGAGGAACTCGAACTTGACCGCGAGCCGGGTGCAGCCGTGGAAGGTGAACCGCTCGATGAAGCCGGAGTGCCCGGTGAACATGCCGACCTTGGCGACGTCCCCGTAGATGAAGACGTTTTCCCACGGGATGAGGACCTTGTCGAGGACGAGGATGGTGTCGTTCTCGTCGAGCCGCGAGGAGAGCGGGTAGTCGAACGGGCTGCCGGTCAGCGCGGACGCGGCCGTGTAGGACTGGCGGCAGATCAGCTTCATCCCGCGGGCGTTCATCGGCACGGTGGCGACGATGGCGAACTTGCGGTCCTTGATCGGCAGCCCGTAGTGGGCGATGAAGTTGTAGTGGGTCAGCGCCGACCCGGTCGCCACGACCTTGGCCCCGGACACGATCACGCCGTTGTCGGTTTCCCGTTCGACGTGCACGAAGACGTCGGCGACCTCGTCCGGCGGCCGGTCGCGGTCGACCGGCGGGTGCACGATCGCGTGGTTCCAGTACAGGACCTTTTCCTGCGACTCCTTGTACCAGCGCTTCGCGTTGGTGGCGAAGGGGTTGTAGAAGTCGGCGTTCGCGCCGAGGGTTCCGAGGAACGACGCCTTGTAGTCGGGCGAGCGGCCCATCCAGCCGTAGCTCAGCCGCGCCCACTGGGCGATGGCCTGCTGGTCGGCGACGAGGTCGTCGACGCTGTGCGGCGTGGTGTAGAAGCGGTGCGTGTACCCGCCGGGGCCGCCGGCGTCGGTGGCGGTGGTGAGGACGTCCCGGTACTGCGGGTCGTGCAGCGCGTCGTAGAGCCGGGCCGTCATCCGCACCGGGTTGTGGAACGCGGGGTGCTGGGTCACGTCCTTGACCCGGTCACCGTAGAGGTAGATTTCCCGGTCGTCGCGCAGGCTTTCGATGTATTCGGCCCCGGTCAGCGGCCGGGTCTGCCCCGCCATGTGCGCACCGGTGTCGTCAGCTGGCATGCCTGTCACCCCTTCGGCGAACTCGCTCGGCTCCGAGCATCACACCGGTGTTCGCGGGCTGACATCCTTGGGAATGCGGTGGTTGCGTCCCCGGGGGAGCGGCGGGAGCCGGCCGCAAACCAGGAGATGCGCGACGCGGCCCGCCGGGGGCAGTCTCGAACCCGGAATGCCCGTGGACACCTCGCGCTTTTCGTCCGTTCCCCTTGGAGGATATCTTGGCCACGACGATCCCCACGCGCGAGGAAATCGTGCGCAAGGTGTCGGAGCTGATCCCGTCCCTGCGCAAGCAGTCGCTGTGGGCCGAGGAAAACCGCCGGCTGCCCGAAGAGACCATCGAGGCACTGGCCGACGCCGGCGTCTTCAAGTTGCGGCGCCCCAAGCACTTCGGCGGCTACGAGGCCGACACGACCACGCTGACGGAGGTCGCGACCGAGCTGGGCCGCGGCTGCCCCTCCACGGCCTGGGTGGCTTCGGTGTACTGGATCCCGACCTGGATGGCGTGCCAGTTCCCGGACGAGGTCCAGGAAGAGGTGTTCGCCACCCCGGACACCCGCATCTGCGGCACGCTGAGCCCGTCGGCGATGGCGACCCCGGTCGACGGCGGCATCACGGTCAACGGCAAGTGGGGGTTCATCAGCGGCGCCCACCACGCGCAGTGGCAGGAGATCATCGCGATCCTGGTCCCGCCGGACGGCGAGCCGTACCCGGTGATGGCTCTGGTGCCGTTGTCGGACCTGCTGGTGATGGACGACTGGGACACGTCGGGCCTGCGCGGCACCGGCAGCATCAGCACGTTCGCGAAGGACCTGTTCGTCCCGCAGGAGCGGGTGCTGCCGCTCCCGGTGGTGCTGTCCGGCCAGAGCGCGTCCAAGCGCAACGCGAACTCCCCGATTTACCGAGCCCCCCTGATGCCGGTGGCGGCGGCGTCCTCGACGGGCGCGATCGTCGGCATGGCCCGCGGAGCGATGGACGTGTTCCTCGACCGCCTCCCGGACCGCAAGATCACGTACACCAACTACGACAGCCAGCGCGACGCCCCGATCACCCACTTCCAGGTGGCCGAAGCGGCGCTGAAGACGGACCAGGCGGCGTTCCACGCGTGGCGTGCGGGCAACCTGGTGGACCGCAAGTGCGAAGAGGGCACGGAGTGGAAGCTCGAGGAGCGCGCCCGCACCCGCGCCGACGTCGGCAGCGTGATCCAGCTGTCGAAGGAGGCGATCGGCATCCTCGCCAACGCGAGCGGCGGAACGTCCATCTACAAGGGAATCCCGATCCAGCGCATCAACCGTGACATCCTGACGGTCAACCAGCACGCGCTGATGCACCCGAACACGAACTTCGAGCTGTACGGCCGCGTGCTGTGCGGTCTCGAGCCGAACACGCTGTACATCTAGGTCCGATCGAGCCGGGGCCGCCACCCGCACCCGCGGGCGGCGGCCCCGTTCGTCATCCGGAGGTCCGATGTTGGTCAGCATCACGGGCGGAACGGGCTACGTGGGAGCCCACTCGACGGCGGCGCTGGTGAAGGCGGGCCACCGGGTCCGCCTCCTCGTCCGCAACGAGTCCACAGTGGAGCGTGCGCTGCAGCCGCTCGGCGTGGACCCGGCGGCGGTGGACGTGGTCACGGGCAACGTGCTGGACCGGTTCGGAGTGAACCGCCTGCTGCGAGGAGCGGACGCGCTTCTCCACGCGGCCTCGGTGTATTCGTTCGACAGCAGGAGTCATGGGGAGCTGTCCCGCACGAACGTGGCCGGCACGGTGCGGGTCTTGGAGGCGGCCCGCAGGGCGGGAACGGGCCGGATCGTGTACGTGTCGAGCTTCGGAGCGCTGCTGCCGTCCGCGGGCCGGTTGGTCCCGGAGTCCCCGGTGGGCCGCCCCCGCGAGAGGTACCTGGCAGCCAAGGCGGAGGCGGAGACGGTGGCCCGCGCCCACCAGGCGGCGGGTGCCCCGGTGACGATCACGTACCCACCGGCGTTGCTGGGCCCCCACGACCCGAAGCTGGGCGACCAGGTGACAAGGCTCCGCAACACGTTGCGAGGGTTGATGCCGGTATGGCCGACCGGAGGCCTCCCGATGGGCGACATCCGCGACACGGCGGCCCTCCACGCGGCGTTGATCACGGGAACGGGCCCGGCGGGAAACCGCCATTTCCCGCCGGGGAGGTACGTGAGTACGCGCGAGTTCGTGGCGACGCTGCGGGAGGTGACGGGCCGGGCATTGCCGGCGGTGTACTTCCCGGCCCGGGCGATGTTGCCGTTGGGGGTTTTGACGGGGTGGGTACAGCGTGCGTGGCCATGGCACATCCCGGCGGAGTACGGGGCGATCTATACGTGCGCGTGTGACGCCCGGGTGGAGGCGAGTGGCCGGCCGAGCAGGACGTTGAGCGAGACGTTGGCGGACACGATCCGCTGGCTGCATGGCGAGGGATTGCTCGCCGCACGAGCGGCGGGGACGGTTGCGGGTGGCGGGTTGCGGGCTGCTTGACCGGATCTCATTGCCCGGAGCGGTGTCCCGGCGGGTTGCACCGCGCCGAGGGCCGGCGAAGCTGGCTGCGGCCGGCTTCGCACCCGGGCCGTTGCTCCGACCGGCGGCACCGACGCGAGCTGGCCGGGCCACGGATGGGCGCCGATGGGCGGCACGGGCGGGAGCCGGCCGGTGCTGCGGACGCGAGCGGGCCTGCGGGGCGGGTAGGCGGCCGAATTCAGCGCGGTTGCGCGGAGTTCGCTCGGCGGGTGCTGTGGTGGGCTTCGCCTGCCCGGCCGAGGCACCGGACCGTTGCTCCGGCCGGGCATCGGGACAGGACCGCCGGCTTCAATGGTCCGGTCCTCGACCGGCCTGGGGCAAGGCCGCCGAACTCCAGTGGTTCGGTCCTCTTGGCCGATCCCTCGATGCCTGGCCTCGGGGGCTCGCCGGGCCCCGGCCCGCTGGGGCATGCGGGCCGGGGCCGGTGCCCGGGCCGGGCGGCTCGCAGGCTCACCCGAGCTCCGGAATCCGGTGGATGCGCTGCACAGTGTGGCTTGGCGCGGATGCCGGATCCCGGTTCGTGCGTGGCCTGCCGGCTCCTCGGTGCCTGGCCTCGGGGGGCCGGCGCCCGGGCCGGGTGGCTCGCAGGCTCACCCGAGCTCCGGAACTCGGTGGATGCGTGAGAGGTGGCGGGCTCGCCGGAACTCCGGAAGCCGGGGGATGCGCTGAGAAGGTGGCCGGCTAGCCCGGACTCCAGGTTCCGGTGGATGCGCTGTAGTTGGGCTTGAGCGGATGCCGGATCCCGGTTCGTGCGTGTCCGGTGGTGGGGTAGGCGTGGGCGTCCTGCCCCGAAGCCGCGCATGGGCTTCTGCTGTCAAGCCGCGTCCGATGTGGAGGGGTGGGGCTCTGGTGGCTCCTCTGGGGGTCGGGGTGCTGGTTCCGGGGCGAGGCGGGCGCGGTCGGCCAGGTATCTGAGCTTCGTCAGGTGGCGCTGGACCAGGCCTGCTCGGCGGGCTTCGTCGAGCGTTGCGCGGGCTAGCGTGTTCTGTCTTCGGCGGCGGTGGCGGCCGCCTGGAAGGTCGGGGTTCATCTTGGGCTCCTCTGCTGTGGGGTTCACTCGATCGTGTGGTTCTGGCGCGCTCGATCGGGTGGATAACAAGGTTGTCTCGGGAAGAACTCGTTCTAGAACCGTTGGGCCACCTGGGTGCTTACGCGGTGCGCCTTCCGGAGTCCTTTGCACGGATGCGGCGAGAGAACAGACCGTCCACAGTGGGAGCACGGCTGCGGGGTGAATGTGGGGCCAATCACTGGCCCGGGGTGGCGCCGTGCGCTGCTGCGCACGGCGTCTTCCCTGGTGGCGCCCCCGGCAGGACTCGAACCTGCGACCTAGAGATTAGAAGGCTCTTGCTCTATCCAGCTGAGCTACGAGGGCCCGCGCCGACGGCCGCTGCCGGTGACCCGGCACTGGCAGCTTAGTCGTCGCCATCCACTCGATCGTTCGACACCGGCGAATCGTTTCAGGTCTCGTTCGACGTAATTCGCGAAAGTGGGCAGGTCCTCCTCCTGTGTCCGGGGAAGTGCTGAGCGTGACCGAGCGGGGTTCTCCCCGCGGCCGGAACCTGTAATCTGACGGTCAGAAGGCTCTTGCTCGGTCCAGCCAGAACCCTGCTCGCCCGACCCGCGGCCGGGCAGGCAGCGCCCTGCGCCGCTGCTTGCCCGCCGCAACGGGCGTAGCCGGGCCTGCGCGAATTCCGGGAACCTCCCTCCTCCGGTCGCCCCCGTCCGCGAACACCCACTGCAGCCTCCTGTGGCGTCTTTCGAGGCCATACGCGGGCTGCTGAGCCCCATGGGCCCGCTCGCCGGCCACCCCGCGCGCAGGGCGCCGCTCAGGGACTGCGGAATGCCGCCCGGCAAGCCCGTGGGCACGCCCGCAGGTGGGTCGTTGCGGGAAGCGGTCGCGAACCTCAGCCCCCCTCGGCGGCCACGCCGCGGGCGGGGCGTTGCTCAGGGACCGCGAAACGCTGCCTTGGGCGCCCGTGGGCGCGCCCCGCCGCTGGGGCGCGCCCACGGTGGGGCTGTTGCGGGGAGGTAGCCCCAGGCCCGCGCCCCTCGGCGGCCGCCTCCGCGCGCCCTCCGCTTAAGGGGCGCCCGCGGGTGGGGCCGCTGCGGTAAGTGGTTGCGGACCTCGAACCCCTCGGTGGCCACCCGTCGCGTGGGGCGTTGCACAGGGGCCGTGAAACGCCGCCGTGGGGGCCCGTGGGCGCGCCCCGCCGCTGAGGCGCGCCCACGGGGTGGGGCCGCTGCGGGGAAGCGGCCCCGGTCGGGCCCGGCCGTCGCCGCGAGCCGGCTCTCCCCCTGGAGCGGACGGCGGGCGGGCCCGGGTCATGGGATCACTCCCAGATCTGGATGCCGCGGACCAGGAAGGGGGCGTCCGGCACGTAAGTGCCCCCACCCGGATAGGTGACGAAATCTCCCTCCGTCGAGCATTCCTCGTCCTGGTACACGGTGACGTCACGGGTCATCAGATTCGCGAACGACGACCCGTCGAATCCTTCCGGTAGCGGGAGGCATTCCTCGGTATTGGCCGAGCGCAGGTCGAAACGCTGGATTTTCCCGCCGTAGCCGTCGGACGGCCAGACGCAGAACTCGCCCTTGCGGCAACCGGGATCGGTGTCGGCGTGAGCGGCTCCGACGCTGGTCAGCAGGCCGATCATGGCCAGGACCACGATGTGCGGCAGGCGGGAACGAAGACGACGAGCAGACATGGTGGATTTCCCCTCCGGAATCGCGGCTCGCGGGCCGCGGTGAACGTGTGATTCCAGATTGGCGGGCGGTGGGGGATCTGTCAGCCCGCAATTTCGATTCTGTGGACAACCGGCCGGTGCGGGAATGGTTGTCCACAGGTCCGCGATCAGGGGCTTGCGGAAAAGGGGGGACGGTGTTACACGGGACCCGTGCTGCCGCGAACCACCAGCGAAACCGGCACCTCAGACGAAGCCGCGACCGAAGCCGAAGCCGCGACCGAAGCCGAAGCCGGAGCCGCGACCGAAGCCGGAGCCGAGACCGACCCCGAGTCCAGCAACGAAAGCACCAGCTCCCCGGCAATCCGCCCCTTGGCCACGAGATCCTGCCGAACCGTGGTCAACGGCGGCGACGACCAGGACGCCGGCGGACTGTCGTCGAACCCGGCCACCGAAAGCTCACCCGGCACGGCGATCCCGAGCTGCCGCGCCGCCGCGAGCACCGCCAGCGCGAGCTGGTCGGACATGCACAGCACCGCGCTCGGCCGCGGTGTCGCCCCGAGCAGCGCAAACGCGCCGTCCAACGCGCTCTCCGCACTCAGCCCGGCAGCCTCGTGCAAAACGACCTCGCACGCTTCCAGCTCGCCGAGGTACCCGGCCAGCCGCTCCCGCGTGTCGCGGAACGCGGCACCGGCCGCCTCCCCAGCGGTCAGCGCGCCTCCACCCGGCCGCACGTGGCTGTGCGCGGCGAAGATCCCGAACCGCCGGTGCCCCAGTTCCCGCAGGTGGCGGGCGGCCAGCGCCGCGCCGAGCCGGTCCTGGCAGCCGATCCGCGCCGCGCCCGGCACCAGCGGCTGGTCGATCACCACGAGCGGCAGCCCCCGCGTCCGCACCGAATCCAGCGCCGGGGCGCCGTCGGCCAGCGAATACGCGACCGCGATGTCGGCCTGCGCGGCCAGCACCCGCTCGGCGGGCGGCCCGCCCTGCGCGCCGCCCGGCAGGAGCAGCAGCGCGTGCCCCCGGGGATCGACCACCCGCGCCAGCGCGTCGAGCGTCAGCGACAACGCCGGGTCGGAAAACGCCGTCGACAGCGACGTGTCGAGCAGGACGGCGATCGCGCCCGTCCGGCTGGTCGCGAGGCTGCGCGCGGTCGGGTCCGGACCGGCGTAGCCCAGCTCCGCCGCCACCCGCAGCACCTCGTCCCGCAGCCGCGCGGACAGCTGGTCGGGCCGGTTGTAGGCGTTCGAGACAGTGGCTCGCGAGACCCCGGCAGCGGCGGCGACGTCGTCGAGCGTGGGACGGCGGCGCCGGGTCATCCGCGCAGTCTAGCCGTGGACATTCTGAAGCGCTTCAGTCACGCTGGAAACCATGCAGGACCGGACCGCCGTCTTCACCGTGTTCGCGCTCAACGGCCTCGCGCTGGGTTCCTGGGCCTCGCGCACCCCCGCGCTGTCCGCGCAGGTACACGCCTCGCCGGGCGTGTTCGGCCTGGCGCTGCTCGGCGCGAGCGCCGGGATGCTCGCCGCCGCTTCGGTGTCCGGGCGGCTGATCGAGCGGGCGGGCGCCCGGGCGGTCGTCGCGGGCAGCACCGCGATGGCGGCCGTCTCGCTGGTGCTGATCGGCTTCGCGCCGACTGTCCCGCTGCTGGCCGGGGCCCTGCTGGTGATCGGCGCGAGCGTCGGGATGCTCGACGTCGCCATGAACGTCGCCGGGGTGGCGGTGGAACGCCGGCTCGGCAGGCCCGTCATGTCGGTCTTCCACGCGGGGTTCAGCTTCGGCGCGCTCGCCGGTTCGCTGGCCGCGGGCCTCGCCGCCGGCCACGGCTGGTCCCCGGCGCGCCACCTCACCGTGGCCGCCGTCGTCGCCGTCGCGGTCCTGCTGCTCATCGTCCGCGCGGTGCCGGGGATCCGCCCGGAACACACCGAGGAACCCGTGGTCACGCCGAGCCGCCCGCCGATCCGCCGTCCGGTGCTGTGGCTGCTCGCCGCGGTCGCGCTGTGCTCGGCCATCGCCGAGGGCGCTTCCTCGGACTGGTCCGCGCTGCTGATGACCGTCGAACGCGGCGTCGGCCAGGGCGCCGCGGCGCTGGCGTTCGCCGGGTTCCAGCTGGTCATGGCGCTGGCCCGGCTGGGAGGACCGTGGGCGCAACGCCGGTTCGGCCCGACCCGCTGTCTCGCCGCGGGCGCCGCACTGGCCGCGGCCGGCCTGCTCGCCGCGGCCGCGATCCCGCTCGCTGCCGTGGGCTACCTTGGCTTCGCGATCGCCGGCGCCGGTCTCGCGGCGTCGTTCCCCCTCGCCCTCAGCCTCGCCGGGGACGCGGGCAAACGCGGCGACGGCACCGGCGGCGAGCGCGAGATCGGCTTCGTCACGGCCATCGCCTACACCGGGTTCCTCGGCGGCCCGCCGATCGTCGGCGGCATCGCCCAGGTGGCCGGCTACGACGTCGCGTTCGGCTTCGCCGCGCTCGTCGCCGCGCTGATCCTGCCCGCCGCCGTGGCCGCCCGGCGGTCGCGACGGCGGGAGGAAGCGGACGCGATGATCGGCCGGTAGCCGTTCCGGGCACGAAATCCGTGTCGCGAACCGGGTTTCCGCCACGGCCCGGGCGTTGACAGTCTCCCGGTGCGCGAGGCAAGCTGAACCCCGTCGGTAAACTGAAATGAATACGGCGACGTTTCAATTTCAGGTCGGCTGATCAAGGTAGGGGCCTTGGTCCGGGGAGGACGTCGTGAGGGTTGTGCTGCTCGGCGGCGCGGGGGCGCTCGCCGGCCGGAGCGGGCGGTTCGGCGGGACGGGACATACGCTCGTGCAGGACGCCGTGCCGCGGCTCGTGCTGGTGCCGGTCGCGTTCCGGCTAGCGCTGTTCCTGCAGGCGGTGTGGTCCGGCGGCCCGCTGAGCGCACCGGTGCTCTGGCTCGCGGTCGTGCTCTACCTCGTACCGAACCTGCTCGAAGTGGGCTGGGTCTTCCGCCGGGCCACCGGCATCCGGCCGGTGCTGGCCGCCGACACCGCGTACACGCTCATCACCAGCCTCGCCGCGGCCGCGTTCGCGGCCCGGTCACCCGAGCTGCTGACCTTGGCCTGGCCCAACATCATGGGCACCGTCATGGTCTGGACCCTGCTGCGCGGGGCGCCGGCCGGGGCGGTCGCGATCGCCGGTGCGCTGCTCCTGCGGTACGGCATGGCCGCGGTGTCGGGCACCTCGGCGCCCGCGACGTGGATCCTGCTCGCCCTGGTCGCGGCGGCCGTCACGGCGCTGGCCATCGTGCTGCTCGTCGCCGGCGCGATGCGGTTCGCCCTCGGCCTCGGCGAGCAGCGCGGCCGGGCCGCCGAGCGGGAACGGCACCGCCGGGACGTCCACGACACCGTCCTGCAGGTGATGGAGTCCCTCGCGCTGCCGGCGCCCGGGGACACCCTCGATCCCCGGGGCAGCCTCGACCAGGTCCGCCGCACGGCCCGGGCGCACGCCCTGCGCCTGCGGCTCAGCCTCGACGGCGACGCGCCCGCCGAGCCGGGCGGGCTCGAACACCGCCTCGGCGCCCTGGCCGTCGAGATGACGGCCGAGGGCCTGCGCGTCGACCTCGTCGTGCTCGCGAAGCCCACCGACGTCCCCGAAGCCGTCGTCAACGCGCTTCACGACGCAACGCGCGAAGCGCTGCGAAACACGTTGAAGCACGCGAGAACCGCGAAGGCCGTGGTGTGCCTCGAAGCCCGCGAAGGCACCGTCACGGTCTCCGTACGCGACCACGGGACGGGCTTCGACCTCGGCGCCCGCCGCGCCGGGTTCGGCATCGAGAACTCGATCCACGCGCGGCTGGCCGAGATCGACGGCGCCGCGCGCATCGACTCCGCGCCCGGCCACGGCACCCGCGTCGTGCTGACCGCGCCGTTAGAGCTGCGTTTCCCCGTCGGGTGACTCGCGCCACTGGGCGAACGGGCGGTCCAGCGTCCACTTGCCGGCGGATTCGGTGAGGACGCGGTGTTCGCAGGTCGCCGGGTTGGACAGGGACTCGAACAGCTCGATGCTCCAGCCGAAGAGCCGGCGGCACAGCAGCCGCAGCGTGAGCCCGTGCGAGACGATCAGCACGGTGTCCGGGTGAGTTTCGTCGCGCTGCCGCAGGTCCGACAGGAACGCCGCGACGCGGTCGTCGACGTCCGCGCCCGACTCGCCGAAGGGCAGCCGGTAGAAGAAGTGCCCGAACTCGTTGCGCCGCGCCTTCTGGACCTCCTGGTCGGCCGGGTCCTGCAGGTTGCCCCAGTCCTGCTCGCGCAGCCGCGGCTCCTGGACCAGCCGCTCGCACGAAGCCCGGATGTCCAGCAGCCGCAACGTCTCCCGCGTGCGCAGGTACGGGCTGACGTACACCGCGGGCCGCTCGCCGTCGAGTAACCGCCGGATCTCCGGCGCCACCGCCGCGGCCTCCTGCCGTCCCTTGTCCGTCAGCGGCAGCGCGTGGTCGGGGATCCGCGTGTAGGCGAGTTCGTCGACGTTGCCGAGCGACTCGGCGTGCCGCAGCAGGATCAGCTTCACGGCGCCATCCTGCCCGTCACGCGGGCCTGACGGGGGCGGGGCATACCCTCAGGGGCGTGTCCAGCGAGCCCGTGACGAAACCCGAGGTCCCCACGCAGCGCCGGGCGAGCGTGCTGCCCCTGCTCTCGGTCGGGGTGCTGCTGGCCGCCGTGGTCGCGATCGGCCTGATCGCGCTCACCGGCGGAGCCGGCTACGCCATCGCCGGGCTGCCCGATCCGGGGCTGGTCACCAAGTACGGCATCACCGTCATGCGCGTGCTGTCCGAAGCCGCGTCGGTGATCTGCGTCGGGTCGCTGCTGCTGGCCGCCTTCCTGGTGCCGCCGCAGAAGTCCGGGACGCTCGGGCCCGACGGCTACGGGGCACTGCGTGCGGCAGGCGTCGCCGCCTGGGTGTGGTTCGGCGCGGCCCTGCTTTCGGTCGCCTTCACCGCCGCCGACACGGCCGGGAAGCCGTTCGGCGACGTCCTGGACCCGCAGACGCTGCTCGACCTCGTCGGCGCCATCGAACAGCCGAAAGCGTGGCTGTGGACGGCGCTGATCGCGATCCTCGTCGCGCTCGGCTGCCGGCTCGCGCTGTCCTGGGGCTGGACGGCGGTGCTGTTCTTCATGGCCGTCGTCGGGCTGGTCCCGGTCGCGGTCACCGGGCACTCGGCCAGCGGCGGCTCGCACGACGTCGCCACCAACAGCCTCCTGTTCCACCTGGTCGCCGCCGCGCTCTGGGTCGGCGGGCTGGTCGCGCTGCTGGCCCTGGGCTACCGCCGCGGGACCCACCTGAGCCTGGCCGCGCAGCGGTTCTCGCGGCTGGCGCTGGTCTGCTGGATCGTGATGGCGCTCTCCGGCGCGGTCAACGCGCTGGTCCGGATCGGCCTGAACGACCTGTTCACCACCGACTACGGCCTGCTCGTCGTGGCCAAGACGGTCGCGCTGCTGCTGCTCGGGGTGTTCGGTCACCAGCAGCGCGAAAAGGGCGTCGCGAACCTCGTGGACGGCAAGGGCGGCGCCCAGCTGCTGCGGCTGGCCGCGGTCGAGATCCTGATCATGTTCGTCACCATCGGCATCGCCTCCGGGCTGGCCAGGACGCCGCCACCGGCGGACGCGATCACCCAGCCGTCGACCACCGAGCTGCTGATCGGCTACGACCTCGACGGCGCGCCGACGGCGTTGCGGCTGCTCTTCGACACCCGCTTCGACCTGGTCTACGGCACCCTGGCGCTGGTGCTCGGCGGCCTGTACCTCGCCGGGGTGCGGCGGCTGCTGCAGCGGGGCGACAGCTGGCCGGTGGGCCGCACGGTCGTCTGGATCGCCGGCTGCGTGGTGCTGCTGATCGCGACGTCGTCCGGGATCGGCCGGTACGCGCCCGCGATGTTCAGCGTCCACATGGGCAACCACATGCTGCTGTCGATGGTGGCGCCGGTGCTGTTCGTCCTCGGCGGGCCGGTGACGCTGGCGCTGCGCGCGCTGCCGGCCGCGGGCAAGGACGCCCCGCCCGGACCGCGCGAGTGGCTCGTCGCCTTCGTGCACTCCCCGGTGTCGCGGTTCCTGACCCACCCCGTCGTCGCGCTGCTGCTGTTCGTCGGGTCGTTCTACGCGCTGTACTTCTCCGGCCTGTTCGACACCGCGCTGAACTACCACTGGGCGCACCTGGCGATGAACGGCCACTTCCTGCTCGCCGGGTACGTCTTCTACTGGCCGGTGATCGGCGTGGACCCGTCGCCGCGGCGGATCCCGTACCTCGGCCGGCTCGGGATGATGTTCGCCGCGATGCCGTTCCACGCGTTCTTCGGCGTGATCCTGATGAGCAAGCAGACGGTCATCGGGCAGGCGTTCTACAGCCAGCTGCACCTGCCGTGGGTCCCCGACCTGCTCACCGACCAGCGGCTCGGCGGCGGTATCGCCTGGGCCGCCGGCGAGGTCCCGGTGCTGCTGGTCCTGGTCGCGCTGCTCGTGCAGTGGTCACGTCAGGACGAGCGCGAGGCGAAGCGGCGTGACCGGCGCGAAGCGGCCACCGGCGACGAAGAGCTGAACGCCTACAACGCGATGCTGAAGAACCTCGCCGAGGGCAACCGACCCTCGGGTTCCAGTTGAGGTTGAGGGCTCGCCGGGACGCCGAAAACTGCGCTTCCGGTGATCCCGGGCTGACTTTCGGTAGTCCGGTGGTGACCGGCGTCAGGCCGCGATCACGTGCGCTCTACGATCGTGGGTATGGCCGAGTTCATCTACACCATGAAGAAGGTGCGCAAGACCGTCGGGGACAAGGTCATCCTCGACGACGTCAGCACCGCGTTCTACCCCGGCGCCAAGATCGGCGTGGTCGGGCCGAACGGTGCCGGTAAGTCCACCGTTCTCAAGATCATGGCGGGGATCGAGCAGGCCAGCAACGGCGAAGCGTTCCTCCAGCCCGGCGCCTCGGTCGGCATCCTCATGCAGGAGCCGGAGCTCAACGAGGAGAAGACGGTCCGGCAGAACGTCGAGGAGGGCCTCGGCGAGGTCAAGGTCAAGCTGGACCGCTACAACGAGGTCCTCAAGCTGATGGAGACCGACTACAGCGAAGAGCTGCTCGAGGAGATGGGCAAGCTCCAGGAGGAGCTGGACCACGCCGACGCCTGGGAGCTCGACTCGACCGTCGAGCAGGCCATGGACGCGCTGCGCTGCCCGCCGCCGGACGAGGGCGTCACCCACCTCTCCGGTGGTGAGCGCCGCCGGGTCGCGCTGTGCAAGCTCCTGCTGTCGGCGCCCGACCTGCTGCTGCTCGACGAGCCCACCAACCACCTGGACGCCGAGAGTGTCCTGTGGCTGGAGCAGTTCCTGGCCCGCTACGCCGGCGCTGTCCTCGCCGTCACCCACGACCGGTACTTCCTCGACAACGTGGCCCAGTGGATCATGGAGCTGGACCGCGGCCGCGTCGTCGGCTACGAGGGCAACTACTCGACGTACCTGGAGAAGAAGCGCGAGCGCCTCGAGGTCCAGGGCAAGAAGGACGCGAAGCTCGCCAAGCGGCTGAAGTCCGAGCTCGAGTGGGTGCGGTCCAACGCCAAGGCGCGCCAGACGAAGTCCCGCTCGCGCCTCGACCGCTACGAGGAGATGGCGGCGGAGGCGGACAAGCACCGCAAGCTCGACTTCGAGGAGATCCAGATCCCGCCGGGCCCGCGGCTGGGCAACGTCGTGGTCGAGGTCGAGAAGCTCAAGAAGGGCTTCGACGACCGGGTCCTCATCGACGGCCTGTCGTTCGATCTGCCCCGCAACGGCATCGTCGGCGTGATCGGCCCGAACGGCGTCGGCAAGACCACGCTGTTCAAGACCATCGTCGGGCTCGAGAAGGCCGACGACGGCGTGGTCAAGATCGGCGAGACGGTCAAACTGTCCTATGTGGACCAGTCGCGGGCCGGGATCGACCCGGACAAGACGGTCTGGGAAGTCGTCTCGGACAAGCTCGACTACATCCACGTCGGGCAGACCGAAATGCCGTCGCGCGCGTACGTCAGCGCGTTCGGCTTCAAGGGCCCGGACCAGCAGAAGCCGGCGGGTGTGCTCTCCGGTGGTGAGCGCAACCGGCTCAACCTGGCGCTGACGCTCAAGCAGGGCGGGAACCTGATCCTGCTCGACGAGCCGACCAACGACCTGGACGTCGAGACGCTGGGCTCGCTGGAGAACGCGCTGGAGCAGTTCCCCGGCTGCGCCGTGGTGATTTCGCACGACCGGTGGTTCCTCGACCGGGTCGCGACGCACATCCTGGCCTGGGAGGGCACGGACGAAGATCCGGCCAAGTGGTTCTGGTTCGAGGGCAACTTCGAAGGGTACGAGAAGAACAAGGTGGAGCGGATGGGCGCCGAGGCTGCCCGCCCGCACCGTGTCACCCATCGCAAGCTGACCCGCGACTGAGGGGGCGGGTTTCCCCGTGGAAGCCAGCAAACCGCATTGGACGGGCCCGGCTCCGTCGACCGCCGCCTCCGCGGGAGGACGTGCGTCGGCGGGCCGAATGGAGGGCGGGCGCTCCGCCAATGCCGGGGGAACCCTTTCCGCAGTCGGCCGGTTGATCGAGCGGGCGGACGCCCTGCACCTGCGGGCGCCCGAGCTCGCGTTGGTCCTGGGTGAGCGCGCAGCCGCGTTGTCCGAGGCGGCCGGTGCCGACGAGCAGTGGATCCGGGCCGAGAGCCTGGTCGTGTCTTCGCGCGTCCGGCTCGGTGACCGGCCGGGCACAGTCGGTCGCGCGGTCGCGGCTCTGCGCGCGGCCGAACACGCCGGCTACGGCGACATTGCCGCGCGGCTGCGCATCGATCTCGCGGTGTGCGCCCGCAGCCTCGGCGTGCCGCTGACCGGACTCGCCGCGCTGCGGCCGGTGCTGACCGATCCGGTGGTGTCGCCGGTGCACCGCGCGGCCGCGCTGTGCCACCTGGTGGGCTGCCTGGGCCAGCTGGGGCGCAAGTCGGAGCTGGACCGGGTGCTCGTCGAGGCGGACAAGCTCGTCGTCGGCGACGACTCGCTGGGTGCGGACACCCAGCTGCTGGTGCGGGCGCTGCTGCGCGTCGGCACGGCGGCCCACCGGCGCCGCCACGGCGACCTGACGGCGGCGGCCGACGCGGCCCGGACGGGACTGGGGTTCCTGGAGAAGCTGGACAACCCGGCCGACGACGGCGGCCTGGTCCGCATCCGGCTGGTGCTGCTGCTGGTGAGCACGCTGCTGGACCGCGGTGACACGGAAATGGCGTACGAGATCGCCGAGCCGGTACTGGCCGAGCCGGTCCGGGCGGCGGGTGTGGCGCCGATGGGGTGGCTCCGGCTGGCCGTCGCCACCCGGGTCCACCTGCCGGCGGGCGCGGGCGAGGCGGCGACCGAGCTGGTCCGCGAAGCGGTGGCGAGCACCGGCCGGCACGGGCTGCCGTCGGTCACCGCGCGGCTGTGGCTGGAGCTGGCCCAGCTGGAAGAGCGGTTCGGCCAGGCGGAGGAGGCCATCGCGTGCCTGTACCGCTCACGCGCGGCGGAGCAGTTGCACGCCCGCGCGAAGCGGCAGGCGTGCAGCGTGCTGGCCGGCGAGTTCGGGACCGGGGAACCGGCGTCGGTCGATCTGGACGAGGTGCTGAAGGCGGTGCCGTCACGGCCGGTCCCGGCGGCGCCCGCGGCGGTTTCGGTGCCGGTCCCGCAGCCCGAGCCGGCCCCGGCGTGGTCGTTCGGCCGCGGGGAGGAAGCGCCGCGGCAGCCGGCGTGGTCGTTCGAACGGCCGCGAGTGCCGGCGGACGTGACCGAGACGACGTTGATGCCGGCGATCCGCGACGACGCCCCGCCGCCGGCGGCCCGGGTCCGGCCCGAACCGGCGGTGGTGGAGCGGCGGCCGGAGGGCCGGGAGGCTGCTGAGGCGAGACCGGGCCGTGGGGTCGCCGAGCCGCGGCCGGCTGAGCTGCGGCCTGCGGTGGAGGTGCGGTCCGAGGGTGCCGGGTCGCGGGAGCCGGAGTTCCGGGCCGGGGCTGCTGAGGTTCGTGGGGCGCCGGAGTTTCGGGCTGGGGCCGCTGACTCGCGCGAGGCGGGATATCGGGCCGAGTCCGCTGAGGTGCGCGGGGCGCGGGAGCCGGACTTTCGGGTTGGGGCCGAGCCGCGGGAGCCGGGATATCGGGCCGAGTCCGCTGAGGTGCGTGGGGCCCGAGAGCCGGACTTTCGGGCTGGGGCTGCTGAGGTGCGTGGAGCGCGCGAGGCGGAGCACCGGATTGAGTCCGCCGAGGGGCGTGCGGTTCGGGAGCCGGAGTTCCGGGCCGGGTCGCGGGAGCCAGAGCTCCGGGCTGAGCCTGCTGAGTTGCGTGGGGCGCGAGAACCGGAGTTCCGGGCCGAGCCTGCTGAGTTGCGTGGGGCGCGAGAACCGGAGTACCGGATCGAGTCCGCCGAGTCGCCGTCGGTGCGGGAACCCGATCACCGGGCCGAGCCCGCCGAGCGGCAGGCCGACGAGCCCGGCTACCGGTCCGACGTGGCCGAGACACAGCCGGCGCCGAGTGCCGACAGCGGCAAGACCAAGTTTTCCTGGGCCGCCCTGGCCGAGGCGCGGCTGCGGGAGACCGCCGCCGAGCGGGAGTCGGCGCCCACGCGGGTCACGCCGGCCCTGCCGCTCGCGCCCGCGCCCGCCGCCGAGCGGGAATCGTACGAACGGCCGCGCGAACCGCAGCCGTCCACGCGGCACGATGCCGAACACGGGTCGGTCGCCGCGCGGTCGGTGCTCGACCGGCTGGGCATCTCCGCCGCCGGGGGTGCGGGCGGCCGCCGCCGGGCCGAAGACGCCGACAGCCCCCGCACGGAGGAACCGGCGCGCCCCGCCGAGCTGGCGCCGCCGCCGCGACCGGAGGACGAACCGCCCTCGGTGCCGGACTACCGCGACGAAGCCGAGCCCTGGCTGCCGCGGCTGCGGATGCCACCGTCCCTGGAGCCGATGGAGGACTTCGGCCACTGGACGCCGGCGACGGCCCCGTTCCCGGAGAGCTACGCCCGCGCGATCGCTGAGGACGAGCCGCCCCCGGACGCCGGGCTCGCGGATCTGCTCGCCCGCGCACTGGCCGAGCACCAGGCGGGCACGGCCAGCGCGGCCGCGCTGGTCAAGCAGCTGGGTTCGCAGGACACGAGCCGCCGCAACGGCCACGGCCGCAACGGCCACGGCGCCGAGGTGCCGGACACCCGCGGCCACGGTTCCCGCGACTGACGCCGGCGGCTGCCTCTCGCGGCGGTGGATGGTGGTTCGGCTCGGGCGCCCGGGTGCCGGAACCCGCGGCCGCGGTTCCCGTGGCTGACGTGGGCGGTCGGCTCTGGCAATGGCCACGGCGCCGAGGTGCTGGACCACCCGTGGCCGCGGTTCCCGTGACTGACGTGGGCGGTCGGCTCTCGCAACTGCCACGGCGCCGAGGTGCCGGAACCCGCGGCCACGGTTCCCGCGACTGACGTCGGCGGCCGCCCCTCGCGGCGGTGGATGGTGGTTCGGCTCGGGCGCCAAGGTGGCCGGGTTCCCGCGCTCGACTGATCGGCGCGCGCCGACCCGCTGACGGCGGGCGGCCGGTGCGAAACCCCAGCCGCCGGGGGCGCCCCCCGTTTTCCACACTACCGGCCACCACCGACAGTTTCGCCGTCGCCGTTGACCCTGCGGACAGTTCACCCGCACCGGGGTCCGGTCGCCGAGACACCCCGATTCGTCGCCGACCTGCCGCCCGGCCAACTCCGTGGGATCCGTCGCACCCCGGCGTCGCCGACCGGCCGACAGCGTTCGCCCAACGGCAACGCGCCCGATCAACTGAACCGATCACGTTGGCCTCCACGTCCGGTAACGCTCCCCGAGCACGGCTGGTCAGCGCCGCGCAGCGGCCTCGGAGACAACCCGTCAGTAGCTTGACCGATCACGCGATTTCGCTGCCCCGGAAGGGTTTTCGGGCCCCCGGGAACCCCCGGGTCTTCATGTGATCCGGGATCGCGGCGCATTAGTGTGGGGTGCGCCGGCTCAACGCCGAACCGGCGCGGTGCCACCTCACGCAAACTGGAGAGTTGCCTCAAATGAGCTCGACCGGAGTCTCGTCCCTACCCGGAACCGGAGCCGACGCCGAACCCGAATTCGGCCAGCGCTCCCCGGCCAGCCCGGAGCAGATCAGGGACGACCTGATCGACGCCGCCGCCGGGCTGGCGCCGGAGATCGGTGAGCTCATCCGGCTCTACTACCGGCACATCCCGCCCGAAGAGATCGTCGGCGACGAGCCCGTCAACCTGGTCGGTGCCGTCCGGTCGCACCTGCAGCTGGCCAAGTCGCGGATGCCCGGCCGCCCCGCCGTGCGGCTGCTGAACCCCACCGTCGCCGAAGACGGCTGGGCGCGGGAAGCCACCGTCGTGCAGGTCGTCACCGATGACATGCCGTACCTCGTCGACTCGATCGCCGCGGAGTTCGCGCGCGACGGTGTCCAGGTGCAGCGGATCGTTCACCCGATCGTGGTGGTCAGCCGGGACCTCACCGGCGAGCTCCTCGAGGTCCACACCGATGCCGACCCGGCCGAGCCGCCCGCGAACTCGGCCGCCGAGTCGTGGATGTACATCGAGATCGACTTCGTCACCGACCGCAACCGCGCCCGCGAGCTCGACAACCGGCTCTCCAGCGTGCTGGGTGACGTCCGCGAGGTCGTCGAGGACGCCGAGAAGATGGCCCAGACGGCCTGCCAGCTCGCGAGCGAACTCGAGACGGACCCGCCGCGGCTGCCGGAGGAGGAGGTCGCCGAGGGCGCCCGCCTGCTGCGCTGGCTGGCCGACGGCCACTTCACCTTCCTCGGCTACCGCCGCTACGAACTGATCGACAACCCGCACCCGGACACCGAAGAGCACACCGCGCCGGCCCTGCGCGCCGTCCTCGCCTCCGGCCTCGGCGTGCTGCGCCAGGACAGCCTCGCCGCCCGCGGCCTCACCGCCGGCCCGGACACCGCCACGTCCGCCCTCGCGCCGTCGCTGCTGGTGCTGACCCAGGCCAGCGCGCCCTCGACCGTGCACCGGCCGGTCTACCCGTACTACGTCGGCGTCAAGACCTTCGACGCCGAGGGCAACGTCACCGGCGAACACCGCTTCCTCGGCATGTTCACCACCACCGCGCTGCACGAGAACGTCCTCGACATCCCGGTCGTCTGCAAGCGGGTCCGCGAGGTCATCCACCGCGCCGGCTTCCCGATCGAGTCGTTCTCCGGCCAGCGGATGCTCGAAATCCTGCAGAACTGGCCGCGCGCCGACCTCTTCTCCGCCGACACCGACTCGCTGTACTCGACGACGACCGGCGCGATCACCCTCGCCGACCGCCGCCGGCTGCGGCTGTTCCTGCGCCGTGACCCATACGGCCGCTTCTACTCCTGCCTGGTCTACCTCCCGCGCGACCGCTACACGACGCGCTCGCGGCTGGCGATGCAGGAAGTCCTGCTCGAAGAGCTCGAAGGCACCCAGCTCGAGTACAGCGCGCGGATCGGCGAGACCGTCCTGGCGCAGGTCCACTTCGTCGTGCACACCGACCCGGCCCGCCGCCTCGACCCGGACACGCTCAAGATCCAGGACCGGCTGAACGACGCCGTCCGCACCTGGGACGACCGGATGGTCGAGGCGGTTCTCGACGAACGCCGCGAGCGCGCCGACGGCGGCGTCGCCGTCGGGATCGTCGGCGAGGAGTCGGCCACCGAGCAGGGCCAGCGCTTCGCGATGGTGTTCCCCGAGGGCTACAAGGAGGACTTCACCGCCGAAGAAGCCCTCAGCGACCTTCGCTCGCTGGACTCGCTCACCGACGAAGGCGACCTCGCGCTGTCGTTCTACCGGCCCGCCGACGCCGGCCCGGGGGAGCGGCGCTTCAAGCTCTACCTGCGCGGCGAAGGCGTCACGCTGTCGAAGGTGCTGCCGGTGCTGCAGGCCATGGGCGTCGAGGTGGTCGACGAACGGCCGTACGAGCTGCACCGCGAGGACGGCGGCGCGTGCTGGATCTACGACTTCGGCCTGCGCGTCGACCAGAAGATGCTCGACGAGTCCGACGAGCACGCCGTCGAGGAGCTGCGCGGCCGGTTCCAGGACGCCTTCGAGGCCGCCTGGCGCGGTGACGCCGAGGTCGACGGCCTCAACGGGCTCGTCCTGCGCGCCGGGCTCACCTGGCGCCAGGCCGCCGTGCTGCGCGCGTACTCACGCTACCTGCGTCAGGCCGGCAGCGCGTTCTCCCAGGACTACATCCAGAACACGCTGCTGAACCACACCCCGGTCGCCACCAAGCTGCTGCGGCTGTTCGAGGCCCGGTTCGACCCGAAGCTCGCCGACGCCGACCGCGAGGCCGCCACGGAGGCGCTGGCCGGCGAGCTGAACGCGATGATCGACGAGGTCACCAGCCTCGACGAGGACCGGATCCTGCGCCGGCTGATGGCCGTCATCCTCGCCACCCTGCGGACGAACTACCACGTCATGGGCACCGACGGGCGGCCGCGGACGTTCCTGGCCATCAAGCTCGACCCGGCCGGCGTGCCCGACCTGCCCGAGCCGCGGCCCAAGTTCGAGATCTTCGTGTACTCGCCGCGCGTCGAGGGCGTGCACCTGCGCTTCGGCGAGGTCGCGCGCGGTGGCCTGCGCTGGTCGGACCGGCGGGAGGACTTCCGCACCGAGATCCTCGGCCTGGTCAAGGCGCAGGCGGTGAAGAACGCGGTGATCGTGCCGGTCGGCGCGAAGGGCGGCTTCGTCGTCAAGCGCCCGCCGGCGCCGAGCGGTGACGCGAGCATCGATCGCGACGCCCAGCTCAACGAGGGCATCGCCTGCTACCGCATGTTCATCTCCGGCCTGCTCGACCTGACCGACAACCGGATCGAGGGCAAGACCGTGCCCGCGCCCGGCGTGGTCCGGCACGACGCCGACGACTCCTACCTGGTCGTCGCGGCCGACAAGGGCACGGCGAAGTTCTCCGACATCGCGAACGAGGTCTCGGCGCAGTACGGCTTCTGGCTCGGCGACGCGTTCGCCTCCGGCGGCTCGGTCGGCTACGACCACAAGGCCATGGGCATCACGGCGAAGGGGGCCTGGGAAAGCGTCAAGCGGCACTTCCGCGAGCTGGGCAAGGACACCCAGACCGAGGACTTCACCGTCGTCGGCATCGGCGACATGATGGGCGACGTCTTCGGCAACGGCATGCTGCTGTCCGAGCACATCCGCCTGGTCGCGGCGTTCAACCACATGCACGTGTTCCTGGACCCGGACCCGGACGCGGCGACGTCGTTCGCCGAGCGCCGCCGACTGTTCGACCTGCCGCGCAGCTCCTGGGACGACTACGACCGTTCGCTGATCAGCGAAGGCGGCGGGATCTACCCGCGCACGGCGAAGTCGATCCCGATCAGCCCGCAGGTCCGTGCCGCGCTCGGCCTCGAGGACAGCGTCACCGCGCTGGCGCCGATGGACCTCATCCAGGCGATCCTGCTGGCGCCGGTCGAGCTGCTGTGGAACGGCGGCATCGGCACCTACGTCAAGGCGGAGACCGAAAGCCACGCGGCGGCCGGCGACAAGGCCAACGACGCCATCCGCGTCGACGGCAAGCAGCTGCGCGTCAAGGTGTTCGGCGAGGGCGGCAACCTCGGCCTCACCCAGCTGGGCCGGATCGAGTTCGCGCGCAACGGCGGCAAGATCAACACCGACGCGCTCGACAACTCGGCCGGCGTCGACTGCTCCGACCACGAGGTCAACATCAAGATCCTGCTCGACCACCTGGTCCAGACCGGCAAGCTGGAGCGCGAACAGCGCAACGAGCTCCTGGGCGAGATGACCGACGAGGTCGGGGCGCTGGTGCTCAAGGACAACTACCGGCAAAACGCCGTGCTCGGCGTCAGCCGGGCGCACGCCGCACCGATGCTCTCGGTGCACGCGCGGCAGGTCCAGGCGCTGGTGTCGGCGGGCGCCTTCGACCGCAAGCTCGAAGCGCTGCCGAGCAATTCGGAGTTCCGCGAGCTGGAGAAGGCGGGCAAGGGCCTGACCTCGCCGGAGCTGGCGACCCTGCTGGCCCACGTCAAGCTGGAGCTCAAGGACGAGCTGCTGGCCAGCGACCTGCCCGACTCGCAGGTGTTCGCCGGGCGGCTGCCCGAGTACTTCCCGAAGCCGCTGCGCGAACGGTTCGCCGACGCGATCGGGGAGCACCCGCTGCGCCGCCAGATCATCACCACGATGATCGCCAACGAAGTCGTCGACGGCGGCGGCATCTCGTTCGTCTACCGGCTGATGGAGGAGATGAACGCGACCGCCACGGACGCGGTGCGCGCGTACGCCGTGGTGACACGCGTGTTCGACCTCCCCGCGCTGTGGAAGGAGATCGACGCGCTCGACAACGTCGTGCACACCGACGTCGCCGACGCGATGGTGCTGGAGACGCGGCGGCTGCTCGACCGGGCCGCGCGCTGGTTCCTCACCAACCGGCCGCAGCCGCTGGCGCCGCTGTCGGAGATCAAGCGCTTCGGCCGGGTGCTGAACGAACTGGTCCCGAAGATCGGCGACCTGCTCCGCGGCCGCGAAGCCGAGTCGGTGCAGGCGCACGCCGACGAGCTGATCGGCGCCGGCGTGCCGGCCGAGCTGGCCCGCCGGGTCTCGCTGCTGCTGCACACCTACGGCCTGCTCGACGTCACCGAGGTGGCCGAGCTCGCCGAGCAGCAGATCGGCGTGGACGCCACGCACAGCCCGGCGGAGACGGCGGAGCTGTACTACGCGCTCTCGGCGCACCTGGACATCGACCAGATGCTCACCGAGATCAGCAAGCTCGAACGCGGCAACCGCTGGCACGCCCTCGCCCGGCTTTCGCTGCGCGACGACGTCTACGGCTCGCTGCGGGCCATCACCCTGGACGCGCTGCGGCACAGCGATCCCGGATCGTCCGGGGACGCCAAGATCGCCCAGTGGGAAAAGACGAACGCGTCCCGGCTGCAGCGGGCCCGCGTCGCGCTCGACGAGATCACCAAGTCCGGCCGGCTCGACCTGGCGACGTTGTCGGTGGCGGCCCGCCAGATCCGGAGCACGGTCCGGTGACCTATGTTTCGCACGTCCGCCCGCGCTGGACGGACATGGACGTCTACGGCCACATCAACCACGCGAAGCTGGTGACGCTGCTCGAAGAGGCCCGAATCCCGCTGCTGTTCGAAGCGGCCGTCGAGGCCGGGCTCGACCAGCTGCCCAAGGGCATCGTCGTGGTGCGCCTCGAGGTGGCCTACAAGGCGCCGATCGTGGTGTCCGGGCAGCAGCTGCGGGTCGAGATCGACCTCACGCAACTGCGCGCGGCGAGCTTCACGCTGGCCTACCGCGTGCGCGGCGGGCCGTCCCCGGACGACCCGGTGGCGGTGACGGCGGAGACGGTGCTGGCGCCGTACGACACGGTCGAGCTGCGGCCGCGTAGGCTCACCCCGGCCGAATCGGAGTTTCTGAAGCAGGGGTTCGCGGATGCCTGAGTTGTTCGTGCCGGACGCGGCCGACCGGGAGACCCTCGGCGCGTTCGTCGCCCGCGCGGTCCGGCTGGACGGCCAGACGGCCGTCCGGCTGCGGCAGCGCGGCGACGGCGTGGTCGAGGCCTGGACGTCGACGCCGTTCGAGTGCCTGGCCACCCGGGCGGTGGCCGGTGACGTCACCCCCGGCGACGTCACGGTGTCGGGCAACGAGCTGCTCGCGGCGCTGACCGTGGCGGGCGCGCCCCGGATGGACCCGGGCCCGGCCCGCGACCTGCTCTGGCACGGCGAACTGCCGCCGTCCGGCCGCTGGCCGCTGGTCGACGAGCTGCCCGCGCGGGTGGTGTCCGAGCTGGCGGACCGCGGCGTGACGCTGGCCAGGGACAACGCCGGCCCGCACGGCACGCCGCCGGCGTCGCTGATGGACCAGGCGGTGCTGACGGTGACCGGCGGCTCGGTCGAGGTCAAGGTGCAGATGCGGTGCCTGTTCGCGATGTCCGGCATGGGTTTCGTGGACTCGGACGTGGAAGGGGACGTCGTCCGTGTGTCGGCGACGGACTCGTGGCTGCGCCTGGACGCGCGGTACGGCGCGATCGTGCGGCGCCGGCACGCGCTGCTGCCGCTGCTGTTCTGACGGATTCCTTACGACGGCCACCGGTGCCGCCCATCGGTGGCAGTCTGGAGTCATGAGCCCGGACGAAGACCCGACCGCGGACTTCCTCGACGACGTGCGCGCCGACGAGGAAACGCCGTGGCGGACGGACCGTCCGGCGGGCGAGCGGGCGCCGGAGCGCGCCGAAAGACCTGAGAGGTGGGGCCGCACGCGTGCGGCGGGCCGGGCGGCTGCCCAGGCGGCGCCCTACCTCCAGGCCGCGGCGCTGGTGGCCTGGCTGGCCAGCGGCGCCTTCGACGACGGTTCCGGTTCGGGCGACCAGTCCGGCTGAAATCCCGAGCCGGGCACGGCCCGCCCTCCCTGGGGGCTGCCCCCGCTTCCAGCGTATCGGCGGCTACCGACGAAAGAGCCGCCCGAAGAGGCGTTCAGCCGAAGTTGTCCACATCCGGCGTGGGGTGTGGAAGCGGCCTCAAACCAGCCAGGCGGCCGAGTCCGCGGGCAGCTTCCCCTCGACCAGCGGGCTGCTCGACAACAGCACCTCACCGGGCGGCAGCGCGATCGGCGACGCCGAGGTGTTCAGCGCGCACACCAGCCCACCCCCGCGCCGCCGGAACGCGAAACAGCCGGCCGGGGCGCCGTACCACTCCAGCTCGTCGCCGGCGAACGCCGGATGCGTCTTCCGGAGCTCGATCGCCTGCCGGTACAGCGAAAGCGTCGAGTCCGCGTCCTCGATCTGCTTCTCCACCGTCAACCCCGCCCACGAAGCCGGCATCGGCAGCCACGTGCGCGGGTTGCGCGAGAAACCGAACGGCGGCAGGTCGCCCTCCCACGGCAGCGGGACCCGCGAAACGTCCCGGCCGAACTCCGCCCCGCTGGTCTTGGCCCGCGGATCGGCCATCTCCGACGGCGACAGCGAAACGTTCGCCAGCCCCAGCTCTTCGCCGTTGTATAGGTAGATCGCGCCCGGCAGGGCCAGCTCGACCAAGGCCATCGCCCGCGCGCGCCGCACGCCGGTGTCACCGCCGCCGTAGCGGCTGACCTGGCGCCAGACGTCGTGGTTGCCCAGCGTCCAGGTCGCCGGGGCGCCCGTGCGGGCCGGGACCGCCAGCGAACGCTCGATGGCCGTGCGCATGGCGTCGGCGTCGAAGTGCGTGAGCACGAGCCGGAAGTTGAACGCCAGGTGCAGCTCGCCGGGCCGCAGGTAGCGCGACAGCCGCTCCTCGTCGGTCACCCAGATCTCGCCGACCGCCATCGCGTCCGGGAACTCGTCGAGCACCTTGCGGATCATCTGGTGGATCTCGTGGACGCCGTCGTGGTCCCAGCGCGGGTCGTAGTAGTGGTTCGGCCCGATCCCGTTCGCGCGCGGGTCCATGTCCGGCAGGCCGGGCGGTTTGGCCATGCCGTGCGCGACGTCGATGCGGAAGCCGTCGACGCCGCGTTCGAGCCAGAACCGCAGGGTGCGTTCGAGGTCGGCGGCGACCTCGGGGTTGGCCCAGTTGAGGTCCGGCTGCTGCGGCGCGAACAGGTGCAGGTACCACTGCCCGTCCGGTACCCGGGTCCAGGCCGGGCCGCCGAAGGCGCTGACCCAGTTGTTCGGCGGGTCCTCGCCCGTCGGGCCGACTCCGTCGCGGAAGATGTAGCGGTCGCGCTCCGGGCTGCCCGGCGCGGCGGCCATCGCCGACTTGAACCAGGCGTGCTGGTTGCTGGTGTGGTTCGGGACCACGTCCACGGTGACCTTGATGTTCCGCTTGTGCGCCTCGGTGAGCAGCACGTCGAAGTCGCCGAGGGTGCCGAACATCGGGTCGACGTCGCGCGGGTCGGCGATGTCGTAGCCGTGGTCGGCCATCGGGGAGCGGTAGAACGGCGTCAGCCACAGTGCGTCGACGCCCAGCAGCTCCAGGTAGCCGAGCCGGGAGTGGATGCCTTCCAGGTCCCCGACGCCGTCACCGTCCGAGTCGGCGAACGAGCGCACGTAGACCTGGTAGAAGACGGCATCGCGCCACCAGGCTGGCTCTCTCATACGAAGCTGTTCATCATGCTGTGCGCAGCCATCTCCAGGTAGGCCCAGAGCTGCCCGCGGTACGGCTCGTCCAGGTTCTCCTCGTCGACGGCGATCCGGATGCAGCGCAGCCAGGCGTCCCGCTCGATCGGCCCGATCTTGAACGGCGCGTGCCGCATCCGCAGCCGCGGGTGCCCGCGCTGGTCGGAGTAGGTGTGCGGGCCGCCCCAGTACTGGATCAGGAACAGCCGGAAGCGCTCCTCGGCGGGGCCGAGGTCCTCCTCGGGGTAGAGGGGGCGCAGGACCTCGTCGCGCGCGACCTCCTCGTAGAACCGCCCGACGATCCGGCGGAACGCCGGCTCGCCGCCGATCGCTTCGTAGAGGTTCGCCGGTTCGCTCACTGCAGCCACGCCTTCCATTTTGCCCTTCGTTCCCGGGTTCCCGACGCCCGGTCCGGTGATGCCGGATGGTCGCAAATCCGTTTCCCAGCGTAACCGCGCCCGGCTACGGTCTCCGATCGTGACGACCGACCTCGGCCACTGCACGAGTGCGGCGAAGCCGGCGACGTCTGGCAGTTCAGCGAGGCCAAGTACACGAGCTTCCACACCGCGAGCGGCCTGAGCGTCCTTCCTGCTGTTCCCCGCCGGGGTGGCCGCCACGCTCGAGCACGTCGAGCGCAGCGACCACCCCGGCCGGGACGAGGTGGCGGCCGACCTGCGCGAGCACCTGGCGCACGACCCGGATCTCGATCGGGACCTGGCCGCCCGGCTCGCCGGGCTGCGCGGGCCTACTCGGCCTGACGGACCTTCTTCTCGGCCGGCGGGGCCGCCGGGACGGCGGGCGGGAACAGCCGGCCGAGGGGCGGGTCGAAGCCGGCCTCCTCCAGCGCCGCCAGGAGCTGGGCGCGCAAGGCCCGCTGCACCGCCCACTGCTTGCCCGGCCGGACCTTCACCGTCAGGCGCAGCTGGAGGCCTTCCGGTGTGACGCTTTCCACACCCAGCATCTCCGGCGGCTCGAGGACGTTGTCCTTCAGCGCGTCGCCCTCGGTGGCCGCGGAGGCCGCGTCCGCGAGCACCGTCGTCGCGCGCTCGACGTCGGCCGTGTAGCCGAGCGGGACGTCGACGACCGCCACCGCGAAGCCCTGGCTCGAGTTGCCGACGCGGAGGACCTCGCCGTTGCGGACGTACCAGACCGTGCCCTTGACGTCACGCAACGTCGTGATCCGCAAGCCCACGGACTCGACCGTGCCGGACGCCTCGCCGACGTCCACGACGTCGCCGACGCCGTACTGGTCCTCGACCATCATGAAGATGCCGGACAGGAAGTCCTTGACCAGGTTCTGCGCGCCGAACCCGATCGCGACGCCGATGATGCCCGCCGACGCGATGATCGGCCCCAGGTTGATGCCGAGTTCACCCAGCACGAGGATGAACGCCAGGCCGTAGATCAGGAACGTCGCCATCGACTTCAGCACCGAGCCGATGGTCTTCGCGCGCTGGCGGCGGCGTTCGATGACGGCGGAGCCGAGCACCTCCGGGGCGCGTTCGCGCAGAGGACGCAGCAGCGACGGCAGCTTGCCGCCGGTCTTCGGCAGCGTGGTGACCCGGTTGATCAGCCTTCTCACGAGCATCCGGACCAGGAACGCGATCACCAGGATCATCAGGATCTTGATCGGCTTGGTGATCAGCCAGTTCGCCGAGCCCGCCAACCACTTGTTGTTCGTGACTTCGTACACCTGGGCGCAGAACGTGCTCGGGTCTCCGATGCACGGCGGGTCGGCGGAGGGGAGCAGGGAGAGCACGGGGGTTCGTTCATCCTTCCGATCGGGTCGGGCACCCCAACGCCGAGTGGATGTCGGGTCGCGCGGATGTGACACGTCTTGTAACACACGTGCGCTGGGGGCCTGTTCTGTGGTCGACTATGCCTACGCCCCTGGAGGTGGTCGAGTGCCAGACCGACAACCCAGCCCCCGCGGCGTCTCCGGCCAAGCCACGGCCGACGAGACGCCAGAGGTGGTTCTGCGCGCCTATCCGGGGGGTTCCGCATCCGGCGGAACCGTCCCGGCCGGGCCGGGGACCCGCCCAGGGGGAGTTACCCGCCCGCCCGGACAGCGTAGTAGAGGCCGGGATCCGGCCGCCCCGGCCTGGGGCCGGCGCCGGGTGCTCCTGCTCAACGCCACTTTCGAGCCGCTGACGGCGCTGCCGCTGCGGCGCGCCGTCGTGCTCGTGATGTGCGGCAAGGCCGAAGTGGTCCACGGTGACCCCGGCGGGATCGAGCTGCACTCGGCGAAGGTGTCGCTGCCGGTGCCCTCGGTGATCCGCCTCAGCACGTACGTGCGGGTACCCTACCGGGCGCAGGTGCCGCTCACGCGCGCCGGGCTCATGCACCGCGACCGGTACCGCTGCGCCTACTGCGGAGGGCGGGCCGAGACGATCGACCACGTCGTCCCGCGCAGCCGGGGCGGCCCCCACGCCTGGACCAACTGCGTCGCCTGCTGCGCCAAGTGCAACCACCGCAAGGCGGACCGGCTGCTCTCGGAGATCGGCTGGCGGCTGCGCGTGGTCCCGCGTGCCCCGCACGGCCCGCACTGGCGGCTGCTCGCGCACTCCAAGGAGGCCGACCCGCTCTGGCGGCCGTATCTCGGCTCCGCCGCTTAGCGTCTTCGGGGGGCGGAGCCCCGGACAAGCCGGCGCCCCGGCTGCCTTGCGGCGGCCGGGGCGAGCCGGGTGCTTGCGCGAAGTGCTCAGGTAGTGCGTGCGGCCCTGGAGTACGGGTCAGGCAGCGAGCGCGTAGTCGCTCTGGCAGGTGACGCGGGTCCCCATGGTGACGCGCGTGCCGCGGGTGACGCGGGTGCCTCGCGTGACCCGGGTGCCGCAGGTGACTCGGGTCCCGGCCGTCACCCGCGTGCCCATCGTGACGCGGGTGCCTCGGGTGACGCGGGTCCCGCGGGTCACCCTCGTCCCCGCCGTCACCCGGGTGCCCATGGTGACGCGCGTTCCCGCGGTCACCCGTGTACCGCGAGTGACACGTGTACCGCGGGTAACCCTTGTGCCCGCCGTCACACGCGTTCCGGGCACGAATTCGGTGTCACTCAGTGACGAGACGGTCTCGGTGATCGCCTGTGCGGGCGTCTGAACGCTGTTCATGGCGGGGCCTCCTGGGACCGGTGCGTTACCTGCTGGGGCTGGAGAGCGGGGCGCAAGGCCCGTACAGGTGAAAAAGCTACGAGGATTTCAAGGTCCGGACAAGACGACAGCGGCGGGTGCGGCCGCCTGTACGTTGAGTTGCAACCTTTCGGCCCGACGGTCTTCGCCCCAACGTTCCAGTCCCCGCGCGCCAAGCGGCGGACGGCAGTCGGCTTACGACGAACGGTCGAATGCGCCGCGCGCGGTGGGCGCGGAGGTCATCCGATACGCTCACCGGCGTGAACGTTGTCGAGACGATCGTGGTCTTCGCCGTGATCCCGCTGGCCATCTACGGCCTCGCCGGGCTGCTGACGCTCCGGCGCAGGTCCGGCGGTGCCCCGCGGCACCGGTCCGGCCAGGCCTGGGAGTACCCGGCCATGTGGTGGAGCGCCAACCCCGACGGGGTCGGCACGGCACACCGGCACGCCGGCACCGAGAACAGCGCGCCCGAGGGCGCCCCGACCGCGGCGGGAGGCGCTCGTGGCAACTGGTGAGCTGACGAAGCGCGTCGACGAGTCCGAACTGGGTTACGGCGAGGCTCTGACGGCCACCGGGCGGGTGTCCGCGGCCAAGATGTACGAGCCGGCGGCGCCGTCCGGGCCGTTCAACACGCGCCAGCTGGCCCGCCTCGACGAGGCGCTGACCTTCGCTTCGCGGGAGACGGGCTTGGACTTCAGCCTGTACCTCGGCGAGCTGGGGCCGGACAGCCGGGTGACGGCGGAGAAGCTGCACGCGACGACGGCGGATCCGGCGAACGCGGTGCTGATCGCGGTTTCGCCCGGTGAGCGGTTGATCGAGATCGTCACGGGGACGGCGGCGTATGTGCGGCTGCCGGACCGGGGGGCCAAGCTGGCGGTGGCCAGTATGGTCGCGTCCTTCAAGGAGGGCGATCTCGTTCGCGGGCTGGTGAACGGTTTGGTGAACGCGCTGCGGATGCTTTCGGACCAGGCTGGTCCGGCGCCTCGCTGAGACTTCGGTGAACGGCCCCGCACCCTCGGGTGCGGGGCCGTTTCGCGTTCGTTCGGGGTCAGCGGGGACTGTGGTCGGCGAACTCGACCGTGAAACCGTCCGGGTCGCGCAGCTGGAGTTGCCGCTCGAAGCCGCGGTCGCGCGGGGGATTCGGTACCTGGATGCCGCGTTCGACGAACTCCGCGTACAGCTGGTCGAGGTCGTCGGCCAGGAGCTCGACCTGGACGAACGTTCGCAGGCGGCGGACTCGCTCGTCCTCTTGCTCCACGACGGTGCCCAGCTCCAGGAGTCCGAGCGTGCCGGTCGCCAAGCGCAGGAGCGCGAATCGGTCCGTGCGGATTTCGAGGGTGAAGCCGAGTGCGGTGTAGAAGGGGATGGATCGGTCGAGGCTGGTCACCGGGAGGCTCATTCCGGCGAATGTGATCATGGCGACTCCTTTGGAGAGTGCGCCATGGATAGTTCAGCCAGCGGGCGTTCCGACGCTGCACCCGCAGGATCAGGTTAACAGCGCTCTGCCGGATTGGGCGCTGCCGGATTGGCCCTGCCGGGGTCTCCCCGCCGACCCGAACGCCGGATTGTTCAACGGCCGCCAGGCTGTGTCAAGGCGGGAAAGCGTGCCTTGACACAGCCTGGCGGCCGCTGATGCGGCTGCGTATCGGGTCGGCAGGGGGGTGTGGCCGGTTCGGGTTCGGGTGGGTGGGTGGCTGGGACGGGCCGGCCGTGTCGTCTGCCTGGCCTTGCCGCTGGCGGGCCGTGCTGGTGCACGGCCCGCCAGCGGGCGTACGTCAGGCCTGGGCGTCGAAGTCCCGGGCCGCCAACGCGCGCACGATGCCCGCGCGGCCCTCCGACACCAGACGGCGCAGGGCCTGGGGGTGCTCGCCCGACAGCCACTCGTCCGAGGCCGTTACCGTCTCCGGGGCCACCGCCCATGATGGGTACAGGCCGATCGCTATCGGCTGGGCCCGCTCGCTCGAGCGGCGCTGCCACACCTCGTCGATCACCTCGAAGTACTTCGGCACGTACGCGCCCAGGAGCGCCTTCTGGCCCGGGTGGGAGAAGCCCGAGATCAGCGAGTCGCTCACCGCGTTCGGGAGGTCGTCGTCGTACACCGCGCGCTCCCAGGCGTCGGCCTTGGCCTCGGCCGTCGGGCGCAGGGCGCGGGCGCGCTCTGCCTGGCGGCGGCCCGTGGCCGTGTTGTCGCGTTCCAGCTCTGCGTCGATCTCCGGGGCGGCCGCCTTGCCGTGGGCCACCAGCGCGTGCAGCAGGCGCCAGCGCAGGTCGGTGTCCACCGTCAGGCCCGGGAGCGGGGCCGAACCGTCGAGCCAGCCGGACAGCACCGACAGCGTGTCGGCGTCCAGGACCGACCCCGCCAGGCTGTTCACGAACGCCAGCTGGTGGTCCGAGCCCGGCTCGGCCGTCCGGACCAGCTCCAGCAGGCGCGCGGTGAACGCCGGCCAGCCGGTGGCCGCCGCCCACTCCTGCTCGGCGTAGGAGTTGAGCGCCGTCTGGGCCTGCAGCAGCAGCCGCTGGACCACGCCGACCTCGCTCTCCGTGTGGATGCCGCGCTGCACCAGCGTCACGAAGTCGCGGGCCTTCAACTCTGCCTCGCGGGTCATCTCCCACGCCGCCGACCAGCACAGCGTGCGCGGGAGGGGCTCGGTGATGTCGGCGATGCGGTCGATCAGCGTGGTCAGGGACGCCGGGTCGAGGCGCATCGTGCAGTACGTCAGGTCGTCGTCGTTGACCAGCACGAGTTTGCCCGCGGGCTGCCCGACCAGGTCCGGGACCTCGGTGCGCTCGCCGTCGACGTCGAGCTCGACGCGGTGCTTCCGGACGATCTTGCCGCCGTCCTCGTCGTAGACACCGACCGCGACGCGGTGGGTGCGCAGCTCACCGGCGCCCGGCTTCGCGCCGGACTGCACGACGGCGAACGACGTGAAGTTGCCGTCCGCGCCGACCTCGTAGCGCGGGCTGAGCGAGTTCAGCCCGGTGGTCTCCAGCCACTGCGCGCTCCACCACGACAGGTCGCGGCCGGACGCCTCCTCCAGCGCGCCCAGCAGGTCCGCCAGGGTCGCGTTGCCCCAGGCGTGCTTGCCGAAGTACACCTTCAGGCCGTCGAGGAAGTGGTCCAGCCCGACGTAGGCGACGAGCTGCTTGAGGACGCTCGCGCCCTTGGCGTAGGTGATGCCGTCGAAGTTCACCTCGACCGCGTGCAGGTCCACGATGTCGGCCGCGATCGGGTGCGTCGACGGCAGCTGGTCCTGGCGGTAGGCCCACGACTTCTCGATGTTCGCGAAGCTGGTCCACGCGTTCTTGTACTCGGTCGCCTCGGCCTGGGCCAGCACGCTCGCGAACGTCGCGAACGACTCGTTCAGCCACAGGTCGTCCCACCAGCGCATGGTGACCAGGTCGCCGAACCACATGTGCGCCATCTCGTGCAGCAGCGTCTCGGCGCGCCGCTCGTAGGCGTAGCGGGTGACGCGGCTGCGGAAGACGTAGTCCTCCAGGAACGTCACCGCGCCGGCGTTCTCCATCGCGCCCGCGTTGAACTCCGGCACGAACAGCTGGTCGTACTTGGAGAACGGGTAGGGCGTGCCGAACTTCTCGTGGTAGAAGGCGAAGCCCTGCTTGGTCTCGGTGAACAGCCGGTCGGCGTCCATGTGCTCGGCCAGCGACGCGCGGCAGTAGACGCCGAGCGGGATGGTCTTGTGGTCGTCGGTGTACTCGTCGCGCCACTCGGCGAACGGGCCGGCGACCAGCGCGACCAGGTAGGTGGAGATCCGCTCGGACTCCTTGAACACGGTGCGGACGGCGCCTTCCGGCGTCTCCTCGGCGGACTCCACGATGGCGTTGGAGACGACCTTCCAGTCCTTCGGCGCGATCACCGTGAGCCGGTAGACCGACTTGAGGTCGGGCTGGTCGAAGCAGGCGAACATGCGCTTGGCGTCGGCCGTCTCGAACTGCGTGTACAGGTACACGCCGTCGTCGACCGGGTCGACGAACCGGTGCACGCCTTCGCCGGTGTTCATGTACCGGCAGTCGGCGGTCACGGTGAGCTCGTTCGACTCGGCGAGCCCGGCGAGCGCGATGCCCTTGTCCTCGACGTAGGCGCTGACGTCCACGTCCGCGCCGTTCAAGGTGGCCGAGTGCACGCGGTCGGCGATGATGTCGACCCACGTGGATTCGCCGGCCCGGGCGCTGGAGAACCGGACGGTCGTCGTCGACGCGAAGGTCTTCTCCCCGGGACCGCCGTGGCCGTCGGTGAGGTCGAGCTCGATGTCGTATCCGGTGACGTCGAGCAGATCCGCGCGCAGCTTGGCTTGGTCACGGGTCAGGTTGGGGGCGGGCACAGGCACCTCTGGTCGTTGGTATCGGTTTTCAACTCCTCGCATCCAATCATGGGGACGGGGTGCCCGGCGATAAGGGAACAAGGCCGCGTCCGGAGGTGTTGGCCCGCTACGTGGGGGTCCGCCCACATCGCGACGTGCCTGGAGGAGTGCCCAGATGACCGCTGCCGAGCAGCCCACGAAGGTCGATTTCTACTTCGACCCGATCTGCCCGTTCGCGTGGATCACCTCCCGCTGGATCCTGGAGGTGGAGAAGCACCGCAACCTCGACCTGCACTTCCGGATCATGAGCCTGTCGGTGCTCAACGAGGGCCGTGACGAGCTGCCCGAGCAGTACAAGGAGCTGCTGTCGAAGGGCTGGGGCCCGGTCCGCGTGGCCGTCGCGCTGTCGCAGCTCAAGGGCGAAGAGGTGCTGCGCGACTACTACACCGAGTTCGGCACCCGCTACCACAACCAGGGCAACAAGGACCGCGACGCCGTCATCAAGGAAGCCCTGGCGGCCATCGGCGCGCCGGCCGAGCTGTTCGACGCCGCGGACTCGACCGAATACGACGAGGCCCTCAAGAAGAGCCACCACGAGGGCATGGACCCGGTCGGCATGGACGTCGGCACCCCGACGATCCACATCGACGGCGTGGCGTTCTTCGGCCCGGTCCTGACCTCGATCCCGCGTGGCGAAGACGCCCTGAAGGTGTTCGACGGCGCGGTGGCGCTGGCGAGCTACCCGGACTTCTTCGAGCTCAAGCGCACCCGGTCGGGCGAGCTGAACTTCGACTAGGGAGTGCCCAGGGCGGCCAGGGTGACGTCGCTGGGGTAGCGGGACGCGGCGACGGCGGCCACCTCGGTCGTCTCGCCGCGGCCCACGCCCGCCTTGAGCGAGATCAGCTCGTGCAGGCCGTCCCGGTGGTGGCGCAGGAAGGCCGCGTCGACCGGGTCACCGTGGCCGGGCACGACGACGCGCGGCTCCAGCGCGAGGATCGCGTCGAACGCGTCCGGCCAGGCGGTCAGGTCGGTTTCGGAGCTGAACGAGAACGCGCTGAACCCCGCCTCGGCGTTCTCGACGACGTCGCCGGCGAAGACGACCGCCGCGTCCGGGACGTGCACCACCACGTCGTGGCCGGTGTGCGCCGGGCCGGGGTGCAGCAGGACCGCGGTCCGGCCGCCGAGGTCCACCTCGACGCGGCCGGTGAACGTGTGGTCCGGAGCGGTGATGGTCGTGCGGGAGATCGCGTCCGCGATGTCCGGCTTGCCCTCCTTGCGGTAGTAGGCCTCCCAGGAGGCGCGGCGGGCGTCGGGATCGGCGGTGAGCTCGGCGGCGCAGCCCTCGTGCGCCCAGACCTCGCACGGCAGGAACGCCTCGGTGCCCCAGGCGTGGTCGAAGTGCGCGTGCGTGTAGACGACGGCCCAGGGCAGCGGCGTGATCTCGCGGACCGCCGCGGCCAGCTCGGCGCCCTGCTCGAGGTCGCCGCGGGTGTCGACGACCAGGCAGCGCTCGGTGCCCACGACCAGGCCGACGGTCAGGTCCAGCTCCGCGTAACGGCGGGCGTGGACACCGTCGGCGACCTCGATCCAGCGGCCGGTCATGCCAGTACTCCTCCGGTCAGGACGGGAGCGGCGTCGCTCACGTCGGATTGGGCGGCCAATGCGACGTCGCCGCCGTGGCCGGCTTCGATCAGTTCGCGCCCCGAGACGCAGCTTGCCAGGGCCGTGACGTCGACGGACCGCGCCGCGAGCGCGGCTTCGGCGGACAGCGAAAGCCCGTGCCCGGCCAGGGCGGCGGCGATCGCCCCGGCGCCCATCTGGTCCTCCACGCACGGCCGCAGCGGGCCGGACGTTTCGCTCTGGCCGAAAATGTTCACGCCCCAGCGTTCCCCGGCCGCGATCAGGCCGATCGGGCCTCCGAATTCGCGTGCCTTCGCGGCGACGGCAGAAGCGTTGCGCAGGCAGCCCGCGAGCACGTGCGCGCCGGTCGCCGCGGCGGCGTCGCACAGGGTCGCGCCGTTGGGCGAGGGGAGCGCGAGCAGCGTCCCCGGAGGGATTTCCGTCACAGAAGAGGGCCGCAGGGTCCATCCGCCCTCGCCCGCGATGACCGCCCCGGCCGCCCGCGCGCGGGCGACCCCGCGCTCGTCGCGCCACCGGACCGGCAGCATGCGGCCGCCGCGGGTGACCACGAGGTCCGTGGTCGTGCCGAAGGACAGCACGTCCACCACCACCAGCACCGCGCACTCCCGGCCCAGCGCCGCGACGCCCTCGGCGCCCCACTCGAGGCGCACGTCGCTGCCGGTCTGCTGCCAGATCCCCACCCCCGGAGCATGCCCGATATCGGCCCTGGTGGCAGACTCGCAGCCGTGCGTGTCTACTTGGGATCCGACCATGCCGGTTTCGAGCTGAAGAACCACCTGGTGGCTCACCTGGAGAAGCAGGGCCACGAGGTCACCGACATCGGTCCGCACGTCTACGACGCGGCCGACGACTACCCGGCGTTCTGCGTCGAGACGGCGCTTCGCGTGGTGGCCGACGAGGGCAGCCGCGGCATCGTCGTCGGCGGTTCGGGCAACGGCGAGCAGATCGCCGCCAACAAGGTCCCCGGCGCCCGCGCCGGCCTGGCCTGGAGCGTCGAGACCGCGAAGCTGTGCCGGGAGCACAACCACGCCCAGCTGATCGGCGTCGGCGCCCGGATGCACACCGCCGAGGAAGCCGTCGAGATCGTCGAGGCGTTCCTGGCGACCGAGGTCTCGCCGGAGGAGCGGCACGCCCGCCGCGTCCAGCAGCTGCTCGACTACGAGCGCACCGGGACCCCGCCGGCGATGCCGGAGGCCTGATGCCCGAGGGGCACACGCTCCACCGGCTCGCGCGGCTGCACAAACGCCGGTACGCCGGCGCCCCGGTCGCCGTGGCCAGCCCGCAGGGCCGGTTCGCCGCCGAAGCGTCCCGTTTGGACGGTCAGGTGTTCGTCGGCGCCGAAGCGCACGGCAAGCACCTCTTCCACGACTACGGGCCGCACGGCGTCGTGCACATCCACCTGGGCCTCTACGGCACCTTCGGCGAAGCCCCGCTGCCCGCGCCCGAGCCGGTCGGCCAGGTCCGGCTGCGGCTGGCCGGCCGGACACATTGGACGGACCTGCGCGGGCCCACGCGCTGCGAGCTGCTGGCCCCGGAGCAGGCCGACGCGATCAAGGCCCGCCTCGGCCCCGATCCGCTGCGCCGCGACGCGAAACCGGAGCTGGCGTGGGCGCGCATTTCGCGGTCCAGGACGTCGATCGCGGCGCTGCTGATGGACCAGGCGGTGCTCGCGGGCGTCGGGAACGTCTACCGCGCCGAGGTGCTGTTCCGCCACGGCGTCGCGCCGATGACGCCGGGCCGGTCCCTCGATCGTGCGCTGTGGGACGACATCTGGGCCGACCTGGTGACCCTGATGCGCGACGGCGTCCGCGTCGGCCGCATCGACACCGTCCGCCCGGAGCACCTGCCGGAGGCGATGGGCCGCGCGGCCCGGGTGGACCGCCACGGCGGGGAGGTCTACGTCTACCGCCGCGCCGGCGAACCGTGCCTGGTGTGCGGGACGCCGGTGGCGCACTCGGAACTGGTGGGCCGCAACCTCTACTGGTGCCCCCGCTGCCAGCCCGCCTGAACCGCTCGTGAGTGGGAAACAGGGTTAGAACACTGTTTCCCACTCACGAGGGGGGTCAGAAGTCGAAGCCGCCGCCGTCGAAGCCACCACCGTCGAAGCCGCCGCCGTCGAAACCGCCGCCGCCCCAGTCGCCGCCGCCGTCTCCGCCCCAGTCGCCCCCGCCCCCGCCGTCGCCGCCGCCGCCGCCGTCGCCGCCGCCGTCGAAGTCGCCGGCGCCGTCGCCGCCCATGTCGCCGGACTCGAGCGCGTCCTGCTGGCCCGCGTCGTAGCCGGACTCCCAGGCCGAGGCGCTCGCGATGCCGCTCATCCCGGAGAACATCGCGCTGAACAGGAACATCGACCCGAGACCCCAGGCGCCGGCGACGAGCGCGGGCTTCCACCACGGCTCGCTGTACCAGCCCTGCGGCACCGGACGGCCCGCGACGCGGCCGCCGGGGTAGTAGTACGGCGTGTCCTGGCCCGCCTCGGGCGAAGCGGCGTAGTGCTGGCCCTCGACGTCGACGTCACGGCGCTCGGTCACCTTGCCGGCGCGCTCGCGCTCGGCCTCCTCCGGCAGCTGCGGGCCGGGGTCCATGCCCATCGCGGTGCGCGCGGCGCGGACGTAGTAGAGGCCCTCGATCGCGGTCTCCTTGACCAGCCGGGCCTGCTCGATCGTGCGGGCCTGCTCCAGCTGCGATCCGGCCGCGTTGTAGCGCTCGCTCGCGTCGGCCATCGCCTGCTGTGACGCGGTGTCCGTGCCGTTGATGTTGAGGACCTGGCCGCCGAGCCGCTCGACCAGGCGCCGGGCGTCGGCCTTGGCGTCGTCGAGCTCCCGCTGCCGGGCCGCGGCGCGCTGCCGCGAGAAATAGAGGCCGCCACCGACGATCACGACGACGAGCACGATCAGGAAGATCGCGGTGCCCATGGACCACTCCTGGAAGTTCGGGGCTCGGTGACAGGTGGTCACCTTCTGATTCGGACAACGCGGACGCTACGCGGTGGGTTCCCGCTGCGTGACCGGGCCCACCGCGGGACCTGGCCGAGCAAACTAGAACACGTTATAGTTCGACGCATGAAGTTCACCCTGTCGATCGCGATGAACCCCCTCGATCAGCTGGGCGAGCTCGCCCGGGCCGCCGAAGAGGCCGGCTTCGCCTCCATTGCCCTGCCCGACTCGCTCTTCTACGCCGAAACGGTGGACACCGACTACCCGTACACCCCCGACGGCAGCCGGTTCTGGACCGCGGAGACGCCCTGGGTGGACCCGCTCGTCGCGGCCGCGTCGATGGGGGCGGTGACGAGCCGGATCCGCTTCTACACGTCGGTGCTGAAACTCGGCTCGCGCAACCCGGTGCTGCTGGCGCGCCAGGTCGGCTCGGCGGCCGTGCTCACCGGCGGCCGGTTCGGCCTCGGGCTCGGCGTCGGCTGGCTGCCCCAGGAGTTCGAGTACTGCGGCGTGCCGTTCGAGCGGCGCGGCAAGCGCGTCGACGAAGCCATCGACGTGCTGCGGCTGATCCTCGGCGGCGGGATGGTCGAGTACCACGGCGAGTTCTACGACTTCGACAAGATCCAGATGAGCCCGGCGCCGCCGAGCCGGGTGCCGTTCTACATCGGCGGCCACACCGAAGTCGCGCTCAAGCGCGCCGCCCGGGTCGCCGACGGCTGGTCGTCGGCGATGATGAAGCTCGAGGAGCTGCGCGACACGATCGCCCGGATCAAGGAGCTGCTGGCCGAACAGGGCCGCGCCGGCGACCCGTTCGAGTACCAGGCGGTCTGCATCGACGCCTTCGGCCTGGACGGCTACCGCGCCCAGGCGGAGGTGGGCGTCACCGACGTCATCACCATGCCGTGGGTGTTCGACGGCGTCGGGTTCGACGCGCCCGTCGAGCCGAAGCTCGAAGCGATCCGCAAGTTCGGAGCCGAGATCATCGCGAAATTCGAGGAGTGACTGCCGTGGGCGTGCAGGTCAGCTGGGACACCGAGCAGGAGCAGCCGGCGGCGCGGCGCGCGGCGTTCGCGTCGATGACGGCGGTGACGGCGGGCGACAAGGAGGGCTGGCTGGCCCTGTTCGCCCCGGACGCGGTGGTCGAGGACCCGGTCGGGCCGTCGTTCTTCGACGCCGAGGGGAAGGGCCACCACGGCCGCGACGGCATCGGCGCCTTCTGGGACAAGACGATCGCCAACGTCGAGCGCTTCGAGTTCACGATCCGTGACTCCCACGCCGGTGGTGACGAGGTGGCCAACGTCGGCACGATCACCACGTTCCTGCCCGGCGGCTACCGCGTCGACACCGACGGGGTGTTCGTCTACCGCGTCGGCGACGACGGCCTGATCCGGTCGGTGCGGGCGTTCTGGGAGACCGAGCGCGCGATGGCGACGGCACGCCAGGTCTGATCCCTGCCCCTGCGAAGGCCACCCCGGAACCCCGGGGTGGCCTTTTTCGTGGCCGTGATCGACACATACCGCAACCGCCCTGTTGCGGAAAGAGGGCATTCTGGCGATTGTTTGCTCAACCGTGCTACTTTTTGCTCATGCAAGCAAAAACGTTCACCGAGAACGCCCGGCGGGCGCAGATCGTCCGCGCGGCGATCGAAACCATCGGTGAACTGGGGTATGCGAAGGCTTCGTTCGGGCAGATCGCGAAACGCGCCGGGCTGAGCAGCACCGGCATGATCTCCTACCACTTCGACGGCAAGGCCGACCTGATCGCCGAAGTCGTCCGGGACGTGCTGGCCACGAGCCTCGCCTACATGCGGGAGCGGATCGACGCGGTGGAGGGGCCGGCGGCGGAGCTGCGGGCCTACATCGAGTCGAACCTGGCGTTCGTCGCCGAGCACCCGGTCGAACTCACCGCGCTGCTCGACTGCCTGCGCCACGGCGGTGGCGGCGCCACCACCGCGGGCAACGACGACTGGTACCACGGCGCTGTCGACGTCCTGGAATCCTGCCTGCGCGAGGGACAGCGCACCGGCGCCTTCGGCCGGTTCGACCCGCGCGTCATGGCGATCACCGTCCGCCAGGCCATCGACGGCATCCACACCGAACTGATCCGGCGTCCCGAGACGGACGTCGACGCCTACGCGGCCGAGCTCGTCGCCATCGTCGAACGGGCCACCGCGCACGACTGAACTGGGGAACCATGGCCACCTCGACCACGTCCGACCGCGTGCTGCGGCCGATCACCTTCCTGCTCTACCTCAACCTGCTGATCAGCGTCGCCTTCGCGGTGCTGACCTTCCTGCGCAAGGACGGCATCCTCGACTACCAGGTGCTGCACTGGGAGTCGACCGGCCAGGCGAACCCGGCCGACCGGGCGGGCACGCGCGCCTCGCTGGAGAGCGTCCTGTGGATCCGCCCGGTGTCCGTGCTGGTCATCGCGATCGTCTACGTCCGGCTGGCGGGACGGCTCAAGCTCGGCCGCCGCCGCACCTACGTCCGGCTCATGATCATCACCGTCCTCGGGCTGGCCGGCCTGGTGTACCTGGTCGTCGCCGCCGAGTTCCCGGACTGGATGCGGGCCGGGCAGGCCGGGCAGGCCGTGGTGCTGCTCGTGCTGTTCCTGCTGCTGTGCACGAAGCGCGTCCGCGGGTACTTCTCGAAGCAGGGCCGGGTACCCGCAAAAGTGTGATTTTCGTTCACATTGTGTTTCCCGCGTCTTATTCGGCGGAACGCGGAAAAATTGTCGTCGATTCGGAACGTGCCGGGGGTTCCGGGAAGTAAGCGTTACACACGGCAGGACGTCGGCGCCGCGCTCACTCGAATGCCCGAACGCGGCCGCGGTGCCTTCCACTGTGAGTGGAGTGGCGCCTCCGCGCGGCTTTTGGTGCGCCCGAGGTTTCCTGACGGTTAATGCTGGTCAGTGGCCTGCGTGACCGGTGTGACGTTGACCAGCGGAATGTCCCGACGAACCGACAAAACGGACATCGGGGGTCCGGGTGAACCCCCGTCGTGGCTCGTTGCGGCACGTAGGGGCAGGTGGTAGCTTCTGATCGTTATCTCCTCGCGGCGAACCGGGCGATCAGGGCAGTAATCGTCCAAGTGGGAACCGCGGGGATCTGGGGTCTGGGGAAAGGTTGTCCGATGCACGTTTACCGCGGTCCTTCATAAGGGGCCCGAAAAACACTTCGACGCCGGCTCGCAGGAGCCGGCGGGACTTTGTCATCACCGGGCACTCGTTGGGGAGCGGTCTGCCGGGCTGATCGACCGTGAAGCATTGCGTGCGGCGGCATTTGCCCGCGCACGCGGCTGTGCTGGTGATTCACGGGAAAAACCGCGTTGGGCCCGTCTGGGGTGGCCGCAACGCGCGGCGTGGATCAGACGAATCCAACACGCAACGAATTCCTGGGGGAAGTTCCCGTCATGCTCATCGAACGTGATTTCGAAACGGCGACACTGAGTCAGATGCTCGCCGACACCCACTCCGGGGCCGGTGGTGTCGGCCTGGTCCTCGGCCCGGTCGCCAGCGGCAAGACCGCGCTGCTGGAGGCGTTCGGCCGGCAGGCCGCCGGCACCGGCGCGGTCGTGCTCTCGGCGTCCGGCGCCCGGTCGGAAACGGCCGTCGGCCTGGGTGTCGTGTCGCAGCTGGTGCACACACCGGGGGTCCGGGCGGACATCGCGGAGCAGGTTTCGGCGTACGTGGAGGACGCCGAGGCCGACGCGACGCTGCTGGACAGCCGGTTCCTGCACCGCCTCTCCAGCGCGGTGATCGGCTGGTCGGCCGAGAGCCCGCTGGTCATCTGCGTCGACGACGCCCACCACGCCGATCCCGCGTCGCTGCAGTTCCTGCAGCACATGGCCCGGCGCATCCGGCCGGCCCGGGTGCTCGTGCTGCTGGCCGAGCGGGCCGACCCGGGTGAGCGGCGCCCGGTGCGCCACGTCGACCTCATGCGCCGGCCGCACTGCCGCCAGCTGCGGCTGGCGCCGTTGTCCCGCAACGGCGTAGGTGTGCTGCTGGCCGGCAAGCTCGACGAGGGCAAGGCCCGCGCCCTCGCCGCGGAGTGCTTCGCGGTCAGCGGCGGCAACCCGCTGCTGGCGACCGCCCTGGTGCACGACACGCGGGCGGCCGGGACCGGTGAGGTCGTCGCCGGATCCGCCTACCGGCACGCCGTGCTGAGCTGCCTGCACTCCTGCGAACCGCGGGCGCTCGAGCTCGCCCGGGCGCTCGCCGTCCTCGGCGACGACGAGCAGGCGCAGATTTCCCTGGCCGGCGGCATGGTTTCGTTCGCACCGGCCACGACCGAACCGGTGCGCCGGGCGCTGGAGTCGGCGGGGGTCCTCGCCGGGCACCGGTTCCGGCACGCCGAGGCCCGGGTCGCGGTGCTGGAGGAGCTCGACCCCGCCGTCCGGTCGGCCCTGCACGGCCAGGCCGCCCGCCTGCTGTTCGACCAGGGCGCCCGGCCGACCGCCATCGCCGCCCACGTGGTGGCGGGCAACGTCGACGAGCCGTGGACCGAGCACCTGCTGTCCGAGGCGTCGGAGGCGGCCCTGCTCGAGGACGACGTCGAGCTGGCCCGCGCCTGCATCGCGCTGGCCAGCCGCTGCTGCACCGACGACCGCGACCGGGCGATCGCCAAGGCGTCGCTGGCCGACATCGAATGGCGGACCACGCCGGCGAAGGCGATGCGCCGGCTGCCGGAACTGGTGCACGCGACGCGCGCCGGGCACCTGCCCGGCATCCGGGTCGTCGGCATCTTCGAGTTCCTGCTCTGGTTCGGCCGGGTCGACGAGGCCGTGGAGATCGCGAACGCGTTCGGTGACCTGGTCGACTGCCGGGACCGCCGCACCCGCGGCGAGCTGCTGACGCTGTCGTCGTGGCTGGCCAGCTCGGTGCCGGGGATGCGGCACCTGGTGGAGCCGATGCTCGCCTCGATCACCGACGGCACGCCGTCGCCGCAGTTCGGGCTCGCGGTGAACTCGCAGCTGAAGGCGATCGACGCGCTGACCAGCGCGGTCCGCGAGGGGCCGTCCGAGGCCGCCGTGCTCGACGCCGAGCAGGTGCTGGAGGGCACCCGGATGACCGACATCACCCTGCGGCACCTGGTGTTCGCGGCGACGGTGCTGATCTACGCCGAGCGGCTCGACAAGGCGGCCACCTGGTCCGACCACCTGATGGCGCAGGCCGCCGGCCGTCCGGCTCCGACGTGGCAGGCGTCGCTGGCGGAGCTGCGCGCGGAGGTGGCCCTGCGGCAGGGCGACCTGCCGCTCGCCGCCCGCAACGCGAAGATCGCGCTGACGAAGATGACGCCGGAGGCGTGGGGCATCGGCGTCGGCGCGCCGCTGGCCACCCTGCTGGCCGCGCTGACCGAGATGGGCCGGTTCGACGAGGCGGCGGAGCTGCTCAACCAGCCGGTGCCCGACGCGCTCGGCGAAACCCGGTTCGGCCTGCACTACCTGCACGCCCGCGGGCACTACTACCTCGCGACGGGCCGGCTGCCGACGGCGCTGAACGACTTCCTCGCCTGCGGGGAGCAGATGGCCCGCTGGGACCTGGACCAGCCGTCCCTGGTGCCGTGGCGCTCCAGCGCCGCGGAGGTCTACCTGAAGCTGGGTGACCGCGAGAAGGCGCGGGCACTGGCCGAAGCGCAGGCGGCGAAACTGGGCCCGGACTGCGGCGACCGCACCCGGGGCATCACGCTGCGGACGCTGGCGCTCGTGGCCGACCCGGCGCGGCGGCCGAAGCTGATGCAGGAGGCGGTGGACGTGCTCGAGAAGTCCGGCGCCAAGCTGGAGCTGGCCCGGACGCTCGCCGAGCTGAGCCGGTCGGGCGGGGACGCCGCGACGGTCCGCACGGCCGATCGGGACGCCCGGGCGCTGGCCAAGGAATGCGGCGCCGAACTGCTGCGGAAGACGTTCCTCGACGGCGGCGGCGAAGACGTGGTGGTCGCCATCCGCGGCGCGGTCGCCCCCGCCGACGTCAAGCTGCTGACCGACGCCGAGCAGCGCGTCGGCTGGCTCGCCGCGCGGGGCCACACCAACCGCGAGATCGCCAGCCAGCTGTACATCACCGTCAGCACGGTGGAACAGCACCTGACGCGCGTCTACCGCAAGCTGAGCGTCAGCCGGCGCCGCGACCTGGCGTCGGAGCCGCAGCTGCGGGTGCCGGAGCAGCAGGAGCGCCTGCCGGGCGTGCCCCGGCCGCCGGTGGCGGTCAACCACCGGGCGCCGGCACCGCCGGTGCGCCGTCCACTGAGGCCGGTGCCGCCGGTGCGCTGACGGCTTTTCGAGGAGCCGGGACCTCGCACGGAGGTCCCGGCTCCTTTTCGCTTGCGGGACCCCTATGGGCGCGCCCCTAGGTTTCGCCGCGGGGCCACTGACTTGCCGCCGGATTCATTGACAAAGAAACGGCGTCACGCGAGCGTGGACGTCGTTGCCGGGTACCGGATTCGGCGCGGATTCGCGGCGGCGAGGTGCACCGGAGCTGCTCGCACGGCGGCCGGACGACGCCACGGCGGGGGCTGTACTCGTTACGTGGCAAGGGAAGGCGACTTCATGGCGAAGCGTGCGTTGATCACCGGTATCACCGGGCAGGACGGCTCCTACCTGGCCGAGCACCTGCTGGCCGAGGGCTACCAGGTGTGGGGCCTGGTCCGCGGCCAGGCGAACCCGCGCAAGTCGCGGATCAGCAGGCTGGTCTCCGAACTCCATTTCGTGGAGGGCGACCTGATGGACCAGGTCAGCCTCGTGTCCGCGGTGGACTTCGTGCAGCCGGACGAGGTGTACAACCTGGCGGCCATCTCGTTCGTGCCGATGTCGTGGCAGCAGCCCGAACTCACCACCGAGGTGAACGGCATGGGCGTGCTGCGGGTGCTCGAAGCGGTCCGGATGGTGTGCGGCCTGGACAAGTCCCGGCCGACCGGCGGCGGGATCCGGTTCTACCAGGCGTCGTCGTCGGAGATGTACGGCAAGGTCGCCGAGACCCCGCAGAACGAGCAGACCATCTTCCACCCGCGCAGCCCCTACGGGGTCGCGAAGACCTACGGGCACTTCATCACCAAGAACTACCGCGAATCCTTCGGCATGTTCGGGGTGTCGGGGATCCTGTTCAACCACGAGTCGCCGCGCCGCGGCGCCGAATTCGTCACCCGCAAGATCACCATGGCGGTGGCGGAGATCAAGCTGGGCCTGCGCGACAAGCTCTACCTGGGCAACCTGGACGCGGTGCGCGACTGGGGCTTCGCCGGCGACTACGTCCGCGCGATGCACCTGATGCTGCAACAGGACACGGCGACGGACTACGTGGTCGGCACCGGCCGGATGCACTCGGTCCGCGACGCCGTCCAGATCGCCTTCGACGCGGTGGACCTGAACTGGCGGGACCACGTCGTCATCGACCCGGCCCTGGTGCGGCCCGCGGAGGTCGAAACCCTCTGCGCCAACCCGGAAAAGGCCCGGGCCGAGCTCGGCTGGAAGCAGTCGGTCGACTTCGAGGAGCTCATGCGGATGATGGTCGAGGCCGACCTGCGGAAGGCGTCGAACGAGCACAAGTACAGTGAGCTGATGCTCGCCGGGAGCTGGTGACGGCCGTGGAGCCCATCCTCTTCGCGTCGATCGCCGACGCCGGCATGATCAACCCGCTGCTGGTCATCGCCGGGGAACTCGCCCGCCGCGGCGTGCCCGACCTGTACTTCGCGTCCACTGAGGACCGTCGGGCCGACGTCGAGGCGATCTCCGCGGGCAACCCGGTCCGGTTCGTTTCGTTCGGGGAACGGCTCGAACGCCCGCCGGGCGAGTGGGACCCGGACCTCTACGCCGCGGCGACGCAGCCCGCGAAGCCGGGCAGCCGCACCGCGCGGCCGCAGAACGTCATCGCCTACCTCAGCGGCGTCACCGACGCCAGCATCATGGTGACGATGTACGAGCGCGCCCTGGCCGTGGTCGACGAGGTCAAGCCCGCCCTGATGGTCATCGACTCCTCCAGCGTCTACCCCACGGACGCGGCGATCGCCCGGGAGATCCCGTACGTCTACAGCGTGCCGATCTCGGTGAGCGAGATCTTCGCCGAGCGGCTCCCGCTGAGCTACCCGAGCCCGAACACCGGGCTGCCGCGGGACCTTTCGGGACGGCAGAAGCTGGCGAACCTGTGGTTCCGGCTGCGCTTGCTGTACGGCATGCTGACGAAGGTGCCGGCGGTGCAGTTCACCAAGGCCCGCAAGGAAGCCGGGATCCTGAACGCCACGGCGGGCCAGTCCGGCTACGCCGACCGCGCTCAGGCGATCCTGGGCTATTCGGTGTTCGGCATGGAGTACCCGTTCGACGCGGCGCCGTCGCACCTGCGGATGGTGGGCCCGGTCGTGCCGCCGCTGCCGGAAGCGGTGGAGCCGGACCCGGCGCTGTCGGCCTGGCTCGACGAGCACGAGTCGGTGGTGTACCTGGCGTTCGGCACTCACATGCGGCTGACGGCCCCGCAGGTGGCGGCGATCGCGGAGGCGGCACGCCGGATCGGGCCCGAGCACCACCTGCTGTGGAAGCTGCCGAAGGCGCAGCGTGCGTTGCTGCCGGCGGACCTGCCGCCGAACGTGCGCCTGGAGAACTGGGTCCCGTCCCAGTTCGACGTCCTGGCCCACCCGCACGTGCGCGCGTACTACCACCACGGTGGCGGCAACAGTGCGTACGAAGGGATCTACTTCGGCAAGCCGGGCCTGGTCCAGCCGTTCTGGATGGACTGCCACGACCACGCGGCGCGCGTCCTCGACAGCGGCTGCGGGCTCGTGCTGTCGCCCGAGGAGACGGTGTCCGCGGACGCGATCGTGGCGAAGCTGCGCCGCGTGCTGGAGGACAAGGAGTTCACCGCGCACGCGGAGGAGTGGGCGGACCGGTTCCGCTCGGCGGGCGGCGCTTCGGCGGCGGCCGACACCGTCCTGGCCGCGCTCTGAAAGGAAACGGCATGTCCGTCAAGTACCCGGTGTCCCAGCCGTACCTGAACGGCGACGAACTGGCCAACGTCACCGACGCGGTGACGAGCGGCTGGATCTCTTCGCAGGGACCGTACGTGGCCCGGTTCGAGGAGGCGTTCGCGGCGTACAACGGAGTCGCGCACGGGGTGGCGTGTTCGTCCGGCACGACGGCACTGACGCTGGCGTTGCGGGCACTGGGCATCGGCCCGGGCGACGAGGTGATCGTCCCGGAGTTCACCATGATCGCCTCGGCGTGGGCGGTGACGTACACGGGCGCGACCCCGGTGTTCGTCGACTGCGGCGACGACCTGAACCTCGACGTGTCGCTGATCGAGGCGAAGATCACCCCGCGCACGAAGGCGATCATGCCGGTGCACGTCTACGGCCGCCAGTGCGACATGGACGCGATCATGGAGCTGGCGTACGAGTACAACCTGCGCGTGGTCGAGGATTCGGCGGAGGCGCACGGGGTGCGCCCGGTGGGGGACATCGCGTGCTTTTCGCTGTTCGCCAACAAGATCATCGCGTCGGGTGAGGGCGGGATCTGCCTGACGGCGGACCCGCGCCTGGCGGCGCAGATGCAGCACCTGCGGGGGATGGCGTTCAACCGCGATCACACGTTCCTGCACAAGAAGCTCGGCTACAACTTCCGCATGACGAACCTGCAGGCCGCGGTGGCGACGGCGCAGGTGGCCCAGCTGGACTCGATCCTGGCGTTGCGCGCGGAGATCGAAGCCCGATACGACGCCGGGTTGCGTGACGTTCGCGGGGTGACGCTGATGCCCCGGCGCGATGTGCTGTGGATGTACGACCTGCTGTGCGACCGGCGGGACGAACTGCGGGCTTTCCTTGCCGCCGAGGGGATCGAGACCCGGGTGTTCTTCAAGCCGATGAGCCGCCAGCCGATGTACCTGGATCCGGTCTGGCCGTCGTTGCGGGCCAACCGGTTCGCCGAAGAGGGGTTGTACCTGCCCACGTACACGTCACTGGGCGAGGACGACCAGGAGTACATCGTTTCGCGGGTGCGCAAGTTCTACAGCTGACCCCGCGTCCGCACCCCGGCCGGCACCACGGCCGGGGTGCGCCGGTTCAGCCCTGCCGGACCTTGCTGCTCAGGTACGTCAGCACCGCCAGCACCCGGCGGTTGTCGTCCTCGTGCTGGGCCAGGTCCAGCTTCGTGAAGATGCTCGCGGTGTGCTTGCCCACCGCGGCCTCGCTGATCGTCAGCCGCTGCGCGATCGCCGCGTTCGACCGGCCCTCCGCCATCAGCTCCAGCACCTGGCGCTCCCGGGGCGTCAACGCGTCCAGGGGGTCCCGGCGCGACCGGCTGGCCAGCAGCTTCGTGATCACCTCGGGGTCCATCGCCGTTCCTCCCGCCGCCACCATGCGGAGCGCGTCGACGAACTGGTCCGCGTTGAGCACCCGGTCCTTCAGCAGGTAGCCGATCGCTCCGGCGCCGTCCGCCAGCAACTCACGCGCGTACGTCTGCTCCACGTGCTGGGACAGCACCAGCACCGGCAACCCCGGACGCCGGCGGCGGGCCTCCAGGGCCGCCTTGATGCCCTCGTCGCTGAACGTCGGCGGGAGGCGGACGTCGACCACCGCGATGTCCGGGGCCTCGTCGTCGATCGCCTTCAGCAGCTCCGTGGCGTTGCCCACCGCGCTCACCACCGTGAACCCGTGCGCCTCGAGGAGCCTCGTCATGCCGTCTCGAAGCAGGTAGAGATCCTCCGCGAGGACAACGCGCACGAACCGCTCCTGGGGTTCCGGGCCGGGCGGGGCCGGGCTGGGTGTCCCAACCGTACCGTCCCCGCCGGAGGCCGTCAGTCCAGCGCGCGCTTCAGGAACCCCGCGATGCCGAACGCGCCGAAGATCGCCGTGGCCGCCACCATCACCAGCAGGGAGATCCACAGCGGGATCGACGGCACCTGGTCCGGCATCACCAGCCGCCGCAGCGCCTCCGACACGTAGGTCAGCGGGTTGGCCGCGCAGATCACCTGGAACCAGCGCAAACCGGACAGGCTCAGCCACGGGAACTGACCCGAGCCGGTGAAGATCAGGGGAACCAGCAGGATGGTGAACACCAGGTTGATGTGGCGGGGCGGGACGATGGTGCCCAGCACCATGCCCACCGCCGCGCCCGCCAGCGAGCCCAGCGCCACGACGCCCGCCACGCCCGGCAGCGCCGCCGGGCTCCAGTGGACGCCGTCGAGGATCAGCAGGCCGATCGGGATCATCACCAGGCCCGCGATGATGCCGCGGATCGCGCCGAACAGCATCTTCTCCACCGCCACCAGGCGGATCGACAGCGGGGCCAGCAGGCGGTCCTCGATCTCCCGCGTCACCGAGAAGTCCAGCACCAGCGGCAGCGCGGTGTTCTGCAGCGCGCCGGTGAACGCGTTCATCGCCACCATGCCGGGCAGCAGGATCTGCGCGTACCCCGCGCCCGCGTAGCCGATCTGCGACAGCACCTTGCCGAAGATGAACAACAGGAACAGCGGCTGGATCAGCATCTGGGCCAGGAACGGCAGCAGCTCGCGGCCGGTGACGAAGAAGTCGCGGCCGAGCACCGCGAAGAACGCGCGAGCCTGGCCGGGCTGTGATTGTGGCTGCGGCGGGGCGGCAGTGGCGGCGGTCATCGGAGGTCCCGTCCGGTGATGGAGATGAACACGTCTTCGAGGGTGGGCTTGCCGAACGAGATGCCGGTGACCTCGCACCGCTCGCGGCCCAGCACGGCCAGGACACCCGGCAGCAGCGACGCCGGTTCGGCTTCGGTGTAGAGGCGGAACTGGACGGCCTTCTCGTCCGCGGCGGCCCGGCCGGCCGCGGCGAGCCGCTCGACCCGCTCGACCGTCGGCACCTGCTCCAGTTCCTTGGCGACACCTTCGGCCGGCGAATCCGCCAGGCCCACCCCTACGGTCAGGGTCGTGTTGCCGGGCAGGGACCGGGTCAGCGCGTCCGTGGTGTCCAGCGCCAGCAACTTCCCGCGGTCGACGATGCCGACCCGGTCGCACAGCTTGGCCGCCTCCTCCATGTCGTGCGTGGTGACCACGACCGTGACGCCCTCCGCGGTCAGCTCGGCGACGCGCTCGTGCACGAACAGCCGCGACTGCGGGTCCAGCCCGGTCGCCGGCTCGTCGAGGAACATCACCTTCGGCCGGTGCATCAGCGCGCGGGCGATCATCACGCGCTGGGCCTGGCCGCCGGACATTTCGTCGACGCGGGCCTTCGCACGCGGGCCGAGGCCCATCCACTCGATCAGCTCGTCGGCCCGGCGGTGCCGCTGCGCCCGCGCCATGCCGTGGTAGGCGGCGTGGAACAGCAGGTTCTGCCGCACGGTCAGCGACTGGTCGAGGTTGTTGCGCTGCGGCACGACGGCCAGCGCCTGCCGGGCCGCCGTCGCGTGCTTGACGACGTCGATGCCGGCCACCTCGGCCCGGCCGGACGTCGGCAGCGCGCGGGTGGTCAGCATGCTGACCGTCGTCGTCTTGCCCGCGCCGTTGGGGCCCAGCAGGCCGAACACCTCGCCGGTGGCGATGGTGAAACCGAGGCCGTCGACCGCAGGCCGTTCTGCTTTCGGGTACCTCTTGACGAGGTCCCGTACCACCACAGCGTCCTGCACGCTGGTCCTCCAGGAGATCGAAGGGGGAAGAAGGAGGTGAGGAAGGGCCGCGGTGCTGGGGGACAACCTCGGCCCTTCCCCACAGGCGGCTGGTTCTGCCGAACCAGCGGGTCAGGAAGCGTGCTTGAGGTGCCGCTCGAGCTCGTCGGCCGCGCGGGACGCGCCACCGGCGGCGCGGACCCGCGCGCTCATCGCGGCGACTGCGGCGCGGATCCGCCCGTCGGCCGCCGTCGACCGCACGGCGGTGCGCAGCAGCTCGGGCGTCGGCTCCTGGCCGGCGAGGTTCGTGCCGAGGCCGAGCTCGGCGACCCGGTTGGCGACGGCGGCCTGCTCGACGCTCTGCGGCAGGGTCACCATCGGCGTGTCGAAGTACAGCGCCTCCATCGTCCCGCCCATCCCCGAGTGGGTGATGAAGGCCGAAGCGCAGGCCAGCACCGCGAGCTGCGGCACCTGGGCGTGCGCCTCGACGTTCGGCGGCAGCTCGCCGAGTTCCGCCGGGTCGAGCGCGCCGATCGAGAGCACGACGTGCCAGTCCTCGCCGGTGAACGCCGTCACGACGGCGCGGAAGAACTCCGGCCGGTCGTTGAACGCCGTGCCGAGCGAGACCAGCAGCACCGGCCGCCCGTCCGACGGCGGCTGCCAGCTGCCCTGGTACGTCCGGTCGCCCAGGCACGGGCCGACGAACGCGAAGTTGTCGTCGAAGGTTTCGCCCCGGTACTGGAATTCCTTGGCCACGAAGGCAAGGGCGAACTCTTCGCGGCCGATCGCGAAGTCGGCCGGCGAGATCGCCGGGACGCCGTGCGCCGCCGTCAGCTCGGCGATCTTTTCGCGGAAGGCGACGCGGGCCGGGTGTTCTTCGCTGAACCCGTTCTCCTCGCCCAGGAACTTCGCCAGCGACCATTGGTCGTTGTAGGCGAAGGACGGGAACAGCTCGACCGCGGGCACGCCCCACTTCGCCGAGAGCACCCGCCCGGTGGCGTAGACCGTGCGGTCGTACAGGATCAGATCCGGTACGTCGCCGGCGAAAGCCGCCTCGAACACCGGGATGGTCGCGGTGCTTTCCATGACCAGCACCAGCGGCAGCCACGCGGCGAAGTCGGCGGGCGGGTCCTCGGTGCGCGGCTTCGGCGTCAGGGACGACTCGTAGCGCAGGACCTGCGCCCCGGTCGCCGCCACCAGGTCCGCGAACTGGTCCGTCGTGGCGTAGGTGACGCGGTGCCCGCGGCGGACCAGTTCGGCGGCCACCTCCAGCGTCGGCATGACGTGGCCGTACGCGGGGATGTTCAGCAGCGCGATGTGTGCCATGGGAAAGCTCCTCGGAATGCGGTGGACGGCCGGGGGCCCTCAGGCACGCAGGTCGTGCTTGCGGGTGTAGTAGGCCATGAAGCCGATGAGCCCGCCGAGGACCACGATCCACTGCACGGTCGTCACCAGGTTGATGTCGTCGAGCGGCAGCGTGTAGGCGAGCGCCACGCGGACGACGGCGTCCACGATCATGCCGACGCCGAAGACGACGGTCAGCAGGCGCAGCCCGTGGCGCATCTTGGGCTCGGTGTCCCAGCGGCGCTCCCACACCTCGGCGCCGGCGCCGCCGCGCTTGGTGCGCGCGATGCTGACCCCGGCGTGCAGGAAGAACGGCTTCTCGAAGAACAGCGTGATCAGCATCCAGATGCCGAACATCGCGGTGAGCCAGCCGTCCTTGGCGAAGAAGAACCGCGCGTCACCGGAAATCAGCGAGACCGCGGTACCGATGACCATCATCGTCACCATGAACAGGCCCAGCCCGTCGATCTTGCGGTAGCGGGCGAAGACGTACACGGTCCGGACCACCGGGACGATGCCACCGATGATCGCGGCGGTCAACAGCGGGACGCCGTTCTGGCGCAGGATGTAGTAGACGGCGAGCGGGACGATCAGGTCGAAGGCCGCGGAAGCGAACAGCGCCAGCCGCGGGTTGCGCGGTTCCCCGTGCGACGGCGCGGCGGCCTGGGTGCGTTGAATGCCGGTTTCGTTCATTGCCTGCTCCTGGTGGTTCGCGAGTGCGTTCTCATTCGCCAACGCCATTCGCTTGCGTCGTGGCGCTGCTCCGGGGACAACGGTAGTGTCGCGATACCGGTCGGCGTGAGCCTGTTAGGCCGAACATAGGGGTATGGCTACCTATACCCCTATGAGTGGGCTTGGCCGATTGTGCCGCCCCCGGGCCGCCCCCAGACTGGAGTGACCTCGAGCGCGAGCGGGCCGGTCCGGCCCCGCGGAGACGATGGGGGATGCGATGAGCCGACCGGGAACACTCTCCCGCGGAGAGTATGATCTGGCGATGTCGACGATTCCCCGGCGCAGCGCCTCGGCCGTCCGGCGGGGGTTCGCCGGAATGGCGCGGCTGGTCGTTCTCGTGCTGTTCGCGGCGGTGCAGGTGTGCGTTCTCACGCTGCCCGCGCTGTTCTGGCTGCCGGAATACGTCGCCGCCGCCGGGCTCACCGTGCTGGTCGCCATTCCCGCGTGCCGGTTGCTGCCCGTGCTTTCCCGCAAATGCGCGCCGGCGCTCTACGGCCGGGCCATCGAATCGCCGTACCTGCCGCTGCCGGCCCTGGAGCGCACCGAGAACGGCTGGTACTGGAACGGCTACGACTTCCACAAGTCCCGCTGGATCTCGCTGGCCCAGCGGCGCGGCCGCTGGTTCTTCACCGACCCGGCCACCTGGCGGGACCTGTGCTGGCTCGTGGTCAACCCCCTGACCGGCGGCCTGCTGGCGGCCGTCCCGGTCGGCCTGGCCGGGTTCGGGGCGTTCCTGCTGGTCGCGCCGCTGACCGCGCCGCACCTCACGGCCGGGGCGTGGTACTTCCCGCTGCCGGTGGACAGCCCGGCCGGGGTCGCCGCAACGGTCGTTGCAGGGCTGGTCCTGCTCGTGCTGGGGCTGGTGGCCGCACCGGGCGCGGTGGGCCTGCACGAAACGTGGACGCGGTGGCTGCTCGCGCCGGACGAGCGGGCCCTGCTGGCCCGGCGGGTGGAGCGGCTGTTCGCCACGCGGGCGGCGGCGATCGACGCGCAGGCCGCGGAGCTGCGGCGGATCGAGCGTGACCTGCACGACGGCGCCCAGGCGCGGCTGATCGCGATCGGTATTTCGCTCGGCACCGCGGAGATGCTGCTCGACACCGACCCCGACGAGGTCCGGCGGCAGCTGGCCGGCGCGCGCGAGTTGTCCGCCGCCGCGCTGCGGGAGCTGCGCGGGCTGGTGCACGGCATCCAGCCCCCGATGCTCGCCGACCGCGGCCTCGGCGCCGCGCTCGAGGACCTCGCGATGGACGCCCCGGTGCCCACCGACGTCGAGGTCGGCCTGGCCGGCCGCCCGGACGCAGCCCTGGAGTCGGCCGTCTACTTCTCGGTCGCCGAACTGCTGGCCAACGCGGCCAAGCACGCCGCGGCCAAGCGCGTGCGGGTGAGCGTCACGCACCGGCCCGGCGCGCTGCAGGTGGTCGTCGCCGACGACGGCAAGGGCGGCGCCGACTTCGGCCGCGGTACCGGCCTGGCCGGGGTCCAGCGGCGGGTCGCCGCGTTCGACGGCGTCGTGGAGTGTTCCAGCCCGCCGGGCGGGCCGACCGAAATCACCATCGTCCTTCCGTATGCCGGATAACCAGGGGGATCAGCATGCGTCGCGGGATTGCAGTGTGCCTGTTCGCCGTGGTCACTTCTTTTTCGGTGGCCGGGTGTGACCATTTCGTCGACCTCGGGTGCGCGGAACGGTCCTGTCATTTCAACCTCGTCAGCGGCGGGAAAGTGGACCTCGGCGGGCAGGAGCTGAAGGTGCAGAAAATGGACAGCAATTCCGTGACGTTCTTGACCGACGGGATCAGTGTCTCGCTGTTCCAGGGCGTCGATCTCGATTTCCTGGGGTACCACCTGCACCTCGGGGAGATCCGCGGCGGCGAGGCGAGTTTGGACGTCACGCAGAATTAGCCGCCCGCTTCACGGAAGCCCTGTCCGCGCTGGTCAAGACAGGGGTTACGGTCCGTGCAGCAGTCACCTAGGTTGGTCCACGATTGGACCGACTAGCGGCAGGGGCGACCCTTTCGCGGGTTTCTGGGGTGACTATGCGTAATGATCTTCTTCGGGCGCGCCCGCGCGCGGCGGCGGTCGTCCTCGCCGGCGTGCTGCTGACGTCCGGTTTGGCGGCGTCCGGCGCCGCGGCCGACCCGGCCGGCAAGTTCTCGCCGAGAGTGCGGAGCCTCGTCGGCGAGCTGACCCTCGACGAGAAGCTTTCCCTGGTGCACGGCGGAAACGACCCGGACAGCATCGGTGAAGCCGGGTATGTGCCCGGTGTGCCGCGGCTCGGGATCCCGTCGCTGCGGCTGGCCGACGGCTCGGCCGGGGTGCGTGTCGACAAGCCGTCGGTCGTCATGCCGGCGCCGGTATCGCTCGCGTCCGGTTTCGACGAGTCGCTCGCCACGCGCTACGGCGCCGGCGTCGGCCGCGAAGCCCGCGCGCTGGGCACCGACGTGCTGCTGTCCCCGATGGTCAACACGATCCGGATCCCCTACGGCGGCCGGAATTTCGAGACCTTCAGCGAGGACCCGCTGCTGACGTCGCGGATGGCCGCCGCCGAGGTGCGCGGCATCGCCGGGCAGGGCACGATCCCGGTCGTCAAGCACCTGGCCGGCAACAACCAGGAGAACGACCGGCAGACGATCAACGTCGTGATGGACGACCAGACGCTGCACGAGGTCGAGCTGCCCGGCTTCGAGGCGGCCGTCAAAGCCGGGGCCGGCGCGGTGATGTGCTCCTACAACAACCTCAACGGGCCGTCCGCCTGCGCGAACGCCGACCTGCTGACCGGGATCCTGCGTGAGCAGCTGGCGTTCCAGGGCTGGGTGATGTCGGACTGGCGGATGGCGCTGACGTCCGGCAGCCTGCCGAAGGGCCTCGACCAGGAGATGCCGGCCGGGACGTACTTCGGCGACCAGCTCAAGGCCGCGATCACCGCGGGCACCATCCCACAGTCCGCTTTGGACACCGCGGTCGGGCGCATCCTCGGCCAGCTGGACCGGTTCCACCTGCTCGACGACCCGGCGCGGCCGTCCCGCGACCTCGCCGGGCTGACGGCGACCGCGCAGGACGTCGCCCAGGCGGGTGCGGTCCTGCTGCGCAACGAGAAGTCCGCGCTGCCCCTGAGCACCGCGCGTTCGGGCAAGGTCGCGGTGATCGGCTACAACGCGAAGACGCCGAAGCTCAACGGCGGCGGCAGTTCGCACGTGCTGCCGTCCGCGACGCCGGCCGCGCCGCTGGACCTGATCAAGCAGCGCGCGGGCAGCACCACGACGTACACCCCGGGCTACGACCCGGCGGGTGAGGCCGTACCGGCGGACGCGCTGTCGCCGGCGTTCACCCAGGGCGGTGGCCTGCCGGCGGGCACGGAAGGCGTGTTCTACAACGGCACGATCACCGCACCGGCCGAAGGCGACTACAGCATCCAGCTGCAGTCGACCGGGGGCGGCGGCTTCCTCCAGGTGGACGGGACGGCGAGCGGCCTGTTCGGCGACTCCATCGCGGCGGGCTACACCGGCATCACCGTGCACCTGACCGCCGGGCCGCACACGCTGCTGCTGTACGGGTTCGCGGACTTCGTCAACCCGCTGAAGGTCGGCCTGCACTGGATCACCCCGGCCGCGGCGCAGGCCAAGATCGCCCAGGCGGTGACGGCGGCCAAGGCCGCCACCACGCCGGTCGTGTTCGCCTACGACGACAGCTCCGAGGGGCTCGACCGGCCGGATCTGTCCCTGCCGGGATACCAGGACGAGCTGATCGACGCGGTCGCGGCGGCGAACCCGCGCACGGTGGTGGTGCTGAACACCGGGTCCGCGGTCAAGATGCCGTGGCTGGCGAAGACGGCCGCGGTGCTGGAGATGTGGTACCCGGGCCAGAAGGGCGCGGAGGCGACGACGGCGCTGCTGTACGGCGACGTCAACCCGCAGGGCAAGCTGACGCAGACGTTCCCGGTGGACGAGGCCCACACGCTCGTCAGCGGCGGCGCCGGGCTGTACCCGGGCCAGGACGGCCAGGTCGCCTACACGGAGGGCGTCAACGTCGGCTACCGCTGGTATGCGGGTCACAAGACGGCCCCGCTGTTCCCGTTCGGCTTCGGCCTTTCGTACACGACGTTCGCCTACAGCGGCCTGACGGCTTCGAGCACGTCGGACGGCGGGCTGGACGTGAAGGTGACGGTGCGGAACACGGGCACCCGCACGGGCACGGAAGTGGCCCAGGTGTTCGTCGGCCCGAGCCCGGAGGTGACGGCACCCCAGCCGTCGACGGCGCTGGGTGGGTACGCGAAGGTGACGCTGGCTCCTGGCGCCTCCCGGACGGTGACCATCCACGTCGACCCGCGCCAGCTGTCCTATTGGGACGCAACGGCGAAGGCCTGGAAGCGCGGCGGCGGAACCCGCGCGATCCAGGTGGGGTCGTCCGCGCTCAACACCCGGGTCGCGGTGCGCTGAGGGTCGACACGCGTGATTGACGGGTCGACACGCGTGATTGGAGGGTCGACACGGCGGGCGGGGCCGGTCTCGCCGTGTCGGCTCCGCAATCACGCGTGTCGACCTTCTGATCACGCGTGTCGGCTGTGTGATCACGTGTGTCGACCTTTCCAGCACAGGCGAACGGCCGGCGCCCGGATGGGCGCCGGCCGTTTCGCTGTGCTCGTCAGCCGTTGGTGACCGGGAGGTGGCGGAGGCCGCGGATGATCGCCGAGCGGCGGCGGTCGGCCGGGCCCGCCTGGCGGAGGTCCGGCAGGCGGGTCGCCAGGACGCGGAACGCCACGTCCGCCTCCAGGCGGGCCAGGGGTGCGCCCAGACAGTAGTGCGAGCCGCCCGAGAACGAGAGGTTGTCCGGCGTCGTCGGGCGGGTGATGTCGAAGACGTCGGGCCGGGACCACACCCGGGGGTCGCGGTTGCAGCCCGCCGTCAGGATCACCACCGCCGTGTCCGCGGGGATCACCGTGTCACCGACCAGGACGTCCACTGTGGACACCCGGCTGGACTGCTGGACCGGCGCCTCGAACCGCAGCGACTCCTGCGCGGCCTGCGGGGCCAGGTCCGGGTCCGCCACCAGCCGGTCCCACTGGTCTCGCCGCTCCAGCATCGTCTGCACGCCGACGCCGATGAGGTTCACCGTCGACTCCGCACCGGCCAGGGTCAGCAGCTGGCACAGCGACACCAGTTCGTGCGTCGAGAGCCGGTCCTCGGCGCGGGCGGTGAGGAGCTTGCTGATCGCGTCGTCGCCCGGGTGGGCCAGGCGCAGCTCCATCAGCTCGGTGAACAGCGCGTCGAGCTCGTCCAGCGATCGCTGCACCGCCGTGATGTGCTCCACCGAGGTGATCTCGTCGAAGATCGTGCCGAACTTCGGGCCGTGGTCGAGGTACCGGCTCAGGAACGGCTCGGGGATGTCGAAGATGGTGGCGACGACGGTGACCGGGATGAGGTCGGCGAACGCCGTCATCAGGTCGAACTCGCGGCTCGTGTCCACCCGGTCCAGCAGCTCGTGGCAGATCGCGGTCAGCCGGTCCCGGAACCCCGCGATCGCCTTCGGGCTCAGGAACGGCGTGGCCAGCTTCCGCAGCCGGGCGTGGTCGGCGCCGTCGGCCCCGAGCATCGAGTTGTCGAACGTCGTGATCACCGGGCTGATCGGCGTGCCGTCGGACTTGAGCACGCCGAACCGGCGGTCGCGCAGCACCTTCGTGGCCGTCGCGTGGTCGACCGTCGTCCACGCCCCGAGTTCGCTGCGGTGCAGGGGGCCCTTCGCGCGGATCCGTTCGTAGAGGGGATACGGGTCCTCCGGGCCGCGCAGCAGCAGCGCCAGGGGGTCGCCGAGTTCGCCGAGCGTCCACAGCACCCGCATCTGGGTGGTCATGTCCTGGACCGTCATGCCGGCTTCCCGGCGGTGATCAGCCCGGCAGTGACCAATCCGGCTACGCCGCGCACGGTCGGTGCCTCGAACACCTGGGAGATCCGCAGCTTGACGCCGAGGTCGCGGCTGATCCGCGAGCACAGCTGGGCGGCGGACAAAGAGTTGCCGCCCTGCCGGAAGAACGAGACGTCGGTGGCGATGGAGGGCACGCCGATGATCTCGCGCAGGATCTCCGCCACGGCCGCTTCGGTTTCCGACAGCGGCAGGCCGTCCGCGGGGGCGGCCGCGGTCCGCAGCCGTGCGGCGAGCTCGGCCAGCGCGCGGCGGTCCACCTTCCGGTCTTCCAGCACGGGCAGCCGTTCCAGCCGCTGCACGAGCGCGGGCACCAGGTAGCCGGGCAACCGTCCGGCCAGGTCGGCGCGCAGTTCGTCCTCGCCGGGTGTGCCGGTGTAGAACAGGCAGAGGTCTTCGTGAGCGCCGTCGGCGCCGGTCACCGGCACCACCGCGCACGCACCGACCCCGGGCACGCGGCCGGCGTTCTGCTCGACGTCGTCGAGTTCGATGCGGTGGCCGCGGATCTTGACCTGGCGGTCGGCGCGGCCTTCGAAGTGCAGCAGGCCGTCGGGGGTCCGGCGGCCGAGGTCGCCGGTGCGGTACACGCGCTCCGGCCCGGACGGCAGGGAAACCGTGACGAACTTGCGCGCGGTGAGTTCCTCGTCCTTGAAGTACCCCAGCGCGAGACCCCGGCCGCCCAGGCAGATCTCGCCGGCGTCGGCCGGCCGGTCGCCGTCGAGGAGGTACGCCTGGGTGTGGGGCAGGGGAAGCCCGAGCGGCACGTCGGAGCGGTCCTCCGGCCGCACGCGGTGGCAGGTGGCCGCGACGCTGGATTCGACCGGGCCGTACATGTTGTACAGCGGGATGTCCGGGTACGCCTCGAGGAACCGGGCCGCGTGCCGCGCCGAGAGCTTCTCGCCGCCGGTGCCCACCGCGCGCAGGCCGGCGAAGGCGTCGAGGTCGGTGTCGACCATGCTGTGGAACACCGCGGTCGGCGGGAAGATCGTGGTGACGCCGTGGATCGTGATCAGGTCACGCAGTTTCGTCGCCAGTTCGAGGGTGTCTTCGAGCAGGACCAGGGTGCCGCCGTTGAACAGGACACCCCACGAGTCGAGGCCGAAGGCGTCCCACGTCGCCGCGAGGGCCTGCGGCATCACCGCGCCGGAGTCCAGCGGGGTGAACAGCCAGTCGTCGAACAACCGGACGTTGCCGCGGTGCGCGGTGACCACGCCCTTCGGCGTTCCGGTGGTTCCCGAGGTGAAGAAGACCGCGCAGGGGTCGTCCGCGCCGACGTCCACCGCGGCCGGCCGGGCGCCCAGGATCGGCTGTGCCGGCGGCGACCACACCGACGGCCAGGAGGCGTCCCGTCCGGCGGCGACCACCGGGCCGCCGAGGTGCTCGATCAGCTCGGCGAGCCGGCTGGGCGGCCACCGCAGGTCGAGTGCGGCGTACGCGGCCCCGCACTTGAGCACCGCCAGCAGCGTCGCGAAGAGTTCGGGTGAGCGGGGCAGCAGGACCGGCACGATCGAGCCGCGTTCGACGCCACGGGCCTGCAGTTCGGCCGCGTAGGCGTCGGCGAGCTCCGCCAGTTCGCGGTAGGTGGTGTCCCGGCCGCGGTGGTGCAGCGCGGTGCGGCCGGGCCACCGCGAGGCGCACCACTCGAACAGACCGTGCATGGTCTCGGCCCGGCCGAACGGCGCCGGGGTGAAGGACGGGGTCATCGGGCGCTCCCGGTGATCAGCTCCGCCAGCGCGGCCGGCGTCGGGTGGGCGAAGGCGGCGGACAGCTTCAGCCGGACCCCGGTCTGCTTCTGGATCCGCTGGACGAGCTGGGCGGCCAGCAGCGAATGCCCGCCGCCGGCGAAGAAGTTGGTGTCCGGGGTGACGTCGGCGCGCTTGAGCAGTTCGGCGAACATCGCCACGACGGCGCCGGTCGTGGCGTCGGGCGCGGCCTCGGCGGGGGCTTCCGGCGGCGGGCCGGCCGTGGCGGCCAGCTCGGCGACGGCCGCCCGGTCCACCTCGTGCGCGGCTGTCTCGGGCAGCGCGTCGACCCGCAGGTACCACGCCGGCCGCGCCCGCGGCGGCAGGACCGTTTCGGCGTGCCGGGCCAGGTCGGCCGCGAGCTGCGGCTTGTCCGGCGCCTGCACGACGGCGACCAGGTCCGCGGCGCCGGGCCGCGAGGTGACCGCGGCGGCGGCGACGTCGGTGTGCGCGGTCAGGGCGTCTTCCACGGTGGCCAGGTCGACGCGGGTGCCACCGGAGGTCAGCTGGCGGTCCAGGGGGCCGTGGACGTGCAGGGTCCCGTCGGGGCGCCAGTGCGCGAGCACGCCGGTGGCGGTGCCGAGTTTCAGTTCGCCGCGCACGCGCAGCGGCAGCCGCCGCCCGTCCGGGGCGACGACGTCGGCGCCGAGGCCCGGGACAGGCACGCCGTCGGCGAGCACCCAGCGGCCGCGGGCGGAAAACACCGTGTGGACGTCGGCTTCGAGGGCTCGCAGGGTCTGGACGAGCGGGCCGGGCGCGGGTTCGGCGCCGATCAGCGCGGTGCGGCCGCCCATGGCCTCGCCGAGCTGCTCGGCCACGCGGGCCCAGACGAGCGGGGTGGCGTGCACGACGCCGACGTCGTGCCGGGTGAGCAGCCCGGCGAGCAGGTGGCCGTCGGTGCGGGCCGCGTCCGGCGCGACGACCAGGGGCACGCCGTTGGTCAGGGCCAGGAGCAGCTCCGGGACGGCGGCCGAGAGCCACAGCACCGGCCGGGAACCGACCGAGACGGGCCGGACGGAGTCGGCGAGTTCGCGGTGGGTCACGCCGGGCAGCGCCCGGCTGTCCGGCGACACCGCGGCAGCGTCCGGGTCGACGGCGACCGTGACGGCGTAGGAGATTTCCTCGGTGCCCAGCACCACTTTCGCGGCGGAGGCGTCTGTGGTGACGGTGGCGCCGGCCAGCCAGCTGCCGAGGATCGCGGCCGCGAGTTCCGGGCCGCGCGGAGCGGTCACGGCGACGACGTCTCCCCGGCCGGTCCCGGCGTCGGCCAACAGGGTGGTGACCGCTGCGGCGGCGCGCCAGAGATCCCGGTAGGACGTGGTGCCGTCGTCGGTCACGATCGCGGGCGCGCCGGGGTTTTCCGAGACGTGCCGGGCGATCGCGGTGAGAACCGTGTCCGTTCCGGCGGGACGCCGCGGAGCGTCGAGGACGGCGTGGTCGGTGGCGCCCCAGCCGTCCAGCTCGCGCAGCGGCCGGTCCGGCGCGCTCGCCGCCGCGACCAGCAGGGCGTCGTAGCGCTCCAGCAACAGCTCGACCTCGCCGCGGTCGAGCACCTCGGCGCCGTAGACCGCTTTGACGCGACTCTCCCCGGCCGAGGGCAGGATGACGAACTCGAGGTCGAACTTGCTGTGCCCGGGGTCGATTTCGACGACTTCGGCGGGCGCGCCGCCGATGCTCGTCGCGGCCCGCCCGCCGAAGGGCAGGTAGTTGAACACGTGCCGGAACATCGTGGTGCGCCAGGACGATCCGGCGCGCTCGACCTCGGGCAGCAGGACGTCCATCGGCACGTCCGCGTGCGCGATGGCCTCGAAGAACAGGTCCCGCACCCGGCGGCTGAACGCGCGGAACGTCTCGGCCGGGTCGATCCGCACGCGCAGCGGGACGATGTTGACGTGGTAGCCGATCGCGCGCTGCGCCTGCTGGCTGCGGACGTTCACCGGGAAGCCGACCGCGAGGTCGTCGCCGGCGCCGTGGGCGTGCAACAGCAGGTAGTACGCGGCCAGCAGCACGACGACGTCGGGCGCCCTGAGTTCCTTCTGCAGCGCGGTGACGACGTCCTCGGCCGCCGCGGAGAACGGCCGGACGAGCTGCTCGCCGCGCAGCGTCGGCTGGGCGCTTTCCTGGCCACCGCACCACAGGCCGGGGCCGCCGGAGCCGAAGTCCCGCAGGTGCTCGCGCCAGAACGCGAGGCTCTCCGGCTTCGGCTCGGACTCGGGCCAGAGCGGGACGGGCGGGCCGGCGTCGGGGAGATCCCCGGCGAGCACGGCGTCGTAGGCGGCGGCGAGCTCCTCCAGGAAGATCGACATCGACGTGCCGTCGAAGATGAGGTGGTGCACGGCCACGCCGACCGAGTCGTGCTCCGGGCCGTGGTACAGGCCGACGCGCAGCAGCGGCGATCCGTCCAAAGTGAACGGTCGCGTGATGAGCTCCCGCAGGGCGGCGTCGACGTCGGTGCCTTCCGAGCCTTCGAGGCGGATCGGGAAGGACGCGAGCACCGACTTGGTCAGCCGCGTGTCGCCGGCGTGGAAGACGGTCCGCAGCGCGTCGTACCGGCGCACCAGCTGCGTGACGGCTTCCTGCAGGACGGCCCGGTCGAGCCGGCCCGCCACCCGCAGGGCGACGCCCGGCACGTTGTTGACGCCTTCGCCGGGCACCAGCCGTTCGAGCAGCCAGAGCCCTTCTTCCTTGCGGGTCGCCGGAATCTCAGCGGTCGGCATGTCCGGTCCCTTCGGGGAGGTCTTCGACGGTGACGAAGGCGTGCGGCACCGCCTCGGCGGGCAGCCGCGCGGCCAGGTACGCGCGCAGCTCGGCGACGAAGGTGCTGGTCTTCGCAGCGCGCGAGGGCGCGTTCGCGTACGCGGTGAACGGCAGCCCGGGCGTGGCGGCCGAAGCGGGCACGGTCCCCGGCTCGCGGGTGTACACGACGTCGACCAGGCCGGGGCCCTCGGCCGACCACGTCACCGCGGCCTGGTAGCCGCGGCGGCGGCCGATTTCGTGCAGGTCTTCGGGATCCGGTGCGGTCACCGCGGCGGGCGCGGTGCCGGTGTCCAGCTTCGCCAGCGCGGCCAGCTCGCGGGCGACCCGGCCGTTCGGCACGCCGGTGATCCGCGCGGACGGCGGCTGGGTGTCGCTCAGCAGCGTCTCCAGGGCCGCCGGGTTCCAGGCCAGCGTGTGCGCGGGCTCGACGGTCTCCGAGGGTTCCTTGCGCAGGACGGCGTCGTAGCGGTGCCGGCTCAGCTCGTTGTGGTGGCGGGCCCGCTTCAGCCGGACGTCCGCCGCCGCGATCCCGGGCAGGGTGGCGGCCAGTGCGGGGAAGAAGTCCGGGTCGACGAGCAGTTCCTTCTCTTCCAGGACGCTGTTCTCGACCAGCTCGCGGGCCTGCTCCGGGGACGCGGCCAGCTCGTCGGCGAGCACGGCGGCGCGGAAGGCCCGCAGCAGCCGCAGGTTCCGCACGTCGCCGACGAACACCGCGCCGCCGGGCACGACCAGCGCGGCGGCTTGGCGCAGGACGTCGGCGAGGTAGCCGATGTCCGGGAAGTACTGGACGACGGAGTTGATCACCACCGTGTCGAAGTGGCCCGCCGCCAGCCCGGAGAAGTCGGTGGCCTCACGGTTGTGCAGCCGCACGTGGGCGAGTGCGGGGTCGGCGGCGGCCTGCGCGGTGAGCGTCTCGATCACGGTCGCGGAGAAGTCCGTTGCCACGTACTCTTCGCAGTCCCGGGCGAGCTTGGCCATCAGCAGGCCGGTGCCGACGCCGATCTCCAGCACCCGGCGGGGCCGCAGCGAGCGGATCCGCTCGACGGTCGCGTCCCGCCACTCCCGCATCTGCGCGAGCTCGATCGGCAGCCCGGTGTAGGTGCTGTGCCAGCCCACGAAGTTCTCGCCGAGCCCGCCGGCTTCGGGCAGCTCGCCGTAGACCCATTCGTAGATGAGCTGCCACTCGTCGACGCGCGCGCGGTCGTCGCCGGCTTCGGCGACCGGGTCCCGCGGCACGACGTGGGCGACGAGCCGCCCGGTCCCGCGTTCGCGGGTGACACTGGCCCGCGCGACCCCGGGGTGCCCGGCGAGCGCGGCTTCGGCTTGGCTTTCCGTGCCGGTGCCCAGACCGGTCGGTGACGTCGGCATCAGCTCTCCTGCTGGATTTCGGGCGGAAGGACGGTCAGGGGAGCAGGCCGCGGACGGCCTGCGCGACCTCCGGCTGGCTGAGCAGGCCGGAGTGGTCGATGTCGAACCGGATCTCGCGCGCGCCGATCTCCAGCGCGCCGGGCAGCTCGGCGGAGCGGATCACGTCGACGCCGTCGAGGTCGCCGGTGACGGTGACCTGCGAGGCGGCCACCAGGTAGGTCATGTAGCTGCTGAACCAGGAGACGAGTTCCTCGGCGCGGTCGGCGTCCAGCTCGACCCGCTCGAACGCCGTGGTGCCGACCTCGCGGTAGAGGCGCACGAACTCCTTCGTGAGCGTCTCGAGGTCGTCGTGGGTGCGCTGGGCGGCCTCGCCGGCTGCGTGCGCCTGCTGCACCTCGTCTTCGGTGAGGACGGCCGCGAGGGCGTCCACCACCCGGAAGAAGCCGTAGTACAGCACGGTGAACCCGGTCGCGGCGGTCGGGTCGAACAGGACCACCCGCGGCTTCGCCTGCCAGGTCGCGACGCGCTCGGCGATGGCGAGGGCGAACACGCTGGACGCGCAGTAGCCGAACACCGCCTTGACCTCGGCGCCGCTCGCGCGCAGCTCTTCGGTCCACCGGTCGAGGTAGTCGTCGCCGGTCATGCCGGTCTCGTCGCCGACGGCGGGCGGCAGGCTCTCCCAGATGCCGTAGGGCGTCTCGAGGTGCTTCGCGAGCTCGGCGAACCCCGCCTCCGGCCGTCCGGTGACCGTGAAATCCACCGTGATGATTACTTCCGTGTCGTCCGCGTTTTCGTCGATCGGCTGCCAGGAATGGAGTTCGGCCACGATTTTCCCGCCTTTGTCATTCAGCAGAACAAAGATTTCCGCAGGGTGAAGCTAGCAGCGGCCGACCAGGGCGGTAACCCCTAGCGCGCCCCTAAGCAAGGGCAGGTCGAGCTGTGGTTCCGGGGGGTTAGGGGTTGGAGCGCGCCGGACCGCCGCCGTAGTGTTCGGCCAGGATGAATAAACTGGGGAATGAGGGCGATCGATGGGCGCGGTAACAGTTCTGCCGGACGACGCCCGGTACGCCGATCTCGTGCGCGGGGTGAATCAGCGCTGGGTCGGCAAGCCCGATTACGTCTGCGTGCCCACCTCCACCGAAGAGGTGGTGGACGCCGTCGGCGCCGCGGTGCGCGAAGGCCGGCGGATCGCGGTCCGCAGCGGCGGGCACTGCGTCGAGGAGATGGTCGGCGCCGCGGACATCCAGGTGGTCATCGACCTGTCCGAACTGAACCGGATCGGCTTCGACGCCGAGCGTGACGCGTTCTTCGTCGAGCCGGGGGCGACCGTGGGCCAGGCCTACCGGACGCTCTACAAGCGCTGGGGCGTCACCATCCCGGCCGGCTCCTGCCCGAGCGTCGGCCTGGGCGGGCACATCGCGGGCGGCGGCTACGGCCCGCTGTCGCGGAAGTTCGGGTACGTCTCCGACCACCTGTACGCGGTCGAGGTCGTCGTGGTCGACGCCGACGGCACCGCCCGCGCGGTCGTCGCGACCCGCGACGCGAACGACGAGAACCACGACCTGTGGTGGGCGCACACCGGCGGTGGCGGCGGCAACTTCGGCGTGGTGACGCGCTACTGGCTGCGGATCCCCGGCGCGACCGGCGCCCCCGGCGACCTCCTGCCCACGCCACCCGCGCGGCTGCTGGTGCAGCAGGACGTCTGGGTGTGGGACATGCTCGACGAAGCCGCGTTCACGCGCCTGCTGCGCAACCACGGCGAGTGGTACGAGCGCCACAGCGACCCGGGCTCGCCGTACGAAGACCTCTACAGCGGCCTGTGGTGCGGGACGCGCGCGTCCCAGTTCGTCGCCATGTCGACACAGATCGACAGCGCGGCCCCGAACGCGGCCGGCTTGCTCGACGACTACGTCGGCGCGATCCGCCGCGACCTCGGCGTCGCCCCCGCGCTGAGCAGCCGCCAGGAGCTGCCGTGGCTGCACTCGACGTCGTGGGGCGGCATCGCCGACAGCGGCGACCACACGCTGAGCTTCAAGATCAAGGCCGCTGACCTGCGGAAACGCTGCACCGACGAGCAGGCCGCCAAGCTGTACCGGCACCTGCTGCGCGAGGACTACGGCAACCACCGCGCGGGCGTGATGTTCGTCGGCTGCGGCGGCCGGATGAACGCCCTCGCGCCGGACGAGACCGCGATCGCGCAGCGCGACTCGATCCTCAAGCTCGTCTACTCCACCCACTGGGACGCCTCCGAGCAGGCCGGGCCGCACCTGGCGTGGCTGCGGGAGTTCTACGCCGACGTCTACGCCGGGACCGGCGGGGTGCCGGTGCCGGACGAGCGCACCAACGGGTCCTACGTGAACAACCCGGACTTCGACGTCCAGGACGAGCAGTGGAACTCCTCCGGGCTGGCCTGGCACGAGCTCTACCACCAGCACAACTACCCGCGGCTGCAACAGGTCAAGGCGCGGTGGGACCCGGGTGACGTGTTCCGGAACCCGTTCTCCGTGCGGCTCCCCTGAACACCTGACCCCGGGAGGTAACGCGTGGCCACCCCGACCCTGACCACCGAGCACGAGCACACCGGCAGCGGGCACGACGTCGTGCCGCTGATCGTCTCCGCGGACAGCAAGGCGGGCCTGCGGTCGAAAGCCCACCGCCTCGCGCGGTACCTCGCCGACCACCCGGACACGCCGTTCGAGGCGTTCGCCCGCTCGGTCGCCGCCGAGGACACCGGCCGGGCGCACCGGGCCGTGCTGCTGGCCGCCGGCCGCGAGGACGGCCGGCGCGGGCTGGAAACCCTGGCCGCCGGCCAGAACCCGCCCGACGTGGTGCGCGGCAGCGCCCGGCGCGCCGAGCGGGTCGTGTTCGTCTTCCCCGGCCAGGGTTCGCAGTGGCCGGGCATGGCTTTGGACCTGCTGGACTGGTCGCCGGTGTTCGCCGCGGAACTCGCCCGCTGCGACGCCGCGCTCGGCCCCTTCGCCGATTGGTCCGTTGTGGACGTCCTCCGTGGACGTCCGGGCGCGCCGACCCTGGACGACGGCGCCGACGTCGTGCAGCCGGTGCTGTTCGCGGTGATGGTGGCGCTCGCCGCGTTGTGGCGCGCGCACGGCGTCGAGCCGGCCGCCGTCGTCGGGCACAGCCTCGGCGAGGTCGCCGCCGCCTGCGCGACCGGCGCCCTGTCCCATGAGGACGGTATGCGCGTGGCCGCGCTGTGGAGCAGCGCCCAGGCCACCTTGTCCGGCCGCGGCGACATGATCTCGGTGCCGCTGCCGGTGGCCGAGGTGCGGTCGCGGCTGACCGGCCGCGAGGGGCTGGACATCGGGGCGGTGAACGGGCCCTCATGGGTGATCGTCTCCGGCGACTCCGCGGCGGTGGCGGAGCTGCTGGCCGACCTGACCGCCGGCGGCGTGCGCGCCCGGCGGATCCCGGTCGGCCTGGCCGCCCACTCCCGGCACATCGACGACCTCCGCGACCGGCTGCTGGCCGACCTCGCGCCGCTGGCCCCGGTGTCCACTGTGGTCCCGTTCCACTCGACGGTGACCGAAGGCCCCTTGGACACCGCCGCGCTCGACGCCCGCTACTGGTTCCGCAACCTGCGCAACCCGGTCCGCTTCGACGAAGCCACCCGCGGGCTGGTCGAGCAGGGGCACGGGGTATTCGCCGAGATCAGCCCGCACCCGGTGCTCACGGTCGCGGTGCAGGACACGATCGACGCGCTCGACGGCCGGGCCGTCGTGCTCGGCACGATCCGCCGCCGCGAAGACGGCCCCCGGTCCTTCCTCGGCTCGCTCGCTGCGGCCTACGTCTCCGGCGCCAGTGTCGATTGGACCGCGGCCTTCCCCGGCGGGGCCGAGCCGGTGGCGCTGCCGGAGTCCGGCTCGGACGCCACGGTCGCGGCCGCCGGCCTGCTGGCCGCCGGGCACCCGCTGCTCGGCGCGGCCGTCGAACTCGCCGAAGACGGCGGCTGGCTGTTCACCGGCCGCCTCTCCGCCGCGCAGCACCCGTGGCTGGCCGGGCACACCGTGTTCGGCCGGACCGTGCTGCCGTCGTCGGTGCTCGTCGAACTCACCCTGCATGCGGCGTCCGAGCTGGGCTGCGCCCGGATCGAGGAACTCACCCAGCACCTGCCGGTCGTCTTCGCGGAGGACGCGCTGTGCCTGCAGGTGCGGATCGGCCCGGTCGACGACGCCGGGGCGCGCCGGATCGGCGTGTTCGCCCGGCCCGACTCGGTCGGCGCCGCCCAGGGCGGGCCGTGGACCCGGCACGCCACCGGGATCATGGCCGAAACCGCGGGCTCGACGCCCGGCCCGGAGCCCCTGGACTTCCCGCCGCCGGGCGCGGCCGCCGAGGACACCGGGACCGCCCGCGATCGCCTGCGGGCACACGGCATCGAGCTGGGCCCCGAGTTCGGCGGCCTGACCGGGGCGTGGTCGCTCGACGGCGAGCTGTTCGCCGAGGTCGTGCTGCCGACGCCGGCCGGGAGCGGCGCGGGCTACGGCATCCATCCCGCGCTGCTGGACTCCGCGCTGCAGGCGGTGGCGCTGTTCCCCGCCGCGGCGGAGTCCGACGGCTGGCTCGCGTCCTCGTGGAGCGGGCTGGCCCTGCACACGGCCGGTGCTCCGGCGCTGCGGGTCCGGGTGCGCGCCACCGGCCCGGACTCGGTGTCGGTTTCGGCCACCGATCTCCTGGGGCGGCCGGTGTTCTCCGCCGAGCACGTCGTGCTGGGTGCGCTGCCCGGGGAGTACGTCCGGGCGCCGCACACCGGGCCGGCGACCCACCCCGGTCCCGCCAGTGGCCTGGCCGCGCGACTGGGCGAGCTGCCCGAACCCGCCCGGGCGGAACTGCTGCTGGACCTGGTCCTCGAGCACACCGCGGCGGTGCTCGGCCGTGACACCGCCGGCGGCGACGACACCTTCACCGAACTGGGCTTCGAATCGCTCACCGCGGTGGCGCTGCGCAACCGGCTCGCCGAGGCGACCGGGCTGAAGCTGCGCACCACGCTGGCCTTCGACTACCCGACCCCGGCCTTGCTGGCCGGGCACCTGCTGGAAGCGCTCAGCCCCGCGGATTCCGGCGTGCTGGCGGACCTCGACCGGCTGGAGGAGGCGCTGTTCGGCGAGCCGGGCGGGCCGCCGCTGCACGGCCGGGTCAAGGTCCGGCTGCGGGACCTGCTGTTCCGGCTGGACGGCGCGGCCGAGGCGGGCGACCCGGACCCCGGGGCCGCCCCGCTCGACGCGGCCTCGGACGACGAAATCTTCGCACTGCTCGATCGGGAGCTCGACCTGTCCTGAGACGGGCCGGGAGACAACGCAGGAGAGTTGACGGCACATGGCGAACGAGGACAAGCTCCGCGACTACCTGAAGCTGGCCACGGCGGACCTGCGCCAGGCCAAGCAGCGGTTGCGGGACTTCGAGGCGCGGGAAACCGAGCCGATCGCGATCGTCGGCATGGGCTGCCGCTTCCCGGGCGGCATCGAGACGCCGGAAGCGTTGTGGCGCCTGGTTTCCGAGGGCGGTGACGTCGTCGGGGAGCTGCCCGCCAACCGGAACTGGCCGTCGCGCTACGACCCGGACCCGGCGCGGCCCGGCACGTTCTCCATGCGCGGCGGCGCGTTCCTGCACGACGCCGACCGGTTCGACGCCGCCTTCTTCGGCATCTCCCCGCGCGAGGCCCTCGCGATGGACCCCCAGCAACGGCTGCTGCTGGAGACGTCGTGGGAGGCCCTCGAACGCGGCGGCATCGACCCGCGGACGCTGCGGGCCAGCCGCACCGGCGTGTTCGTCGGAGCCATGCAGCAGAACTACGCGCCGAGCTCGCACCAGGTGCCCGAGTCCGTCGAAGGGCACCTGCTCACCGGCACGATCACCAGCGTCGCCTCCGGCCGGATCGCCTACGTCCTCGGCCTGGAGGGGCCCGCGGTCACCGTCGACACGGCGTGCTCGTCGTCGCTGGTCGCGCTGCACTGGGCGGTGCAGGCGCTGCGCCGCGACGAGTGTTCGCTGGCGCTGGCGGGTGGCGTCACCGTGATGGCGACGCCGGGCATCCTCATCGAACTCAGCCGGCAGCGGGCGCTGTCGCCGGACGGCCGGTGCAAGCCGTTCTCCGCGGACGCCGACGGCTTCGGCGCCGCCGAGGGCGCCGGGATGCTGGTGCTGGAACGGCTGTCCGACGCCCAGCGGAACGGGCACCCCGTGCTCGCCGTCGTGCGCGGTTCGGCGGTCAACTCCGACGGCGCGTCCACCGGGCTCAGCGCCCCGAACGGGCCGTCGCAGGAACGGGTCATCCTCGACGCGCTGGCCAACGCCCGGGTGGCGGCCAGCCAGGTCGACCTGATGGAGGCGCACGGCACCGGCACCCCGCTCGGCGACCCGATCGAGGCGCAGGCACTGCTGGAGACCTACGGCCGCGGCCGGTCGCCGGAACAGCCGCTGTGGCTGGGCTCGGTGAAGTCGAACATCGGGCACACGCAGGCCGCCGCCGGGGTCGCCGGGGTGATGAAGGCCGTGCTGGCGCTGCAGCACGCGACCCTGCCGGCGTCGAAGCACGGCGAACGTCCGACGTCCGAAGTGGACTGGTCGGCGGGCACCCTGCGGTTGCTGGACCGCGAAACCGCGTGGCCGGAGCGGGACCACCCGCGGCGCGCGGCCGTGTCGTCGTTCGGGATCAGCGGGACCAACGCGCACGCCGTTCTCGAAGCTGCGCCGCCCGTCGAACCCGCGTTGCCCGCGCCGGTGCCCGCGGCCGTCCCGTGGGTGCTGTCAGGACGCACGGCGGAAGCCCTGTGCGCGCAGGCGACCCTGTTGTCCGATGTGGACGATCTGGGACTGGCCGAGGTGGGCTACTCGCTGGCGGTGACGCGGGCTCGGTTCGAGCACCGGGCCGTCGTGGTCGGCCACGATCGGGCTGGACTGCTGCGCGGGCTCGCCGCCGTCGCCGCGGGCGCGCCGGATGATGCGGTGGTGTCCGGAGTGGCCGGGAAACCGGGCAAGGTCGCCCTGGTGTTCCCCGGCCAGGGTTCCCAGTGGGCCGGGATGGCTCTGGAGCTGGCGGAGTCGTCGCCGGTGTTCGCGGCGCGACTCGACGAGTGTGCGACCGCGCTCGATTCCTTTGTGGACTGGTCGCTGCGTGACGTGCTGGCCGACGCGGAGGCGTTGAGCCGGGTCGACGTGGTGCAGCCCGCGTTGTTCGCCGTCATGGTGTCGCTGGCGGAGCTGTGGCGGTCGTACGGCGTGGTGCCGGACGCCGTTCTGGGGCACTCGCAGGGCGAGATCGCGGCCGCCGTCGTCGCCGGCGCGCTGTCCCTCGAGGACGGTGCTCGCGTGGTTGCCCTGCGCAGCAAAGCCATCCTCGCCTTGGCCGGACGCGGTGGCATGGTCTCGGTGGCCGCGTCCCTCGGGGCCGTCGAGACGCGGCTGACCGAGGGACTCTCGATCGCGGCGGTGAACGGCCCGGCCGCCGTGGTGGTTTCCGGCGCCGCCGACGCCCTGGAAGCACTGATCGCGTCCTGCGCGGCCGACGGCATCCGCGCCAAGCGGATCCCGGTCGACTACGCGTCGCACTCCGCGCAGGTCGAGGAGATCCGCGACGAACTCCTGAACGTCCTCGCCCCGATCACCCCGCGAACCGCGGAAACGGGATTCTTCTCCACCGTCACCGGCGACTGGGCCGACGGCGCCGAGCTGGACGCCGAGTACTGGTACACCAACCTCCGCAGCACCGTGCTGCTCGACGACGCCGTGCAGGCCCTGACCGAACGCGGCTTCGGCACGTTCATCGAAGCCTCACCGCACCCGGTCCTGACGATGGCCATCGGCGAAACGGCGACCGCGCTCGGCACCCTGCGCCGCGGCGACGGCGGCCTCGGCCGGTTCCAGCGGGCCCTGGCGGAGGCGCACTGCACCGGCGTCCCGGTCGACTGGACCCCGGCGTTCCCCGGGGCGAGCCGCGTGGACCTGCCCACCTACCCCTTCCAGCGGGAAAGCTTCTGGCTGCGCACCGAACACGAAGCTTCCGCCGACGCGGGCTTCTGGGACCTCGTGGACCGCGACGACCTCGCGGGCACCCTCGGCGTCGCCGTCGACGCGCCGCTGGACGAGGTCCTCCCGGCCCTGGCCGCGTGGCGCCGCCGCCGGACCGTCGAGTCCGCTGTGGACTCCTGGCGGTACGGGATCACCTGGAAGCCGGCGGAGCTGCCCGCCGCCACGCCGTCCGGGCGCTGGCTGGTCGTGCGCGGTGAAGACGGCGGCGGCCAGGACGTCGTGGACACCCTCGCCCGCACCGCCGACGTCGAAACCCTCATCCTGACCAGCACCGACCGGGCGGCGCTGGCCGAGCGCCTGACCGGGCCGTTCGACGGCGTGCTGTCGCTGCTGGCCGCCGACGAACGCCCGCACCCGGACTTCCCGGCGAGCCCGGCCGGGCTGATCCTGACGCTGGTCCTGGCGCAGGCGCTGGGCGACGCCGGGGTCACCGCCCCGCTGTGGGTGCTGACCCGCGGCGCGGTCCGCACCGGGCCCGCCGACGAGCTGCCCGGTCTGGAGCAGTCGCTGGTCTGGGGCCTCGGCCGCGTCCTCGCGCTGGAACACGCCGGCCGCTGGGGCGGCCTCGTCGACCTCACCCCGGAACCCGGGGCCGCGGAGCTCGACCGGCTGGGCCGGATCCTCGCCGCCCGCGGCGACGAGGACCAGCTCGCCGTCCGGCCGGGCGGCCTCCGCGTCCGGCGGCTGCTGCCCGCGGCCCGGGGCGAACGGCCGCGGAACTGGCAGCCCGAAGGCACGATCCTCGTCACCGGCGGCACCGGCGCACTCGGCACGCACGTCGCCCGCTGGCTCGCCGCGGAAGGCGCCTCGCACCTGGTCCTGACCGGCCGCCGCGGACCGGACGCGCCGGGCGCACGCGAGCTGGCCGCCGAGCTGGCGGCCTTCGGTACGCGCGTCACCCTCGCCCGCTGCGACGTCGCCGACCGCGACGCCCTCGCCGCGCTGCTGGCGGACCTCGGCGAGCCGGTCCGCTCGGTCTTCCACGCCGCGGGCACGGTCGAGCTCCTGCCGGTGAGCGAGACGACGCTGCCAGGGTTCGCCGAGGTCGTCCGGGCGAAGGTCGCCGGCGCCCGCCACCTCGACGAACTCCTCGGCGACGACCTCGACGCCTTCGTGCTGTTCTCCTCGATCGCCGGGGTCTGGGGCAGCGGCGACCACGCGGCCTACTCCGCCGCCAACACCTTCCTCGACACGCTCGCCGAGCAGCGCCGCGCCCGCGGCGCCGCCGCGACGTCGATCGCCTGGGGCGTCTGGGCGCCGACGGAGATCGAAGGCCGGGGCGGGATGTCGGAGGGCGTCGACTCCGGGCAGCTGGCCCGCCGCGGGCTGCCGCTGATGGACCCGGCCACGGCGATCGCCGCGCTGCACGACACCCTGGGCCGCGACGAGCCGTTCGTGGTGCTCGCCGACGTCGACTGGGCCCGGTTCCTGCCGGTGTTCACCGCCGGCCGCGCCCGGCCGCTGTTCGACGACCTGCCGCAGGTCCGACCGGAAGCCGCGACGCCGGTCGCCGAGGCCACGCCGCTGGCCGCGCAGCTCGCCGGGCTGTCCGGCGACGACGCCGACCGGCTGCTGCTGGACCTGGTCCGCACCCAGGCCGCCGCGGTGCTCGGACATGCCGGCGGCACCGCCGTCGACCCGGACCGGCCGTTCACCGACCTCGGCTTCGACTCGCTGACCGCCCTGGACGTGCGCAACCGGATCGCCGCCGCGACCGGCGTGCGGCTGCCCGCGACGCTCGTCTTCGACCACCCGACCCCGCGGCGGCTGGCCGCGCACCTGCGGGATGCCGTCCTCGGCGCCCGCACCGGGCCGGCCGTGGTGACCCGGGCGGCGGACGCCGACGACCCGATCGCCATCATCGGCATGGGCTGCCGGTACCCCGGCGGCGTGCGGTCCGCGGACGGCCTGTGGACCCTGGTCACCGAAGGCCGCGACGCCATCTCGGCGTTCCCCGCCGACCGCGGCTGGGACCTCGCGAAGCTGTTCGACGGCTCCGACGGGCAGGGAACGTCGACGGTCCGCGAAGGTGGCTTCCTGCACGACGTCGCCGACTTCGACGCCGGGTTCTTCGGCATCTCGCCGCGCGAAGCGCTCGCCATGGACCCGCAGCAGCGGCTCCTGCTGGAGATCTCGTGGGAGGCGATCGAGCACGCCGGGATCGACCCGGCCACCCTGCGCGGCGAACCCGCGGGCGTCTTCGTCGGCGCGAACTACCAGGACTACCACGCCCGGATGCGCGACATCCCGGACGGCCTCGAAGGACACCTGCTCACCGGCAGCGTGTCGAGCGTGCTCTCCGGCCGGATCGCCTACACGCTCGGGCTGGAAGGCCCCGCCGTCACCATCGACGCGGCCTGCTCGTCTTCGCTGGTGGCGTTGCACCTGGCCGCGCAGGCCCTGCGCCGCGGGGAATGCTCGCTGGCCCTCGCGGGCGGCGTGGCGGTGATGGTGACGCCGTCGTCGTTCACCGCCTTCAGCCGCCAGCGCGGCCTGGCCGCCGACGGGCGCTGCAAGGCGTTCGGGGCCGGGGCCGACGGCATGGGCATGGCCGAGGGCGCCGGCCTGGTGCTGGTCGAGCGGCTGTCCGACGCCCGGCGGCTCGGGCACCCGGTGCTCGCCGTGCTCCGCGGCAGCGCGCTCAACCAGGACGGCGCGTCCAACGGGCTCAGCGCGCCCAGCGGACCGGCCCAGCAGCGCGTCATCCGGGCGGCCCTCGCCGACGCCGGGCTGTCCACTTCGGACGTCGACCTGGTCGAAGCGCACGGCACCGGCACCGCGCTGGGCGACCCGATCGAGGCGCAGGCCCTGCTCGCCACCTACGGCCAGGACCGTGCGGAGCCCCTGTGGCTGGGCTCGCTCAAGTCGAACATCGGCCACACCCAGGCGGCGGCCGGCGTGGCCGGGGTGATCAAGACCGTGCAGGCGCTGCGGCACGGGCTGATGCCGCGGACGCTGCACGCCGGGACGCCGTCGTCCCATGTGGACTGGGACAGCGGCGCGGTGCGGCTGCTCGACGAGCCGCGCGCCTGGGAGCGCCCGCGACCGCGGCGGGCGGCCATCTCGTCGTTCGGCATCTCCGGCACGAACGCCCACGTCATCCTCGAACAGGGCGACACCGGCCCGGCACCCACGCCCGAGCCCGCGGTGGTGCCGTGGGTGCTGTCCGCCAAGACGCCCGAAGCACTGCAGGCGCAGGCCGCAGCTCTTCGGGAACACGAGGGCAGCGTCGCGGACATCGCGTTCTCGCTGGCCACCTCGCGCACCGGCTTCCCGCACCGCGCGGTCGTCACCGGCGACCGGACGGCGTTGTCCGGCGGGCTTTCCGCGCTGGCCGAGGGGCTCCCGGCGCCGAACGTGGTCACCGGGACGGTTGCCCCCGGCCGTACTGCGCTCGTGTTTCCCGGGCAGGGTTCGCAGTGGGCCGGGATGGCTCTGGAGCTGGCGGGGTCCTCACCGGCGTTCGCGGCGCGTCTCGACGAGTGCGCTCTTGCGTTGGCGCCCTTTGTGGACTGGTCGTTGCGGGACGTCCTGGCCGACGCCGAGGCACTGACCCGGGTCGACGTCGTCCAGCCCGCGTTGTGGGCCGTGATGGTGTCGCTGGCCGAGCTGTGGCGGTCCTTCGGTGTGGTGCCGGACGCCGTCGTCGGCCACTCGCAGGGCGAGATCGCCGCGGCGGTGGTGTCGGGCGCGCTGTCCCTTGAGGACGGTGCCCGCGTGGTGGCGTTGCGCAGCCGGGCCATTCTGGCGCTGGCCGGCGGCGGCGGGATGGTGTCGGTCGCTGCTCCTCTCGCGGCCGTCGAAGCTCGGCTGACCGACGGGCTGTCGATCGCCGCGGTGAACGGCCCGGCCGCCGTCGTCGTCTCGGGTGCGCCCGCGGCGCTGGACGCGCTGGTCGCCGCGTGCGAGGCGGACGGCGTGCGCGCGAAGCGGATTCCGGTCGACTACGCGTCCCACTCGGCGCAGGTCGAGCAGCTGCGTGCCGAACTCCTCGACGTGCTGGCCCCGATCCGGCCGCGGGCTGGCGACATCGCGTTCTTCTCGACCGTCACCGGTACCTGGCTCGACGGCGCCGAGCTGGACGCGCGCTACTGGTACACCAACCTCCGCGAAACCGTCCGGCTCGACGTGGCGGTGCGCACGCTCGCCGCGGAAGGCTTCGCCACGTTCGTCGAGTCCTCACCGCACCCCGTGCTGACCACGGCGATCGGCGAGGCCGAGGGGGTCGAAGCGCTCGGTTCCCTGCGCCGGGACGACGGCGGGTACGAGCGGTTCCTCCGCTCGCTCGGCGAGGCGCACGTGCGCGGGGTCGCGGTGGACTGGACGCCCGCGTTCCCCGGTGCCCACCGGATCGAATTGCCCACCTATGCGTTCCAGCGCCGTCGCTACTGGCTCGACGCGGGCACCGCGGCCGCCGACCCGGTGGACGCCGCGTTCTGGGCCGCCGTGGACGGTCTCGACCTCGACACCGTCGCAGGCACCCTCGACGTCGAGCCGGGCAGCACCCTGGCCGAGGTCCTGCCCGCGCTGACCCGCTGGCGCGACCGAGCTCGCGTCGCGTCCGAAGTGGACTCGTGGCGTTACCGCATCGAGTGGAAGCCCGTCGCCGCGCCCTCCTCGCCGGAGCTGTCCGGCCGCTGGCTGGTCATCGTTCCCGCTGGTCACGACGACGCAGGCGTCCCGGAAGCGCTGGCCGCCCACGGCGCCGAGCCGGTCGTGACGTCCGAGTTCACCGGCGCCGAAGGGTTCGCCGGGGTCGTGTCGCTGCTCGCGCTCGACGAAACCGGCGGAGCCGTCGCGAACCTCGCGCTGGCCCAGGCGATGGCCGATGCGCCACTGTGGCTGCTGACCCGCGGCGGGGTCACCGGCGACGACATCCGGCCCGCGCAGGCGATGACGTGGGGCCTGGGCCGCGTGATCGGCTTGGAACGGCCCGAAATCTGGGGCGGCCTGGTCGACCTGCCCGCCGAGCCGGACGCGAAGACCGGGGCGTTGCTCGCCGCCGCCCTGTCCGGTGTGGACGATGAGGACCAGCTCGCGATCCGGCCGTCCGGATTGCTGGCCCGGCGGCTCGTCCGCGCGCCTTTCACCCCGCCGGCGCAGCGGTGGAAGCCGCGCGGCACGGTCCTGATCACCGGCGGTACCGGTGCACTCGGGGGACACGTCGCCCGCCGTCTCGCCGCCGACGGTGCCGAGCACCTGGTGCTGACCAGCCGCCGCGGCCCGGACGCCCCGGGCGCGGCCGAACTCGAAGCCGAGCTGTCCGCGCTCGGAACGCGGGTGACGATCGCTGCCTGCGACGTCGCCGATCGCGCTGCGCTGTCCGCGCTGCTGGCGGACCTGGACGAGCCGGTGCGCGCGGTCGTGCACGCGGCCGGGCTGCCGCAGGCCACCCCCGTCCTGGACACCACCGCGGCCGAGTTCGCGCACGTCATCGGCGGCAAGGTCGCCGGGGCCCGCAATCTGGACGAACTGCTCGGCGACGACCTCGACGCCTTCGTGCTCTTCTCCTCGAACGCCGGGGTCTGGGGCAGCGGCGGCCAGGGCGCCTACGCGGCGGGCAACGCGTACCTCGACGCGCTCGCCGAGCAACGCCGGGCCCGCGGGGCGGCCGCGACCTCGGTCGCCTGGGGTTTCTGGGGCGGCGGGGGCATGGCGGGCGACGTCGAGCTGGAAGACCAGCTGCGCCGGCGCGGCCTCCGCGAGATGGCGCCGGAAGCCGCGGTGGAGGCGCTCTGCCAGGCCCTGGACGCGCGAGAGGTGTTCCTGGCCGTCGCCGACGTCGACTGGGCCCGGTTCGCGCCCGGTTTCACGTTGTCCCGGCGGCGTCCGCTCATCGAGGACCTCCCCGAGGTCCGGGCGCTCGCGGAAACCCCCGAAACGCCGGAGCGTCCCGCGCTGGCCCGGCGGGTCGCGGAGCTGGGCGAGGCCGAGGGCCGCCGGCTGCTGCTGGACATCGTGCGCGGCCAGGCCGCGTCGGTGCTCGGGCACGACTCCGCGACGGCGGTCCCGGCCGGGCGGGCGTTCCGCGAACTCGGCTTCGACTCGCTGACCGCGGTCGAGGTGCGCAACCGGATCACCGCGGCGACCGGGCTGGTCCTGCCCGCGACGCTGGTGTTCGACCACCCGAACCCGGCCGCGCTCGCCGCGGAACTGCACCGCCTGCTGCTCGGCCGGACCGGAACCGCGGTGGTCACCGCGGCGGCGGCCACCGACGAGCCGATCGCGATCGTGGCGATGGGCTGCCGGTTCCCCGGCGGCGTGCGCTCGCCGGAAGACCTCTGGCGGCTGGTCGCCGACGGCGTCGACGCGCTGACGGCGTTCCCCGCCGACCGCGGCTGGGACCTGGCCTCCTTCGGCGACGCGGAATTCGCCGAGGTCGGCGGGTTCCTGGCCGACGCGGCCGAGTTCGACGCGGCCTTCTTCGGCATCTCCCCGCGGGAAGCCCTCGCGATGGACCCGCAGCAGCGGGTGCTGCTGGAGACGTCGTGGGAGGTGTTCGAGCGGGCCGGGCTGGACCCGGCGGCCCTGCGCGGCAGCGCGACCGGCGTCTTCGTCGGCGCGAGCAGCTCCGGCTACGGCGCCGGCTTCGAGCCCGGCTCGGAGGGGTACCTGCTCACCGGCGAGGCGCCCAGCGTGATGTCCGGGCGGCTGTCCTACACCTTCGGCCTGGAAGGCCCGGCCGTCACGGTGGACACCGCGTGCTCGTCGGCGCTGGTCGCGATGCACCTGGCCGCGCAGGCGCTGCGGCAGGGCGAGTGCTCGCTCGCGCTGGCCGGTGGCGTGGCGATCATGGCCGAGCCGATGGCGTTCCTCGAGTTCGCCCGCCAGCGCGGCCTCGCTTCGGACGGCCGGTGCAAGGCGTTCGCCGACGCCGCGGACGGCACCGGCTGGGGCGAGGGCGTCGGTTTGGTGCTGCTGGAGCGACTGTCGGACGCTGAGCGCAACGGCCACCAGGTGCTCGCCGTGGTCCGTGGTTCGGCGGTCAACCAGGATGGTGCGTCCAATGGCTTGAGCGCGCCGAACGGTCCTTCGCAGCAGCGGGTGATCCGGGCTGCGCTGGCGAACGCCGGTCTGTCCACTTCGGACGTCGACGCGGTGGAAGCGCACGGCACGGGCACCCGGCTGGGTGATCCGATCGAGGCGCAGGCGTTGCTGGCGACCTACGGCCAGGACCGCGAAACGCCGCTGTGGCTCGGGTCGGTGAAGTCCAACCTGGGTCACACCCAGGCCGCGGCCGGGATGGCCGGGGTGATCAAGACGGTCGAGGCCCTGCGGCACGGCATTCTCCCGCGCACCCTGCACGTCGACACGCCGTCGTCGCAAGTGGACTGGTCGGCCGGGGCGGTCGAGCTGCTCACCGAAGCCCGCGACTGGCCGGACCGCGACCGGCCGCGCCGGGCCGCCGTTTCGGCGTTCGGCGTCAGCGGCACCAACGTCCACACGATCCTCGAACAGGCGCCGGGTGTCGCGCCGCAGCCGGAGCCCGGACCGACGGACGCGCTGCTGCCGTTCGTCCTCTCCGCCCACGACGACGCTGCTCTCGACGCCCTGATCGCCTGGCTCCCGGACGCGAACCCGGTGGACGTCGGCTTCTCGCTGGCCACCACCCGCGCCCGGCTCGGCCGCCGCGCGGTGCTGCTGGGCGAGGACGTCGTCACCGGCACCGCCGATCCGGACGCGCTGCTGGCGGTCCTCTTCACCGGCCAAGGCGCCCAGCGGGCCGGGATGGGTCTTGAGCTCTACGAGCGGTTCCCGGTGTACGCCTCGGCTTTCGACGCGGTGCTTGCACATTTCCCCGGCCTGCGGCCCGCTTTCGACGATGCCGAGCTGCTCGACAGGACCGAGTTCACCCAGCCCGCGTTGTTCGCGGTCGAGGTGGCGTTGTTCCGGCTGGTCGAGTCGTTCGGTGTCCGCCCGGATTTTGTGGCGGGACACTCGATCGGTGAAATCTCGGCTGCGCATGTGGCTGGGGTGTTGTCCCTTGAGGACGCTTGTCGGCTGGTGTCGGCGCGGGCGTCGCTGATGCAGGCGCTGCCGCCCGGGGGCGCGATGGTCTCCATCGCCGCGCCTGAGTCCGAAATCGTTTTGACCGAGGGTGTTTCTCTCGCGGCGGTGAACGGCCCGGAGTCGGTGGTGATCTCCGGTGACGAGGCCGCGGTGCTGGCGATCGCGGCGCAGTTCCCGAAGACCAAGAGGCTGAAGGTGAGCCACGCATTCCACTCGCCGCTGATGGACCCGATGCTGGCCGAGTTCCGCGCGGTCGCCGAAAGCCTGACCTATCACCGGCCGACGATACCGGTGATCTCGAACGTGAGCGGTGCTCTCGCGGAACCGTTCACCGCGGACTACTGGGTGCGGCACGTGCGCGAGACCGTCCGGTTCGCCGACGGTGTCGAGACACTGAAGTCCGCAGGCGTCGGTGTGTTCCTGGAGCTGGGTCCCGATGGGGTACTCAGCGCGATGGTCGACGGCACCGCGGTTCCCGCTCTCCGGCGAGACCGCTCCGAAGAGAGAGCACTGCTCACGGCATTGAGCACCGCTCACGTCCATGGGGTCGAGGTCGACTGGACGCCGTTCTTCTCCGGCGGCCGCCGCATCGACCTCCCGACCTACCCGTTCCAGCGCGAGCGCTACTGGCCGCGCGCCGGAGCGGCCCGGGGCGACCTCGGCGCGGCCGGGGTGGGCGCGCTGGAGCACCCGCTGCTCGGCGCGGCGGTCGACCTGGCCGACGGCGAAGGCACTGTCCTCACCGGACGGCTGTCGCTGGAGACGCACCCGTGGCTGGCCGGGCACGCGCTGTCCGGCACGGTGCTGGTCCCCGGCACCGCGCTGCTCGAACTCGTGGTGCAGGCCGGCGACCAGGTGGGCTGCACCGTCGTGGACGAGCTGACCTTCGCCGCACCCCTGGTGGTGCCCGGCCGCGGCGCGGTCACCGTCCAGGTGTCGGCCGGTCCGGCCGATGCCGCCGGACGCCGCCCGATCGCGGTGCATTCGCGGGCCGCCGACGCCGAGTGGACGCCGCACGCCACCGGCAGCGTCAGCCCCACGCCCCTTCCCCGGGAAACCGGCGCCGAGTGGCCGCCGCGCGGGGCCGAGCCGGTCGACATCGCCGGGCTGTACCCCCGGCTCGCCGCGATGGGTTTCAGATACGGCGAAGCCTTCGGCGGTCTCACCCGCGTCTGGCGGGACGGCACCGACGTGTACGCCGAAGTGGCGCTGCCCGAGCCGTTCGACGCCGCCGGCTTCGCGGTGCACCCGGCCCTGCTCGACGCCGCCCTGCACCCGCTGGGCCTCGGCATCGTCACCCCGGACGACGGTTCGGCCCGGGTCCCGTTCTCCTTCACGCGCGTCGCGGTGCACGCCGCCGGCGCCACCGAGCTGCGGGTCCGGCTGTCGCCGGCGGGAGAGAACGCCGTTGCGCTCACCGCGTGGGACGCCACCGGCGCACCCGTGGTGACGGTCGGATCGCTGCTGCTGCGCGCGCTCGCCGCACCCGCGGAAACCGTCCCCGACACGCTGTTCGAGCAGGTCTGGACCCCGGTCACCGCCGACCCCGCGGCGACGGCCGCGGACCTCGTCTTCGCTCCCGTGACCGGGGAAGACGTCCACGAAACCACCATCGAGGTCCTGCAAAGACTGCAGAGCTGGCTCGCCGAGGAACGGCCGGGACGGCTCGTCTTCGTCACCCGCGGGGCAGCTGACGGCGACCTCGCGGCGGCCGCGGCCGGCGGCCTGGTGCGATCCGCGCAGTCGGAACACCCGGGCCGGTTCCTCCTGGCCGACGTCGACGACGATCCCCGGTCGCAGGCCTTGCTGTCCACTATGGACACCTTCGGGGAACCGCAGCTGACCCTGCGGGAAGGCACCGCGTCGGCGCCCCGGCTGAGGCGGGCGAGCGCGCTGCCGCTGACCCCGCCCGCCGCGGCGACCTGGCAGCTCGTCACCACCGGCACCGGGACCACCGACGGCCTGGCCCTGGCCGGGACGGCCGAGGCGCCGCTCGGCGAGCGCGAGGTCCGGATCGAGGTGCGCGCGGCCGGGCTGAACTTCCGGGACGTGCTCATCTCCCTCGGCATGTACCCCGACCCGGAAGCGCGCCTCGGCTCCGAAGCGGCGGGCGTGGTCGTCGAAATCGGCTCCGGGGTCCGCGACCTCGCCGTCGGGGATCGGGTGTTCGGCCTGGTCGACGACGCCTTCGGCCCGCGGGCCGGCACGGACGCCCGCCGGCTGGCGCGGATCCCGGCCCGGTGGACGTTCGCCGAAGCGGCGACCGTGCCGGTCGCCTTCGTGACCGCCTACTACGGCCTCTTCGACCTCGGCGGGCTCCGCGCCGGTCAGTCGGTGCTGGTCCACGCGGCGGCCGGCGGGGTCGGCATGGCCGCGGTGCAGCTGGCCCGCTGGAAGGGCGCCGAGGTGTTCGCCACGGCGAGTGAGGGCAAGCACAACGTGCTCCGCGAGCTCGGTCTCGACGACGCGCACCTGGCGAGCTCCCGCACCCTGGACTTCCGCGAGCGGTTCGGGCCCGTCGACGTCGTCCTCAACTCCCTGACCGGGCCGTTCGTCGACGCCTCGCTGGAGCTGCTCGCCCCCGGCGGCCAGTTCGTCGAGCTGGGCAAGACCGACGTCCGCGAGGGCCCGGACTACCACCGTTTCGACCTCGGCGACCCCGGCCCGGACCGGATCGCGGCCATCCTCGCCGACCTCCTGGCCGCCTTCGGCCGCGGCGAGCTGACGCCGTTGCCGGTGCGTGCCTGGGAACTCGGCCGGGCGGCCGAGGCGTTCCGGTTCGTCAGCCAGGCCCGGCACGTCGGCAAGAACGTGCTCACGCTGCCGCGGCCGGAGCCGGCGGGCACCGTGCTCGTCACCGGCGGCACCGGCACGCTCGGCGCCGCCGTGGCCCGGCACCTGGCCCGCCGTCCGGAAGTCCGGCGGCTGGTGCTGGTGAGCAGGCGGGGCCCGGCCGCGCCCGGGGCCGCCGCGCTGCGTGAGGAGCTGACCGCGCTCGGCGCCGAGGCGACCGTGGTCGCCGGCGACGTGGCCGAGCCGGGGTTCGTGGCGGACGTGCTGCGGGAGATCCCCGCCGGGCAACCGCTGATCGGGGTGGTGCACGCCGCGGGCGTTCTCGACGACGGCGTGCTCGAAGCGCAGACACCGGCCCGGGTGGCCTCGGTGCTTCGCGCCAAAGTGGACGGCGCGTCGGCGCTCGACAGGCTTTCCCGGGACCACGACCTGGCCTGGTTCGTCCTGTTCTCCTCGGTCGCCGGAATCGTCGGCGCGCCCGGCCAGAGCGGGTACGCCGCGGCGAACAGCGCGCTGGACGCCCTCGCCGTGCGACGGCGGTCCGCGGGCCTGCCCGCGGTTTCCCTGGCGTGGGGCCAGTGGGCCCTGAGCAGCGCGATGACCGGCAAGCTCGGCGAGCGCGACCGCGGCCGCATCGAGCGCTCGGGCATCCGTCCACTGTCCACTGAGGACGCATTGGCCGCGATGGACGCGGCCATCGGGCTCGGCCGGCCGGTCGCCGTGCCGCTGCGCCTGGACTTCGCCGCCCTGCGCGCGGCCGGCGACCTCGCCCCGCTGTGGCGCGGGCTCGTGCGCGCACCGGTCCGCCGGGCCGCGGCCGCCGCCGTCGTCGACGACGGCTGGACCGGCCTGGACCCCGAAGAGGCCCGGCGCCGGTTGCTGGAGCTGGTCCGCAAGCACGTCGCCGCGGTGCTGGGGCACGCGAGCCCCGAGGCCGTCGACCCCGCGAAGGCGTTCAAGGACACCGGCTTCGACTCCCTGACCTCGGTGGAGCTGCGCAACCGGCTGGCGACCGCGCTCGGCCGCACGCTGCCCGCGACGCTCGTCTTCGACTACCCGACCCCCGAAGCGCTGGCCAGGTTCCTGCACGGCGAATCCGCCGGCGCGGCGGTGGTGCCCGCGGTGCGCGTCCCGGCGGACGACCCGATCGCGATCGTCGCGATGAGCTGCCGCTACCCGGGTGACGTCGATTCGCCGGACGCCCTGTGGCGGCTCGTCGTTGAGGGCCGCGACGCGATCGGGGGGTTCCCGGACGACCGCGGCTGGCCGGTCGACGAGCTGTACCACCCGGACCCGGCGCACCCGGGCACGTTCTACGCCAAGGGCGGCGGTTTCCTGCCCGGTGCCGCGCACTTCGACGCGGCGTTCTTCGGGATCTCGCCCCGCGAAGCCCTCGCCATGGACCCGCAGCAGCGGCTGCTCCTGGAAGTTTCGTGGGAAGCGGTCGAACGCGCGGGCATCGACCCGGGCACGTTGCGCGGCAGCAACACGGGCGTGTTCGTCGGCGCCGCCCACTCCGGCTACGCGGCCGGCGCGCCGGCCGGTGCCGAGGGGCACCTGCTCACCGGCAACGCGGGCAGCGTGCTGTCCGGGCGGGTCGCCTACCACCTGGGTCTGGAGGGTTCCGCGGTCACCGTGGACACGGCGTGTTCGTCGTCGCTGGTCGCGCTGCACCTGGCCGGGCAGGCGCTGCGCCACGGTGAGTGCGACTTGGCGCTGGCTGGCGGCGTCGCGGTCCTCGGCACGCCGGACATCTTCGTCGAGTTCAGCCGCCAGCGCGGGCTGTCCGCGGACGGCCGGTGCAAGGCCTTCGCGGACGCCGCCGACGGCACCGGCTGGAGCGAAGGCGCCGGAATGGTGGTCCTGGAGCGGCTTTCGGACGCGCGCCGCAACGGCCACGAGGTCCTGGCGCTCCTGCGCGGATCGGCGGTCAACTCGGACGGCGCGTCGAACGGCCTGACCGCACCGAACGGCCCGTCGCAGCAGCGGGTGATCCGGGCGGCACTGGCCGACGCCGGACTGTCCACTGCGGACGTGGACGTGGTCGAGGCGCACGGCACCGGGACGACGCTGGGTGACCCGATCGAGGCCCAGGCGGTGCTGGCGACCTACGGCCAGGACCGGTCGGCGCCGCTGTGGCTGGGGTCCCTGAAGTCCAATCTCGGCCACACCCAGTCGGCGGCGGGCGTGGCGGGGGTGATCAAGATGGTGCAGGCGTTGCGCCACGGCGTGCTGCCGAAGACGTTGCACGTGGACGCCCCGTCGACCCGGGTGGACTGGACTTCGGGTGCGGTCGAGCTGCTCACCGAGCAGCGCCCGTGGCCGGCGGTGGACCGCCCGCGCCGCGCGGCGGTGTCGGCGTTCGGCATCTCCGGCACCAACGCGCACGCGATCCTGGAGCTCCCGCCGGAACCGGCCCCGGCTTCGGCTCCGGTGGCGGCGGTGCCGGAGCCGCCGGTGGTGGCTTGGGCGCTGTCGGCGAAAGGGGAACCGGCGTTGCGAGCCCAGGCCCGCAAGCTGGTGCGGGCGCTGTCGGCCGATCGCGAGCCGGCGCAGGCTCGCGAATCGGAGGTGGCGGGGGTTTCGCCGGTCGGGGCCGAGCCGGCGCTTGCCGAGGTGCGTGACTCCGCGGTGGCGGGGGTTTCGCCGGTCGGGACCGAGCCGGCGCTTGCCGAGGTGCGTGAC
>NZ_JBFANY010000008.1:146502-396714 GCF_040674975.1 Amycolatopsis sp. NPDC049688
GACTCCGCGGTGGCGGGGGTTTCGCCGGTCGGGACCGGGCCGGCGCTTGCTGAGGCGCGCGACTCCGCGGTGGCGGGGGTTTCGCCGGTCGGGACCGGGCCGGCGCTTGCTGAGGTGCGTGACTCCGCGGTGGCGGGGGTTTCGCCGGTCGGGACCGAGCCGGCGCTTGCTGAGGCGCGTGACTCCGCGGTGGCGGGGGTTTCGCCGGTCGGGACCGGGCCGGCGCTTGCTGAGGCGCGCGACTCCGCGGTGGCGGGGGTTTCGCCGGTCGGGACCGAGCCGGCGCTTGCCGAGGCGCGCGACTCCGCGGTGGCGGGAATCTCGTCGGCCGAGCGCGACCCGGCCGCATCCGTCGCCGGTCCAGCCGCCGTTGCCGGGGCGCTGCTCGCCACCCGTGCGCAGTTCGAAGATCGTGCCGTCGTTCTCGGCCGCGACCGAGCCGAACTCCTCACCAAGCTGAACTCCCTGGCCGCCGGGGAATCCGCGCCCGGCGTTGTCCGCGGCACCGCCGGGCCCGGCCGGCTCGCCATCCTCTTCACCGGCCAAGGCGCGCAGCGGGCCGGCATGGGCCGTGAACTTTACGACCGGTTCCCCGTCTACGCCGCCGCCTTCGACCGGATCTGTGCCGAGTTCACCGTTCCCGTCCGCGATGTCGTCTTCGGCGATGCGCCCGGCCTGGACGAGACCGGCTTCACCCAGCCCGCGCTGTTCGCCGTCGAAGTCGCGCTCTACCGGCTGTTCGCGTCGTGGGGTGTCCGGCCGTCGTTCGTCGCCGGTCACTCGATCGGGGAGCTCGCCGCCGCGCACGTGGCCGGGGTGTTCTCCCTGGAAGACGCCTGCCTGCTCGTGTCCGCGCGGGCCGCGCTGATGCAGGCGCTGCCGAAGGGCGGCGCGATGGTGTCGATCGCGGCCCCCGAGGCCGAGGTACGGCCGCGGCTCGGGGACCAAGTCTCGATCGCCGCGGTCAACGGCCCGGCATCGGTCGTCGTCTCCGGCGACGAATCCGCGGTCCTCGCCGTCGCCGCCGAGTTCGCCGGCCGGGGCGTGCGGACCAAGCGGCTCAGCGTCAGCCACGCCTTCCACTCCCCGCACCTCGACCCGATGCTGGACGAGTTCCGCGCGGCCGCCGACAAGGTCACCTACCACCCCGCGGAAATACCGGTGCTCTCGAATGTGAGCGGTGCTCTCGCCGAGCCGTTCACGGCGGACTACTGGGTGCGGCACGTGCGGGAAGCCGTCCGGTTCTCCGACGGCATCACCACCCTGGAAGCCGAAGGCACCCGGTTCTTCCTCGAGCTCGGCCCGGACGGCGTCCTCAGTTCGATGGCCCGCGACAGCCTCTCGGGAGACGCCGTGGTGGTGCCCTCGCTGCGGCGCGACCGCCCCGACGGCGAAGCGGCCCTGACCGCCCTGGCGACGCTGTTCGCCAACGGCGCACCGGCGGACCTGGCCGCGGTCTTCGCTCCCGCCGGGCGCGTGGACCTGCCCACCTACGCCTTCCAGCACGAGCACTACTGGCTGGAAGCGGCCGCCCCGGCCTCGGACACCGCGTTCTGGTCGGCGGTCGAACGCGAGGACGTCGGCGAGCTCGCCGGCACCCTGGCGATCGACGAGGACCAGCGCGCGTCCCTGACCGCGCTGCTCCCTGCCCTGTCGTCCTGGCGGCGGCAGCACACCGCGGAGTCCGTTGTGGACGGATGGCGGTACCGGGTCGGCTGGGAACCGGTCCCCGAAACCGCTGCCACCCCGCCGGGGCGCTGGCTGCTGGCCGTCCCGGCCGCGGAAACCCGCCTGGGCGACCAGGTCGAAGCGGCCCTCGTCACGCGCGGAGTGGAACTCACGCGGCTCGACGACCCGGCCGCCGGCGAACTCGCCGAGGCGGGCCGGACCGCGGACGCCGTCCTGTCCCTGCTCGCCCTCACCCCCGGAACGGGCGCCGTCCCGCCCGGGGTGGCGGCGACCCTCACCCTGCTTCGGTCCCTTCCGGACACTCCCGTGTGGATGATCACCCGGGCCGGCGACGCCGTCCAGGCCCAGGTCCGGGGACTCGGCCGCACCGCCGCGCTCGACCGGCCGGACGCCTGGGGCGGCCTGATCGAAATCCCCGCGGACTTCACCGACGGGACCGGCGAACTCCTGGTCCAGGCCCTGGCCGACCCGGCCGAGGACCAGGTCGCCCTCCGCCCGGACGGCCGGTTCGCCCGGCGGCTCACCCCGGTCACCGGCGCCCCCGCCGGCCGCCCGTGGCAGCCGCGCGGCACCGTGCTCGTCACCGGCGGCACCGGCGCTCTCGGCGCCCACGTCGCCCGCTGGCTGGCCACCGCGGGCGCCGCCCGGATCGTCCTCACCAGCCGCCGCGGCCGGCAGGCACCGGGCGCGGCCGAGCTCGAAGCCGAGCTGACCGCGCTGGGCGCCCAGGTGACGATCGCGGCCTGCGACGTCGCCGACCGGACCGCCCTCGCCGCGGTGCTCGGTGACATCCGCGACGACCTGACCGCCGTCGTCCACACGGCCGGGGCCGGCGGCGCGACACCGCTGGACGATCCGGACCCGGGGCCCTTCGCCGACATCCTGGCCGCCAAGGTGACCGGCGCCGAAAACCTCGACGTGCTGCTCGGCGACACCGAGCTCGACGCCTTCGTGCTGTTCTCGTCCATCGCCGGGATCTGGGGCAGCGGCGGCCAAGCCGCCTACGCCGCGGCCAACGCCCACCTCGACGCGCTCGCCCGGCGCCGCCGGGCCGCGGGCCGGACCGCGACCGCGCTCGCCTGGGGCCCGTGGGCCGGCGGCGGCATGGCGGCCGACCACGACGCCGAGGACTACCTGCGGCGCCGCGGCCTGACGCCGCTGCCACCCGCCCTCGCCCTCCGCGCGCTGGCCGCCGCGGTCGGCCGCGACGAGACCACGCTGACCCTGGCCGACGTCGACTGGACGCGGTTCGTACCCGCCTTCACCTCCGCCCGCCCGAGCGCCCTGCTGCGTGGTGTGCCGCAAGCGCGGCAGGTCCTGGACGCGGAGGTCGCCGAAACCGGCCTGGGGGAGAAGCTGGCCGGACTGTCCGAAGCGGACGCCGAGCGGACCCTGCTGGATCTTGTCCGCACCGAAGCGGCGGTCGCGCTGGGACACCGGGGCGCCGACGCCGTCGGCGCGGCCCGGCCGTTCACCGAGCTCGGCTTCGACTCCCTGACCTCGGTGGAGTTCCGCAACCGCCTGGCGGCCGCGGCCGGCGTCGCCCTGCCGGCGACGGTCGTGTTCGACCACCCCACCCCGGCCGCGCTGGCCGCGCACCTGCTCGGCGTCCTGCGGCCCGGCGCCGCGGCCGACCCCGAGGAAGCCCGCATCCGGGCGGCGCTGGCCACCGTGCCGCTGGCCCGGTTCCGCGACGCCGGGCTGATGACGGCCCTGCTGGAACTGACCGGGCTCGACGCGCCGGCCGGCGACCCCGGCGACGTCGACGACCTGGACGCCGAGGCACTGGTGCGGCTGGCGCTGGACGGTACCGATTCCCGATGACCCACTCCTGGAGCTGAACCATGGCCACGCCCGAGAAGGTGCTCGACGCGCTGCGCGCCTCCGTCAAGGAGGCTGAGCGGCTGCGGCGGCGGAACCGGCAGCTCGTCGAGGCCGCGACCGAGCCGATCGCCATCGTCGCGATGGCCTGCCGGTTCCCCGGCGGCGTGCGCTCGCCGGAGGCGCTGTGGGACCTGGTGGCCCGCGGCGGGGACGCCGTCACGGCCTTCCCGGCCAACCGGGGGTGGGACACGGCGTCGCTGTTCGACGACACCGGCCGTCCGGGCACGACCTACGCGCGAGAAGGCGCTTTCCTGCACGACGCGGACCTGTTCGACGCCGGGTTCTTCGGGATCTCGCCGCGGGAAGCCCTGGCCATGGACCCGCAGCAGCGGCTGCTGCTGGAGACGTCGTGGGAGGCGTTCGAGCGGGCCGGGATCGACCCGGCGGCGCTGCGCGGCAGCCGGACCGGCGTGTTCACCGGCTCCAACGGCCAGGACTACGCCACGCTGCTGCGGTCGTCGGCCGAGGACGTCGAGGGCTACCTCGGCACCGGCAACGCCGCCAGCGTCGTCTCCGGGCGGCTGGCGTACCAGTTCGGCTTCGAGGGCCCGGCGCTGACCGTCGACACGGCGTGTTCGTCGTCGCTGGTCGCCCTGCACCTCGCCACACAGGCGCTGCGCCAGGGCGAGTGCGACCTCGCGCTGGCCGGCGGGGTGACCGTGATGGCCACGCCCGGGACGTTCGTGGAGTTCAGCCGCCAGCGCGGGCTCGCCCCGGACGGCCGGGTCAAGGCGTTCGCCGAGGCGGCCGACGGCACCGGCTGGGGCGAAGGCGTGGGCGTCCTGCTGGTGGAACGGCTGTCGGACGCGCAGCGTAACGGCCACGCGGTGCTCGCGGTCGTCCGCGGCTCGGCGGTCAACTCCGACGGCGCCTCCAACGGCCTGACCGCGCCGAACGGCCCGGCCCAGCAGCGCGTGATCCAGGCCGCCTTGGACAGTGCGCGCCTGTCTACTTCGGACATCGATGTGGTCGAGGCGCACGGCACCGGGACGACCCTGGGCGACCCGATCGAAGCCCAGGCGCTGCTGGCGACTTACGGCCAGGTGCGGGAAACGCCGCTGTGGCTGGGTTCGGTGAAGTCCAACATCGGGCACACCCAGGCCGCGGCCGGTGTGGCCGGGGTGATCAAGATGGTCATGGCCATGCGCCACGGCGTCCTCCCGAAGACCCTGCACGTCGACGCACCCTCGTCCCATGTGGACTGGTCGGCCGGATCGGTGGAGCTGCTGACCGAAGCACGCGAGTGGGCGGCCGACCGTCCCCTGCGGGCCGCGGTGTCCTCGTTCGGGGTCAGTGGCACCAACGCGCACACGATTCTCGAGTCCGTTCCGCCTGCCGAGCCGGTGCCCGCGGAGGCGCCGGTGGGCACGCTCACGCCGTGGGTGTTGTCGGCGAAGTCACCGGAAGCTTTGCAGGAGCAGATTTCCCGGCTTTCCGAGGTGTCGGCCGACCCGGCGGAGATCGCCCGGACGCTGCTCACCCGGACGGCGTTCGAGCACCGCGCGGTCGTCCTCGAGGCGAAGGTGGTCACCGGAGAGGTCCGCGAGGATGCCCGGCTGGCGGTGCTGTTCACCGGCCAGGGTGCCCAGCGGATCGGGATGGGCCGGGAGCTGTACGACCTGTTCCCGGTCTACGCTTCGGCTTTCGACGCGGTGTGCGCGCATTTCGGCTCGCAGCTGCGCGCCGCCTTCGAGGATGCTGAGCTGCTGGACCGGACCGAGTTCACCCAGCCCGCGTTGTTCGCGGTCGAAGTGGCGCTGTTCCGGCTGGTCGAGTCCTTCGGTGTGCGCCCGGATTTCCTGGCGGGGCATTCGATCGGGGAGATCTCGGCCGCCCACGTTGCCGGTGTGCTGTCCCTTGAGGACGCTTGCCGGCTGGTTTCGGCGCGGGCGTCGTTGATGCAGGCGTTGCCCGCTGGTGGGGCGATGGTGTCGATCGCGGCGCCGGAGTCGGCGATCACGCTGACCGAAGGCGTTTCCATTGCGGCGGTGAACGGCCCGGAGTCGGTGGTGATCTCGGGTGACGAGGCTGCGGTGCTGGCGATCGCGGCGCAGTTCCCGAAGACCAAGCGGCTGAAGGTGAGTCACGCGTTCCACTCGCCGCTGATGGATCCGATGCTGGCGGAGTTCCGCGCGGTCGCGGAAACCCTGACCTACCACCCGGCGGCGATACCGGTGATCTCGAATGTGAGCGGCGCTCTCGCGGAGCCGTTCACCGCGGACTACTGGGTGCGGCACGTCCGGGAAGCCGTCCGGTTCGCCGACGGTGTCGCCACCCTCGAAGCCGAAGGCGTCCGCACCTTCCTCGAACTCGGTCCCGACGGCGTGCTCAGCGCGCTGGTCGGCGGCGCCGCGGTCCCGGCCCTGCGGCGCGACCGGCCGGAAGAGCGGACCCTCCTGACCGCCCTCGCCGGGGTGTGGGTCCGCGGCGGCGCCGTCGACTGGGCCGCCTACCTGCCCGCCGGCCCGCGCGCCGACCTGCCGACGTACCCCTTCCAGCGGGAACGCTTCTGGCCGGCACCAGGCGAAGGCGCACTCGATGCGCCCGCCGGCCGGTACCGGGTCACGTGGACGCCCCTGGAGATCGCCGACACCCCCGGGCCGGCCGGGGACTGCCTCGTCGTCGACCCGTCCCCACGGCTCGAAGCCGCGCTGGCCGGCTGGGACGGCCGGGTCGTGCGGCTCGACGGCCCGGTCACCCCCGCGGACCTCCACGGCATCGAACCGGTCGTCGTGCTCGGTGGCGCCGGTCCGGAACGGACGATCGACCTCCACCGGACCCTCGGCGAAGCGGGCATCGAAGCACCACTGTGGTGCGTCACCTCGGGCGCGGTCCGCGTGACCGAGGCGGACCCCGCGCCGGACCCGGACCAGGCCGCCGTCTGGGGCCTCGGCCGCGTCGCCGCGCTCGAACACCCCGGCCGCTGGGGCGGCCTGATCGACCTCTCGTCCACTGTGGACCCCGGGCGGTTCCGGGCTCTGCTCGGCGGAAGCGAAGACCAGGTTGCGCTGCGGGCGGAAGGAGCTTTCGGGCGCCGGCTCGAGCACGCCCCGCCCCCCGGGCCGGCGTGGACGCCGCGCGGCACGGTGCTCGTCACCGGCGGCACCGGCGCGCTCGGTGCGCACGTCGCCCGCCGCCTCGCCCGCGAAGGCGCCGACCACCTCGTGCTCGTCTCCCGCCGGGGCGCCGACGCGCCCGGGGCCGCCGAACTCGGCGCCGAGCTGGCCGGCCTCGGCACCCGCGTGACATTCGCCGCCGGCGACGTCGCGGATCGGGACTTCGTCGCGGAACTCCTGGACCGGGTCAGTCCCGGGCTGACCGCCGTCGTGCACACGGCGGGGATCGTCCGGTCCGCCCCACTGTCCGAAGCGGACGACTTCGCCGCGCAGTGGGCGGCCAAGGCGACCGGTGCGCGGCACCTCGACGAGCTGCTCGCCGACACCGACCTCGACGCGTTCGTCCTCTTCTCCTCGATCGCCGGGGTGTGGGGCAGCGGGCAGCAGGGCTGTTACGGCGCCGCCAACGCCTACCTCGACGCACTGGCCGAAGCCCGCCGCGCCCGCGGCTTGGCCGCCACCGCGGTGGCCTGGGGCCCGTGGGCGGACGGCGGGATGGCCGCCGACAACGACGCCGAGGACTACCTGCGGCGCCGCGGCCTCCGCGCGCTGGAACCGGATGCGGCCGTCTCGGCTCTGCTGCAGGCCGCGGGCGGCGACACGAACGTCACCGTCGCCGACGTCGACTGGGCCCGGTTCACCGCGGCCTTCACCTCCCGGCGGCCGAGCCCGCTGCTGGCCACCATCCCCGAAGCCACCGCCGACGAGCCGATGAGCGAGCCTGGAGGGCTCGTCGCCCGGCTGCGCGGCCTGACCCCGGCCGTCGCCGGCGAGGTGCTGCTGCAGCTCGTCCGCGACCAGGCCGCCGCGGTCCTCGGGCACCCGAGCGCGGCCGCCGTCGCCCCGGACCGCGCCTTCCAGGAGATCGGCTTCGACTCCCTGACCGCGGTCGAGTTCCGGGACGCCCTGAGCGCGGAAACCGGGCTCACCCTGCCGGCGACGCTCGTCTACGACTGGCCGACGCCGGTCGCGCTGGCCGGGCACCTGCGCGCCGGTGTCCTGGGCGGCACGGCCGAGCACGCCCCCGCGACGGTGACCGCGGCCGACGAACCCATCGCCATCGTCGCGATGAGCTGCCGGTACGCGGGCGGGGTCGCCTCGCCGGAAGACCTGTGGCGCCTGGTGTCCGAAGGCGCGGACGCGGTGTCGGGCTTCCCGGCGGACCGCGGCTGGGACCTGGAGAACCTGTACGACGCCGACCCGGCCCGCCTCGGCTCGGTGACCGTGACCGAAGGGGCGTTCCTCGAGGCGGCAGGCGGGTTCGACGCCGCGTTCTTCGGCATCTCCCCGCGCGAAGCGCTCGCGATGGACCCGCAGCAGCGGCTCCTGCTGGAACTCGCGTGGGAAGCGTTCGAGCGCGCGGGCCTCGACCCGGCGACCGTGCGCGGCAGCCGGACCGGGGTGTTCGCCGGCACGAACAGCCACGACTACACGACCCTGCTCCTGGATTCGGCCGACGTCCTGGAGGGGCACCTCGCCACCGGCAACGCGGCGAGCGTCGCCTCGGGCCGGCTGGCCTACACCTTCGGACTGGAGGGCCCGGCCGTCTCCGTCGACACCGCGTGCTCGTCGTCGCTGGTGGCATTGCACTTGGCCGTCCGGTCGCTGCGGCTCGGCGAATGCTCGATGGCGCTGGCCGGCGGGGTCACGGTGATGGCCACGCCCGGGACGTTCGTCGAGTTCAGCCGCCAGCGCGGCCTGGCGCCCGACGGCCGCTGCAAGGCCTTCGCGGAAGCCGCGGACGGCACGGCCTGGGGCGAAGGGGCGGGCCTGCTGCTGCTGGAACGGCTTTCGGACGCCCGGCGGAACGGGCACCGCGTGCTGGCCGTGGTCCGCGGCTCGGCGGTCAACTCCGACGGCGCGTCCAACGGCCTGACCGCACCGAACGGCCCGGCCCAGCAGCGGGTCATCCGCGCCGCACTGGCCGACGCCGGTCTGTCCACAGCGGACGTCGACGTGGTCGAAGCGCACGGCACCGGCACGACGCTCGGGGACCCGATCGAGGCGCAGGCCCTGCTGGCCACCTACGGCCAGGCGCGGGAAACGCCGCTGTGGCTGGGTTCGGTGAAGTCGAACATCGGCCACACCCAGGCGGCGGCGGGCGTGGCCGGCGTGATCAAGATGGTGATGGCGATGCGGCACGGCGTGCTGCCGCGGACCTTGCACGTCGATACCCCATCGTCCCATGTGGACTGGACGGCGGGTGCGGTCGAGCTGCTGACGGAGCCGCGCGAGTGGACCGCCGACCGTCCGCTGCGGGCCGCGGTGTCGTCGTTCGGCATGAGCGGGACCAACGCGCACACCGTCCTGGAGGCCGTGCCCGAGCCCAGCCCGGCGCCGACCGCGGGGTCGGGTGCGGTGCCGTGGGTGTTGTCGGCACGGTCGGCCGAGGCGTTGCGCGGACAGGCGCAGGCCCTGCTCGCCAAGGTCGGCGAGTCGCCCGCGGACGTCGGCTTCTCCCTGGTCACCACTCGTGCTTCGTTGCCGCATCGCGCGGTCGTGGTCGGCGACCTTGCCGAGGGCCTGGCCGCCTTGGCCGAGGACGTCCCGGCGGCGAACGTCGTCACCGGCGTGGCCGAAGCTCCCGGCAAGGTCGCCCTGGTGTTCCCGGGGCAGGGTTCGCAGTGGGCCGGGATGGCCCTCGAACTGGCCGGGGCGTCACCGGTGTTCGCGGCCCGGCTCGACGAGTGCGCGAGCGCTCTCGGCTCCTGTGTGGACTGGTCACTGCGGGACGTCCTGGCCGACGCGGAAGCGTTGAGCCGGGTCGATGTCGTGCAGCCCGCGCTGTTCGCGGTGATGGTGTCGCTGGCCGAGCTGTGGCGGTCGTTCGGCGTGGTGCCGGACGCGGTCGTCGGCCACTCCCAGGGCGAGATCGCCGCTGCCGTGGTCTCGGGTGCACTGTCCCTTGAGGACGGTGCTCGCGTCGTGGCATTGCGCAGCAAGGCCATCCTGGCGCTGGCCGGACGCGGCGGCATGGTTTCGGTGGCAGCTCCGCTTGACGTCGTGGAAGGTCGGCTGACCGAGGGACTGTCGATCGCGGCGGTGAACGGTCCCGCCGCGGTGGTGGTGTCCGGCGAACCGGGCGCCCTCGCCGAACTGATCGAATCCTGCGAAGCTGACGGTGTTCGTGCCAAGCGGGTGCCGGTGGACTACGCCTCCCACTCGGCCCAGGTCGAGCAGCTGCGTGCCGAGATCCTCGGCGTCCTGGCCCCGATCACCCCCCGCCGCGGCGAGACCGCCTTCCTCTCGACGGTGACGGGGGAGTGGAACGAAAACGTCGACGCCGGGTACTGGTACGCCAACCTCCGCCACCCGGTCCGCCTGGACACCGCGATCGAGCGGCTGAAGGGCGAAGGCTTCGGCACCTTCATCGAGGCCTCGCCGCACCCGGTCCTGACCATGGCGCTCGGCGAGGACGTCGTCGCACTGGGAAGCCTGCGCCGGGACGACGGCGGCCTGACCCGCTTCCACACCGCCCTCGCCGAGGCCCACGTCAACGGGGTCCCGGTCGACTGGACCCCGGCCTTCCCGGACGCCCACGTCGTCGACCTCCCCACGTACGCCTTCCAGCGCAAGCAGTACTGGCCCCGCCCGGCCGCCCGCACCGGCGACGCCGCCGGGCTCGGCCTCGGCGCCGTCGACCACCCGCTGCTCGGCGCCGCGACCACCCTCGCCGACGACGGCCGGCTCGTCCTCACCGGACGGCTGTCCCGGCAGGCCCACCCCTGGCTCGCCGACCACGACATCCTCGGCGCGGCCCTGCTGCCCGGCACGGCGTTCGCCGAACTCGCCCTCCACGCCGGGGACCACGCCGGGTGCGGCACCGTCGAAGAGCTCACCCTCGGCGCGCCGCTGGCCGTGCCCGCCACCGGGGGCGTCCAGCTGCAGGTCGTCGTCGGCGAACCCGGCGCCGACGGCCGCCGCGGCGTCACCATCAGCGCCCGCTCCGACCGGCCCGGCACGCGCTGGACTCGGCACGCCCAGGGCGTCCTCGCACCCGGGACACCCGAACCCGCCGTGACCCCCGCGGAGTGGCCGCCCGCCGGCGCCGAACCGCTCGACGTCGACGCCCATTACGCCGCCCTCGCCGACGCCGGCTACCACTACGGGCCCGCCTTCCGCGGCCTGCGGGCGGCCTGGCGCGGCGACGGCGAGGTGTTCGCCGAGGTGGCCCTGCCCGCCACCGACGCGTTCGCCGTCCACCCGGCCCTGCTCGACGCCGCCCTGCACGCGCTGGGCCTCGGCGGGTTCTTCCCCGGCGACGGCCGGGCTCGGCTGCCGTTCGCCTTCACCGACGTCGCCCTGTTCGCCGCCGGGGCCACCGCCCTGCGCGTGCGGCTCGCCGCGGCCGGCCCGAACGCCGTGTCGGTCGTGGCCACCGACCCCGCCGGGGACCCGGTCGCGAGCATCGGCTCCCTCGCGTTCCAGGTGACGTCGTCCACTGTGGACGACGTGCCGGACGCGTTGTTCCGCACGGAATGGGTCCCGCTCACCACGACCGGCGACGCTCCGGAGTTCGCCTGGCTGACCGGGCCGCTGGCCGAGCTGGACGCCGTGCCGGACGCGGTGGTCCTGCCGGTCACCGGCATCGACCAGGTCCTCACGACCGCCCAGGAATGGGTGGCCGGCGAGCGGTTCGCCGCGTCCCGGCTGGTCGTGCTCACCACCGGCGCGCTCGCCGCGCTGCCCGGCGACCCGGTGCCCGGCCTCGCCCAGGCCCCGGCCTGGGGCCTGATCCGCGCGGCCCAGTCCGAGCACCCGGGCCGGTTCGTGCTCCTGGACGTCGACGAGCGTGCGGACCGCGAAGCCGCCATCGGGACCGCCCTGGCCTCCGGCGAACCGCAGGTCGCGGCCCGTGCCGGGACGCTGCTCGCCGCGCGGCTGGCCCGCCCGGCCGCCGAGCTGACGCTGCCCGCGGGCGACGCCTGGCGCGTCGGCACCACCGGCACCGGCACGCTAGACGGCCTCGCGGCCCTCCCGGTTCCCGGAACGGCCCTCGGACCGGACGAAATCCGCGTCGCGGTCCGCGCGGCCGGGCTGAACTTCCGCGACGTCCTGATCACCCTCGGCATGTACCCCGGGCAGGCGCTGATGGGCGGCGAGGCCGCCGGTGTCGTGCTGGAAACCGGGGAGCGGGTGCGCGGGCTCGCCGCCGGCGACCGCGTCACCGGCCTGTTCACCGGCGCGCTCGGCCCGGTCGCGGTCACCGACCACCGCCTGGTGACGCCGATGCCCGCGGGCTGGAGCTTCGCCGACGCCGCGGCCGTGCCCGTCGCGTTCGCCACCGCCTACTACGGCCTGTTCGACCTCGGTGGCCTGCAGCCGGGGCAGTCCGTGCTCGTGCACGCGGCCGCGGGCGGGGTCGGCATGGCCGCCGTCCAGCTGGCCCGGTGGCGGAACGCCGAGGTGTTCGCGACGGCGAGCACCGGAAAGCACGACGTGCTGCGGGATCTCGGCCTCGACGACGTCCACATCGGAGACTCCCGGTCACTGTCCTTCGAGGACCAGTTCCGCACGGCGACCGGCGGCCGCGGCGTCGACGTCGTGCTCGACGCCCTCGCGGGCGAGTTCGTCGACGCGTCCCTCCGGCTGCTGCCCCGCGGCGGCCGGTTCGTCGAGATGGGCAAGGCCGACGTCCGGGACGCCGGAGAAGTCGCCCGCGCGCACGAAGGCGTCCGGTACCGCGCGTTCGACCTCGTCGAGGCCGGACCCGAGCGCCTGCAGGAGATCCTGCGCGAACTCGCCGGGCTCTTCGCCGCCGGCGCGCTGACCCCGCTGCCGCGCCGGACCTGGGACGTGCGGCAGGTGCCGGAGGCGTTCCGGTTCATCAGCCAGGCCCGGCACGTCGGCAAGAACGTCGTGACCCTGCCGCGGCCCCTCGACCCGGACGGCACCGTCCTCGTCACCGGCGGCACGGGCACGCTCGGCGCCCGCATCGCGCGGCACCTGGTGACCGCGCACGGCGTCCGGCGGCTGCTGCTGCTCAGCCGCCGCGGGCCGGACGCGCCCGGCGCCGCGGACCTGGCCGGGGACCTGACCGCCCTCGGCGCCGAGGTGACGATCGCCGCGTGCGACGCCGCCGACCGCGACGCGCTGGCCGGGCTGCTGGCCGGCCGGTCGCTGACCGGGGTCGTGCACACCGCCGGCGTGCTCGACGACGGCCTGCTGACCAGCCTCGATCCGGCGAAACTCGCGGACGTGCTCCGGCCCAAGGTGGACGCCGCGGTCGCTCTGCACGAGCTGACCCGGGACACGGATCTGGCGCTGTTCGTGCTGTTCTCGGCCGCCGCGGGCGTGTTCGGCACTGCCGGGCAGGGCAGCTACGCGGCCGCGAACACCGCCCTCGACGCCCTGGCCGCGCACCGCCGGGCGCTCGGCCTCCCCGGCGTGTCCCTGGCCTGGGGCCTGTGGGCGGAGGCCAGCGGGATGACCGGTCACCTCGGCGCCGCCGACCTGGCCCGGATGGCCCGCGGCGGGATGACCGGGCTGTCCGGCGCCGAAGGCCTGGCCCTGTTCGACGCGGCCATCGCCCGCGGCGAGACCCTCGCGATCCCGGCCCGGCTCGACCTGTCCGCGGCGGACGGCCCGGTCCCGCCCCTGCTGCGCGGGCTCGTCCGCGCCACCCGCCGGACCGCGGCCGTCGCCGCGGGCGACGGTGACCTGGCCGCCCGGCTGCGGACGCTGCCCGCGGCCGAACGCGACCGCCGCCTGCTGGACCTGGTGCGCGACCACGTGGCCGCGGTGCTCGGCCACGACACCGCCGGCGACATCGAACCGACGCGGTCGTTCGCCGAACTCGGCTTCGACTCGCTGACCGCCGTCGAGCTGCGCAACCGCCTCGGCGCCGCGACCGGCCTGCGGCTGCCCGCGACGCTCGTGTTCGACCACCCGGCCCCGGCGGCCCTGGTGACCTTCCTGCGGACCGGGCTGCTGGGTGCCGACACGCCGGCGGTGCAGGCGGTCACCGCCGCCGCGACGGGCGACGACCCGGTCGTCATCGTCGGGATGAGCTGCCGCTACCCGGGCTCGGTCGCTTCACCCGAAGACCTGTGGTCCCTGGTGGCCGACGGCGTCGACGCGATCTCGCCGTTCCCCGCCGACCGCGGCTGGGACCTCGACGGGCTGTACGCGCCCGAACCCGGGACCCCGGGCCGCGTCTACACCCGCAGCGGCGGCTTCGTGACCGGCGCGGGCGGGTTCGACCCGGAGCTGTTCGACATCTCCCCGCGCGAGGCCCTGACCATGGACCCGCAGCAGCGGCTGCTGCTCGAAACGACGTGGGAAACGTTCGAGCGCGCCGGGATCGACCCGGCGTCGGTCCGCGGCAGCCGGACCGGGGTGTTCATCGGCGCCGCCACCTCCGGCTACGGCACCGGCGCGGCCACCGACGGGCTCGAGGGACACCTGATGACCGGCGGCACGTCGTCGGTGGCGTCGGGACGGCTGTCGTACGTGTTCGGCCTCGAAGGTCCGGCGCTCACCGTGGACACGGCGTGCTCGTCGTCCCTGGTGGCGTTGCATCTGGCGGTGCAGGCGCTGCGGCGCGGCGAATGCGATCTCGCGCTCGCGGGCGGTGTCACGGTCATGCCGACGCCCGGCGTCCTGCTCGCCTTCAGCCAGCAGCGCGGCCTGGCCGGGGACGGCCGGTGCAAGGCGTTCGCCGAGGCCGCGGACGGGACCGGCATGGCCGAAGGTGCCGGGCTGCTGCTGGTCGAGCGGCTGTCGGATGCGCGTCGCCACGGGCACGAGGTCCTGGCCGTGGTGCGGGGTTCGGCGGTGAACTCGGACGGGGCGTCGAACGGCCTCACGGCCCCGAACGGCCCGTCGCAGCAACGGGTGATCCGCGCGGCGCTCGCCGACGCCGGGCTGTCCTCGTCCGAAGTGGACGCTGTGGAGGCGCACGGCACCGGCACGAAACTCGGCGACCCGATCGAAGCCCAGGCCCTGCTGGCGACCTACGGCCAGGACCGGGAAACGCCGTTGTGGCTCGGTTCGGTGAAGTCGAACCTGGGCCACACGCAGGCCGCGGCCGGCGTCGCGGGCGTGATCAAGATGGTCATGGCGATGCGCCACGGCGTCCTCCCGCGGACCCTCCACGTCGACACGCCTTCGTCGCAGGTGGACTGGACGGCCGGCGCGGTCGAGCTGCTGACCGAGCGTCGCGAATGGACTTCGGACGGACCTCGGCGGGCGGGGGTGTCGTCGTTCGGGATTTCGGGTACCAACGCCCACACGATCCTGGAGGAGGCTCCGGACGTCGTCGCCGCGGAACGCGAGCCGGTCGCCGGGCCGGTGCCGTGGCTGCTGTCGGCCAAGAGCCCGGCGGCGCTGCGGGCCCAGGCCGCCCGGTTGCGCGAGTTCCTGGACGGCCGTGAGGTGGATCCTGCCGATGTCGCGCTCAGCCTGGCCACCACCCGGGCCGACCTCGGTCACCGCGCCGCGGTCGTCGGCGAGACCGGTCCCGAGCTGCTGGCCGGGCTGGCCGCGATCGCCGGCGGCGACCTCGGCGTCCTGACCGGCAGCGGGAACCCCGGACGGCTCGCCGTGCTCTTCACCGGGCAGGGTGCGCAACGGCCCGGGATGGGCCGCGAGCTGTACGCCCGGTTCCCGGTGTTCGCCCGGGCCTTCGACGAGGTCCGCGCCCTGCTCGGCGACGTCGAAACGACGCGGCTCGACCGGACCGGGCACGCGCAGCCGGCGATCTTCGCCCTGGAAGTCGCCCTGTTCCGGCTCGTCGAGTCGTGGGGCGTCCGGCCGGACTTCGTGGCCGGGCACTCGATCGGCGAGCTCGCTGCCGCGCACGTCGCCGGCGTGCTGTCGCTGCCCGACGCGTGCACGCTGGTCGCCGCGCGGGCGAACCTGATGCAGGCCCTGCCCGAAGGCGGCGCGATGATCGCCGTCGGCGCACCCGAGGCCGACGTCCGGGCCGCGCTGACCGACGGCGTCGGCATCGCCGCCGTCAACGGGCCCGCCGCCACGGTGATCGCCGGCGAGGAAACCGCCGTGCTCGCCGTGGCCGGGGAGTTCGCGGCCCGCGGCGTCAAGACCAAGCGGCTGCGCGTCAGCCACGCCTTCCACTCGCCGCTGATGGACCCGATGCTGGGGGAATTCGGGGCGGTGGCGGGGAAACTGACTTACCACGAGCCGGTGATCCCGGTGGTGTCGACCCTGACCGGCGCGCTCGCCGAACCGTCCACACCGGACTACTGGGTGCGGCACGTGCGGGGCACGGTCCGGTTCGCCGACGCCGTCCGCACCCTCGCCGAACTGGGCGCGAGCACCTTCCTGGAACTCGGCCCCGACGGCGTCCTGTCGGCGATGGCGGCCGACAGCACCGACGTCCCGGCGATCCCCGCGCTGCGGGCGGGCGAGGACGAGCCGCGGGCGCTGGTCACCGCGTTCGCCCGGCTGCGGACCGCCGGGTACCCGCTCGACGCCTCGGTGCTCCTGCCGGGCGCCCGGCGGACCGAACTGCCGACCTACGCCTTCCAGCGGTCCCACTTCTGGCTCGAACCCGCGTCCGTGCCCCAGGCGTCCACTGTGGACAGCTGGCGGTACCGCGTCGGCTGGCGGCTCGTGGCCGGGACCGCGGGCCGGCTGAGCGGCCGCTGGCTGGTCCTCGACGCGGACGGGCCGGCCGCGGAAGTGGCGCAGGCGCTGGCCGCGCACGGGGCCGAGCCGGTGGTCGAACCCGGGCGCCGGGACCGCGCCGCGCTGACCGCCCTGCTGCGCGACCACGCCGACGTCGAAGGCGTCGTGTCCCTCCTGGCTTTCGGCGGCGACGCCGAGGCCGGGCTCGCCGCGAACCTCACCCTCACCCAGGCGCTCGCCGATTCCGGCGTCCCGGCCCGGCTGTGGTGCCTCACCCGGGGCGCGGTCGACGGCGCCTCCCGCCCGGACCAGGCGACCACCTGGGGCTTCGGCCGGATCGCGGCCCTGGAGCTGCCGTCGGCCTGGGGCGGCCTCGCCGACCTGCCCGAGACGCTCGACGCGGCGGCCGGCGCCCGGCTCGCCGCGGTCCTCGCCGACGGCACCGAGGACGAGGTCGCCATCCGCCCGGACGGCGTCTTCGCCCGCCGGCTCGTCCCCGCCCCCGCCGGGGAGACGCGCGACTGGCGGCCCCGCGGCACGGTCCTGGTCACCGGCGGCACCGGCGCGCTCGGCGCGGCCGTCGCCCGCGACCTCGCCGCGGCGGGCGCCGAGCACCTCGTGCTCACCGGCCGTCGCGGCGCGGAAGCACCCGGTGCGGCCGAGCTGGCGGCCGAGCTGTCGGCGCTGGGCGTCCGCGTCACCCTCGCCGCCTGCGACGCGGCGGACCGGGACGCCCTGGCGGAAGTCCTCGCGGCGATCCCGGCGGATCTGCCGCTGACCGCCGTCGTGCACGCCGCCGGCACCGGCCAGCACGGCCCGCTCACCGCGATCACGCCCGAGGAGGTGCCGGCGGTCCTGGCCGGCAAGGTCGCCGGTGCACGGCACCTCGACGAGCTGACCCGCGGCCACGACCTGGACGCGTTCGTGCTGTTCTCCTCGATCTCCGGGGTCTGGGGCAGCGGCGAACAGGCGGTGTACGGCGCGGCTAATGCGTTCCTCGACGCGCTGGCGGAAGACCGCCGCGGGCGCGGGCTGCCCGCGACCGCGATCGCCTGGGGCCCGTGGGCCGGGTCCGGGATGGCGGCCGGCGCCGACGCCGTGCGCATGCTGCGCGGGCGCGGCCTCCCGCCGATCGACCCCGCCCGGGGCGTGGCGGCCTTCCGGCGCGCCCTCGCCGCCGACGACACGGCCGTCGTGGTCGCCGACGTCGACTGGGACCGCTTCGCACCGGTCTTCACCGCCGCCCGGCCGCGGCCGCTGCTGGCCGAACTCCCGGCGGTGCGGGCCGCGCTGGCCGAACCGGAGCCCGCCGGCTTCCCCCTGCTGCCGCCCGGAGAGCGGCCGAAGGCGCTGCTCGCGCTGGTCCTGGACCAGGTGGCGGGCGTGCTCGGGCACGGCTCGGCCGCGGCGGTCGGGGCCGAACGCGCGTTCAAGGAGCTCGGCTTCGACTCCCTGATGGCCGTCGAGCTGCGCAACCGGCTCGCCGCCGGGACCGGGCTCAGCCTGCCCGCGTCGCTGGCCTTCGACCACCCGACCGCCGTGGACCTGGCCGAGGAACTGGACCGCCGGCTCGGCGGTGGAGAGGCAGCCGGTGTCAGCCTGCTCGACGAGCTCGACCGGCTGGAAGCCGCGTTCGAGACCGTCACCGAGGAGGACCTGGCGAGCGCCGAGATCACCGCGCGGCTGAGGGGGGTCCTCGCGCGCTGGACCGAGCTGTCCGGCGGCACCGACCTCGGGAGCGCCGGCGACGACGAACTCTTCGACTTCATCGACAGCACTTTCCGGACTTCGTGAACGACAGTGGGGCGGCCATGGCCAACGAGCAGAAACTCCGTGACTACCTCAAGTTTGTCACGGCCGATCTGAAGGACACCCGCGACCGGCTCGCCGACGTCGAGGCCCGGGACTCCGAGCCCGTCGCGATCGTGGCCATGAGCTGCCGCTACCCCGGTGGCGTCGGCTCGCCCGACGACCTGTGGCGGCTGGTGGACAGCGGCACCGACGCGATCGGCGGCTTCCCCGAGGGGCGCGGCTGGCCGGCGGACCGGTTCCAGGGCGGCTTCCTCCACGACGCCGGCGAGTTCGACGCCGCGTTCTTCGGCATCTCGCCCCGCGAGGCGCTCGCCATGGACCCGCAGCAGCGGTTGCTGCTGGAGACGTCGTGGGAACTCCTGGAACGGGCCCGCATCACGCCGAAGTCGTTGCGACGCAGCAATACTGGGGTGTTTATCGGCGGTGCTGCGTCGGGGTATGGCACCGAGGCCGATGACGACGAAGTGGCCGGTTACCTGCTCACCGGGACGGCCGGGAGTGTGCTGTCCGGGCGGCTGTCCTACCACCTCGGGCTGGAGGGCCCGTCGGTGACGATCGACTCCGCGTGCTCGTCGTCGCTGGTCGCCCTGCACCTGGCCGCGCAGGCCCTGCGGCGTGGCGAGTGCACCCTCGCGATCGCCGGCGGCGTGACGGTGATGGCCACACCGGGCACCTTCGCGGAGTTCGACCGGCAGGGCGGCCTGGCGGCCGACGGGCGCTGCAAGGCGTTCGCGGACGCGGCGGACGGCACCGGCTGGGCCGAGGGTGCGGGCCTGCTGCTGGTCGAGCGGCTGTCGGACGCGCGGCGGCACGGGCACCCGGTGCTGGCGGTGGTGCGCGGATCGGCGGTGAACTCCGACGGCGCGTCGAACGGCCTCACCGCGCCCAACGGCCCGTCGCAGCGCCGGGTCATCACGGCCGCGCTGGCGGCGGCCGGTCTGTCCACTTCGGACGTGGATGTGGTGGAGGCGCACGGTACCGGCACGGCGCTGGGTGATCCGATCGAGGCGCAGGCCCTTTTGGACACCTACGGGCAGGACCGTGCCACGCCGCTGTGGCTGGGGTCGCTGAAGTCGAACATCGGGCACGCGCAATCGGCTTCGGGCGTCGGTGGCGTGATCAAGATGGTGCTGGCGATGCGCCACGGCGTGCTGCCGCGGACGTTGCACGTGGACACCCCCTCGTCCCAGGTGGACTGGTCGTCCGGGGCGGTGGAGCTGCTGACCTCCGCGCGCGAGTGGCCGTCCGGCGACCGGCCGCGGCGGGCGGGGGTGTCGTCGTTCGGGATCTCGGGGACGAACGCGCACGTGATCCTGGAGGAGGTGCCGCCTCCGGCCGCGGTGCCGGCGAGCGAACCGGCCGGGCCGGTCCCGTGGCTGCTGTCGGCCCGCGGCACGGACGCGCTGTCCGCGCAGGCCGCCGCGCTCGTGCCGTTGACCGGCGGGGACCTGCCGGACGTGGGCGCCGCCCTCGCCGGCCGCACGGCGTTCGAGGACCGGGCGGTCGTGTTCGGCACGGCCGGGTCGTTGCGGACCGGGCTGTCGGCGCTGGCTGCCGGGGGCGAGGCGCCGAACGTGGTGCGCGGCCGGGTCGTGCCGGGTGGGCTGGTGGTGTTGTTCACCGGGCAGGGCGCGCAGCGGGCCGGGATGGGCCGTGCGCTGTACGAGCGGTACCCGGTGTATGCCGAGGCCTTCGACGAGGTGTGTGCGCGGTTCGACGTCCCGGTGCGGGACCTGGTGTTCGGTGCCGGGTCCGGTTTGGACGCGACCGGGGCCGCGCAGCCGGCGTTGTTCGCGCTCGAGGTGGCGTTGTTCCGCCTTGTTTCGTCCTTCGGTGTCCGGCCGGATTTCGTGGCCGGGCATTCGATCGGGGAGATTTCGGCGGCGCACGTGGCCGGTGTCCTGTCCCTTGAGGACGCTTGTCGCCTGGTTTCGGCGCGGGCTTCGTTGATGCAGGCGTTGCCTGCCGGTGGGGCGATGGTGGCGATAGCCGCGCCCGAGTCCGCTGTGGACTTGCCCGAGGGGGTCTCGATCGCGGCGGTGAACGGCCCGGAGTCGGTGGTGATCTCCGGCGACGAGGCCGCGGTGCTGGCGGTGGCGGCTCGGTTCCCGAAGACCAAGCGGCTGCCGGTGAGTCACGCGTTCCACTCGCCGTTGATGGATCCGATGCTGGCCGGCTTCCGGGCCGTGGCGGAGTCCCTGACGTACCACCCGGCGGAGATACCGGTGATCTCGAATGTGAGCGGTGCTCTCGCTTCGCCGTTCACGGCGGAGTACTGGGTGCGGCACGTCCGGGAGACGGTTCGCTTCGCGGACGGTGTCTCGACGTTGACGGCCGCGGGGGCCGGGGTGTTCCTGGAGCTCGGGCCCGACGGGGTGCTGAGCTCGATGGTGCCCGGGGTCGCGGTGCCGGCGTTGCGCCGTGACCGCGAGGAGGAGCAGTCGCTGCTGACCGCGCTGGCGACGCTGCACGTCCACGGCGTCGAGGTGGACTGGACGTCGTTCTTGCCCAGCGAGACCCGGGCGGACCTGCCGACTTATCCCTTCCAGCGGCGGCACTACTGGCTCGGCGGCCGGGCGCCCCGACGGGACGCGCCCGCCCGGCGGTACCGGACACAGTGGACACCGCTCGGCCTGGAAGCCGGCGAGCCGGGGCAGTGGCTGCTGCTCTCACCCGAGGACGACGAAACCGCGGCCCGCCTGGAGGAGCTGCTCACCGGCGTGGTGCCGTTGCCGGTGGCTTCCCGTGCCGAGCTGACTGACCGCCTGCGTCCGGAGGCAGGCCGGCCGTGGACCGGCGTGCTTTCGGTAGGCGGCGACGTGGCCACGACGATGGCGGTGACCCAGGCCCTCGGCGACGCGGGGATCAAGGCACCGCTGTGGTGCCTGACCCGCGGCGCGGTCACGACCGGCCCGACGGACGCGCTGACGGCCCCGGAGCAGGCGGCAATCTGGGGCTTCGGCCGCAGCGCGGCTTTGGAGGTACCGGAGCGCTGGGGTGGGTTGGTCGATCTGCCGTCCACAGTGGACGAGCGGGTGGCCGAACGCCTGCTGGCGGTGTTAAGCGGCAACGAGGACCAGGTGGCGATCCGCGATTCAGGAGCCTTCGGGCGGCGCCTGGTGGCAGCCCCGCGCATCAGCAGCGCCGGGGTGCGGGAGATGGAGACGGATGAGCGGGCGGGCAGCACCGCCCCGGCCGCGGGCGGCCTCCACCCCCGCGCCGCGGCGAATCCGCATGACTGGCGGCTCCGCGGCACCGTCCTGATCACCGGTGGCACCGGCGCGCTGGGCACCCGCGTCGCGCGCTGGGCCGCCGGCAACGGGGCCGACCGGCTCGTCCTCACCTCCCGCCGCGGCGCCGCCGCCCCCGGCGCCGCCGAGCTGGCCGCCGAACTCACCGCCGCCGGGACCGAAACCGTCGTCGAAGCCTGCGATGTCACCGACCGTGCCGCCCTCGCCGCGCTCGTCGAGCGCCTCGGCGATGACCTCCGCGTCGTCGTGCACGCCGCCGGTGTCCTCGACGACGGTGTCCTCGGCACCCTCACCCCCGAGCGGCTCGCCCAGGTCGAAGCGGCCAAGGTCACCGGGGCCGTCCACCTCGGCGAACTGACCCGCGATCTCGACGCCTTCGTCCTCTTCTCCGGCCTCGCGGGCACCCTCGGCGCGGCCGGCCAAGCCGCGTACGCCGCCGCCAACGCGCGGCTCGACGCCCTCGCCGAGACGCGCCGCGCCGCCGGGCTGCCCGCCTGCTCCGTCGCCTGGGGGCCGTGGGCCGGCGGCGGGATGGCCGATGCCGCGGTCACCGCCCGGCTCGGTGCCGCGGGTCTCCGTCCGCTCGACCCCGGCGTCGCGCTGGACGTCCTGGCGGAAGCGCTGGCCGCGGGGGACACGACCGTCGCGATCGCCGACGTCGACTGGACGGTGTTCGGCCCGGCGTTCACCGCCTCCCGGCCGAGCCCGCTGCTCGCCGAACTCGCTCCGCGCGCGGAGCGCCCCGCCGTCGAGGTCACCGAGGCGGGCGTGCTGAACCTCGTCCGCGAGCACGTCGCCGCGGTGCTGGGGCACTCGTCGGCGGCCGCGGTCGATCGCGGCCGCGCCTTCAGCGACCTCGGGTTCACGTCGCTCTCGGCGGTCGAACTGCGCAACCGTCTCCGGTCGGCCACCGGTCTGGACCTCTCCGCCACCCTGACCTACGACCACCCCGACCCGGCCACCCTGGCCCGGCATCTTTACAGCCTGCTCTCAAACGAGAGCGCTGCTCTCGCCGCGCCGGTCGCGGTCACCGCCGGCGACGACGAGCCGATCGCGATCGTCGCGATGGCCTGCCGGTTCCCCGGCGGGGCCGGGTCGCCGGAGGACCTGTGGGAGCTCGTCGCGCGCGGTGCCGACGCCCGGTCCGCGCCGCCCGCCGACCGCGGCTGGCCGGACCACGCCGCCGTCCGGCCGGGCGGATTCCTCGAAAACGCCGCGGATTTCGACGCCGCCCTCTTCGGCATCTCGCCCCGCGAAGCCCTGGCCATGGACCCGCAGCAGCGCATCCTCCTCGAGACGGCGTGGGAGCTGTTCGAGCGGGCGGGCCTGGACCCGCGCTCGGTCCGCGGCGAACGGATCGGCGTCTTCGCCGGCACCAACGGCCAGGACTACCCGGTGCTGCTCGCCGACGCCGGTGACGACGTCGCCGGGTACGTCGGCACGGGCAACGCGGCCGCCGTGATGTCCGGCCGGATCGCGTACGCGTTCGGCCTGGAAGGCCCGGCGGTCACCGTGGACACGGCGTGCTCGTCGTCGCTGGTCGCGCTGCACTGGGCGCGGCAGGCGCTGCGGGCGGGCGAGTGCGACCTCGCCGTCGCCGGCGGTGTCACGGTGATGGCGACGCCCGGCGCGTTCGTGGAGTTCGACCGGCAGGGCGGCCTCGCCCCCGACGGCCGCTGCAAGGCGTTCGCCGAAGCGGCCGACGGCACCGGCTGGGGCGAAGGCGCGGGCCTGCTCCTGGTGGAGCGGTTGTCGGACGCGCGCCGGCTCGGGCACGAGGTGCTGGCCGTGGTGCGCGGTTCGGCGGTCAATTCGGACGGCGCGTCGAACGGCCTGACGGCACCGAACGGCCCGTCGCAGCAACGGGTGATCCGGGCGGCGCTGGCCGACGCCGGGCTGAAACCGTCCGATGTGGACGTCGTCGAAGCGCACGGAACCGGCACCGAACTGGGCGACCCGATCGAAGCCCAGGCGCTGCTGGCCACCTACGGCCAGGAGCGCGACGAGCCGCTGTGGCTGGGGTCGGTGAAGTCGAACCTGGGGCACACGCAGGCCGCCGCCGGTGTCGCCGGGGTCATCAAGATGGTGCTGGCCATGCGGAACGGCGTCCTGCCGCAGACGCTCCACGCCGACACGCCATCGTCTCATGTGGACTGGCGCTCGGGGGCGGTGGAGCTGCTGACGGAGGCCCGGAAGTGGCCGTCCGACCGGCCGCGCCGCGCGGGCGTCTCGTCGTTCGGGATCTCCGGCACGAACGCGCACACGATCCTGGAGCAGGCGCCGGACGACGTCGTGGTCCACGACACCGCGCCGGCGGGGCTGCTTCCGGTGCCGCTCTCCGCGCGGACGGAGTCCGGGCTGCGCGAGCAGGCCCGGCGGCTGCTCGTCGCCGAACGCGGGGCGTTGCCGGACGTCGCCTTCTCGTCGGCGAACACGCGCGCGGCGCTGTCCCGGCGCGCGGTGGTGCTCGCCGCGGACGACAACGACCTGGTCCGCGGCTTGACAGCGCTTTCCGACGGCACGCCGGATCCCGCGGTGGTCCGCGGGGAAGTGGGTGCGGGCTCGCTCGCAGTGCTCTTCACCGGCCAGGGGGCGCAACGGGCCGGGATGGGCCGGGGCCTGTACGACCGGTTCCCGGTGTACGCGAAGGCGTTCGACGCGGTGTGCGCCGAATTCGACCGGCTGCTGGACCGTCCACTGCGGGAGGTCGTCTTCGACGGGTCCTCATTGAACTCCACCGGGTACACGCAGCCTGCGCTGTTCGCGGTCGAAGTGGCGTTGTTCCGGCTCGTTTCCTCGTGGGGCGTGCGGCCCGATTTCGTGGCCGGCCACTCGATCGGCGAGATCTCCGCGGCGCACGTCGCCGGTGTCCTGTCTCTTGTGGACGCTTGTCGGCTGGTGGCGGCGCGGGCGTCGTTGATGCAGGCGTTGCCCGCCGGTGGGGCGATGGTGTCGATTGCCGCGCCGGAGTCGGCGATCACGTTGACCGAGGGTGTTTCCATTGCGGCGGTGAACGGCCCGGAGTCGGTGGTGATCTCGGGTGACGAGGCCGCGGTGCTGGCGGTGGCGGCCGGGTTCCCGAGGACCAAGCGGCTGAAGGTGAGCCACGCGTTCCACTCGCCGCTGATGGATCCGATGCTGGCCGAGTTCCGCGCGGTCGCCGAAAGCCTGACCTATCACCGGCCGGAGATCCCGGTGATCTCGAATGTGAGCGGTGCTCTCGCCGAGCCGTTCACCGCGGACTACTGGGTCCGGCACGTGCGCGAAACTGTCCGGTTCGCCGACGGCGTCGAGACGCTGAAAACCGCAGGCGTCGGGGTGTTCCTGGAGCTGGGCCCGGACGGCGTGCTCAGCGCGATGGTGCCGGGAACGGCGATCCCGGCGTTGCGACGCGACCGTGACGAAGAACGAACGTTCATGACCGCCTTGGCTGCGTTGCACGCGAACGGGGTGCCGGTGGACTGGACGGCGCTGCCGGGCCACCGGATCCCGCTGCCGACCTACGCGTTCCAGCGGGAACGCTTCTGGCCGGCGCCGTCCCCGCGTCCGGTGGGCGGCGAAGTGGACGCCCAGTTCTGGGCGGCGGTCGACCGCGCGGACGTGGCCGGTTTGTCCGCGGGGACGGGCGTGCCCGAGCCGGACGTGGCGAAGGTGCTGCCGGCGCTGGCGTCGTGGCGCCGGGAGCGTGCGGAGGCCGCGGTGACGGAATCGTGGCGCTACCGGGTCACCTGGGTCCCGGCCCCGGAGCCCGGCCCGGCGACCCCGGACGGCCGCTACGCGATCGTCGCGGCCCCCGGCGCGGCCCGCTGCTGGGCGGAGGCGTTGGCACGGCCGGGGGTGCCGGTGGTGGGGCCGGGCGAGCTGTCGGCGGAACCGCTGGACGGAGTGCTGCTGGTCTCGGCACCGGGTGACGACGCACTGGACAATGTGGTCGCCCTGGCCAGGGCGGAGGTACCGGCCAAGCTGTGGTGCGTGACGCTCGGCGCGGTCGCGGCCCCGGGCGATGACAGGCCGGAAGACCCGGAGCTGGCGGGGTTGTGGGGTTTCGGGCGCGCATGGGCGTTGGAGGCCCCGGATCGCTGGGGCGGCCTGCTCGACGTCCCGGAGACCCCGGACGACCTGCACGTGTCCCGCGTGTGGGGAATCGTGACAGACAACGGTGGCGAAGATCAGCTCGCCCTCCGCCCTTCCGGCGTCTTCGCCCGGCGCCTGGTCCGCGCGCCCCTCCCCGCCGCCCCCTCCTGGACCCCGGCCGGCACCGTCCTCATCACCGGCGGCACCGGTGCCCTCGGCGCCACCGTCGCCCGCTGGGCCGCCCGGAACGGCGCCGAAAACCTCGTCCTCCTCAGCCGCCGCGGCCCCGAGGCCCCCGGCGCCGCCGAGCTCGTCGAGGACCTGCCCGCCACCGTCGTCGCCTGTGACGTCACCGATCGCGAAGACCTCGCCCGGACCCTGAAAACCCTCCCGAAGATCACCGCCGTCGTGCACGCCGCCGGAGTCAGTCAGGCCACCGCCTTCGCGGACCTCACCGACCGCGACTTCACCCGCGTCCTCGAAGCCAAGGTCGACGGCGCCCGGCACCTCGACGAACTCCTCGGCGACGACCTGGACGCCTTCGTCCTCTTCTCCTCCATCGCCGGCGTCTGGGGCAGCGGCGGCCAGACCGCCTACGCCGCCGCCAACGCCCAGCTCGACGCCCTCGCCGCGCAACGCCGGGCCCGCGGGCGCGTGGCCACGTCGATCGCCTGGGGACCCTGGGACGGCGGGGGCATGGCCGCCGGCCAAGCCGAGCAGGACCACCTCCGCCGCCGCGGGCTCACGCCGATGGCGCCCGCCCGGGCCCTGGCCGCGCTCAAGACCGCCGGGGGAAGCAACGTCGTCGTCGCCGACGTCGACTGGGAGCGGTTCGCGGCCGCCTTCACCGCGACCCGGCCGAGCCGGCTGCTCGGCGAACTGCCCGAGGCCCGGCTCCCGGAACCGCCGGAACCGGCCGGGACCAGCCGGTTCGCCGGCCTGGCCCCCGCCGAACAGCGGGCCGCGCTCCTCACCCTCGTCCGGGCCGAAGCCGCGCAGGTGCTGGGGCACGCCTCCGCCGCCGCGGTCGAGCCGAACCGCGCGTTCACCGACCTCGGCTTCGACTCGCTCACCGCCGTCGAGCTGCGGACCCGGCTCGCCGCGGCCACCGGGCTCACGCTGCCGCCCACCCTCGTGTTCAACCACCCCACCCCCGACGCGCTCGCCGGGCACCTGCAGGCGCAGCTGGGGGAGGACACCCCGAGCGTCCTCGCCGAACTCGGCCGCCTGGAAGCCGCCCTGGACGGCGGTGAACCCGACCGGCTGACGCGGACCGAGCTCACCGTCCGGCTGCAGGCCCTGCTGAGCCGGTACGCCGAGCCGGAAAAGAATACCGGCGAACTGGAATTCGCCGACGACGATGCCCTTCTCGCATTCATCAACAACGACCTCGGAAAAATGTAGCGACAGCAAAAAGAATGGAAATCCCGCTCCGGTGCCGGAGCGGGATTTCCCTGCGTAGGGGCCCCTGTTAGGGGGGATTCTTAGGGGTTGTAGGCCCAAAACCGGTCCCATAGCCTCACTTTGATGCCACTTCGGCGCGCGGATGTGCCGGGTGTCCGCACTTCGCTGGAGAAAAGGCTGGTGGCACTGACATGGCCGACGAGGAGACGCTGCGCGAGCACCTCAGGTGGGTCACGACCAATCTGCACCAGACGCGTCAACGGCTGCAGGCCGCCGAGGAAGCCGCGCAGGAGCCGATCGCGATCGTCGGCATGGGGTGCCGGCTGCCCGGTGGGGTGCACAGCCCCGAGCAGCTGTGGGACCTGGTCGAAAGCGGTACCGACGCCGTCACCGGGTTCCCCGGGAACCGCGGCTGGGACCTCGACGCGCTCCGCGACCCCGATCCCGACCGGCCCGGCACCTCGCACACCGCGTCCGGCGGCTTCCTGCACGACGTCGCCGACTTCGACGCCGCGTTCTTCGGCATCTCCCCGCGCGAGGCGCTCGCCATGGACGCCCAGCAGCGGCTGCTGCTGGAGACGACGTGGGAGGCCATCGAACGCGCGCGCATCGACCCGGCTTCGCTGGCCGGCTCGCCGACCGGCGTCTTCGTCGGCAACACCGGCCAGGACTACGCGAACCTGATGCGCGGCGCCGGGGACAACCTCGAAGGGCACCTGCTCACCGGCACCGCGACCGCCGTCGTCTCGGGACGGCTGGCCTACTTCCTCGGCCTCGGCGGCTCCGCCGTCACGGTCGACACCGCCTGCTCGTCCTCACTCGTCGCCCTGCACTGGGCGTGCCACTCGCTGCGGCGCGGCGAATGCTCGCTCGCGCTGGCCGGCGGGGTCACCGTGCTGTCCACCCCGGCGGCGTTCGTCGCGTTCAGCCGCCAGCGCGGCCTGGCCCCCGACGGCCGGTGCAAGTCCTTCGCCGACGCCGCCGACGGCACCGGCTGGGGCGAAGGCGCCGGCATGCTGGTGCTGGAACGCCTGTCCGACGCCCGCCGCCTCGGCCACCCCGTGCTCGCCGTGGTCCGCGGCTCGGCGATCAACTCCGACGGCGCGTCCAACGGCCTGACCGCGCCCAGCGGCCCCGCCCAGGAACGCGTGATCACCGGGGCGCTGGCCAGCGCGCGGTTGTCGGCGAAGCAGGTCGACGCGGTCGAGGCGCACGGCACCGGCACCACCCTCGGCGACCCGATCGAGGCCCAGGCACTGCTGGCCACCTACGGCCGGGCCCGCGGCGGCGGCGACCCGCTGTTCCTCGGCTCGCTGAAGTCGAACATCGGGCACACCCAGGGCGCCGCCGGGGTCGCCGGCGTGATCAAGATGGTGATGGCCATGCGGCACGGCGTCCTGCCGCGGACGCTGCACGTCGACGCCCCGACCTCGCACGTCGACTGGGCGTCCGGCGGGGTCCGGCTGCTCACCGAGGCCCGGCCGTGGCCGGAAACCGGCGAGCCGCGCCGCGCGGGCGTGTCCGCGTTCGGCATGAGCGGCACCAACGCCCACGCCATCCTCGAAGCCGTCCCGGACGTCGAAGAGCCGGGAACCGCCGCCGGGCCCGTGCCGTGGGTGCTGTCCGCACGGACCGCGGAGGCGCTCAAGGCGCAGGCCGCGGCCTTGGCGGGGCAGGAAGGACCGGCCGCGGACATCGGGTTTTCGCTGGTCACGACCCGCTCGTCGTTCCCGCACCGCGCGGTCGTGGTCGGCGATCTCCCCGGCGGCCTCACGGCGCTCGCCGAGGGCACCCCGGCGGCGAACGTCATCACCGGGGAAGCCGGCGCGCCGGGCAAGGTGGCGCTGGTCTTCCCGGGGCAGGGTTCGCAGTGGGCCGGGATGGCTCTCGAACTCGCGGAGTCCTCGCCGGTGTTCGCGGCCCGCATCGAGGAATGCGGCACGGCCTTGGCGTCCTTTGTGGACTGGACGTTGCGCGAGGTGCTGGCCGACGCGGAGGCGCTGAGCCGGGTGGACGTGGTTCAGCCGGCGTTGTTCGCCGTCATGGTTTCCCTGGCCGAACTGTGGCGCTCGTTCGGCGTGGTGCCGGACGCGGTCGTCGGGCATTCGCAGGGGGAGATCGCCGCCGCGGTCGTCTCGGGTGCCCTGTCGCTCGAGGACGGTGCCCGGGTGGTCGCGTTGCGCAGCAAGGCGATTCTCGCGCTGGCCGGGCGCGGTGGGATGGTCTCGGTCGCCGCGCCCCTCGAAACCGTCGAAGCACAGCTGACCGAGGGCCTGTCGATCGCCGCCGTCAACGGTCCGGCCGCGGTCGTGGTGTCCGGGGCGCCCGAAGCCCTCGACGAGCTGATCGAGTCCTGCGAAGCCGGCGGGATCCGCGCGAAGCGGGTGCCGGTCGACTACGCCTCCCACTCGGCGCAGGTCGAGCAGCTGCGCGACGAACTCATGGAAGTACTGGCACCGGTCAGCCCGCAGCCGGGACACACGGCGTTCATCTCCACGGTCACCGGCGAGTGGAACGAACGCGTGGACGCCGGGTACTGGTACACGAACCTGCGCAGCACCGTCCGCCTGGACACCGCGATCGAGCGGCTGAAGAGCGAAGGCTTCGGCACGTTCGTCGAAGCGTCGCCGCACCCGGTGCTGACCATGGCGATCGGCGACGACGTCATTTCGCTGGGCTCCTTGCGCCGGGACGACGGCGGCCTCACCCGGTTCCACGCCGCGCTGGCCGAAGCGCACGTCAACGGCGTCCGGGTCGACTGGACCCCGGCCTTCGCGGGCGCCCGCCCGGCCGACCTGCCCACCTACGCCTTCCAGCGCGAACGGTTCTGGCCCGCGGTCGCCGCGGAGCCGGGTGACGCGGGCGCGCTCGGCCTGAGCGCCACCGGGCACCCGCTGCTCGGCGCGGCCGTGGCACTGGCCGCGGGCGACGGCCTCGTCCTCACCGGCCGCGTCTCGCCGCAGGCGCAGCCGTGGCTCGCCGACCACGCCGTGCACGACACGATCCTGCTGCCCGGCACCGCGTTCGTCGAACTCGCGATCCAGGCGGGCGACCGCGCCGGCTGCGGCACGGTCGAGGAACTCACCCTCGAAACCCCGCTCACCCTGCCCGGTCCCCGCGCGCTGCAGGTCCGGGTGGGCGCCGCCGACGAAACCGGCCGTCGCGCCGTCGAGATCCATTCGCGGCGGGACGAGGACGAACCTTGGACCCGGCACGCCACCGGCGTGCTCGCCCCGGGCCGCCCGGCACCCGGGTCCACTTCGGACTCCTGGCCGCCCGAGGGCGCGGCCAGGATCGACCTCGACGGCTTCTACGACGGCCTCCGCGCGGCCGCCGGGTACGGCTACGGCCCCGCGTTCCAGGGCCTGCGTTCGGCGTGGCGCCGCGGCGAGGAGATCTTCGCCGAGGTCGAGCTGCCGGAGCCGGCCGACGCGGCCCGGTTCGGCCTGCACCCGGCCCTGCTCGACGCGGCCCTGCACCCGCTCGCGCTGGCGATGTCCACAGAGGACGGGCAGGCCCGGCTGCCGTTCGCCTGGACGGGGGTGACGCTGCACGCCACCGGCGCGTCCGCGCTGCGCGTCCGGCTCACCCGCCGCGGCGCGGACGAGGTGGCGGTCGAGGTCGCCGACCCGTCGGGTGCCCCGGTCGCGACGGCGGACTCCCTCGTCCTCCGGCCGCTGCCCACCGGCGGCCTGGACCGCGTGGACGATCTGTACCGGGTGGACTGGACCGAGGTCCCGGCCGCGGCCCCCGAGGCCGGCGCCGTCTTCGAACCGCTCACCGGCACGCCGGTCCACCGCGTGCTCGGGCTCGTCCAGGACTGGCTCGCCGCCGAGCGGCCCGAGATGCTCGTCTTCGTCACCAGCGGGGCTGTCGCCGTGCACGACGACGAGGCGCCGGACCCGGATCTCGCCGCCGCGTGGGGGCTGGTGCGGTCGGCCCAGTCGGAACACCCGGGGCGGTTCGCGCTGCTGGACACCGACGACCCCGACCACCCGGTCGTCCCATCCGAGCCGCAGATGGCCGTCCGCAATGGACGGTCCTTCGCGCCCCGTCTCGCCCGCGTCACCGCCGCCGGGGCGACGCCGGACTGGGGCGACGGCGCCGTCCTGGTGACCGGCGCCTCGGGGGTGCTCGGCGGGCTCGTCGCCCGGCACCTCGCGCGGCAGCACGGCGTCCGGGACCTCGTCCTGCTCAGCCGCCGCGGCGCGGACGCCCCCGGCGCCGCCGAACTCGCCGCGGACCTGCCGGAGGCCGTCTTCGTCGCCTGTGACGCCGCGGACCGCGACCGGCTCTCCGAGGTGCTGGCCGCGCACCGGATCACCGCCGTCGTGCACGCCGCGGGGGTGCTCGACGACGGCGTCGTCGAGGCCCTCACCCCGGAGCGGCTGGACACGGTCCTGCGCCCGAAGGCCGCCGCCGCCCGCAACCTCGACGAACTGACCACCGACCTCACCGCGTTCGTGCTGTTCTCCGCTGCCGCCGGCACGACCGGCGGCAGCGGCCAGGGCAACTACGCCGCCGCCAACGCCTACCTCGACGCTCTCGCCCAGCGGCGGCGCGCGGCCGGGCGGCCCGCCGTGTCGCTCGCCTGGGGGCTGTGGGCCGAGGCCAGCGGGATGACCGGGCACCTCGACGACCGCGCGCGGGACCGGCTGGGCCGGTCCGGCGTGCGTCCCCTGGACTCCGCGCAGGGCCTCGCGCTGTTCGACCGGGCCGTCACCGCGGGCCCGGCCGCGCTCGTCCCGATCGCGCTCGACGCCGCCGCGTTGCGCCGCCAGGCCGCCAACGGCACCGTTTCGCCGCTGTTCCGCGGGCTCTTCCCGCCGTCCGCGCGGCGCACTGCCGCAGCCGGCGGCCACGTCGGCGAGCTCTCCGAAGAGGCGCTGCTCGACCTGGTCCGGACGCAGGTCGCCGCCGTGCTCGGGCACGCGTCGGCGCGGGCGATCGACCCCGGCCGCGCCTTCAAGGACCTCGGGTTCGACTCGCTCACCGCGGTGGACCTGCGCAACCGGCTCGCCGCGGCCACCGGCCTGCGGCTGCCCGCGACCCTGGTCTTCGACCACCCGACCCCGGCGGTGCTCGCCGCCCACCTCGCCGGGCGGACCGGGCGGACCGTCGTCACGCGCACGGCCGACGAGGGCGACGCCATCGCGATCGTCGCGATGAGCTGCCGCTACCCGGGCGGGATCGCCTCGCCGGAGGACCTCTGGCAGCTGGTCGCCGAGGGCCGCGACGCCGTTTCGGCGTTCCCCGCCGACCGCGGCTGGCCCGACGGCCTCTTCGACGACGACCCCGCCCGCAGCGGGACGTCGTACGTCCGCGAAGGCGGATTCCTCCACAACGCCGCCGACTTCGACCCCGAGTTCTTCGGCATGTCGCCGCGCGAGGCGACGGCGACCGACCCGCAGCAGCGGCTCTTGCTGGAAGTCGCGTGGGAGGCGTTCGAACGCGCCGGCATCGTGCCGGACGCGGTCCGCGGCAGCCGGACCGGCGTGTTCGCCGGCGTGATGTACCAGGATTACGCGACTCGGCTGCAGGGCGTCCGAAGTGGACTCGAAGGCTACGAAGGGTACCTCGGCAACGGCAGCGCCGGGAGTGTCGCCTCCGGCCGGATCTCCTACGCGTTCGGCCTCGAAGGCCCGGCGATCACGGTCGACACGGCGTGCTCGTCGTCGCTGGTGGCGCTGCACCTGGCGTGCCAGTCGCTGCGGCAGGGGGAATGCGACCTGGCGCTGGCCGGCGGGGTCACGGTCCTGTCGACGCCCGCGCTGTTCGTCGAGTTCAGCCGCCAGCGCGGGCTCGCGGCCGACGGCCGGTGCAAATCGTTCGCCGACGCGGCCGACGGCACCGGCTGGGGCGAGGGCGCCGGCCTCCTGCTGGTGGAACGGCTGTCCGACGCCCGCCGCAACGGCCACCCGGTGCTCGCGGTCGTCCGCGGGACGGCGGTCAACCAGGACGGCGCGTCCAACGGGCTGACCGCACCCAACGGCCCGGCCCAGCAGCGGGTGATCCGCCAGGCGCTGGCCGACGCGGGTCTGTCGGTGTCCGAAGTGGACGCCGTGGAGGCGCACGGCACCGGCACGACCCTCGGTGACCCGATCGAGGCGCAGGCCCTGCTGGAAACGTACGGCCAAGAGCGGGAAACGCCGCTGTGGCTGGGTTCGCTGAAGTCGAACATCGGCCACACCCAGGCCGCGGCGGGCGTCGGCGGCGTGATCAAGATGGTGATGGCCATGCGGCACGGCGTGCTGCCGCGGACGCTGCACGTCGACGCGCCGACGTCCCATGTGGACTGGTCGGCGGGTGCGGTGGAACTGCTGACCGAGGCCCGCGACTGGCCGGCCGGTGACCGCCCGCGTCGGGCCGGGGTGTCGTCGTTCGGGGTCAGCGGCACCAACGCGCACGCGGTCCTGGAGCACGTTCCCGAGGCCGTGGCCGAGCCCTTGGCGGACGGTGCTGCTCCGTGGGTGCTGTCCGGCCGGACGGCCGAGGCGCTGCGAGCCCAGGCTGCCGCGCTGCTCGGCCGGGGAGAGCTGCCGGCGGCGTCGATCGGCGCGGCCCTCGTGTCGGCGCGGTCGCTGTTCCGGCACCGCGCGGTCGTGGTCGGCGAGGACCTCCGCGGCGGTCTCACCGCGCTCGCCGAGGGCACTCCCGCGCCGAACGTCATCACCGGTGAGGCTGCTGCGCCGGGCAAGGTGGCGCTGGTCTTCCCGGGCCAAGGCGCCCAGTGGGCCGGGATGGCGCTGGAGCTCGCGGAGTCGTCGCCGGTGTTCGCGGCCCGGCTCGGGGAATGCGGTGCGGCCCTCGAATCCTTTGTGGACTGGTCGCTGCGCGAGGTGCTGGCCGACGCGACGGCGTTGGGCCGGGTCGATGTGGTCCAGCCCGCGTTGTTCGCGGTGATGGTGTCCCTCGCCGAGCTGTGGCGGTCGTTCGGCGTGGTCCCGGATGCGGTCGTCGGGCACTCCCAGGGCGAGATCGCCGCCGCTGTGGTGTCGGGTGCGCTTTCCCTCGAAGACGGCGCTCGGGTCGTGGCCCTCCGCAGCAAAGCCATCCTGGCCCTGGCCGGGGGTGGCGGCATGGTTTCCGTTGCGGCGTCCCGCGAAACCGTCGAGGAGCGGCTGACCGAGGGCGTCTCGCTCGCCGCCGCCAACGGCCCCGCCGCCGTGGTGGTTTCCGGTGCGCCGGAGGCCCTGGACGAGTTCGTGGCGGCCTGCCGCGCGGACGGCATCCGGTTCAAGCGGGTCCCGGTGGATTACGCCTCGCATTCACCCCAGGTGGAGCAGCTGCGCGACGAGCTGCTCGAAGTACTGGCGCCGATCACGCCCCGCCGGGGCGAGACCGCCTTCCTCTCGACGGTGACCGGCGAGTGGAACGAAGCTCTCGACGCCGAGTACTGGTACAAGAACCTCCGCAGCACCGTCCGGCTGGACACGGCGGTCGAGCGGTTGAGGAGCGAGGGCTTCGGCACGTTCGTCGAAGCGTCGCCGCACCCGGTGCTGACCATGGCGCTCGGCGAGGACGTCGTCGCCGTTGGCAGCCTGCGCCGGGACGACGGCGGCCTCACCCAGTTCCACACCGCGCTGGCCGAAGCGCACGTCAACGGCGTCCGGGTCGACTGGACCCCGGCCTTCGCCGGCGCCCGCCCGGCCGACCTCCCCACCTACGCCTTCCAGCGCGAGCGGTACTGGCTCGACGTCCCGGAAACCGAGCCCGTCCAGGCCGACCAGCGCTTCTGGGACGTCGTCGCCGACCAGGACGTCCCGGCGTTCGCGGGCGCGCTCGACCTCGCCGAGGACGCCCCGCTCGACGCCGTCCTGCCTGCCCTCGCGAAGTGGCGCAGCCGCCGCCGCGACGAGTCCACAACGGACTCCTGGCGCTACCGGATCGCCTGGCGGCCCGTCGCCACCCCGGCCGCCCGGCTCTCCGGCCGCTGGCGCGTCGTCGGAGACGGCGACGACGTCCGGGACGTCCTGGCCGCCCACGGCGCCGAGATCGCCGACGACGACCGGGACCTGGCCGGTGTCGTGGCCGTGCGGCCGGACGCCGCGACGGCTCTCGAACTGACCCGTCTCGATGCCCCGCTCTGGCTCCTCACCCGAGGGGCCGTGGCCACCGGCCCCGACGACCGCGCACCCGACCCCCGGCAGGCCCGGGTGTGGGGACTCGGCCGCGTCGCCGGGCTCGAACACCCGGCCCGCTGGGGTGGCCTCGCCGACCTGCCGCCCACCCTCGACGAAACGACCGGCGCCCGGCTGGCCGCCGTGCTGGCCGGGACCACCGGCGAAGACCAGGTGGCCCTGCGCGCGTCCGGCGTCTTCGCCCGGCGGCTCGTGCCCGCCGAGAAGCGGGAACCGGTCCGCCGCTGGCGGCCCGAGGGCACGGTGCTCGTCACCGACACCGGCGGCCACGCGGCCGTCCGGCTCGCCCGCTGGCTGATCGCCCGGGGCGCCACCCGGATCGTGCTCGCCGCGGCGGCCTTCCCCGGCGCGGAAGCCCTGCGGGAACACGACGTCGTCGAGGCCCGCTGCGACGTCGCCGACCGCGACCAGCTGGCCGCGGTCCTCGACGCCCACGGGCCGGTGCGGTCGGTCTTCCACGCCGCCGCCGTCACCGACCTGGCCCCCCTCGCCGAGACCGGCCCGGACCTGCTGGACCGGGTGTGCCGCGTGAAGGCGGACGCCGCCGACCACCTCGACGCGCTGCTCCCGGACGGCCTCGACGCCTTCGTGCTGTTCTCCTCCATCGCCGCGGTCGTCGGCAGCGGCGCGCACGGCGCCTACGCGGCGGCCAACGCCCACCTCGACGCGCTCGCCGAACGCCGCCGGGCCCGCGGCGAGACCGCCACCTCCGTCGCCTGGGGGGTCTGGGACGCCGACGAGGGTGTCGACCGCGCCCGGCTGGCGGCCGAGGGCGTCCCGCCGCTCGACCCCGAGCTGGCGCTGACCGCGCTCGGCCGGGCCCTGGACCACGACGACACCACCGTGCTCGTCGCCGACGTCGACTGGACGCGGTTCGCGCCGGCCTTCGCCGCCGCCCGGCCCCGGCCGCTGCTCGCCGAGATCCCCGAAGCCGCCGAGGAGACGGCCCCGGCGCCGTCCGGCTTCGCCGCCCGGCTCGCCGGGCTGAGCACGCCGGACGCCCACCGCGTGCTGACCGACCTGGTCCGCGCGCAGGCCGCGGCCGTGCTCGGCCACGCCTCCCCGGCCGCGGTCGACGTCGGCCGCGCCTTCTCCGAACTCGGCTTCGACTCGCTGACCGCGGTCGAGCTGCGCACCCGGCTGGCCACCGCGACCGGCCTGCGGCTGCCCGCGACCCTGGTGTTCGACCACCCGACGGTCACCGTCCTCGCCGCCTTCCTCGGCGAGTTGCTCGGCACCGGCGGCGAAACCGCCGAGCACCCCCCGGCCACCGCGGGCGCGGACGAACCGATCGCCATCGTCGGCATCGGCTGCCGGTTCCCCGGCGGGGTCCGCTCGCCCGAGGACCTCTGGCGGCTGGTCGCGGCGGGCGGCGACGGCATCACGCCGTTCCCCGGCGACCGCGGCTGGGACCTCGGCGAGATCTACGACCCCGAACCCGGCGTCACCGGCAAGAGCTACGCCCGCGAGGGCGGCTTCCTCGCCGACACCACCCAGTTCGACCCTGGTTTCTTCGGCATCTCGCCGCGGGAAGCCCTGGCCATGGACCCGCAGCAGCGGCTCCTGCTCCAGACGTCGTGGGAAGCCTTCGAACGGGCCGGGCTCGACCCGCTTTCGGTGCGGGGCCAGCGGATCGGCGTGTTCGCCGGCACCAACGGCCAGGACTACCCGGCGCTGCTGGAGCGGTCCACCGAGTCGCTGGAAGGCCACGCCGGGGTCGGCAACGCCGCCAGCGTCGTCTCCGGCCGGCTGTCCTATGTGTTCGGTCTCGAAGGACCGTCGCTGACGGTGGACACGGCGTGTTCGTCGTCGCTGGTGGCGTTGCACCTGGCCGTGCAGGCCCTGCGGCGCGGCGAGTGCTCGATGGCCCTGGCCGGCGGCGCGACCGTGATGGCGACCCCGGGCATGTTCGTCGACTTCAGCCTCCAGCGCGGCCTGGCCGCGGACGGCCGCTGCAAGCCGTTCGCCGAGGCGGCCGACGGCGCCGGGTTCTCCGAAGGCGCGGGCATGCTGCTGGTCCAGCCGCTGTCGGACGCGCTGCGCGAGGGCCGCCGCGTCCTCGCCGTCGTCCGCGGTTCGGCGGTGAACTCGGACGGCGCTTCGAACGGCCTGACCGCCCCGAACGGCCCGTCGCAGCAACGCGTGATCCGGGCCGCCCTCGCCGACGCCGGCCTGACAGCGTCCGAAGTGGACGCCGTGGAGGCGCACGGAACCGGAACGACCCTCGGTGACCCCATCGAGGCACAGGCGGTGCTGGCGACCTACGGCCAGTCGCGGGAAACGCCGCTGTGGCTGGGGTCGGTCAAGTCGAACCTCGGGCACACGCAGGCCGCGGCCGGGGTGGCGGGCGTGATCAAGATGGTCATGGCGATGCAGCACGGCGTCCTGCCGCAGACCCTGCACGTCGACGCGCCTTCGTCCCACGTGGACTGGACAGCCGGGGCGGTGGAGCTGCTCACCGAGTCCCGGGCGTGGGACGCCGACCGTCCGCGGCGAGCGGGAGTGTCGTCGTTCGGCATCTCGGGCACCAACGCGCACACGATCCTCGAACAGGCGCCGGACCCGGTGGCCGAGCCGCGCGAGCCGGTCTCCGGACCGGTGCCCTGGGTGCTGTCCGGACGAACCGAAGCCGCCCTGCGCGACCAGGCCGGCGCCCTCCTCCGCGTCGACGGCGACCCGGCGGACATCGGGTTCTCGCTGGCGACGGCCCGGTCACGGTTCCCGCACCGCGCGGTGGTGCTCAGCGCCGATGCGTTGTCCGCGGTCGCCGAAGGGCGGCCTGCGGCGGACGTGGTCACCGGGCACGCCGGTACCCCGGGCAAGGTGGCGCTGGTCTTCCCGGGCCAGGGTTCGCAGTGGGCGGGCATGGCCCTCGAACTGGCGGACTCCTCGCCGGTGTTCGCGGCCCGGCTCGGCGAATGCGCCACCGCCGTCGAATCCTTTGTGGACTGGAACCTCCGTGATGTCCTCGCCGACGCGGAGGCGCTGAGCCGGGTCGATGTCGTTCAGCCTGCGCTGTTCGCGGTGATGGTGTCGCTGGCGGACCTGTGGCGGTCGTTCGGCGTGGTGCCGGACGCGGTCGTCGGGCACTCGCAGGGTGAGATCGCGGCCGCGGTGGTGTCCGGCGCGCTGTCCCTCGAGGACGGTGCCCGGGTCGTGACTCTGCGCAGCAAGGCCCTTCTCGCCCTGGCCGGCCAGGGTGGGATGGTCTCGGTGGCCGCGTCGCGTGAAGCGGTCGAAGAGCGGTTGACCGACGGGCTCTCCGTCGCGGCGGTCAACGGCCCGGCCGCGGTGGTGGTTTCCGGGACGCTGCAGGCGCTCGACGAACTCATCGCGTCGTGTGAGGCCGACGGGATCCGCGCCAAGCGGGTCCCGGTGGACTACGCGTCGCACTCGGCGCAGGTGGAGCAGCTGCGGGAAGAACTCCTCGACGTGCTGGCCCCGATCACGCCCAGGGAAGGCGGGATCCCCTTCATCTCGACCGTGACGGGCGAGTGGAACGAACGGGTCGACGCCGGGTACTGGTACACGAACCTCCGCACCACGGTTCGCCTCGACACCGCGATCGAACGACTCAAGAGCGAGGGGTTCGGCACGTTCGTGGAGGTGTCCCCGCACCCGGTGCTGACCATGGTGCTCGGCGACGACGTCGTCGCGCTGGGCTCGCTCCGCCGCGACGACGGCGGCCTCACGCGGTTCTACACCGCGCTGGCCGAAGCGCACGTGAGCGGCGTGCAGGTCGACTGGACTCCGGCCTTCCCCGGCGCCCGGCTCACCGACGTCCCCACCTACCCCTTCCAGCAGGAACGGTACTGGCCACAGTGGACCGCCATCACCGCGGGCGACGCCGGTGGGCTCGGCCTCACCGACGCCGGTCACCCGCTCCTCGGCGCCGCGGTGACCGTCGCGGGCACCGGCGTCACCCTGCTCACCGGGCGGATTTCCCAGCGCACGCACCCGTGGCTGGCCGACCACGCGGTCGGCGACACCGTGCTGCTGCCGGGCACCGCGTTCGTCGAGCTGGCCGTGCAGGCGGGTGACCAGGTCGGCTGCGCGACCGTCGAAGAGCTCACCCTGCAGGCCCCGCTGGTCCTGCCGGAACGCGGTGGGGTCGCCCTGCAGGTCCGGGTCGAAGCCGCCGACGAACACGGCCGCCGCGCGCTGACCGTCCACTCGCGACTCTCCGACGACGTCGACTGGACCCAGCACGCCGAAGGGTTCCTGACCACGGGCGCCGAGCCGGGCACGGCCCTCACCGCGTGGCCACCGCCGGGCGCGGAACCGCTGCCGGTCGACGGCCACTACGACACCCTCGCCGGCCACGGCTACCGCTACGGCCCGGCGTTCCAGGGCCTGCGCGCGGCCTGGCGGCACGGCGAAGACCTCTACGCCGAGGTCACCCTGCCCGACGGCCAGGACGCCGCCCGCTACGGGCTGCACCCGGCCCTGCTCGACGCCGCCCTGCACCCGATCGGCCTGACCAGCGCCCAGGCCGGCGCCCGGCTGCCGTTCGCGTGGACCGGCGTCCGGCTGTACGCGACCGGCGCGACCACCCTGCGCGTCCGGCTCGGCGCACTCGGCGCGGACGGCGTCTCGGTCGCCGTCGCCGACGAAACCGGCGCGCCGGTCGCCGAAGCCGAATCCCTCGTCATGCGCCCGATTTCGGCCGGGCAGCTGGCGGCGGCCGCCGACCACGGCGCCGACGCGCTGTTCACCCTCACCTGGCAGCGGCTCGACGCCCAACCCGCCGCGCCGGCCGTTCCCCTCGGCGAGCCCGGACCGGTGGCCTACACGCAGTGCCGCGGCGACGTGACGGCCGAGGTGCTCAAGACCCTGCAGGACTTCCTGCCGGGAGAGGGACGCCTGGTCCTGGTCACCGAATCGGCCGTGGGGGAGGCACCCGCCGACCCCGCCGCGGCGGCGGTCTGGGGACTCGTGCGCTCGGCGCAGTCGGAGCACCCCGACCGGTTCGTCCTCCTCGACGTCGACACGACCGGCAACCTCGCCACCTGGGCCGGGATGGCTGCCGCGTCCGGCGAGCCACAGCTGGCGGTGCGCGGTGGCGAACTCCACGTGCCCCGGCTGGCGCGGGCCGCCGCGCCGCAACGGGAGCACTCCTGGAACCCGGACGGGACCGTGCTGATCACCGGCGCGAGCGGCGTGCTCGGCGGCCTGCTCGCCCGGCACCTGGTCGGCACGCACGGCGTCCGGCACCTGCTGCTGCTCAGCCGCAGCGCCCCCGACACCGCCGAGCTGACCGGCGCGTCCGTCACCGTCGTCGCCTGCGACGTCGCCGACCGGGACGCCCTCGAAAAGGCGCTGGCCCAGGTCCCCGCCGAGCACCCGCTGACGGCGGTGGTGCACGCCGCGGGCGCCCTCGACGACGGCGTCGTCGAAGCCATGACCCCCGAACGGCTCGACACGGTCCTGCGGCCCAAAGCGGTCGCCGCCCGGCACCTGCACGAGCTCACCGAGCACCTCGACCTGGACAGTTTCGTCCTGTTCTCCTCCTTCGCGACGACGATGGGCGGCGCGGGCCAGTCGGCCTACTCCGCGGCCAACGCCTACCTCGACGCCCTCGCCCAGCACCGCCGCGGCCGGGGCTTGCCCGCGACCTCCCTCGCGTGGGGCCTGTGGGAGACGCGCAGCGGCCTGACCGCGCACCTCGGCGACGACGACGTCTCGCGGCTCGGCCGGTCCGGCGTCCGCGCGTTGCCGACGGACCGCGCGCTGCGGCTGTTCGACCTCGCCCTGGGGACCGGCGAACCGCTGCTGATGCCGGTCGCGCTGGACCTCGCCGCCTGGCGGGCCCGGCCCGAGGTCCCGGCGCTGCTGCGCGGGCTCGTCCGGACCCCGGCGCGGCGGGCCGTGCGCGACGGCGTCCCGGCCGGGCCAGGGCTGGCCGAACGGCTCGCCGGCCTGCCGGAGGCCGGGCGGCTCCGCGTCGTCGACGAGGTCGTGCGCGCCCAGGTGGCGGCCGTGCTCGGCTACGCCTCGGGCCACACCGTCGAAGCCGGGCGCGGGTTCCTCGACCTGGGCTTCGACTCGCTCACCGCGCTGGAGCTGCGGAACCGGCTCACCGCGGCGACCGGGCTGCGGCTGCCCGCCACGCTGATCTTCGACTACCCGAACCCGGACGCGCTCACCAAGCACCTGTGCGCCGAACTGCCCGCGGACGGCGCGAAGGCCGTCCAGCCGGTCCACGCTGAACTGGACCGGCTGGCCGCGGTGCTCGCCGCGGCCGCACCCGGCGCCGGCGAACGCGACCGCGTCACCGAACGCCTGCGCGGCCTGCTGGCCCGGTGGACCGCACCCGACGACCGCCGGGACGAGCCCGGCACGGAACTGGCCGACGCCACCGCCGAGGAGCTCTTCGACCTCCTCGACGACGAACTGGGGATGTCCTGAATGTCGAACGAACAGAAGCTCCTGGACTACCTCAAGCGGGCCACGGCCGATCTGCGGGAAGCCCGGCGGCGGCTGAAGGAGACCGAAGACCGCGCGCAGGAACCGGTCGCGATCGTCGGCATGAGCTGCCGGTTCCCCGGCGGCGTCCGCACCCCCGCCCAGCTGTGGGATCTGCTGGAGGCGGGTGAAGACGCGGTCGGGGCGTTCCCCGCCGACCGCGGCTGGGACCTGGCCCGCCTCTACGACGCCGACCCCGGCAGCGCGGGCACCAGCTACACCCGGGAAGGCGCTTTCCTGCACGACGCGGCCGACTTCGACGCCGGGTTCTTCGGCATCTCCCCGCGCGAGGCGCTCGCCATGGACCCGCAGCAGCGGCTGCTGCTGGAGACGTCGTGGGAGGCGCTGGAGCGGGCGGGCATCGATCCGACGTCCGTGCGCGGCGAGAAGGTCGGCGTCTACGCCGGGGTGATGTACTCCGACTACGCGGCGCGGCTGCTGCTGGCCCCCGACGTCTACGCGGAGTTCGAGGCGTTCCTCGGCAACGGCAGCGCAGGCAGCGTCGCCTCGGGCCGGATCGCCTACACGCTCGGCCTGGAGGGGCCCGCGGTCACGATCGACACGGCCTGTTCGTCGTCGCTGGTGGCGCTGCACCTGGCCTGCCAGGCCGTCCGGCTCGGCGACTGCTCACTGGCCTTGGCCGGCGGGGTCACGGTGATGGCCACGCCGGGTACGTTCACCGCGTTCAGCCGCCAGCGCGGCCTCGCCGCCGACGGCCGGTGCAGGCCGTTCGCCGACGCCGCCGACGGCACCGGCTGGGGCGAAGGTGCGGGCATGCTGCTCGTCGAACGCCTTTCCGACGCCCGCCGCCACGGGCACCCGGTGCTCGCCGTCGTCCGCGGCTCGGCGGTCAACCAGGACGGCGCGAGCAGCGGCCTGACCGCGCCGAACGGGCCGTCGCAGCAACGGGTGATCCGGGCCGCGCTGGCGAACGCGTCTCTGTCCGCTTCGGACATCGACGCGGTGGAAGCACACGGCACGGGCACCCGGCTCGGCGACCCGATCGAGGCCCAGGCCCTGCTGGCGACCTACGGCCAGGGCCGTTCGACGCCCCTGTGGCTCGGGTCGGTCAAGTCCAACCTCGGCCACACCCAGGCCGCCGCGGGCGTGGCCGGGATCATCAAGTCCGTCCAGGCCATGCGCCGGGGCCTGCTGCCGCAGTCGCTGCACATCGACGCACCCTCGTCCCAAGTGGACTGGAGTGCCGGGGCGGTCCGGCTGCTGACCGAGGCCACGCCGTGGCCGGAAACCGGGCAGCCGCGGCGGATCGGCGTCTCGTCGTTCGGGGTCAGCGGGACGAACGCGCACGTGATCCTGGAGCAGGCGCCTCCGGTGCCTCCGTTGCCGTCGCGGGTGGCTTCGGGGCCGGTGCCGTGGGTGCTGTCGGCGGGATCGCCGGAAGCGTTGCAGGCTCAGGCGGCCGGGTTGCTCTCGCACGGCGGGGATCCGGCCGACGTCGGGTTCTCGCTGGTCAGGTCGCGGGCGTTGCTCGGCCATCGAGCGGTGGTGACCGGCCCGGACGGGCTGGCGGCGCTGGCGGCCGGCGCGCCCAGCCCGGCGGTGGTGACCGGGGAGGCGTCGGCCCGCGGCAAGGTGGCTCTGGTGTTCCCGGGGCAGGGGTCGCAGTGGGCGGGGATGGCGCTGGAGCTGGCGTCGGCGTCGCCGGTCTTCGCGGCGCGTCTCGACGAATGCGCTCTCGCTTTGTCGTCCTTTGTGGACTGGTCACTGCGGGACGTGCTCCGGGGCCCGCTCGTCCAGGTCGATGTCGTCCAGCCGGCGTTGTTCGCGGTCATGGTCTCCCTGGCTGAGCTGTGGCGGTCCTACGGTGTGGTGCCGGATGCGGTGGTCGGCCATTCGCAGGGCGAGATCGCGGCCGCCGTGGTGTCCGGTGCGCTGTCCCTCGAGGACGGTGCCCGGGTGGTGGCGCTGCGCAGCCGGGCTCTGCTGGCGCTGGCCGGACGGGGCGGAATGGTGTCGGTGGCGGCGCCGCTGTCCGCTGTCGAAGACCGGCTGGCGGACGGGCTGTCGATCGCGGCCGTGAACGGCCCGGCCGCGGTGGTGGTTTCCGGCTCGCCGGAGGCCCTCGACGAGCTGATCGGTTCTTGCGAGGCCGACGGTGTCCGCGCGAAGCGGGTGCCGGTGGACTATGCGTCGCACTCGGCGCAGGTGGAGCAGCTGCGCGAGGAAATCCTCGAGGTGCTGGCCCCGATCGCTCCGCGGGCGCCGGAGATTCCTTTCCTGTCCACGGTGACCGGCGAATGGGCCGGCGCACCGGACGCCGGGTACTGGTATTCCAACCTCCGCCACCCCGTCCGCCTGGACGTGGCGATCGAGCGGCTGAAGGCCGAGGGTTTCGGCACGTTCATCGAGGCCTCGCCGCACCCGGTGCTGACCATGGCGATCGGTGAGGACGTGCTCGCGCTGGGCTCGCTGCGCCGCGACGACGGCGGGCTGGCCCGGTTCCACACGGCGCTCGCCGAGGCGCACGTGAGCGGGGTCGCGGTGGACTGGACGCCCGCGTTCCCGGACGGCCGGATCGTCGACCTGCCGACCTACGCGTTCCAGCGCAAGCGCTACTGGCTGGACGCACCGGACCGCCCGGCAGCCGGAGACCCGGCGGACACCCGCTTCTGGGCCGCGGTCGACGGCGGCGACCTCGGGACGCTGGCCGAGCTGATCGGCGTGCCCGCGGAGACGTCCTTCGCCGAGCTGTTGCCGGCGCTCGCCCAGTGGCGGCGAGTCCGGCAGGAGAAGTCCACTGTGGATTCGTGGCGGTATCGGGTGGAGTGGAAGCCGCTCGCGGAACCCGAAGCGGGGAAGTTGTCCGGGCGGTGGGTGGTGGTCGCCCCGCCGGGAACGGATACGACAGAGCTGACGACCGGCCTGACGGCGGCCGGTGCGGAGCCGGTGGTGGTCGAGTGGTCCGGCGGGGGTAGCGCGCCTGCCTCGCTCGCCGAAGCCACCGGGGGCGCAGGACAGGCGGCTGGCGGTGGCGCCGAGCCGGCGAGCGACCTCGTCGTCGGGGAAGGCGAACTTGCGGCGGTGGCCGAGCCGGGGAGCGGCCTCGTCGTTGGGGAAGCGGAGCTTGCGGCGGTCGCCGAGCCGGGGAGCGGCCTCGCCGTCGGGGGAGCCGAGCTTGCGGCGGCCGCCGAGCCGCCCGTCGCCGGGGTCATCTCCCTCCTCCCCGATGCCCCCGCCACCCTCCTCCTCACCCAAGCCCTCGCCGGCACCACCGCGCCCCTCTGGCTCCTCACCCGCAACGCCGTCGCGGCCCTGCCCGGCGACACCCCGCCCGCCGCCGATCCCGCGCAGGTGTGGGCGCTCGGCCGGGTCGTCGGCCTCGAACACCCCGAACGCTGGGGCGGCCTCGTCGACCTCCCCGCCACCCTCGACCGCCGCGCCACCCGCCGCCTGATCGCCGTCCTGGCCGGGCTCGACCACGAAGACCAAGTCGCCCTCCGCGCTTCCGGGGTCTTCGCGCGCCGGCTTGCGCACGCTCCCGGCGGCGAACCTCGCCGGAACTGGCGTCCGCGGGGGACCGTGCTCGTCACCGGGGGCACCGGCGCGCTCGGCCGGCACGTCGCCCGGTGGCTTGTGCGGGTCGGTGCCGAGCACCTCGTCCTCGTCAGCCGCCGCGGGGCCGATGCCCCCGGGGCCGCCGAACTCGCCGCGGAACTCGGCACCCGGGTCACCTTCGCCGCCTGCGACCTCGCCGACCGTGACGCCGTGGCCGCGCTCGTCGGAAACCTCGGCGATGTGCGGGCCGTCGTGCACACCGCCGGCCTGCCGCAAGCGAAAACCGTCGCCGACACCAGCGTCGCCGAGTTCGCCGGAATCCTCGCCGCCAAAGCCGGCGGGGCCGACCACCTCGACGAACTGCTCGGCGACGACCTCGACGCGTTCGTCCTCTTCTCCTCCAACGCCGGCGTCTGGGGCAGCGCCGGGCAGGGCGCCTACGCCGCCGCGAACGCCCACCTCGACGCGCTCGCCGCACGCCGCCGCGCCGCCGGCCGGACGGCGACCGCCGTCGCCTGGGGGTCCTGGGCGGGCGACGGCATGGCGGGCAGCGCCGAAGCGAAGGACCACCTGCGCCGCCGCGGCCTGCGCGAAATGGACCCCGCGCTCGCGATCGCCGCCCTGCAGCAGGCGCTCGACGCCGACGAGACGTTCGTGGCCGTCGCCGACATGGACTGGGCGCGGTTCGCCGCCGGATTCACCGCCGCGCGGCGGCGGCCGCTGATCGAAGACCTGCCGGAGGTGACCGCCGAGGAGGTCGTCACCGAAGCCGGCACCGGACTCGCCGAGGCCGTCCGCGGACTCGGCCCGCGCGAGGCCGCGCACCACGTGCTCGAGCTCGTGCGCGCGCAGGCCGCCGCCGTCCTGGGGCACGACTCCGGCGCGGCCGTCCCGGCGGACCGGGCCTTCCGCGACCTCGGCTTCGACTCGCTGACCGCCGTCGAGCTGCGCAACCGGCTGACCGCCGCGACCGGCGTCCGGCTGCCGTCGACCGTCGTCTTCGACCACCCGCACCCGCGGGCGCTGGCCGAGCTCCTGCTCGGCGAGGTCTCCGGCGCCGGGGCCGCGACCGCGGATCCGGTGACGGCCGCCGCGTCCGGCGAACCGATCGCCATCGTGGCCATGGGCTGCCGCTACCCCGGGGACGTGTCCTCGCCCGAGGACCTGTGGCGCCTGCTGGCCGGCGGCGCCGACGGCGTCGGCCCGTTCCCCGCCGACCGCGGCTGGGACCTGGCCGCGCTCTACGACCCCGACCCGGCGAACCTCGGCACCAGCTACACCCGCGAAGGCGGGTTCATGACCACGGCGGCCGAGTTCGACGCGGCCTTCTTCGGCATCTCGCCGCGCGAGGCGCTCGCGATGGACCCGCAGCAGCGGGTGCTGCTGGAGACGTCGTGGGAGGTGTTCGAGCGGGCGGGCCTCGACCCGGAGTCGTTGCGCGGCAGCGGAACCGGCGTGTTCGTCGGCGCGACCTCCTCCGGCTACGGCGTCGGCGCGCGCGACGAGTCCGGCGGCTCCGAAGGCTACCTGCTGACCGGCAGCGCCCCGGCCGTCGTCTCCGGCCGCCTGTCCTACACGTTCGGCCTGGAGGGCCCGGCCGTCACGGTGGACACGGCGTGTTCGTCGTCGCTGGTGGCGCTGCACCTGGCGTGCCAGTCGCTGCGGCAGGGCGAGTGCTCGATGGCGCTGGCCGGCGGGGTCACCGTGATGGCGCACCCGGCGGCGTTCGTCGAGTTCAGCCGCCAGCGCGGGCTCGCCGAGGACGGCCGCTGCAAGTCCTTCGCCGACGCCGCGGACGGCACCGGCTGGGGCGAGGGCGTCGGCCTGGTGCTGCTGGAACGGCTGTCGGATGCCCGGCGCAACGGCCACGAAGTCCTCGCTGTGGTCCGCGGTTCGGCGGTCAACCAGGATGGTGCGTCCAACGGCTTGAGCGCGCCGAACGGTCCTTCGCAGCAGCGGGTGATCCGGGCCGCACTGGCCAATGCCGGTATGTCCACTTCGGACGTCGACGCGGTGGAAGCGCACGGCACCGGGACCCGGCTCGGCGACCCGATCGAGGCGCAGGCGTTGCTGGCCACCTACGGCCAGGACCGCGACCGGCCGCTGTGGCTCGGGTCGCTGAAGTCCAACATCGGGCACACCCAGTCCGCTTCCGGTGTGGCGGGGGTGATCAAGATGGTCCTCGCCATGCGGCACGGCGTCCTTCCGCGGACGCTGCACGTCGACACGCCATCGTCGCAAGTGGACTGGTCGGCGGGTGCGGTGGAACTGCTCACCGAGCAACGCGATTGGGTTTCCGACGGCCCGCGCCGCGCGGCCGTCTCGGCGTTCGGGGTGAGCGGGACCAACGCGCACGTGGTCCTCGAACAGGCCGAACCGGTCGCGGTCCCGCCGGCGGGACCGGACGCGACGCCGCCGCTCGTCCCGCTGTCGGCCCGGAGTGCCACGGCGTTGCGAGCCCACGCGGCCCGGCTCCGGGGCACGGGCCTGGCGCCACAGGACCTCGCATACTCCCTGGCGTTCACCCGCGCGACGCACGACCACCGCGCAGTCCTCGTCGCGAGTGGCGACGAGATCGACCGCGCTTTGGGTGTCCTCGCCGAGGGCGGTACCGACGCCGCCGTGGTGACCGGCACGGCCGACCGGGACGCGCTGCTGGCCGTGCTGTTCACCGGCCAGGGCGCCCAGCGGGCCGGAATGGGCCGCGGCCTCTACGACCGGTTCCCCGTGTACGCCGAGGCTTTCGATGCTGTCTGCGCACACTTCAGCCCGGAGCTGCGCGCAGCCTTCGAGGATGCTGAGCTGCTGGACCGTACGGAGTTCACCCAGCCCGCGTTGTTCGCGGTCGAGGTGGCGTTGTTCCGCTTGGTCGAATCGTTCGGCGTCCGCCCGGATTTCGTGGCCGGGCATTCGATCGGGGAAATCTCGGCTGCGCATGTGGCCGGCGTGTTGTCCCTTGAGGACGCTTGTCGTCTGGTGTCGGCGCGGGCGTCGCTGATGCAGGCGCTGCCCACCGGGGGAGCGATGGTGTCGATCGCCGCGCCCGAGTCGGCCATCACGTTGACCGAGGGTGTTTCCATTGCGGCGGTGAACGGCCCGGAGTCGGTGGTGATCTCCGGTGACGAGGCCGCGGTGCTGGCGATCGCGGCGCAGTTCCCGAAGACCAAGCGGCTGAAGGTGAGCCACGCGTTCCACTCGCCGCTGATGGACCCGATGCTCGACGAGTTCCGTGCGGTCGCCGAGACCCTCACACACCACCCGGCGCAGATACCTGTGCTCTCGAATGTGAGCGGTGCTCTCGCTGAGCCGTTCACCGCGGACTATTGGGTCCGGCACGTCCGCGAAACCGTCCGGTTCGCCGACGGCATCTCGACCCTCGAAGCCGCGGGCACCAGCGTGTTCCTGGAGCTGGGCCCGGACGGCGTCCTCAGCTCGATGGTCCCCGGGATCGCGATCCCCGCCCTCCGCCGCGACCGCGACGAAGCACGAACGCTGTTCACCGCGCTGGCCCGCCTGCACGTCAACGGCGTCGGCCTGGACTGGGAGAGCCTCTACGCCGGATCCGCCGGCCGGGCCGTCGCGCTGCCGACCTACCCCTTCGAGCACCAGCGGTACTGGCTCGAACCCGTCCGCCCGCAGCCGGCGGCCGACACCGCCGACAGCGCGTTCTGGGCCGCCGTCGAGCACGGCGACCTGGCCCGGGACCTCGCCGTCGGCGAAGACCTCGCCGGCGCGATCCAGCCCGCGCTGCAGGCGTGGCGCACCCGCCACCGCGAGGCGGGCACCCTGGAATCGTGGCGCTACCGCGTCGCCTGGCGGCCGCACCCGATCCCCGCCGGACGGCTGTCCGGCACCTGGCTGCTCATCGGCACCGCGCCCGCGGGTCTCGCGGAAGGCCTGGCCACGCGGGGTGCGGACGTCGTCACCGTGCCCGTCGGGCGCCTGGGTGAGGTGACAGACATCGCCGGGGCACTCGCCTTCCCGGCGGACCTGGCCGAAGCCCTCGCCGTGCTGCAGGCCGGACTGCCCGGCCCGCTCTGGCTCGGCACCACCGGCGCCGTGCGCACCGGCCGGTCCGACGCCGCCCCCGACCCGGCGAAGGCGCAGGTCTGGGGCCTCGGCCGGGTCGCCGCCCTCGAACTCACCGGCCGCGAGATCGGGCTCCTCGACCTGCCGGCGGCGCTCGACGACCGCGGTCACGACCGGCTCGCCGCCCTCCTCGCCGCGGGCACCGGCGAAGACCAGGTGGCGCTGCGGACGTCCGGCGCCTTCGTGCCCCGGCTGGTCCGCGCCCCGGCGGGCGCCGAGCCCGGCAGCTGGCGGCCCGGCGGCCCCGTCCTGATCACCGGCGGCACCGGGGCACTGGGCAGCGCGCTGGCCCGGACCCTGGCCGCCCGCGGCGTCCGGCACCTGCTGCTGCTCAGCCGTCGCGGCCCGGACACCCCGGGCGCGGACGACCTCGCGGCGCAGCTGCGCGACCTCGGCGCCGAGCCCGAGATCGTGGCCTGCGACGTCGCCGACCGCACGGCCCTGACCGAAGTCCTGAGTGGACGTTCAATCAGCGCCGTCTTCCACGCGGCGGGCTACGGCCGGTTCACCCCGATCGCCGAATCGTCCACAACGGACTTCGAAGACGTCGTCAGCGGCAAAGTGGATGGTGCCACCCACCTCGACGAACTGCTCGGCGACGACCTCGAAGCGTTCGTGCTGTTCTCCTCGATCGCCGGGGTCTGGGGCAGCGGGCACCAGGGCGCCTACGCGGCGGCCAATGCCCACCTCGACGCGCTCGCCGAACAGCGCCGCGCCCGCGGCGCGAAGGCGACATCGATCGCCTGGGGCCCGTGGGCGGGCGCCGGGATGGGCGCGTCCGAAGAGGGCGAAGAACTGCTCCGCCGCCGCGGGCTCCGCCCACTGGACCCCGAACTGGGCCTGCGTGCGCTGCTGCAGGCGGCCGGGCTGGGGGAGACCACGGTCGTCGTCGCCGACGTCGACTGGGCCCGGTTCGCGCCCTCGTACGCCGCCGCCCGGTCCCGGCCGCTCATGGCCGAACTGCCCGAGTTCGACGCCGGCGAGGACACCGGCGTGCGCGGCTCGGCCGAGCTGACCACCCGCCTGGCGGCGCTGCCTGCACCCGAACGCCGTCGCGTGCTCCTGGACGTCGTGCGCGCCCGCGCCGCGGCGGTCCTCGGGCACGACGGCGCCGGAGCGATCGAACCGGCGCGGCCGTTCAAGGACCTGGGCTTCGACTCGCTCACCGCGGTCGAGCTGCGCACCGCGCTGGCCGCCGAAACCGGCCTCGCGCTGCCTTCGACGCTCGTGTTCGACCACCCGACCCCGGCCGACCTGACCGACCGCCTGCTCGGCGAGGTCTTCGGGGACGACGCACCGGAGCCGGCGCCGCCCGCCGTGGCCGCCTCCGGCGACGAGCCGATCGCCATCGTCGCGATGAGCTGCCGCTACCCGGGCGGGGTGCGGTCCCCGGAGGACCTCTGGCGCCTGGTCGGCACGGGCGGCGACGGCATCTCCGCGTTCCCCGGCGACCGCGGCTGGGACGTCGGCGCGCTCTACGACCCGGACCCGGGCAAGAGCGGCCGCAGCTACGCCCGCGAGGGCGGTTTCCTCGAGGGCGCCGGCGAATTCGACGCCGGGTTCTTCGGGATCTCGCCGCGCGAGGCGCTGGCCATGGACCCGCAGCAGCGGCTGCTGCTGGAGACGTCGTGGGAGCTGTTCGAGCGGGCCGGCATCGACCCGCATTCGCTGCGCGGCACCAAAACCGGTGTGTTCGCCGGGACCAACGGCCAGGACTACGTCACCATGCTCGGCGCGTCCTCCGGCGTCGAGGGGCACCTGCTCACCGGCAACACCACGAGCGTCATCGCCGGGCGCGTCTCCTACACCTTCGGCCTCGAAGGGCCGTCGGTCGCGGTCGACACGGCCTGCTCGTCGTCGCTGGTCGCGCTGCACCTGGCCTGCCAATCGCTGCGGCAGGGCGAGTCCGCGATGGCCGTCGCCGGCGGCGTCACCGTGATGTCGACGCCGGGCGCGTTCGTCGAGTTCAGCCGGCAGCGCGGGCTCGCCCCCGACGGCCGTTGCAAGCCGTTCGCCGAGGCCGCCGACGGCACCGGCTGGGCCGAAGGCGCCGGCCTGCTCCTGCTGGAACGGCTTTCGGACGCCCGGCGCAACGGCCACGAGGTGCTGGCGCTCGTCCGCGGTTCGGCCGTCAACTCCGATGGCGCGTCGAACGGCCTGACCGCGCCGAACGGCCCGTCGCAGCAGCGGGTGATCCGGGCGGCGCTGGCGAACGCGGGCCTGCAACCGTCCGATGTGGACGTCGTCGAGGCGCACGGCACCGGGACCGCCCTCGGCGATCCCATCGAGGCCCAGGCCGTCCTCGCCACCTACGGCCAGGACCGCGAGACGCCGTTGTGGCTCGGGTCGGTGAAGTCGAACATCGGGCACACGCAGGCCGCCGCCGGGGTCGCCGGGATCATCAAGATGGTCATGGCCATGCGGCACGGGCTGCTGCCGCAGTCGCTGCACGTCGACGCGCCGACGTCCCACGTGGACTGGACGGCGGGTGCGGTCCGCCTGCTGACCGAGGCCCGCGAGTGGCCGGCCGGCCGGCCGCGCCGGGCCGGGATCTCCTCCTTCGGCATCTCCGGCACCAACGCCCACACCATCATCGAGCAGGCCGAACCCGCTTTGCCCGCGACCACGCCCGAAAGGACCGGGCTCGTGCCGTGGCCGGTGTCCGGCCGCTCGGTGGCCGCACTGCGCGCCCAGGCCGCCCGGCTGTCCGAAGTGGACGCGCACCCGGCCGACGTCGGCTTCTCGCTGACCACCGGCCGGGCGGCGCTGGACCACCGGGCCGTCGTGCTCGGGACCACGGCCGAGGACTTCCGGACGGGCCTGACCGCGCTCGCCGAAGGGACACCTGCCGCCGAGGTCGTTTCGGGAGAGGCCGCGACCGGCCCGCTGGCCGTGCTGTTCACCGGGCAGGGTGCCCAGCGGGCCGGGATGGGCCGCGAGCTCTACGACCGGTTCCCGGTGTACGCCGACGCGTTCGACGAGGCGTGCGCTCACCTCGACGCGCATCTCGAGCACTCCCTGCGCGACCTGGTGTTCGCCGAGTCCGGCACGCCCGAAGCCGCGCTGCTGGACCGGACCGCCTACACGCAGACGGCGCTGTTCGCGGTGGAGCTGGCCCTGTTCCGGCTGGCCGAGAGCTGGGGCGTGCGGCCGGACCACCTGGCCGGCCACTCGATCGGCGAGCTGGTCGCCGCGCACGTCGCCGGGGTGCTGTCCCTGGCCGACGCCGCCGAACTGGTCGCCGCCCGCGGCCGCCTGATGGAGGCCCTGCCGGCGGGCGGTGCGATGGTTTCGCTGCGGGCGGGCGAAGAAGCCGTGGCCGCCGAGGTGGCCAAGACCAGCGGCCGGGCGGGCATCGCGGCCGTCAACGGGCCCGGCTCGGTCGTCGTCTCCGGCGACGAGGACGTCGTGCTGGACCTGGCCGCCGGGTTCGCCGCGGCGGGCGTGCGGACCAAACGGCTCAAGGTCAGCCACGCGTTCCACTCGCCGCGGATGGACGCGATGCTCGACACCTTCGCTGCGGTGGCCCGGCGCCTCACCTACCACCCGGCCGAACGAGCTGTGGTGTCCACAGTGACCGGTGCGCTCGCCGGTCCCGAACTGTCCACTCCGGACTACTGGGTGCGCCAGGTGCGGGCGTCGGTGCGGTTCGCCGACGCCGTCGCCACCCTGGCCGGGCTGGGCGTGCGGACGTTCCTCGAAGCCGGGCCGGACGCGGTGCTCAGCGCGATGGCCGCCGACTGCCTCGGCGACGACGTCGTGGCCGTCCCGCTGCTGCGCCGCGACCGGCCGGAGGAACGCACGTTCGCCGCCGCGGTCGCCGGGCTGTGGGTCCGCGGTGTCCCGGTCGACCTCGCGGCCGCGTTCCCCGGCGCCCGCCGGGTGCCGCTGCCGACGTATGCCTTCCAGCACCGCCGTTACTGGCCCGAGGTATCGGCCCACGCCGGCGACGTCGGCGCGGCCGGGCTCACCGACGCCGCCCACCCGCTGCTCGCCGCGACCCTGCCGCTCGCGGGCGGGGACGGCATCGTCCTCACCGGACGGTTGTCGCTCTCCGCGCAGCCGTGGCTCGCGGACCACGCCGTGCTCGGGACGGTCCTGCTGCCCGGCACCGCGTTCGTCGAGCTGGCGATCCGGGCGGGTGACCAGGCCGGGTGCCCGGTGGTCGAGGAACTGACCCTCTCGGCTCCGCTCGTGCTGCGCGAGCAGGACGCCGTCGCGATCCAGGTGTCGGTCGGCGGCCCGGACGACGACGGCCGCCGCGAGCTGACCATCCATTCGCGACCGGAAGGCCGCGACGAATGGACCGCGCACGCCGCCGGCGTTCTCGCCCCGGCGGCCGCGGCGCAACCGGCCACCCTGGCCGAGTGGCCACCTGCCGGTGCGGAACCCGTTGACGTGACCGGGTTCTACGACACCCTCGCCGCGTCCGGGTTCGGCTACGGCCCGGCCTTCCGCGGCCTGCGCGCGGCCTGGCGCCTCGGCGAGGACGTCTACGCCGAAGTCGCGCTGCCCGAGCAGCAGGCGGGCGCGTTCGGCCTGCACCCGGCCTTGCTGGACGCGGCGCTGCACGCCCTCGGTCTCCGGGACGGCGACACCGGCCCGCGGCTGCCGTTCGCCTGGACCGGCGTCACCTTGCACGCGACCGGCGCCACCGCGCTGCGGGTCCGGCTGCGGCCGGGCACCGGGGACGCGGTCGCCGTCGACGTCGCCGACACCACCGGCGCACCGGTCGCGTCGGTCGGCGCGCTGGTGCTGCGCCCGGTTTCGGCCGAGCAGCTGCGCGGCCCGGACGTCGGGGACGCGCTGTTCCAGGTCGAGTGGACGCCGGTGCCCGTGCCGGAAACGCCGGGCGGCCGGTACGCCGTCATCGGCCCGGACCCGCTCGGCCTGGTGGCCGGGCTCGGCTCCTCGGGCACCGTCGAGTCCTGTGTGGACCTCGCGGAACTGGGCCGCCGCATCGGAGAAGGCGGCGAAGAACCGCAGTACGTGTTCTCCGCGATCCGGCACTCCGCGCACCCGCGCGAGCGCGCCGCCTTCGCGCTCGAGCTCGTGCGGGAGTGGCTGGCCGACGAACGGTTCGCCACCGCCCGGCTCGTGCTGGTGACCCGCGGCGCGGTCGGCGCGGCCGACGGCGACCGCGTCCCCGACCTCACCGCCGCCCCGGTGTGGGGCCTGCTGCGGTCGGCGCAGTTCGAGAACCCGGGCCGGCTCGTCCTGGCCGACCTCGACGACGAAGACCCGCGCTCGGCGGCCCTGCTCGGCGCGGTCGCCTCCGGCGAACCCCAGCTCGCGTTGCGCGACGGCCGGGCACTGGCCGCGCGGCTCGTGCGCGCCGGCACCGGCACGCTGCTGCAGCCGCCTGCCGAGGGCAACTGGCGGCTCGACAGCACCGGCCGTGGCACCCTGCAGAACCTCGCGCTCGTCCCCAACCCGCTGCCGGACCGGCTCGAACCGGGCACGGTCCGGGTGGCCATCCGCGCCGCCGGGATGAACTTCCGCGACGTCCTCATCGGACTCGGCATGTACCCGGGCGAGCCGATCATGGGCATCGAAGGCGCCGGCGTCGTCCTCGAATGCGGCGAAGGGGTCACCGGCCTCGCCCCCGGGGACAAGGTGATGGGCTTCTTCCCCGGCGCGTTCGGCCCGCGTTCGGTCGCGGACCGGCGGATGCTGGCCAAAATTCCGGACGGCTGGTCGTTCAGCGAAGCCGCGTCGGTCCCCATCGTCTTCCTCACCGCCTACTACGGCCTGGTCGACCTGGCCGGGCTGCGGGCCGGCGAGTCCGTGCTCGTGCACGCGGGCGCCGGCGGCGTCGGCATGGCCGCCATCCAGCTCGCCCGCCACCTCGGCGCCGAGGTCTACGCCACCGCCAGCCCCGGCAAGTGGGACGTCCTGCGTGCTTCCGGGCTCGACGACGCGCACCTGGCGTCGTCGCGCACGACCGGGTTCGCGGAGCTGTTCCGCGAGGCCAGCGGCGGCCGGGGGGTCGACGTCGTGCTCAACGCCCTGACCCACGAGTTCGTCGACGCCTCCTTCGCGCTGATGCCGCGCGGCGGGCGGTTCCTCGAAATGGGCAAGGCCGACGTGCGGGACCCCGGCGCCGTCGCCGCCGCGCACCCGGGCGTCCGCTACCAGGCGTTCGACCTGGTCGAAGCCGGCCCGGACCGGATCCGGGAGCTGTTCACCGAGGTCCTCGCGCTGTTCGAGGCGGGCGCGCTGACCCCGCTGCCGGTGCGGACGTGGGACGTCCGGCGCGCCCCGGAGGCGTTCCGGTTCGTCAGCCAGGCCAAGCACGTCGGCAAGGTCGTGCTCACCATGCCGCCGTCCTTCGGCGACGGCACGGTACTGGTCACCGGCGGCACCGGGGCACTGGGCGGCCTGGTCGCCCGGCGGCTGGTCACCGGGCACGGCGTCCGCGACCTGGTGCTGCTGAGCCGTCGCGGGCCGGCCGCCCCCGGCGCGGCCGAGCTGGCCGAGGACCTGCGGGAGCTGGGGGCGGACGTCCGGGTCGTGGCCGGCGACGCCGCCGACCGCCGGGAACTCGCCGGGGTGCTCGCCGCGATCCCGGAGCTCACCGGCGTCGTGCACGCGGCCGGCGTCCTCGACGACGGCGTCGTCGCGGCCCTGACGCCCGAACGGCTGAACGCGGTGCTGCGGCCGAAGGTCGACGCGGCCCTGAACCTGCACGAACTCACCCGCGACCGGGGGCTTTCGGCGTTCGTGCTGTTCTCCTCGGCGGCGGCCACCCTGGGCAGCCCCGGCCAGGGCAACTACGCCGCGGCCAACGCGTTCCTCGACGCCCTGGCGCAGCACCGCGCAGCCCGGGGACTCCCGGCCGGATCCCTCGGCTGGGGCCCGTGGGCCACCGGCGGGATGCTCCGCGACGCCGATCTCGCGAAGCTGACGAAGTCCGCGTTCGTCCCGTTCACCGCCGAGCGCGGGCTCGACCTGTTCGACGTCGCGGCCGCCCGGCCGGAACCGGCGCTGCTGCCGCTGCAGCTCGACCCGGCCGCGCTGGGCGCGCAGTCCGGGCTGCCGCCGCTGTTCGCGTCGCTGGTGCGGGCGCCGGGCCGGCGGACCGCTTCGGTGGCGGCGGGCGATCCGTCCGGTCCGGCGCTGGCCGAGCGGCTCGCGGCCGTGCCCGAGGCCGAGCGCGGCGAGTTCCTGCTCGACGTTGTGCGCGGGCACGTCGCCACGGTGCTGGGCCACGGCTCGGCCGCCGACGTCGAGGGCGGCCGCGGCTTCCTCGACCTGGGCTTCGACTCGCTCACCGCGGTGGAACTGCGTAACCGGCTCACCGCCGAGAGCGGGCTGCGGCTGCCGGCCACGCTGATCTTCGACCACCCCTCGCCCGCGGATCTGGCCGCGCACCTGCTGGCCGGGCTCGCGCCCACCGCCGCCGACGCGGACGACGCGGTGCTGGCGGAACTGGACCGGCTGCTGGACCGGGCGGGGGACAGCCGCCGCGTCACCGCGCGGCTGGAGACCCTGCTCGCCCGCCGCCGGGCCGCGCACGGCGACGAAGACGGCGAAGCCGAGCTCGACTCCGCCACCGACGACGAAATCTTCGACCTGATCGACAACGAACTCGGACTGTCCTGAATGGACGGCACGCGACGGGATGGGGCCTGATGGACAACGACGCGAAGCTCCGGGAGTACCTGAAGAAGGTGACCGCGGACCTCCGGCGCGCCCGCAAGCGCGTCCAGGAGGTCGAGGACGCCGCGTCCGCCCCGGTGGCGATCGTCGGGATGGCCTGCCGGTTCCCCGGCGGCGTCCGCTCGCCCGAGGATCTCTGGCGGCTCGTCGATTCCGGCGGCGACGGGATGTCCGGCTTCCCCGCTGATCGCGGCTGGCCCGACGCCCACGACGCCGGCTTCGTCGCCGAAGGCGGCTTCGTCCACGACGCGGGCCGGTTCGACGCGGGCTTCTTCGGCATCTCACCGCGCGAAGCCCTGGCCATGGACCCACAGCAGCGGCTGCTGCTCGAGACGTCGTGGGAGGCCCTCGAACGCGCCGGGATCGTGCCGGACACCCTGCGCGGCAGCCGCACGGCGGTGTTCGTCGGCGCGGCCTCCCAGGGCTACGGCACGGGCGCGGGGGAGGAGGCCGAGTCGGTCGCCGGGCACCTGATGACCGGCACCGCCACCAGCGTCCTGTCCGGCCGGATCTCCTACACCCTCGGCCTGGAGGGGCCGTCGGTCACCGTGGACACGGCCTGTTCGTCGTCGCTGGTCGCGCTGCACCTGGCCGTCCAGTCGCTGCGGCGCGGGGAGTCCGACCTCGCGCTGGCCGGCGGCGCGGCCGTGATGGTCAACCCGGACATGTTCACCGAAATGAGCCGCCAGGGCGGGCTGTCGGGCAACGGCCGGTGCCAGGCGTTCGCCGACGGCGCCGACGGCACCGGCTGGGGCGAAGGCGCCGGCATGCTGCTGGTCGAGCGGCTGGCCGACGCGCAGCGCCTCGGCCACCCGGTCCTGGCCGTGGTCCGCGGTTCGGCGGTCAACTCCGACGGCGCGAGCAGCGGTCTCTCGGCGCCGAACGGCCCGTCCCAGCAGCGGGTGATCCGGGACGCGCTCGCCGACGCGCGCCTGTCCACAGTGGACGTCGACCTGGTCGAGGCACACGGCACCGGCACGGCGCTGGGCGACCCGATCGAGGCGCAGGCGCTGCTGGCGACCTACGGCCAGGAGCGGGAAACGCCGCTGTGGCTGGGCTCGGTGAAGTCCAACATCGGGCACACGCAGGCGGCGGCCGGGGTCAGCGGGGTCATCAAGCTCGTGCAGGCCCTGCGGAACCGCCGGATGCCGCCGACCCTGCACGCGGGCACGCCGTCGGCGAAGATCGACTGGACCGCCGGTGCGGTCGAACTGCTCCAGGAAGGCCGGGACTGGACCGCCGACCGCCCGCGGCGGGGCGCGGTGTCGTCGTTCGGCATCTCGGGCACCAACGCGCACATCATCCTGGAGGAACCCGAGCGCCCCAATGTGGCGTTGGTTGCCTCTGACGCACCCACATTGGGGCGCTCGAGGCTGGTGCCGTGGGTGCTCTCGGCCAAGTCCGCCGAGGCACTGCGCGAGCAGGCCGCCCGGCTGTCGGTTGTGGACGGTGACCCGGCCGACGTCGCCTTTTCGCTGGCGACGACCCGGTCGGCGTTCGCCCATCGTGCCGTGGTGGTCGGTGCGGACCGGGAGCGGCTCCTGGCCGGGGTCCGCGCGCTGGCCGACGGCACGCCTGCGCCGCACGTCGTCTCGGGGGTCGCCGGAAGCGGCAAGGTCGCCATGGTCTTCCCCGGCCAGGGGGCACAGTGGACGGGGATGGCGGCCGGGCTCCTGGCCACCTCGGAGGTGTTCGCGGCCCGGTTCGCCGAGTGCGCGCGGGCGCTCGAACCGCACACCGGCTTCTCGCTGCTCGACGAACCCGAACTGGACCGCGTCGACGTCGTGCAGCCCGCGCTGTTCGCGATGATGGTGTCGCTGGCTTCGCTGTGGGCCGCCCACGGGGTGCGGCCGGACGCGGTGATCGGTCACTCCCAGGGCGAGATCGCGGCCGCGGTGGTCGCGGGCGCACTGTCCCTCGAGGACGGTGCCCGCGTGGTCGCGTTGCGCAGCAAGGCCATCCTCGCTCTGGCGGGCGCGGGCGGCATGGTCTCCGTCGCCGCCTCCCGGGACCGGGCTGAAGAGCTCATCGCCCCCTGGGGTGACCGGATCGGCATCGCCGCGGTGAACGGTCCCGGGGCGACGGTCGTCTCCGGCGAGCCGGGCGCGCTCGACGAGTTCACGGCCGCGTGCCCGGACGTGCGCACGCGCCGGATCCCGGTGGACTACGCGTCCCACTCCGTGCAGGTGGAGCAGCTGCGCGGCGAACTCCTGGACGTCCTGGCCCCGATCACCCCGCGCGCAGCCCGGACCGGGTTCTTCTCGACCGTCACCGGCGACTGGATCGACGGCACGGAACTGGACGCGGAGTACTGGTACACGAACCTGCGCAGCACGGTCCGGCTGGACATCGCCGTCGAGCGGCTGAAGAGCGAGGGGTTCGGCACGTTCGTGGAGGCGTCGCCGCACCCGGTACTGACTCCGGCGATCGGGGACGACGTCGTCGCGCTGGGCTCGCTGCGTCGCGACGACGGCGGCCTGGACCGCTTCGCGTTGTCGGTGGCCGAAGCGTACGTGCGCGGGGTGAAGGTCGATTGGACGCCGTACTTCGCCGGTGCCACGCGAGTCGACCTGCCCACCTACGCTTTCCAGCAGCGCCAGTACTGGCTGAAGCCCGGCGCACCGGCCCCGGCGGCCGCCGATCCGGGCTTCTGGGAGGCGGTCGAAAGCGGGGCTCTCGCGGAGACACTCGGCGTCGACCCCGAGGTACCCCTCAGCGAGCTGGTGCCCGCGCTGAGCGACTGGCGCCGGACCGCCCGCGACAAGTCCACTGTGGACTCCTGGCGGTACGACATCCGCTGGCGTCCGGCGCCGGAGCCGGCCGGCACGCTGTCGGGACGCTGGCTCGCCGTGGTCACCCCCGGCCAGGACACGTCCATCGTGGACACCCTCGGCGCCGAGGTCGTGCCGGTGACCGGCGACCGCGAGAGCCTGGCCGCCCGCCTGCGCGAGGCCGGGCCGGTGGCGGGCGTGGTGTCGTTGCTGGGCTTCGACGAGGACCCGCACCCGGAGTTCCCCGAGCTGCCGTCCGGGGTCGCGGGAACGCTGCTGCTCGCCCAAGCCCTCGGCGACGCCGGGATCGACGCGCCGCTGTGGCTGCTGACGTCCGGTGCGGTGCACACGGACTCGCCGTCGCCCGCCCAAGCCCAGATCTGGGGCCTCGGCCGCGTGATCGGCCTGGAACACCCGGACCGCTGGGGCGGCCTGATCGACCTGCCCGCCCAGCTCGACGCCCGGGCCGGGGAGCGGCTCGCCGCCGTCCTGGCCACCCCGGGCGACGAGGACCAGTTCGCCATCCGGCCCTCCGGTGTCCTCGTCCGCCGCCTGGTCCACGCGGCCCCGCCGCGGACCGCACCCGGCTCGTGGTCCGTCACCGGCACCGTCCTGGTCACCGGCGGCACCGGCGCCCTCGGCCCGCGGATCGCCCGCTGGCTCCTCAGCGCCGGCGCCGAGCAGGTCATCCTGGCCAGCCGCCGCGGCGGCCAAGTCCCCGCCGAACCGGGGATCACCTTCGCCACCTGCGATGTCGCGAACCGTGCCGAGGTCGAGGCCCTCGCCCGCACCCACGACATCCGGGCCGTCGTCCACGCGGCGGCCTTGATCGAACTCGCCTCCCTCGACGCCACCGACGTCGCCGGATTCGCCGCCGTCGCCCGCGCCAAGGTGCTGGGCGCCGAGAACCTGGACGCCGTCTTCGACCACGACCTCGACGCCTTCGTGCTGTTCTCCTCCATCGCCGGAGTCTGGGGCAGCGGCGACCACGCCGCCTACGCCGCCGCCAACGCCCACCTCGACGCCCTCGCCCGGCGCCGCCGCGCCCGCGGCCTCCGCGCCACCTCGCTGGCCTGGGGTGTCTGGAACGCCGCCAATCCCGCCAAAGCGAACCAGGACTTCGACGCGAGCCGCCTGCTGCGCCAGGGCCTGCCGTTCCTCGACCCCGACCTCGCCTTCGCGGGGCTGCGCCAGGTCCTCGCCGACGACGAGACGTTCCTCGCCGTCGCCGACGTCGACTGGGCCCGGTTCGCGCCGGTGTTCACCGCCCTGCGGCCGCGTCCGCTCCTCGACGAACTGCCCGAGGTCCGCCGCGCGCTGACGGTGGAAGCGCCCCCGGTCAAGAGCGACCGGCTCGCCGGGCTCTCCCCGGCCGACCGCCGCCGAGCCGTGCTCGACCTGGTCCGCGCCACGGCGGCCGCGGTGCTCGGCCACGACGGCCCGGACGCCGTGGCCCCCGGTGTCGCCCTGCGCGAACTCGGCTTCGACTCGCTCACCGCCGTCGAGCTGCGCAACCGCCTCGCCGCCGAAACCGGCCAAAGCCTCCCCGCCACCCTCGCCTTCGACCACCCCACGGCCGAGCGGATCACCGAATTCCTGCTCGGTGCCACGGAAAAGGTCACCGAAACCGTGGTCGCGGTCGCCGACGACGAGCCGATCGCCATCGTCGCGATGAGCTGCCGCTACCCGGGCGGCATCAAGAGCCCCGAGGACCTCTGGGCGCTGATCACCGCCGGCGGCGACGCGATCACCGGGTTCCCGGCCGACCGCGGCTGGGACGTCGAGGCGCTGTTCGACCCCGACCCGGACCACGACGGCACCAGCTACACCCGCCACGGCGGCTTCCTGCACGACGCGGGCGACTTCGACCCGGGCTTCTTCGGCATCTCGCCGCGCGAAGCGCTGACCATGGACCCGCAGCAGCGGCTGCTGCTGGAGACGTCGTGGGAGGCGATGGAACGCGCCGGTCTCGACCCGGAAAGCCTGCGGGGCAGCGCCGTCGGCGTGTTCGTCGGCACCAACTACGCCGACTACGGCATCGGGCTGGCCCAGCCGGACAGTTCGGCCGGGCACCTGCTCACCGGCGGCGCGGCCAGCGTCGTCTCCGGCCGGATCTCCTACACCTTCGGGCTCACCGGCCCGGCCGTCACGGTCGACACGGCCTGCTCGTCGTCCCTGGTCGCGCTGCACCTGGCCTGCCAGTCGCTGCGCACCGGCGAATGCACGATGGCGCTGGCCGGCGGGGTGGCGCTGATGTCGACCCCGGCGTCGTTCGTCGCCTTCAGCCGCCAGCGCGCCCTCGCCGCCGACGGCCGCTGCAAGGCGTTCTCCGACGGCGCCGACGGCATGGGCATGGCCGAAGGCGCCGGCGTCCTGCTGGTCGAACGGCTCGCCGACGCCCGGCGCCACGGCCACGAGGTGCTCGCCGTGATCCGCGGCTCGGCGGTCAACCAGGACGGCGCCTCCAACGGCCTGACCGCGCCCAACGGCCCCGCGCAGCAGCAGGTCATCCGCCAGGCCGTGGCCAACGCCCGGCTGACCTTCGCCGACGTCGACGCCGTCGAGGCCCACGGCACCGGCACCACCCTCGGCGACCCGATCGAAGCGCAGGCCCTCCTTGCCACCTACGGCCGTGACCGCGCCACCCCGCTGTGGCTCGGCTCGGTGAAGTCCAACATCGGGCACAGCCAGGCTGCCTCCGGCGTCGCCGGGGTGATCAAGGTGGTCCAGTCCCTGCGCCACGGCGTCCTCCCGGCCACGCTGCACGCCGGCACGCCGTCGTCCCATGTGGACTGGTCGGCCGGGAACGTCCGGCTGGTGGCGGAAAACCGGCCCTGGCCCGAAACCGGCCGCCCGCGCCGGGCCGCCGTGTCGTCGTTCGGCATGAGCGGCACCAACGCGCACGCGGTCCTCGAAGCCGCACCGGAGCCGGTCGCGACGGAGCCGTCCGGGCCCGTCGCGGCCGGCCCGGTGCCCTGGGTGCTGTCCGCGAAAACGCCCGCTTCGCTGGCCGCGCAGGCGCGGCGGCTGCAGGCGCACGTAGGGGCCGCACAGGGGGTCCGGGCCGCAGATGTGGGGTACTCGCTGGCGAACTCCCGGTCTACGTTCGAGCAACGGGCGGTGCTCGTGGCCGGCGGCGAGCCCGGCGGCCACGACCCGCTGGGTGCGCTCGCCCACGACCGGGCCGTCCCCGGCCTGGTGCGGGGCAGCGCCCGCCACGGGGGCAAGGTCGCCTTCGTCTTTCCCGGGCAGGGCTCGCAGTGGGTGGGGATGGCTTTGGACCTGATGGACACGTCGCCGGCGTTCGCGGCCCGCATGCGGGACTGCGAACGCGCGCTGGCGCCGTTCGTCGAGTGGTCCCTGTCCGAAGTTCTCGGCGACGAAGAGCTGCTGCAGCGCGTCGACGTCGTGCAGCCCGCGCTGTTCGCCGTGATGGTGTCGCTGGCCGAGGTCTGGCGCGCCCACGGGGTTTCCCCGGACGCCGTGATCGGCCACTCCCAGGGCGAGATCGCCGCGGCCGCGGTCGCCGGCGCGCTGTCCCTCGAGGACGCTGCGCGCGTGGTCGCGTTGCGCAGCAAGGCGATCCTGGCCCTGGCCGGGCGCGGCGGCATGGTTTCGGTGGCCGCAGCACGCGAAACCGTCGAGCCACGGCTCACCGAGGAGCTGTCGGTCGCGGCCGTCAACGGCCCGGCCGCGGTCGTGGTGTCCGGCTCGCCTGACGCTCTCGACGAACTGATCGCGTCCTGCGAGGCCGATGGCATCCGCGCGAAGCGGGTCCCGGTGGACTACGCGTCGCACTCGGCCCAGGTCGAAGCGATCGAGGCCGAGCTGCGCGAGCTGCTCGCTCCCGTTTCGCCGCGGTCGTCGGAGATCGCCTTCTACTCCACGGTGACCGCCGGGCCGATCGACACCGCGGGGCTCGACGGCCCCTATTGGTACACCAATCTGCGCAACCCGGTGCTGTTCGACGCGGCCGTGCGGCGGCTGGCCGAGGACGGCTACGGCACCTTCCTCGAATGCAGCCCGCATCCGGTGCTCACGATGAGCGTCGAGGACACTGTGGACGAAGCCGTCGTCACCGGCACGCTGCGCCGCGGCGAGGGCGGTCTCGACCGGCTGTACACCTCGTTCGCCGAGGCCTGGGTGCACGGCGTCGACGTCGACTGGACGCCCGCGTTCGGTGAAGGCGCCCGGCAGGTCCCGTTGCCGACATATGCCTTCGACCACCAGCGGTACTGGCTGGACCCGGCGCCCGCGGCCCCGGCCGACGACGGGCTGTGGACGGCACTCGAAGAGACCGAAGACCTCGCCGGTGTCCTCGGGGTCGACCGGCATGCGCTCGACGAAGTGCTGCCCGCCCTGACCCGGTGGCGCACCCAGCAATCCACAGAGGACTCCTGGTGCCTGAAGATCGGCTGGACGCCGGTCGCCGATCCCGCGCTGCCGCTGCTGTCCGGCCGCTGGCTGGTCCTGGCTCCGGCTGACCACAGTGGATCGGTCGCCGACGCGCTCGCCTCGCGGGGCGCCGACGTCGTCACCGCCTCGCCGGAGGAACTGCCGCCGGGGGAGTACACCGGCGTGGTTTCCCTGCTGGGCCTGGACGAAACCCCGCTGCCCGGGCACCCGTTGATCGCGGCCGGCGTCGCCGCGACGGCCGCGCTCGCCCCGGCCTTGACCGCCGCCGGGATCGACGCCCCGCTCTGGCTGCTCACCCGCGGAGCCGTGGCCACCGGACCCGGCGACGCCCCGGCGTCGAGCGTTCCGGCGCAGCTTTGGGGCCTCGGCCGGGTGATCGGCCTCGAGTACCCCGGCCTCTGGGGTGGGCTGATCGACCTGCCCGCCGCGCTCGACGAGCGGGCCGCGGACCGGCTGGCCGGCCTGCTGGCCGAACCCGGCGGCGAGGACCAGCTCGCGATCCGGGACCAGGGCGTCCTGGCCCGGCGGCTGCGCCCGGCCCGTCCGGCGCCGGCAGGCGAGCCGTGGCGGCCGCGCGGAACCGTGCTGGTCACCGGCGGCACCGGGGCGCTCGGCGCGCACGTCGCCCGCTGGCTGGGCCGGTCCGGCGCCGACCACCTCGTGCTCACCAGTCGCCGCGGTGAAGCCGCCCCCGGCGCCGCCGAACTGGCCGAGGAGCTGCGGGGCTACGGCTGCGTGGTGACCATCGCCGCCTGCGACGTCGCCGAGCGCAAAGCCGTGGAAGCCCTGCTGGACAGCCTCGGCCACCCGCCGGTGGCCGTCGTGCACGCGGCCGGGCTGCCGCAGTCGGGCACCCTCGCCGAGACCGGCCTGGACGAGTTCGAGAACGTCCTCGCGGCCAAGGTCGCGGGCGCCGCGCACCTGGACGCGCTGCTCGGCGACGACCTCGAAGCGTTCGTGCTGTTCTCCTCCAACTCCGGCGTCTGGGGCAGCGCGGGCCAGGGCGCCTACGCCGCCGCGAACGCCTACCTGGACGCGCTCGCCGAGCAGCGCCGCGCCCGCGGGGCGAAGGCGACCTCGGTGGCCTGGGGGTTGTGGGCCGGCGGCGGCATGGCCTCCGATGAAGGCGAGCAGCAGCTGCGCCGCCGTGGCCTGCGGCCGATGGCGCCCGAGCGGGCCGTGGCCGCGCTGCAGGGTGCGCTCGACCGCGACGAGACGTTCCTCGCCGTCGCCGACGTCGACTGGGCCCGGTTCGTGCCCGCCTTCACCGCGTCGCGGCGGCGCCCGCTGATCGAGGACCTGTCGGCCGTCCGGCACGTGCTGGACCAGCTCGAAGCCGAACAGCAGCGGCACGGCGAAGGCGCCGCGGCCGGGTGGCGCGAGCGGCTGGCCGGGCTGCCGGAAGCCGAACGCGACCGGGCCGTGCTCGACGTGGTCCGCACCGAGGCCGCGGCCGTGCTCGGCCACCGCGGGGCCGAGGCGATCGGCAGCACCCGGCCGTTCCGCGACCTCGGGTTCGACTCGGTGACCGCGGTCGAGGTGCGCAACCGGCTGCGCGCGGTCACCGGCCTGCGGCTGGCGGCCACCGCCGTCTTCGACCACCCGACCCCGGTCGCGCTGGCCCGGTTCCTCACGGCGGAGATCGGCGGCACACCCGCGGAGTCGGCGTTCGGCGCCCTCGACCGGCTGGAGGCGTCGCTGACGGACCTCGCGGAGCCGGACGAGAACGTCCGGATGCGCGTCGAAATGCGGCTGAAGTCGCTGCTGAACCGCTGGAGCGCGGAGGCGGCACCGGCTCCGCAGGCGCAGCTGGCCGGCGCCTCGGCGGCCGAGGTGTTCGCGTTCATCGACAACGAGCTCGGAATTTCCCCGCCGCCGGCGCAGTGACGCCCTGACTGGACGAACGGATGAGGTTGGCGATGTCAGAGCAGGACAAGCTCCTCGAGTACCTCAAGCGCGTGACGGCCGACCTGCACCAGACCCGGCAGCGGCTGCAGGCGGCGGAGGCGGCCGGGCAGGAGCCGATCGCCATCATCTCCCTGGCCTGCCGGTACCCGGGCGGGGTGGCCTCGCCCGAGGACCTGTGGGACCTCGTCGCGGGCGGAACCGACGCGATGTCGGCGTTCCCGGAGGACCGCGGCTGGGACGTCGAGCGCATGTACGGCGCGGAGGGTGCGCGGGCGGTCGAAGGCGGCTTCGTCGACGACGCGGCTTCGTTCGACCCGGGGCTCTTCGGCATTTCGCCGCGCGAAGCGCTCGCGATGGACCCACAGCAGCGGCTGCTGCTGGAGACGTCGTGGGAGCTGCTGGAACGCGGCCGGCTCGACCCGCTTTCGCTGCGGGGCAGCCGGACCGGCGTGTTCATCGGCGCCAACGCGTCCGGTTACAGCAGCACCCTGCAGGCGGCCGCGGGTTCCGAGGGCTACCTGCTCACCGGCGAGGCGCCCAGCGTCATGTCGGGGCGGTTGTCCTACACCTTCGGGCTGGAGGGCCCGTCGATCACAGTGGACACGGCCTGTTCGTCGTCGCTGGTCGCGCTGCACTGGGCGTGCCAGGCGCTGCGGCAGGACGAATGCGGCCTCGCGCTGGCCGGCGGCGTGACGGTGATGGTGAGCCCGCTGGCGTTCGCCGAGTTCAGCCGCCAGCGCGGGCTGGCCTCGGACGGCCGCTGCAAGTCCTTCGCCGACGCCGCCGACGGCACCGGCTGGGGCGAGGGCGTCGGCATGGTGCTGCTGGAACGCCTGTCGGACGCGCGGCGCAACGGGCACGAGATCCTCGGCGTGATCCGGGGTTCCGCGGTGAACTCCGACGGCGCGTCCAACGGCCTGACCGCCCCGAACGGGCCGTCGCAGCAACGGGTCATCCGGGCGGCGCTGGCTGACGCGGGATTGTCCACTTCGGACGTCGACGCGGTCGAGGCCCACGGCACCGGCACGGCACTGGGCGACCCGATCGAGGCCCAGGCGCTCCTGGCGACCTACGGCCAGGACCGCCCCGCGGACCGCCCGTTGTGGCTCGGCGCGCTGAAGTCGAACATCGGGCACACGCAGTCGGCGTCCGGCGTCGCGGGTGTCATCAAGATGGTGCTGGCGCTGCGGCACGAGCTGTTGCCCCGAACGCTGCACGTGGACGCGCCATCGTCCGAAGTGGACTGGTCGGCGGGCGCGGTGGAGCTGCTGACGTCGGCTCGTCCCTGGCCGGCCGGGGATTCACCGCGGCGGGCGGGTGTTTCGGCGTTCGGGGTGAGCGGGACGAACGTGCACGTGATCGTCGAGGAGGCGCCTGCGGCTGAGCCGCTCCCGCCGGTGCTTCCGCAGGCGGCGCCGATCTCGCCGGCGGCACCGTCGACCGTGCCGCTTCCGCCGGCGGCGCCCGCGGCCGGGCTGCTGCCGTGGGTGCTCTCCGGGGCGAGCGCGGCCGCGGTGCGGGCCCAAGCCCGGCGGCTGCTGGCCGCCGACCCCGACCCGGTCGACGGTGGGTATTCCCTGGCGGTCACCCGTGCGGCGCTGGGCCACCGGGCGGTGGTGCTCGGTTCCGGCCGCGACTCGCTGCGCGACGGCCTGACGCGCCTCGCGGAAGGCGAGGACGTCATCGGCACCGCCGATCCGGACGCGGTGCTGGCGGTGCTGTTCACCGGCCAGGGCGCGCAGCGCGTGGGCATGGGTCTTGAGCTCTACGCGCGGTTCCCGGTGTACGCCTCGGCTTTCGACGAGGTACTGGCGCATTTCGAGCCGTCGCTCCGTGCGGCGTTCGACGACCCCGAGTTGCTGGACCGGACCGAGTTCACGCAACCCGCGTTGTTCGCGCTCGAGGTGGCGCTGTACCGGCTGGTGTCGTCCTTCGGTATCCGGCCGGATTTCGTGGCCGGGCATTCGATCGGGGAGATCTCGGCGGCGCACGTGGCCGGTGTCCTGTCCCTTGAGGACGCTTGCCGTCTGGTTTCCGCGCGGGCTTCGTTGATGCAGGCGTTGCCCGCCGGCGGCGCGATGGTGTCGATCGCGGCCCCCGAGTCCACTGTGGACTTGCCCGAGGGGGTCTCGATCGCGGCGGTGAACGGCCCGGAGTCGGTGGTGATCTCGGGCGTCGAGGCCGCGGTGCTGGCCGTCGCCGCGGAGTTCGCCGAGCGCGGCGTCAAGACGAAACGGCTTCCGGTGAGCCACGCCTTCCACTCACCGCTGATGGACCCGATGCTGGCCGGCTTCCGGGCCGTGGCCGAGTCGTTGACCTACCACCCGGCGCGGATACCGGTGATCTCGAATGTGAGCGGTGCTCTCGCAGGGCCGTTCACCGCGGATTACTGGGTCCGGCACGTCCGCGAGGCGGTCCGTTTCGCCGACGGTATGGCCACCCTCGAAGCCGAAGGGGCCCGCATCTTCCTGGAGCTGGGCCCCGACGGCGTCCTCAGCGCGCTGGCCGGCGGCACGGCGGTCCCGGCGTTGCGACGCGACCGCTCCGAAGAGAGAGCACTGCTCACAGCGTTGAGCACTGTTCACAAAAACGGCGTGGACGTCGACTGGGCGGCGTTCTTCCCCGGCGGCCGCCGCGTCGACCTGCCTCCGTACGCGTTCCAGCGCGAACGCTTCTGGCCGCGCGGTGGCGCGGCCCGAGGTGACGCGGGTTCGCTCGGTCTGGGCGCGCTGGATCACCCGCTGCTCGGCGCCGCGGTCAGCCTGGCGGGCCACGACGGCGTGGTCTTCACCGGCCGCCTGTCGCTGGAAACACAGCCGTGGCTCGCCGGGCACGCGCTCGGCGGGGCGGTTCTGGTGCCGGGCACGGCGTTGCTGGAGCTGGCGATCCGGGCCGGTGACCAGGTCGGCTGTGATGTGGTGGACGAGCTGACCCTCGAGGCGCCGCTCGTCCTGCCCGAGCGGGGAGGCGTGGCGGTCCAGGTGTTCGTCGGCCCGCCGGACGGCACGGGCCGCCGCGAGCTGACGCTCCACGCCCGCCCGGACGACGGAGCAGCCCCCGGCGAGGACTCGTGGACCCGCCACGCCAGCGGGCTGGTGGCAACGGGCGGAGAGCAGGTAGGAGAGCCGGCCGAGTGGCCCCCGCCCGGCGCGGAGCGGGTGCCGTTCGAGGGGTTGTACGACCAGCTGGCCGGCATGGGCTTCACGTACGGCCCGGCCTTCCGGGGCTTGCAGTCGGTCTGGCGCCGCGGCGAGGAGACATTCGCGGAGGTGGTGCTGCCAGAGGAGTTCCGCGGCGAGGCAGAGAGGTTCGGCCTGCACCCGGCCCTGCTGGACGCGGCCCTGCACCCCCTGGGCCTGGCGGCTCCGGCGGCCACCGCCTCAGCGGCTGAAGGCAACCGGGCCGCCGGCACCGCTGCCGCGGCGGCGGCTCCAGCCCGCCCGGCCGCCCCAGGCGCCGCCGGTTCCCAAGGCGCAGAGTCGCCGGCCGATCCCGGCCGTGCCGCCGCCCCGGCTGACACTGCCAGCCCGGCCGGTGCAGGTTCGCCCCAGCCCGCCACCGCCGCTGCGGTCGGCACCGCGGCTTCGGCACCCACCCTGGCTGGTGCAGGTTCGCCTCAGCCCGCCACCGCCGTTGCGGTCGCCTCCGCCGCTCCGGCACCCACCCCGCCCGGCACCCCCGCCTCCCCACCCACCGGCGGCATGCCGTTCTCCTGGAGCGGCGTCTCCCTCCACGCCACGGGCGCCACCGCCCTCCGCGTCCGCCTCTCCCCAGCCGGGGACAACGCCGTCACCATCACCGTCCACGATCAGACCGGCGGCCCCGTCGCCTCGATCGGCTCCCTCGTCCTGCGCCCCATCGCCACCACCCCCACCCCCGCCCAAGACAGCTCCCTCTTCCGCCTCGACCACACCCCGATCCCCGCCGGACCGCGAACCGACGCCGTCGTTCTCGCCCCCGATCCCTTCGGCCTCAACCTCCCCGCAGTGTCCAATGTGGACACCGAAGCCCCCCTCGTCTTCGCCGCCGTCGACAGCTCCGACGTCCGGACGAGCACCCACCGAGCTCTCATCCTCGTCCAGGAATGGCTCGCCGCCGACCGGCCCGGCCGGCTCGTCGTCGTCACTCGCGATGCCGAGACCGATCCCGCCGCCGCCGCCGTCCGCGGGCTCGTGCGGTCCGCCCAGTCCGAGCACCCCGGCCGGTTCCAGCTCCTCGATCTCGACCGCACCCCGCCACCCGACCTCGCCACCCTCCCCGCCGAACCCCAGGTCGCCGTCCGCGAAGGCGCCTTCGCCGCTCCGCGCCTCGTCCGCGCCCGCTCCGGTGCCCTGACCATCCCGGGAGAGCACTGGCGGCTGACCACCACCGGCGGCACCCTCGACGGCCTCGCCCTCCGGCCGGCACCCCCCGAACCCCTGGCCACCGGCCAGGTCCGGGTCGCCGTGCGCGCGGCCGGGGTCAACTTCCGCGACGTCCTCATCGCCCTCGGCATGTACCCCGATCCGGCCGCCGTCCTCGGGTCGGAGGCCGCCGGGGTCGTCACCGAAGTCGCGCCGGACGTCACCGGGCTCGCCGTCGGCGACCGCGTCTTCGGCCTCTTCACCGGGGCGTTCGGCCCGGAAGCCGTGACCGACGCCCGCCTCCTCGCCCCCATGCCCGACGGCTGGACCTTCGCCCGGGCCGCAGCCGTCCCCGTCGCCTTCGTCACCGCCTACTACGCCCTCTTCGACCTCGGCGGCCTCGAAGCCGGCCAGTCCGTGCTCGTCCACGCGGCCGCCGGCGGCGTCGGCATGGCCGCCGTGCAACTCGCCCGCTGGAAGAACGCCGAAGTGTTCGCCACCGCGAGCCCGGCGAAGCAGGACGCCGTCCGCGCGCTCGGCGTAGCGCACGTCGCCTCCTCACGAGACCTCGAGTTCGCGAAGCAGTTCGAGCCCGTCGACGTCGTCCTGAACTCCCTGACCGGCCCCTTCACCGACGCCTCACTCGGCCTCCTCAAGCCCGGCGGCCGGTTCCTCGAGATGGGCAAGACCGACCTCCGCGACCCCGAAGGCGTCACCTACCTCCCGTTCGACCTCGGCGACCCCGGCCCGGACCGGATCCGGGAAATCCTCCGCGACCTGCTCACCCTGTTCGCCGACGACGAGCTGCACCCCCTCCCGGCCCGGGTCTGGGACGTCGTCCGCGCGCCCGACGCGTTCCGGTTCATCAGCCAGGCCAAGCACGTCGGCAAGAACGTCCTGACCGTCCCGGCCACCCCGGACCCGGACGGCACCGTCCTCGTCACCGGCGGCACCGGCACCCTCGGCGGCCTGCTGGCCCGCCACCTCGTGACCGCGCACGGCGTCAAGAACCTCCTGCTGACCAGCCGGCGCGGCCTCGACGCCCCGGGCGCGGCCGAGCTGGTCGCCGAACTGACCGCCGGCGGCGCGAACGTGCGCGTCGAGCGCTGCGACGTCACCGACCGCGCCGCCCTCGAAGCGCTGCTCGGCCCGCTGAACCTCACCGGTGTCGTCCACACCGCGGGTGTGCTCGACGACGGCGTCCTCGAGTCGCTCACCCCGGACCGGATCGACGCCGTCACCGGCCCGAAGGTCGACGCCGCGCTGAACCTGCACGAGCTGACCCGCGACCGGGACCTCGCCTGGTTCGCGCTGTACTCCTCGCTCGCCGGCGTGGCCGGGGCCGCCGGCCAGGCCAACTACGCCGCCGCCAACGCCGCCCTCGACGCGCTCGCCACCCGCCGCCGTGCCGAGGGCCTGCCCGGCGTCTCCCTCGCCTGGGGGCAGTGGGCCGAGGCGAGCGGCATGACGGGCGCACTCGGCGACGAGGACCTGTCCCGGATCGCCCGGTCCGGCATCGGGGCGCTCGGCACCGCGGAAGCGCTTGCGCTCTTCGACGCGGCGCTGGTCGCCGGCGCCGGGTGCGTGGTCCCGGTCCGCGTCGACCTCGCCGCCCTGCGCGCCCAGGCCGAGCACCTGCCCGCCCTGTGGCACAGCCTGGTCCGCGTGCGCACCCGCCGCGCGGCCGGGGCGGCACCGGGCACCGACGGGCTCGCCGCCCGGCTGGCCGGGCTCGGCGGCGACGACGTCCGCCGGTTCCTGCTCGACCTCGTCCGCACCCACGTTGCGGCGGTCCTCGGCCACGACGGCGCCGACGCCGTCGAGCCGCAGAAAGCGTTCAAGGACCTGGGTTTCGACTCCCTGACCGCCGTCGAACTGCGCAACCGGCTCACCGCGGTGACCGGTCTGCGGCTGCCCGCGACGGTCGTCTTCGACCACCCGAACCCGCAGGCGCTGGCCGCGCTGCTGCAGGCCGAGCTCGCCGGCGACCCCGGCCCGGCGGCTCCGGCGGCGGTCACCGCCGTCGTCGACGGCGACCCGATCGCGATCGTCGCGATGAGCTGCCGCTACCCGGGTGACGTGACGTCGCCGGAGGAGCTGTGGCGCCTGGTCGAGACCGGCCGCGACGCCCTCACGCCGCTGCCCGCCGGCCGCGGCTGGGACCTGGCCGCCCTGGGCGCCGCCGAGGGCGGGTTCGTGCACGACGCCGGCGGTTTCGACGCGGAGTTCTTCGGCATCTCCCCGCACGAAGCCCTGGCCATGGACCCCCAGCAGCGGCTGCTGCTGGAGATCTCCTGGGAGGCTTTGGAACGCGCCGGGATCGACCCGCGTTCGCTGCGCGGCAGCAGCACCGGCGTCTTCGTCGGCGCCGCGCACCAGGCGTACGGCAGCGGCGTGGCCGAGGTGGCCGCCGGCGTCGAAGGGCACCTGCTGACCGGCAACGCGACCAGTGTCGTCTCCGGCCGCGTCTCCTACACCTTCGGCTTCGAAGGACCGGCCGTCAGCGTCGACACAGCGTGCTCGTCGTCGCTGGTCGCGCTGCACTGGGCGGTCCAGGCGCTGCGCCGCGGCGAGTGCGACCTGGCCCTCGCGGGCGGCGTCGCGGTGATGGCGCAACCCGGCATGTTCGTCGAGTTCGACCGGCAGGGCGGCCTCGCCTCCGACGGCCGCTGCAAGGCGTTCGCGGAGGCGGCGGACGGCACCGGCTGGGGCGAAGGCGCCGGCCTGGTCCTGCTGGAACGGCTGTCGGACGCCCGCCGCCACGGCCACGAGGTCCTGGCGCTCGTCCGCGGTTCCGCGGTCAACTCCGACGGCGCGTCCAACGGCCTCACCGCCCCGAACGGCCCCGCCCAGCAACGGGTCATCCGCGCCGCACTGGCCGGCGCGGGCCTGTCACCGTCCGAAGTGGACGCGGTCGAGGCCCACGGCACCGGCACCACCCTCGGCGACCCGATCGAAGCCCAGGCCCTTTTGGACACTTACGGCCAGGACCGCGAGGAGCCGCTCCTGCTCGGCTCGCTGAAGTCGAACATCGGCCACACCCAGGCCGCGGCCGGGATCGCGGGGGTCATCAAGGTCGTCATGGCGCTGCGGCACGGCGTGTTGCCCAAGACGCTGCACGTCGACGCACCGTCATCGCGCATCGACTGGGAGTCCGGCGCGGTCGAGCTGCTCACCGAAGCCCGGCGCTGGCCCGAGACCGGACGGCCGCGGCGCGCCGGCGTCTCCTCGTTCGGCATTTCCGGTACCAACGCGCACACGATCGTCGAACAGGCTCCGGCTGGGTCTCCCGAGCCGTCGCGCGCGGAGCCGTCCGGTGTGGTCCCGTGGCTGCTGTCGGCCCGCGACGCCGATGCACTCGCTGCGCAGGCAGAACGCCTTCGCGTGCACGTCGAGGCCCGGCCGGAGCTGGCGGCGGTGGACGTCGCGTACTCCCTGATGGGGCGGGCGGCCCTCGAGCACCGGGCGGTCGTGTTCGGTGGTGGTCGTGAGGAACTGCTGGCGGCGTTGGAGAACCCGCCGGTTTCCGGTGTCGCGCGGTTGGGGCGGCGGCTGGCGGTGTTGTTCACCGGCCAGGGTGCCCAGCGGGTCGGGATGGGGCTTGAGCTCTACGAGCGGTTCCCGGTGTATGCCTCGGCTTTTGATGCGGTGCTTGCACATTTCCCTGGCCTGCGGCCCGCTTTCGACGATGCCGAGCTGCTCGACCGAACTGAGTTCACTCAGCCGGCGTTGTTCGCGGTCGAGGTGGCGTTGTTCCGGCTGGTCGAGTCGTTCGGTGTCCGCCCGGATTTTGTGGCCGGGCATTCGATCGGTGAAATATCGGCTGCGCACGTTGCCGGTGTCCTGTCCCTTGAGGACGCATGCCGTCTGGTCTCGGCTCGGGCCTCACTGATGCAAGCCCTGCCCGCCGGGGGAGCGATGGTCTCCATCGCCGCGCCCGAATCGGCCATCACGTTGACCGAGGGTGTTTCCATTGCGGCGGTGAACGGCCCCGAGTCGGTGGTCATCTCCGGCGACGAGGCCGCGGTACTGGCCATCGCGGCGCAGTTCCCCAAAACCAAGCGGCTCACGGTCAGCCACGCCTTCCACTCGCCCCTGATGGACCCCATGCTGGACGAGTTCCGCGCGGTGGCCGAAACCCTGACCTATCACCTCGCTCGGATACCCGTGCTCTCGAATGTGAGCGGTGCTCTCGCTGAGCCGTTCACCGCGGACTACTGGGTCCGGCACGTCCGGGAGACCGTCCGATTCGCCGACGGCGTCACCACACTGAAGGCCGCGGGTGCGGACGTGTTCCTGGAGCTGGGCCCGGATGCGGTGCTCAGTGCGATGGTCGACGGCACCGCCATCCCCGCACTGCGACGAGACCGCTCCGAAGAGAGAGCACTGCTCTCGGCGTTGAGCACTGCTCACGTAAACGGGGTCGAGGTCGACTGGACGCAGCTCGTCCACGGCGGTCGGCGCGCCGACCTGCCCACGTACGCCTTCCAACACCGGAACTATTGGCTCGCGGCGGAACCCACCCCGGCAGCCGGCGGCGACTCCGGCTTCTGGGAGGTGGTGCGCAGCGGCAAGCTGGCCGCCGAGCTCGAACTGGCCTCGGATGTTGCCGAGGCGGTCACCCCGGCCCTGTCGGCCTGGTACCGGCGCCGCACCGAGAAATCCACAGTGGATTCCTGGCGCTACGGCACCACCTGGCGCCCGGTGCCGGCGGACCCGGCCGCCCTCACCGGCCACTGGCTGCTGGTCGTGCCGGAGACGGCCGAACCCGGAGTGGCGGCGGCTATCGCCCAAACGGTGATCGAACGCGGAGCCCGCATCACCCCGGTACGGCTCGACCCGCTGCTGCCTCGCGCAGAGTTCGCCGCCCGCCTCCGCGCGGCCCTGGCGGCGTCCGAAGTGGACGCGCTGCTTCCCGCCGCGCCTCAGGCTGGGGAAGGCAGCGGGGTTGCGGCGGTGAACACTGAGTTTCCCTCCCCGCCGCAAGCCGGAGGCGCCCGTGCGCTTGCGGCCGTGGACGGTGTGCTCTCCCTCCTCGCCCTCACCGAAGGCGGAACCGGAGCCGCCGCAGGGACAGCCACCCTCCTCCAGGCCCTCGGCGATCTCCAGACCGGCGGCCCTCTCTGGTGTCTCACCCGCGGCGCGGTCGCCGCCGTACGCGCGGATCGCGTCGAAGCCCCCGTCCAAGCCCAGGTCTGGGGCCTCGGCCGCACTGCCGCCATGGAATATCCGCAGCGCTGGGGTGGCCTGATCGACCTCCCCGCCGAACTCGACGAGCGCGCCCGCGCCCGGCTCGCTGCCGTGCTGACCGGCACCGAAGACGAGGTTGCCCTGCGGCCGTCCGGGGTCTTCGCGCGGCGGCTGGAACGCCGGTCCTCGGCCCGGGCATGGCAGCCGCGCGGGACCGTGCTCGTCACCGGGGGCACGGGCGCGCTCGGCGCCCAGGTCGCCCGGCGCCTGGCCGCCGGTGGTGCCGAACGGCTGGTGCTGCTCAGCCGGCGCGGCCCCGACGCGCCAGGCGCCGCGAACCTCGCCAGCGAACTCACCGAACTCGGCTGCCCCACCGAAATCGTCGCCTGCGACGCCGCCGACCGCGAAGCCCTGGCCGCGGTCATCCCCGCCGATGTCCGCGCGGTCGTGCACGCGGCCGGCGTTCTCGACGACGGCGTCATCGATTCCCTGACCCCCGAACGCTTCGACACCGTGTTGCGCGCGAAGGCGACCGCGGCCGAGAACCTGTCCGCCCTCACCTCCGGCCTCGACGCGTTCGTCCTCTTCTCGTCCATGGCCGGCGCGTTCGGCGCCGCGGGCCAGGGCAGCTACGCCGCCGCCAACGCGCACCTCGACGCACTCGCCCAGCAGCGGCGCGCCGCCGGGCTGCCCGCCGTCTCGATCGCCTGGGGGCCCTGGGCGGGTGACGGCATGGCCGCGGGGGACGCCGAAACCCGGCGACGGCTGCGCGCTGCGGGCGTCGGCGCTCTGGAGCCCGCCCTCGCCCTCGACGCGCTGTTCCTCGAAGGCGCGGCCGACACCGTGGTGGCCGACCTCGACTGGGACGTCTACCTCCCGGCGCTGCGGGCCGTCCGCCCCCGGCCGCTGTTCACCGGATTCGGCGAGCCGCTGGAAAGTCCCCAAGCGACCGAACCAACGCGACTGTCCGAAGTGGAGGTCCTCGACCTGACCCGCACGCACGTCGCGGTGGTGCTCGGCTACCCCGACGCGGCCGCCGTCGACGCCGGGCGCGCGTTCTCCGACAGCGGCTTCACCTCGCTGACCGCCGTCGAGCTGCGCAACCGCCTCGACGCGGCGACCGGGCTGAGCCTGCCCGCGACGCTGGTGTTCGACCACCCGACCCCGGCCGCGCTGGCCCGGCACCTGCATCGCGAGCTGCTCGGCCGTCACCCGGAACCGGCCGCCGCCGGCCCGGCGCCCGCCCGGGCGGACGAGCCGATCGCGCTCGTCGCCATGGGCTGCCGGTTCCCCGGCGCGGTCGCCACGCCGGAGGACCTCTGGCGGCTCGTCGCGGACGGCGTCGACGCGATGACCGGCCTGCCCGAGGACCGCGGCTGGGATCTCGGCGCGCTCTACGACCCGGACCCGGGCAAGAGCGGCCACAGCTACGTCCGCGACGGCGGGTTCCTCGACTCCGCGGCCGAGTTCGACGCGGCCTTCTTCGGCATCTCACCGCGCGAAGCCCTGGCCATGGACCCGCAGCAGCGCCTGCTGCTGGAGATCACCTGGGAGGTCTTCGAACGGGCCGGCATCGACCCGCAGTCCCTGCGCGGCAGCCGCACCGGCGTGTTCGCGGGCACCAACGGCCAGGACTACGCGGGCCTGCTCGGCGCGGCCGGCGAGGAGGTCGGCGGCTTCATCGGCACCGGCAACGCCGCCGCGGTCGTGTCCGGCCGGCTGGCCTACGCGTTCGGCCTCGAAGGCCCGGCACTCACCGTGGACACCGCCTGCTCGTCGTCCCTGGTCGCCATCCACCTGGCCGCGCAGGCGCTGCGCCGCGGCGAATGCGACCTCGCGCTGGCCGGTGGCGCGACCGTGATGTCCACCCCGGCGACGTTCGTGGAGTTCAGCCGCCAGCGCGGCCTCGCCTCCGACGGCCGCTGCAAGGCGTTCTCCGACGCCGCCGACGGCACCGGCTGGGGCGAAGGCGCCGGTCTGGTGCTCCTGGAACGGCTGTCGGACGCGCGCCGCCACGGTCACCGGGTCCTGGCGGTCGTCCGGGGTTCGGCGGTGAATTCCGATGGCGCGTCCAACGGGCTGACCGCACCCAATGGTCCTTCGCAGCAGCGGGTTATCCGCGCGGCACTGGCCGACGCCGGACTGTCCACTTCGGACGTAGACGCCGTCGAAGCACACGGCACCGGGACGAAACTGGGCGACCCGATCGAGGCCCAGGCGCTGCTGGCGACCTACGGCCAGGACCGGGAAACGCCGCTGTGGCTGGGTTCGGTGAAGTCCAACATCGGGCACACCCAGGCCGCGGCGGGCATCGCCGGGGTCATCAAGATGGTCATGGCGATGCGCCACGGCGTCCTCCCGCGAACGCTGCACGTCGACGCGCCGTCGTCCCATGTGGACTGGTCGGCGGGGTCGGTCGAGCTGCTGACCGAGCCGCGCGAGTGGGGGTCCGGCCCGCGGCGGGCGGGGGTGTCGGCGTTCGGCGTCAGCGGCACCAACGCCCACCTGATCCTCGAAGCGGGCGAGCCCGAGCCCACGTCCCCGGTCCACGACGGACTCACCGTCTGGCCGCTGTCGGCGAAGGACGAGCAAGCCCTGCGCGATCAGGCCCGGCGCCTCCGCGCCACGGTCGGCGAGGACGCTCCGGCGGCGGGGGTCGGCCGTACCCTGGCGACCGGCCGGGCGGCCCTGGAGCACCGGGCCGTCGTCCTCGGGGACCGCGAGCAGCTCCTGGCCGGGCTGGCGGACCTGGACACCGCCGTCCGCGGCACCGCCGTCCCCGGTGCGCGCCTGGCCGTGCTGTTCACCGGCCAGGGCGCCCAGCGCGCCGGGATGGGCCGCGAGCTGTACGGCCGGTTCCCGGTGTTCGCCGACGCTTTCGACGCCGTCTGCGCCGAGTTCGACCGCCTGCTCGACGCGCCGCTGCGCGAGATCGTCTTCGACGGCGGCGACCGGCTCGACCGGACCGGCTACACCCAGCCCGCCCTGTTCGCCGTCGAGGTCGCGCTGCACCGGCTCGTCACGGCGTGGGGCGTGCGCCCGGACTTCGTCGCCGGGCACTCGATCGGCGAGCTCGTCGCCGCCCACGTGGCCGGGGTGCTGACCCTGCCCGACGCCTGCACGCTGGTCGCGGCCCGGGCGTCGCTGATGCAGGCGCTGCCCGCCGAGGGCGCGATGGTCTCCATCGCGGCGCCCGAGTCCGCCATCACCCTCACCGAGGGCGTTTCGATCGCGGCGGTGAACGGCCCCGAGTCGGTCGTCGTCTCCGGCGACGAGACCGCGGTCCTGGCGATCGCCGCGGAGTTCGCCGGGCGCGGCATCAAGACGAAGCGGCTCACGGTGAGCCACGCGTTCCACTCGCGGCTGATGGACCCGATGCTCGACGAGTTCCGTGCGGTCGCCGAGACCCTCACGTACCACCCGGCCGAGATACCGGTGCTCTCGAATGTGAGCGGTGCTCTCGCCGAGCCGTTCACCGCTGACTACTGGGTCCGCCACGTGCGCGAAACCGTCCGATTCGCCGACGGCGTCGAGACACTGAAGTCCGCAGGCGTCGGTGTGTTCCTGGAGCTGGGCCCGGATGCGGTGCTCAGCGCGATGGTCGACGGCACCGCGATCCCGGCGCTGCGGCGAGACCGCTCTGAAGAGAGAGCACTGCTCACAGCGTTGAGCAGTGTTCACGTCCACGGCGTCGACGTCGACTGGGCGGCGTTCTACCCGCCGGCGCCCCCGGTCGACCTGCCCACCTATCCCTTCCAGCGGCAGCGGTTCTGGCCCGAGCCCGCACCCGCCGCGCCGATGTCCGAAGTGGACACGGAGTTCTGGAAGGCGGTCGAAGGCGAAGACCTGGACTCCCTCGGTGCCCTGCTCGGCCTGGACGGCGACCAGCGCGCCGCCGTCGCCTCCGCGCTCCCGGCCCTGTCCGGCTGGCGGCGCGAGACGCGGGCGAACTCCGACGCCTGGCGCTACCGGGTCGTCTGGCGCAAGCTGCGCGACACCGGGGGCGCGGTGTCCGGCGACTGGCTGTTCGTCCTGCCGGAAACCCTCGACGACCCCTCGGCGGCAACGGCCGCGGCGGGTGCCTTCGCGACGGCCGGGGCACGGCCCCTGGTCGTCCGGGTGCCCGAGGACGCCGACCGCATCACGGTCGCGAAGCTGGTCGAGGCCAAGCTGGCCGAAGAAGGTGCCACGCCGGTCGGTGCGCTGTCGCTGCTGGCCTTCGCGGCCGGCACCCGGGCGTCGGCCGTCGCCGCCGGGCTCCCGCAGACTCTCGCCCTGGTCCAGGGCCTCGGCGACGCGGGCGTCACCGCACCGCTGTGGTGCGCGACCCGCGGTGCCGTGGCGACGGCGGACGACGAGCCCGTCGCCGATCCGGCCCAGGCTCAGTTCTGGGGCTTCGGCCGGACGGTCGCGATGGAACACCCGAACCGCTGGGGCGGCCTGGTCGACCTGCCGGAGGTCCTGAGCGGCGAAGACGGCGAGCGGCTCTGCGCGGTCCTGGCCGCGGGCCGCGAGGACGAAATCGCCGTCCGGCCGGCCGGTGTCTTCACCCGCCGGCTCGTCCGCGACCACCGATCGAGTCCACAGTGGACGCCCCGCGGAACCGTGCTGGTCACCGGCGGCACCGGGGCGCTCGGCGGGCACGTCACCCGCTGGCTCCTGGACCACGGCGCCGAGCACGTCGTCCTGGCGAGCCGCCGCGGTGGCGAAGCGCCGGACGACCGCGTGACGGTCGTCGCCTGCGACGTCGCCGACCGGGACGCGGTCGCGGCCCTGCTGGCCGGGTACCCGGTGACCGCGGTGGTGCACGCGGCGGGCGTCCTCGACGACGGCGTCGTCGACACCCTCACCGGCGACCGGTTCGCCGGGGTCCTGCGGGCCAAGGTGACCGGCGCGCGGATCCTCGACGAGCTGACCGGCGACCTCGACGCCTTCGTCCTGTTCTCCTCGCTGGCCGGCGCGGCCGGCGCGGCGGGACAGGCGAACTACGCGGCCGCGAACGCCGAGCTGGACGCCATCGCCCAGCGCCGCCGCGTGTCGGGCCGCGCGGCCGTCTCGATCGCCTGGGGTCCGTGGGCGGGTGACGGCATGGCCGCCGGGAACGCCGGCCGGATGCGGCGCGCCGGGGTCACCCCGCTGCCCGCGGCGGAAGCCGCGGCGGCGCTCGGCCGGATCACCCGGTCGCAGGTCGTCGCCGACATCGACTGGGACACCTACCCGTCGGCCCGGCCGCTCTACGCCGAGCTGGCCCCGGCGGCGCCGGTCGCGACGGCGCCCGAAACCCTCGGCGACCGCCTGGCCGGGCGGTCCGCGGCCGAGGCGGGCGACCTCGTGCTCGACGTCGTCCGCGAGCACGTCGCGGCGGTCCTCGGCCACGGCCGGGCGGCCGACGTCGCCCCCGACCGGGCGTTCAGCGAAACCGGCTTCACGTCGCTGACCGCGGTCGAGCTCCGCAACCGCCTGGACCGCGTCACCGGCCTGAACCTGCCCGCGACGCTCGTCTTCGACCACCCGTCGCCGTCGGCGCTGGCCCGGCACCTGACCGCGCAGCTGCGGGCGGACGAGCCCGGGGTCGACGACCTGCTCGACCGGCTCGGCCGGGCCGGCGCCACCCTCGACGAAGCCGGCCGGGCCCGCGTCGCGGACCGGCTGCGGCAGCTCACCGCGGGCTGGGCGGGCGAACCGGCCGCCCCGAGCCTCGAAACCGCCAGCGACGAGGAGATGTTCGACCTCCTCGGCAAAGAGTTCGGCATCTCCTGACCCGGCGCCCGCGACCTACGGAGTGAGAAGACGATGGACAACGAGGAGAAGCTCCGCTACTTCCTCAAGCGGGTCACGGCCGATCTGCAGGACACCCGCCGCCGGCTCCAGGAGGCGCAGACCACCGAGCCGGTCGCGATCGTCGGCCTCGGCTGCCGGTTCCCGGGCGGCGTCCGCACCCCGGCGCAGCTGTGGGACCTGGTCGAGGGCGGCCGCGACGCGATCTCCGGCTTCCCCGAGGACCGCGGCTGGGAACTCGGCTCGCTCCACGACCCCGATCCGGAGACGCCCGGGACGTCCTACGTGCGCGAAGGCGGCTTCCTCGACGGCGTCGCGGACTTCGACGCCGGGTTCTTCGGCATCTCCCCGCGCGAAGCCCTGGCCATGGACCCGCAGCAGCGGCTGCTGCTGGAGACGTCGTGGGAAGCCCTGGAGCACGGCGGGATCCGGCCACCGTCGCTGAAGGGCAGCCGCACCGGCGTCTTCGTCGGCTCCAACGGCCAGGACTACGGCACCCTCATGCTCGGCTCCGCCGAGGCCCTCGAAGGCCACCTCGCGACGAGCAACGCCGCGAGTGTCCTTTCCGGACGCGTCGCCTATGCGTTCGGCCTGGAGGGACCGACGCTCACGGTCGACACGGCGTGCTCGTCGTCGCTGGTCGCGCTGCACCTGGCGGTGCAGGCGCTGCGGCAGGGGGAGTGCGACCTCGCGCTGGCCGGCGGGGTCACCGTGCTGCCGACGCCGGGCTCGTTCATCGCGTTCAGCCGGCTGCGCGGCCTGGCCCCGGACGGCCGGTGCAAGGCGTTCGCCGAATCCGCCGACGGCACCTCGTGGGGCGAGGGCTGCGGCGTGGTCGTGGTGGAACGGCTGTCCGACGCGCGCCGCCACGGCCACCCGGTCCTGGCCGTCGTCCGGGGTTCGGCGGTGAACTCCGACGGCGCGTCCAACGGCCTGACCGCACCGAACGGTCCTTCGCAGCAGCGGGTGATCCGCGCAGCGCTGGCCGACGCCGGACTGTCCACTGCGGACGTCGACGTGGTCGAAGCGCACGGTACCGGGACGACGCTGGGTGACCCGATCGAGGCCCAGGCGTTGCTGGCGACCTACGGCCAGGACCGGGAAACGCCGCTGTGGCTGGGTTCGGTGAAGTCCAACATCGGGCACACGCAGGCCGCAGCCGGGGTCGCTGGAGTGATCAAGATGGTCATGGCGATGCGCCACGGCGTCCTGCCGCCGACCCTGCACGCCGGCGAACCGTCGTCGCGGATCGACTGGTCGGCGGGGTCCGTGGAACTGCTCACCGAGCGCCGCGAGTGGCCGTCGGACCGGCCGCGGCGGGCGGCGGTCTCGGCGTTCGGCATGAGCGGCACCAACGTGCACACTATCCTGGAGCAGGCCGAGGACCTCCCGGCCACCGGTCCCGACGAGCCGGGACGGGTCGTCCCCTGGGTGCTTTCGGCGCGGTCACCCGAGGCGCTGCGCGCGCAGGCCGCCGCCCTCGCCGACGTCACCGGGCCGATCGGCGACGTCGGCTTTTCCCTGGCCACGACCCGGACTTCGTTCGACCACCGCGCCGTGGTCGTCGGCGACCGCGACGGTCTCATCGCCGGGGTCGCGGCGCTCGCCGCGGACGTGCCCGCGCCCGCCGTGGTCAAGGGGACGGCCGTCGCGGGCAAGGTCGCGATGGTGTTCCCCGGCCAGGGATCCCAGTGGGCCGGGATGGCCGTGGACCTGCTCGCCGAGTCCCCGGTGTTCGCCGCGCGGATGGCCGAATGCGCTGCCGCTCTGTCGTCCTTTGTGGACTGGTCACTCGCCGAAGTGATCCGCGACGCCGCGATGCTGGAGCGTGTCGACGTCGTGCAGCCCGCGTTGTTCGCGGTGATGGTCTCGCTCGCGGAACTGTGGCGCTCGTACGGCGTCGAGCCCGCCGCGGTCGTCGGGCATTCGCAAGGGGAGATCGCCGCCGCCGTCGTCGCGGGTGCACTGTCCCTCGAGGACGGTGCCCGGGTCGTCGCGTTGCGCAGCCAGGCGATCCTCGCACTCGCGGGCGAAGGCGGCATGGTCTCGATCGCCGAGCCTGCCGACGCGGTGGCGGCCCGGATCGCGCCCTGGGGCGAGCGGCTGTCGATCGCCGCGATCAACGGCCCGTCCGCGGTGGTCGTCTCCGGCACGCCGGACGCGCTGGAAGAGCTCCTGGAAGCCTGCACCGATGTCCGCGCGAAGCGGGTTCCGGTGGACTACGCCTCCCATTCACCGCAGGTGGAACGCATCCGCGACCGCCTCCTCGACGTCCTCGCCCCGATCCGGCCGGGAAAGGCCGAGACGGGTTTCTTCTCGACGGTCACCGGCACCTGGCTCGACGGCCCCGAACTGGCCGCCGAGTACTGGTACGCCAACCTCCGCCGCCCGGTCCGGCTCGACACTGCCGTGGAAGCCCTGGCCGGCCAGGGGTTCCGGACCTTCGTCGAAGCCTCGCCGCACCCGGTGCTCACCATGGCGATCGGCGGCGACGAGGTGACCGCGCTCGGCTCGCTGCGCCGCGACGACGGCGGCCTCGCCCGCTTCCACACCGCCCTGGCCGAAGCCTGGGTGCACGGCGTCGACGTCCGGTGGGACGACGCGTTCCCCGGCGCCCGCCGCGCCGAGCTGCCCACGTACGCGTTCCAGCACGAACGCTACTGGCCGCGGCTGGTCTCCGGGGTCGACGCGGGTGGCCTTGGCCTGACGCCGGCAGAGCACCCGCTGCTCGGCGCGGTGGTCGCGCTGGCGGGCTCGGGCGGTGCGGTGCTCACCGGCAAACTGTCGCTGCACAGCCAGCCGTGGCTCGCCGACCACCGCGTCGGCGGCGAAGTCCTGTTGCCGGGCACGGCGTTCGTCGAGCTCGCCCTCCGCGCCGGCGACCAGGCCGGCCGCCGCACCCTCGAAGAACTCACCTTGGAGACCCCGCTCGTCCTGCCCGCCGAGGGCGGGGTGCACCTGCAGGTCTCGGTGGAGGAGGACGGCGAGCTCGCGATCTTCTCCCGGCCCGACGAGTTCACCCCGTGGACCCGCCACGCGACCGGCCTCCTGACCGAGGACGCCGTGGTCGCCGAGCCACTCGACACTTGGCCGCCAGTCGGAGCGTCGCGAGCCGGGCTGGACGGCTTCTACCCGGCCATGGCGGCCACCGGCGTCGATTACGGCCCGGCGTTCCAGGGCCTGCGCGCGGTGTGGACCCGCGGCACCGACGTCTTCGCCGAGGTCGAGCTGCCCGAAACCCTGCGCGCGGAGGCGGCCCGGTTCGGGCTGCACCCGGCGTTGCTGGACGCGGCCCTGCACGCGGCCGGCTTCGGCGCGCTGGCGGCGGGGGACGGGCCGAGGCTGCCGTTCGCGTGGAGCGGCGTCTCCCTGACGGCGTCCGGGTCGACCGTGCTGCGGGTCGCGCTGACGCCCGTGTCCGCGGACACCGTCGCGCTGACCTTCACCGACGAGACCGGCGCGCCGGTCGGCGCCGTGAAATCGCTTTCCCTGCGCACTCCCGCGAAAGCCACCCGGGCCGACGTGCTCTTCGAAGTCACCTGGCCCGAGGTGGCCGGCACCGAGCTGACCAGCGAGTTCGAGGTGTTCCGCGTCCCGGGCGGTCCGGTGCGGGAAGTGACCGCGGCGGTCCTCGCGCGGCTTCAGGAGTGGCTCGCTTCCGAGGGGCTCCTGGTCGTCGCGACCTCCGGCGCGGTCTCCGTCGACGGCGAGGACGTCACCGATCTCGCCGCCGCGGCCGTGACCGGCCTGGTGCGGTCGGCCCAGACCGAGAACCCCGGCCGGTTCGTGCTGCTGGACGCCGCCGAGGTTCCGGCGGAACTGCCGCTCGGCGAACCCCAGCTGGCGTTGCGCGCCGGGAAATGGCGGGCCCCGCGGCTGGCCCGGGCATCCATTGTGGACAACACGCCGGACTGGGGCGACGGCGCGGTCCTGGTCACCGGCGCGTCCGGCCTGCTCGGCGGCCTGGTCGCCCGGCACCTGGTCACCCACCACGGCGTCCGGCAGCTCCTGCTGCTGTCCCGCCGCGAACCCGCGGAGCTCGCCGCTGAACTCGCCTGCCTGGGCGCCACCGCGACGGCCGTCGCCTGCGACGTCGCCGACCGCGCGCGGCTGGCCGAGGTCCTGGCCGGGCACCCCGTGTCGGCGGTCGTCCACGCGGCGGGCGTGCTCGACGACGGCGTCCTCGAATCCCTCACCCCGGATCGGCTGGCGGCGGTCCTGCGGCCAAAGGCCGAGGCGGCCCTCAACCTCCACGAACTCACCTCGGACCTCTCGGCCTTCGTCCTGTTCTCCTCCTTCGCGGCCACCATGGGCGGCGCGGGACAGGCCGGCTACGCCGCCGCGAACGCGTTCCTCGACGCCCTCGCGCAGCACCGCCGTGCCCAGGGCCTGCCCGCCGTATCGCTGGCCTGGGGGCTCTGGGCCGAAGCCAGCTCGATGACCGGCCACCTCGCCGACGGCGACCGGCGCCGCATGGCCGGCGCCGGCATGACCCCCCTGGACACCGAGCTCGGCCTGGCCCTGTTCGACCGGGCCGTCGCCGCGGACCGGGCCGTGCTCGCGCCGGTCCGGCTCGAACTCGCGGCCCTGCGCCGGCAGCCGGTGACGCCCACGCTGCTCCACGGCCTGCTCCCGCCACCCCGGCGGCAGGCGACGGCGGCGGCCGCGCAGACGTCGTTCGCCGGCCGCCTGGCCGGTCTCGGCGCGGACGACCGCGTCCGGCAGGTCCTGGACCTCGTCCGCGGCCTGGTCGCGGGCGTCCTCGGGTACGCGTCGGGGGCCGCCGTCGAACCGGCTCGGGCGTTCAAGGAACTCGGTTTCGACTCGCTGACCGCCCTCGAACTGCGCAACCGCCTCGCGGCCGAGACCGGCCTGCGGCTGCCGGCGACGCTCGTCTTCGACCATCCGACCCCGCAGGCCCTCACCCGGTACGTGGTCGAGCGCGTGTCCGGGACGGCGGCGCCGGTGGTGGCGCGGGAGCGGCGGGTGGACGGCGACCCGGTCGTGGTCGTCGGCATCGGCTGCCGCTACCCCGGCGGGGTCCGCGGCCCGGAGGACCTGTGGGACCTCGTCGCCGCCGGCCGCGACGCCGTAGGCGGCCTCCCCGACGACCGCGGCTGGGACACCGGCGCGCTCTACGACCCCGACCCGGACCACCCGGGCACCAGCTACGCCAAGGAAGGCGGGTTCCTCTACGACGCCGCCGCCTTCGACGCGGGCTTCTTCGGCATCTCGCCCCGCGAGGCCCTGGCCATGGACCCGCAGCAGCGGCTGCTGCTGGAGACGTCGTGGGAAGCCCTGGAACGCGCGGGCATCGACCCGGAATCGCTGCGCGGCAGCCGGACCGGCGTCTTCACCGGCGTGATGTACTCCGACTACGCGTCCCGGCCGCTCGCCGTGCCCGAGGGTGTCGAGGGGTTCCTCGGCACCGGCAGCTCGGCGAGCGTGGCGTCCGGGCGCGTCGCGTACGCGTTCGGTTTCGAAGGCCCGGCGATCACGGTGGACACGGCGTGTTCGTCGTCGCTGGTGGCGCTGCACCTGGCGTGCCAGTCGCTGCGGCAGGGCGAGTGCGACCTTGCTCTTGCCGGTGGGGTGACCGTCCTTTCGACACCGGGGGTGTTCATCGACTTCAGCCGGCAGCGCGGCCTTGCCGCCGACGGCCGGTGCAAGTCGTTCGCCGACGCCGCCGACGGCACCGGCTGGGGCGAAGGCGCCGGGATCCTCGCCGTGGAACGGCTTTCCGACGCCCGGCGGCTCGGCCACCCGGTGCTCGCGGTGGTCCGCGGCACGGCGGTCAACTCCGACGGCGCTTCCAACGGCCTGACCGCGCCCAACGGCCCGTCGCAACAGCGGGTCATCCGTGCCGCGCTGGCCGGGGCGGGCCTGGAACCGTCCGAAGTGGACGTCGTGGAAGGCCACGGCACCGGCACGACGCTGGGTGACCCGATCGAGGCACAGGCGATCCTGGCCACCTACGGCCAGGATCGCACGACGCCGCTGTGGCTCGGCTCGCTGAAGTCGAACATCGGGCACACGCAGGCCGCGGCCGGGGTGGCGGGCGTGATCAAGATGATCATGGCGATGCGGCACGGCGTGCTGCCGCCGACCCTGCACGTGGACCGGCCGTCGTCCCATGTGGACTGGTCCGCGGGAGCGGTGGAACTGCTGACGGAGACCCGGGAGTGGGCCGTGGACCGGCCGCGGCGGGCCGGTGTCTCGTCGTTCGGGGTCAGCGGGACGAACGCGCACGCCATCCTCGAACAGGCGCCCGTTCTCCAGCCGGTGGTGCCGGACCGCGGTGAAACCGGCCTGGTGCCGTGGGTGTTGTCCGGACGCAGCGAGGCCGCGTTGCGCGCGCAGGCCGCGCAGTTGCTGGCCGTCACGGAGCATCCGGCCGACGTCGGCTGGTCGCTGGTCTCTTCGCGGAGCCGGTTCGCGCACCGGGCAGTGGTCCACGGCGCCACCGCCGGCGAGCTGCTGAGCGGGGTTTCGGCAGTGGCGGACGGCCGGTCCGCGCCGAACGTCCTCACCGGACGCGAACGGCCCGGCCGGCTCGCGGCGTTGTTCACCGGCCAAGGCGCGCAGCGGGCGGGCATGGGCCGAGAGCTGTACGAGCGGTTCCCGGTGTACGCGTCGGCTTTCGACCAGGTGTGCGCGCATTTCGGCCCGGGGCTGCGGGAGGCCTTCGACGACGCCGAACGCCTTGACCGGACCGAGTTCACCCAGCCTGCGTTGTTCGCGGTCGAGGTGGCGTTGTTCCGGCTGGTCGAGGCGTTCGGTGTGCGCCCGGATTTCGTGGCCGGGCATTCGATCGGGGAGCTCTCGGCCGCGCACGTGGCTGGGGTGTTGTCCCTTGAGGACGCTTGCCGTCTGGTGGCCGCCCGCGCGTCGCTGATGCAGGCCCTGCCCACCGGGGGCGCGATGGTGTCCATCGCCGCCCCGGAGTCCGAGATCGAGCTGACCGACGGGGTCTCCATCGCGGCCGTCAACGGCCCGGCGTCGGTGGTCATCTCGGGTGAGGAAGCCGCGGTGCTGGCCATCGCGGCGCAATTCCCCAAGACCAAGCGCCTGAAAGTGAGCCACGCGTTCCACTCGCCGTTGATGGATCCGATGCTGGAGCAGTTCCGCGCAGTGGCCGAGACCCTCACCTACCACCCAGCGCAGATACCGGTGCTCTCGAATGTGAGCGGTGCTCTCGCCGAGCCGTTCACCGCGGACTACTGGGTGCGGCACGTGCGCGAGGCCGTCCGGTTCGCCGACACCGTCCGGACCCTCGAAGCCGAGGGCGTGATGACGTTTTTGGAGCTGGGCCCGGACGGCGTGCTCAGCGCGATGACCAGGGAAACCCTCGGCGGGAGCTGCGTCGCTGTCCCGGCCTTGCGGCGAGACCGCTCCGAAGAAAGAGCACTGATCTCGGCGTTGAGCACTGCTCACGTCCACGGCACCGACGTCGGCTGGACGCCCTTCTTCCCCGGAGCCACCCGCGTCGACCTGCCCACCTACCCCTTCCAGCGCAGCCGTTACTGGCTGGACATGGTCCTGCCGGAGACACTGGTCCCGGAAGCGGCCGACGCGCCGGAGGCCGAGCCGATCACCGGGCGCCTGGCGGAGCTCCCGGCCGCCGACCGCCCCGCGTGGCTCCTCGGGTGGATCCGGGCGGAGGTGGCGGCGACGCTCGGGCACCCGTCCGCCGACGCGGTCGAGCCGGAATCCGCGTTCGCCGATCTGGGCTTCACGTCCTTGGGTGTCGTGGAACTGCGCAACCGGATCAGCGCGGCGACCGGCCTCGAGCTGCCCGCGGCGCTCGTCTGGGACTACCCGACGGTCGCCGAACTCGCCGAGCACGTCCTGGCCAACGTCACCCTGACGGCGGCCGCTCCGGCCGGTTCCCTGGGCACGCTGCTCCGGACGGCCAGGGCCACCGGCCGCACGGACGAGTTCCGGGCGTTCCTCGGCACGGCAGCACAGTTCCTGCCCGCGTCCCCGTGGACGCCCCGGCTCCGGCGCGCGACGACGGGGGCGTCCCGGCCGCTGCTGTTCGCGGCCGGGACGCTCGCCGGCTCGACCCGGTGGTGCGAAGACGTCACCACGCGGTTCGACGGCGTCCGCGAGACGTGGCTGCTGCCCGCCCCCGGGTTCGACGGCGAGACCTCGCCGCCCGCCGACCTGGACACGCTGGTCGCGGCGGCGGCGGAGGCCGTTCGCGCCCAGGCGGACGGCGAGCCGTTCGTCGTGCTCGGGGCCGGCTCGGGGGCGCTGTTCGCCGCCGCGGTGGCGGACGCGGCCGGCGCGACCGGCGTCGTGCTGGCCGACCCGGCGGAGGTGGAGTTCGACGAGCTGCCCGAGACGGCGAGCGACGCCGAGCTGACGGCCGTCGGCGCGTACCTGCGGCTGTTCGGCACGCCGGCCGGCGAGCCGCGGGTGCCGGTCCTGGCCCTGAAGACGGGGGAGGACGTGGCGGACGCGGCCCGGCAGATCCACGCGTGGCTGGTCGAAGAGCTGCCCGCGGCGTGCCGGTGACCGGGATGATCCGGTGTCATATCTGATGTTTCGTGCACGAGACCTTGACGGCCCGATTGGAAGGAACTTTTACTAACCGGAGGTCCTCCACCTCACCTCCGGGAGCACGCATGTCCTCACTCCGGCGCATCGCGAGCGCGGCCGCCGCGTTCGCGATCGCGGCCAGCGGTCTCGTCCTGGGTGCGCCCACGGCGTCGGCCCTCGAAAACGGCCTGCTGCGCACACCGCCGATGGGCTTCAACAACTGGAACTCGACGCAGTGCCGTGCCGAGTTCAACGAGGCGATGATCAAGGGCATCGCGGACATCTTCGTCAGCAAGGGCCTGAAGGACGCGGGCTACACCTACGTCAACATCGACGACTGCTGGGCACTGCCGTCCCGCAACTCGGCGGGCAACCTGGTGCCGGACCCGGCGCGGTTCCCCGACGGGATCAAGGCACTCGCCGACTACGTGCACTCGAAGGGCCTGAAGTTCGGCATCTACACCAGCGCCGGCACGAAGACGTGCAACAAGGCCGGGTTCCCCGGCGCGCTGAACCACGAGCAGCAGGACGCGAACCTGTTCGCCTCCTGGGGGGTCGACTACCTGAAGTACGACAACTGCAACAACCAGGGTGTCGACGCGCAGCAGCGCTACAAGGCGATGCGCGACGCGCTCGCGAAGTCCGGCCGCGCGATCGCGTACTCGATCTGCGAGTGGGGCCAGAACCAGCCGTGGACGTGGGCCGCGCCGGTCGGGAACCTGTGGCGCACCACCGGGGACATCTCCGACAAGTGGTCGAGCATGATCTCGAAGGCCCAGACCAACCGCGGCCTGGCCCAGTACGCGGGCCCGGGGCACTGGAACGACCCGGACATGCTGGAGGTCGGCAACGGCGGCATGACGGCGGCGGAGTACCGCACGCACTTCAGCCTGTGGGCGATGATGGCGGCCCCGCTGCTGATCGGCAGCGACCTGCGCAAGGTGTCGGACGACAACTTCGCGATCCTCAAGAACACCGACGTCATCGCGCTCGACCAGGACCCGCTGGGCAAGCAGGCCACGGTGCTGAGCGCGAACTCGGGCCTGGTGGTGTACAGCAAGGTGCTGTCGAACGGCGACCGCGCGGTGGCTTTGTCCAACGAAACGGCCGCGACGGCGACGATCAGCACCACTGCCTCCGCGACCGGGATCGGCAGTGCGTCGTCGTACACGCTGAAGGACCTGTGGAGCAAGGCCGTCCGAAGCACTTCGGGGACGATCAGCGCGTCGGTGCCTTCGCACGCGACGGTGCTGTACCGCGTGTCGCGCGCGGGTGGCTCGACGCGCTACGAAGCCGAGTCGGCCTCGTTGTCGGCGGGCGGCACGGTGGATTCGAACCACGCGGGCTTCTCCGGAACCGGCTTCGCGAACGGCGCCAACGCGGTCGGCAGCTACGTCGAGTGGCAGGTGACGGGACCGGCGACGTCGCTGGCGTTCGGCTACGCGAACGGCACGGCGGCCGACCGCCCGGTGGACATCTCGGTCGACGGAACGGTGGTGGCCGCGGCAGTGCCGTTCCCGGCCACGGGCGCGTGGACGACGTGGAGCACGGTGAGCCGCCCCCTCGCCTTGGCGGCGGGAGCGCACACGGTCCGCGTCACCGCGACGACGGCGGACGGCCCGGCGAACCTGGACTACCTGGACGTTTCCCCGTAGGCGGCGCCGGGGTGGGCAGATGAGGGCGATGCCCACCCCGGGGCCCCTACGCGCCGGCCATGGACGTCAGCCAGTTCGCCAACGCCTCCGCGAGCGCTTCAGGCTGCTCTTCCGGTGTGTGGTGGCCCGCCTTCTCCGGCCGCCGCACCACCTCCAGGGAGGCGAATTCCGCGGCGCACCAGTCGATCATCGACGGCGTCAGCATCGTGTCGAAGCCCGGCTCGAACGTCACCAGCAACTTCGGGACCTCCGGCGAGGACGCCAGCCAGCGGCCGGACGCCTCGATCCGCGCCACCACCTCCGGCGGCTCGCCACCCAGGGGCAGCGAGCGGGCGAACTGCAGCAGCGGGCGGTGGAACGTCGTCGCGTACTCCGGCGGGAGCCCGGCGAGGAACCCGGCCGGAAGCTCGTCCGCTGCCTTGATCGCGCGGAACACCTCCGCCCCCGCCGGCGGGAACTCCTCCCACGTCATCGGCTTCAGGACCGCTTCCGTGAACGCCAGGGCGCGGACCCGCGACGGGTGGCGGGACGCCCAGTCCGCCGCCAGGGCGCCACCCCAGTCGTGGCCGATCAGGACCACGTCGTCCAGGCCGAGGGTGTCGAACCACTCGTCGAGGTGACGCGCGTGGTCGTCGAAGGTGTACCCGATGTCCGGCCTGGGCGAGTCGCCCATGCCGATCAGGTCCGGGGCCAGCAGGCGGCCCGGCAGGAACGGCATCACGTTGCGCCAGAGGGCCGACGACGTCGGGTTGCCGTGCAGCAGAACCACCGGCGGCCCGCTGCCGGCCGAACGGTAGGCGAGGGTCGTCACTTGAACGCCCCCGCGAACCGCGACGCCCACTCCGCGAACGGCCGCGGCGGGCGGCCGAGCACCCGCTCGACGTCCGGGCTCACCCGTTGCTCTTCCGGTGTCGGTGCGCCCAGGATGTCCAGCGTCGCTTCGGCCACGTGCGGCGGCATGAAGCCCAGCATCGCCGCGCGGGCCTCCTCCCGCGTCTGCGGCACGAACCGCACGGGCTCACCCACCGCCTCGCCGATCGCTGCGGCCTGCTCGCGCGGTGAGATCGCCGCCGGGCCGGTCAGCTCGTAGGTCCTGCCTTCGTGCGACGGGTCCAGCAACGCCGCGGCCGCAACCGAAGCGATGTCCTCCGGGTCGATCACCGGCAGGGCCACGTCCGCGAACGGCGCCGCGACCTCGCGCCGGGTCCGCACGCTTTCCGCCCACTGGAAGGCGTTCGACGCGAACCCCGCCGGGCGCAGCACTGTCCACTTCAGACCTGATGCCTGCACCGCCGCTTCGTGCGCCGCCGGGTGACGCCCCGTTCCGACGCCCTGCGAGGACAACAGCACCACCCGTCCGGCCCCGGCCGCCCGGGCCAGCACCGGCTCCAGGGAGCCCTCGAATCCCGGCGGCACCATCAGGAACACCGACGAGACGTCCGAAAAGGACACTGAAGACAGATCTCCCTGCCGCACAACGACTCCCGGCGGCGCCGCGGTGATCCGGCGGGACACCGCCGTCACCTTTTCGCCCGCCTCGGCCAGCATTCGCACCAGCGGTGCTCCGACGTTCCCCGTCGCTCCCACAACCATGATCATGGAATCGACGGTACCTTCCGCGGTATAGTAGGTACCTAGAGGAAAGTATTGGCTGGAGGCGGGAAAGTGACCGAGACCACACCCGAGCAGGCCTGCCCGATCGCCCCGGTGGTGGACATCGTGTTCAGCCGCTGGACCACGCCGATCCTGTGGGCCCTCCACGAGTACGGCCGCCAGCGCTTCGTCGAGCTGCAGCGCCGCATCACGACGATCACGCCGAAGGTGCTCACCCAGCGGCTGCGGCAGCTGGAGCGGGACGGACTGGTCGTGCGGACCTACCACGCCGAGGTGCCGCCGCGGGTGGAGTACGAGATCAGCGAGCTGGGGCGCAGCCTGGGCCCGCTGTTCGCGTCCCTTTCCGAGTGGTCGGGCAACCTCGAAAAGGTCGACGCGGCCCGGCGCAGCTACGACGAGCGCAGCTCGGCCAAGTAGTCCCCGGCCTGCGCCAGGCGGCGTTCTCGTATTCCATACGCACGCCTGGCCGCCGGGCCCGAACTGTGGAGCGGGTGACGGGAATCGAACCCGCGTAGCTAGTTTGGAAGACTAGGGCTCTACCATTGAGCTACACCCGCGCGCCCCCGGAAGTACCCGGGTGCGTCGCTAGCTTAGCGTGACCCGCTAGGCTGGTCACACACCCCCCTGGGGGTGCCGGGATGTGGCGCAGCTTGGTAGCGCATCCGCTTTGGGAGCGGAGGGTCGCAGGTTCAAATCCTGTCATCCCGACCAGAAGGACCCCAGGCCCGGTGAGCAGGCGCTCGCCGGGCCGCCTCAACCGGCCGAAGAGGCGGCGTCGCGCGTCGAAGCGGCGTCGGCCTCCAGCTTCGCCGCGATCACGTCCAGCAGCTTGTCCGTGTCCACCGGCTTCGTGATGTAGTCGTCAGCGCCGCTGGCCAGCGTGCGGGCCCGGTCCTCCGCCGTCGCCTTGGCGGTGACCGCGATCACCGGCAGGTCCGCGTTGGCCGCTTCCGCCCTGATCGCCGCGATCGTGGCGTTGCCGTCCAGCTCCGGCATCATCACGTCCATCAGGACCAGCGCCGTGTCCTCGTTGCGCTCCAAGGCCCGGATTCCGTCCACGCCCGTCTCCGCGTAGATCACCTCCAGGCCCGCCTGTTCCAGGACCGCCGCCAGGGCGAACACGTTGCGAAGGTCGTCGTCCACGATCAGGACCTTCTCGCCGTGGAAGCGCTTCGGCGTCACGTCCGGGGCTGCCACCAGCACCGTGCTCGGCACCGCGGGCAGCCGCGGGGAGGACAGGGCCGTCAGGGCCGGGTCCACCAGGTTGGCCGCCGCCACCGGCAGGTACAGCGTGAACGTCGAGCCGACGCCCGGCTCGCTCACCACCCGGAGCTCGCCCCCGAGGAGCTCGGTGAGCTGCTGGCTGATGTTCAGCCCCAGGCCCGTGCCGCCGTACTTGCGGCTCGTCGTGCCGTCCGCCTGGCGGAACGCCTCGAAGATCACCGCCAGCTTCTCCTCCGGGATGCCGATCCCGGTGTCCTCGACCGCGAAGGCGATGATGCCCGGCGCGTTCCGCAGCGCCTCCTGCTCGACCTCCGCCGGGTCCGCCGCCCGGATGTGCAGGCGGACGCCACCCTCGTCGGTGAACTTCGCCGCGTTCGACAGCAGGTTGCGCAGGATCTGCTGCAGGCGGTGCTCGTCGGTGTGGACGCTGCCGGGCACCGGCGGGTCGATGTGGACGGCGAACTCCAGGCCCTTGTCCGCGGTCAGCGGCCGGCACAGCGACTCGACGTAGTCCACCAGCTCCGGCAGCGTGATGTCGGTCATCTGCAGGTCGAGCCGGCCCGCCTCGACCTTCGCCAGGTCGAGGATGTCGTTGATCAGCTGCTGCAGGTCCGACCCGGCCGCGTAGATCGTCTTCGCGAACTGGATCTGCTTCTCCGTCAGGTTCCCTTCCGGGTTCTCCGACAGCAGCTTCGCCAGGATCAACGCGCTGTTCAGCGGCGTCCGCAGCTCGTGCGACATGTTCGCCATGAACTCGGTCTTGTACTGCGACGCCACCGTCAGCTGCCCGGCGCGCTCCTCCAGCTCCTGGCGGGCCTGCTCGATCTCGCTGTTCTTGACCTCGATATCGCGGTTCTGCTGGGCCAGCAGCGCCGCCTTCTCGGCCAGCTCGGTGTTGGACCGCCGCAGCTCGCCCTGCTGAGCCTGCAGCTGCTCCGACCGGGCCCGCAGCTCCTGGGCCAGCCGCTGCGACTCCGTGAGGAGCGCCTCCGTCCGCGAGTTCGACAGGATCGTGTTCACGTTGACGCCGATGGTGTGCCGCAGCTGTTCCAGCAGGTCCTGGTGGACGGTGCTGAACTCGTTCACCGAGGCCAGCTCCAGCACCCCGAGCACCTCGCCCTGGAACAGCACCGGCAGCACGATCAGGTTCACCGGCGCGGCCGAGCCGAGCCCGGACGAGATCAGCGCGTACTCCGGCGGCGCGTTGTGGACCAGGATCGTGCGCTGGTCGACGGCGGCCTGGCCGATCAGCGACTCGCCCATCGCGAACCGCAGCCCCGCGCGCGACTGCGCGAGCCCGTACGCGGCGATGCACTCCAGCACCGTGCCGTCGCGGTCGTCGTCGCGGGCCAGGAAGAACGCGCCCTGCTGCGCCCGGACCAGGGGAGCCAGCTCGGACAGGATCAGCGCCGCGACCGACGCCAGGTCGCGGTGGCCCTGCATCCGTCCCGACAGCTGCGCGAGGTTGGTCTTCAGCCAGTCCTGCTCGCGGTTGGTCCTCGTCGTCTCCTTGAGGTTCGCGATCATCTGGTTGATGTTGTCCTTGAGGTCCGCGACCTCGCCGGACGCGTCGACCGTGATGTGCCGGGTCAGGTCGCCCGCCGTCACCGCGGTCGCCACCTGTGCGATCGCGCGGACCTGAGTGGTCAGGTTCCCGGCCAGCTGGTTCACGCTTTCGGTGAGCCGCTGCCAGGTGCCCGACACGCCGTCGACCTCGGCCTGGCCGCCCAGCTTGCCCTCGGTGCCGACCTCGCGCGCGACGCGGGTGACCTCGGAGGCGAACGCCGAGAGCTGGTCGACCATCGTGTTCATCGTGGTCTTGAGCTCGAGGATCTCGCCCCGGGCGTCGACGTCGATCTTCTTGGTCAGATCGCCCTTCGCGACCGCCGTCGTCACCTGCGAGATGTTGCGCACCTGGCTGGTCAGGTTGTGCGCCATGAAGTTGACGTTCTCGGTCAGGTCCTTCCAGGTCCCGGCGACGCCGGGGACGCGCGCCTGGCCGCCGAGGATGCCTTCGGTGCCGACCTCGCGGGCGACGCGGGTGACCTCGTCGGCGAACGCGCGCAGCGTCTCGACCATCCCGTTCAGCGTCTCGGCCAGCGCCGCGACCTCGCCCTGGGCCTCGATCCGGATCTTCTTCGACAGGTCGCCGTTGGCCACCGCGCTCGCCACTGTGGCGATGTTCCGGACCTGGTCGGTCAGGTTGTCGGCCATGACGTTGACGTTGTCGGTGAGGTCCTTCCAGGTGCCCGCGACGCCGCGGACGCGCGCCTGGCCGCCGAGGATGCCTTCGGTGCCGACTTCGCGTGCCACTCGGGTGACCTCGTCCGCGAAGGCGGACAGCTGGTCCACCATCGTGTTCAGCGTGGTCTTGAGTTCCAGGATCTCGCCGCGGGCGTCGACGGTGATCTTCTGGGTCAGGTCGCCCTTCGCGACCGCCGCGGTCACCGTGGCGATGTTCCGGACCTGGTCGGTCAGGTTGTTCGCCATCGAGTTGACGTTGTCGGTGAGGTCCTTCCAGGTCCCGGCGACGCCGGGCACGGTGGCCTGGCCGCCGAGCTTGCCTTCGGTGCCGACTTCGCGTGCCACTCGGGTGACCTCGTCCGCGAAGGCGGACAGCTGGTCCACCATCGTGTTCAGCGTGGTCTTGAGTTCCAGGATCTCGCCGCGGGCGTCGACCGCGATCTTCTGGGTCAGGTCGCCGCGCGCGACCGCCGTCGCGACCTGGGCGATGTTGCGGACCTGGGTGGTCAGGTTGTTCGCCATGAAGTTCACCGACCCGGTCAGGTCGCGCCAGGTGCCGGCGACGCCGGGGACCTGCGCCTGGCCACCCAGCTGACCCTCCGTGCCCACCTCGCGCGCCACCCGGGTGACTTCGTCGGCGAACGCCGAAAGCTGGTCCACCATGGTGTTCATGGTCGTCTTGAGCTCGAAGAACTCGCCGCGGGCGTCGACGGTGATCTTCTGGGTCAGGTCGCCCTTCGCCACGGCCGTGGTCACGTGCGAGATGTTGCGGACCTGGTCGGTGAGGTTGTCGGCCATCTGGTTGACCGAGTCGGTGAGGCTGCGCCACGTCCCCGCCGCGCCGGGCACCTCGGCCTGCCCGCCCAGCTTGCCCTCGCTGCCGACCTCGCGCGCCACCCGGGTGACTTCGCCGGCGAACGCCGAGAGCTGGTCGACCATCGTGTTCAGCGTGTTCTTCAGCTGCAGGATCTCACCACGGGCGTCGACGTCGATCTTCTTCGTCAGGTCGCCGCTGGCCACCGCCGTCGCGACCTGCGAAATCCCGCGGACCTGGTCGGTCAGGTTGTCGGCCATCAGGTTGACCGAGTCGGTCAGGTCGCGCCACGTCCCGGCGACGCCCGGCACCTGGGCCTGGCCGCCGAGCTTGCCGTCCGAGCCGACCTCGCGCGAGACGCGGGTGACCTCGTCGGCGAACGCCGAGAGCTGGTCGACCATCGTGTTGATGGTGTTCTTGAGCTCGAGGATCTCGCCGCGGGCGTCGACGTTGATCTTCTGGGTCAGGTCGCCGCGCGCGACGGCCGTGGTGACCTGGGCGATGTTGCGGACCTGCTCGGTGAGGTTGTCGGCCATGAAATTGACCGAGTCGGTCAGGTCGCGCCAGGTGCCCGACACGCCCGGGACGACCGCCTGGCCGCCGAGACGTCCCTCACCCGCGATCTCGCGGGAGAGCCTCGTCACTTCGGCGGCGAAGCGCGACAGCTGCGCGATGAGGCCGTTGACCGTCTTCGCCAGCGTGGCGTACGCGCCCTGCAGCGGGCGCCCGTCCAAGGTCAGCGTCATCGGCTGGGACAGGTCGCCGTCGGCGACCCCGCCGAGCACGCGCTCCAGCTCGATCGCCGGCCGCGTGAGGTCGTCGACCAGGCCGTTCACCGCGTCGACGGCGGTGGTCCAGCCCCCGGGGCCGACCTGGCCTTCGAGGCGTTCGCTGAGCCTGCCTTCCTGGCCGACGGCCGCGCGGACCCGCAGCAGCTCGCTGACCAGCCGCTGGTTGCGCTCGGCGATGTCGTTGAAGGCGACGGCGAGCTGCGCCGAGATGCCGTCGCCGTGCGGGACGAGCCGCCGGCGGAAGTTGCCGTCCCCGAGATCCCGCACCGCCACGAGCACCCGCTCCAGCGCGGCCGCTTCGCTCTGGGATTCCGTTGTCATGTGTGCCGACCCTCTCCACCACGCATGCGCCAGCCATGGTCGTCGACCCAGCGTGCCATGCTTCGCCCTACACTTCGAGCCAGCCCGCCCGCTCACGCGGTAGCCGTGCGACAGCAGTCCGGAGGCAGGAGGTCCGTGCATGGTGTCACGTCCGGCCCCGGCCTCGACGGCCCTGCCGCCGATGGCCGGTGACGGCGGGCCGCCGGGCATCGACGCCTTCACACGGGCGGCCCTCGAAGACGTCCGGGACGCGGTGTTCCTGCAGGACGCCGCCGGGGTGGTGCGCTGGGCGAACCCGGCGGCGCGGGCCCTGACCGGTGACGCCGAGCCGCAGCTGCACTCCTTGTCGGAGACTTCGGGCCAGGTCGAGGTGACCGGCCACCGCCATCCGGCGCGGATCCGCGCCCTGCCCGGCGGCTGGCACGCCTGGACCGTCCCCGCGGAGGACGTCCCGCATCGGCGCGTCGGCGACTTCCTGGCCGAGGCCGGGCCCCGGCTGGCCGCCGCGCGCGGGCGGCACGGCACCGCGCGGGTGATCGCCGAGCTGGCCGCGTCCGCGCTGGCCGAGACCGTGTTCGTGCTGCTGCCGACCACCCGCGGCCGGTGGGAGTGGTGGAGCTGCGAGCGCCCGGCCGCGCCGGGCCACGGCCGGATCCGGCGGGTACCCGCCCAGGTCGCGCCGGTGCTGGCGGCGACGTTCGGCACCGCCGGGCCGCCGCAGCTGGCCCCGGTGCCCGCGGCCGAGGTCGCCACCCTGCCGTCGGTGGTCGCCGACCGGTTCGCCGGGCACGCCGACGTCTCGGTCGTCTCGCTCGGGCCGAGCGCGGGCGCCGGCGTCACCGGTGCGCTGCTGCTGGGCCGCCGCGGCGACCCGGAGTTCGGCGCCGAGCAGGCGCGCGCGGTGGCGGAGTTCGCGCACGCGGCCGGCGTAGCGCTGGCCAACGCCCAGCGCTACGCCCGCCAGGAGGAGGCCACCCGCGGTCTGGAGACGACGCTGCGCCCGGCCGACCCGCCGGAGCTCGACGGGGCCCGCTTCGAGACCTGGTACGAGCCGGCGGGCGGGGTCCTCGCGGTCGGCGGCGACTTCTTCGACGTCCTGCCCCACGACGACGGCAGCGCGTTCCTGGTGCTCGGCGACGTCTGCGGCAAGGGCCCCGAGGCCGCCGCGCTCACCGGCCGGGTCCGGCACGCGCTGACCGCGCTCGCCATGGTCGAACGCGACGGCCGCACGCTGCTGCGGCTGCTCAACGAGCTGCTCATCGCCGGCGGCAGCAGCCGGTTCGCCACCCTCGTCCTGGGCACGGCCCGGCCGTCGGACGGCGGGGTCGGCCTGACGCTGGCTTCGGGCGGCCACCCGGCGCCGCTGATCGTCCGGCGGTCGGGCGTGGTCGAGGAGGTCACGGTGCCGGGCACGCTGGTCGGCATCTCGCCGCAGGCCCGGTTCGCCGAGGCGGAGGTGCGGCTCGAGCGCGGTGACGTCTGCCTGCTGTACACCGACGGCATCACCGAAGCCCGCAACCGCCACGACCCGACGGAACTCTTCGGAGACGACCGGTTGCGCGCCGTGCTCACCGCCGCCGCGGGGGAGCCGGCGCGGGAGATCGTGCGGCGGCTGCGCCAGGCCGTGCGCGACTGGCTCGGCAGCTCGGCGCACGACGATATCGCCGTGCTCGCCGTGGAATGTGGAGAATGACCGGTCAGCGCCGGCGGTACCGCTCCCGTGCCTTCGTGCACACCCGCCAGCAGCCGGTCGTGAAGGCCGTCACGATCAGCAGCTCGTCGCCGACGAGCCAGCCGATGCTCCCGTTGCCGGTGCGCCGCCAGGCGAAGTACGCCGCGGCGGCCGCCAGCACTCCGGTCAGCACCGTGACCAGCACCCGGTGCCGGCCCGACCAGCGGTCGAGCACGATGCCCCGGCGTCTCGCGCCTTCCGACGGGAAGGCGCCGGGATCCTGGTCCTCGGCCAGTTCGTCCAGCCTCACGCGACGGTGGAACATCGGCGTCACCCCCGGCTCGTCCGGTCTCACCGGTACTGCATTCCCGGCGACGGCGGGAACGAATCGCGCTGCCTTCGTGGACTGTCCTTTGTAGACTTGGTTTGACGCCGGGCCGAGGGGGTAATTACCCCCGTGCAATCGGTTTTCCGACGGAGGAGCCCCATGGCGAACGCACTGCAAGGACGCCGGGTCGCGATCCTGGCCGCGGACGGCGTCGAACAGGTCGAGCTGGAGAAGCCGCGCCAGGCCGTCCTCGACGAGGGCGCGACGGTCGAGCTGGTGTCCCTGGACACCGGCGAAATCCAGGCGATGAACGGCGACATCGACAAGGGCGACCGGTTCCCGGTGGACCGGAAGGTCGCCGACGTCGAAATCGGCGACTTCGACGCGCTGCTGCTGCCCGGCGGCACGATGAACCCCGACAACCTGCGCACGGACCCCGCCGCGGTCAAGTTCGCCGGCGACTTCGTGCGGGCCGGCAAGCCGGTCGGGGTGATCTGCCACGGTCCGTGGACGCTCGTCGAGGCGGATGTCGTGCGTGGCCGCACGCTGACGTCGTACCCGAGCATCCGGACGGACCTGCGTAACGCCGGCGCCACGGTCGTCGACGAAGAGGTGGTAGTGGACAACGGACTGGTTTCCAGCCGCAATCCGGACGACCTGCCTGCCTTCTGCCAGGCGGTCGTGCGGGAGTTCGCGGGCTGACCCCCGCGTCCTCTGTGGACGTTCACTCGTCCGTGTCTTAAGTCCCGCTTAAATCTGTTGGCGTTCGGCGTCGCCGCGGAGGACGCTGAGGGTGTGACCAGGATCGCCCGTGGAGAGGAGGTGGACGCGATGACTGTGCACGCAAGGCGCTACGGCCGCTGGTGCCGTGAACACTTCGACGCGATCGCCGCCGAGGGCGTTCCGGCACCCCGGGGCGGCGAGCCCGCCGAGCAGGCCCTGCCCGAACCCGAGCCGGAGCCCGTCCAGCCGGTCGCCGAACAGCCCCGGCTCTGACAGACCCACGAAGAAGGCCTCCCCGGTTCGCCGGGGAGGCCTTCTTCGTGGGTCAGCGGTAGCTGCGCCGGTACCAGACCCGCCGCGGGCCGGGGATGCCGATGCGCGTGATGACGTCGGTCAGGATGGCGCCGATGATGAGCCACAGGACGGCGGCGAGGCCGTCGTTGAGGAACGTCCGCAGCCCCGCCGAGTCCGGCGTGAAGAGGTTCCGCAGGCCGAGCGACACGCCCGCCGACCACTCCGAAATCAGGTGCGCGAACCCGTTCGCCGAGTTCGCCCCGCCCAGCACCAGCACGATGTGCACGGCCAGGACCAGCGCGAACACGGCGCAGACGAGGTGGATGAGGGCGTTGATCGTGCGCACGACCCGGATCCGCGGGTGGGTGCGCTCCACGATCTCTTCGGTGGGTGCGGGCTCGTACGGCGTGCCGTACGGCTCCGGGGGCGGGGGATACGGCATCGTCGGCGCCGTCCTTTCGACTGTCCGATGTGGACGTATCTGGGCGAACAGGGGCAATGCCGGGGAATACCCGTCACCCGGGTGAGCGAACCGGGTGTTCCGTAAACTTCCCTGAGCTGGGGCGTTATGGGGTATTTTGGGGAATATGGCGCAGGACGTGTTCTCGGTGGAGCAGGTCGCCGCGAAGCTCGGTTTGCACGTCCGGACGGTCCGGAAGTACGTGCGGGACGGGCGGTTGCAGGCGGTCCGGATCGGCAAGCAGTACCGGATCACCGCGGCCGATTTCGAGGCGTTCACGGGCCTGCCGATCGCGGGAGGGCCCGCGGCTGAGCTCTCGGGGGTGGTCGAGATCGCGGGCATCGACCGGCCGGCGGCCGACCGGCTCGCGGCCATGGTCGCGGGTTCGAGCGGGCCGTTGCGCGTGGAGACCATCCATGACGGGGAGCGCGCGACGATGAAGATCATCGTGCTCGGCGATTTGGCCGCCGGAGCCGATCTGCTGCGCCGGGTCGCCTCGGTTGCCGAGAACCTGAGCTGACCACGGCCCGATCGGAGCCGGTGCCGGGTTGGTGGCCGGTCGGCGAAGTCCGGATCCGAAGGGCTGAGGGTGCGCATGTGGGGGACGAGCCCGCCGAGTTGGTAGCCGGCCCGCCGGAGTCCGGGGTCGGTTGAGTCGCGGGGCGCCTGGTTGAGGGCTGGGCGAGCCCACCCGGCCGGTGGCCGGTCGGCGAAGTCCGGGGTCGGTTGAGTCGCGGGGCGCCTGGTTGAGGGCTGGGCGAGCCCACCTGGCCGGTGGCCGGTCGGCGAAGTCCGGGGTCGGTTGAGTCGCGGGGTGCGCCTGGCGAGGGTGGGCGCGCCCACCGAGTTGGCGGCCGGCTCGGCCGAGTCCGGATCCGGCGGGGCTGGTGCGCGCCTGGGTGCGGCCGATCCGGTGAAGCCCGGCCCCGGCCGGCCGCACCGCGCTGAGCCACGCGGGGCAACTCCCGCGGACCGCAGCAACCCCGCCCCGGGCAGGACGTCCAGGTGATCATGACAACTCCCCGGCGCTGTGCGCTGCTGGTGTCCGTCCTCGCCCTCCTGGCCGCGTTCGCCTCGCCCGCGGCCGCCGGTACCGGTGTCCCGGCCGGCTTCCGGCCCGCCTCGACCAGCTGGACCGGCCCCGCCACCGGCTACGTCCTCGGGTATTGGCCCTGTGCCAAGGCGTGGTGCCCCGCGCTGCTCGGCACCACCGACGGCGGACAGCACTGGCGCCGGCTGGGGACGCCGTCCATGCCCCTGCCCGACAACCACAACCACGTCGCGCTGACCGCCGTCGGCGATCGGGTCGCCTACGTCAGCGATGGTGTCCACGTGCGTGCCACCCGCGACGGCGGTGCCACCTGGTACCCGGTCACCCTGGCCGGTGCGCGGGAGCCGTATTACCTCTCCAAGATCGCCGAAACCGGCGGTCGCGTCTTCGCCGTGCTGACCACCTACGGCGAGGGCCGTGGCTCCACGCGGCTGTACTCGGCGACCGCCGGCTCGCCGGCGCTGCTGCCGGTGCCCGGGTTCGCCGCCACCGGTGGGCTCACCTACGGGGACCTGGCCGTCGGCGGTGGCCTGCAGGTTGCGCTCGGCGCCGACTACGGCACCGAGAAGTACTGGACCTCGCCCGACGGCGTCCGGTTCACCCCGGCCGCTCCGCCGTGCCCCGGCGGGGAGGTCGCCTCGCTCGCCGGCGTCCGGGACCGGCAGGTCGTGGCCCTGTGCAGCAGCAGCCCCGGCACGCCGCAGCCCGGCTCGACCGAGCGGCAGCTGCGGCACGCGCCGCAGCTCGGCGGGACGTTCAGCGGGACCGCTGCCGCCCCCTTCACCGGGATCAACCAGGGCTTCGCCGCCGCCTCGCCGTCCTCCGCGACGGTCGCGGCCGTCGGCGGGGGCGTCGGGTTCCTGCACCACACGGCCGACGGTGGTCGCACCTGGACGACGCTCGCGCTGTCCGACCGCGGCCTCGCGCTCACCGATCTCGACTTCCCCGGCCGGGACACCGGCGTCGTCGTCGACGGTCAGCCGGACGCCGACGGTGGTTCCGCGGTGTACCGGACCACGGATGGGGGACACACCTGGCGGGAGCTGCGTTTCAGGTAGTTCTCCCTGGCAGGTAAGGCCCTTCGGCCCGGTTCACTTGGTGCACCGCATGTCGTAGGCTGAGCACTGTCCGTTGCCGGACAGGCGGGCGAGCCCGGGCAGGGGCGGCGTCCGCCACCGACGAGTGGGAGAACAGCCGATGACGCCTGGCGACCTGCGGTCCGGAACCGAGGGTGGTGCGGCCGCTCTCGATTTCAGCAAGGCGAGCCTGGCGCGGCTGTCCGACGCACTGCTCGGCGGCCACGACCACTACGAGGTCGACCGCGAAGCGATGCGGCGGTTGCTGGCCATCGCGCCCGGCGCCCGCGCGATGGCGAAGGAACACCGCGACTGGCTGGTGCGCGCGGTGCGGTTCCTGGCCGGCAAACGCGGCATCGACCAGTTCCTCGATCTCGGTTCCGGCATGCCGACCGCGGAAAACACCCACGAGGTGGCGCAGCGGTACAACCCGGACGCCCAGGTCGTGTACGTCGACAACGACCCGGTGGTGCAGGTGCACGGCCGGGCGCTGCTCGAGGAGAACTACTTGACCCACGTGACGGGCGCCGACCTGACACGCCCGGCCGAGACGCTCGCCGACGAGGTCGTCAAGGAATACCTCGACTTCACCCGTCCGGTGGCGCTGATCCTCACCTCGATCGTCCACCACATCGACGACTACGACCGCGCGCGGGCGATCGTCGCGGAGTACGTCGCGGCCCTCGCCCCCGGGTCGTACCTGCTGCTCACGCACAACTTCGACCCGGAAGAGGACTCCCCGCGCCAGGAGCTGGCGCGGCTGCTGGAGACCAGCTTCCAAGGCACCGGGCTGGGCAGCGTCTACCGCACGCGCGAGCAGATCGCCGGCTTCTTCGAAGGCACCGAGCTGCTGCGGCCGGGGCTGGTGTACCTGCACGAGTGGTGGCCGGACGGCCCCCGCCTGCACCAGCTGGGTGAACTGAACTTCCTGACCCTCGGCGGAGTCGCCCGCAAGCAGTGACCCCGCCGAGGCCCGGGATCAGGCGGCGTTGAAGGTGTCCGGGTCGGGGCCGGTGCGCTCGCCGCGGTCCAGCGGCGTCAGCGAGTCCACTTCCTCCTCCGTGAGGGTGAACCCGAACAGGTCGAAGTTTTCCTCGATCCGGGACGGGGTCACCGACTTCGGGATCACGACGTTGCCCAGCTGCAAATGCCAGCGCAGGACGATCTGCGCGGGCGTGCGGCTGTGCTTCACCGCGAGCTCGGCGACCACCGGGTCGCCGAGCAGGCTCCCGCCCTTGGCGAGCGGGCTCCACGCCTCCGTCGCGATGCCGTTCTTCGTGTCGAACTCGCGCAGCTCCGCCTGCTGCAGGTACGGGTGCAGCTCGACCTGGTTGACCGCCGGGACGACGTTCGCCGCGTCCATCAGCCGTTCGAGGTGTGCGGGCTGGAAGTTGGACACGCCGATCGCGCGGACGCGGCCGTCGGCGTACAGCTTCTCGAACGCCTTCCACGTGTCGAGGAACTTGTCGCGCTTCGGCGTCGGCCAGTGGATCAGGTAGAGGTCCAGCTGCTCCAAGCCGAGCCTGGCCATGCTGTCGTCGAACGCCTTCAGCGTCGAGTCGTAGCCCTGGGCGGAGTTCCACAGCTTGGTCGTGACGAACAGCTCGTCGCGGGCGACGCCGGACTCGGCGATCGCCTGGCCGACCCCCTTTTCGTTGCCGTAGACGGCGGCGGTGTCGATGCTGCGGTAACCCGCTTCGATGGCGGTCTTCACGGCGGTGGCGGTCTCGTCGTCCGGGACCTGGAACACGCCGTAGCCGAGTTGCGGCATCCGCACGCCGTTGTTGAGTTCGATCACGGGCACGCTGGTCACGAGGGTTCCTTTCGGTGGGTGGTTCATCGGGCGGGTACCCGTTCCCCGGCTGCGAAACTAGCCGGGGCCTTGCGGTCGAGCAGTCCGGAGACGAGCGCCACGGCGAGGCCGGCCGCGGCGAGCACGGCGCCGATCCAGTTGGGGGCGGTGTAGCCGAGGCCGGCGTCGATCGCCTGGCCGCCGAGCCACGCGCCGCCGGCGTTGCCGAGGTTGAACGCGGCGATGTTCGCCGCCGACGCCAGCGCGGGCGCGCCTTCGGCCTTGGCCAGCACGCGGGCCTGCAGCGGCGGCACGGTGGCGAACCCGGCCGCGCCGAACAGCGCGATGGTGATCGCGGCCGGCACGCGGGCGTGCGCGGTGAACACGAACGCCACCAGCACGAGCGCCAGCGCGGCGAGGATGACGTACAGGCTCGGCATAAGGTTGCGGTCCGCGGCCTTCCCGCCGAGCAGGTTGCCGGCGAACAGGCCGGCGCCGAACAGCACGAGCAGCCAGGTGACGGCGCCGTCGGAGAAGCCGGCGACCTCGGTCATCATCGGCGCGATGTAGGTGAAGGACGCGAACACGCCGGCGAAGCCGAGCGCGGTCATGGCCAGCGCGAGCCACACCTGCGGGCGGCGGAACACGGCGAGCTCGCCGCGCAGGCCGGCGCCCGGCTCCGGGGCCTGGTGCGGCACCAGCGCGAGGATGCCGATCGCCCCGGCGACCCCGAGCGCGCTGACCACCCAGAACGTCGACCGCCAGCCGAACGCCTGGCCGAGCGCGGTGCCGGCGGGCACGCCGAGGACGTTCGCCACGGTCAGGCCGGTGAACATCAGCGCGATCGCGCCGGCCTGCTTGGCCGGCGCGACCAGCGACGCGGCGACGACCGAGCCGACGCCGAAGAAGGCGCCGTGGCTCAGCGCGGCGACGACCCGGCCGGTCATCAGCAGGCCGTAGGTCGGCGCCAGCGCCGAGAGCACGTTTCCGGCGATGAACAGGCCCATCAGGGCGACCAGGACGGTCTTGCGCGGCACGCGCGAAGCGAGCGCGGTGAGCAGGGGAGCACCGACGACGACACCGAGCGCGTAGCCGGAGATGAGCAGGCCTGCGGACGGGATCGACACGCCGAAGCCGGCTGCGACCTCGGGCAGCAGGCCCATGATCACGAACTCGGTGGTGCCGATCCCGAAAGCGCTGATCGCCAGTGCGAGCAGAGCGGCGGGCATGGAGTTCCTTCTTTCCGGGGTAGACTGAAGAGCGTCAGCAACTACAAGCGTCCGAGATAGTTGCAGACGCCGTATATTGCACAAGCTTGCGACTTGGCGGGCTCCCCGCGCAAGCCGGGAAGGGGTGAACCGTGTCACTGGACGACGACGCCGTCGAAGCCCGCGCGCAGGGCTGGCGGACGCTGGCCGCGCTCCACGCGCGGATCGAGGACCGGCTGCAGCGCGCGCTCGAACGCGACCACGAGCTGTCGGTGAGCGAGTACACGGTGCTGGACGTGCTGGCCCGCCAGGACGGCTTCCACCTCCGGATGAACCAGCTCGCCAACGCGGTGGTCCTCAGCCAGTCGGCGACCACGCGCCTGGTGACCCGGCTGGAGGGCCGCGGGCTGCTGGCCCGCTACCTGTGCGCGGACGACCGCCGCGGCATCTACACGGAGGTGACGCCGGCGGGCCAGGCCCTCCTGACGGCGGCCCGCCCGACGCACGACACCGCGTTGGCGGAAGCCCTGGCCGAGGCGGAGACCCTGCCGGAACTCTCGCCGCTCGTCGCCGCCCTCGGCACGCTCAGCTTCCGCGGCGCCTCGGCCTGACCCCAAGCGCCCCAATGTGGTGTTGGGTGCGCATGACTTGCGCCGCACCGGACGCAAGCTGGCGAAAGTTTCCGCGCGCGGCGGAAACTTTCGCGCCCCCCGCCGGGAACCGCTGCGCCACACGGGCTTCCGGAGGTCTCGTTCGGCGGCGGGATTACGGCGGCCGCGCGCCCTAACCCGTGCTCCATCCGTGGGACCGGCCGCGGGGCCGAGCTTCGACAGTTTCGCTGGTCAGGTCGGTTTCGGTGGCTTTCGTCCCGGTTCGCCCCGCGCGCAACTTCGTTGACCCGTTCGTTCCGCCGGACCTAATTTGTTGTCCCACCAGACGAACTGGGGCGGTGTCGGTGTGGACTCCTCCTTCTCGCGCAAGCCGGCGGACCAGGCGGCCGTCCGGCGCAGCAACCTTTCGCTGGTGCTCCGGCACCTGCGGGACGCGGGGCCGCGGTCGCGGGCCGGCATCGCCGCGGACACCGGGCTGAACAAGGGGACCGTGTCCAGCCTCGTCGCCGAACTCGTCGGACGCGGGCTGGCGCGCGAGGGCGACCGGGAACGCGCCGGCGCCGTCGGGCGGCCGGGCACGATCGTCGAGCTGGACGGGCGGGGCGTCGGCGGGGTCGGCGTCGAGATCAACGTCGACTACCTGACCGCGCTCGCCCTCGACCTCACCGGCACCGTGCTGTTCGAACAACGCGTGGCCCTCGACGTCCAGGCCCTGCCGGTGGCCAAGGTGCTCGACGCCGGCGCGGAACTCACCGCGCGAGCGCTACGCGAATGCCGACGGCTCGGGGTCCGGCCCGCCGGGGTGACCGTCGGCGTCCCGGCTCTCGTCGACGCCGCGAGCGGGACCGTCGCGCTCGCGCCGAACCTGCACTGGACCGACGTCCCGGTGGTCCGCGGCCTCACCGACCGGCTGACCCGGCGGCTCGGGCCGCCGTCGTTCCCGGTGCGCACGGCCAACGACGCCAACCTCGGCGCGCTCGGCGAGTACGCGATGGGCAGCGTCGCCGGCACCGCCGACCTCGTGTACCTGACCGGCGAAATCGGGGTCGGCGGCGGGGTGATCTCCGGCGGCAGGCTGCTCGGCGGCGCCGAGGGGTTTTCCGGCGAGATCGGGCACATCCAGCTCGACCCGGCCGGGCGGGTCTGCGGCTGCGGCCGCCGCGGCTGCTGGGAGACGCTCGTCGGGCTGGCCGGGATGCTGCGGCTGGCCGCCTCGCCCGCCGATCCGGTGCACGACCCGTCGCTCGACCTCGAACAGCGGCTCGACATCGTCCGCCGCCGCGCCCAGCTCAAGGACAGACGGACGCTCGACGCGCTCGCGCAGGTCGGCGCCGCGCTCGGGGTCGGCGCGGCGGTGCTGGTCAACGTCTTCAACCCGCGGGTGGTGCTGCTGGGCGGCTACTTCGCCCAGCTGGGCCCGTACCTGCTCGGCCCGATGCTGGCCGAGCTCGAGGCCAGGGTGGTCGCCCCGGGCATCGGCGGCTGCCGCGTCGAGCTGTCCTGGCTCGGGTTCTCCGCGGCTTCCCGAGGCGGCGCGCACGTCGCCCTGCAGGCGGTGTTCGACGACCCGGCGCTGGTGCCGGTGCGGGCGGAAAGGGACAGCGGATGACGCTCGTGGAGATGACCGGGATCGGCAAGCGGTTCCCGGGGGTGCGCGCGCTCGACGACGTCGAGCTGAGCGTCGAGGCCGGCGAGGTGCACTGCCTGCTCGGGCAGAACGGCGCCGGGAAGTCCACCCTGATCAAGGTGCTGGCGGGTGCGCACCGGCCGGACACCGGCGAGATCCGGATCGACGGCACGCCGGTGCGGCTGCCGAACCCGACCGCGGCGATCCGTCACGGCATCGCGACGCTGTACCAGGAACTCGACCTCGTCGACGGCCTTTCCGTGGCGGAGAACGTCTTCCTCGGCCACGAACAGGCCCGGGGCGGCTTCGTCCGCCGTTCGGCCATGCGGGCCGAGGCGCGCCGGCTCCTCGACCGGCTGGGACACCGGGAAATCCGCGTCGAACGGGAGGTCGGCACGCTCCCGGCGGCGGGGAAGCAGATCGTCAGCCTCGCCCGCGCGCTCTCGCTGGAGGCCCGGCTGATCGTGCTCGACGAACCGTCCGCGGCGCTCGCCGCCGACGAGGTGGCGAACCTGTTCCGGGTCATCCGCGGCCTCACCGCGCGCGGGGTCGCGGTGCTCTACATCTCCCACCGGCTGGCCGAAATCCGCGAAATCGGCGACCGCGTGAGCGTGCTCAAGGACGGCCGGACCGTCGCCGCCGGGCTGCCCGCCCGGACCACCCCGACCGGCGACCTGGTGGCCCGGATGACCGGCCGCCGCGTCGAGTTCCCGTTCCCGCCGCGCCCGGAAACCGACGCCCACGAAGGCAGGTCGGAGATCCTCGGCGTCACCGGCCTCGGCCTGGCCGGCGCGTTCGAGGACGTCACGTTCTCGCTGCGGGAAGGGGAGATCCTGGGCCTCGCCGGGCTGGTCGGCTCGGGCCGGTCGGAGATCCTGGAAACCGTCTACGGCGCCCGCAAGGCGACGGCCGGGGAGATCCGCCTCGCCGGGAAGCCGCTGGGAACCGGCGTCGGCGCCGCCGTCCGCGGCGGGCTCGGCCTGGCGCCTGAGGAACGCAAGAGCCAGGCGCTGCTGCTGCACGAGTCCGTGGCCCGCAACGTGTCCCTGCCGTCGCTGCGGCGGTACGCGCGCTTCGGCTGGTTCAGCGCCAAGGCCGAGACGGCCGCCGTGCGCCGGCACACCGAGGCCCTGGACCTGCGCCCGGCCGACGTCCGCCGCGTCGCCGGCAAGCTGTCCGGCGGCAACCAGCAGAAGGCCGTCCTCGCGCGCTGGCTGCTCAAGGGCTGCCGGGTGCTGCTGCTCGACGAGCCCACCCGCGGTGTCGACGTCGGCGCGCGGGCCGAGCTGTACCGCGTGATCCGCGAGCTCGCCGATTCCGGCGTCGCGATCCTGCTGGTTTCCAGCGAACTGCCGGAGGTGCTCGGGCTGGCCGACCGGGTGCTGGTGCTGCGCGAAGGCCACGTCGTCGCCGAAGCCGACGCCCGCGAGCTCGACGAGCGCCGCGTGCTGGATCTCATCCTGGAGGAGCCCGTCCATGACTGAACAGGTGGTGCCCCGAGCGGTACCCGAGCGGCGAAGACTCGCCGAAATCCGCAACCTCGGCCTGGTGGGGGTCCTGGTGCTCCTCGTCGTGGTCGGCGCGCTCACCCAGCCCGGGCAGTTCCTCACCACCGGCACCCTGGTGCTGCTGCTGACCCAGGCGTCGGTGATCGGCGTGATCACCGTCGGCATGACGTTCGTGATCATCGGCGGCGGCATCGACCTGTCGGTGGGCGCGGTGGTCGCGCTCGCCACGGTCTGGGCGACGACGAAGGCCACGCAGTCCTTCGGCGTCGGCGGGATCGTGTTCTGCGCCCTCGCCGTCGGCCTCGGCTGCGGGCTGGTGACCGGGCTGCTCATCGCCTACGGGCGGCTGGTCGCGTTCATCGGGACCCTCGCCATGCTCGCCTCCGCGCGCGGGCTGGCGATCCAGATCTCCCAGGGCCGCACGCAGACGGTGACGCCGAAGAACCAGGCCCTGGTCGACCTCGGCTACCAGGACAGCTACGTGCTCGGCATCCCGCCGCTGGTGCTGGTCTTCGCCGCGGTCGCCGTCGCCGGCTGGATCGTGCTCAACCGCACGACGTTCGGCCGCCGCACCTACGCGATCGGCGGCAACCTCGAAGCCGCGCGGCTGGCCGGGATCAACGTCCGGCTGCACACCTGCCTGCTCTACGTCCTGTCCGGCCTGTGCTGCGGCATCGCCAGCGTCCTGCTGATCATCCTGACCAGCTCGGGCACCAGCGGCAACGGCAACCTCTACGAACTCGACGCGATCGCCGCGGTGATCATCGGCGGCACGCTGCTCTCCGGCGGCCGCGGCACGCTCGCCGGCTCGGTCCTCGGAGTCCTCGTCTTCACCACCATCAGCGTCCTGTTCACCCTCAACAACCTGCCCACCGCGGTGCAGCAGCTCGCCAAGGGCGTGCTCATCGTGCTCGCCGTCCTCGTCCAGCGCCGGTATTCGACCGAGAGGAACTCCCAGTGAAGAACACCGACAGCACCCTCCGGAGACGCGCGTTCCTGGCGGGCGCTTCGGCCCTCGGCGCCGGCGCGCTCGCCGCGTGCACGGGCAACTCCGACGAACCCGCCGCCGCGACCGTCACCCAGGGCGCGGCCGACGCGCCGGGCAAGAAGGTGACGGTCGGGTTCGCCGGGCCGCAGGCCGACCACGGCTGGCTCAACGCGATCACCGTCAACGCCAAGGCCGAAGCCGGCCGCCACCCGGACGTCGAGCTCGTCGTCGCCGAGGGCTCCAACGACGCGGCCACCCAGTCGGCGCAGGTGGACGCGCTGATCAACCGCAAGGTCGACGTCCTGGTCGTGCTGCCCGCCGACGGCAAGCAGCTCACCCCGGCCGGGCGCAAGGCGATGGACGCCGGGATCCCGGTGATCAACCTGGACCGGATCTTCGATTCGCCGCAGAGCTACCGCACCTGGATCGGCGGCGACAACTACCGGATGGGCGTCAACGCCGGGAACTTCATCGGGCAGAAACTCGGTGGGAAGGGCACGGTCCTGGAGCTGGCCGGGATCGACACCCTGGAACTCACGCGGCAGCGCACGCAGGGATTCGACGACGCCCTCGCCAACTTCCCCGGCATCCGGAAGATCGGCCGCGCGGCCGCGGAGTTCACCGTGCCGACCGGGCAGGCCCGGATGGCCGAGCTGCTGCAGGCCCACCCGAAGTTCGACGCCATCTGGAACCACGACGACGACCAGGGGACCGGGGCGCTGCAGGCGGTGAAGCAGGCGGGCCGGACGGACTTCCTGATGGTCGGCGGCGCCGGGTCGAAGGCGGCGATGGACCAGATCAAGGCGGACTCCTCGGTGCTCAAGGCGACGGTGCTCTACCCGCCGACGATGGCCGCGTCGGCGATCAAGCTGGCCCGGCTGCTCGGGCAGGCGAAGGGCCTCGGCGACCTGGCCGAACAGGAGGTGCCGGCGACCGTGACGCTGTTCTCCGCCGTCGTCACCAAGGAGAACGTGGACCGCTACCTGCCGGTGTCGTTCGAATGAGCGGCGCGACGATCGGGATCGGCATGGTCGGGTACGCCTTCATGGGGGCGGCCCACTCCCAGGCGTGGCGGACCGTGCACCGGGCCTTCGACCTCCCGCTGACGCCCCGGATGGCGGTGCTCTGCGGCCGCGACCGGGCGGCCGCGGAAGCCGCCGCGGCGAAGCTCGGCTGGGCTTCGGTGGAGACGGAGTGGAAACACCTGATCGAGTCCCGCGATGTAGATCTGGTGGACATCTGCACGCCCGGCGACTCGCACGCGGAGATAGCGCTGGCCGCGCTCGCCGCGGGCAAGCACGTGCTGTGCGAGAAACCGCTGGCCAACACCGTGGCCGAAGCGGAGGCCATGGCCGCCGCGGCGGCCGAGGCGGCGACCCGTGGCGTCGGGTCGATGGTCGGCTTCAACTACCGGCGGGTGCCCGCGGTCGCCTTGGCACGGAAACTCGTCGCCGCGGGCAGGCTGGGGGAGATCCGGCACGTGCGCGCCCAGTACCTCCAGGACTGGATCGCCGACCCGGAGTTCCCGCTGGTCTGGCGGCTGCGCAAGGACAAGGCGGGGTCGGGCGCGCTGGGGGACATCGGCGCGCACGCGATCGACCTCGCGCAGTTCGTCACCGGATCGGCGATCACCGGCGTTTCGGGCCTGACCGAAACGTTCGTCGGCGAACGGCCGCTGCCCGGCGGGGGCGGGCGTGGCCCGGTGACGGTCGACGACACCGCGTTGTTCCTGGCCCGGTTCGACGATGGCGCCGTCGGCACCTTCGAGGCGACGCGGTTCGCGAGCGGCCGCAAGAACGCGCTGCGCCTGGAGGTCAACGGCGCCGCGGGCAGCCTCGCGTTCGACTTCGAGGCGATGAACGAGCTGGCCTTCCACGACCACACCGAGGACCCGGAGCTCGGCGGCTTCCGCCGGATCCAGGTCACCGAGCCCGGACACCCGTACGTCGGCGCCTGGTGGCCGCCGGGGCACGGGCTCGGCTACGAGCACACGTTCACCCACGAGGTGCGTGATCTGCTCGCCGCGCTGGCCGCGGGCGAGGACCCGGAACCGTCCTTCGCGGACGGGCTGCAGGTGCAGCGGGTGCTCGCCGCGGTCGAGGAAAGCGCCGCGGCGAGCAGTGTCTGGACCCGCGTCGGAGCACACGGCACGGGCTGAACCAACAGGAGGGGAAACATGGGGAAGATCGGTGTCTGGCTGGCCGGCGCCCGGGGATCGGTGGCCACCACGGCCATCGCCGGGGCCGCCGCCCTGCGTGCGGGACTCGCCGCGCGCACGGGCTGCGTGACCGAGCTGCCGGACTTCGCCGGGGCGGCACTGCCCGGCTGGGGGGACCTGGTCTTCGGGGGCCACGACGTCGTGGACACACCGCTGGTCAAGCGGGCGGAGCAGCTGGCGGCGGCGGGGGTGCTGCCCGCCGCGCTGCCCGGCCCGGTGACGGCCGAGCTGGAGGCGGCCGAGTCCCGGCTGCGCCCGGCGCCGTCCGGGGGCGGGCGCGCGGCGATCGACCGGATCGTCGCGGATCTGACCGAGTTCCGCGCGGGGCTGGACCACGTCGTCGTGGTCAACGTTTCGTCGACCGAGCCGCCGTGCGAGCCGCACCCGGCCCACGCGTCGCTGGCCGCCTTGGAGGAGGAGCTGGACGTGCTGCCGCCGAGTGCGTTGTACGCCTACGCCGCCTTCCGCGCGGGTTGTGGCTTTGTCGACTTCACGCCGTCCACGGGGGCTCGGCTGCCCGCGCTCGACGAGCTGGCGCGCGTCACCGGGCAGCCGTACGCGGGCCGGGACGGCAAGACCGGCGAGACGCTGCTGCGGTCGGTGCTCGCGCCGATGTTCGCCCAGCGCGGGCTGAACGTGCTGGCCTGGTCGGGCACGAACCTGCTCGGCGGCGGCGACGGCGCCACGCTGGCCGACCCCGGGGCGGCGTCGAGCAAGAACGCGTCGAAGCAGCAGGTGCTCGCGCGCAACCTCGGCCGGGACGTCGACGGCGAGGTGCACATCGACTACGTGCCGGCGCTCGGCGACTGGAAGACCGCCTGGGACCACGTGCTGTTCGAAGGGTTCCTCGGCGCGCGCATGACGCTGCAGCTGACCTGGCAGGGCTGCGACTCGGCACTCGCCGCGCCGCTCGTGCTCGACCTGGCCCGGCTGACCGCCAAGGCGTGCCGCGACGGCGTGGCCGGCCCGGTCGCCGAATTCGGGTTCTTCTTCAAGGACCCCGTCGGCGACGGCCCGCACGACCTGGCGTCGCAGTACGCGGCCCTGCGCGAGTGGGCGCACCGGTGAAGGCGCTCGTCGAACTCGTCCGCGCGCCCGCCGCGCTGACCGTGCCCGGGGACGCCGTCGCCGGGGCCGCCGCGGCGGGCTGGCCGTTCGGCCGCCGCACGCTCGCCCTGACCGGCGCGTCCGTCTGCATCTACTGGGCAGGCATGGCGCTCAACGACTACGCCGACCGCCGGCTCGACGCGATCGAGCGGCCCGAGCGGCCCATCCCGTCCGGCCGGGTCGCCCCGGGCACGGCGCTCGGCGTCGCCACCGGGCTGACCGCGGGCGGGCTGGGCATCGCCGCGGCGGCCGGGGGACGGCGGGCGCTGCGCGTCGCCTTGCCGCTGGCCGCGACCGTCTGGGCGTACGACTTCGTGCTCAAGAACACCGTGCTCGGCCCGGCCGCGATGGCCGCAGCCCGCACCCTCGACGTCCTGCTCGGCGCGGGCGGCGCCCGGCCCGCGCTGCCCGCGGCGCTGACGGTCGGGGCGCACACCTACGCCGTAACCGCGCTCTCGCGGTCCGAAGTGGACGGTGCGAAACCCGCGCTGCCGGCGGCCACCCTGGCCGCGACGGCCGGGGTCGGGGTCGTGGCAGGCCGGGGCGGGCTGCTTTCGTCGGCGTTGCTCGGCACGTACGCCGTGACCGCCGGCGGGGCGCAGTACGACGCCGTCCGCGACCCGGCCGCGCCGAAGATCCGGCGCGCGGTCGGCGCCGGGATCCACGGCATGATCCCGTTGCAGGCCGGGCTGATCGCCCGGACCGGCGCGTGGCGCTCGGCGCTGGCCGTCGCCGCCGCGTTCCCCCTCGCCCGGGCGCTGGGCCGGAAGGTGTCGCCGACATGAGATTCGGGTACGGCACCAACGGCTTCGCCAACCACCGGCTCGGGGACACCCTGCGCGTGCTGGCCGACCTCGGCTACGACGGCGTCGCGCTCACCCTCGACCACCAGCACCTGGACCCGTTCGGGCCGGACCTCGCCCGGCGCGTCGACGGCGTCGCCGCGGACCTGGACCGGCTGGGCCTCGCCGTGGTGATCGAGACCGGGGCGAGGTTCCTGCTCGACCCGTGGCGCAAGCACTCGCCGACGTTCCTCGACCCCGATCGCGCGCGGCGCGTCGAGTTCCTGACCCGGGCCGTCGAAATCGCCGCGGACCTCGACGCCGAGGCAGTGTCCTTCTGGAGCGGGAACAAGCCCGCGGAATTGTCCACTGAGGACGCCTGGGCGTACCTCGTCGACGGGTGCGCGGCCGTGCTCAAGGCCGCCGACGAGCACGACGTCAAGCTCGGCTTCGAGCCGGAGCCGGGGATGCTCGTCGAAGACCTCGACGGCTACTTCGAGCTCTCGCGGCGGCTCGGTGACCCGGAGCGGTTCGGGCTGACGCTGGACATCGGGCACTGCCGGTGCAACGAGACGGCGTCCGTGCCCGACTGCGTCCGGCGGGCCCTGCCGCGGCTGGTGAACGTCCAGATCGACGACATGCGCCGCGGCACGCACGAGCACCTCGAGTTCGGCCGCGGGGAAATCGACTTCCCGCCGGTGCTCGAAGCGCTGGCGCCCTACCCCGGGCTGGTCGCCGTCGAACTTCCCCGGGACAGCCACGCGGCCCCGCGGATCGCGCGGGAGTCCCTGGAGTTCCTGCGGAAGGCGGTGACCGCGTGAGCGCCTGGCTCGACGAAGCCCTGGCCAAGGTGGCCGCCGACGCGACGGCGCTGCGCACGGTCTTCCCGGCCGTCGGCCGCCGGGTCGGCCGGGGGCCGACGGACACCCCCGGCCGGACGGTCGACGACGTGGCTCGCGTCCGGCTCCTCGAAGCGGCACCCGGGGCCGCGGCGGAAATGCCCGGCCTCTACCGCCACGGCGACGCGGCGGAGAAGCGAGCCGTCCTGTACGGACTGTCCGTCGTGGACACCGGGGACGCCGGTGTGGAGCTGGTCGCGGACGCCCTCCGCACCAACGACACCCGGCTCGTCACCGCCGCGATGGGCGAGTACGCCGCCACGCACCTGGACGCCGCCGCCTACCGGCACGGCGTCCTCAAGTGCGTCTTCATGGGCATCCCCCTGGCCGAGGTGGCCGGGCTGGACCGCCGGACCGACGAGGAGCTGCGGCGGATGCTGCGGTCGTTCGCCGCCGAGCGCACCGCCGCCGGCCGCGAAGTCCCCGCCGACCTCCTCCCGCTGCTGACCGAACTGGACATCTGATGCGCATCTTCGACCCCCACATCCACATGAGCTCCCGGACCACCGACGACTACGCGGCCATGCACGCCGCCGGCGTCCGCGCGCTCGTCGAACCGGCGTTCTGGCTCGGCCAGCCGCGCACGAGCGTCGGCAGCTTCACCGACTACTTCGACGCGCTCGTCGGCTGGGAGCCGTTCCGGGCGAGCCAGTACGGCATCGCCCACCACTGCACGATCGCGCTCAACCCCAAGGAGGCCAACGACCCGCGCTGCACGCCGGTGCTCGACCTGCTGCCGCGGTACCTGGAAAAGGACGGCGTGGTCGCGGTCGGCGAGATCGGCTACGACTCGATGACCGCGGCGGAGGACAAGGCGTTCGCCGCGCAGCTCGCGCTGGCGATCGACCACGACCTGCCCGCCCTCGTGCACACCCCGCACCGCGACAAGGCGGCCGGGACCGAGCGGAGCATCGCCGTCGTCCGCGAGTCGGGGATCGCGCCGGAACGCGTGGTGCTCGACCACCTCAACGAGCTGACCGTGCGGATGGTCAAGGAATCCGGCTGCTGGCTCGGCTTCTCCATCTACCCGGACACGAAGATGGACGAGGACCGGATGGTGGCGATCCTGCGGGAGTACGGCACCGAGCGCGTGCTCGTCAACTCCGCCGCCGACTGGGGCAAGAGCGACCCGCTCAAGACCCGCAAGACCGGCGACGCGATGCTGGCCGCCGGCTTCACCGAAGACGACGTCGACCGGGTGCTGTGGCGCAACCCGGTCGAGTTCTACGGCCAGAGCGGGCGGCTGGCGCTCGAACCGGACGCCGCACCCGCCGAGTTCGCGGGCAACTCCATCCTGCGGGGGGCCCGCAAATGAGGTTCCGGCACCCGGACGGCACGGTCGTCCACCTCGCCTACTGCACCAACGTGCACCAGGCCGAGGACCTCGACGGCGTGCTCGCCCAGCTGGCCCGCTTCGGCGAGCCGGTCCGGGAGCGCCTGGGCGTGGACCGGCTCGGCCTCGGCCTGTGGCTGGCCCGGCCAGTGGCGAGCGAGCTGGTGGCGGACCCGGCGGCGGTGACGAAGCTGAAGGCCGAGCTCGCCGCGCGCGGCCTGGAGGTCGTCACCTTCAACGGGTTCCCGTACCAGGGTTTCCACGACCCGGTCGTCAAGCACAAGGTGTACCGGCCGGACTGGGCGGCGCCCGAACGCACCCGGTACACCCTGGACCTCGCGCGGCTGCTCGCCGAGCTGCTGCCGGACGACGCCGTGCGCGGCAGTGTGTCGACGCTGCCGCTGGGCTGGCGCACGGACTGGCGGGGCGACGACGGGCAGCTCGAGCTGCTGGCGAAGGGGCTGGCGGAGCAGGACCGCCCGGTGCGGGTGGCGTTCGAGCCCGAGCCGGGCTGCGCCATCGAGACCACGGCTCAGGCCGCGACCCTGTTGTCCGAAGTGGACACCGACTGGCTGGGCGTCTGCCTCGACACCTGCCACCTGGCGGTCGGGTTCGAGGACCCGGCCGCCGCGCTGGGCCGCCTCGAAGCCGCGGGGCTGGACGTCGTCAAGCTCCAGGCGTCGGCGGCGCTGGAAGCTGCCTCGCCGAAGGACCCTGCCACCCGGCGAGCGCTGGAGTCCTTTGTAGAGCGGCGATTTCTCCACCAGAGCAACGAAGGTGCCCCGCCGGGCGCCGACGATCTGGACGAAGCGCTGGCCGGCGGCCTGCCGGGGGAGGCGCCGTGGCGGGTGCACTTCCACGTGCCGCTGCACGCCGACCCGGCGCCGCCGCTGACGTCGACCCGGCCGGTGCTGGCTGCCACGCTGGCCGAGCTGTTCGGCGGCGCGACCGCGCGCACCGACCACGTCGAGGTCGAGACCTACACCTGGCAGGTGCTCCCGGACGCACCCGCCGACGACGCCGGGCTGGTCGCGGGCATCGCGGCCGAGCTGGACTGGACCCGGCACGCTTTGACCACCCTGGGCCTGGAAGAGGTTTCCGCATGAGTTTGCTCGTCCTCGACGTCGTGGGGCTGACGCCGCGGCTGCTCCCGCACATGCCCAACCTGCGGAAGATGGCCGAGCCCGGCTTCACCGCGCAGCTGGACACCGTGTTCCCCGCCGTCACGTGTTCGGTGCAGTCGACGTTCCTGACCGGGCTGAAGCCGGCGGAGCACGGGATCGTCGGCAACGGCTGGTACTTCCGCGAGCTCGGCGAAGTCTTCCTCTGGCGCCAGCACAACAAGCTCGTGCAGGGGGACAAGTTCTGGGACGCGGCCCGCCGCGCGCAGCCCGGCCACCAGGTCGCCAACATCTGCTGGTGGTACGCGATGGGCGCGGACACCGACCTGACGGTCACCCCGCGGCCGATCTACCACGCCGACGGCAAGAAGTCCCCGGACGCCTACACGTACCCGCCGCAGCTGCACGACCGGCTCGTCGGCAGCCTCGGCGAGTTCCCGCTGTTCACCTACTGGGGCCCGACGGCGTCGATCACCTCGTCGCAGTGGATCATCGCCGCCGCGCAGCAGATCATGACCCAGGACCGGCCGGACACCACGCTCGTCTACATCCCGCACCTGGACTACGACCTGCAGCGCTTCGGCCCGGACGCCCCGCAGGCGGCGGCCGCCGCACGCGAGGTCGACACCGCATTGAAGCCGCTGCTGGACTTCGCGGCCGCGGGCGGGCACACCGTCGTCGCGCTGTCGGAGTACGGGATCACGAACGCGAACCGGCCGGTCGACGTCAACCGGGCGCTGCGCCGGGCGGGCCTGCTCAACGTGTACGTCCAGGCCGGCATGGAGTACCTGGACCCGTGGACGTCCCGCGCGTTCGCGGTCGCCGACCACCAGATCGCGCACGTCTACGTCGCCGACCCGGCGGACCTCCCGCGGGTGCGGGACATCGTGGCCGGACTGTCCGGAGTGGACGTCGTGCTCGACCGCGCCGGGCAGGCCGGGCTGGGCATCGACCATGAACGCGCGGGGGAGCTGGTGGCGGTCGCCGAGCCGGACGCCTGGTTCACCTACTACTACTGGCTGAGCGACGACCGCGCGCCGGACTTCGCGAAAACCGTCGAGATCCACCGCAAGCCCGGCTACGACCCGGCCGAGCTGTTCTTCGACCCGGACGACCCGATGGTCAAGCTCAAGGCGGCGTCGGCGCTGGCCCGCAAGAAGCTCGGCCTGCGGTATTCGATGCAGGTGGTCCCGCTCGACCCCGCGCCGGTGCGCGGCAGCCACGGCCGGCTGCCCGACTCGGCCGCTGACGGGCCGGTGCTGCTCTGCTCGGACCCGGCCCTCGCCCGGGAGAAGTTCCACGCGACCGAGGTCAAGGACCTGCTGCTGGCGGCCGCCGTCGCCCGCACCGAGTGAAACGCACCGAGGAGGTCAGGACATGGCACGACCGTTGACCCTGTTCACCGGGCAGTGGGCCGATCTGCCGTTCGAAGAGGTGTGCCGGCTGGCGAGCGGCTGGGGCTACGAGGGCCTGGAGATCGCCTGCTGGGGCGACCACTTCGAGGTCGACAAGGCCCTCGCCGACGACGGGTACGTCCCCGCGAAGCTGGAAACGCTCGCCAAGTACGACCTGAAGGTGTGGGCGATCTCGAACCACCTGGTCGGCCAGGCCGTCTGCGACCACCCGATCGACGAGCGGCACGAGGCCATCCTGCCCGCGCGGATCTGGGGCGACGGCGAGCCCGAAGGCGTCCGGCAGCGGGCGGCGGCGGAGATGCAGGCCACCGCCCGCGCCGCGGCGAAACTCGGGGTGTCCACTGTGGTCGGTTTCACCGGCTCGTCCATCTGGCACACCGTGGCGATGTTCCCGCCGGTGCCGCCGTCGATGATCGAGCGCGGGTACGCCGACTTCGCCACCCGCTGGAACCCGATCCTGGACGTGTTCGACGAGGTCGGCGTCCGCTTCGCGCACGAGGTGCACCCGAGCGAAATCGCCTACGACTACTGGAGCACGGTGGCCACCCTGGAGGCGATCGGGCACCGCGAGGCGTTCGGGCTGAACTTCGACCCGTCGCACTTCGTCTGGCAGGACCTCGACCCGGTGGGCTTCCTCTGGGACTTCAAGGACCGCATCTACCACGTCGACTGCAAGGAGGCCCGCAAGCGGCTCGACGGCCGCAACGGACGGCTCGGCTCCCACCTGCCCTGGGCCGACCCCCGCCGTGGCTGGGACTTCGTCAGCACGGGCCACGGCGACGTGCCGTGGGAGGACGTCTTCCGCATGCTGAACGCGATCGGCTACGACGGCCCGATCTCGATCGAATGGGAGGACGCGGGCATGGACCGCCTGATCGGCGCGCCCGAAGCCCTGGAGTTCGTCCGGAAGCTCAACTTCACCCCGCCCGCGGCGGCGTTCGACGCCGCGTTCTCCTCGAAATAGCCCGTGAAGGGCACCCTCGTCGCTTCGAGGGTGCCCTTCACCGACGTTCAGCGGACGCCGAGCAGGTGCTCCAGGGCCAGCTGGTTGAGCCGGGTGAAGTGGTACCCGCGCTGGGCGGCCGCGTCGAGGTCGAAGTCGTCGTTCAGCAGGTCGTCGAACGACTCGCCCGGCGCCAGCGTCGGCGTCGAGAGGTCCGGGACGCGGGACGCGGCCAGGGCCTCGGCGACCTCGGGGTCGGCGCGGAACGCGGCCGCCTTCTCCTTGAGGATCAGGTACGTCCGCATGTTCGCCGCCGCCGACACCCAGACGTCCTCGGTGTCCTCGGTGCGCAGCGGCTTGTAGTCGAAGTGCCGCGGGCCGTCGTAGCCGCCGTTCTCCAGCAGGTCGACCAGGAAGAACGCGCTCTTCAGGTCGCCGTGGCCGAAGACCAGGTCCTGGTCGTACTTCGGGCCGTGCTGGCCGTTGAGGTCGATGTGGAACAGCTTGCCCTGCCACAGCGCCTGCGAGATGCCGTGGACGAAGTTCAGCCCGGCCATCTGCTCGTGCCCGACCTCGGGGTTGAGCCCGAACAGCTCCGGCCGCGCGAGCTGCGAGATGAAGCCCAGCGCGTGCCCGATCGTCGGCAGCAGGATGTCGCCGCGCGGCTCGTTCGGCTTCGGCTCGAGCGCGAACCGCAGGTTGTAGCCCTTCTCGACGACGTAGTCGGCGAGCAGGTCCAGGCCCTCCTTGTAGCGGTCCAGCGCCGCGCGGACGTCCTTCGCGGCGTCGGACTCGGCGCCTTCGCGGCCACCCCACACGACGTAGGTCTGCGCGCCGAGCTCGGCCGCGAGGTCGAGGTTGCGGCGCACCTTCCGCAGCGCGTAGCGCCGGACGTCCCGGTCGTTGCTGGTCAGGCCGCCGTCCTTGAACACCGGGTGGGTGAACAGGTTCGTCGTCGCCATCGGGACCTTGAGGCCGGTCTCGGCGAGCGCCTTGCGGAACCGCTCGATCGCCTTGTCGCGGTCGGGTTCGGTGGCCAGCAGGTCGTCGTCGTGGAAGGTCACGCCGTAGGCGCCCAGCTCCGCCAGCCGGTGCACGCTCTCCACCGGGTCCAGCGGCGGCCGCGTCGCCACCCCGAACGGGTCGGCCGCGGGCCAGCCCACGGTCCAGAGGCCGAAGGTGAACTTGTCGGCCGGCTGGGGAGCGTAGTCGCTCATGACTGTCCCTTCATTTAGTTCACGTTGTAGACTAAATATGCGCCGCGGGGTCCCGGGCGTCAAGGGGGACGGTTAGAGTGCTTCGCAGGAGGACGCGATGACCCAGGCCGTGCGGCACGAGGAGATGCGCGCCCGCAACCTCGAGGTCGTGCTGGGGGCGGTCGGCCGCGGCGGGCCGCTGACCCGCGCCGCGCTCGCCGAGGTCACCGGGCTGACCAAGTCGACGGTCTCGAAGCTGGTCGGCGACCTGGTGGACGCGGGACTGCTGGCCGAGACCGGCCCCGCGCGGGCGGGCGAACGCGGCCGGCCGGGAGTGGCGGTCGTGCTCAGCGGTGCGCGCGTGGCGTCGCTGGGGCTGGAGCTCAACGTCGACTACCTCGCCGTGCGCGTGCTCGACCTCACCGGCGGCGTCCGGTTCGCCGCCCGCCGCGAGCGCGACAACCGCGGCTCGCGGCCGAAGAAGGTCCTGGGCGAACTGCAGGCACTGGCCACCGAAGCCCTCACCGAGGCGCACCGGCTCGGCCTGGAGGTGGCGGGCGCGGTGCTGGCGGTGTCCGGCCCGGTCGGCGACGGCGTGCTGTTCAGCGCCCCCAACCTCGGCTGGCAGGACGTCCGCCCGGCCGACCTGCTGCGCCTGCCGGTCCCGGTCGAGCTGGACAACGAAGCGAACCTCGCGGCACTGGGCGAGCTCTGGTACGGCGACGGCGAGCGCGACTTCCTTTACGTATCGGGCGAAATCGGCATCGGCGCGGGCCTGGTGGTGAACGGCACGCTGTTCGCGGGCGCGACCGGCCTGGCCGGCGAGCTGGGCCACGTCGTCGTGGCGCCGGAGGGAACGCCGTGCCGCTGTGGCGGCAGCGGGTGCCTGGAGACGTACGCGGGGCAGGAAGCCTTGCTGGCGGCGGGAAACGCGGCCTCGGTCCCGGCGTTGCTGGCCGCCCTGGAAGGCGGCGACGGCCCGGCGCTGGCGGCCTGCGCGGCGGCGGGCCGCGCGCTCGGCATCGCCCTGACGTCCGCGGTGAACCTGCTGGACCTGGACCGGATCGTGCTGGGCGGGGTGTTCACCCAGCTGTACCCGTGGTTGTCCGGCCCGGTGTCGGAGGTCCTGACGACCCGCCTCGGCGGGCTGCGTGCCACACCCCCGGTGCTGACGGCGTCCCGCCTGGGCGGCGACGCGGCCACGCTCGGCGCGGCCGGCCGGATCATCCACCGCGTCCTGGCGGATCCGGCACCCTTCGTCACCCGGGCACAGGAAGCATAGAAAGCGTGAAGGCCGCCCCGTGGAATCCTCGGGACGGCCTTCACGGACTACGGAACTAGCTCACCGCGGTGATCTGCACCAGCGAGGTGCCGACCGTGACGCCAGTGTCGGTCTGCACGGCCAGCTGGCCACGCAGGGTCCGGCCCGCGGCCGGGGCCGCCGTGGCGGTCACCGTCGCCGGCACCGTCCACGAGCTGCCCGACGCCCGCAGCGCGTTCGCGTCGGTCACCGCGACCGAACCGAACGCCGGGTTGGTGAACACGTCGAGGTAGTCGTAGGCCGTGGTGCCACCCGGCACCGCGTAGCCGTCGACCAGCGCGACCCACACACCCGGCGCCGGGTTGGGCACGGTCACCGACTCCTCGGAGTCACCGTCCGCGCTGACGCCCGCCTGCACGCAGGAACCGGTCGTGCAGTTGTACAGCACCAGGTCGAGGTCCGTGCCCACCACGGCGGGGTTGCCGATCGTGGCGGTCAGCGACGTCGAACCCGGCGTCACCGCGATCTGGTACTGCTGCTGCGTGCCCTCGGTGATCGTCGGCCGCTGCGTCTTCGCGCTGCCCAGCGTGGCGCCGGTCAGCCTGCCGGTGAACGCGCCGAGCGTGTTCTGCACGGTGTAGGACCGCGCGATCGGCGTGTTCAGCGTGGCCGAAGCGATCGTGTCCGGGTTCGGCGAGATCGCCGTGCCCAGCACCGACGCCGACAGCTTGTACGGCGCTTCGTCCACATCGGACGTCCGGCGCGCCTCGACGACGATCTCCCACACGCCCGGCAGCGGGTTGGCGATGGTCCGGCTGGTCGGCGTGCCGCCGGCGCAGCCCGCACCCGCGTCGGGCAGGTAGCACGCGGTCGTCGCGGTGCTGGCCTCGGCCGGGACACCGGTCGGGTCGTACCGCAGGAACCGCACCTGGCCCTTGCCGGGGGCGCCGCCACCGGCGTCGATGTCCACCTTCAGCGCGCTGGCGCCCTGCGGCACCCGCACGAAGTAGCTGGTCGCCTGGTTGCGGGCGGCCTTGCCCGAGTTGTCGACCTGGAAACCCTTGCCCGCGACGAATTCCTGCGGCGCGAAGACCGTGTTCAGGGTCTGCACGTCGATGCCGATGGTCAGCGGGTTGTCCAGGTAGAGCAGGGCCGAGTGGACCCCGGCGTTCTTCGGGTTGACCTTCACGTCGAACTTCACCGGGGTGTTCAGCGGCAGCGCCACCGTCGAACCCGAGGAGAACGTGCCGTCGTTGCCGACCCACCGCACGAAGTACGGCACCGGGTGCGCCGAGCCCGTGGTGCGGGTGATCGTGTAGGTGCGGGTGTAGGCCTTGCCCGTGGTGACGCCTTCGCGGTCGTGGATGCCCACGCCCGTGTTCGGCGTGGCCAGCAGGCCCGACTGGACGGTGTGCACCTCGACCGACGTCGAGACGACGTCCGGCTTCGGGTTGAGCGAAAGCGCGACGAACGCGGCCGGGACGTTGAACAGGCCCGCGCCCTGGGCGTACGCGCCGATGCCCGGCACGAACCGCGCGGTCGACTTGATCGCCGCGCGCAGCTGCGCCACCGGCGGCCGCTGGCCGTTGTGCGTCGCCTTGTACGCGCTCACCAGCAGCGCCGCCGCGCCGGTCGCCTGCGGCGCCGCCATCGACGTGCCCTGCAGCATCGCGTAGCCGGCGGGCAGGGTGTACGTGCCGGCCACCGGGCTCGGCTGCTCCCACCGCGGAACGGTGGCGATGGCCGCGCCGGGCGCGATGATGTCCGGCTTGAAGCCGCCGTCCTCACGCGGGCCCCGCGAGGAGAACGGGTGCATCGACTCGGGGTTCCTGGTGACCGAGCCGTAGTTCGACAGCCAGGTCTCCTTGGTGATGTACGAGCCGACCGAGATCGCGTCCGTGGCCACCGACGGGTCGCCGACGGTGTTCGCCCCGGCGCCGCTGTTGCCGGCCGAGATGAAGATCTGGACGTTGTACTCGGCGATCGTGCGGTTGTAGAGCTCCGCACGGGCGTTGTTGCCGTCGTTGAGGGCCGGCAGGCCGCCGATCGAGATGTTGATGACGTCGGCGCCGTGGCTGGCCGCGTAGACGACGCCGTCGATCAGGCCCGACGACGTGCAGCCGGCGCTGGTGAGGCAGACCTTGACGGCCAGGACCTTCGCGCCCGGAGCCGCGCCGTCCATCTTGCCGCCGAACAGGTCGTTGCCGGTGGCGATGCCGGCGACGTGCGAACCGTGCTCCGCGCCCGCGATGCCGATGCCGACGTACCCCGGCTTGTCGGTCTGGACCACGAAGGCCATCCGCTCGGCGATGTCGGTCGCCGGGTTGTCGGTGCCGAAGAAGCCGACGTCGTACTTCTTGTTGTAGTCGGTCATCGGCTTCTCGTCGGTGAAGTCGCCGTTGCCGTTGAGGTCGACCCGGACCTCCTTGGTCGCCGGGTCGAGCAGCACGCCCCAGGAGTCGGCGCGGTCGCCGTCGCGGTTGATGTCACCGCCGGTTTCGCTGTCCGCGGCGCCCAGGTCGCCCGCGGTCTCGCCGAACACGCCGAACGTGTACGGGCCACCGGTGGCGGGCGCCGTCCAAGTCTTGCCGTTGGCGGTGAAGGTGCCGGTGTAGGTCTGGGTGGACTGCTTGACCCAGGTGCCGTCGCCGGAGTTGGTGGCGTTGGCGTTGTACCAGTCGACGATCTTGCGTTCGCCGTGGCTGGTGGTGGCCAGCGCGGGGGAGTCGAGGTCGACGCCGGAGTCGAGCACCGCGACCGTGGTGTCCTTGCCGTCCCAGTTGGGCAGGACCTGGCCGAACTGCGCCGCGTAGGTGTCCCCGGTCGGCAGGTACGGGTTGACGCGCGGGGTGTCCTTGCCCGGGGCCGGCTGCGGCAGCGGGGTGGTCGCGCCGTCGGGCTTCGGGTCGTCGCGCACGATGAGCCCGTCGACGTCGACGGCGTTCACCGACTTGAGCTTCGCGGCCTTCTCGGCCTTGGCGGTGGGGATGCTGACCTTGACGTAGTCGAGCTTCGTGTCCGTGGACTGGACGACGCCGCCGAGGGCCTTGAGCTCGTTCACGGCGGTGCCGGTCTGGCCCTTTTCCGCGGCGATCAGCAGGGTGACGTCGGGCTTACCGGCCTTCTCGGCTTCGGCGACGAGCGCGCGGTCGTGCTCGTCGAGGGTCTTGCCGTCGGCCGCGCCGTTGGTCGGCGGGGCCTGCTGGGCGGAGGCCACCGGGACGGCGACGCCGAGGACGGAGGCGCCGAGTGCGGTGGCGAGGACGGTGATCCCGGCCCGCCGTCTCCAGCGCGATCTGTGCTGTGTCACTGAAACGACCCTTCGTGAAGATATGCGTTCGAGAAGTACACAGGGCGAGATCTTCGGCAGCAATCAGACAGTTAGCCCAAAGACCGCAATTGGTTGCGAGCCAAATGGAGTAATGCACTGCCCGGTTGGGCGGTCACCGGAAACGGCTGTGGAGTGGCCAGATCTCCCCATTGCTATATGAGCGTATAGGGGGCTACATTCACGTGTAGTCGGCTACACGCACATATAGGACAGGTATGAGCACCGAAGACCTCACCGCGCGGGCCCGCATCCGCGAGGCCGCCATCAAGCTCTTCACCGAGCGCGGCATGGAAAAGACGTCGATCCTCGACATCGCCGCGGAAGCCGGGGTGTCCGGCGGCCTGATCCGCCACCACTTCGGCTCCAAGGACGGCCTGCGCGAGGCGTGCGACACCCACGTCTTCGACGAACTGGTGAAGTTCAAGGAGGAGGTGCTGGCGAAGGGCGCCGCGAACCCGGGGTTCCTGCCCGCCTTCGACACCCGCCAGCTGCTCTACCGCCGGTACCTGGGCCGCGCCATGATCGACGGCTCGGCGGCCGCCCAGGCGCAGTTCACCGGGATCGTCGACGAAACCGAGCGCTACTTCCGCGAGCAGGGCATGGACATGCCGGACCCGCGGGGCGCCGCGGCCGCCCTCGCCGCGATGACCGGCGGGCTGATGATCCTGCAGGACCACGTCGCCCGCGCGCTCGGCGAGGAGCCGGGCACGCACGAGGCGATGCTGCGGATGTCGGCCGCCGCCGGCCACCTGTTCCTGAACCCGCTCGCCACCACCGAAGTCCTCGAAAAGGCCCGCGAAGCGCTGGCCGCCTACCAACGGAAGGAATGACGATGGCCGAAGCGATCACCGCCGACGGCCTCACCAAGGCGTTCGGCCGGACGAAAGCCCTCGACGGGCTCGACCTGACCGTCCACACCGGCGAGGTGCACGGGTTCCTCGGGCCCAACGGCGCCGGCAAGACCACCACGATCCGCGTCCTGCTGGGGCTGATGCGGGCCGACGGCGGCCGCGCCACCCTGCTCGGCGGCGATCCCTGGGCCGACGCCACCGAGCTGCACCGGCGGCTCGCGTACGTGCCGGGCGACGTCACGCTCTGGCCCAACCTCACCGGCGGCGAGGTGATCGACCTGCTCGGCCGGCTGCGCGGCGGCCTCGACGGCAAGCGGCGCGCGGACCTCGTCGAGCGCTTCGGCCTCGACCCGCGCAAGAAGGGCCGCACGTATTCCAAGGGCAACCGGCAGAAGGTCGCGCTCGTCGCCGCGCTGGCGTCCGATGTGGAGCTGCTGATCCTCGACGAGCCGACGTCCGGCCTCGATCCGCTGATGGAGGAGGAGTTCCGGCAGGTCGTCGCGGAGGAGCGGGAACGCGGCGACCGCACGGTGCTGCTGTCGTCGCACATCCTGTCCGAGGTCGAGGCGCTGTGCGACCGGGTCACGATCATCCGGGCCGGCCGCACGGTCGAGGCCGGAACCCTGGACGAGCTGCGCCACCTGGGCCGGATCACCATCGACGCGTCGCTCGCGCACGTGCCGGCGGACCTCGGGTCGCTGCCCGGCGTGCACGACCTGAGCTCGTACGGCTCGCACGTCCACCTGTCCGTCGACCAGCCGGCGCTGGACGACGTGATGCGGCACCTGGCCGGGGCGGGGCTGCGGAGCCTGGTGAGCCGCCCGCCGACGCTCGAGGAGCTGTTCCTGCGCCACTACCGGCAGGACGCGCCGGTCGGAGCGGCGCGATGACCGGGACCTGGGCGCTGCTGCGGCTGGCGCTGCGCCGCGACCGGTGGCTGATGCCGCTCTGGATCCTCGGGCTCGCGCTCGCGCTCGCGCCGGTCGGTTACCTGTCGTCGATCAAGGCGGCGTACCCGGATGCCGTGGCACGGCAGCACTTTTACGACCTCAACGCCTCGAGCGCGACCTTCGTCGTGCGCAACGGCCCGCTGTACGGCTCGTCGGTGGGGAATCTGCTGGCCTGGCAGTGCGGGTTCGTCCCGGTCGTGGTGGGGCTGATCGCGCTGCTCACCGTGGTTCGCCACACCCGGACCGAGGAGGAGGCGGGCCGCCGCGAGCTCACCGGTGCCACCGTCGTCGGCCGGCACGCCGGGCTGGCGGCGGCGGTGCTCGCCGCCTGCGCCGCATGCCTGGCGTTCGGCCTGCTGACCGCGCTGGGCGTGGCCGCGCAGGGCGAGCCGGTGGCGGGCGCGCTGGCGCTCGGGGCCGGATTCGCCTTGGCGGGCTGGGTGTTCGCCGGTGCCGGCGCGGTCGCCGCCCAGCTGACGTGGGGCGCGAGCGGCGCACGGGGGATCGGGATCGCGGCTTTGGTGCTGGCGTTCCTGCTGCGCGCGGCCGGTGACGGCAGTTCGGCCGGCTGGCTCGCGTGGCTGTCGCCGATCGGCTGGGCGCACCGGCTGCGGCCGTTCGCGGGGGAGCAGTGGTGGGTGCTCTCGCCGGGTGTCCTGGCGACGGCGTTGCTCGTGGTGGCGGCGGTGGCGTTGTCCGCTCGGCGCGACCTCGGGGCAGCGCTGCTGCCGGCCCGGCTCGGGCGCGAGACGGCGAAGGCGTCGCTGCGCTCGCCGCTGGCGCTGGCCTGGCGGCTGCAGCGCGGGGCGCTGCTGGTCTGGACCGTGTGCCTCGCGCTGGTGGGGCTGCTGATGGGCGGGGTCGCGCAGAACGTCGCGGAGATGATGCGGGACAACCGGGCGGTCGCGGAGGTGTTCTCCCGCATGGGCGGCGGCGGTGCGGTGCTGGACGCGTACCTGGCGGGGACGATGACGTTGTTCGGCCTGGCGGCGGCGGGTTACGCGGTGCAGGCGACGCTGAAGCTGCGCGCGGAGGAGACGGCGGGCCGCGCGGAACCGGTGCTGGCGACGGCGGTCGGGCGGCGGGGCTGGGCACTGGCCCACCTGACGTTCGCCCTGGCCGGATCGGCGTTCGTGCTGGCGGTGACGGGCGCCGCGACGGGCATCGCGTACGGCAGCGGTTTCGCGCTGGTGCCCGCGGCCTTGGCCCAGCTGCCGGCGGTGTGGGTACTCGCCGGCCTCGCGGCGCTGCTGATCGGCTTCCTCCCGCGGTTCGCCGCGGCGGCGTGGGGACTGCTGGCGGCGTTCCTGTTGCTGTCGCTGGTGGGGACGGCGTTGCAGTGGAGTTCGACGGTGTTGGGAATCTCGCCGTTCCAGCACCTCCCGCGCCTCCCGGGCGGCACGTTCTCGGTGACACCGGCGCTCTGCCTGGTCCTGATCGCGGCGACGGCGGTGGTCGCCAGCCTGCTCGCCTTACGGCGGCGGGACATCCCAGTGGGCTGACCACCAAACGCGACCACGGCCGGGGGTCCAGGGGGCTTGCCCCCTGGCGGGGGTCTGGGGGTTCGACCCCCAGGAGACACCGCGAGGCGAGGTGCGTCCGCGCTTTCCGCGGACACATCTCGCCCCGAGCAATCGCGCGGCAACCGAGGGAGTCGAACCCTGCGCGGCTTGTGAAGGCGGCGCTCCTAACCGGCCCTGACCCTTCGGCGGGCGACGGCTGCCATCTGTTCCAACGGTAGCTGGTTCCCCGGTATTTCCCATCTCAAGCCGTGCTTCACCCGGACGGGTCGGGCTGGCATGGTTGTCCGCATGGATGATCTCCTGCTGCGCCGCGTCCGGCCGGGTCTCGGTGGCGACCTCGCGGACGTCCGGGTGACCGACGGCCGGGTCACCGCGATCACCGAACCGGGGTCCACCGGGTTCGCGGCGCGGGTCGTCGACGGGCACGGTGGGACGCTGCTGCCGGGGCTGGTCGACGCACACGTCCACCTCCTGCAGTGGGCGACGTTCCGGCGGCGGATTCCCCTGGACGCGGCGCGCTCGGCGGGCGAGGCCATCGAACTGCTGCTCGCGCACCTGCTGGCGACACCCGCGCCGCAGACGGAACTCGTCGTGGGCGCCGGCTTCCGCGACGGGCTGTGGCCGGACAAGCCGCACAAGGATCTCCTGCAGCGCGCGCTGCCCGGCCGCGCGGTCGCGTTGTTCAGCGCGGACCTGCACACGCTGTGGCTGAGCCCCGCGGCGCTGAAACTCATCGGCCGCGACCACCCGACGGGCGTCCTCCTGGAGGGCGACTGCATGAGCGCGACGGCCCAGCTCCCGACGGCGGCGATCGACGTCCAGGACCGCTGGGTGGCGGAGGCGGTGGCCGCGGCGGCCGCGCGGGGCGTGACGCAGATCGTCGACTACGAATACGCGGACACGGTGGCGGACTGGACCCGCCGGGGTGCGCCCGCCGCGCGGATCTCGTGCGTGATCGCCAGGCACCTGCTGGACCGGACCATCGAACGCGGCCACCGCACGGGCGACGTCCTCCCGGACTCCCGCGGGCTGCTGACGGTGGGGCCGTTCAAGCTCTTCGTGGACGGTTCCCTCAACACCCGCACGGCCTACTGCCACGACCCCTACCCCGGCAGCGACTCGCCGGGGCAGCTCGAACTCCCGCCCGCCGAGCTGATCCCGTTGATGCAGCGGGCGTTCGACCACGGCCTGCTCCCGGCGGTGCACGCGATCGGCGACCGCGCGAACACGATCGCGCTGGACGCGTTCGAGCAGGTCGGCTGCCCGGGCCGGATCGAGCACGCCCAGCTGCTGGCCCCGGGCGACGTTCCGCGGTTCGCCGCGCTGGGCATCATCGCGGCCGTCCAGCCGTCGCACCAGCCCGACGACCGCGACGTCGCGGACCGGCACTGGCACGGCCGCACGGAGCGCGCCTTCCCGTACCGCGCGTTGCTGGAGTCGGGAGCCCGGCTGGAGTTCGGTTCGGACGCCCCGGTGGCGCCCTTGGACCCGTGGGACGGCATCGCCTCGGCGATCGCCCGCACGGACGACGACCGCCCGCCGTGGCACCCGGAGCAGGCGATCCCGTTCGCCGAGGCGCTGGCCGCGTCCTCGGGCGGGCGCCGCGGGGTGGCGGTGGGCGACGTCGCGGACCTGATCGTGACGGCGACGGACCCGTCGCTGCTGTCCCCGGCCGACCTGCGCGCCCTCCCGGTGACCGCGACGATCCTCGACGGGCGCGTCACGCACCAGGTGTGACCCCGTCGACGAAGGTGTGCCACGGCGAGATCCTGTCGACGTGCACGACGGCGTCGAAGGCCACGAGCGGGTTCACCAGCTGCTTGTAGGGCCCGTTCCGGGTGCCGTCGATCCCGGCGAAGGCGCGGGCGACGTCGCCGTCGTCCGGGACGCGGCGCAGATCCAGGAGAGCGAGCGGTTCCCCGGCGCCGGCGAGCAGGACGTCGAGGCTGCCCGGCTCGGTGAAGGGAGCGACGTCCTCGTAGAACACCTCGGTGTGGCCGGGTGGCCCGTCGGGCAGCGGGCGGTGACCGAACACGCGGCCGCCGTCGTAGGTGGTCGCGATGACCACCATCCGGTCGCCGAGTGAGCGCTCCAGGTGCTGGCCGAGCATCACCTGCTCCTCGTTGATGATCGGGGGCACGCGGTACGGCCAGCGCTGCAGGTGCCCGTTGGCGGCTCCGACGACGAGGCGTTCCTCCCGGCCGAGGATCCATTCGACGTTGTCGGCCATCGCCGCGTCGCGGACGTTGGCGCCCCGGTAGGTCCGCCCCGGCGCGGCGGCCATGGCGGCCAGGAACGCGTCGGCGTACCGCGCGGTGACCGCGCACTGCAACGCGATGTCGGCGCCGGTTGCGTCCACAGTGGAGTAAGGGACGCGCAGGGCGCGGAGGCGTTCGGTCAGCTCGCCGATCCGGGCGGTCAGCTCGTGGCGGTGCGCGGTGCCGAGCGCGAGGTAGGCGTGGATCGCGGGCGCGGCCCAGGCGAGCCCGGTCCGGTCGGCGGGGAGGTAGCCGAACAGCGGCACCAGGTTTTCGCGGGCCGCGGCGGCGTAGGCCGGGTCGGCTTCGTCCAGGAACGCCAACGCGGCGGTGACCCCGGGCAGGGCGGACGCGCTGGAGTCCGGCAGGTCCATGCCGTAGAAGCGGACCTTGCGGTCGTGGGTGCGGTTGTGCTCGCGCATCCACTCCAGGTGGTCGCGCATTTCCGCGCACTTGCCCATGTGATAGGTGATCCCGGTGCGCAGCAGCCGGTCCAGGTCGCCGTCGCCGCCGAGCACCCAGTCGTGGACCGCCCAGCCTTCCGGGAAGCCGGACTCCATCGCGAACCCGGTGAACCCCATCTCCTCGACCAGGAACCGGGTCACCAGGTGGCGCAGCCGGTAGAACTCGTGCACCCGGTGCGTGCTCTCGCCGATCGCGACGACACGGGCGTCGCCGACGATGTCGCGCAACGGCTCCAGCTCGTCGTGGCCGGCGTCGTCCGGCTCGAGCGTCCGCAGCCGGACGAGGTTCTCCCGGAGCCACCCGGTGATGTCGATGTCCATTCACCCGTCCTTTTCCTCTTCGCCCGCGGCGCGGGCCTTGCGCAGGTAGTCGAGGACTTCGGCGGCACCGCCCGGCCCGGACCAGCCGAGACGCTCGTCGAGCTCCCGGCCCAGCCCGGCGCGGTTGTCCTCCCACAGCGCCGTGGTCGCCGCTTCGAACGGGCGGTCGCCGGGGTGGAACGCGGCCGCCGTCGCCCGCCACCGGGCGACCAGTTCCCGCACCGCCGGATCGTCGACCGGGGTCCCGTCGAGCACGTGCTGCCGGAGCCGGGTGAAGAGCTCGAGCCACTCGGTCTTCAGGGTCTCGACGGCCCCGCTGCCCAGTTGCGCGGCCCGTTCGGTGATCGTCGCGAGCTGAGCGGCGGACAGGTACCGGCCGGCGTCGACGGACATCGGCTCCAGGGCGGCGAGGAACTGCTCCGGCGCCGGCATGGTTTCCCCGGCCAGCCGGGCGAGCAGGCCCCGCAGCCGCTGGGCCGATTCCGCGATGCGGGCGGCCCTGGCCTCCAGATCGGCGAGCTGCGCGGTCAGCAGGCCCCGCAGCGAACCGGGATCGTCGCCCGCGTTCCGCAGCACGACGGCCACCTCGTCCAGCGAAAGCCCCATCCCGCACAGCGTCCGGACCCGGTAGAGCCGGCGGATGTCCGCCTCGAGGTACCGCCGGTGCCCGGCCGCCGTGCGTTCGCCCGGGGACACCAGGCCGATCCGGTCGTAGTGGTGCAACGTGCGCACCGTGACGCCGCTGGCCCGGGCCAGCTCGCCGATGCTCCACCTGCGCTCGCTCACGCCTCGACGGTAGAACCTGACGCGGCGTCAGGTTCAAGGCTTTCCGGGGGCTTGATTTGTCCACCGGACAACGGAAAAGATCCCACCGTGCATGTGACAACGTTGTCAGGAGGACACGGATGAGAACGCGTACGCGCGTCCTGGCCACCCTGCTCGCCGGAGCCACGACGCTGGCTCTCGCCACCCCCGCCGAAGCGGGACCCCGATTCGCCGACGACCCCACCACGCTCGTCGACACCTCGATCGGCAACAACGGCGACGGCACCACCTTCCCCGGCGCCACCACGCCCTTCGGGATGGTCCAGCTCAGCCCGGACACCCAGCTCAAGAAGTACGCGTCCTACGACTACGCGCAGGACACCACGCTCGGCTTCAGCCACACCCACCTCTCCGGTGTCGGCTGCCAGACCATGGGCAACTTCCGGTTCATGCCGACCACCGGCGCCGTCACCAGCAGCGATCCCGCGAAGTACGGCGCCAAGTTCAGCCACGCCGACGAAACCCGCGAGCCCGGGTACTACGGCGTCAAGCTCGCCAACGGCATCGACGCCGAGCTGACCGCCACCCAGCGCACCGGCCAGCACCGGTACACCTTCCCCGGCGCCGCGACCAGCGAAAACGTCCTCATCGAGGTCGGCGAGAGCAACGGCTACACCTACGCCGGCGACGTCCACGTCGTCGGGGACGACACCGTCGAGGGCTGGCTGCAGGGCGGCAACTTCTGCTGGGAGACGCAGAAGGAGCGGTACAAGGTCTTCTTCAGCGCCAAGTTCGACCGGAAGTTCGCGAGCTTCGGCACCTGGACCGACGGCAAGCTGACGCCGAACCGGCGCGATGCCGAGCTCGGCAGCCAGCGCACCGGCGCGTGGCTCACCTTCGACCCGGCGAAGAACCAGGTCGGCGCCTCGGTCGGCCTGTCGTACACCTCCATCGACGGCGCCCGCCTGAACCGCACGGCCGAGCAGCCCAGGTCGTTCGACAAGGCGCGGAAGGCCGCGCACGACACCTGGCGCGACGAGCTGAACCGGATGCGCGTGGCGGGCGGGACGACGGCCGACCAGCGCACCTACTACAGCGCGCTGTACCGGTCGCTGCTGCACCCGTCCGTCGGGTCCGATGTGGACGGTTCGTACCGCGGCTTCGACGACGCCGTCCACCGCAGCCGCGACACGTACTACCAGATGTTCTCGCTCTGGGACACCTACCGTTCGCAGAACCAGCTGGTGGCGCTGCTGCACCCGGACAAGGCCGCGGACATGACGAAGTCCGTCCTCAAGATCCACCAGGACGGCGGCTGGGTCCCGCGCTGGGCACTGGCGGGCGGCGAGACGAACGTGATGAGCGGCGACCCGGTCACGCCGTGGGTGGTCGACAACTACCGCCGTGGCCTGCTCGACGACCGGACCGCGCGCCAGCTGTTCGACGCGTTGTGGCGCAACGCCAACGAGGTGCCGGCGGACCAGTCGATCTTCCGCGGCCGCGACGGCAACCCGACGTACGTGAAGAACGGCTGGATCGGCTACCAGGACCTGCCCGGCTACACCTACGGCGACACGCGCCAGGCCGGGTCGGCGACCCTCGAGTACGCCCTCGCCGACTGCGCACTGTCCACAATGGCCGCCGGCCTGGGCTACGGCGACAAGGCGGCGACGCTGCGGGCGCGCTGCGGCAACTTCTCGCACCTGTGGGACACGAGCGTGGAATCCCATGGCTTCACCGGCTTCCCGCGGACGAAGGCGGCGGACGGCACCGGCGTCGGCGACCCCGACCCGGCGAAGTCGACCGGCTTCCACGAGGGCACGCCGTGGCAGTACCAGTGGCTCGCCCAGCAGGACACCGCGAAGCTGTTCGCCCTGATGGGCGGCCCGGCGCAGGCGGAGAAGCGGCTCGACACGTTCTTCGACATGCCGCTGCTGCTCACCGACCCGGCGAAGGCGGCGAAGGACTCCTGGGTCCACGGCGCGTACGACTACCACAACAACTTCGCCTTCAACCCGAACAACGAGCCCGACCTGCACGCGCCCTGGATGTACAGCTGGACGGGCGCGCCGTGGAAGACGTCGGCGGTCCTGCGCGCGGCGCGGACGTTGTTCACCGACACGCCGTACGGCATGCCGGGCAACGACGACCTCGGCACCATCTCGTCGTGGCTCGTCTTCGGCATGACGGGCGTCTTCGAGGCCCAGCCGGGCTCCGGGACGTACCTGCTGAGCACGCCGATGTTCGAGAAGGTCGAGATCCGCCCGGCCGGCGGCCGCCGGATCGAGATCGAGGCGCCGGGCGCGAGCGCGGCGAAGCTGCAGTACACGAAGGCCGTCCAGGTCGGCCACCGTGGTCACGACCGCAGCTGGATCTCCCACGAGGACCTGCTCCGCGCAGGCAAGATCCGCTTCTCGCTGAGCGACACGCCCACGACGTGGGGCACGAAGACGGCCCCGCCCGCGGTGTAGGCCGGCGGCGGGGTACCGGACAAGGCGGCACGAAAAGGTGCCTCCCCGTGCGGTGCCCCGCCGTTTCTGCTGAGCTGGGGGCATGCCCGACCAGAAAACGACCGCCACCGAGCGGTTCTTCCGGATCGCGATCGCGATCAAGGGCCTCGACGGCGCCCTGCAGGTCGCCGGAGCCCTGATCCTCGCGTTCGTCCCGGCGGCGGCGGTCAGCGGCTTCACCCACGCGGTGATCACCCGCGACCTCCTCGGCGACCCGTCGGGCACCCTGGCCCGCCACCTGGAGTCGGCGACGGAGAACTTCCTCCACGGCGACACCAAGACGTTCGCGGTGGCGTACCTGCTGGCCCACGGCCTGATCAAGCTGGGCCTGGTGTGGGCCCTGGCCCGCAAGATCGTCCGCGCCTACCCGGTCGCGGCGGTGATCCTGGCGGCGTTCGTGGTGTACGAGATCTTCCGCGCGGTGCACACGCATTCGATCGCGCTGCCGTTCTTCGCCGCGCTGGACGTGGTGATCATCGTGCTGGTGCTGCGGGAGTACCGGCAGCTCAAGCGCGCGGGCCGGGAGGCACCCGGATCCTGACCTGCCACCGGTCTCCCGAGCCGCCTACGGCTCACGCGGCGACGGGAAACCGGACCGTCGTGCTGTCGACCTCCAGGGGTTCGACGTAGAGGGCGGTCGCGTTGTCCGAGCCACCGCGGGCCAGCGCGGCTTCCACCAGTTCCGCCGCGCCCGTGCCCGGCCGGGCCAGCACCGCGCGGATGCCGCTGCCGGTGAGGGGCTTGTGGACGCCGTCGCTGGTCAGCAGCAGGCCCGCGCTCGTGGTCTCCGCCGTGCCGATCTCGTTCTCGCCTGCGGTGCGGACGCTGGTCGTCACCACGTGCTCCATCCGGGGGGTCACCGGCTGGTGGCGGGCGCGGAAGTACTCGGCGAGCGTGTGGTCGGTGGTCAGGCGGCTCAGCGTGGTGCCGTCCCACGCGTACGCGCGGGCGTCACCCACCCAGGCGATGCGGTATCCACCGTTGCCGTCCGGCATCGCGACGACGAGCACGGCGTCCCCCGACGTCTGCTCCCGGACCGCCCGCTGCGCGGCGAGCACGGCCTCGACCGGTCCTTTGTGGACCGAGGTCCGGGCGGCGGCCGCGGCGGCGACCCGGGCGGCGCGCGCGGCGGCCGGATCGTCCCCGACCCCGTCGGCGAGCGCGAAGGCGATCCCGGGAGCACCGGCTGCGGCGTATGCGCCGACGGCGTCCGCGTTGAGCGAGCGCGGCCCTTGCGCGCTCGCGGTGTGCCAGCGTGGGTAATCCGGACGTGTGGTGCTCATCGCGGCCTCCTCATCCCCCCGACCTCCATGATCCGCGCCCAACCTAAGCGCCGTCTGAGACTTTCCGGTGCCGGCGGCAGCCGGTCCGCGTACCGTGGGAACGGGGTGGGGCATGGAGTTCCGGATTCTCGGGCCGTTGGCGGTGTTGCGCGCCGACGGCCGCCCGGCCGCGCTCGGCGGCCGGAAGCCGCGCACGCTGCTGGCCGCGCTGCTGCTGGCCCGCGGCCGCGTGGTGCCCGACGAGCGGCTGGTTTCGCTGCTGTGGGAGGGCGTACGGCCGTCGACCGTCGACGCGCAGGTCTGCACCTACGCGTCCCGGCTGCGGAAGGCCCTCGGGCGGCCGGCGCGGCTCGTCCGGGTGGGCGGCGGCTACCAGCTGACGCCGGGCGGGACCGTCGACGCCGAAGAGTTCGAACGGCTGGCCGCGGTGGGCCACGACGAGCTGCGCGCGGGCCGGCCGGTCCGCGCGGCGGAGCTGTTCCGCGCCGCACTGGAGCTGTGGCGCGGCCCGGTGCTCGCCGACGTCGCCGAACCGCTCCGGGCGGGCGAGGCGGCGCGGTTCGACGAGCTGCGCCTGGCGGTGCTGGAGGGTCGGTTCGAAGCCGAGATCGCCTCCGGTGACCCCGTGCGCGTGGTGCCCGACGCGACCGCGTTCGTCCTCGAACACCCGCTGCGTGAACGCGCGCGGGCCCTGCTCATGGCGGCGCTCGGGGCGAGCGGCAGGCCGGCGGACGCGGTGGAGGTGTACCACCACGGCCGCCGCCTGCTCGACGAGCGGCTCGGGATGGCGCCGGGCCCCGCGCTGCAGGCGGCGTACCGGCGGGTCCTGGACGTTCAGCCCGGGTAGGGCGAGGACTGGAAGTCCCGGTCGAGCTCGGCCGGGGTCCGCCGCAGCCAGTAGCGGGCCTCGTGCTGGACCTGCTCCCGCGGCAGCGGCGGGTTGACGTGGCGGTGGTCGGGTTTCGCGATGGACTGCAGCCCCCAGGCGAAGCCGGTCATGGGCCCGATCCGCGCCCACCGGTGCCGGTCGATGCCGAGCAGCATCTGCGCGCGCTGGATGGCGTACCAGAAGTGGTAGCTGCTCGGCGGGTTCCCGTTCATGGTGTGCACTTCCGATTCGACGTCGGCGCGACGCGGGTCGAAGAGCACGCCCTGCCCGAAGGATGCGAAGGCGCTGACGAGCCCCGTTTCGTCCCAGCGGTAGAAGCGGTCGAAGTTGTCGAGCTGCAGGGTCGACAGCGTGCGGAACGGCTGTTCCATCGGCTTGACCAGCTCGGCGTAGTTCCGCGGGTAGCCGGGTTCCCGGCTCAGTTCCCGCCATTTCTGGTAGAGGCCCTCCGGCGCGTTCTCCTTGAGGAACGAGCCGAGGGCGGTGTAGGCGTCCGTGACTTCCTGCGACGGGTGGTACAGCGCGATTTCGTCGAGCTGGTACCAGAGTTCGTTGGCGCGCCGGTCCCCGAGCATCCCGGGCACGGGCGGCAGCCCGGAATCGGCGAACGCGGTCCCGGTCCCCGCGGCGGCGAGCGCCACCCCGGCCGCGGCGGCGGCCCCGGCTTTGAGCAGATTACGGCGATCCATGGTGTACCCCCTGTCACGGCGGCCCCCTGCCGCCGTTCGCCGCCAAGGTACGGAAGAGTCCTATATTTTCTCTGTACGATCGTGCCGTGGACGACTACCGCGCCCTGCAGAATCTGATCTTTTCCTACGCGGCGCTGGTCGACGCGGGGGACTTCGCCGGGGTGGGCGCGTTGTTCGCGGCCGGGGCGTTCGCGGGCAGCGGAGGCGTGCTCCGGGGCGCGGCGGAGGTCGAGCGGATGCTGCGCGAGTCGGTGATCGTGTACGAAGACGGGACACCGAGGACGAAGCACGTCACGACGAACATCGCGCTCGAGGTGTCCGGTTTCGTGGCGTCGGGCCGCGCGTACTTCACCGTGCTGCAGGCGGTCCCCGGCTTTCCGCTGCAGACGATCGCGGCGGGCCGGTACGAAGACCGGTTCACCCGGGAAGACGGCCGCTGGCACTTCACCGAACGCCGGGCGACGGTCGACCTCGTCGGCGACGTCAGCCACCACCTGCGTGCGAAGGGGCCGTGAGCGGCTCACGGCCCCTTCGCCCTTCCTCAGCTCTGCAGGTCGTACACCGTCTGGCCGTCGACCGTCGTCGCGGTGAAGTTCGCCGTCACCCACTCCGTGATCTCCGACGAGCCGCCGCCCGGGCCGCCGCCGCGGCCGCCCTCGATGTAGTACTTCACCTCGCCCGCCGCCACGTACGCCTTGAACTCGGCCAGGGTGGGCGCCGGATCCGAGCCGCTCCAGCCGCCGATGCCGATGACCGCCCTGCCGCTCGCCAGCTCCAGCGACGCCGCGCTCTGCGAACCCGTCGTCGCCGCCGCCCATTTCGTCGTCGTCTTCGCCAGCAGCGCGCCGATCGCGCTGGAGGACGAGTCAGGGCCGCCGCCGAAGCCGCCCATCGCGCTCGACGTCGGGCCCGAGGTCGGGATCGATCCGCTGTGGGCCACCGAAGCCGTCTCGACGCCGTACGCCGCGGACGACACACCGATGGTCAGGGCCACGGCCGCCGCGAGCACCGCGACCAGGCGGCGCGAAGCGGGCGCGCCCATGATGAGCACCGTCCCGACGAGCACCCCGAGCACCGCGACGATCCACCGCAGCGCCGGGAACCACTCCGGCGTCCGGTCCAGCAGGATGAACGACCACACCGCCGTCGCCACGACCATCCCGGCCAGCGCGGCCCGCGGCGCCAGGTGGGCCCGGCCCCGCCACAAAGCGTGGCCCGAAATCGCGACCAGCGCGGTGATCGCCGGGGCCAGCGCGACCGCGTAGTACGGGTGCACCGTGCCGCTCATGAAGCTGAACACCGCGGCCGTGACGACCAGCCAGCCGCCCCACAGCACCAGCGCCGCCCGGGTCCGGTCCGTCCGCGGTGCGCGGCGGGTGAACCACAGCCCGGCGGCCAGGCCGATCAGCGCGGCCGGCAGCAGCCACGAAATCTCCGTGCCGAAGCTGGCGCCGAACATCCGGAACAGGCCGGTCGACCCGCCGAACCCGGTGTTGCCGCCCATGCCGCCGCCACCCATGCCGCCGCCGTTGCCCTCGCCGCCGAAGATGCGGCCCAAGCCGTTGTAGCCCAACGCCAGTTCGAGCAGGCTGTCCCCTTCGGACCCGCCGATGTAGGGCCGCGAAGCCGCCGGCCACAGGTCCACCAGCGCGATGAACCAGCCCGCCGAGACGACCAGCGCCACGACCGCGCCGCCGAGGTGCAGCAGCCGTTTGCCCAGCGACGCCGGCGCCGCGATCAGGTACGCCAGGCCGAACGCCGGCAGCACCAGGAACGCCTGCAGCATCTTCGTCAGGAAGCCGAACCCGAGTGCGACGCCGGCCAGCGCCAGCCACTTCGGGCTCGCCTTTTCCGTGGCCCGCACGACGAAGTAGGCGCCGGCGACCAGCAGCAGGACGAGCAGCGCGTCCGGGTTGTTGAAGCGGAACATCAGCGCCGCGACCGGCGTCACCGCCAGCATCGCCCCGGCCAGCAAGCCCGCGGCCGGGCCGGACGTCCGTTTCACCGCCAGGTACAGGATCCCGACGGACGCGACGCCCATCAACGCTTGCGGCGCCAGCACGGTGAAGCTCGAGAAGCCGAAGATCCGGGCGAACGCCGTGCCGACCCACAGGGCCGCGGGCGGCTTGTCGACGGTCAGCACGTTGCCGGAGTCCAGCGACCCGAACAGCCACGCCTTCCAGCTCTGCGTCCCGGACTGGACGGCGGCGGCGTAGAACGAGTTGCCGTAGCCGGACGCGGTGAGGTTCCAGAAGTACAGCACCGCGGTCGCGGCCAGCAGCCCGAACACCGCCGGGCGGGCCCAGCGCGGTGGTGCGTGCGCGGCGGACTCCTTGCGGTGCCGGGGTTCGGACACCGGAGCGGGCAGGACGGCGGTCATCAGTACTCCTTCGGGGTGGTGGCCTGGCGGCGCGGGTGGAACACCCAGCCGCGCAGGAGCAGGAAGCGGAGCACCGTCGCGGCGAGGTTCGCCAGCACCAGGACGGTGAGCTCCAGGACGAGGCCCGGGGTGGTGGACCCGTTGAGCAGGGCCAGCGCCCCGCTCGTGAGCGCGAGCCCGAGGCCGAACACGATCAGTCCCTCGAACTGGTGGCGCCCGGCGCCGGCGCGGCCGCGGATGCCGAACGTGAGCCGCCGGTTCAGCGCGGTGTTCCCGACCGCCGTCACCAGCAGCGCGGCGAAGTTCGCCGGCTGCGCGCCGACGGCCGTCCGCAGCAGCAGGAACAGCACGAGGTAGGCGAGCGTGCTGCTGACGCCGATCGCGGCGAACCGCACGAGCTGCGTGACCAGCCGCGGCGGCACGCCCGGCGCGTCGACGCCGATCGGCTGCCTGCCGAGCTGCTCGCGCAGCCGGCTGACCGGGATCTCGCCGGTGAAGGTGGCCTTGGTGACGCGGACGATGCCCTTGAGGTCCTCGGTGGCCGTGCGGACGATGTTGACCGACGAGTCCGGGTCGTCGACCCAGTCGACCGGCACCTCATGGATCCGCAGCCCGGCCCGCTGGGCCAGGACGAGCAGCTCGGTGTCGAAGAACCACCCGGTGTCCACGACGTGCGGCAGCAGCTCACGCGCGACGTCGGCGCGGATGGCCTTGAACCCGCACTGCGCGTCGCTGAACTTCGCGGCCAGCGTCGAGCGGAGGATCAGGTTGTAGCAGCGGGAGATGAACTCGCGCTTCGGGCCGCGCACGACTCGCGCCCCCCGGGCGAGCCTGCTGCCGATGGCGAGGTCGGAGTGCCCGGACAGCAGCGGCGCGACGAGCGGCCCGAGCGCGGCGAGATCGGTGGAGAGGTCGACGTCCATGTAGGCGAGCACAGCGGCGTCGGAGGCCCGCCAGACGGCGTTGAGCGCGCGGCCGCGGCCCTTCTCGTCGAGGTGGTGCACGGCCACCTCGGGGAACTCCCGGGCGAGCCGTTCGGCCACCGGCAGCGTCGCGTCGGTGCTCGCGTTGTCGGCGACGGTGATCCGGAACGGGTAGGCGACGTGCTCGGCCAGGTGGGCGTGCAGCCGTCGGATGCACGGTTCGAGGTCGGTCTCTTCGTTGTGGACCGGGATGACGACGTCGAGAACGGGCTGCGGACCGGCCAGATCGACCGGCACGGTCCCGGGGCGCGAGGCGGGGGCGGTGGCTGTCATGCCCCCACGGTCGCGGCCGCCGCTTTGGTGATCGTGTGTTCTCTCTGTGCGGTTCCTGTGCGGTGCCCGGCCGCGGGCCGGGCACCGGCGGAACTCAGCTGTGCACGCGCAGCGGCACGACGTTGCTCGGCAGGGACGCGCGGCCGGGTTCGTGCTTCGGCGGCGTCGGGCTGATCGTCAACGTCACCAGGCTCGCGTACCGCGGGTGGCGGTCCACGTACACCTCCGGGACCGCGCAGGCGGCCGCCAGGACCGTGCGGTGGCGGTGCAGGTCCTCGAACGCCTCGCGGCCGTACAGCGACACCACGATGTCGCCGCCGCGGGGACGGCTCCACAGGATCGCCGGGCGGCGGCCGCCGGGCAGGCGCAGCTGCGGGAACACCGCCCGCAGCCGGTGCTGCAGCCGGATCGCGTGGATCCGGGCCCGGATCCGGTGGCGCCGCAGCAGCGCCAGGCCGAGCCCGGCGGAGAAGACCGCCGTCGCCCACAGCGGTCCGGCCCACAGCGCGAACGTGACCACGCCGTAGGGCAGCAGCGTCACGGCCAGGATCTCCCACCGCCAGTGGTACACCCGTAGCGGGAACGCCGGCTGCGTGCTCGTCATTTCCGTGCTCCTTCCGGTCGGCCGGCGGCGCAGGACACCGCCGAGGTGGCGCAGGAGACGTCCGGTACCGGCGGCCAGCACGAGGGCGGCGACGATGACCGGCCCGGACGTCATGTCGGGATCCGGGTCTTCGGGGTGGGTTCGGGTTTCACGTCGCGGTCGCGGCCGAGCTGCCAGGTCCAGCGCCACCCCGCCCAGATCGCGGTGGCGGACCCCAGCAGGACGAGCACGAAAGCCTGGCCCACCAGCCCGTCGAGCGGGGCGAGCCGCAGCAGCACCAGCAGCGCCCACAGCTGCGAAGCGGTGAACGGGATGACGAGACCGGCCGCGTAGACGCCACGGCGCCAGCGGCTCGGGCGCGGTGGTGTGGTGTAGAAATCCATGAAAGCCCCTCCTCCTCGCTTGAATCCAGGAAACCTCCGGCTCGCCGGGCGTTCTGTGTCAGCTGACACAGAAGGCGGGAATTCAGCTCGCCAGTCGTCGAAGTTCGGCCAGGCGGTGGATCGTCACCTGCCTTCTGCCGGTGCTGATCACCCCGAGCCGGCGCAGTTCGCGCGTCGCGCGCGCCCAGGACTCGCGGGAGATCGCCGCCGTCATCGCCAGTTCGGCCTGCGTGGCCGGGACCGCGATCCGGATGTCGTCCCCGCGCCGCACGCCGTGCTGGACGGCCAGCTGCATCAGCTGCGCCGCGACCCGGCGCGCCGCGGCCCCGCCGCCGACGTCCAGCCACTGCCGTCCGACCGACCGCAGTCGGGAGGACAGCACGAGCAGCAGCGCCCAGGACATCCGCGACCGCGCCCGGCACAGGGCGACGAACCGGTCACCCGGGATCTCCAGCACCTCGAGGTCCTCCAGCGCCTCGACGGTCGCCGACCGCGGCTGCGCGTCGATCGCGGAGAGTTCGCCGACGACTTCGCCCGCGCCCCGCACCCCGACGACGACCTCGCGCCCTTCCGGCGTGCCCTGGACGATCCGCACGTGCCCGGACAGCAGCACCAGCACGACGTGGGTGCGGTCGCCCTCCCGCCACACGGTTTCGCCACGCCGGTAGGAGCGCCGCGTCGCGGCCTCCGTCACGGCCCGGCGATCCGCCGGGGGCAGATCGGCCCAGAATCCCGTCGGTTCCACTGGTCCCCACCTCGGTTCGGGCTACGCGGGCATGTCCTCCGGGCGGCGGGCGGCTTCCGGGATGTGGATCCACCCGCGGAGCCGCTGGGTGCCGACCTTGACCGGCACCGCCGGGAAGTACGCGGTGTGGTCGATCCCGGGATAACCGTGGCGGACGACCGAGCGGTGCATCTCCGGTGAAATGACGAGCACGAGCGGGGCGGTCGTGATACGCAGCTGCCGCCGGAGTTCCCGCGCGTCGACGAGACGGCAGACGACGTCGACGTCCTCGCCGTACGGGCCGCGGTTGTCGTAGTGCACCTCACCGGCGTGCACGGCGACCCGCAGCCGGAAGGCGAGGTCGGGATGGGATTCGGCGTGCCGGGCCAGCAGCCCGGCCAGCGCGGGGACGACGGTGGTGAGCAGCACCGGCTTCGGCGCCTGGTCGACCGGCCGGACCAGGCACAGCGCGCCGTCACCCCGGTCGACGAAGCCGTCGCGGACCTTCCTGGTGATCCCGCCGGCCAGGAGGGCCTCGTCCAGCAGCTCGAACAGGACGGCGCGGAGCTGAGCCCGGACCGTGTTGGTCCGCGTCGTCGAGCCCTCGATGTCGACCGCCACCATGGCCCGGTGGAGGGGAACGTGCTGCGCTGGACTACTCATGGCCTGCTCCTGCCTTCAGGTCAAAACTGAAGTTCAGTCAAGGAGACTGTAAGGCGTGAAGTACCCTGGATCAACTGAGATGAATCGGTGTTATCTGTTCGGTGCAGGGAAGTTCCGCTGGGCGTAACGTTTCAGTCCCAGGTTCGGCAGGGCGCCGACTCCGCCACTAGTGACGGGGAGTAGTATCGGGGCCCTTGTCGGGAGTACTGAAATTTCCTGAAGGGTGGCCGGTCGTGTCCCCAGTCCAGCAGCCGCGGCCCGCGCTCGCCCGCCGCCTGCGTGCCCTGCGCGAGTCGTTGTGGCCGGACGCCGGGATCACCCAGGGACAACTGGCCCGGGCGCTCGGCGGCGACAAGCGGCTCAGCATCTCGCTGATCTCCTCGTGGGAAAACGCAGACAGGCCGATCGCGCCGCCGACCAGGCGGCTCGAGGCCTACGCCACCCTGTTCGCCACCCGGCGGTCGCTGGACGGCGGAACGCTTCGCGTTCTCCCTGTCCAAGAACTGACGGACGAGGAGCGGACCCGGCGCAAGGCGCTCCTGGAAGAGCTGCTGTGGCTGCGTGAAGGCATGAACCCCGCCGCTCCGGCGCCGGTGGCGGACATCTGGACTTTCGACGGGGAGCAGAACATCACCATCGTCTGTGCCCGGCTGCCTGAGAAGTACCGTCAGCACCTGTCGTACGCGGACCCGGAGAGCGCCGACTTCGTTTCGCTCTACACCTATGCCGACCCCGACGCGCTGATCGAGCTGTACGGGCACATCCGCTCGCGCAACCCGGACAACAACGTCAAGTTCTGTACCAGCGACGAGCTGGGGGCCGACGACTACACGAGTCACCTCGTCCTACTCGGCGGCGTCGACTTCAACTCGGTGACCCGGACTGTCATCGAACGGGTGAAGCTTCCGGTGAAGCAGGTCGCCCGGGCGGACGATGCCGAGCACGGCGGGTTTCTGGTCGAGGAAAACGGCCAATCGAAGCTGTTCGAACCGAAGCTCGACAGCCAGGAGCACTTGTTGGAGGACGTCGCTCACTTCTACCGCGACGAAAGTCCGTTCAACCGGAAGCGCACCGTGACCGTGTGCAATGGTATGTACGGTCGAGGAACACTGGGTGCGGTTCGAGCGCTGACGGATGCGCGCTTCCGGGACCGGAACATCGCGTACGTACAAGAGCGGTTCGGTGATGTGTCATCCTTCAGCATCATCAGCCGGGTCCCTGTCGTCGGAGGGCAGGGCCTGACTCCCGACTGGACGCTCGAGGAGAACCGGTTGCACGAGTGGCCCGAGGCTGCCGAGTGAACACGCGACAGCACGTATCGCACCAGAATCTCCTGGCGCACCACGATCGGGCGGACGTTTCCGGTGCGGTGATGGACGCGATCATCGTCCCCACCGCCCGCCCGTCCGCCTATCTCCGGCAGGCCATCGCCGCGGCCAAGGAGCGCGACGTCTTCCTGCTTTTCCTGTGCAGCAAGAGGTCCACCGTTCCCGGTGCGGTCCTGGAGGCGAAGAACGCGGGCGTCCGCGCGCTCGCCATCGACGTCGACCTGCTCAATCCCGGGCTCGTGCCGGACTTCGCCACCGACCGGCTGCTGCGCTTCACCCGGTTCCGGCGGCAGACCGACACGAGCTTCAAGCGCAACTTGGCGTTGCTCATCGCGGTCCTCGCCGGCTGGAAGCGGATCCTTTTCCTCGACGACGACATCGAGCTGCCCGACCCCGCGGATCTCGGCGTCGCGGCCGGCCTGCTCGATCGATACCCGGTCGTCGGTCTCGCGAACGCCGGCATGCCGGACAACTCCGTTGTCTGCCACGCGATCCGGGACGCGGGAGGCCCGCAGGACACCTTCATCGGCGGCGGCGCCCTCGCGGTGGGGGAGGCGGCCTTCAGCTCGTTCTTCCCCAACATCTACAACGAAGACTGGTTCTTCCTGCTGGACGGCATGAAACTGCGACCGTCCGCGATCACCGGAACGGCGATCCAGAAGCCCTACGACCCCTACCGGGACACCCGCCGCGCCCGTGCGGAGGAACTGGGCGACAACCTGGCCGAAGGGGTCTTCGGGCTGTTCGACAACCGTCTCGGTCTCGCGCAGGCCGACCAGGCGTACTGGCGGGAGTTCCTGGCCGACCGCCGCCGGATCATCCGGAACACCGTCGAACTGGTGAAGGCGGCGCCGATCGAGGCCGGCCAGCAGACGCGGATGGTCGCCTCCCTGCGCGCGGCGATCGGCCGCAGCGAACTGATCACCCCCGAGCTGTGCGTGCGCTACCTCCGCGCCTGGCAGCAGGACTGCGTGACCTGGCGGCAGCGGGTCACCGACCTGCGGCGCGACCACCACGGCGGGTCGGGCATCGAGCACGCCGTCGAGGCGCTGGGCATCCCTCCGCTGGCTCAGGCCGCGTACGACGTCACGCTCAGTACGGGCTCGAAGCACCGATCGGGTGCGCCTCGCTCCGTGGCACGGGTGTGACCGGCACCAGGTCCTTGACGAGCACGTAGCACTCTTCCGCCTCGACCAGCAGCGTGCCGTCCGGCGCAGTCGTCCGGGCGAAGCAGGTCACCTCGCCGTGGCCCCAGTCGCGGTAACCGAGGCGGTCGTACAGGCGGGCGGCGTCGTGGTTGTCGGTCCGCACGGCGAGCGCGACCCGGTCGTGACCGCGCTCGACGGTGCGGCGCTCGGCCGCGCCGACCAGTGCCTGGCCGACGCCGAGGTTCCGCAGGTCCCGGTGGACCTCCAGGTGCGTGATCAGCGGGACGCCGGGCAGGTACCAGCGGATGGGCTCTTCCTCGGCCTGCTCGCGCCACAGGTACACCGCGCCGGCGGGCCGCGGGCCCAGCCGGGCCAGGTAGAGCTCGCCGAGGCCTTTCCGCTGTCGCTCGTAGCGATCGACGAAGAATCCGCGGTCACCGAGGGCGGCAGCGAACGAATCCAGGTCTGCGATGCGGGCCGGTCGTACGTGGGGCTCCATCATCAGCAGAAACTCCTGTTCGCCTGGGCACCACAGTGTGCCGGAGTGAGCCGGTTCTTGACCAGGTTGCCCGGGTCCGGGCCGGCGTCACACCCTGCTTTCGTCTTGTCTCACGCGGTCGCGGTGAGGTCGTAGACCGTTACACCGTCCACAGTGGACGCGTGGTACCGCGAAGCCACCCACTCGGCGATCTGCTGGGCCGCGTCGGAGCCGGTCGACCCCGGCATCGTCGTGCCCTCGCCCAGGAAGTAGTGGATCCGCCCGTTCGCCACGTACTGCTGGAACTGCGCCAGCGTCGGGTACGGATCCGTCCCGTTGAACCCGCCGACCGCCAGCACCGGAGCCCCGCTCGCCAGCTGGTAGCCCGCGGCCGCGTTGGACAGCACCGTGGCCGCCGTCCAGGTGTACCGGGACGCGTCCTGCTCGAGCAACGCCGTGAGCGACGGGCCGGGCAGCGTCGTCGAAAGCAGCGCGCCCGGGCCGCCGCCGCGACCGCCGCCGAAGCCGCCGGGGCCACCGAACCGGCCGCCGAACCCGGCCGACGGGCCGGCCGACGGGATCGCGCCGCTGTGCGTCGCCGCCGCCGTCGCCAGCGTGTACGCGCCGGTGCCGGTGAGCAGGACGACCAGGGACAGCGCCGCCACGGAAGCCGCCGCCCAGCGGGTCAGGTGGGCCGCGAAGAACAGGGCCACCGCCGCCAGCAGGCCCGCCACCAGCACCGCCGGTGCCAGCCACGGCTGCCACGACGAGCCCAGCAGCAGGTACGCCGTGAGCGCCGTCAGCGCCACGCCGCCGCTGAGCAGCCCGGACGCCGCCGGATGGGCTCGCAGCCGCCACAACTGGACCGCCGCCGTGCCCACCAGCGCGCCGACCGCCGGGGCCAGCGCCACCGTGTAGTACGGGTGGATGATGCCGCCCATGTAGCTGAACACCAGGGCCGTCACCAGCAGCCAGCCGCCCCACAGCAGCAGCGCCGCCCGGGACGCGTCCGTGCGCGGGGCGCGGCGGGTGAACCACAGGCCCGCGCCCAGCGCCAGCAGGGCCGCCGGCAGCAGCCACGCGATGCCGCCCGCCATCTCGCTGCCGAACAGCCTGGCCAGGCCGGTCGAACCCCAGCCGCGGCCCCCACCGCCGCCGACGCTGCCCACCTCGTCGCCGGTGATGCGGCCGAAGCCGTTGTAGCCGAAGACCAGCTCCCACAGCGAGTTCGTCTGGGACCCGCCGATGTAGGGCCGCGAAGCCGCCGGCCACAGGGCCACGACCACCAGGTACCAGCCCGCCGCCGCGAGCGTCGCCCCGAGGGCGCCGAGCAGGTGCAGCAGCCGCTTGCCGAGCGGCACTGGCGCGGCCACGAGGTAGGCGACGGCGAACGCGGGCAGCACGAGGAACGCCTGCAGCATCTTCGCCAGGAAGCCGAAGCCGACCGCGACGCCGGCCAGCGCGAGCCAGCGCGGGCTCGCCTTCTCCAGTGCGCGCACCACGCAGTACGCGCCCGCCACCAGCAGCAGCACCAGCAGCGCGTCCGGGTTGTTGAACCGGAACATCAGCGCCGCCGCGGGGGTCAGGGCGAGCACCAACCCCGCGACCAGCCCGGCCGCCGGGCCGGCCGAGCGGCGAACCGTCGCGGACAGCAGCCAGACCGAGCCGACGCCCATCAGCGCCTGCGGCACCAGGATGCTCCACGCGTTCACGCCGAACAGCCGCGCCGACAGGCCCATCACCCACAGTGCCGCCGGGGTCTTGTCGACGGTGATCGCGTTGGCCGCGTCGCTGGAGCCGAAGAACAGCGCTTTCCAGCTCTGCGAGCCCGCCTGGGCGGCCGCGGAGTAGAACGCGTTGGCCCAGCCGGAGGCGCCGAGGCCCCACAGGTAGAGCACGGCGGTGCCGAGCAGGAGGACGGCCAGGAGCGCCCGGTGCCGGGAACGGCCAGCCGGGGCTGAAGGGGGCACGACGGTTTCGCGGGTTGCCACGGCGCCTTTTCGGGGGCTCCCGGAGGCGGAGCCCCCGGCCTGGGGCGAAGCCCCGGATGTCACTGCGGTCATGCGATCAGCTTCCGGTGCCCAGCTGGGGCCGGGTTGTGCCGATGCTGTGCACGCGCTGTGCGGGGACGGCCACGGGCAGGCGCACCGCGAACTCCGTCCGGCCGGGCCTGCTGTGCACCTGGATCGTGCCGTGGTGGGCCACCACGACGGCCGACGCGATCGCCATGCCGAGCCCGGTGCTGCCCGCGGTGCGCGACCGCGACGAGTCCCCGCGGGCGAACCGCTCGAAGACGTCCGGCAGCAGGTCCGGCGCGATGCCGGGGCCGTCGTCGGTCACGGTGAGCACCGCGTTGCCGTCTGCCGAACGGGCGAGAGCCGTCACCACCGCCGTGCCGGGTGGGGTGTGCGTGCGGGCGTTGACCAGCAGGTTCGCCAGGACCTGGTGCAGGCGCTGGACGTCGCCGAGCACGAGCACCGGCTCCGGGGGCAGTTCCAGGAGCCACCGGTGCTCGCGCCCGGCGACCCGGGCGTCGCCGACCGCGTCGGCGACCAGGCGGGTGAGGTCGACCTCGCGCACGTCCAGCGGCCGGCCCGCGTCGAGGCGTGCGAGCAGCAGCAGGTCCTCCACGAGGGACGACATCCGGACGGCTTCGGACTGGATCCGGCCCATCGAATGCGCGACGTCCGGCGGCACCAGCGCGCTGCCGCGGGCGGCCAGCTCGGCGTACCCGCGGATGGCGGCCAGGGGCGTGCGCAGCTCGTGGCTGGCGTCCGCGACGAACTGCCGGACCCGGATTTCGCTGTCGTGGCGCGCTTCGAGGGCCTGGGCGACGTGGCCCAGCATCAGGTTCAGGGCCGAGCCGACCTGGCCGACCTCGGTCCGCGGGTCGGTGTCGCCCTCCGGGACGCGGATGGACAGCGCCACCTGGCCGCGGTCGAGCGGCAGCTCGGTGACGCGCCCGGCGGTGGCCGCCACGCGGTCGAGCGGGCGCAGGGTGCGGCGGACCGCGAACGCGCCCAGGACGGCCACCCCGAGCACGCCCGCCGCGGCCACGCCGAACAGGATCAGCCCGACGGTGAGCAGCGTGTCGGTGACCGGCTTCATCGGCAGGCCGGTGACCACCACTTCGGACGTGCCGGCGACCGGCAGCGCCATCAGCCGGTACTCGCCGAGGTCGGCGAAGGACATCGTGTGCGGCTTGCCGTCGGCGGGCACCGACCGCATCAAGGCCTGCTGGTCCGCCGACAGGTACAGCCGTCCGCCGTGCTCGGCGATGCTGTCGTCGTGCACCAGCGTCTGCCCCGAGAAGGTGGCGCTGACCGTGCCGACGTTCTGCCCGAGCGGGTGCGCGCCCTGCAGCTCCGGCGGCGGCCCGCCGTCCGGCGGCCGGACGTTGCCGGCGAAGACCAGCGAGCGGTTCGCCGCGGCCGACAGCTGCTGGTCGATCTGGCGGGTGAGGAACAGGTCGAGCGCGAACTCGCTGACCACCCCGACGAGCAGGCACACGACGGTGAGCAGCACGACCATCGAGCCGGTCAGCTTCGCGCGCAGCGAAAGCCGCCCCCGGCGGGGGCGTGACGGAACGGTTCGCGCGGCCATGGATCCAGCGTCCGTCGGCGCCGTGTGTGCGGGTTGTGTGCTGCCTGTGAGGCGGCTGTGCGGTGACCGGCCCGTGACGGGATGTCCGGTTCCTCCGGTCACAGGAACGGCTGACGGCGGGCACAGTCGGTACACAGCCGGCGGCTCCACCGTGGACCTCGTCCCGAACAGCAAGGAGCGAACCATGACCACACCGCAGGCACCGTCCACTCCGGACCAGACGTGGGGTGCGACGCCCGCGCCGGCCGCGAAGCCGGCTTGGTCGCCGGGCAAGAAGGTCGCGGCGGGCGCCGTCGCGGCGGTGATCGTGGCCGGCGGGGGAGCGGCGATCTGGGCCGCTTCGTCGTCGGCGGCCACCGACGCGCAGGCCGGTCCGGGCGGGATGACGGGCGGTCCCGGCGGCATGGCGGGCGGCGGCCTGGGCGGGGCGCTGCACGGTGAATACGTGGCGTCGGACGGCAACGGCGGCTACGTCACGAAGATCATGCAGACGGGCGAGGTGACGGAGCTGAGCGCGACGTCCCTGACCGCCAAGAGCGACGACGGCTTCTCGAAGACGTACACGATCACCTCGGCCCAGGCGACCGGCCTGGCCACGGGCGACACGGTCACGGTGGTGGCCACGGAGTCCGGCAGCACGGCCACCGCGACGTCGGTGACGGACGGCGAGTCGGGCCCCCAGGGCCAGCAGGGCCAGGCCCCGGGCGGCGGCCAGGGCACCCCGCCTTCGGGCGCCCCGGCGCAGACCGGCTGATCCGGCGGCCCCGGGGGTCAGCGGCGGTCGTAGTCGACCGCGACCTCCGGGGTCGTCGCCCGGGAACGGCAGGTCAGGATCCGGTTCGCCGCGACGTCGTCCTCCGTCAGCGCGTAGCGGACGTCCATGTCGACCTGGCCGTGCAGCAGCGTCGCCCGGCAGGTGCCGCACGCGCCGCCCGTGCACGAGTACGGCACCTCGAAGCCCGCTCGCAGGGCCGCGTCCAGGACCGTCTCGCCCGCCTCCGCCGGCACGCGCGTGGTCGCGCCGCCCAGGGTCACCGCCACCGTCGCCGCCGCGCCCGCCGGGTCCCTCGGGGGTGCCGCGCCGCGGAACAGTTCGAAGTGGACGTTCTCCTCCGGGACGTCCGCGTCGGCCAGGGTGCGCCGGGCCAGGTCCAGGAGGCCGCGCGGCCCGCACAGGAACCACTCGTCCACCTTCGCCGGATGCAGGCGGTTCTGCAGCAGCGCGCGCAGCCGCGTCCCGTCGAGGCGCCCGCGCTGGTAGCGCACGTGCGAGATGGCGAGCGCCTCGCCGACCGTGTCGAAGTGCCGGGGCCGGTGCGCGTGCAGGTCCGGGTCGCGCTCGTCGGTGCGGTAGTGGACGACGTGCAGCCGCCCGCCGAACCCCTCGGCGAGCTCGCTCAGCTCCGTCGCGAACAGGGTCGTGGCGCCCGAGGTGTTGACGTACAGCAGCGTCGCCCGGCTGTGCGGCTCCGCGGTGAGCGTGCTGACCAGGATGGACAGCACCGGCGTGATCCCGCTGCCCGCCGCCAGCGCCACGTAATGCGCGGTCCGCGCCGGGTCCGGGACGTGCGTGAACGCGCCGGACGGCGGCAGCACGTCGAGGTGGTCGCCGGCGGCCAGCGTCGTCGTCGCGTAGCCGGAGAACGCGCCGCCCGCGCGCCGCTTCACCGCGATCCGCAGCTCGCCCGAGCCCGCCGGCGCGCAGATCGAGTACGTCCGCCGCACCGGGCGGCCGTCGACCACCGCGCGGACGGCCACGTGCTGGCCGGGGGTGAAGCGGAACTCCGGGGCCAGGCGCGGCGGGACGTCGAAGGTGATCGCGACGGCGTCCGCGGTCAGCGGCCGGACCTCCCGCACCCGCAGCCGGTGGAACCGGCTCGGCCCGAGCAGCGGCGGCGGCTCGGGGCCGGGTTCGTCGTCGCCGAGGCCGTCGGCCAGCCGCCGCCACGCGCGGTACTCCGCCGGCGTCAGCTCGCGGCCCCACGCGGTGATGATCGGGACGTCGCGGGCCAGGTAGGCGTCCCGGTTATCCCGCCATGCCCGCAGGTAACGGTAGAAGGGGACGGCGGGGTGCAGGTGGTGCACCAGGTGGTAGTTCTGGAACAGCATCATCGGCGTCATCAGCCACTCCAGCCCCACGCGCACCCGCGTGGTGCCGTACTTGTCCCGCGGTTTCGCCGCGGGCAGGCCGTGGTGGGGCAGCCAGTCGAACCACCACGCGAGCACGGCCAGCCCGATCCGCTGCGGCAGCACGTACCCCAGCAGCAGCTCGGTGCCGTGCCCGCAGGCGATCAGGATGGCGGCGGCGACGAACGCGAGCGACAGCAGCACGATCGACTCCGCCCGCTCCGGCGCGGGCCGGCTCCGCGCGCGGGAGGTGTAGAAATGCGCGTACCAGAAGTCGATGGTGAGCCAGCGGAACGGCAGCGACCACCAGGATCCCTGCGACGTCCACGCGTCCGGATCGGTGTGGGAGTCGGCGTTCGTGTTGCGGTGGTGTTCACTGTGGACGAACCGCAGCAGCGGAAACGACGCGTACGCGGCGACGAACGGCATCGCCAGCCGGCCGAGCAGCTCGTTGACCCATGTCAGCTTCCCTGCGGCGTGGTGGGCCGATTCGTGCACCACGGTGAACATCGTGAAGGTGACGATCGCGTGCAGGGGCACGGTGAACACCGGCGGCGCGATCCCGGCCAGCAGCAGCCAGGTCGCGGTGCCCCACAGCGCGACGCCGCCGGCGAACAACAGGAGCGTCGGGACCGACAGGCGCGGCAACGGGATCCGGGGCGAAGGCACCGGGCGACGGCCGGGCGCCGACGGCGGCGATCCGGACGTCCGGGAGCCGCGCGGCGGGGTATCGACGACGGGCATCGAGCGGTCTCCTCGGTCGAGAAGCTCCTGGCGAGGCGGGAGTCACCGTAGACAACCCGCCGTCGTTTGTAAACGTTGTGCCAGGCTTCGAAAAAAGGTTTGGGCCAGCCGAACGCAAGCGGCAGGTAAGCTGCCCTTGTGAAGGCCGTCACCCCTCCCGCCCCGGCACGCACCCGGGACCGGCTGCTGGACGCGGCCGCCGTCCTGATCGCCGGCGACGGCTGGGCCGCGGTGACGATGGGCAAGCTGGCCGCGCACGTCGGCGTCAGCAGGCAGACCGTCTACAACGAACTCGGCTCCAAGGCCGAGCTGGCCGAGGCGTTGCTGCTGCGGGAAACCGAGCGGTTCGCCGAGCGCGTGACCGAGGTCGCCGCCGCCCACCCGGGCCGCGCGGCCGACGGCGTGACTGCTGCGTTCCGGGAGACTCTCGAAGCGGCTCGGGTCAATCCGCTGCTGCTGATCGCGCTCGGCTGCCCGAAGGGCGGCCGCGACGATTTCCTCCCATTGCTGACAACGCGGCCCGAGGGTGTGCTGGAGCGCTCGGTCGACACGGTGGCAGCGGTGTTCGCGCGGTGTTATCCGGAGGCCGGGCTGACGTCTTCCGAGTGGACGGTCGCGGTCGAGGCCTTCGTCCGGCTGCTGCTGTCGCACTTGGTCCAGCCGAGCGGCTCGGTGGCGCACGCGAGCGGCCAGATGCGCTGGGTGATCGGCCGGATACTGGGCGGTTGACCCGCGGCCAAGGGTGCTCGGGTCGGGCGGCGCGGCGGCGGCTCGTCGCGCGCGGCGCGGGTGAAGGCGGCCGCCGACTCCTCCCGGAGTGAACGGCGCTCTCCCACCCCCGCCGCCCAGCGGGTCGCGAGCGGCCGGATGCGCCGCGTGATCGGCCGGATGCCGGGCGCCTGACCTCGCAGGTGGCCCCCGGCCCGGTCGCGAAGGCCACTGGCCTAGACTCGGACGTCCCGGCCTGCACGTCAGCCGGGGCCATTTCCGCAGGATTGTCCACCACAATCGTTACCGCTCGAGGAGAAGACCTTGAAGAGCACCGTCGAGCAGCTCAGCCCGACGCGAGTCAAGATCAATGTCGAGGTGCCGTTCGACGAGCTCAAGCCGAACTTCGACCGCGCCTACCGCAAGATCGCCCAGCAGGTGCGCATCCCGGGCTTCCGGCCCGGCAAGGCGCCCGCTCGCGTCCTGGAAAGCCGGATCGGGCGTGGCCCGGTGCTCGACGAGGTCGTCAACGAGGCCATCCCGGCCAAGTACATCGAGGCCGTCCGCGCCAACGAGGTCCGCACGCTCGGCAATCCCGAGTTCGACGTGACCAAGCTCGAGGACCGCGACGTGCTCGAGTTCACCGCCGAGGTCGACGTGCGCCCGGAGATCGAGCTGCCCGACCTGGACGGCTTCGCCATCACCGTCGACGACGTCGAGCTGACCGACGCGGAGGTCGACGAGCAGCTCGACGAGCTGCGCGCCCGCTTCGGCACGCTGACCGGCGTGGAGCGCCCGGCCGAGACCGGCGACTTCGTCTCGATCGACCTGTCCGCGACCGTCGACGGCGAGACCGTCGAAGAGGCGAGCACCACCGGGCTGTCCTACGAGATCGGCTCCGGCCAGCTCGTCGACGGCATCGACGAGGCGATCGTCGGCGCGAACGCCGGCGAGACCAAGACGTTCACCACCCAGCTCGTCGCCGGGGAGCACGCCGGCAAGGACGCCGAGGTGACCGTGACCGTCCAGTCGGTCAAGACGCGCGAGCTGCCCGAGGCCGACGACGAGTTCGCCCAGATGGCCAGCGAGTTCGACACGATCGAAGAGCTCAAGAACGACCTGCGCGAGCGGCTCGGCCGCGTCAAGAAGATGCAGCAGGGCGTCCAGGCGCGCGACAAGGTGCTCGACGAGCTCCTGGAGCGCACCGAGGTGCCGATCCCGGAGAAGGTCCTCGACGCCGAGATCGAGAACCGCAAGCACGACGCGATCCACCCGTTCGACCACGACGAGGCCCAGTTCGCGAAGGCCCTCGAGGCCGAGGGCCGCACGCTCGAGGAGTTCGACGCGGAGACCCGCGCCGAGTCGGAGAAGGCCGTCCGCACGCAGCTGCTGCTGGACACCATCGCCGACCGCGACGAGGTGTCGGTCAACGACGGCGAGCTCACCGAGCGGATCATCTACCAGGCCCAGCGCTTCGGGATCAGCCCGGACGAGTACGTCCAGCGCGCCCAGCAGTCCGGTCAGCTGACCGCGATCTACGCCGACGTGCGGCGCGGCAAGGCCCTCGCCTCGGTGGTCCGGAAGACCACCGTGACCGACGGCTCGGGTGCGGAGGTCGACCTTTCGGAGCTGTTCGGCAGCGACGAGCCGGCCGTCGACGCGGCAACCGAAGAGACGCAGGTCACCGACGAGACGGCGAAGACTCCGGCGGAGTGAAGCTGTGAGCGAACTTGGGCGGTGTCAGGCATTCTGCGCCGCCCAAGTTCGTTAGGGTCGGTTACAAGATCTCAAGCATCTGAAACGACAGCGGTGGCCGTCAGCACCGGGCCACCGCCGGCGAAAAGGCAGGCAGACGTGACGCAGCACACGCCCGAGGCGCGGACCGGCACCGCAGGGCTCACCCTCACCGACTCGGTGTTCGAGCGGTTGCTCCAGGAGCGCATCGTCGTCCTCGGTTCCGAGGTCAACGACGAGATCGCCAACCGGATCACCGCGCAGCTGTTGCTGCTGGACGCCGACGACGCCGAGTCCGACATCCGCTTCTACATCAACTCGCCGGGTGGTTCGGTCACCGCCGGCTTCGCCATCTACGACACCATGCAGCTGATCCGCCCGGACGTCGCGACCTACGCGATGGGCATGGCGGCCTCGATGGGGCAGTTCCTGCTCTCCTCGGGCACGCGGGGCAAGCGCTACGCCCTCCCGCACGCGCGCATCCTGATGCACCAGCCGTCGGCCGGGGTCGGCGGCACGGCGTCGGACATCGCGATCCAGGCGGACCTGTTCAACAAGTGGAAGCGGGAGCTGGCGCAGATCACCGCGGACCAGACCGGCCAGACGGTCGAGCAGATCATCAAGGACGGCGACCGCGACCGCTGGTTCACCGCGCAGGAGGCGAAGGACTACGGCTTCGTGGACCACGTCCTCACCGCCGACATCGCCCGGCCGGGCTCTCGCTGAGCCCGAAGCACCAAGGAGACTTTCGATGAGCAACTTCAGGCTCCCGGGTGACTTCCGGGCCCCGAACATCCCCCAGTCGCGGTACATCCTGCCCTCCTACGTCGAGCGCACCAGCTACGGCGTCAAGGAGTCGAACCCGTACAACAAGCTGTACGAAGAGCGGGTCATCTTCCTCGGCGTGCAGGTGGACGACGCGTCGGCCAACGACGTGATGGCCCAGCTGCTGCACCTCGAGCACGAGGACCCGGACCGCGACATCCTGATCTACATCAACTCGCCGGGTGGCTCCTTCACCTCGCTGATGGCGATCTACGACACGATGCAGTTCGTCCGCCCGGACATCCAGACGTACTGCCTCGGCCAGGCCGCTTCGGCCGCCGCGGTGCTGCTGTCGGCCGGCACGCCGGGCAAGCGCTACGCGCTGCCGAACTCGCGCGTGCTGATCCACCAGCCGGCCACCGAGGGCACCTACGGCCAGGTCTCCGACCTGGAGATCCAGGCGAACGAGATCCAGCGGGTGCGGCGCCAGATGGAGGTCATCCTGGCCAAGCACACGAACAAGGACCCGGACCAGATCAAGACCGACATCGAGCGGGACAAGATCCTGACCGCCGAAGAGGCCAAGGCGTACGGCATCATCGACGAGGTGCTGCCGTACCGTAAGGCGTCGGCTCTGTAGATCCGCCAGGCCGGTGTGTGTCGAGAAGACGACACACACCGGCATCCTGGTTTAGGGTCGTCCTCTGACGTGCTGCCGGAGCTCGTGGGTGTTCCCGCCCGCGGCATCGGACGGGTACCGTCAGTGGCAATGCGTGAGGCTCCGCCCGGTCCGGCGTGACCGGCGGGTCGCACCGTCGCAACACACGTCAGGCGCGGAAACCCGCGCCGGAGGGGACGAGGTCAACGGCCATGGCACGGATCGGTGACGGCGGAGACCTGCTGAAGTGTTCTTTCTGCGGGAAGAGCCAGAAGCAGGTGAAGAAGCTCATTGCCGGCCCCGGGGTCTACATCTGCGATGAGTGCATCGACCTCTGCAATGAGATCATCGAGGAGGAGCTGGCCGAGGCCGGCGACGTCAAGCTCGACGAGCTGCCCAAGCCCGCCGACATCCACGAGTTCCTCGAGCAGTACATCATCGGGCAGGAAGACGCCAAGCGGACCCTCGCGGTAGCGGTCTACAACCACTACAAGCGGATCCAGGCGGACGACAAGGCCGGGCCGAAGGACTCCAAGGAGGAGTCGGTCGAGCTCGCCAAGTCGAACATCCTGATGCTCGGTCCCACCGGGTGCGGCAAGACCTACCTCGCGCAGACCCTCGCGAAGCTGCTGAACGTGCCGTTCGCCATCGCGGACGCCACGGCGCTGACCGAGGCCGGCTACGTCGGCGAGGACGTCGAGAACATCCTGCTCAAGCTCATCCAGGCGGCGGACTACGACGTCAAGCGGGCCGAGACCGGGATCATCTACATCGACGAGGTCGACAAGATCGCCCGCAAGAGCGAGAACCCGTCGATCACCCGGGACGTCTCCGGCGAGGGCGTCCAGCAGGCGCTGCTGAAGATCCTCGAGGGCACCACCGCCTCGGTTCCGCCGCAGGGCGGCCGCAAGCACCCGCACCAGGAGTTCATCCAGATCGACACGACGAACGTGCTGTTCATCGTGGCCGGCGCGTTCGCCGGGCTGGAGAAGATCATCAACGAGCGGGTCGGCAAGCGCGGCCTCGGCTTCGGCGCGGAGATCCGCACCAAGTCCGAGATCGAGGAGAGCGACGTCTTCTCCGACACCATGCCCGAGGACCTGATCAAGTTCGGGCTGATCCCGGAGTTCATCGGCCGTCTCCCGGTCGTGGCGACGGTGAACCACCTGGACAAGGACTCGCTGGTCAACATCCTGACCCAGCCGCGCAACGCCCTGGTGAAGCAGTACAAGAAGCTCTTCGAGATGGACAACGTCGAGCTCGAGTTCACCAAGACCGCGCTCGAGGCCATCGCCGACCAGGCGGTCCTGCGCGGGACCGGTGCCCGCGGGCTGCGTGCGATCATGGAAGAAGTGCTCCAGCCGGTGATGTACGACATCCCGAGCCGCGACGACGTGGCGAAGGTCGTCATCACCGAGCAGACCGTCCGGGAGAACGTGAACCCGACGATCGTCGCCCGGCAGCCGACGCGGCGCGCGCGCAGCGAGCGCGGCGAGAAGTCGGCCTGACGCCGGGCGTCTCCGGGCCGCCCGGGTCGGAGACCCGACAGGAAAGCTGAATGACTGCTGACTCTCTCCCGGGTTCCGGGGCCGTTCCCGGTGGTGGCGTGCAGGCGCCGCCACCGCCGGCCCCGGTGCCCGTCGAGCCCGCCGCGGGGCCCGTCCTCGGGTTCCGCGAGCTGAGCGAACGCGTGATCGCGTCCGTCTTCGACCGGTACCCGTGGCTGAACCGCGTGCTGATGGGCGTGCTGGCGGTGTTCACCGGGACCTGCGTCGTGGCCGTGGTGGCCCGGCTGTCGCCGTTGCCGCTGATCCCGGTGCCGCTGTTCGTCGTCGGCGGGTACGCGCTGTGGCGGGCCCGGGGCGTCACCAGCCGGCGTCAGCTGTTCAACTGGATCCTGCTCTTCGCCCTCGCAACCCTGGTGGGGTTCTGGCTGATCTCGGTGGTCGGCCGCTGGGTGGAGTGAATTCCGACGTCCGTAGGGTTTGAGGCCGGCGGCGGTTGGGTATGACGACCTCGTGGTAGATGCCCTGGGACCCTTCCGGCATCCTGCCCTTCTCTATCGCGGTGACACTGAGTATCTGGACGGTGTCATTCCGTTTCTGCTCGAAGGTCTCGACCGGGGTGAGCCTGCGGCCGTCGCCGTTCCCGGGCACAACCTGCTGCTGATCGAGAAGGCCCTGGAAGACCGGGCGCACGAGGTCCGGCTGATCGACATGCAGCGAGCGGGCCGCAACCCCGGCGCGATCCTGCCGTCGGTTCTGCACGCCTTCGCCGGCGAGCACGACGGTCCGGTGCGCCTGGTGGGCGAGCCGATCTGGGCCGGCCGCTCGGAGGCGGAGTACCCGGCGTGCGTGGTGCACGAAGCCCTCATCAACAACGCCTTCGCCGGGCGTGACCTGGCGATCCTGTGCCCGTACGACGTCGGGGCGCTGCCGCCGCCGGTCCTGGCCGACGCCGAGCGGACGCATCCGGAGATGTGGGGTGTGGCCGGGCCGTTCCGCAGCCCGCACTTCGACCCCGACGGCGTCCGCGAAGACTTCACGCGTCCCCTGGAGCCCCCGCCGGGCGCGGTCGAGCGCGGGTTCGACCTGGGGCAGCTGGCGTCGGTGCGCGGCTTCGCGGAGATCTGGGCGGCCCGGAACGGCCTGCGCCGGCCCCGCCGCGACGACTTCGCGCTGGCGATCGCGGAACTGACCACGAACAGCGTGCTCTACGGCGGCGGCACGGGTGTGCTGTGGCTGTGGGCGGAGGCGTCCCAGGTGGTCGCCGAGGTCACTGACACGGGCACGATCACCGAGCCCCTGGCCGGCCGCATCCCCCCGTCGGCGACCACCCTCGGCGGCCGCGGCCTCCTGCTGGTCAACCGCCTGGCCGACCTGGTCCGCCAGTACTGGATCCCGGGCCGCACGACCACCCGGATCCACTTCACCCGCTGACGGGTTACGGGGTCAGTCGGCGCGGGGGACGTGCTTGCCGAGGAAGCTGATCAGGCTCGGCACCACCGTCCGGTTGAACGGGTCGCCGTGCTTGCCGTGCGCGGTGTGGGCGACCGCCGGGTGGGCCGCGTCGATGTAGCGGCGGACGCCGGTGATGAACGAGTCCTCCGTGCCGCACCAGATGCCGTTGGCCACGCCCTTGGTCTCGTCGATGTGGCGCAGCGGGTCCAGGGCCGTCCAGTCCTGGATGCCGGTGAAGATGTGCCGCTTGGCCATCTCCGGCCACGACGTGATCAGCGCCGGGGCCAGCGTCGCGACGGCGGCGGGCGGCTGGCGCCGCTCGACCCGGCGGCGCGTGTACACCAGCGCGCCGAACCCGCCCATCGACACGCCCGTGCAGGCGAACGGCTGCCCGGTCGGCCCGGCGAAGCCGCGGGCCCGCAGCCACTGCGGGACCTCCTCCAGCAGCATCGCCATCGGGTCGTCGCCGGGGTGCACCTCGTGCCAGTAGTTGTCGCCGCCGTCGACGGCCACGAAGCCGAACGCCGGGACCGCCTTGCGGGCGACGTCGCTGGCCAGCTGCTTGAGCGTGCCGGTCGGGGCCGCGCTGCGGGCGTTGCCGTGCAGGCCGTGCAGCATCAGCGACATCGGCAGCCCCTTCGGCGGGGTCTTCGACGGCAGGATGAACACCAGGTCGACCATCCGCCCGCGGGCGGCCGAGTAGACGCGCTCGACGCGGGTGCTGCCCAGCTGGGTCGTCGGGTTCGACGACGTCACGCCGAGCGTCCGCTGCAGGGCCTGGCTGAACGGCAGCTTGCCGGTCGCCGTGCCGACGGCGAGACCGGTCACGGCCAGCCCGGACGCGCCCGCGATCAGCACCGATCGGCGGCTCAGCCACCGCCGGGCGCCCTGGACCGCCTCGGCGACCGTCCCGGCCGGCTCCGCGTCCCCGTTTTCCTCGTTCACCCTGTCTCCATCCCCCTGCCCCCGTATTCAAAGACGCCGCGCAGCCGCTCCGCGTTCCCTCGCGCCCCTGTTCACCGGGTCAATCGTTACCACCCTGCCCGGTGTTTCCGGTCCTCGCTCGCCAGGCCGCCTTCGCCGCTTCGGCCGAGCCCCTGGCCCGGTCCACAGTGTCCCCGAGACCCACTGCCATGGTGATCCCGAGGGGGACCAGAATGTGGTCTATGCCCTGTTCGGCGGGGCCGAAGTGGCCGGACGCCTCCAGCGTGACGAAGCCGTGCAGCGCGCTCCACAGCTGGGCGGCGGCCTGGTACTCGTCCGCGGGCCGGAACCGGCCGGCCGCGATCGCCCGCGCGGTGGCCCGGACGATGGGAGCGAACGCCTCCAGTCCTTCCTGGGCGGCTTCGCGGCCCGCCTCCGTGGTCAGGTCGGACAGCGTCGCCCGCTTGCCGCCGGGTGCGGACTGGCCGAACGCCACCGCGTACAACTGCGGCTGCTCGGCGACCGCCTGCCGGTAGGTGCGGGCCAGGCTGAAGATGTCCGCCACCGGGTCGGCGGTCTCGCCGACCTGCGCCAGCCACTCCGCCAGCCGCACGAACCCGGCCCGCGCGACCTCGTCGACCAGCGCGGCCATGCCGCCGAAGTGCGTGTACACCGCCATCGTCGAGACGCCGACCTCCGCGGCCAGCTTGCGGGCCTGCAGGGCTTCCGGGCCGCTCTCGTCGAGCAGCCGGATGGCGGCCTCGACGAGCCGGGCCTTGACGTCGGTCGCGCGCGGTTTCGGGCTCATGCTTGCCAGTATCCCATAACCCTGTTATACCTGGATGCATAACCACGTTATGGAGGATCGCATGGGCAACAAGTTCCTCGAGGGCAACTTCGCCCCGGTCAGCCGGGAGTACACGATCACCGAGCTCGCCGTCACGGGTGCGATCCCGGAGTTCCTCGACGGCCGCTACCTGCGCAACGGCCCCAATCCGCTGTCCGAAGTGGACCCGGCGGCCTACCACTGGTTCATGGGCGACGGCATGGTCCACGGCGTGCGCCTGCGCGACGGGAAGGCCGAGTGGTACCGCAACCGGTGGATCCGCAACCCCGCCGTCGCCGCGACGCTGAACGGTGAGGACGCGAGCCGGTTCTGCGGGCTGGACGCCCTCGGCGCCAACACCAACGTCATCGGGCACGCGGGCAAGACGCTCGCCCTGATGGAGGCGGGCGCGCCGATCTACGAGCTCACCGACGAGCTCGACACCGTCGGCCGCTGCGACTTCGACGGCACGCTGCCCGGCGGTTACACCGCCCACCCCAAGCGCGACCCGCGCACCGGCGAGCTGCACGCCGTCTCGTACTTCTTCGGCATGGGGAACAAGGTCCAGTACTCGGTGATCGACGCGGGCGGCCGCGTCCGCCGCACGGTCGACGTCGAGGTCACCGGGGCGCCGATGATGCACGACTTCTCGCTGACCGAGCGCCACGTCGTCTTCTACGACCTGCCGGTCACGTTCGACGCCGAGCGCGCGGTCTCCGCGAGCGTGCCGGGGGTCCTGCGCACACCGGCGAAGCTGGTCGTGTCGGCCATGGTCGGCAAGGTCCGCGTGCCGGACCCGGTGACCGCGATGATGGCCCGCAAGACCGGCGCGAACGGCGGCCTGCCCTACCGCTGGAACCCGAAGTACCCGGCCCGGATCGGGGTCATGCCGCGCGAGGGCGGCGCCGGCGACGTCCGCTGGTTCGAGGTCGAGCCGTGCTACGTCTTCCACCCGCTCAACGCCTACGACGACGGCGACAGCATCGTGCTCGACGTCGTCCGCCACCCGAAGATGTTCGACACCGAGCTGCACGGCCCGGGCGAAGGCGGCCCGACGCTGGACCGCTGGACCGTCGACCTGGCCGCGGGCAAGGTGCTGGAGGAGCGGCTCGACGACCGCGGCCAGGAGTTCCCGCGCGTCGACGAGCGCCTGGTCGGCCGCCGCCACCGCTACGGCTACGCGATGTCGGCCGACGGCGGCGCGGAGCCCGGCGGCTCGCTGTACAAACACGACTTCCAGACCGGCGCCCGCGCCGAGCGCGCGTTCGGCGCGGGCCGCCAGCCCGGCGAATTCGTGTTCGTCCCCCGCCACGAGGACGCGGCGGAGGACGACGGTGTCCTGCTGGGTTTCGTGTTCGACCCGGCGACCCGGCGCAGCGACCTGACCATCCTGGACGCGGGCACGCTGGAGACGGTGGCGGCGGTCCACCTGCCCGACCGCGTGCCGCACGGCTTCCACGGCAACTGGGTGGAGTCGGTCTAGGTCAGGACGCGGTGGTCGCCGGTGTAGAGGTTCATCGAGTCGCCGCGCAGGAAGCCGACGAGGGTCATCCCGTTCTCCTCGGCCAGCTCCACCGCCAGCGACGACGGCGCGGACACCGCGGCCAGCAGGCCGATCCCGGCCATCGCGGCCTTCTGCACCAGCTCGAACGAGGCGCGCCCGGACACCAGCAGGCCGTGGCCGGGCGCCGGGATCCGGCCGTCGAGGACGGCCCAGCCGAGGACCTTGTCGACAGCGTTGTGCCGTCCGACGTCCTCGCGGACGACGTCGAGCCCGCCGTCCGGGGTGAACAGGGCCGCCGCGTGGAGGCCGCCGGTGCTGGCGAACACCTTCTGCCGGGCGCGCAGGGCGTCCGGCAACCCGGCCAGCGTCTCGCTCTTCACCGCGAACGCCGCCGAAGCGGGGGAGAAGCGGGTGCGGAGCTTGACCGCGTCGAGGGCCGCCTTGCCGCAGACGCCACACGAAGAGGTGGTGTAGAAGTTGCGCTCGACGCCCGTGTCCGGCGGCGCCACGCCGTCGGCCAGCGCGATGTCCAGCACGTTGTAGGTGTTGCGGCCCTGGTCGTCGACGCCGTCGCAGTAGCGGGCGACGGCGATGTCCTCGCGGCCGCCGATGACACCTTCGGACAACAGGAAGCCGTGGGCCAGCTCGACGTCGTGCCCGGGCGTGCGCATGGTGACCGCCAGCGCGCGGCCGCCGACCCGTAGTTCCAGGGGTTCTTCGGCGGCGAGCGCGTCGGGACGGCGCCGGTCCCCGGCCGCGGAGATCCGCCGCACCGGCCTGCGCACGGTAACCCTGCCCATCGGCACACCTTTCCCTGCCCGGAAGTTTGACACTCGTATGGTGCAACAGCGGGTATTTGGTAATACATTCCCACCATCACCCCCAGAGTACGGAGGGAACCGATGGCTCTCGGCTTCCTGGACCGATCCCGGATCGTGGCACCGCCAGGCTGGACGCGCTGGCTGGTGCCGCCGGCGGCCCTTTCGGTACACCTGTCGATCGGGCAGGCCTACGCGTGGAGCGTCTTCAAGACCCCGCTCGAGAAGACGATGCACCTCAACGGCACGCAGAGTTCGCTGCCGTTCCAGCTCGGCATCGTCATGCTCGGGCTGTCCGCCGCGTTCGGCGGCACGCTCGTCGAGAAGAACGGCCCGCGCTGGGCGATGTTCGTGTCGATGTGCTGCTTCGCCAGCGGGTTCCTCGTCGCCGCGCTCGGCGTGGCGACCGGGCAGTTCTGGCTGGTCGTGGTCGGCTACGGCGGCATCGGCGGGGTCGGGCTCGGGATCGGCTACATCTCGCCGGTGTCGACGCTGATCAAGTGGTTCCCGGACCGGCCGGGCATGGCCACCGGGATCGCGATCATGGGCTTCGGCGGCGGCGCGCTGATCGCCTCGCCGTGGTCGTCGTCGATGCTGGGCACCGCGCCGACGACGAGCACGATCGCGACGGCGTTCCTGATCCACGGGATCGTCTACGCGGTGTTCATGTCGATGGGCTGGCTGCTCGTGCGCGTCCCGGCCGACGACTGGAAGCCGGCGGGCTGGGAGCCGAAGACCGACCACGGCCGGGCGATGATCAGCACGGCGAACGTCTCGGCCGCCAACGCGATCAAGACGCCGCAGTTCTGGTGCCTGTGGGTCGTCCTGTGCTTCAACGTCACAGCTGGCATCGGCATCCTGGAGAAGGCGTCGCCGATGATCCAGGACTTCTTCAAGGGCACGTCGACACCGGTGGGCGTGGCCGCGGCGGCCGGGTTCGTCGCGCTGCTGTCGCTGTGCAACATGCTCGGCCGGTTCGTCTGGTCGTCCACTTCGGACCTGGTCGGCCGCAAGAACATCTACCGCACCTACCTCGGGGTGGGCGCGCTGCTGTACCTGGTGATCGCGCTGACGCAGAACTCGTCGAAGCTCGTGTTCATCCTGTGCGCGATGGTGATCCTGTCGTTCTACGGCGGCGGGTTCGCGACGGTCCCGGCGTACCTGAAGGACCTCTTCGGCACCTACCAGGTGGGCGCGATCCACGGCCGCCTGCTCACGGCGTGGTCGGTGGCCGGCGTGCTCGGCCCGCTGATCGTCAACCGCATCGCCGACGGCGAGAAGGCGGCGGGCAAGTCCGGCCCCGACCTGTACACGACGTCGTTCTACATCATGATCGGCCTGCTGGTGGTCGGTTTCGTGGCCAACGAGCTGGTGCGCCCGGTCAAGGAGAAGTTCCACGAGCCGCGGCCGGCGGTCGCGGCCGCGAGGAGTGAGGCGTGATGAGCGAACCGTCGACGAAACCCGCCCGGGTGCCGCTGATCGTGCTGGCCTGGGCGTGGGTGGTGCTCCCGTTCGGGTACGGGGTGTACCAGCTGTTCCTGAAGCTGGTGCAGCTGTTCGGATGAGCAGGGGAGTCCTGGTCACCGGCGCGTCCCGCGGTATCGGGCGCGCCGTGGCCACGGCGTTCGCGGCCCGCGGCGACCGCGTGGCCGTCCACTATGGACATCGCGTCGCCGACGCCGAAGAGACGCTGAAAGCGCTCCCCGGCGAAGGGCACCTGCTGATCAGCGGTGACCTCGCCGACCCCGAGGCGGCCCGCAAGATCGCCGACGCGGCCGAGGCCGGGCTCGGCGGGGTCGACGTGCTGGTCAACAACGCCGCGGTCGCGACGTCGCCGGACACCGCGCACCCGGTCGGCGCGGTGTCCTATGCGGACTGGCAGGCGATCTGGCGGCGCACCGTCGACGTCAACCTCGTCGGCGCCGCGAACCTGAGCTACTGCGTCGCCCGCCACCTGATCGGGCGCGGTGTCCCGGGCCGGATCGTCAACATCGGGTCGCGGGGCGCCTTCAAGGGCGAGCCCGACCACCCGGCGTACGGGGCGAGCAAGGCCGCGCTGCACGCCTTCGGCCAGTCGCTCGCCGTCTCCCTCGCGCCGCACGGGATCTCCGTCACGTCGGTGGCGCCCGGCTTCACCGCCACCGAGCGCGTGGCGGACCGGATCGACGACGCCCTGCGCGCGCAGAGCCCGTTCGGCCGGGTCGGCACGCCCGAGGAGGTCGCGGCGGCGGTGGTGTACCTCGCTTCCGCCGAAGCGACCTGGGCCTCCGGCGCGATCCTCGACCTCAACGGAGCTTCGCACCTGCGGATGTGACTCCGGTCACCCGTGCAGCAGGGCGCGCCGCCCGGGCGTCGAGTAGGGCGTGCATGTTCTGGGGAAGATCGCCGTCGCCGGGCTGGCCCTGGTCGTCTTCGGCGGCACGGCGTACGGCTACGCGAACCTCCACTCCCTCGACGAGGTGTCGCGGGACAGCGTCATCGACGCCGATCCCGGGACGAAGCCGGGGGAGCAGCCCGCCGACGGCTCGCTCGACATCCTGCTCGTCGGCCGGGATTCGCGCGCCGACCAGCAGGGCAACCCGCTGCCTCCGGACGTCCTGCGGGAGCTGCGCGTCGGGGCCAACGGCGACGACCTCACCGACACCCTGATCGTGCTGCGCATCCCGAACGGCACCAAGGAGGTCAAGGCCTTCTCCATCCCGCGCGACAGCTACGTGTCGATGCCGGGCGGGAACGGGAAGATCAACGCCGCCTTCGGGCGGGCGAAGGCCGCCGAGGCGCGGCGGCTGCGCGAGGCGGGCGAGACCGACAAGGCCAAGATCGACCAGGGCGCCCTGACGGCCGGACGGCGTGCGACGCGGCAGGCCGTCGAGGACCTCACCGGCGTCAAGATCGACCACTTCGCCGAGGTCAACCTGCTCAGCTTCTACGAGATCAGCAAGGCCGTCGGCGGTGTCGACGTCTGCCTCAAGGAAGCCACCAAGGACAAGAACTCGGGTGCGGACTTCCCGGCCGGGGAGCAGCGCATCTCCGGGGCCGACGCGCTCGCCTTCGTCCGGCAGCGTGACGGCCTCCCGGGTACCGACCTCGCCCGCGTCCGGCGGCAGCAGGTGTTCCTCGCCGGGCTGGCGCGGCAGGTGCTGTCGGCGGGCACGCTGACCGACCCGGGGAAGCTGTCGGACCTGATCGACGCCGTCAAGCGCTCGGTGGTGCTGGACGCCTCGTGGAACCTCCTCGACTTCGTCGCCCAGATGCGCGGGGTCAGCGGTGGCGGGATCCAGTTCGCGACGATCCCGGTGGTGAACGTCGACTACCGCTACAGCAAGAGCGACCCGCGCGCGACGGCGGTGCAGGTCGACCCGGCCGCGGTGAAGGCCTTCGCGGCGAGCCTGATCGGGACCCCGCCGGCGCCGTCCGGCAAGCCGGCCGCCCCGGTCACCGTCGACGTCGCCAACGCGGGCCCGAAGGAGGGTCTCGCGGCCCGCGTGGCGGGCGTGCTCAAGGACAAGGGGTTCACCCCGGGTTCGACCGGCAACACCGCCGGCCGGCGGACGTCGGTGGTCCGGTTCGGCCCCGATCTCGCCGAGCGCGGTGCCGAAGTGGCGAAGCTGCTCGGCGGGCTGGCGACGCAGGAGTCCGCGGCGGTCCCCGCCGGGCACATCGAGGTCGTCCTCGGGACGGTCTACTCCGGCCCCGGCGCGACCGGTGGCGGGGGTGCCCCCGGCGGGGACGAGACGATCACCTCGAGCGGGGTCGTCTGCGTTTATTGATCGACACCGGGCAACCGGATTTCGACGGATTCCCTGAAATGTTGCCGGAATTCCCCGGCACCGGACCACGGCGGACCACCCGGGTCACTGGTCTTGACGTTGCCGCACTGGTGAGGCAGGGTGCGGTGACCGTCGGCGGGCAGGACCCCGTGGCGGCCCGAAAAGTTCACCCGATCGGTGAGCCCGGTGGAAAGTCAATTTCAGGGAAAACGGAAAGTCCGGGATTTATGCGCAGCAGCGTCACCCGCGGCCGGTGGATCTTGCCGATCCTCGCCGTGCTTTGTGCCGGATGCCAGTCGGCGTCCGCTTCGGTCCACTACCCCGGCGCGATCGACGCCTGCCGGCTGCCCGGCGTCAACCTGCAGGCGCAGCTCGCGCCCGGGACCGTCGAAATCCCGGCCGGCTCGGTGAAGACCGCCGACACGAAGGTGGTCCCGGAGGACCAGCCCGGCGACGGCACGGAGGCCACCGGCTGCAAGCGCGTGTTCGCCCGTGACCTCGGCGGCGGGAAGGCCGACCCGCAGGACTACCGGGTGGTGACGATCGCCGTGGTGCGGTTCACCGATTCCGACCCCGAGCAGGGCGCCACGAAGGCGAGCCAGCTGATGACCGACGCGCTCGGCGACCACTCCGGCGTCCGGCTCGTCACCGGGGTCGGGGACGAGGCCGGGGTCGCCGAGCAGTGGGCCGCCGTGCGCACCGGGAACGTCGTGCTGGGGCTGGCCATGGCCGACGGCGGCACCGAGGCCGCGCTGATCACGGCCGCGACGCTGGACAACGTCCAGGCCGCGATGACGGACATGACCGGCACCCTGCAGCGCAACTTTCAGGGCTGAGGTTCGAGCCGCACCACGATCGCCTTCGACACCGGCGTGTTCGACTTGTCCGCGACCGAGTCCAGCGGCACCAGCGCGTTCGCCTCCGGGAAGTACGCCGCCGCGCAGCCGCGGGCGGTCGGGTACGCCACGATCCGGAACGCCGGCGCGCGCCGGTCGCCGTCGCGCCACTCGGAGACCAGATCGACCACGGCGCCGTCGGCGAGGCCGAGCGCGGCCAGGTCGTCCGGGTGCACCAGCACGACCCGGCGGGCGTTCTCGATGCCGCGGTAGCGGTCCGACAGCCCGTAGATCGTGGTGTTGTACTGGTCGTGGCTGCGCAGGGTCTGCAGCAGCAGCCGGCCCGCCGGCGCCTGCGGGTACTCCAGCTCCGAGACGGTGAAGTTGCCCTTGCCGTTCGCGGTGCCGGTGAACTCGCGGGAGTCGCGGGGGGCGTGCGGCAGCACGAAGCCGTCCGGCTCGCGGACGCGGCGGTTGTAGTCCTGGCAGCCCGGCACGACCCGCGAAATCCGGTCGCGGACCAGGTCGTAGTCGGTCTCGAACGTCCGCCAGGGGACGGCGTGGCCCGCGCCGAACAGCTTTTCGGCCAGCCGGCAGAGGATCGCGACCTCGGACAGCAGGTGCTCGCTGGCCGGCTTCAGGCGCCCGCGCGAGGTGTGCACCTGCGACATCGAGTCCTCGACGGTGACGAACTGCTCGCCCGACGCCTGGACGTCCCGCTCGGTCCGCCCGAGCGTGGGCAGGACCAGCGCCGTGGTGCCGTGCACGACGTGCGACCGGTTCAGCTTCGTGGACACGTGCACCGTCAGCGAGCAGGAGCTCAGTGCCTTCTCGGTCAGCTCCGAGTCCGGGGTGGCCGACGCGAAGTTGCCGCCGACGGCGAAGAACACCTTGCCACGGCCGTCGCGCATCGCCCGGATCGCGTCGACGGTGTCGAAGCCGTGCTCGCGGGGGACCTCGATGCCGAACTCGGCGGCGAGGGCGTCGAGGAACGACTGCGGCATCTTCTCCCAGATGCCCATGGTCCGGTCGCCCTGGACGTTCGAGTGCCCGCGCACCGGGCACAGGCCGGCGCCGGGCTTGCCGATCATGCCGCGCATCAGGGCCAGGTTGGCGATCTCGGAGATCGTCGGGACGGCGTGCTTGTGCTGGGTGAGCCCCATCGCCCAGCAGTAGATCGTGCGCTCGGACGACGCGATCATCCGGGCGACGCGCTCGATCTGCTCGCGCGGCAGGCCGGTCGCGCGCTCGACCGCCGTCCAGTCCAGTTCGCGAAGGTGCTCGGCGTAGTCGTCGAAGCCCTCGGTGACCCGGTCGACGAAGTCGCGGTCGACGATCGCGCCCGGCGCTTCGGCGTCCCAGGCCAGCAGCAGGTGCCCGACGGCCTGGAACAGCGCCAGATCGCCGCCGAGGCGGATCTGGGCGAACTCGTCGGCCAGCGGCGTGCCCTGGCCGACGACGCCGCGGACGTTCTGCGGGTTCTTGAACCGCATCAGCCCGGCCTCGGGCAGCGGGTTGACGGCGATGATCTTCGCGCCGTTCCCCTTGGCCTCCTCGAGCGCCGAGAGCATCCGCGGGTGGTTGGTGCCCGGGTTCTGCCCGACGACGACGATGAGGTCGGCCCGGTGGATGTCGGCCAGGCTCACCGAGCCCTTGCCGACGCCGGTGGTGGCCGACAGCGCCGCGCCCGAGGACTCGTGGCACATGTTGCTGCAGTCGGGGAGGTTGTTGGTGCCGAAGGAGCGCACCAGCAGCTGGTAGAGGAACGCGGCCTCGTTGCTGGTCCGGCCGGAGGTGTAGAAGATCGCCTCGTTCGGGTCGGTGAGCGCCTTGAGCTCGCCCGCGACCAGCTCGAACGCGTCGTCCCAGGAGATTGGCTCGTAGTGCGTCGCGCCCGCGCGCAGCACGAACGGCTCGGTGATCCGGCCCTGCTGGCCCAGCCAGTAGTCGGTCTTGGTCTTCAGCTCCCGGACGGGGTGCCGCGCGAAGAACTCGCGGTCCACCCGCCGTTTCGTGGCCTCCTCGGCGACGGCCTTGGCGCCGTTTTCGCAGAACTCGGCCAGCTTGCGCTTCTCGCCGTCGACCTCGCGGGGTTCCGGCCACGCGCAGCCCGGGCAGTCGAAGCCTTCGCGCTGGTTCAGCAGCCGCAGCGCCTTGATGGTCCGCCCGGTGCCCATCTGCTCGACGCTGCGCGCGAGCGACACGGCGACGCCGGGTATCCCGGCCGCCCAGCCCTTCGGCTTGCCCACCTCGAGGCGGGTTTCGTCCACGTCCTGCGCCGGCGCTTCACGGGTCATGCGTTCATCGTGCGCCTCGATGATCGCGTGGCGCCACGAGGGTCACGCCTTTCCGGCGCGCAGCCCGCGGTCGGCGAGGGTGACGACGAGCAGGAGGCCGCTGATGACGACGAGCGCGACGGCCAGCCGGTGCAGGCCCGCGGAGTCGGCGTGCGAGCCGTAGCAGAGCGCGATGAGCGTCGACGCCACGATCGCGCCGAGGTACTGGGCGGTGCGGAAGAGGCCGCTCGCCGTGCCCATCTGCTCGGCCGGGGCCTCGCGGTAGAGCGTCGTCTGGTTCGCGACGCTGGTCAGGCCCTGGGCCAAGCCGAACAACGCGGCCAAGGCGAGCAGCGCGCCCACCCAGGTGCCGTCGTGGACGAGCAGCAGCAGCGCCGAGCCGCCGACCAGGGCCACCGCGACGGTGACCAGCCGCGCCTTGATCCCGGACGCGCGTCCCGAGAAGGCCGCGGCGCAGACGGCGGTGCCCGACATCGGCAGCAGCATCAGCCCGGCGGCCTCCTCGGACAGCTGCCGCGCGGTCTCCAGCCACTGGACGTAGCCGAACATGATCGCGTAGATGGCCATGAAGCTGAGCGCCTGCCGGAGGTAGGTCCGCAGGATCGCCCGGTTGGCCGCGAGCATCCGCAGGTCGAGGAAGGGCGCGTCGCGGCGCAGCTCGACCAGGGTGAAGGCGGTCCCGAGCGCGGCGACGACGGCGAGCAGCCAGACGTCGGCACCCGGGTCCATCAGGAAGAACAGCAACGCGAGCAGGGTCGCCGAGAACAGCGCGATGCCGAGCACGTCGATCCGGGTGGCGGTGCGTGCGCCGCGCTCGTCCTTCGGCACCCACAGCAGGGCCAGCACCAGCGACAACCCGGCCAGGGGGATGTTCACCGCGAAGATGGCCGGCCAGCCGAACAGCCCGATCAGCACCCCGCCCAGCGTCGGGCCGATCACCATCACCGTCTGCGCGGACATCGACAGCACCGACAGCACGCGGGCGGGCACGCCCTGGCCGTGCGCTTCGGCGTGGTGGCGCAGGACGGCCATCGCGGCCGGGAACCCGGCGCACGTGCCCAGGCCCAGCACGACCCGCACCCCGGTCAGCCAGCCGACGGAGATCGGGATCAGGCCCGCGATCCCGGCGACGATCACCAGGCCCGCCCCGCCGAGCAGGACGCGGCGGGCGCCGTAGCGGTCCACCAGCAGCCCCACCACCGGCTGCCCGACCGCGGTGGCCAGGTAGAGCGCGGAGATGAGCCAGGCGGTCTTGCCGGGGCCGGCGCCGAAGCTCTGCCCGATCGGCACGAGCGCGACGGCGATGAGCGTGGAGTTGATCGGGTTGAGCACCGCGCCGGCCACCAGCGGGGTGACCAGGCGGGCGCCGAACTTGGCGGGGGCGGAGACGGTGGTCGTGAGAACTCCCTGAGTCTTCAGTGCTCGGCGACGCGCTGCAGCAGCGGCAGCACGCGGGTGACGGCGTCGAGTTCGGCGGGGGACAGCTCGTCCATGAGCGCCTGGGCCAGCCACTCGTCGCGGTGCTGCTGGATCCCGCGCACGGTGTCGCGCCCGGTGTCGGAGAGGCTGATCACCACGCGGCGCCGATCGGCCGGATCGGGCGTGCGGGCGAGGTAGCCGAGCTCGTCGAGGACGCCGAGGGTGGCGGCCATCGACTGCTGCCGCACGTGCTCTGCGGCGGCGAGCTCACCCTGCGTGGCCGGGCCTTCGCGCAGGAGCCGGTTCAGCACGGCGGACTGCGACGGCGTCAGGATCCCGGCGTTGTCGACCTGGCGCAGCCGTCGGTGCAGCTGCCCGACGACCCCGCGGATCCAGCCCGCGCTCTCGGCCACGTGCGGAGGTACTTCGCCCATGCACACAGTCTAACTGTGCAGTCCAGACTGTGCATCTCGGGAAGTCAGGCGGGACAGCCGTCCAGCGTCGGGACCGGGTACTTCGGGTCGTAGTAGCCGGGCGCGTCCTGATCGCCGGTCGCCGGCGTGGCCGACGGCGGGTTGGCGTAGCCGGGGGCGAGGTAGCCCTCCTTGGCGGCGGCGCAGCCGACCGACGAGAGTGCGCTCTGCCCGCCGTCGAGCCACAGGCCCACGCTGGACTTCGCGACCCGGGACCCGGTGACCACCGCGTAGGTCTCGTCCACCCGCAGGAAGCTGACGATCTCGTTCGGGCTGCTCAGCGACTTGGGGTGCGGGCTGTCGAAGGCGTAGGCGATGACGTACTTGGCCTCCACGGCCAGTTCGCCGGGCTTGTCGCCGGCCCGCGCGGTGAGCGTGCCGAACGTGCGGGGTCCCGCGTCGAGGAGGTGGTAGCCGTCGGCGATCTCCGTCACGTAGGCGTCGAAGCCGCCGTCCTTCGACGGCTTCTCGGCGAGCCTCGGCGCCAGCTGTTCGCGCTGGTCGGGGGCGAACGCGGCGAGGTAGGCGCTCGTGTCGTGGCGGTAGAGCACGGCCGGGTCGAGGTTCGCGGCCGCGATGGCCTGCCGGACCTTCGCGTAGGCGTCAGCGACCGCGTCGGCCTTGAAGGAGCCGATCGCCGCGGCGGCCGGGGAGGTGATGCCGTCGAGGCCCTTCGGCCAGGTGTCGGCGGGGGTGTGCGCGTACGGCCGGGCCAGGTCGACCGGGGCGACGTCCGGCACCGACGTCGGGTTCGGCGGCGCGGCCTCCTGGGCGGGGTGGCGGCCGACCAGCACGATCGCCGCCGTCGTGACGGCCAGGATCAGCACGAACACCGCGAAGACCCACCACCGGCGGCGCGGGCCGCGCGCGGCGCGTTTCTGCTGCCTGCGGAACTGCTTGCGATCCTTCTTCGCGCCCAGCCAGGCGTCGGTCTGCGCGTGCTTGCGCCAGTCCGGGTCCATCAGGTCCGGGTGCGAGTCGAGCAGGTTGTCCTCGTCCACGTGCGTTCCCCCAGGGTCGATGACTGATCATCGGCGACGGGGGACGGGCGTTACTCGAAGTAGACGAATTCGTTGACGCCGACGCCCTGGAGCTGGTGCACGACGACCGCCGCGGCGACCAGGGCGACCACGATCAGCAGGGCGAGCACGCCCGGCCAGCGGCTGGGCCCGGGCTGCCGGAAGCCGCCCGCGCGGCGCTCCCGCTTGCGGCGTTTCTTCAAGTCCTTCTTCGCGCCCAGCCAGGCGTCCCGTTCGGCGTACTTCTGCCAGTCCGGGTTCATCAGGTCCGGGTGCGTTTCGAGGCGCCGGTCGTCCGGATCCTGCGGCTGCCGAGGCTCTGCCATCCCGAGTGCCTTCCCCCTGGGTGACCCGCGGTGACGGGTTCGTAGACTTGTCCATTGTGACCGAGAACGCTCCGCAGCAGACCACCGACCTTCCGGGTGCCTGGGACCCGGCCGCCGAGGAAGCACCGATGTACGACCGCTGGGTAGCGGCCGGGTACTTCACGGCCGACGCCTCGTCGGGGAAGCCGCCGTTCTCGATCGTACTGCCGCCACCGAACGTCACCGGTTCGCTGCACATGGGCCACGCCCTCAACCACACCCTGATGGACGCGATGAGCCGCCGCCGTCGCATGCAGGGCTACGAGGTGCTGTGGCTGCCGGGCATGGACCACGCCGGCATCGCGACGCAGAACGTCGTCGAGCGGCAGCTGGCCGGCGAGGGCCTTTCGCGCCACGACCTGGGCCGCGAGAAGTTCGTCGAGCGCGTCTGGGAGTGGAAGGCCGAGTACGGCGGCAAGATCCTCGGCCAGATGAAGCGCCTCGGCGACGGCGTGGACTGGTCGCGTGAGCGGTTCACCATGGACGAGAACCTGTCCAAGGCCGTCCAGACGGTGTTCAAGAACTTCTACGACGAGGGCCTGATCTACCGGGCCGAGCGGATCATCAACTGGTGCCCGCGCTGCCAGACGGCGCTGTCGGACATCGAGGTCGACCACAACGACGACGACGGCGAGCTCGTCTCGATCCGCTACGGCGACGGCGACCACGCCATCGTGGTGGCGACCACCCGCGCGGAGACGATGCTGGGCGACACCGCGGTCGCCGTCCACCCGGACGACGAGCGGTACGCGCACCTGGTCGGCACCGAGGTCGAGCTGCCGCTGACCGGCCGCCGCATCCCGATCGTGGCCGACAAGCACGTCGACCCCGAGTTCGGCACGGGTGCGGTGAAGGTCACCCCGGCGCACGACCCGAACGACTTCGAAATCGGCCGCCGCCACGACCTGCCGATGCTGACGATCATGAACGAGCGTGCGGAGATCACCGCGCCGGGGCCGTTCGAGGGTCTCGACCGGTTCGAGGCGCGCCCGGCGGTCGTCGCCGCGCTGCGGGAGGCCGGCCGGATCGTCGCCGAGAAGCGGCCGTACGTGCACGCGGTGGGCCACTGCTCGCGGTGTGACACGGTGGTCGAGCCGCGGCTGTCACTGCAGTGGTGGGTGAAGGTCGAGGAGCTGGCGCGCCTCGCGGGCGACGCGGTCCGCGACGGCCGGACCAAGATCCACCCGCCGGAGCTGGGCAAGCGCTACTTCGACTGGGTCGACAACATGCACGACTGGACGATCTCGCGCCAGCTGTGGTGGGGCCACCGCATCCCGGTGTACTACGGCCCGGACGGCGAAGTGGTGTGCGTCGGCCCGGACGAGCAGCCGCCGTCCGGGGAGGGCTGGACGCAGGACCCGGACGTGCTGGACACGTGGTTCTCGTCGGGCCTGTGGCCGATGTCGACGCTGGGCTGGCCGTCGTCTTCCGACGACCTGGCTCGCTTCTACCCGACCAGCGTGCTGTCGACGGGCTACGACATCCTGTTCTTCTGGGTGGTCCGGATGATGATGTTCGGCGTGCACCAGATGCACGGGAAGCAGCCGTTCGACCACGTGTACCTGCACGGGCTGATCCGCGACGCGCAGGGCAAGAAGATGTCGAAGTCCCGCGGCAACGTGATCGACCCGCTGGAGTGGATGGACGCGTACGGCGCGGACGCGACCAGGTTCACCCTGGCCCGCGGCGCCAACCCGGGCGCGGACATGGCCCTGGCCGACGAGTGGGCGGCGGGTTCCCGCAACTTCTGCACGAAGCTGTGGAACGCGACGAAGTTCGCGATGATGAACGGGGCTTCGGTCGCTTCGCCGCTGCCTCCTGCCGCTGATTTGACGGAGTCCGACCGCTGGATCCTGGGCCGCCTCTCGGCGCTGGTGTCCGAAGTGGACGGCCTGTTCGAGGACTTCCAGTTCGCGAAGGTGGCGGGCGCGCTCTACCAGTTCACCTGGAACGAGCTGTGCGACTGGTACCTGGAGCTGGCGAAGGTCCAGCTGTACCAAGGAGATTCCTCCCGGGTCGCCGCGACCCGGTCGGTGCTGGGGCACGTGCTGGACACGGTGCTCAGGCTGCTGCACCCGTTCATCCCGTTCATCACGGAGAAGCTCTGGACGGCCCTGACCGGCGGCGAGTCGCTGGTGATCGCCGCCTGGCCGGTCCCGTTCGAGGGTTACGCGGATCCTGCGGCCGACGCCCGCATCGCGGACGTCCAGAAACTGGTGACGGAGATCCGCCGCTTCCGCGCGGACCAGGGCCTGAAGCCGGGCCAGAAGGTGGCGGCCCGCCTGGCGGGTTACGCGGGCGGCCACGAATCGGCGATCCGTTCGCTGGTCCGGTTGACCGCGCCTTCGGACGACTTCGCGGCGAGTGCGTCCCTGGAGGTGGCCCTGGCGGACGGCGTGGTGACGGTGGAGCTGGACCTGTCGGGAACGGTCGACGTGGCCGCCGAGCGCAAGCGTTTGGAGAAGGACCTGGCGGCGGCTCGGAAGGAGCTGACCCAGACGGAGGCGAAGCTGGGCAACGAGGCGTTCATCGCGAAGGCCCCGGAGCAGGTGGTGGCCAAGATCAAGACCCGCCAGGAGACCGCGGCGGCGGACATCGAGCGGATCACCGCTCGCTTGGCGGCTCTGCCGGCTTCCTGAGGTCGTTCGGCCGAAGCCCGGCGCTCCTTCGTGGGGTGCCGGGCTTTGTCGTGGTCAGCTCGAGCAGCGGGGAAACGGGGCCGCTCAGCCCCCTTCCGTTTCCCGCGCGGCTTCGATCAACGCCACCAGCTCCGGAGTCAGCCGCCGGTCCGAAGGCGTTGCCAGGTACGTCTGCATCCGCGGGGTCGGGTTCCGCAGCGGGCGGAACGCCACCCCCGGTATCGGCAGCAGGTTCGCGTGCGCCCGGTAGAACACCGTCCAGTGTGGATGCCCGAACCCCAGCGTTCCCAACGTGTCCTGCGCCGTCGTGAACTCCTTGCCCAGCACCGGCTCGAAGCCCGCCTCCCGGCAGCAGGACATCACCAGGTCGTACAGCGGCCGGTTCCGCGAAGGCGGGCTCAACCGCGCCGGAAGCGGGGCCAGTGACTCGAAAGCGACCACGTCGCCCGCAGCCAGAGGATGCGCTGAAGGCAACGCCACCACGACCTCGTCCATCCACAACGGAGTGAGGTCAAGCCCCGAAGCGGGCCAAGACCCCCGCACGATCGTCGCATCCAAAGCACCGTCCCGAACCCGCTGAAGCCGGTCGAGGGTCGGCGCGTGAAGCAACTCCAGAGACGCCGACGGGCACAGCCGCGCGAACGCCCGAAGCAACCCGTCCAGCCGGTCGCCGAGTCCCTCGCTGGTCCCCAGGCGGACCAACGCTTCCGAAGGCCGGGACGACACGACCGAATCCTCCGCCCGCCGCGCCGCCGCCAGCACCGCCCGCGCCTCCGGCAGGAACCGCTGCCCCGCCTCCGTCAGCACCACCGAACGCGTCGTGCGGGTGAACAACGCCACCCCCAGCTCCCGCTCCAGCCGCCGCACCTGCTGGCTCACCGCCGGCTGGACGATGTGCAGCCGCTCCGCCGCGCGGCCGAAGTGCAGCTCCTCCGCCACCGTCACGAAGTACTTCAGCTGACGCAGCTCCACACCGCCCCCATTCATCAGTATCCGTGATCAGTGTAGGAGCGGATTGCTCATCGATGATCGCGAGCGAGCACGGTTCCATCACCTGCATGCCGTTCCTGGAAATCGACCACACCCGCTTGCACTACGAAGACGCCGGCACCGGCCCCGCCCTGCTGTTCCTGCACGGCTGGGGGACCAGCGCCCGTGTCTGGCAGTCGTGCCTGCCCGACCTCGTGCGCGACCACCGCGTCGTCACGCTCGACTGGCGCGGTTGCGGCCGATCCGACCACCCCGCCGAGGGCAACACCATCGCCCGGATCGCCGCCGACGTCGCCGGCCTCATCGAACGGCTCGGTATCACCCCCGCGGTCGTCGGGTCGAGCATCGGCGGCATCTTCGCCACCGAGCTGGCGCTCGCCCGGCCCGAGCTCGTCGAACGTGTCGTCGCCGTCGGCAGCCCCGGCTACTGGCCCGGCACCGGCATGCTCGACAAGGTCCACGACCTGCGAAAACGGCTCGTCGACGACCGGGCGGGCACGCTCGAGGACTGGGTGCCGAACTGGTTCGCCCCCGGCACCGCGCGCGGGCTCGTCGACTGGACGATCCGCCAGCTGCTCGACTCCGGCGTCTACATCGACGAGCTGTTCACCGAGTGCACCACCTACGACCCGCGGCCCCGGCTCGCGAACCTCGCCGTCCCGATCACCTACCTGCACGGCGAGCTCGACGCCGAAATCCCGCTCGAAGTGCCGCGCACCTGCGCCGCCCGGACACCCGGCGCCCGCGTGCACGTCCTCGCCGGCTGCGGGCACCTGCCCCACCAGGAAAAGCCGCGCGCCTTCACCGCCGCCCTCCGCCAGATCGCCTGAAGGACACGACCATGCCGAAAGTGACCCTCGAAGACGCCGTCGTCCACTACGACCGGACCGGCGACGGCCCCGCCCTGCTCCTGCTCCACGGCACCGCCGCCTCCCGCGAGCAGTGGGCGCCGCTGACCGCGCAGGCGCACGGCTTCACCGTCCTGGCCCCGGACTTCCCCGGCTCCGGCCTGACCACCGACGACGGCGGCCCGATCACCGTCGAAGCCCTCGCCGCCCAGGCGACGGCCGTCCTGGACCACGCCGGGTTCGGGACCGCCCACGTCGCCGGGCACTCGCTCGGCGCGGTCGTGGCGGCGCAGCTGGCCGGCACTCACCCGGACCGCGTCCGGAACGCGGTCCTGCACGCCGCGTGGCCGGTCACCGACACCCGGCAGGACGCCGAGTTCCGCTACTGGCTGGACCTGCTCGAAACGGGAACCTTCGCCCGGATGCTCCCGCTGATGGCCTTCGGCCCGCGCTACTGGGAACAAGCGACCGCGGAGAGCAACGAACAGTTCGTCAAGACCCTCGAAACGGTGATCCAGCCCGGCGCGGACCGGCAGATCGCGGCCGACCGCGCCGTCGACCTGCGGCCCGTCCTCGGGAACATCACCGCGCCGGTCCTCGTGCTCGGCAGCGCGCACGACCGGATCGTCACCGCCGGCCAGCAGCGGGCGCTGGTCGCCGCGATCCCGGACGCGCGTGCCGCCGAGATCGACGCGGGGCACGGCGCCCCGGCCGAGCTGCCGGACGAGTTCGCCCGGGTCGTCCTGGACTTCGTCCGTTCGACGCCCTGAGTCACCGCGACGGACGTCACCCGTCAGCCGGGTCACCGTCGCCCTGCTCACGGTAAGTGATCAACGTGCGCCAGAACAGCAGCGGCCGGACCGTGCTCCCCGGCAGCAGCCGGGCCGACTCGCGGCGCAGCTCGGCCAGCGTCGGGTAGTCGTCGGCGACCGGGGCGGTCGGGCCCTCCTCGGGGCCGCCGTTCAGCCGCTCGCCGGCGTAGACGACCAGGCGCGCCAGCGCGTTGACCGGGACCGCGGCGAGCGCCTGCGCCCAGTCCACCGGGGTGCTCGGCCGGGCCAGGCCGAGCACCGCGAGCACCCCGCCCGGCACCAGCGCGCGGCGCAGCTTGGTGACCGTCGCGAACGGCACGTGGTGCAGCGACGCGATGCACGAGATGTAGTCGTAGTGGGCCTCGGGCAGCGGGTCGGTGGTGATGTCGGCCTGCCGGTAGACGATCTCGCCCGGCCCCGGCGAGCCCAGCCCGGCCGCCGCCTCGACCATCGCCGCCGAGACGTCGACCGCCTCCACCGCCATCCCGGTCGCGGCCAGCCGCCGGGCGAACCGGCCGGTGCCGCAGCCGACGTCCAGCGCGATGCCCGGCCCCGGCGGCAGCAGGTCCAGCAGCAGCGGGTGGTAGTGGTCGTTGTGGTTGAACGGCATGCGTCGAGAGTGCCACCTCCGCACGCACGTAGACTCGGAAGGCAAGTGCGAAAACCCCAGGCCGGAGGAGATTCAGTGCCGCAGGATGAGACAGGTCGCAAGCCGGACCTGTCGGATCTGGACAGCTTCGCGGGCGTCGACGAACTGGGGACGTCGGGGTACGAGGAGTCCGACGACCACGACCCGGAACTGGACGTCCGCGACACCGCGTTCGAAGCCGGCGGCGGCTCGCGCGGCGGCATCGGCGGGGTCGGCCAGCTGGGCGACAACCTCGCCACCGGCCCGGTGCCCGACCTCACCGTGCCCGAGGACACCGAGCTCCACGAGCTGGACGACCAGGGCGAACAGGTCGAGTACGGCGACCCGGACGGCCCCGAAGCGCGGCGCGAGCTGATGGCCGTCGAGGCCGAGCTGAACCAGCGCTGGCCGGAGACGAAGATCGAGCCGTCGCTGACCCGCATTTCGGCGCTGACGCAGCTGCTGGGCGAGCCGAACCGCGGCTACCCGGTGCTGCACGTGGCCGGCACGAACGGCAAGGGCTCCACGGCCCGGATGATCGACGCGCTGCTGACCCGGATGGGCCTGCGCGTCGGCCGCTACACGAGCCCGCACCTGCAGCTGGTCACCGAGCGGATCGCGCTCGACGGCCGGCCGATCTCCGCCGCGCGCTACGCCGAGCTGTGGCACGACATCGCACCGTACGTGTCCATGGTGGACGGTGCTTCGGCCGACGGCGTCGAGATGAGCAAGTTCGAGATCCTCACCGGGATGGCGTTCGCCGCGTTCGCCGACGCCCCGGTCGAGGCGGCGGTGCTCGAAGCGGGCCTGGGCGGCGCCTGGGACGCCACGAACGTCGCCGACGCCGACGTCGCCGTCATCACGCCGATCGGGCTCGACCACGTCGAGTACCTGGGGCCCGACGCGGTGAGCGCGGCGCGCGAAAAGGCGGGCATCATCAAGCCCGGCTCGGTCGCGGTGATCGCCGAGCAGGACCCCGAGGTGCTGAAGGTGCTGCTGGAGCGCGCGGTCGAGGTCGACGCCGCGGTCGCCCGCGCGGGCAGCGAGTTCGGCGTGCTGGAGAAGGAGATCGCCGTCGGCGGGCAGCTGCTGAAGCTGCAGGGCCTCGGCGGCGTGTACGACCAGATCTTCCTCCCGCTGCACGGCGCCCACCAGGCCGCGAACGCCGCGCTGGCGCTGGCCGCGGTCGAGGCGTTCTTCGGCGCGGGCAAGGACAAGCAGCTGGTCGTCGAGGCGGTGCGCGAGGCGTTCGCCGAGGTCGAGACGCCGGGACGGCTCGAGCGCGTCCGCTCGGCCCCGACGGTCCTGCTCGACGCGGCGCACAACCCGCACGGCGCCCGCGCGCTCGCGACGACGGTGTCCGAGGAGTTCGCCTTCCGCCGCCTGGTCGCGGTGGTCGGCGTGATGGCCGAGAAGGACGCCCACGGCATCCTCGACGCGCTGGAGCCGGTGGTCTCGGACATCGTCGTGACGCGCAACTCCTCGCCCCGGTCGATGCCGCTGGAGGAGCTGAACGAGCTGGCGATCTCGGTGTTCGGTGAGGACCGCGTGGTCGCCGAAACGGACCTGGAGACGGCGATCGAGACGGCGATCGCGCTGGTGGAGACCAACGACGACCCGGAGGAACCCCTGGCGGGCGGCGGCGTGCTGGTGACGGGCTCGGTGGTCACGGCGGGTGAGGCGCGCACGCTCTTCGGGAAGGAGCCGGCGTGACGACGCCTGCGCAGAAGCCCAAGGACCCGATGAAGGGCTTCCGCGGCGTGATGTCGGGAACGCTGATCATGGAGGCGATCACGGTCGCCCTCGCCCTCCCGGTGGTGAACAAACTGGGCGGCGGGATCTCGACGGGCACCGGCTGGACGGTCATCGCGGTGGCGGTCCTGCTGATCGTGACCTGCGGGTTCGTCAAGCGCCCGTGGGCGGTGCCGCTGATCCTGGTGTTGCAGGTGGTGCTCGTCGCGCTGGTGTTCTGGCTGCCGGCGATCGCGGTGCTGGGCGTGATCTTCCTGGCGGTGTGGCTGTGGCTGCTGTGGCTGCGCCGGGATGTCGCGCGCCGGATGGCGGCCGGGACGCTGGCGAGCCAGCAGCCCCAGCCGTGACCCGTCAGAGGTAGTCGCCGCCGGCCACGTCGTCGAGCAGCGACGGGTGGCGGGGTGACCAGCCGAGCAGCTCCCGCGTCAAGGCGCTGGAGACCGGCGCGTCGAAGCCGTAGACCCGCGCCATGAACGGGCTCGCGAAGTGCCCGGCGGCCTCCTCCGGCGTCAGGGAAACCACCGGCAGGTCCAGACCGCGGCCGATCGTCTCGGCGATGCTCCGGAACGGGACGTTCTCCGCTGCGCCGTGCAGCACGCGGCCCGGCGGCGCGGCCTCCAAAGCCAAGCGGAACAGCGCGGCCGCGTCGAGGCGGTGCACCGCCGGCCAGCGGTTGGCGCCGTCGCCGACGTAGGCCGACTTGCCGGTCTTGCGGGCGGTGTCGACCAGCATGCCGATGAAGCCGTAGTCGCCGGGGCCGTGGACCGTGGGCGCGAGGCGGACCACGCTCGCCCGCACGCCACGCCCGGCGAAGGCCAGGCAGGCCCGCTCGCCCGCGATCCGGAACGCCGCGAGCCCGGCCGGGTCGGGCTCGTCCCGCTCGGTGCTTTCCCGGCCGGCGGGCATGACCAGCGTGCCGGACGTGCTCACGAACGGCTTTCCCGTGTGCTCCAGTGCGCCACCGAGGGTTTCGATGGCGGTCGTGTCGCGGCGCATCATGTCCTCGGGATCGCTGAAGTCGCCGCCGAAGGCCATGTGCAGGACGCCGTCGGCGGCTTCGGCGCCCGCGCGCAGGCTGCCGGGATCGTCGAGCGAGCCGGGGTGCGGGGTGGCGCCGAGCGAGGCCAGCCGGGCGGCGGCCGCGGCCGAACGCGCGAGGCCGGTGACGGTGTGGCCGGCCGCGATCAGCTCGGCGACGACGGTGGGGCCGGTCAGGCCGGACCCGCCGGTGACGAAGACGTGCATGGGGCTCTCCCCGGGGTAGTGACAGTGACTGACGCTACGAACTCTACCGCGTAGTGTCAGTCACTGCCGCTACCGGTAGGCTGAGACCGTGCCACGCAGCGGAGAAGAAGCGCGCCGCCGCCTCCAGCAGGCGGCCCTGGAGCTGTACGGAGAGCGCGGGTTCGACCGGACCACCACGGCCGAGATCGCCGCCAGGGCCGGCGTCACCGAGCGCACGTTCTTCCGGCACTTCCCGGACAAGCGCGAAGTGCTGTTCGACGGCGAAGCCGCCCTGCGCGCGGACCTGACCCGGACGGTGGCCGACACGCCCGAGGACCTGCCGCCGCTCGAAGTCCTGTTCCGCGCCTTCCGGAAGGCGGCGGGGATCCTCGAGGGGAACCGGGCGTTCGCCGAACCGCGGCTGGCGGTCATCGCCGCGACCCCGGCGCTGCGCGAGCGCGATCTGGCCAAGGCCGCGGCGATGGCCGATGCCCTGGCGGCGGCGCTGGGCGAGCGCGGGGTCGAAGACCGGCTCGCCGCGCTGGCCGCCCACGTCGGCTGGGTCACCTTCCACCACGCGGCCGGAGCGTGGATCCGGGAATCCGCGCGCAGCCTGGACGAGCACCTCGACGAGGCCTTCGCCGATCTGCGCGCGCTGTCGGCGGAGGCAGGCGGCTGAGCGCCCGCCTCCGCCGAGACGGTCAGCGCAGCACGACCACCCGCAGCGCGGGGGAGCGCAGGATGTCGGCCTCGCAGAACCGGCCCTTCACCCACTCACCGCGGCTGTAGAGCTTCGTCTGGTCGCTGAAGTACGGCGACGCCGGGTTGGCCGACTGCGAGTACGTCAGCAACGTCGAGGCGTCCGGGCACCCGTGCCCGCTGAACCCCACCACCTGGAGGTAGCTCGACCCGTGCGCGACCTCGGTGTTCCCGTGCGCCGGGTCCCACACCGGCGTCATCACGTTGAGCACACCGAGGAGGCCCTGGGCGCCGTGGATCGGGATGCGCTCACCGTTGCGGGTGACGGACTGGCCGTCGCGCAGCCGCGCGTCCGGGGCGAGCCCCGCCGCACGCAGCTCGGCGAGCGCGTTCCCGAACGCCTGCCGGACGCCCGCATCGCCGACGTTGAGCGTGTTCGGCGTGGTCAGCGGCGCCTTCGGGTCGAACGGCACGGCGAACCGCGCCACTCCGCCCAGCCGCACCGCGAACCGCTGGAACAGCAGCGAACCCCGGCTGTCGAGCGAGTACGTGTGGTCCCAGTTCGCCAGCGCGGTGCACGCCGGCCCGACCGGCACCGGGCCGGTCGACGACGGCGCCTGGCCGTCCGGGAACGATGCGCACAGCTTCGCCAGGTCCGCCGCCGCGAGGTCGGCGATCAAGCTGTGGTCGGTGAAGAGCATCTTCTTCATCGAATCCGTGCTGAAGCCGCCCTTTTCGGCCGTGAGCAACGCTTCCCGGGTGCGGGGGTTGCGCTCGGTGGCCTGGTCGCCGACGATCCGCGGGTAGCCGGTGATCGGCGCGCGGGCGTTCGCCAGCCATGCGCTGTCGTTCGTGTTCAGCTCGTAGTCCCGGCGTTGCTGCTGCGGCAGCCGTGACGGCGGGAAGAGCCCCGGCTCCAGCGCGCCCGGGTCGGAACCCCACCGGCACGCCGACCTTCCACCGTCCAAAATGGGCAGTCCGTCTTCGGCGAAGGTCGCCTGCCCCACCGGTGTGCTGCACTTCGCGGCCAGTTCGTCGGTGACGTGCGGGACGACCTGGATGTCGGCGTAGAGGGCGTTGCCCGCCCGGTCGGTGGCGATCGTGTTGACCCACGGCACGCCCTGGGTGCTGCTGAGCGTGCGGACGATGTCGGCCGTGCTGCGGGCCTGGTCGAGTTCGAACCACGTGTTCAACCCGCGCATGTTGGTCGCGTTGGCGTCCCGCAGCGCGTACGCCGACTTCGCCGTCCACGGCACCGGGAAGCCGCCGACGTCGTTCAGGACCGGCCCGTACCGCGTCGCCCAGAACGTCTGGCGGACCGGCTTCAGCGAGCCGTCGGCCTGGCGCACCTGGACCGTGACGTCGCGGGAGGTCATCTTCTCGGCCTTGCCGTCGACGAGGTACGTCGTCGGATCGCCGGGCGTCAGCGGCACCTCGAACAGGCCGAACGTGACCGGCGTGGACACCGTGTGCGTCCAGGCCGCGTCGGCGGTGTGCCCGATCATCACGAACGGCATGCCGAGCAGGCTCGCGCCGGCCACGTCGACCCGGCCCGGGATGGTCAGCTGGCTCTGCCAGAACCGCCGTCCGTCGTGCCACGGGTAGTGCGGGTTGCCGAGCAGGACGCTGCCTTTGCCCGCCGCGGTCCCGTCGCTGCCGACCGCGATGCCGTTGCTGCCCAGGCCGCCCTTGCCGAGCCCGTCGCGCAGGCTCGCCGACAGCTGCGCGGCCGTGCCCGGACTCGCGGCCGCGGTGCCGGACGGCGGTGTCGCGAACAGCCCCTCGGTGACGAAGCCCAGGCCGCCGGTGACGGCGATGGCGTAGAAGTGGCGGTAGAAGTCCTGTTCGGTGATCGGCCGGACCCAGTCCGCGCCGCGGCAGGCCGGGTCGGTGATCCCGGACCGGCCGGTGCGGGCGAGGTAGCTGTTGAACCCCTTGACGTAGCCCGAAACGACCTGCCGGACCTCGGGGCGTGGTCCCTGCGGCGCGGGCTGCGCGACCAGCCGGTCGACCACGCCGGAGTCGTTGAGCTGCTGGAAGAACAGGTCGCTGTGCAGGTTGTCCTTCGCCTCGGACAGCGACCGGTAGCCCTCGCCGTCCGGGCCGAAGTACCGCGACCGCTGCGCGCTCACCGTGACGTAGATCTTCGCGAGCTCGCAGACGTTGTCGGTCGCCGCCGCGTAGCCGTATCCGTAGCCGAGGCCGGCGAAGTCCTTGGCGACGATGTGCGGGATGCCGTGTTCGGTGTAGCGCAGGACGGCTTTCGCGCTGTCCTCCCCGGCGTCCGCGACCCCGGCACCGAGTGTGGTCAACCCCAGCGCGGCCGAGAAAACGGCCAGCGCCTTCCGGAAGTGCATCATTCGTACCCCCTTGTCGTGATCGCCACGCTACCGACGGCGATGACGTCCGGACATGGGGGAAACCCCCGGTATTCGTTCACCCGCGCGCAAGCCGGTGTTGGCTGCGGCGGGATAGAAACCGCGCATGACCGAACACTCCCGCCGCACCCTCCTCAAGGCCGGGCTCACCGGCGCCTCCGCCGTGGCCGCCGGCCTCGTCGTGCCGTCCACGGCGTTCGCCGCGGTCCCCCTCGTCCGCCGCGACCGGCCGGTGCTCACCCACGGCGTCCAGTCCGGCGACGTCACACCGGGCTCGGCGATCGTCTGGTCCCGCGCGGACCGGCCGTCGCGCCTGGTCGTCGAGATCGCGCGGGACCCGTCGTTCCGGCACGCCCGCCGCGTCCCCGGCCCGCTGGTGGGCCCGGACAGCGGCGGCACCGGCCGCGTGCGCGTCCCCGCGCTGCAGCCGGGCACCGAGTACCACTACCGCGTCACGGCCGAAGCCCTCGACGGGCGCGCCACGAGCGAGCCGCTGACCGGCCGGTTCGCCACCGCGCCGGTGGGCCGCCGCGACGCCCGCATCCTGTGGTCGGGTGACGTGGTCGGCCAGAACTGGGGCATCAACCCGGCTCTCGGCGGGATGACGATCTTTTCGGCGATGGCCGCCCGCTGCCCGGACCTGTTCCTGCACAGCGGCGACACGGTGTACTCCGACGGCCCGCTGACCGAGACGGTCACCCTCCCCGGCGGCCGGACCTGGCGCAACATCGTCACGCCCGAGAAGGCGAAGGTCGCCGAGACGCTGGACGAGTTCCGCGGCCAGCACGCCTACAACCGGCTGGACGACAACTTCAAGCGCTTCGCCGCGCAGGTGCCCGCCTACGTCCAGTGGGACGACCACGAAGTCCTGAACAACTGGTACCCGGGCAAGATCCTCGACAACCCGGCCTACACCGAGAAGCGCGTCGACGTCCTCGCGCCGCGGGCCTACCAGGCCTTCCACGAGTGGCACCCGATCGACCCGCGCCGGGCCGTCGACGGCCGCGTCTACCGCAGCTTCACCTACGGCTCCCGCGTCGAAATCTTCGTGCTGGACATGCGGACCTACCGCAACGCCAACACGGCCGACCAGACGAAGCCGGGCTACATCCTCGGCGACGCCCAGGCCCGCTGGCTGGCCGACGCGCTCGGCCGCAGCACGGCGACGTGGAAGATCGTCCAGGCCGACATGCCGCTGGGCCTGGTCGTCCCGGACGGCGCCAACATCGAAGCCGTCGCCAACAACCTGCCGGGCGCGCCGGGCGGGCGGGAAACCGAGCTGGCCTGGGTGCTGCGGGAGATCCAGCGCCGCCGCGTCCGCAACGTCGTCTGGCTGACCGCCGACGTCCACTACACCGCGGCGCACCACTACTCGCCCGACCGGGCGGCCTTCCAGGACTTCGACCCGTTCTGGGAGTTCGTGTCCGGGCCGCTGAACGCGGGCGCGTTCGGGCCGAACACGCTGGACCCGACGTTCGGCCCGGAGGCGGTGTTCGTGCACGCCCCGCCGGCGGCGAACACCGCCCCGATCGACGGCTTCCAGCACTTCGGCGAGCTGAACGTCGACGGCGCGAGCGGCGACCTCACCGTCGACCTCCGGGACGCCACCGGGGCGTCGCTGTGGTCGAAGAAGCTGCACCCGCAAGGCCGCTGAGCAGGGTCGGCTAGGCTCGCGCGCACCGAAAACCGCAGTGACATCCGGGGCTTCGCCCCGGGCCGGGGGCTTCGCCACCCGGACCCCCGAAACAGCATTAAGGAGAAACACCGTCGTGACTGAACGCACGCTGGTCCTGGTCAAGCCCGATGGCGTCGCGCGCGGCCTCGTCGGCGAGGTCGTCTCGCGGATCGAGCGCAAGGGCCTCAAGCTCGCCGCGCTCGAGCTGCGGACCGTTCCGCAGGCGCTGGCCGAGGAGCACTACGCCGAGCACAAGGAGCGTCCGTTCTTCGGCGACCTGCTGGAGTTCATCACCTCGGGCCCGCTCGTCGCGCTCGCCGTCGAAGGCCCCCGCGCCATCGCGGCGTTCCGCCAGCTCGCCGGCGGCACCGACCCGGTCGAGAAGGCCACCCCGGGCACCATCCGCGGCGACTTCGCGCTGGAGACCCAGTACAACCTGGTCCACGGCTCGGACTCGCCGGAGTCGGCCGAGCGCGAGCTGAAGCTCTGGTTCCCCGACCTGTGATCCTCCCGGACCGGGGCCGCGCGTCCGCGTGGCCCCGGTTCTCCTTTCCGGAGCCCGCATGACGACGATGCCCTTCGCCTCGCGCGCCTACCTCCCGGTGCTGGAGGAGCTGACCGGCGCGTTCGCCGAAGCCCTGCGCACGGCCGACCCGGCCGCGGCGGTGCCCGACTGCGCCGGCTGGACCGTCACCGACCTCGCGACGCACCTCGGCAACGTCCACCGCTGGGCCGCGACGGTCGTCCGCACCGGCGAGGTGCACCCGCAGGACTTCGCCACCGCGGCGGACGGCGACCTCGTGCCGTGGTACGCCGAGAGCGCGCGGCTCCTGCTCGGCGAGCTCGAGGCCGCCGAGCCCGGCGATCCCTGCTGGCACTTCGGCGGCACGGACAAGACGAAGGCGTTCTGGTACCGCCGTCAGGTCCACGAAACCGCCATCCACCTCGCCGACCTCGGCAGCGAGCACGTGCTCGACCCGGCCGTCGCCGCGGACGGCGTCGACGAGGTCCTCGGTGCGATGCTGCCCCGCGTGACGCGGTGGCACGCCGTGCCCCGGTTGCCCGGGCCGGTCACCCTGCGCGCCACCGACACCGGCGACGTCTGGACCGTGCACCCCGGCGAGCCGCCCGCGCTGGGCCCGGCCGCGTCCGGGGCGACGGTCGAAGCGCCGGCCCGCGATCTGCTGCTGCGCCTGTGGAAGCGCACCGGACCGGAGCCGCGCGTCACCGGCGAGGCCGCTGAAGCGCTCCTCGCCGCACCCCTCACCCCTTGATGGTGTTCTAGACCATTCAGGCGGCGTTCACCGGGAAGTCTTCCCCCGGCCGTGCCGCTGCGCTGTGCTGATGCGGATTGCTCTCACTCGATACTGGGGTACCTGGTGAAGAAGTCACGCACTGCGTTGCCGCTCGCCGCGTTGTTCGCGACGGTGTTCGTCGTTCCCGCCCACGCCGACCCGCTGAAAGCACCGCTGGGCACGCCCCCGGTCGAGGCCGCGCCCGCCGCGTCGTCGGCCTACGAGGGCCCGGCCGCCTTCGCCACCACGGACCCCGACGACGGCCTGGTCACCGGCAGCGCGACCACGGAAGTGGCGCCCGGGCTGAACCTCACCCAGTTCGACCGCTTCGACCCGGCCGGCTGGATCCGCGGCGACACCCTGGCCGTCGACCTGGGCAGCAAGGTGCTGAAGCCGGCGTACCTGAGTCCCGGCACGGTTTCCGCGCGCACGCCGCTGTCGCAGCAGCTCGCCCGGACAGGCGCGGTGGCCGGGGTCAACGGCGACTTCTTCGACATCAGCGCCACCGGTGCGCCGATCGGCGTCGGCATCGACCGCGGGCAGCTGCAGACCGCACCGGCCGCCGGGCACAACCTCACCGCGTCGATCACCGACCAGGGCAAGGCCGCGCTCGCTTCGGTCTTCCTCGAAGCCACCGTGACGCTGCCGGGTGGCGCGGTGCAGGCGACCAACTTCAACAGCCCTGTCCTCGGCCCCGACGCGATCGGCGTCTACACGCCGTTGTGGGGCGCGTCCGGGCGGGCGACCTCGGTGGCGGGGGCGTCCCGGGTGCGGGAGGTCGAACTCCGCGACGGGGTGGTCACCGCGGTGCGCGAGCAGCCGGCGCCCGGCCCGATCGCGGCCGGGACGACCGTGCTGCTCGCCCGCGAAGCCGGCGCGGACGCGCTCGCCGCGCTGCAGCCGGGTGACGCGGTCGGAGTCACGTATGCGCCGCGTTCGGACGCCGGGAAGATCGCGGTTGCGGTGGGCGGCAACGAAGTCCTGCTCCGCGACGGCGTGGTGCAGCCGGTCGACAACGTCGCCATGCACCCGCGGACCGCGGTCGGCTTCTCCGCCGACGGCCGGAAGCTGTGGCTGGCCACCGTGGACGGGCGGCAGGCCGACAGCCGCGGGATGACCGAGCTCGAACTGGCGCGGCACATGAAGAGCCTCGGCGCCGACGACGCCATCAACCTCGACGGCGGCGGGTCGTCGACGCTGCTGGCGCGCAACGAAGGCGAAGCGGCGCCGAGCGTCCGGAACGCCCCCTCCGACGGCGGGGAACGCCTGGTGCCCAACGGGATCGGCTTCACGACCGTGCCTGGCAGCGGCAGGCTCACCGGGTTCGCGCCGGCCCCCGCGGTGGCGGCGGACGGCGCCGACCGCGTGCTGTCGGGGTTGAGCAGGCACCTGGTCGCCGACGGCCACGACGAAACCGGTGCCGCGGTGGCCGCCGACCCGCGGTGGAGTACGTCGGACATGCGGCGGGCGACCGTCACGCGCGGGGTCGTCACCGGCCACCGCGCGGGTGCCGTCGACGTCGTCGCGCGCTCCGGCCGCGCGTCCGGGAAGACGGCGCTTTCCGTGCTGGGCAAGCCGGTCCGGCTGGGCACGAGCACCGAGCAGGTCGCCCTCTCGGGTGCCGGCGCGAAGAGCGCGTTCAAGGTCTACGGCTACGACGCCGACGGCTACGGCACCTGGCTCGAGCCCGACGACGTCAAGCTGGACTACGACCACTCGGTCGTCCGGATCGAGCCGGCTGGGGACGGCTACGCGGTGACCGCGCTGACCGCGTCGGGCGCGACGGCGATCACCGCGTCGGCGGCGGGACTCACCACGCACCTGGCCGCGTCGGTCGGCACGGTGCCGCGGATCGCGTCCCCGCTGGACGGCCCGGCGGGCTGGACGGCGACGGTGTTCCCGGCGGTCGTCGGCGCGGCCCTGTCGGCGGCGCCCGGCCGCGACGGGGGCGCCGGGCTCGCGCTCGACTACCGGCTCACCGGCACGACGGCCACCCGCGCGGCCTACGTGACGCCGTCGGCCCCGCTGCCGGTCCCGGACGGCACGCAGAAGATCGGCCTGTGGGTGAACGGCGACGGCAAGGGCGCGTGGCTGCGGGCGGAACTGCGCGACGCGGCGAACGTGGCGTCCATTGTGGACCTTTCGCTGAGCGTGGACTGGACGGGCTGGCGGTACGTCACGGCGGCGGTTCCGGCCGGGCTGCCCGCCGGCCAGCGCCTGGCGCGGTTCTACGCCGTCGAAAACGTGCCCGACCAGCAGTACGAAGGCCGGCTCGTGTTCGACGACCTCACGTTCGAGGTGGCGCCGGCGACGGCCGTGCCCGCCGACCCGGCCCCGCACGACCCGGCCCTGGTCACCGACGGCGTCCTGACCGGCGGCCTGCGGGTCGCGGTGGTCAGCGACGCGCAGTTCACCGCGGACGACCCGGCCGGGCCGCTGGTCGCGCAGGCCCGGCGGGCGCTGCGCGAAGCCGTCGCGGCGAAACCGGACCTGGTGCTGATCAACGGCGACTTCGTCGACCGCGGCACGGCACCCGACTTCGTGCTCGCCCGGCAGGTGATCACCGACGAGCTCGGCGAGCTGGTGCCCTGGTACTACGTCCCGGGCAACCACGAGGCCGAGGCGGGCAACGGGCTCGCCAACTTCCAGGCCGCCTTCGGGGAGACCCACCGCGTCGTCGACGTGCACGGCATCCGGCTCGTGCTCCTGGACTCCTCGCGCGGCTCGCTGCGCGCGGGCGGCTTCGACCAGGTCCGGCTGCTGCGCTCGGCCCTCGACTCGGCGGCCGCCGACCGGTCCGTGCGCGGGGTCGTCGTCGCGATGCACCACCCGGTGAAGGACCCGAGCCCGACCGGGAACTCCCAGCTCGGCGACCGCAAGGAGGCGGCCCTGCTGACCCAGTGGCTGACCGGGTTCGAGCAGGCGTCGGGCAAGCCCGCTGCGGCCGTGGCGTCGCACGCGGGCGTGTTCTCGCTGTCCCGGGTCGACGGCGTGCCGTACCTGGTCAACGGCAACTCGGGCAAGGCACCGGCGGCCGCACCGGGTGACGGCGGGTTCGTCGGCTGGACGCTGCTGCGCGTGGACCCGGCCGACCGCGCCCAGCCGGTGCGCTTCGAGACGCGGCCGAACGTCGACTCGCTGACGCTCACCGGGCCGTCGTCCCTGACGCCCGGCGAACGTGCGCAGGTGCGCGCGTCCCTGCGGCAGGGGACGCGGGACGTGCCGGTGTCGTACCCGGTGAGCGCGGACTGGACGGCCACGTGGGGCGTCGTTTCGTTCGATCCCGCCTCCGGCGTCCTGACCGCGCTGCGGCCGGGGGTCGCGCGGCTTTCGGTGACGGTCAACGGGGTGACGCAGTCGCTGGTCGTGACGGTGCGCGGCTAAAGCGTTCGGTTTTTGTCGGTGGTGGGTCCTATCGTCGGGGACGTGGACGAATCGGAGGACCGGGAACCGGCACTGGTGCAGGCCAAGGCACTGGTGAAGCGCTTCGGCGAGTTCGAGGCCGTGCGCGGGATCGACGTCGAGGTGCGGCGCGGGGAGGCGTTCGGCTTCCTCGGCCCGAACGGCGCCGGCAAGTCGTCGACGATGCGGATGATCGCGTGCGTGTCGCCCCGCACCGACGGTGACCTGCGCGTGCTGGGGCTGGACCCGGAGGTCGCCGGGCCGCGGATCCGCGCGCGCCTCGGCGTGGTGCCGCAGCAGGACAACCTGGACGTCGAGCTGACGGTCCGGGAGAACCTGCTGATCTACGGCCGCTACTTCGGGTTGTCCCGCGCGGCGGCGCGCCGGAAGGCGGCGGAGCTGCTGGAGTTCGCCCAGCTGAGCGACCGCGCGGAGGACAAGGTCGACCCGCTCTCGGGCGGCATGAAGCGGCGGCTGACGATCGCGCGGTCCCTGGTCAACGACCCGGAGCTGCTCCTGCTCGACGAGCCGACGACGGGCCTCGACCCGCAGGCCCGCCACCTGCTGTGGGACCGCCTGTTCCGGCTCAAGGCCCAGGGCACCACGCTGATCGTCACGACGCACTACATGGACGAAGCCGAGCAGCTGTGCGACAGGCTGGTGGTGATGGACCACGGCCGCATCGCGGCGGAGGGCTCCCCGGCCGACCTGATCCGGCGGTACTCGACGCGCGAGGTGGTCGAGCTGCGGTTCGCGCCGGGGGAGCAGGTGGCGGCGGCCCAGCAGGTGGAAGGCCTGGCCGAGCGCGTGGAGGTGCTGCCGGACCGGGTGCTGCTGTACAGCGACGAAGGCGAGGACACCCTGGAGCACGCGCATTCCCGCGGGGTGCGGCCGTTGTCGAGCCTGGTGCGGCGAAGCTCGCTGGAGGACGTCTTCCTCCGGCTGACCGGCCGGACGCTGGTGGACTGATGGCGACGATCTCCACCGGCCGGGTGGTCGGCAAGTGGCGGGGCGCCTGGCTGCTGGTCGAGGGCCGCTGGACCTGGTACCGCCGCCACTGGGTGTCCACTCTGTACTCGACCGGGCTGCAACCGGTGCTGTTCCTCGCCGCGATGGGGCTCGGGTTCGGCTCGCAGGTGCGGCCCGGCACGGTCACCGGCGGGCTCTCCTACCTCCAGTACATCGCGCCCGCGCTGCTGGCCGCCGGCGCCGCGCAGCAGGCCGTCGGCGAGTCGAGCTATCCCGTGCTCTCCGGGTTCAAGTGGCAGAAGGAGTACCTGGCCGTCACCGCCACCCCGGTGTCACCGGGCCAGGTCTTCGGCGGCCACCTGATCTGGTCGGCCCTGCGGCTGACCCTCGCGGGCGCGATCTACGCGTTCGTCGCGCTCTTCTTCGGCGCCTGGACCGGGCCGGAGGTGCTGTTGGTGATCCTGGCCGGCACCATCACCGGGCTCGCCTGCACCACACTGATGGCCGCGCTGGCCGCGCGGACCTTCGACGAGGGCCAGCGCTTCGGGCTGATCTTCCGCTTCGTGGTGATGCCGATGACCCTGTTCTCCGGCACGTTCTTCCCGATCTCCCAGCTGCCGGCCGCGATCCGCTGGCTGGCCTGGCTTTCGCCGCTGTGGCACGGCACGCAGCTGTCCCGCGGCGTGAGCATCGGCGGCGTCGGCGGCTGGGCGATGCTCGGGCACCTCGCCGTGCTGGCGGCCCTGTTCGCGGCCGGGTGGGTGCTCGCGCACCGGGCCTTCTACCGGAGGCTGGTGGTCTGAATGACGACCGTCGAGGCCCGCGCCGGGCTGCTGCTGCGCATCCTCCCGCCCGCGTTGTACGCGGGCCGGGCCCGCATGCTCGTGGAACGCTCGGTCATGGTGTCCCGCACCAACTGGCTGCTGTTCGCCTCCGGCGCGCTCGAGCCGTTCCTCTACCTGCTGGCGTTCCAGCTCGGGTTCGGCAAGCTGGTCACCGAGGTGGCCGGCCCGGACGGGCGCCCGATGAGCTACGTCGCGTTCGTGGCGCCGGCGCTGCTGGCGACGTCGGCGATGAACGGCGCCGTCTTCGAATCGACGTACAACCTGTTCTTCAAGCTGCGCTACGCGAAGCTGTACGACGCGATGCTGGCGACCCCGATCGGCCCGCTGGACGTGGCACTGGGCGAGATCGGCTGGGCGATCGCCCGCGGCGGCATCTACGCGGTCGCGTTCCTGGCGATCGCGGCGGCGATGGGGCTGCTGGCGTCGTGGTGGGCCCTGCTGATGGTCCCGGCGGCGCTCCTGATCGGCCTGGCCTTCTCGGCGATCGGCATGGCACTGGTGACGTTCCTGCGGTCGACGGCCCAGTTCGACTACATCCAGCTGATCCTGACCCCGATGTTCCTCTTCGCGACGACGTTCTACCCGCTGTCGGTCTACCCGGAGCCGCTGCAGTGGGTGGTCCGCTGCCTCCCGCTCTACCACGGGATCGAGCTGATGCGCGGCCTGTCGACCGGCATCCTCTCCGGCGGCATGCTGGTCAACCTGGCGTACCTGCTGGTCCTGGGCGCGGTGGGTCTCTGGGCGTCGACGCGGCGGATCGCCAAACTGCTCCTGACGTGACGCGTCAGCGCGCCGGATCCGGCCGTCCGCCCGGTGCCACGGCGGCTGCCGGCGCGTTGACCATGCCGTGTCCGTAGAACCCGTTGTAGCCCTCGTACCCGGCGCAGTACGCGTCCTGCAGCCCGTCGCCGGTCAGGTCGTAATCGGCGGGGCAGGGCATCGGCATCGCTCGCGCGTCGAGCGTGCGCCGCAGCTGCCGGGGCCCGGCCTGCTCCGCGGCGGACGCCAGCAGTGCCAGCACGCCGGTGACGTGCGGGGCGGCCATCGACGTCCCGCACAGCGGCGCGTATCCGCCGGGCACCGTCGAGAGCACGCACTCGCCCGCCTCCCCGCCGGGCGCGGTGACGTCGATCACCCCCAACCCGTACGAGCTGTAGCCCGCCTTCACCCGGTCGGCGCCGACGGCGGACACCGCGACGACGTCCCGGAGCCCGGCCGGCAGGGCTTCGCAGCCGCTGCCCGCCCCGGGCGCGCCGGACCGCGCCGACGGGGTCAGGTCGACCGCCTCGTTGGTCGCCGCCGCGACGTTCAGCGTCCCCGCCGACGTGCTGTACTCGACCGCGCGCGCCAGCACCTCGTGGACGACGCCGCGGTCGTTGCCGCGGATGCACGAGAGCGTCCAGGGGTTGACGAAGAAACTGCTGTTCGTCAGCCGCATGTGCCGTGACGCAGCCCACATCAGGCCGCACACCGCGGCTTCGGGGTCGGCGTAGCCGCGGTCGTCGATCACTTTCACCGACGCCACGCTGACCCCCGGCGCCACACCGGTCACACCGCGGGCGTCGTCCGCCGCCGCGATGATCCCCGCCACGTGCGTGCCGTGCACCGACGTCGTGGGCGCCCAGGCCGGCGCCGACCGGTCCGGGGCGCCGGTCAGGCAGCCGGCCGAGTCCTCGCGGTCGAGCGCGCCGGCGAGGTCCGGGTGGTCCGGGTCGATCCCGGAGTCGAGGACGCCGACGACGACGTCCCGGCGGCCGCCGTCGCCGCGGTGGGCGTTGATCATCGCCATGTCCCACTGCTGCCCGCTCAGGTCCGCGGTGGGCACCTTCGCGGGATCGGTCGCCGGCAGCGCCGTCCGCACCGGCTGCGGCCGCACCTCGGTGGCGCGCTGCGCGGCGAGCCGCTCGGCCTGGGCGCTGAACGCCCGGTCGAGGCCGATCCGCCCGCCGAAGCCCGGGTCGCCGGAGGTGGCGACCGCGACGGCGATCTGCGGGTAGTAGACGGTGGTCGCGCCGCAGGCGGCGGCGATCTCCGAGCGGGCCGCGGGCTCGGCGGTGCCGCGGTCGAAGGTGACGACGTACCGCAGGACCCGGCCGTGGGCGCAGCCGGGCTCGCCGGCCGCCGCGGGACCGGCGGTGACGCACCCCGAAAGCACCAGGACGGTGCACACGGCCGCCCGCAGGGGCCGCGCCAGCAGGGACACCGGACCTCCCACCGGATGCAGGAACCGCGGGTGCCGGCGCGCGAGATCCCGGTCACCCCGAGCCGCACGGTAGCCACCCCGTGCCCGGCGGACAAGCGCTGCGGCCAAGTTCCCCCGGCCGGTGGGGCTCGCGGCGCGCCCGGCGGCGTGGGCCGGGGTACCGAGTACACCGGAGCGGTCACCCGGTGTGGGATACTCGGGGTGGCCGCTGGGCCGCGGGGCGCATGTGAGAGGTGCTGCCTGCGGCGTTGTGGCCCGGTGAAGTGCGTGGACTCCCGCGACGCGCGTCGCCGCCCGCGAACCGGGCGGCTGGACGACGTGGCGGGCGGCCCGGGGGCCGCGAGTGCCTTATGCACGCCGCCGAGCAGACCTTTGACCGGGTCGCGCGCCACCGGAAGCGGTGGTGGGCGGCGCCCGGTCGTCGGGCAAGGATTCCCGCTGCTGGTGACCACCAGGGCGGAACGAACAGAAAGGGGCCCCTGCGCGGCCGCGTCCCTGCCGGTGCGAACCGGCAGACGCGCCCGGGGGCGGAGGAGACACATGTCGAACGCGGAAACACCCGCCGAGCACGCCGGCGGGAATCCCGCCACACCCCCGAGCGGCCCGCTGGCCGACCTGCCCGCCCGGATCCGGGTGCACGCGCTGGCCAAGCTGCTCGAGTCGCACAGCCGGGACGTCCTCGCGAAGCTGGCCGAACTGGGCGAAAGCGTCCGCAGCGCGCAGTCGAGCGTCACGCGGGAAGTGGCGCTCAAGGTCGCGGAAGCCTTCGCGCCCGCCGAGGGCGAGCAGCCCGCCGAGCCGGCCGCGACCGGCCAGGACCAGCCGGCCGCCCAGGACACCGCCGGCCAGGACGGCGCCGAGCGCGCGCCCGCCCGGCAGCGCGCCGGCCGGGGCAGCGCCGGCCAGCCCTTCGCACAGCAGGCCGCCACCGGCGAAGCCACCGAACAGACGGCCGAGGCCGAGAAGCCGCGCCCGCGGCAGAAGACCCGCGCGCACCTGCCGGTGTTCGCCGCGCCGTCGCCGGTCTTCCTGCCGCCGGAGCCGGCCGAACCCGCGGCCAAGCCGGCTCGCAAGCCGGCCGACCCGTTCGCGGAGCCGCCGGCGCGTCCCGAGCCCGAGGTGGCCGAGGAAGAGGCCGAGGACACGACGCCGGCCACCGACGCCGGGGCCGACGACGACGAGGACGCCGGCAGCCGCCGTCGCCGCCGCCGTGGCCGTCGCGGCCGGGGCCGGGGCAAGGGCGCCGAGGGCGGCGACGAGACCGCCGAAACCGAGGACGACCAGGCCGAGGAGCAGCCGCGCCGCAAGAGCCGCGGCGGGGACGAAAAGCCCGAAGCGGACACCGAAGAGGCCGAGGACGCCGCCGAGGCGTCTTCGGAAGCCGAGAGCGACGCCGACGAGGGCGAAGGCGGCAGCCGCCGTCGCCGCCGCCGTCGCCGCCGCAAGGGCTCGGACGGCGACGAGGCCGAGACCACCGACGACCCGCCCAACACCGTCACGCACGTCCGCCAGGCGAAGGCCGAGCAGCCCGCCGAGCGCCCGGCGCGCGACGAGGTGCGCAGCGTCCGCGGGTCGACGCGGCTCGAGGCCAAGCGCCAGCGCCGCCGCGACGGCCGCGAGGCGGGCCGCCGCCGCGCCCCGATCCTGTCCGAGGCCGAGTTCCTGGCCCGGCGCGAGTCGGTCGAGCGCACGATGGTCGTCGTCGAGCACGGCGACTCCACCCAGATCGCGGTGCTCGAGGACGGTGTCCTGGTCGAGCACTTCGTGACGCAGTCGGGCTCCGGCTCGATCGTCGGCAACGTCTACCTCGGCCGCGTCCAGAACGTGCTGCCGAGCATGGAGGCCGCGTTCATCGACATCGGCCGCGGCCGCAACGCCGTGCTGTACGCCGGCGAGGTCGACTGGGACGCCGCCGGCCTGGAGGGCAAGGCCCGCAAGATCGAGCAGGCGCTGTCCACCGGCGACTCGGTGCTGGTCCAGGTCACGAAGGACCCGGTCGGGCACAAGGGCGCCCGGCTGACCACGCAGATCTCGCTGCCCGGCCGCTTCCTCGTCTACGTGCCCGCGGGCGGCGCCACCGGCATCTCCCGCAAGCTGCCGGAGAACGAGCGCCGCCGTCTGAAGGACATCCTCAAGCGGATCGTCCCGGAGGACGCGGGCGTCATCATCCGCACCGCCTCCGAGGGCATCGGCGAGGAGGAGCTGGGCCGCGACGTCGACCGCCTCAAGGCGCAGTGGGACGTCATCAAGGAGAAGGCCGCCGCCGGTTCCGGCAAGAAGGGCGGCGCGCCGACCATGCTCTACGAAGAGCCGGACCTGCTGGTCAAGGTCGTGCGTGACCTCTTCACCGAGGACTTCACCAAGCTGGAGATCCAGGGCAACCGGTCCTGGGAGACCATCAACGGCTACGTCAGCCACGTCGCGCCGGAGCTGACCGACCGGCTCAAGCGCTACACCGGCACCGGCGACGCGTTCGCCGATCACCGGATCGACGAGCAGATCACCAAGGCCCTCGACCGGAAGGTCTGGCTGCCTTCGGGCGGTTACCTGGTCATCGACCGCACCGAGGCGATGACGGTGATCGACGTCAACACCGGCAAGTTCACCGGATCGGGTGGCAACCTCGAAGAGACGGTGACCCGCAACAACCTGGAGTCGGCGGAGGAGATCGTCCGCCAGCTCCGGCTGCGGGACATCGGCGGCATCATCGTCATCGACTTCATCGACATGGTGCTCGAGTCCAACCGCGAGCTGGTGCTGCGCCGCCTGACCGAGTGCCTCGGCCGCGACCGCACGCGCCACCAGGTGGCCGAGGTCACCTCGCTCGGCCTGGTGCAGATGACCCGCAAGAAGATCGGCACCGGCCTGCTGGAGGCGTTCTCGACGCCGTGCGAGCACTGCAAGGGCCGGGGCGTGCTCGTCTCGACCGAGGTGCAGCGCACGGCCGGTAACTCGGCGCAGTCGCACGGCGGGAACGGCAACGGCGGCAACGGCGGTGGCGGGGAGAAGAGTTCCCGCCGGTCGCGCGGCCGCGGCCGCGGTGACGAAGCCGCCAAGGCGGAGACCGAGGGCGCCGCCAAGGCCGAGGTGCACGCCGTCCCGCCGCCCGAGAAGCGCGAGTCGATCGCCTCGGCGGTGGCGGCGATGGCGAACGCGTCGAAGGCCGCCAAGGAGCACGACCACGGCGCGCTGAACGGCAACGGGCCCGCTCCGGAGCCGGCCAGGGAGGTCGCGGACGTCCCGGCGACCACGGAGGCGGACGAGACGCCGGTGGCGGCCGAGCCGCCCGCCGAGCCCGCCCAGGAGGTCGCCGGCACCCCGGTGACCACCGAAGCGGACGAGGTGCCGGTGCCGCAGGACGACGAGCCCGAGGTCGAGCAGTCCCCGGCGCCGGAACCGGCGGAAGAGCCGGTCACCGCGGCCGTGGCGGCTCCGGAGGCCGCCGACCCCGAGGTCAGCGTGCCCGAACCGGCGGTGCGCTCCACCCGGCGCCGTCCGCGCCGGGCGGCGTCGCGGCCGGCGGGCCCGCCGGTGCACGCCTCCGACCAGAGCCAGTGAACGACTAGGGGGACCCCGGTGCCAACGCACCGGGGCACCCCACGTAACCTGTAGTACGGCCTGCCACCAGAGCAGGTCGCCTGCGCGAGTCCAGGACCACCGTTTCCACCGGGTGGGCCGGTTGCGCAAGCCCCCACCCATTGTCGAGTAATGCAGGAGACTTCCGTGTCGGCGTACGCGATCGTCAAGACCGGCGGCAAGCAGTACAAGGTGGCCGTCGGCGACGTCGTCGAGGTCGAGAAGCTCGAGGGCGAGCCGGGCACCGAGCACATCCTCCCCGCCGTTTTGTACGTCGACGGTGGCGATGTCACCACGGACGCCGACGCGCTGGCGAAGGTCTCGGTCACCGGCAAGGTCGTCGAGCAGACCAAGGGTCCGAAGATCCGGATCCACAAGTTCAAGAACAAGACGGGCTACCACAAGCGCCAGGGTCACCGGCAGAAGCTGACCCGCGTCGAGGTCACCGCCATCTCGCTGTAAGAACTTCTCCGGATCTTAGGTAGAAAGAGGACTGAGCTATGGCTCACAAGAAGGGTGCGTCCAGCTCCCGCAACGGTCGTGACTCGAACGCGCAGCGCCTCGGCGTCAAGCGCTACGGCGGCCAGGAAGTCAACGCCGGCGAGATCCTGATCCGCCAGCGCGGCACCAAGTTCCACCCCGGCGTCAACGTCGGCCGTGGCGGCGACGACACGCTGTTCGCCCTGGCCGCCGGTGCGGTCCAGTTCGGCGAGAAGCGCGGCCGCAAGACGGTCAACATCGTGCCGGTCGAAGCCTGAGCTTCGGTCTGTCGTTAGACCTCTGACGAGGGGTGGGGCCGGAATATCCGGTGCCACCCCTCGTTTGTTTGTTCGTACCTTTTCGTTGAGTGAAGTGAGGCAGAGTCATGGCGTCCCGGTTCGTGGACCGTGCGGTCATCCACCTGACCGCCGGTGACGGGGGCAACGGCTGTGCCTCGGTGCACCGCGAGAAGTTCAAGCCCCTCGGCGGCCCCGACGGCGGCAACGGCGGCAACGGCGGCGACGTCCTGCTGGTCGTCGACCCGAACGTGCACACCCTGCTGGACTTCCACTTCCGCCCGCACGCCAAAGCCGGCAACGGCAAGATGGGGCAGGGCGGCAACCGCGCCGGTGCGGCGGGGGAGACCCTGGTGATGAAGGTGCCGTCGGGCACCGTCGTGTTCACCGAGGACGGCGAGATGGTCGCCGACCTGATCGGCCCGGGCACCACGTTCGTCGCCGCGCAGGGCGGCCGCGGCGGGCTCGGCAACGCCGCGCTCGCGTCGAAGGCCCGCAAGGCGCCCGGGTTCGCGCTGCTGGGCGAGCCGGGCGAAAGCCGTGACCTGACGCTGGAGCTGCGCTCGGTCGCCGACGTCGGGCTGCTGGGGTTCCCATCCGCCGGCAAGTCGTCGCTGATCTCGGTGCTGTCCGCGGCCAAGCCGAAGATCGCCGACTACCCGTTCACCACGCTGGTGCCGAACCTCGGGGTCATCACCGGCGGCGACACGGTGTTCACGATGGCCGACGTGCCCGGCCTGATCCCCGGCGCGTCCGAAGGCAAGGGCCTGGGCCTGGACTTCCTGCGCCACATCGAGCGCTGCGCGGTGCTGGTGCACGTCGTCGACTGCGCGACCCTGGAGCCGGGTCGCGACCCGCTGTCCGATGTGGACGCTCTGGAGGAGGAGCTCGCGAAGTACACGCCGAGCCTCGGCGGGAAGCTCGAAGAGCGGCCGCGCGTGGTCGTCCTGAACAAGATCGACGTTCCGGAGGCCGCCGAGCTCGCCGAGTTCGTCCGCCCCGACTTCGAGGCCCGCGGCCTTCAGGTGTTCGAGGTGTCGACGGCGTCGCGCAAGGGCTTGCGAGAGTTGACGTTCGCGTTGGCCGCGATCGTCGAGAAGTACCGCGAGGCGCAGCCGGTGCTGGAGCCGGAGAAGATCGTCCTGCGGCCGCTCGCCGTCGACGACTCGGGCTTCACCGTCAGCCTCGACCCCGAGGAGGAGGGCGCGTTCATCGTCCGCGGCGCGCGGCCGGAGCGGTGGATCCGCCAGACCGACTTCGCCAACGACGAGGCCGTCGGCTACCTCGCCGACCGGCTCAACCGCCTCGGCGTCGAGGACGAGCTGGCGAAGCTCGGCGCGCAGCCCGGCAGCCCGGTCACGATCGGCGACGTCCAGTTCGAGTGGGAGCCGTCGACTCCTTCGGTGGCGGTCCACCTGTCCGGGCGCGGCACCGACGTCCGGCTGGAGCGCAGCGACCGGATCGGCGCGGCCGAGCGCAAGGAGGCCCGCCGGATCCGCCGCGACGGCACCGGCGAGGACGACGACGAGCTGGACCTCGACGCGTGAGCGGCACCCGCGAGGCGATCGCTTCCGCTCGCCGGTTGGTGGTCAAGGTCGGCTCGTCGGCGCTGACGACGGCGGGCAGCGGGCTGGACGTGGTCCGGCTGGACGCGCTGGTCGACGCGATCGCCGAGCGCGTCGCCCGCGACACGCAGATCGTGCTGGTGTCCTCGGGCGCGATCGGCGCCGGCCTCGCACCGCTGTCGCTGGGCAAGCGCCCGCGTGACCTCGCCACGCAGCAGGCGGCGGCGAGCGTCGGCCAGCTGGCGCTGGCGCATGCGTACGCGGAGTCGTTCGGCCGGTACTCGCTGACGGTCGGCCAGGTGCTGCTGACGTCCGACGACGTCGTCCGCCGGTCGCACTATCGCAACGCGCAGCGGACGTTTTCGCGGCTGCTGGCGCTGGGCGCGGTCCCGGTGGTCAACGAGAACGACACGGTGGCGACCGAGGAAATCCGCTTCGGCGACAACGACCGCCTGGCGGCCCTGGTGGCCCACCTGATCGGCGCGGACGCATTGGTGCTGCTGTCCGATGTGGACGGCCTGTACGACGGAGACCCCCGCAACGGCGCGACCCGCAAGCTGACCGAGGTCCTCTCGGAGTCCGATGTGGACGGAATCTCGGTCGGCATGTCCAGCTCGGGCCTGGGCACGGGCGGCATGGTGTCCAAACTGGCGGCCGCCCGCACGGCGGCGGGCGCGGGCATCCCGGTCCTGCTGGCCGCGGCATCGGAAGCCTCGGCGGCGTTGACCACGGCCTCCCCGGGCACCGCGTTCGCCCCGGCGGACACGCGCCTGTCGGCCCGCAGGTTCTGGCTGGGCTACGCGGCGGACACCACGGGCAAGCTCCGCCTCGACGACGGAGCGGTGACGGCGGTGGTCCGCCGCCGCAGGTCCTTGCTGGCCGCGGGCATCACGGGCGTGGACGGCGAATTCCAGGCCGGCGACGTGGTGGACCTGGTGGACGCCCGCGACCGCCCAGTGGCCCGCGGCGTAGTGGCCTTCGACGCACCGGAACTCCCGGACCTGATCGGCCGCTCGACCCACGAGCTCCCGGAGGACCAGCGCCGCGAGGTGGTCCACGCCGACGACCTGGTCCCCCTCCGCCGCTGACCCACCCTTCCACGCAACCGAGCGGACATCACCCGTGCGCCGCGGGGCATCACGCGTGCGCCGCGGGAATCTCGCGTGCGCCACGGGGAATCTCGCGTGCGCCAAGGGGAATCTCGCGTGCGCCGCGGGGAACCTCGCGTGTGCCGACGGGCATCACCCGCGATCAGCCGGCCGCCGCCGTGTCGACCCCTCAATCACGGGTGATGTCCCTTCAATCACGCGAGATGCCCGCTCAATCACGCGAGATGCCTCCGGCTCGCGCGTCGGTCGCCCGGCCCGCGACCTCATCCGGGCAGCCGGCCGGCCGTAGGCCGGCGTGGCGAGGCGGCGTCAGCCCAGCGAGACCAGCCGGGCCCCGCCGTCGGCTTCCAGGATCGTGCCCGTCAGGTTCGGGTTCGTCGCGGCCAATGCCACCACCTCCGCCACGTCGTCCGCCGTCGCCACCCGGCGGGCCGGGATCGAGGCCGCCGTCTGGGCGAAGAAGCCCTCCCGCATCTCCGCCGGGAACCCGCTCCACCACGCCGTGTCCACCACCCCTGGCGACACCGCGTTCACCCGCCGCGGCGCCAGCTCGACCGCCAGTGGCTTGACCAGCGCCTCGATCGCCGCGTTCAGCGCCCCGATCCCGGCCGTGCCGGCCATTGCCGCCCGGGCCGTGATCGCGCTGAGCAGCGTGATCGAACCGTTCTCGGCCAGGTGTGGCAGCACCGCCTGGACCGTCGTCAGGTGCGCCCAGAACTTCGCGTCGAACGCCCGCCGCAACATTGCCAGGTCCAGCGAGCCGATCGGCCCCGTGCCTTCGGTGCCGGACAGGCTCACCACCAGCACGTCGACCGTTCCGAGCGACCCGGCCAGCGCGGCCATCGCCGTGGCGTCGCCGCCGTCGGCCTGGTGCCCGGTCAGCTCCGGGTCGCTCGAGGCGAGGTCGTCGAGGCGTTCCTTGCCCCGTCCGGTGACGTGGACGTCGTAACCCCGCTGCCGCAGCCGCCGCGCGGTCGCCAGGCCGATGCCCGAGGTGCCGCCGGCGACGAGAGCGATGCTCATGCTTGTTCCCCATTTCGAACCGGTACGTCTCGTTTCGAAATCGACGCTACCATCGGATCCCATGACCGACCAGTCCCGTCCCGGCCGCAAGCGCAGCGAGCAGAGCCGGCTGGCGATCCTCGCCGCCACGCTCGACCTCGTCGCGGAGGGCGGCTACGGCGGCCTGACCGTCGAAGGCATCGCCGCCCGCTCGGGCGTCGGCAAGCAGACGATCTACCGCTGGTGGCCGTCGAAGGCCGACGTCCTGCTCGACGCGCTCGCGACGAAGGCGGACCTGCAGATCCCCCTCCCCGACCGGGGCTCCTTCCGTGCCGACCTGGCCGAGTTCCTGGACCGCACCTTCGAGCTGGGGCAGAAGGAACCGGTCGCGGACACGCTCCGGGCGCTGATGGCGCAGGCCCAGATCGACCCGGAGTTCGGCAAGCGGTTCCGCGAAGACTTCCTCCATCGCCGCCGCGACGCGCTCGGCACGCTCGTCGACCGCGCCCGCGAGCGCGGCGAACTTCCGGCCGGCGTCCAGCCCGGCACGGTGCTCGACGTCGTCTTCGGCACACTCTGGTACCGGCTCCTCGCGACGCGCGAGCCGGTCGGCCGTGGCTTGGCCGGCGAGCTAGTGACGCTGCTGGCGGATCACGGCGCCTCGACCGCCGAAATCCGGTAGCGCGCCACCGAAGCGCCGAGGATCTGCGCCGCCTGCTCGTCCGACGGCCCGGACCCGCGGAAGCGCTCCAGGTCTTCGTCGGACTCCCAACGTTCGTACACCGTGACCCGGCCGGGATCGAGCAGGTCGGCGCCCAGCGCGTACTCCAGGCAGCCCGGCGCCTCTCGCGCGAGCCGCACGGCTTCGGCACAGCCGTCGAGGTAGGCGTCGCGGGCCTCGGGGGCGACCGCGAGCCAGCCGGCCACGATGATCATGCGTGTTCTCCCGTCAGAGCCGTTCGGGCGCCTCGATGCCGAGCAGCGAAAGCCCGAGCGCGAGCGTTCGCGACGTCACCACAGTCAACCGCAGCCGCGACGCGCGCAACTCCGGCGAAGAAGCCTTCAGGACGGGGCATTCCTCGAAGAACCGCGAGAACGCGACCGCGGTCTCGTACAGGTACGTACACAGCTTGTGCGGCGCGTAGCCGCTTGTCGCCGCCTTCAGCGCTTCGCCGAACCGAAGCAGTTTCAATGCCAGCGCACGTTCCGCCGGCGCTTCGAGCACGACGTCGTCGCCGTCGGGCAGACCGCCCGCCTTCCGCAGGATCGACTGCGTCCGCGCGTGCGCGTACTGGAGGTACACCGATGTGTTGCCCTCCTTCGCCAGCATCCGGTCCCAGGCGAAGACGTAGTCGCGTTCGCGGTCACCGGACAGGTCCGCGTACTTGACCGCGCCGATGCCCACCGCCCGGGCGACCTCGGCCTGACCCGCGGCGTCGAGCTCGCTGCGTTCGGCGACTACCGCGGCAGCCTGAGCCACGGCTTCGGTGAGCAGGTCGGCCAGATTGACGGTCTCGCCGGCCCGGGTCCGCATGGCCTTGCCGTCCGCGCCCAGCACCGTGCCGAAGCCGATGTGCTCGGCGTGCCCGGTCAGCCAGCCCGCCGCGCGGCAGGCGGCGAACACCATCGCGAAGTGCTGCGCCTGGGGCGCCCCGACGACGTAGAGCAGGTCGGTCGCGCCGCGTTCCGACGTCCAGTACCGGACGGTCGCCAGATCCGTGGCGGCATAACCGTAACCGCCGTCGCGCTTGCGGACGATCAGCGGCAGCCGGTCGCCTTCCCGGTTGCGGAACCCTTCGGGGAACACGCAGACGGCGCCGTCGCTGACTTCGGTCAGTCCGGCCTTCTCGAGGTCGTCGACCACCGCGGCGAGGTACGGGTTGTAGAAGCTCTCGCCGTAGATGTCCTTGTCGGTCAGGGAAATCCCGAGCAGGGCGTACACCGCGTTGAAGTGCCGGGTCGACTCGTCGACGAGTTCCTGCCACACGGCGAGGGTGTCTTCGTCCCCGCTCTGCAGTTTGACGACACGGGTGCGCGCCCGCGTCGCGAACGCTTCGTCGCTGTCGAACTTCCGGCGAGCTTCGCGGTAGAAGGCGTCGAGGTCGGCGATCGCGCGTTGCCCGGCGGAGACGTCGAGGAGGTGCTCGATGAGCATGCCGAACGGCGTGCCCCAGTCGCCGAGGTGGTTGTGCGGCAGCACTTCGTGCCCGGCGAACCGCAGCAGGCGGGCGAGCGCGTCGCCGATCACCGACGAGCGCAGGTGCCCGACGTGCATTTCCTTGGCCACGTTCGGACTGCTGTAGTCGAGCGCGATCCGCCGGGGCGCCGTGGTTTCCGGCACGCCGAGCCGCGGATCGCCGAGCAGCGCGCCGGTGCGCGTTTCCAGCCATTCCTTGCACAGGACGAAGTTGAGGAAGCCCGGCCCCGCGATCTCCGGCGGATCGGCGATTCCGTCGAGCTCCAGCGCTCCCGCGATCAGGCCGGCGACCTCGCGCGGCGGACGGCCGAGCTGCTTGCCCAGGCTCATCGCGAGATTGGCCTGGTAGTCGACGCCTTCGCGCGGCGACGCTTGGACCAGCGCCTGCTCCGGCGTCAGCGCTGCATCGAGTGCCCGGCCGGCGGCGGCCACCACGCGGCGCGCCAGCTCCTCGGTAACGTCGGCGGTCTGCACGGTGTCCCTCCTTCGGCTCGGTCACGGCGAACCCGCAGCGTAGCGAGCGTGACCGGCCGATGACGAAGGGTTTACCGCAGCTCGCTGCCCTTGGTCTCCGGCAGCGTGAGGATCACCGCGAACGCGATCGCCGCGCCCACGGCGACGTACCAGAAGTAGAGCGTCTGCGACACCGCGCCGAACAACGTGATGAGCAGGGGTGCGGTGCCGCCGAAGATCGCGACGGTCAGGTTGTACCAGGCCCCGATGCCCAGCCCGCGCAGTTCGGTGGGGAACAGCTCGCTCATGATGGCCGGCGCGATCGACGTCATCGCCGTGTACAGCCCGAGCCCGACGCAGAACACGACGAGCAGCCCGCCGACACCCGGACCGATCAAAGTGGACAGCGGCACGACGGCGACCGCGGTCGCCCCGGACCAGACGAGCAGCTGCGGCTTCCGCCCGAACCGGTCCGACAACGCCCCGAGCGGGTACTGCAGGGCGATGAACAACGCCGTCCCGGCCGAAAGGGCGAGGAAGACGGCGTCGGCATCGGCGTGCCGGTTCTTCACCGCGAAGGACGTGAGCGCGCTGAAGAACGTGTAGTAGCAGAGGGTCGACAGCATCGTGAAGCCGACGAGCCGGCCGACGGCCTTCGGGTGGTGCGTCAGCGTGGTAAGCAGCGGCCGTTCGATCTTGCGCGCCTTGGTCTTGGTCTGCTCGAACAGCTCGGTCTCGGCGATGCTGCGGCGCAGCCACAGCCCGACCAGGCCGAAGACGCCGCCGAGCAGGAACGGCAGCCGCCAGCCCCACGACGCGAGCTGGGCCTTGTCCAGCGTCCGGGCCAGCACGAACCCGAGCACGGTCGCGACGAGCACCGCCGACCCGGTCGAGATGTAGAAGAACGCCGAGTACCGGCCGCGACGCTCCGGCGGCGCGATCTCGCCCAGGTACGCCGACGCGTTCGACACCTCACCGCCGAGCGACAGCCCCTGCGCGACGCGCGCGAGCAGCAGCAGGATCGGCGCGAGCCACCCCACCTGCGCGAACGTCGGCAGCAGCCCGATCGCCACCGACCCGCCCGCCATGAGCAGGATGGTGAGGATCATGGCGGGCTTCCGGCCACGGGTGTCGGCGAACCGCCCGAGCAGCACGCCGCCGAGCGGCCGGAAGAAGAAGGCCAGCGCGTAGGTGGCGAAGGTGTTGATCAGGGCGAGGGTGTCGTTCCCGGCGGGGAAGAACGCACTGGCGAAGTAGATGCTGAACGTCGCGTAGATCGTCCAGTCGAACCACTCCAGCGCGTTCCCGGCGCTCGCCGCGAACAGCTTGCGCACGGGCAGCCGGTGGCGCTGTGACACCTGGACGGCGGACTCGGTCATGGCGGCCTCCACGTCACCCGAAGGTGGAACGGGACTTTGCCACATCCGTTCGCAGTGCGAAAGATCCTGACTGCCCGGGTTTCTCGTCCACACCGAGCCGACCCTTCAAGTACGCGAGCCGACCCTCCAGGTACGCGAGCCGACCCTCCAGGTACGCGAGTCGTCCACCTGGGTACGCGAGTACCCCGTTCGTGTCCGGGTCCTCCCTCCCTCAGGCCGTACTGGCCAGTGCGAACGGCAGCACCGCGGGCGCCCCGGCCCGCCGCAGCAGCCGCGCGGCCAGCGTCATCGTCCAGCCGGTGTCGATGACGTCGTCCACCAGCAGGACCGGACCGCCCGGCAGCGTCTGGGCGAGGTCCGCCGGCATGCTCATCCGGCGCCACAGATCGGCCAGCCGTTGCGCGCTGTTCGCCTGGCGCGGCGGCGGTCCCTCGGCGTCGAGCGCGCCGAGGAAGTCCAGCCTGCCGACCTCGGCCAGCCTGGTCGCGAGGCTGTAGACGAGCTGCGGCCGCGTCGACGACGGCACCGCCACCACCGCGACCGGCCGCTGCGCCCACTGCCACCCGGCGAGCACCTGCACGCACGCCTTGAACACCGAGTCCGGCACCTCGGCGTCCACGGCCTGCGGACCGACGAGCTCGCGCAGCCGGTTGCCCCAGCCGACGTCGGTGAGCCGCCCGAGCACCTGGCCCGGCTCGGCCTGGTCGTCGGCCGAGATCCGGCCGGACACCGGGACGTCCAAAGAGGACATCCCGGTGGGCCACTGCTTCCGCGGCGCCACCTCGACGCCGGGCCGCTGCAGGCGTTCCCGGGTCGCGTCGACGACCTCCTCGGCCACCGACGTGTCCCAGTGTTTCCCGGTGCAGTTGTCGCACCGGCCGCACGGCGTCGCCTCGGGGTCGTCGAGCTGGCGCCGCAGGTACTCCATCCGGCAGCCCCCGGTGGCGAGGTAGCCGAGCATCGCCTCCTGCTCGCGGTCACGTGCCTGGGCGACCCGCTGGTACCGCCCGCGGTCGTACTGCCAGTCTTCGCCCGTGCTCGTCCAGCCACCCTTGACCCGCCGGACCGCGCCGTCGACGTCCAGCACCTTGAGCACCATTTCCAGCCGTGACCGGGAAAGCTCGACCGACGGTTCGAGCGCGGCCGTCGACAGTGGACGGTCGGCGTAGGCGAGGGTGTTCAGCACCTGCGTCACCCGCAGCTCGTCTGGGAACGCCAGCGACCCGAAGTACGCCCAGATCGCCTTGTCCTCCTCGCCGGGCAGCAGCACGACCTCGGCGCGCTCGACGCCACGCCCGGCCCGGCCGACCTGCTGGTAGTACGCGATCGGCGACGACGGCGCGCCGAGGTGCACCACGAACCCGAGATCCGGCTTGTCGAACCCCATGCCCAGCGCGGACGTCGCGACCAGCGCCTTGACGCGGTTGCCGAGCAGGTCGTCCTCGGCCGCCTGCCGGTCGGCCGGGTCCGTCTTGCCGGTGTAGGCCGCCACCGGGTAGCCACGGTCCTTCAGCAGCGATGCGACGTCGTGCGCCGCCGCGACGGTCAGCGTGTAGATGATCCCCGAGCCGGGCAGCTCGGCCAGGTGTTCCGCGAGCCACGCCAGCCGCGCCTGCGACGTCGGCAGCCGGCACACCGACAACCGCAGGCTTTCCCGGTCGAGGCTGCCGCGCAGCACGAGGGTGTCCGCGCCGGTGCCGAGGCCGAGCTGCTCGGCGACGTCGGTGACCACGCGGTCGTTCGCGGTCGCCGTCGTCGCCAGGACCGGCACGCCGTCCGGGAGATCGCCCAGCAGCGTGCGCAGCCGCCGGTAGTCCGGCCGGAAGTCGTGGCCCCAGTCCGAAATGCAGTGTGCCTCGTCGACCACCAGCAGCCCGGTGCTCGCGGTCAGCTTCGGCAGCACGTTGTCGCGGAAGTCCGGGTTGTTCAGCCGTTCGGGGCTGACCAGCAGCACGTCCACCTCGCCGGCCGCCACCGCCGCCTGGACCTGGTCCCACTCCTGCGGGTTCGCGGAGTTCATCGTCGCCGCGTGGATCCCGGCCCGCGCCGCCGCCGAGATCTGGTTGCGCATCAGGGCGAGCAGCGGCGAGACGATGACCGTCGGCCCGCTGCCCTGCTCGCGCAGCAATGCCGTGGCCAAAAAGTACACCGCCGACTTCCCCCACCCGGTGCGTTGCACGACCAGCGCGCGGCGCCGCTGCGCGACCAGGGCCTCGATGGCGGTCCACTGGTCTTCGCGCAGCTTCGCCGAGTCGCCGGCCAGAGCCCGGAGGAGGGTCTCGGCGCGGTCGCGGAGGGCTGAGGCGGTGCTGGTCGTGTCCACGTCCCCACGTCTACCCCATGACACCGACAGATCGGGAATCGGAACCGTCGCGAACGGAGCGTTCGCGGCCGATACGGGCCGTAATGTGACTTGAATCACAGGAATTCCCCGGTCGGGCGGGGTGGTGAAGAGCACCCAGCCTCGCGGCTCCCGGCTGTATAGGCTCTCCGGTCATGTCACCACGGCGGATCGGGGTCATGGGCGGCACTTTCGACCCCGTGCACCACGGCCACCTCGTCGCGGCCAGCGAGGTCCAGTCCCGGTTCGAGCTCGACGAAGTGATCTTCGTCCCCACCGGGCAGCCGTGGCAGAAGACCGATCGCGAGGTGACCAGGGCCGAGGACCGCTACCTGATGACGGTGATCGCGACCGCGTCCAACCCGGTCTTCTCCGTCAGCCGGGTGGACATCGACCGCGGCGGCCAGACCTACACCGTCGACACCCTGCGCGACCTGCACGCCGAGTACCCCGACGACGAGCTCTTCTTCATCACCGGCGCCGACGCCCTGGAACAGATCCTGACCTGGCACAAGGCCGACGAGCTGTTCGACTTCGCGCACTTCATCGGCGTCACCCGGCCCGGCTACCGGCTCAACTCGCACCACCTGCCCAGCGGCAAGGTGAGCCTCGTCGAGGTCACCGCGATGGCCATTTCGTCCACCGGCTGCCGCGACCGGGTCGAGCGCGGGGAGCCCGTCTGGTACCTCGTTCCCGACGGCGTAGTCCGCTACATCGCCAAAAAGGACCTGTACCGGAAGAGCGACTGAACGGCTGTCGGTGGCTGCGGGTACCCTTCTCGGGCGAACCCGATCCCGAAAAGGAGCACCGTGGCAGCCACGTCCGAGGCTCGAGAGCTGGCCGTAGCGGCCGCCCACGCGGCGGCGGACAAGAAGGCCAGCGACGTCGTCGTGCTGGACGTGTCCGAACAGCTCGTCATCACCGACGCCTTCGTCATCGCCTCCGCGTCCAACGAGCGCCTGGTCGGCGCGATCGTGGACAATGTCGAGGAGAAACTGAGGGAGAGCGGGCACAAGCCGGTCCGCCGCGAAGGCGCGCGCGAAGGGCGCTGGGTGCTGCTCGACTACGTCGACGTCGTCGTGCACGTCCAGCACGTCGAAGAGCGCACGTTCTACGGCCTCGAGCGGCTGTGGAAGGACTGCCCGCGCATCGAGGTGGCCGGACTCGAGGAGCCACCCGCCGACGAGGACCCGGACGTCCCGTGAGCCCGCGGCGGCTGGTGCTCTGGCGTCACGGCGAGACGGACTACAACGCCGCCGGGCGGATGCAGGGTCACCTGGACTCCGCGCTGACCCCGCGCGGCTGGAACCAGGCCCGGTTCGCGGTGCCCGCGCTGGCCCGCTTCTCCCCGGACCTCGTCATCGCCTCCGACCTGCGCCGGGCCACCGACACCGCCACCGTGCTCACCGACGCCATCGGCGTCCCGCTCCGCATCGACAAGCGCCTGCGCGAGACGCACCTGGGCGAGTGGCAGGGGCTCACCGGCGAGGAGGTCGACCAGGCCTACCCCGGCGAGCGCGACCGCTGGCGCACCGACGCGACCTGGGCGCCGCCGGGCGGCGAGAACCGCGTCGACGTCGCCGACCGCGCGAGCGAAGTCGTCACCGACCTGCAGCAGGCCAACTCCGACGCGGGCGAGACCGTGCTGCTGGCCGCGCACGGCGGGCTGATCATCGCGCTCACCGCGCGGCTGCTGGACCTGCCGGTCGCGATCTGGCCGTCGCTCGGCGGCATCTCGAACTGCCACTGGGTCGAGCTGGGCCGCCGCGACGGGAAGTGGCGGCTGCACGCCTACAACGCGGGGATGCACGGCTAGCCGATGGGGCCGCGCCTGCTGGTGTTCGGCGATTCGCTGAGCTTTCACGGTCCCGAAGGACCCTGCGCCGCGGACGAGCCGCGGCTGTGGCCGAACGTCGCGGCCGCCGCACTCGGGGGTTCCGCCGACCTGGTCGCCGGCATCGGCTGGAACGCCCGGGACGCCTGGTGGTCGCTGACCGGCGACCCGCGCGTCTGGGCCGACCTGCACCACGTCGACGCGGTGGTGTTCGCGATCGGCAGCATGGACACGCTGCCCTCGCCGTTGCCCACCTACCTGCGCACCGGACTGCGGTACCTGCGCCCCGACCCGGTGCGGCGCGTCGTCCGCAAGGCCTATCTCGCGGCGCAACCGCGCCTTTCGGTCGCGTTCCGCGGCCGGCCCGCCGTGCTGCCGGCCAAGCTCACCGTCCAGTACCTCGACACCGCCGTGGGCGCGCTGCGCGTCCTGCGGCCCGATCTGCCGATCTTCGGCATGCTGCCGTCAGTGCACCGAGCGGCGGCCTACGGCGGCGTGCACACCGCGCGCCCGGCCGCGGCGGCGGCGATGGCGGCGTGGGGTGCACGGGCGGGAGTTCCGTTGCTGGACCTCGAAGCCGTCGTGGGCGAGCACGTGCTCAGCGGCGCGGGCAACCCCGACGGCATGCACTGGGGCTGGCCGGGGCACGCCGCGGTGGGCGAGGCGATGTCCGTGTTGATGGCGCCGGTGCTGGCCTCCCGGCACGTAGGCTGACGGCGTGTCGGTCGCCGTAGTCACGGATTCCACCGCCCACCTGCCGGAGGGCTTCGCCGAACGGCACGCGGTCCGGGTGGTGCCGCTGCACGTCCTGGTCGACGGCGTGGTTTCGCTCGACGGCGTCGAGACCGGGCCGGCGGCGGTCGCGGAGGCGATGAAGCAGCGGAAGATCGTCACGACCTCGCGGCCGACCCCCACCGAATTCGCGGCGGAGTACCGGGCGGCGTTCGCGGACGGCGCGGACGCGATCGTGTCCGTGCACCTGTCCCGCGAGCTTTCGGGCACCTGGGAAGCGGCGGTGCTGGCGGCGCAGGAAGTGGGGCCCGACCGGGTCCGCGTCGTCGACTCGCGGACCACCGCGATGGGCCTCGGGTTCGCCGCGCTGCACGCCGCTTCGGCCGCCTCCGCCGGAGCTTCCGCGGCCGCCGTCGAGGCCGCCGCGGTGACGGCGGCCCGCTGCTCGTCGACGTTGTTCGTCGTGGAAACCCTCGAGCACCTGCGCCGCGGCGGCCGGATCGGGCCGGCGGCGGCGCTGCTCGGCACGGCGCTGGCGGTGAAACCGGTGCTGCACATGTCCGACGGCCGGATCCTGCCGCTGGAGAAGGTCCGCACGATGAACCGGGCGATCGCGCGGCTGGTCGAGCTGGCCGCCGCGGCCGCGAAGGACGACGACGTCGAGCTCGCCGTCCACCACCTCGCGTCGCCGGAACGGGCGGTCGAGCTGGCGAACCGGCTGGAAGAGGCCGTGCCGCGCTCGGCGGGCTGCGTGGTCTCCGAACTGGGCGCGGTGATCGGCGCGCACACCGGACCGGGCGTGCTGGGCGTGGTCGTCCAGCGCACGGTCCCGCCGGGGAATGGGCGCGCCGAACCCGCCAGCATGCCATCCGGGTACGACGAAAACGGCTGATCCCGGGCCCGGCACCGGGAATCCATCCACAACACCCCGGTTGTCCACAGGTCGCGGCGGCACCCCTGTCGGACACTCCCCGCGGGCCCTAACGTCGATCGTGTGTTCGAGCAGACCGCCCGGGATCCGGGCCCTCCCGTCAACGACCGGCTCACCTGGCTGGCCGACCAGCTCTCGCCCGACGAGAGCACGGTCGGGCCCGGCGGCCGGCTGATCCGGCGCTGGCTGCCGGGCGGACCGGCCGGCGCCGGCCGCCGCCGGTGGGCGCTGGCCGGTGTCCTCGCGGCGGTCGTGGTGATCGTCCTCGGCGCGGTCGCGCTCGCCGGCGGCAGTCCGGCGCCCGAGCCACCGCCCGCCCTGCCCAGCGCGAAACCGGCGGCGGAGGCACGCGCGGCGCCACCGGCCGGTCTCGTGGTCAGCGTGATCGGGCGCGTCCGGTCGCCGGGGTTGATCACGGTGCCCCAGGGCTCCCGGGTGGCGGACGTGCTGCGGGCGGCGGGCGGCCCCGAGCCGGGAGCGGACCTGAGCACGCTGAACCTCGCCCGCAAGGTGACCGACGGCGAGCAGCTGGCCGTCGGCGTCCCGGCGGCGGCGCCGGACCCCGGAGCTCCAGCGGCCGGGGGCAAGGTCGACCTCAACACGGCAACCCCGGACCAGCTGGACACGCTGCCCGGAGTCGGCGAGGTGATGGCCAAGCGGATCGTCCAGTGGCGCTCGGACCACGGCGGGTTCAGCAAGGTCGAGCAGCTGAGGGACGTCGACGGGATCGGGGAAAGCAAGTTCGAGAAATTGCGGGAGCAGGTGACGGTCGGATGAGCACCTTCCCCGTGACCGCCCTCCGAGAGGATGTGCGGCTCCCCGGTTGTGTCGGGCCGGCCCGCGAAGAGCGGCCCGTGGCCCGCCCCTGCAGCACGGTTACCTCATTCCGCTCGCCGACCAATGGAAACGCAGCCCCATCGCGGTCCCCGTGGAGGCGGATTCGCTCGCCCGCGGGAGATCGCGCCCAGATGAGTCCCTTTCCGGGGACGGTGGCCTGGCTGACTGCGGCCGGCATCGGCGGTGCAGCCGCGTTGGATCGCAGGCGGGAGGTGGCAGCGTGATGAGCACTGTCCCCAGCACCGACACCCGGCAGGACATGCGGCTGGTCCCGGCCGCGCTGGCGTGCTGGCTCGCCGCTCTGACCGGCCTGCTGCTCGGCTGGTGGGCGGCCGTCGCGGCCGGGCTCGCGTCGGCGGTGTTCGCCGGGCTGGTGCTCGGGCGGGCCCGCGGCCGGCCCCGGGTGCGCAGTGCGGCGGCAGCCCTGCTGGCGCTGGGCCTGCTGGCCGCCGGACCGGTCGCCTGGCGGATCCGCGACGCGCAGCAGGACGAGCTCCGTTCCGTGGCCGCCGAAGGGCTGCCCGCGGCGTTGCGGGTCGTCGTCGCCGAACGCCCGAAACCCGTGCGGAGCGCGGGGTACGCCGACCGGCAGGCCGGCGCCCGCTCGGTCGTGCTCGCGGCCGACGTGCTCACGGCGTCGGTCGACGGACGGCCGGTCCCGTCGTCCGGGCGCGTCCTCCTGCTGGCCCCGGTCGCGCAGTGGGCTTCGCTGCTACCGGGCCAAGACGTCGCTGTGACGGGCCTGCTGATGCCGCCGCGCGGCTCGGATCTGACCGTCGCGGTGCTCTCCGTGCGCGGACCGCCGGGCGAACCCGGCCCGGCGCCGTGGTGGCAGCGGGCGGCGGCCGGGCTGCGCACCGGTCTGCACGACCTGTGCCAGGTCCTGCCCGACGAACCCGCCGGTCTGCTGCCGGGGCTGGTCCTGGGCGACACGAGTGCGCTGTCGCCGCGTGTCGAGCAGGAGTTCGTCACCGCGGGTCTCGCGCACCTCACCGCGGTCAGCGGCGGCAACCTCGCGGTCGTCTGCGGGGCGGTGCTGCTCCTGCTGCGCCTGCTCCGGCTCGGCCCCCGGCTGTCGGCCGCGGCGGCCGGGACGTGCCTGGCCGGGTTCCTCGTCCTGGTCGGCCCGGAGCCCAGCGTGCTGCGCGCGGGCGTCATGGCGGCCGTGGCGTTGCTGGCCTTGGCGCTGGGACGGCGGGGGTCGGCGCTGCCCGCGCTCGCGTTCGCGGTGTGCCTGCTGGTGGTGGCGGATCCGGCGATGGCCACGGACTTCGGCTTCGCGCTGTCGGTGTGCGCCACCGGCGGGTTGGTGCTGCTCGCGCCACGCTGGGCCGGGGTGCTGGTCCGCCGTGGGCTCCCGCCGGGCTTCGCGGAGGGGCTGGCCGTCCCACTGGCGGCCTTCCTGGTGACGGCGCCGGTCCTCGCGGGCATGGCGGGTTCGGTCAGCTTGGTTTCGGTGCTGACCAACGTCCTCGCCGCGCCCGTGGTGGCCCCGGCGACCGTGCTGGGCGTGCTGGCGACGCTCACCGGTCCGTGGTGGCCGGGCGCCGGGAAGGTCCTCGTGCACCTGGCCGATCCCGAGGCCCGGTGGCTGATCACGGTGGCCCGGCACGGCGCACGAGCCCCGGGCGCGGTCATCACCTGGCCCGGCGGCTGGGTGGGCGGGCTCCTCGCCGCCGCCGTCCTCGGTGTGCTGGTGCTCGCGGCCCGGCGCCGGTGCGTGCGGGTGCTCATGGCGGTGCTCGTCGTCGGGGCGCTGCTGGTGTTCGTGCCGGTCCGGGTGCTGGCGCCGGCGTGGCCGCCGCGGAACTGGGCGATGGTCGAGTGCGACGTCGGCCAAGGCGACGCCGTGGTGCTGGCGACCGCGTCACCCGGGCGCGCGGTCGTGGTCGACGCCGGACCCGAGCCGGGGCCGGTCGACGAGTGCCTGCACCGGCTCGGCGTCGACCGGATCCCGCTGCTGGTGCTGAGCCATCTGCACGCCGACCACATCGGTGGGCTCAGCTCGGTTTTCGACGGCCGCACGGTCGGCGCGATCGCCGTGGGCCCGGGGCGGTCGCCGGCGTGGGCGTGGCGCCAGGTCGCGGCCGAGGCCGCCCGGCAAGCGGTACCGCTCGTGGAGTTGAACCCGGGGGAGCGGCTGGGTTGGCCGGGCCTGACCCTCGATGTCCTCGGACCGCGCTACGTACCCGCTCGCGTGGCCGAACAGCCGGACGGCACCACGATCAACAACAGTTCCGTGGTGCTGCGGGCGGAAACCGCGGCGGGCCGGGTCCTGCTGACCGGTGACGTCGAGCTGGCGGCACAGGCGGACCTGCTGGCGGACGTCGGCGACTTGAGAGCGGAGGTGCTGAAGGTGCCCCACCACGGCAGCCGCTACTCGCTGCCGTCGTTCCTCGCGGCGGTGGCCCCGCGGGTGGCCATGGTCAGCGTGGGCGCGGGAAACACGTACGGGCATCCGAACAAGTCCACATTGGACACCCTGGCCGCGCTCGGCGCCCGGGTGACCCGCACCGACGTCGACGGCGACACCGCGGTGGTCGCCGGAGCGGCCATAGCCCGCCGCGGCGAGCCCCGGGGCCCGCCGCGGCGCTGAGCGTCCGGGGCGGGCCACCGCCCGCCCCGGACGGCGGCTCAGTAGCCGAGGGCCTTGTTCACCGCGGCGGCCGACGGCGGCAGCGTCGCCTTCGGGCCTACGTGGTTCTCGATCGCGTCCAGCGTCTTGAGGCCGTCGCCGGTGATGAGGAGGACCGTCTCCGCGTCCGGGTCCAGCTTGCCCGTCTCGACCAGCTTCTTGGCCGTGGCGACCGTGACCCCGCCGGCCGTCTCGGTGAAGATGCCCTCCGTGCGGGCGAGGAGGCGGATGCCTTCGACCACCTCTTCGTCCGAGACGTCCTCGATCGCGCCGCCGGTGCGGTTGACGATGTCGAGCACGTACGGGCCGTCGGCCGGGTTGCCGATCGCCAGCGAACGGGCGATGGTGTCCGGCTTCACCGGCTGGACCACGTCGTGGCCTTCGCGGAAGGCCGCCGACACCGGCGAGCAGCCGGTCGCCTGGGCGCCGAACACCTTGTACGGGCTGGCTTCCACGAGGCCGAGCTGGCCCAGCTCGCGGAAACCCTTGTCCACCTTGGTCAGCTGCGAACCGGAGGCGATCGGGACGACGATCTGCGGCGGGATGCGCCAGCCGAGCTGCTCGGCGACCTCGAAGGCCAGCGTCTTCGAGCCTTCCGAGTAGTACGGCCGGACGTTCACGTTGACGAACGCCCACTTCGGGTGCTCACCGGCCAGCTCGGTGGCGAGGCGGTTGACGTCGTCGTAGTTGCCGTCGATGGCGAGGAGGTCGCCGTCGTACACCGCGGTGGTGAGGATCTTGGCGCGCTCGAGGGTCTTGGGGATCAGCACGACCGACCGCCAGCCCGCGCGGGCCGCGGCGGCAGCCGTCGCGTTGGCCAGGTTGCCGGTCGACGGACACGCGAGCACCTCGAACCCGAACTCGCGGGCCGCGGCCAGCGCGACCGCGACCACGCGGTCCTTGAAGGAGTGCGTCGGGTTCCCGGTGTCGTCCTTGACCCACACGCGCTTGAGGCCGAGTTCCTTGGCGAGGCGGTCGGCGCGGACCAGGCGGGTGGCGCCCGGCTCGGTGTTCGGGATCTCTTCGACGTTGGACGGAACCGGGAGGAGCTTCTTGTAGCGCCAGATGTTCTTGGGACCCGCCTCGATGTCCTCGCGGCGGACGCGGCCGAAGTCGTAGGCGACCTCGAGCGGCGAGAAGTCTTCGGCGGAGACGAACTCCGGAGCGAGCGGCTGCCGGTGGCCCTCTTCCTTCGACACCAGTTCGACGGCGGGTCCGAGATCCGGGGTCTTCGTGGTGGAGGTCGTGCCGAGGGTTGCGGTCATCGCGAGGTTCCTTTCCTCATCTGCCCCGCCGAAGCGGGCCGGAATTGGCACCGTGGTCGTCAGCTACCCCGCGATCGCGGGATGACGGGCTGTACGCCGGTTGCCGGGGCTTCGTCGGGCCGTTCCCTCTGCCCCTCTGGATGAGCGGTATTCGGTTGTCGGTGCGCGCACACCGGATAGTCCGGGGCGGCTGCCTCGGCTACACCGTACGACATCGCGCGCGGGCCGTGCCACGGTGGCCGGTCGACATCACCGGAGCGGGGGCACGACAGCGCAAGTGAGAAGATTCCGGGGTGACCGCGCAAGCCACCGCCCCGGCCCCGCTGCAGCTGGTGCTCGGCGAGGAAGAACTGCTGATCGAGCGGGCCGTCCGCGAGACGCTCGCGGCCGCCCGCGCGACGGACGCGACGGCGGAGCTGACCCGGGTCCGGGTGTCCGATCTCACAGCCCCCGAGCTGGCCGAACTGGTCAGCCCTTCGCTGTTCAGCGAGGGCCGGGTGATCGTCCTGGAGTCGGCCCAGGACATCTCGCAGGAGCTGGCCGACGCCGTGGCGAGCTACCTGAAGGACCCGGCGGACGGGGTCGTGCTCGTCGTCGTGCACACCGGCGGTGGCCGCAGCAAGGCGGGCAAGTCGCTCCCGGCGGCGCTGAAGAAGGCCGGGGCCGAGGTCACGGAGTGCCCGAAGCTGACCAAGCCGGCCGAGCGCGAGCAGTTCGTGCGCCACGAGGTGCGCCGGGTGGGCGGCAAGATCGACCCGGCCGGGGTGGCGGCGCTGATCGACGCGGTCGGCTCCGACCTGCGTGAACTCTCCTCCGCGGCGACGCAGCTGGTCGCGGACACGGGCGGCGCGGTCGACGCCGACGCGGTCCGCCGTTACCACCGCGGCCGCGCCGACGTGACCGGGTTCGCGGTGGCGGAGAAGGCGGTCAGCGGCGATCGCGCGGCGGCGCTGGAGTCCCTGCGCTGGGCGATGCAGCTGGGCGTCCCGCACGTCCTGGTCGCCGACGCCCTGGCCGACGCGGTCCGCACGATCGCCCGGGTCTCGGGCGCCGGCCGCGGCAACCCGAACCAGCTGGCGGGCGAGCTGGGCATGCCGCCGTGGAAGATCCGCAAGGCCCAGGGCCAGTCCCGCGGCTGGAACCCGGACGGCCTGGCGACGGCGATGCGCGTGGTCGCCCGCCTGAACGCCGAGGTCAAGGGAGCGGCAGCGGACCCGGGCTACGCCCTGGAGCGCGCGGTCCTCGAGGTAGCGGCAGCCAAGGGCGACCGCTGACCACGGAAGGCGACCACTGAGGAGCGCCGACGAGCGTCGCGATGCGATAGCCGCGGAAGGTGACCGCTGAGGAGCGCCGACGAGGGGTTGCCGGTGCGGCGGCCGCGGAACGTGACCGCCGATCGGCGCTGGCGAGGGTTGCCGGTGCAGAAGATCGCCACCGCGAGCCGGACCAACCCCCGAACCACCCGGCCGGCCTGGCGTCACACAAAAAAGAAGGCCCCGGCCGAAGCCGGGGCCTTCCCAGAAATCAACCAGCTCAGAGCGCGTTGACGCGCTTCGCCAGCGCCGACTTCTTGTTCGCGGCCTGGTTGGCGTGGATGACGCCCTTCGAGACCGCCTTGTCCAGCTTCTGGGCGGCGTCGCGCTGCAGCTCGGCGGCCTTGGCCTTGTCGCCGGCGTCGGCGGCTTCGCGGACCTTGCGGATCGCGGTCTTCACCGAGGACCGGATCGCCTGGTTGCGCTGACGCGCCTTCTCGTTCGTCGTGATGCGCTTGATCTGCGACTTGATGTTGGCCATAGGGCAACTCCTGTTTCACTCGGTGAGATCGCCGCCGCGCTGAAGTGGCCCCGGAAATGCCGGGTTTCCTCCATGACGGAATGCCGCACGGGCAGCGAGCGTCCACTCTAACAGCCGGGCCCGCGGCCGGAGTACGGTGGGCGGTGGTAGTGCCTAGGGTTCCGTCGCCGGCCCGTTCCAGCAGCCCACAACCAGGGCCGGCGGGGCTGGTCCGAGCGGCACCGTCGGCGGGCCCGGACGGCCTGCCGTTCATCTGACGGGGCAAAAGCCTGGAGGACCCGGTTTTCGCGCGCGCGAAAACCCGAAGGGGTCCCGTGAACGCCACCGCCTTGTCCCTCGTCCTCGTCGCCGCCGTCGTGCACGCCGCCTGGAACCTCGCCGCCAAGCGGGTCACCTCCGGGGGGACCCAGTTCGTCTGGCTCTACTACACCGCCGGTGCCGTCCTGCTGCTGCCGGTCACGGTCGTGCTGCTCGTCGTCGAAAACGACCGTCCACAGTGGAGCTGGCTGGGCGCCGCGATCGGTACGTCGATCCTGCACGTCGCCTACGGTGTCGTGCTGCAACGCGGGTACCGGGTCGGCGACCTCTCCGTCGTCTACCCCGTCGCGCGCGGGACCGGGCCGCTGCTGTCCGTGCTGGCCGCCGTCCTGGTGCTCGGGGAACGCCCCGGCCCACTGGGCCTGGCCGGGGCGTTCCTGGTCATCGTCGGAGTGCTGGTGATCAGCACCGGCCGCCAGGCCGAAGACCCGCAGGCGGTGAAGGCCGGCGTCTTCTACGGCCTCCTGACCGGCGCCGTCATCGCGGGCTACACGCTCTGGGACGCGCATTCCGTCACCGGGCTCGGCGTGCCGCCGGTCGTCTACTTCGGCCTCGGCTCGATACTGCAGAGCGTCCTGCTCGTGCCCGGTGCGCTGGCCGATCGGGCCGAAGTCGCGCGGCTCTGGCGCGAGCAGCGCCGTGAGGTGCTCGTCGTCGCGGTGCTGTCGCCGGTCGCCTACGTCCTCGTGCTGTTCGCCCTCACCATGGCGCCGGTCAGCCTGGTCGCCCCCGCCCGGGAGCTGAGCATCGTGCTCGGCAGCCTCGCCGCGTGGCTGGTGCTGGGCGAGCGCGACGCCGGGCGGCGGCTGGCCGGGGCGGTGATCGTGCTGTCCGGCATCGCCGCGATTGCGGCCGCCTGAGCCCGTCCGGTAGGGATGGTCGGATGGAGATCCTGAAGAGCCGGGTGCTGATCCGGCCGCGTGACGCCGCCGCGTCCACGGCGTTCTACCGCGACACCCTCGGCCTGGCCGTGGAGCGGGAGTTCCCGGGCGGCACCGTGTTCTTTCTCGGCCACGGCTCCCTGGAGGTCTCCGGTACGGGCGAGACCGGCGCGTCACCCGATCTGGTGCTCTGGCTGCAGGTCCGGGACCTCGCCGGCACCCTGGCCGACCTGAAGACCAAGGGCTTGGAGCCGGTGCGGGACGCCCGGCGCGAGCCCTGGGGCCTCGACGAAGCCTGGATCGCCGATCCGGACGGCACGCGGATCGTGCTGGTCGAGGTGCCCGAGGGCCACCCGATCCGCACGGACACGCGCTAGGCGGGCTTGCCGGCGCGCAGTTGCGCCGCGAGGGCCGCGAAGCCCGGCGGCTCCCACGTCCACGTCTGCAGGTCGGTGAAGCCCGCCGCGGCGGCTTCGTCGGCCAGGACGTGCCTGCTCACGGGCAGCCACTTCTCGTGCGCGGACAGCAGCAGGCGGCCGCCGGGGCGCAGCACCCGGAACAGCTCGGCGAACCCGGCCGCGCGGTCGTCCCACAGCATGACGTTGTTCACGCTCAGCACGACGTCGACGGACGCGTCCGGCTCACCGGTGTGCGCGGCCGACCCTTCGCGCAGCTCGGCGCGGTCGCCGCAGCGCTCGTGGCAGAGCCCGAGCATCTCGGGGGAGGGGTCGACGCCGACGGTGCGCCCGGCCAGCCGGGCGGCGGCCTCCAGGCCGACGCCGGGGCCGGGTCCGACCACCAGGACGGTCTCGTGCGGCTCGATCTTCGCCAGGTCGACGATGCGGTGTTCGGTGGCGGCGTTGCCCCTCGCCATCACCCAGCCGCCGAGGCGGCCGAGTGCGCCGGACGGGTGGCCGAAGGCCCGGTCGAGGACGCGGGCGAAGCCGCCTGGATCCGGCTGGGGAGGAGGTGCCGGCTGGTGCGGAGTGCTCATACTTCGAGGGCACCACTTCTCGGATCGGCCCGCATCGGGGATGACCCCCACCCGCACCCGGAGGGTCATGGGAACATAGAGGTGGCCATCCCCGACTTTCCGAGGACTCATTCGAGTGACGACGTTCGCCGACACCACCTTCACGCCGCCGGAGCTGATCCGGAACTTCTGCATCATCGCGCACATCGACCACGGCAAGTCGACCCTGGCCGACCGCATGCTGCAGCTCACCGGCGTCGTCGAAGAGCGCGCCATGCGGGCCCAGTACCTCGACCGGATGGACATCGAGCGCGAGCGCGGCATCACGATCAAGGCGCAGAACGTCCGGCTGCCCTGGCAGGTCGGCGGGCAGGACCACGTCCTGCACATGATCGACACGCCCGGCCACGTGGACTTCACCTACGAGGTCTCCCGGGCCCTGGAGGCGTGCGAAGGCGCGATCCTGCTGGTCGACGCCGCGCAGGGGATCGAGGCCCAGACGCTGGCCAACCTCTACCTCGCCCTGGAGAACAACCTCCAGATCATCCCGGTGCTGAACAAGATCGACCTGCCCTCGGCCGACCCCGACAAGTACGCGGGTGAGCTGGCCCACATCATCGGCTGCGAGCCGGAGGACGTGCTGCGCGTCTCGGCCAAGACCGGCATGGGCGTCGGCGAGCTGCTCGACGAGGTCGTCAAGCAGGTCCCGGCGCCGCAGGGCGACGCCGACGCGCCGGCCCGCGCGATGATCTTCGACTCGGTCTACGACACCTACCGCGGTGTCGTCACCTACATCCGCGTCGTCGACGGCAAGATCACGCCGCGCGAAAAGATCAAGATGATGTCGACCGGCGCCACGCACGAGCTGCTGGAGGTCGGGATCATCTCGCCGGAGCCCAAGCCCAGCAAGGGCCTCGGCGTCGGCGAGGTCGGTTACCTGATCACCGGCGTGAAGGACGTCCGCCAGTCGAAGGTCGGCGACACCGTGACGTCGGAGCGGCACGGCGCCAAGGAGGCGCTGGCGGGTTACCGGGAACCGAAGCCGATGGTCTACTCCGGACTGTATCCGGTGGACGGTTCGGACTACCCCGAGCTGCGCGAGGCCCTGGACAAGCTCCAGCTGAACGACGCCGCGCTGGACTACGAGCCGGAGACGTCGGTGGCGCTGGGCTTCGGCTTCCGCTGCGGCTTCCTCGGCCTGCTGCACCTGGAGATCACCCGCGACCGGCTCGAGCGCGAGTTCGGCCTCGACCTGATCTCGACGGCGCCGAACGTCATCTACCGCGTCGTGCTGGAGGACCGCAGTGAGGTGGTCGTGACCAACCCGTCCGACTGGCCGAGCGGGCTGAAGATCGCCGAGGTGCACGAGCCGGTGTCGAAGGTGAGCATCCTCGCGCCGTCGGAGTTCGTCGGCACGATCATGGAGCTGTGCCAGACGAAGCGCGGCACCCTGCTCGGCATGGACTACCTGTCCGAGGACCGCGTCGAACTGCGCTACAACATTCCGCTCGCGGAAATCATCTTCGACTTCTTCGACACGTTGAAGTCGCGTACGCGCGGCTACGCGTCTCTCGATTATGAAGAGGCGGGCGAGCAGATCGCGGATCTGGTCAAGGTGGACATCCTGCTGCAGGGCGAAACCGTCGACGCGTTCTCGGCGATCGTGCACAAGGACGCGGCTTACGGCTACGGCAACCGGATGGCGACGCGGCTGCGCGAGCTGATCCCGCGTCAGCAGTTCGAAGTCCCGATCCAGGCGGCCGTCGGCTCGCGGATCATCGCGCGCGAAACGATCCGCGCGATCCGCAAGGACGTGCTCGCCAAGTGTTACGGCGGTGACATCTCGCGGAAGCGGAAGCTGCTGGAGAAGCAGAAGGAAGGCAAGAAGCGGATGAAGACCGTCGGCCGGGTCGAGGTCCCGCAGGAAGCCTTCGTCGCCGCACTGTCCACTGAGGACTCCGGGAAGAAGAAATAGCTGTTCTGCTGATGTGACATCGGCGCCCATATTCACGCCACCGCGTGAATATGGGCGCCGATCACGTGTTCGACGTGGTTTCTGTCGGTGGTCTCTGGTTTCCTCTGGTGCGAAGAGCGAAAGGAGAGCACCATGACGGTCATGGCAGACATCGAGCATCCCGCCGATTCGGGCCCCCTGACGGTGCACGACCTCGAGGGGATGCCGGACGATGGCCGCCGCCGTGAACTCATCGACGGGGTGCTCATCGTGAGCCCCGCGCCGGGACTCAGACACCAGAAGATCGCCTACCGGCTCTATGGCGTACTGGAGGCTGCGTGCCCGCCCGACTTCGAGGTCGTCGGCGCGCCGTTCGCGGTGCACTCGGGCGACGACACGGAGCTGCAGCCGGATGTCGTGGTCGGCCGGGACGAAGACTTCACCGAGAAGGACCTCCCGGCGTCACCGGTGCTGGCGGTCGAGGTGTTGTCGCCGAGCACAGCGATCTACGACCTGAACCTCAAAAAGGCGGTCTACGAACGGTTCGGCACGGGCAGCTACTGGGTGATCGACCCGGCTGAACCGGCGTTGACGGTCTTCGAACTGGACGAGGAGGGCCATTACCAGCAGGTGGCCAAGGCTGCGGGCGACGAGGCGGCCGAACTCGAGCGGCCGTTCCCGGTGCGGATCGTGCCCAGGCAACTGCTGGGCCGGCTCGGCTGAATCGGCTCAGGAGTCTCGGCGGCAGGAGGGGGCAGGTTTGGATGTTCAGGTAATGGTGCTGAGCGGCTCGGGCTGACCTGCGTCAGTACTCCCGGAGGCGGGTGCTGCGGAGCTGGGCGTGCAGCTGCCGGTGCCGGAGCTCCTTGCGGAGCCGCTCGACCACCGCGTCGAACAGGGCCGGGGCGAGGATCGCCGTCTGCTCGAACTGTCTTCGCTGCGGCGGCGCGGGCTCGAGCCGGCCGCGTGGGGTGTACCGCTGGACCGAGCTCTCGATTCCGCCGCCGGTGACCAGGTCGAGCCAGAGGGCGTCGCGGACGTAGCCGTCGCCGAAGCGGGCCGAGCGCCGGGTGGAGATGTCGGCGATCTGACCCCACGGGACCAGCCGGGTGCTGAGCGTGCCGGCGGGGAGGCGGATGCCTTCGTCGCTGATCGTGAGGTCGCGCAGGCCGTCGAAGCCGCGCTTGAGTTCGCGGGCGCGAGAAGCCCGAAACGCCAGCACGGCGATGAGCACGGTCGCCGCGTAGGCGCCGCCGATCAGCCACGGTGACAGCCCGCGCAGCAGCCCGAGCGCGAGCGCTGCGCCGAAGCCGGCGTCGGCGACGAACAGCACGCCGAGCAGGATCTTGACCGGCGTGGTGACGCGAAGGGAAGACTCGGACAACGGGACGACTCCTGGGGCCGCGCGGTCAGGGGTTGCCGATTATCCGGTCCGCCCGCACGAACACCGCGACCCGCCGCTCTTCGGCCATCACGCGGTCGTACTCGGCCCAGTCGTCGTGGGTACCGGTGGCGGCGACGAAGACGTCCCGCAGCAGCTGCGGCAGGCCGGCGGGATCGAAGGCTGGATCGGGGTCGTCGGGCCCGACGAGGTGGGTGGCCCCGGTGACGGAGACCCAGTTCCAGCCCCGGCGGAACGTCACGGTGGCGTGCCCGGCCCGGCGCAGCAACGCGAGCTTGTGCGCCCGCCCGACAGCAACGTAGGCGACACCCGGGGCCCCGGTCACCGGATCGTCGAAGACACCGGCGTTGACAACGGAGGCGTGCACGGTGCCGTCCGCCCGTGTGGTGGCGACGGTGGCGAGGCCGTTCTCCTGCAGCGACAGCGTGCGCACCTGCTCCAGATCAACGCTCATGCCTCAACCTAACCTGCCGGACACTCCCCGCGCGACGGCCAGACATGGCCGGCTGTCTCGTCCGCCACCCGGGCGTGCTCGAGGACGACGTCCCGCTCGAAGGTCGCGGCGGCGAAGGAGACGGTGCCGCCGAACACCGCGCCGTCCGGGTGGGGCACGCCGTCGACCATGCGCGCACCGCCGAACAACGCCTCGCCGGAGAAGGCGGCTTCGTCGAACATCGCGTGGCTGCGGAACGTCGTTCCCCGGAACACGGCCCGGCCGTGGAACCGGGCCCGGACGAAGTTCGCCGACCGGTCGAACGTGCTCCCGCCGAAGATGGCGTAGCCGGTGAATTCGACGTCCTCGAAGCGGGTCCAGCCGGCGAACCGCGCGCCACCGAACCGGACGTTGCCGACCCGGCAGCCGCGGAAGTCGAAGTGGCACAGCACGGCACCGGTCAGGTTCAGTGTGATCCCGGGCCAGAACTCCGGCCGTGTCTCCCCGGGAACGTCGCCGGGGTAGAGGTGGTCGGCCAGGATGCGCTGAGCCGTTTCGCGGACCTCGAGCTCCTCGTTGTCCGGCTGCGGCCCGGAGGGCAGCGTGTACGGCAGCCGCAGGTAGGCGCAGAGGAGGTTGACGATCGTCTGCCGCTGGCCCGGCGTGCTCTGGGCCAGCCGCTCCAGGGCGTAGAGGCCGGCCAGCCGGATCGGCGTCTTCTCCGAGCCCAGCTGGTCCGCGGCCTTGGTGTAGAGCTCGGTGATACGCCGTTCCGCGGCGTCGATCCGCGCGTCTTCGGCCAGGCGTTGCTGGTGCGCCGCGTTGTCCGCGGCCACCTGCTCGACGTGCTTCTGGGCGTGGTCGCGCTGGGCGAGCTCCTGCTCCTTGCGGCGCAGCTCGAGCTCGCCCAGGCGCTGCCGCCGCGCGGCCAGGACCAGCGCGACGGCGCCGCCCGCACCGAGCACGACGTTCCCGGTCGCGCGGAAGACGTCCAGCTGCGCCTGGTCCGCCGGGGTGCCTGCGCCGAACAGGGCCAGCAAGAGCCAGAGCGTCCCGAGCGCGACCACGACGACGACCAGCCCGGCCAGCACGATGGCCCGGGTGGTGAGCACCTTGCCGAGCCGCTCGTCGGGGCGGCCGGGGGTGTCGCCGGGCGTTCTGCTCACCCGGCGACTCTGCCACGGATGCGGCCGGGGCCGGAACCAGGTCCGGGCCCCGGCTCAGCAGGCGCCGTTGTCGGTCCAGACTCCCCACTGGCCCGTTGTTCCCGGCTCCTCGCCCTGCGTCCACCACTTCGCCGTCCACTTGTGGCCGTTGTGGGACACCACGTTGCCGCCCGTGTACACCTGCGAAGCGCTCCACTCCGGGTCCGGGCACGTGCCCGGGTTCGTCGTTCCGCCGTTGTCCCACGTCACCTGGGTCGAACGGTAGAAGTTGATCGACTGCGCCACCCAGCGCGGGGCCTGGGCGCCTAGGCGGGTGCGGAACGCCGTCCAGTCGTGTGTCGACCACGGGGACCAGCCGAGCTCCGCGTGGGCCGCCAGGCGAGGGAACGCCAGGTAGTCGATGTCGGCCGGCGTGACCACGGTTTCCGACCACAGGGGCGATTCCACCCCGCGGACCGCCGATTCGCCCACCCCCGACAGGTACGAACCGGGGTTCCAGCCGTACGCGTCCTGGACCTCGATGTAGCCCGCCCACGACAGGCCGATCGGGGTCGAGCTGTTGTACTTCATGTCCAGGTACGCCTTGTTCGCCGGGGACAGGATCACCTTGCTGCCGCGGGAAACCGCCGCCGAGACGCCGGCGTCGGACGTGGACGTTCCCCAGAACTGCGGGGTGGCCGACGCCGGCAGGGTCGCCTTGGCGATGTCGTGCCAGCCCACCGCCGACTTGCCCGTCGCCGCGACCAGGGGCAAGACCCTGCCGATGAACGTCAGGTAGTCGGCCGCCGAGGTGGACGATGCCTCGTCGCCGCCGATGTGCAGGTACGGGCCCGGGGTCAGCGCCGCCAGTTCGCGCAGGACGTCCGCGACGAACGTGTACGTGATGTCCTTCGAGATGCACAGCGAGCTGTAGCCGACCGCGGTGTCGGTGCGCAGTGCAGGCGCCACCCCGTTGCAGTTCAGCTCCGCGTACGACGCCAGCGCCGCGTTCACGTGCCCCGGCATCTCGATCTCCGGGATGATCGTGATGTGCCGCGAGGCCGCGTAGTTCACGATGTCGGTGTACTGCGCCTTCGTGTAGTAGCCGCCCGCGCCGCCGCCGACCTGGGTGCTGCCGCCGTAGGTCGTCAGGCGGGGCCAGCTGTCGATCTGGATGCGCCAGCCCTGGTCGTCCGCCAGGTGCAGGTGGAGGTGGTTGATCTTGTACTGGGCCAGCTGGTCGAGGTACCGCTTGACCGTCGCCACCGGGTGGAAGTGCCGGGCGACGTCGAGCATCGCGCCGCGGTAGCCGAACCGCGGGTAGTCCAGGATCGTCGCCCCGGGGATGCTCCACGGACCTTGCTGGGCGGTGGGGCTTTCGACGCGGCCCGGCAGCAGCTGCCGCAGCGTCTGGACGCCCGCGAAGAGCCCGTCCGCGGTGGCCGCCCGCACGGTGACCGAGGACGCCGTCGACACCAGCTGGTAGCCCTGCGCGCCGACGGCCGCCGGCGCGCCGCTGAGCAGCAGGGCGATGCTGTCCGGCGGCACCGACGCCGGTGCGTCGGACACCGGCAGGGCGAAGCCGGTCGACGGGCGCAGCACCCCGGCCAGGTAGTCGCCGACCTGGCGGGCCGGCGCCGAACCGGCTTCGGTGACGATCTTCGTGGTCGGGACCAGCGGGAAGGTGACGCCGGCGGCGGGGGTCACCGAGACCGGCACCGGCACGATCGACTGCAGGGCCGGCGTGGCCGCCGCGGCCGGCGTGAGCTGGGCAGCTGCCGTACTGGCGCCGATCAGGGCCAGCACGGCGAGCGCGCGGCCGAGGCGCTGCGTTCCGGACGTCTTCACCGGGGGACCTCCTGACGGAAGGGCGCGACCTCGCCGTCGCACCTGCCCGGATCGTCGCACTTCCGGCCGCCATGGTCTAGACCAGTCTGGGTGGTTGAGCTCGCGAGGTGACGCGGGAGCGAACCGGACGACCAGGCCCAGCTGACGACGCTGCTGGAACGCGTACGACACGTAATATGGCGGCGGATCCGAGGAGGACGCGCATGGCGACGGTGGCCGAGCTGATGGAAGCCAACCTGCTCAAGGTGTTCAACGAGCGTGACGACGAGCGGCGCGCGAAGGCGATCGCCGAGACCTACGCCGCCGACGTCGAGTTCGCCGATCCCGAAGGGGTCGTGACCGGCCACGACAGCCTGAACGCCAAGGCAAAGGGTCTGCTGGCGCAGTCGCCGGGGTTCGTGTTCGCGCCGGCCGGTCCTGTCCTGGTGAACCACGACCTGGGGCACCTCGCCTGGCAGTTCGGCCCGGACGGCGCGCCGCCGGTCGTGCGGGGGATCGACATCGCTCTCGTGGAAGCCGGTGTGATCACGAAGCTGTACACCATGCTGCTGCCGGCCTGAGGACTACGCTCGGTGGCATGTTCGACGAGCTGACGTTCCCGATCGTCGCCGCGCCGATGGCGGGCGGTCCCACCACTCCCGAACTGGTCGCCGCGGTGACCGAAGCCGGTGGCTTCGGCTTCCTCTCGGCCGGCATGCTCACCCCCGCCGCGCTGGCGGCGCAGATCGCCCGGACCCGGGAGCTGACCGGCGGCGAGTTCGGCGTCAACCTCTTCGTTCCCCAACCGGACACCGGCGCCGACGTCTCCGCGCACCGAGAGCGGCTCGAAGCGTTCGCCCGCGAATACGACGTCGACCTCGGCGAACCGAAGTGGGACGACGACAACTACCCGGCGAAGCTGGACGTCGTACTCGAGCTGCGGATCCCCGTGGTGTCGTTCACCTTCGGCCCGCCCTCGCCGTCGGACGTGCTGCGGCTCAAGGACGCCGGCAGCAAGGTGGTCGTCACCGTGACCACCCCGGAAGCCGCCCACCGGGCCGCCGACCTCGGCGCCGACGCGCTCGTCCTGCAGGGCTTCGAGGCGGGCGGGCACCGGAGCCTGTTCACCGACGACCCGCGGCTGCCCGGCGGTGGCGCGGAATACGGCGTCCTGGCCCTGCTGCGGCTCGTCGCCGCCCGCGTCGACCTGCCGCTGATCGCTGCCGGCGGGCTGGTGCACGGGGCCGACGTCGCCGCCGTGCTCGCCGCCGGGGCCGCAGCCGCCCAGCTGGGCACCGTCTTCCTGCGCGCGGACGAAGCCGGGACGTCGGAAGCGCACCGCAAGGCCCTCGCCCTCGCCGAGCGCGAGACGGCGTTCACCCGGGCCTTCAGCGGACGCCCGGCGCGGGGCCTGGTCAACAAGTTCATGGATGCGCTGTCCGAGGGCGCGCCCGCGGCTTACCCGCAGCTCAACCACCTGGCCGGGCCGGTGCGCAAGGCGTCGGCGAAGGCGGGCGACCCCGAAGCGATCTCGCTGTGGGCGGGCCAGACCTACCCGCTCGCGTACGACGCGTCGGCCGCGGTGATCATCGAGCGGCTGAAGGTCGAGGCGCGCGACGCCGCCGCGCGCCTCGACCGGATCCGCTAGGCGTCCGTGCGGTTCAGCACCGAGTGCCGTCGGCTGTAGAGGAAGTAGACGATCAGGCCGAGGACGAACCAGACGGCGAACCGCAGCCAGGTCGCCGGCTGCAGGAACGTGATCAGCCAGATCGAGAATACGATCCCGATCGCGGGCACCACCGGCATCCCCGGCGTCTTGAACGTCCGCGGCAGGTCCGGCTGCTTGTAGCGCAGCACGATCACCGCGACGCAGACGACGACGAAGGCGAGCAGGATGCCGATGTTCGTCAGCTCGGCCGCCTCGCCGATCGGCAGCACCCCGGCGATGATCGCCGACGCGCCGCCGAGGATCCACGTCATCCGGCTCGGCACCTGCCGCGTCGGGTGGGTCTTGCCCAGCCACGGCGGGAGCAGGCCGTCACGGCTCATCGAGTAGCCGACGCGGGTGGCGCCCATCAGGAACGTGAACAGCACGGTCAGGATGCCGACGATCGCGCCGACCGCGATCACCGTGGCCAGGCCGTCGAGGCCGACCGACTTGAACGCCGTCGAGAAGCCGCTCTTCGGGTCGATCTCGGTGTACTTCTGCATGCCGGTCAGCACCAGGCAGGCCAGCACGTACAGCACCATCGAGATGGCCAGCGAGTACAGGATCGCCTTCGGCATGTGCCGCTGCGCGTCCTTCGATTCTTCGGCGGCCGTCGACATCGCGTCGTAACCGAAGACGGCGAAGAACACCGTCGCCGCGCCGGTCACCGCGCCGCCGAAGCCCGCGGGCGCGAACGGCGTGTAGTTGCCGGTCTTGACGTAGAAGAAGCCGACCAGGATGACCACCAGCACGATCAGGACCTTGATCCCGACCATCGCCGTCTCGAACCGGGCGGCGCTGCGGATGCCGCGGTTGAGCAGGAACGCGATCAGCAGGCACAGCAGCGCGGCGAACAGGTCGACCTTGTGGCCCGGGCCGGTGCCGGGCGCGCCGAGCATCCACGCGGGCAGGTCGAGGCCGAGCTGGCCGAGCAGGAAGCTGAAGTAGCCGGAGATGCCGATCGCCACCACCGCCACGATCGCGGTGTACTCCAGCAGCAGGTCCCAGCCGATGAACCAGCCGACGACCTCGCCGAGCACCGCGTAGCCGTAGGTGTAGGCCGAACCGGCCTTCGGGATCAGGCCCGCGAACTCGGCGTAGGAGAACGCCGCCGCGGCGCTGGCGACGCCGGCGATGAGGAACGAGATCAGCACCGCCGGGCCGACACCCGGGATGCCCGCCGAATCGTCGCCGTGCGCGACACTGCCGGCGAGGGCGAAGATCCCGGCGCCGATGATGCCGCCGATGCCGATGGCGGTCAGCTGCCACAGCCCGAGGGTCCGTTTCAGGCCACCGCCTTCCGCGGCGTCCTGGATCTGGTCGATCGGCTTGCGCCGGAAGATGCCGGAGCCGGCACCCACTGGAGCGGACATCATCGTCTCCCGAACGGTCGGTGGAGAGCCCGGATCACGGGCCCTCGCGGGAACCTACCGCCATCCGCGCGTGAAGACAGCGTGAGCCGCTCAGCCCGCCGCGGTGTCTTCGCTCACGGCCTCCGACGCCGTCGCCACGGCCCGCTTGGCCTGCGTGGTCCGGACCGCACCCGCGGCGAAGTAGCCGAGCAGCTCGGCGATCTCGACCGGGTCGTCCAGCTGCGGGCAGTGCCCCCAGTCCTCGCGGACCAGCAGCCTGCTGTGCGGCACCAGCGTGTGTAGCTGCCGCCCGGACGCCGCGGTGACGAGCTTGTCCTTGCCGCACGCGACGACCAGCAGCGGCACCTTCACCGACTCGAGCCGGTAGGCGTCGGCGAGCTCCGCGACGAGCTGCCGGGCCTGCTCCAGCCGGCTCTTGGTCGCGCGGTAGTCCGGGAACAGCGCGGTGAAGCGCTGCACCTGCACCGCGTCGGCGACGCTCGAATCGGCGTACAGCAGCCGCGGGACGACCTGCTCGGCGACCTTGCGCACCAGGAAACCCGGGACCGGGACCGGCAGGGACGAGTACAGCCGCAGCGGCAGCGGGTAGCGCGCGACGGCACGGATCAGCCACGAGTCGACGAACCCGGGTGCGGCGATGGAGACGACGCCGGAGATCGGGAGCCGGCTGTTCTGGGCCGCGCGCAGGCTCATGGTGCCGCCGAGCGAGTTGCCCGCGAGCACGACCGAGCCGAGCACCGCCTGCTCGCGGACGACGGCGGTGGTGAACGCGTCGAGCTGCGGCAGCATCGGACCGGGCCGCAGCGGTTGCGCGTCGCCGAACCCGGGCAGATCGACCGCGACCGCCGGGATCCCGGCGGCCGCGAGCTGCTCCAGGGCGGGGCGCCAGGTATCGGCGCTGTCGCAGTAGCCGTGCAGCAGCACCAGCCGCGGTGCCGACGGCTTCACGTGCGGCGTGGCGGCCCGGCGGCGCAGGGAGCGGCGCGCGGCGGGTTGCTCCGGTTCGGGGTCGCCGACCTCGAGCACCCGGGTGCGGACGCCGGCGTAGCGCCGGAAGGAGACCCGGATCGGGATCTCGTCACTGGGCCGGCCGCCCGGTTCAGCCGGAGCGGGCCGCTTCGTCGCGGTCATGACTACAGATTACCTGGCCGCAGTGGGGTTTTGGTCGAATTTCGGTGCTAACGACCAGGTCTCGAACTGAAGACGTCAAAAATTCACGAGATGTCGGAAGGGTCACCGTGGCGGGCGGATCCGGTGATCCGCCCTGTTCACGGCCGTCTAGCGGGTGAAGACGATCTTGCCGGCGGTGTCCCCTTCGAGCATCGCCTGGAAGCCCTTGGCTGCCTCGGAAAAAGTAAGTTCCGCCCCGATCTGCGGCCGGACGCCGGTGAGGTCGAGGTAGGCGAGCAGGTCCGCGAGCTCGTCGCGGGTGCCCATGGTCGAGCCGGCGACGCGCAGCTGGAGGAAGAAGACCCGCTGCAGCTCGGCGTGCGCGTCCGGGCCGCTGGTCGAGCCCGAAACCACGATGATCCCGCCCGGCTTGAGCGATTTGACCGAGTGCGACCAGGTCGCCTTGCCGACCGTCTCGAACACGGCGTCGACCCGCTCGGGCAGCCGGGCGCCCGATTCGAACGCCTGGTGCGCGCCGAGGCTGGTGGCCAGCGCCCGCTTCTCTTCGCTGCGTCCGGTGACCCAGACCCGGAACCCGGCCGCGCGGCCGAGCTGGACCAGCGCCGTCGAGACGCCGCCGGAGGCCCCCTGCACGAGCATCGTCTGCCCGGGGCGCAGGCCCGACTTCACGAAGAGCATCCGGTACGCGGTCAGCCACGCCGTGCCCATCGTGGCGGCCTCGGCGAAGCTGAGCCCGGCGGGCTTCGGGACGACGTTGCGGGCCGGCACGACGACCTGGTCGGCGAAGGTGCCCTGGTACTTCTCGGTGAGCAGCGTGCGCTTCGGGTCGAGGGTGTCGTCGCCCTGCCAGCCCGGCGCGTTGATCACCGAGTGGAGGACGACCTCGGAGCCGTCGTCGAGGGTTCCCGCGCCGTCGCAGCCGAGGATCATCGGGAACTGGTCGGGCTTGATCCCGACCCCGCGCAGGGTCCACAGGTCGTGCATGTTGAGGCTGGCCGCCTTGACGTGCACGCGGACCCAGCCGTCCGGCACTTCGGGTTCGGGGCGCTCGCCGACGACGAGCGAGTCCAGCGGGCTTTCGGCGTTGGGTTCCTGCGCGTACACGGCGAACATGTCCTGCAACGTACCGCCCCAGGGGCGCGGGGGCAGCAGGGCGCGCGTAGGCTCACACCGTGTTCAACGGGCTGGCCGACTGGTGGGACGGGGTCGAGCTGTGGCTCGCCCAGGCCTGGTTCCCGGTGCAGTTCGTGCTGGTCATGGTGGTCGTCGTGCCGCTGTGCCTGGCCGCCGCCTGGGTGCTCGACAAGGTGGTCGGGCTGTTCGCCAGCCGGCTGGCTCCGGGGCCTGACGACGACTCCGACGCCTCGGCATAGGCTCGCGCACCATGTTCAACCGAAGGCGGATCACCGCCGCGCTGATCGGGCTCCTCGTGCTGGTGCTGGGGGGCTGGCTGGTCAAGGACGTCGTCAGCGGCGGCTCCACGTCGCCGAGTGCTCCGGCAAGTGCACCCGCCAAGAGCAGCACGCCCGCGAAGGGCGGCGCCGCCGTGCCGGGCGCGGACTCCGGGCTGCCGGTGAAGGCGCTTTCCGCGCTGCCGCCGCAGGCGTCGGACACGTGGAAGCTGATCGAAGCGGGCGGCCCGTACCCCTACCCCCGCAACGACGACGTCGTGTTCGAGAACCGCGAGAAGCGCTTGCCCGGCAAGAAGTCCGGCTACTACCACGAGTACACGGTGAAGACGCCCGGCAGCCCGGACCGCGGCGCGCGGCGGCTGATCACCGGGCAGGCGCACGAGCTGTACTACACCGGCGACCACTACGCGTCGTTCGTCGTCGTGGACCCGGCCCGATGAGCGCCGGCGACGCGAAGGCGGCCGCGGAGGAGGCGTTCGCCCGCGGCGCGTACCCGCACCTGGTGAACTCGCGCCCGACCGTGGACAAGGCCAGCACGCTGACCGCGTTCGCCGAGGCACTGTCCTTTCCGGACTACTTCGGCCACAACCTGGACGCGCTCTACGACTGCCTGACCGACCTGTCGTGGCTGCCGCCGGGGGAGCACGTGCTGATCTGGCCGGGTTCGGACGCCCTGCGCAAGGCGGAGCCCAAGACGTACCTGGCCATCCGCAGCGTGCTGTCCGACGCGCAGCGCGCGCTCGGCCCGAGCGGCCGCAGCGCCGGCTCGTGGCGGCTCACGGTGGTGCTGCCGGACGCCTGAGCGGCGTCCGGCCCGCGGCCCGGCTCAGTCCTGCGGGACCCAGTTCGGCTTGCGCTTCTGGGCGAAGGCCAGGATGCCCTCCTGGCCTTCCTCGCTCGCGAAAAACTTCGCCGACAGGCCGAGCATCTCGTCGAAGCCGTCCGACGGTGTCGCCGGGCGGGGGCGGCTCAGCAGCGCCTTCGTCTCGGCCAGCGCCTTCGGTCCGCCGGCCGCCAGCGACTTCACGTACTTCGCGACCGCGGCGTCGAGTTCGTCCGCCGGCACGGCCGCGTTCAGCAGGCCGATCTCGACCGCGCGCTGGGCGTCGAAGGTGTCGCCCGTCAGGAACAGCTCGTGGGCGGCGCGCGGGTTCAGCCGCGGGAGGACCGTCAGGGAGATGATCGCCGGGACGACACCGATGCGGACCTCGGAGAAGGCGAACGTCGCTTCCGGGACCGCCACCGCGATGTCGCACGCCGCCACCATGCCGATGCCGCCCGCCCGGGCGGGGCCGGCCAGGCGCGCCACCACCGGCTTCGGGCTGGTCCACAGCTGCTCGAGGATGCGCGGGAACTCGTTGACGCCCTGGTCGCCCGCGCCGGCGCCGCGGGCCTCCTTGAGGTCCATCCCCGCGCAGAACACCGGCCCGGTGTGGGTCAGCACGACCACGCGCACGGCGTCGTCGGCGGCCGCGGCCGTCAGCGCGTCCGACAGTTCGCGGCGCAGCTGCGCCGACAGCGCGTTGCGGTTGTGCGGGGAGTCCAGGGTGATCGTGGCGGTGCCGCCCACCACGTCGTAGTGCACCAGTTCGTCAGCCATGTCCGACACCCTTGCACATGGGCCGCGCCCGGCCGGTGTTACGCGGGCCACCCCGCGGGTGCGTGCCCCGCGGGGTGGCCCGGCACTCAGCCGATGGTCGTGGTGGTGAAGACCGGGCTCGGGTTGGGGAAGCAGGCCGTCGGCGCGGTGAGGTCACCGAGGATGGTGCTCGCCACCGCCTTGAACGTCAGGCCGGGATCGCTGTAGCTGGTGCCGGCCAGCCTGGTCTGGATGGTGCCCGACTGGCCGGCCCTCAGGTGCGCGGTGACGGTGGGCAGTTCGAACGTCGCGCCGCCGGCGATCGGGCCCGGGAAGCTGAGCGTCGCCACGCCGTTCGCGACGGAAATGACCGGCGGCGTCGAACCGAGGCCGGAGCCGCCGGCGAGGTCCGCGCCGACGTAGGTCGAGTTGGCCGGGATCGGGATCTTCAGCGCGAACGTGTTGATGTTCTTGACCTTGTTGCCGCTCACCGTGCTGGGCACGGTGTTCGGCGCCGGGTCGATGACGACGTCGAACGCGGCGCCGGGGGCCACGGTCGGCGGCGCGGTCACGTCGGCGTCCTGGTTGAGCGCCACGTGCTGCGGTCCGACGATCGGGGCGTCGGCCTGGCAGTCGAAGGTCACCGAAGTGGCCGCCGACGCCGGGGCGGCGAGGGCGATCGGAAGGGCCGCGGCCGCGGTCAAAGCGGCGAGCCGAAGAGCTTTCATCTGTGTCCACCTGCCTGCGATTTCACGAGGGGAGGGAGAAAGCTGCGCAGCATCCAGATAGTTACCGGCAAGTTAAGTAAGCCGTCAAGGATTCACTGTTCCCATGCGCGGGGTGTGACAACTGAATGTGAATCTTTGTCACCTTTCGGCGGTGGTGGTGCCGCTGCGTGACCAGACGCATGTTCTTCTCCGATCGATCCTGACCGCTTTGTTTCGGAACCCTGGTCCGTCCCGGCATGGCCCTGTTACCTGGGTCACGTCGACGACGACGTCGGAAGGGACGGGCGATGAGACTGTTCTCCACGGTGGCCAGGACGCTGGCCCTGGTCGTGCTCGCCGGTGGGCTCCTGGCCGCCGGCCCACCGCAGGCCCAGGCGTCGACCGCCGGGTTCAAGGGCGTGAACTGGGCCGACCAGCGGGACAACTTCGTCAACGGCGTGCTGTACGTGTCCGGGCTGAGCGCGTCCGACACGCACGCGTCGGCGGCGGCCACCGCGGACCAGCTCGTCGGCCGGATGTACGCGATCACCGGGGCCGACACCGTCCGGATGCCGATCAACGAGCCGACCGTCGCCGGCTACTGGGACACCTACACCGGCGCGATCGACGCCGCTCTGGGCAAGGGCCGGGTGATCCTCGCCTACTGGGCCTACAGCGGCGGGAAACCGGCGAGCACCACCGGCTTCCAGCAGATGTGGGACAAGGTCGTCGCCCGGTACGGCGCCAACCCGAACGCCTACTTCGAGGTCATCAACGAGCCGTACTCCTACAGCGCCGGCGACCTGACCAACTTCTACAACACCTGGCTGGCCCGGTATCCGAGCGTGCCACGCGGCCGCGTCATCCTCGACGGCACCGGGTACGCCCAGAACGTGCCCGCGGTCGGCGGCGACCACCGGCTCGACGGGACACTGCTGGCGGCCCACGACTATTCGTTCTTCGCCGGCTACGAAAGCGAAACCGAGTGGGCCAACCACCTCGGCGGCTACATCGGCGGGTACGCGGACCGGACGATCGTCACCGAGTGGGGCGGGCCGATGGGGCCCGGCAGCAAGAACGGCGTCCACTACGACACGATCGACTACAGCATCCCGAGCGGGTCGTTCTTCGCCGACTACATCCGGGGGGTCAGCGCGAAACTGCGGAGCCTCGGCGTGGGCAGCGTGTACTGGCCGGGCCTGCGCGACGGCGACTGGTACAGCCTGACGACCCGGTCCGGCACCCAGCTGTCGCTGGTGAACCCGACCGGCCTGACCCGCCTGCAGTACGCGTGGGGCATCGGCAACGGCGGCGGCACGTACGTCCGGATCGTCAACGCGGCCACCGGCCTGTACGTCGACGGGCTCGGCCGGACGGCCACCGGGTCCACCGCGGGCCAGGCGAGCGGCGACGCAAGCCGGCTCGATCAGCAGTGGACCGTCGAGAACTACGGCAACCGCGTGCGCATCAAGAACCGGGCGACGGGCCTGTACCTGGACGGCGCGGGCCGCACGGCCAACGGCGCGGCGGTGAGCCAGTACGGCGACAGCGGCAGCGCGAACCAGCAGTGGACGGTGGTGACGGACGCGAACAACGTCCGGATCAGGAACGCCGCGACCGGCGAGTACCTGGACAGCGCGGGCCGCACGGGCAGCGGCGCCGACCTGAGCCAGTACGGCGACAGCAGCAGCGCGAACCAGCGGTGGCGGATCGTGGCCGCAGGCTAGGCGTACTGCCGCAGCAGCCCGCTGACGGCGGTGGCGTACCGCGCGACGACGACGTCCGCGACGCGCGGGTCGTCCGCCAGCGGTGCCGCGATGAACGCCCCCGGGTCGGCTTCGCGGGCCAGCCGCGCGATGCGGTCCGGCAGCAGGCCCGGGGCCAGGAACCACGACGCCACCACCAGGTGGCGGACACCCCGGGCGCGCAGGCGCCCGGCCGCCGCCGGGATGTCCGGCTGGGTCGCGCTGGCGAACGCCTCGCTCACCGGCAGCCCCAGCCGGGCCTCCCACCGCGTCGCCAGGGAGGCCACGACTGCGTTGGCGGTGGCGTTCGACGAGCCGACCGCGCTGAGCAGCACCCCCGTGTCCCGATGCCGCGGGGCCGCCGCCAGCCGGTCGAGGGCGACGGCCTCCAGGGCCGGGTCGGCGCCGAGCACGTCGGACGTCCGCACGACGAAGCCCGGGCAGGATTCCGTCACCGAAGCGATCAGCGCCGGCAGATCGACCCGGGCGTGGAACGCGCTGCCCAGCAGCAGCGGCACCACGACCGCCGTCCGGTGGCCGTCGGCGTACAACGACCGCAGCACGTCCGTGACCAGCGGCTCCGAGAGGTCCAAGAAGGACTCGTGCACCGGAACGCCCGGGGCCTGGGCGCGGACGACGTCGACGAGCGCCCGCACGGTCGCCGCCGAGCGGGGGTCGCGGCTGCCGTGCGCGACGGCGACCAGGGGAGGCGTCACGAGAAGCGCTCACCCACCAGGCCCGCGGCGAGGGTGTCGCCGTCCTTCGGGTCGATCACCAGGAACGCGCCGGTGCGCGGGCTGACGCCGTAGTCGTCGACGCCCAGCTCCTCGGCCAGCCGCAGCGTGACGAGGCCGATGTCGTTGAGCTCCAGCGACGATGGCGAGTCCACACTGGACAGTGCCTGCTCGTCGAACCGCGCGTGCAGCTCGGCCACCAGCGCCTGCACCGTCCGGGTGCCGTGCTTGACGAGCACCCGCGCGCCCGCCTTGAGCGGCTTGGACGACAGCCAGCACAGCGTGCCGGTGATCTCGTCGGTCACCCGGGGCGGCGCGTCCGCGGCGGCGATCAGGTCGCCGCGGGAGATGTCGATGTCGTCGGCGAGCAGCAGCGTCACCGACGTCCCGGCGCCGGCCTCGGCCAGGGGCCCGTCCGCGGTGTCGATCCGTTCGACGCGGCTGCGGATGCCCTGCGGCAGCACGACGATCTCGTCACCGGATCGCACGGTGCCCGCGGCGATCTGGCCGGCGTAACCGCGGTAGTCCGGGTATTCGGGCGTGCGCGGGCGGATCACGTACTGCACCGGGAACCGCAGCGCCGAGTCGTGCGGGTCGGGCGCGACCGGCACGTCCTCCAGGTGCTCCAGCAGGCTGGGGCCGGTGTACCAGGGCGTCCGGTCCGAGCGCGTCGCGACGTTGTCGCCCTCCAGGGCCGACACAGGGATGGCGAGCACCGAACCGCGCGCGTACCCCAGGGAGAGGGCGTGCTCGGCGAACTCCTCGGCGATCACCGTGAAGGTCGCCTCGTCGTAGCCGACGAGGTCGATCTTGTTCACCGCCAGCACCAGCTGCGGCACGCCGAGCAGGGCCAGCACGGCCGCGTGCCGCCGGGTCTGCTCGATCACGCCCTTGCGCGCGTCGACCAGGAGCACGGCCAGCTGCGCGGTGGACGCGCCGGTCACCGTGTTGCGCGTGTACTGCACGTGGCCGGGGGTGTCGGCCAGCACGAACGACCGTTTCGGCGTCGCGAAGTACCGGTAGGCGACGTCGATGGTGATGCCCTGCTCGCGCTCCGAGCGCAGGCCGTCGACCAGCAGCGAAAGGTCCGGTGTGGACAGTCCCTTGTCGACGGACGCGCGGGTGACGGCGTCGAGCTGGTCGGCGAGCACCGACTTCGTGTCGTAGAGCAGCCGGCCGACGAGCGTCGACTTGCCGTCGTCGACGCTCCCGGCGGTGGCCAGGCGCAGCAGCGAACTCATCAGAAGTACCCCTCACGCTTGCGGTCTTCCATGGCCGCCTCGGACATCCGGTCGTCGGCGCGGGTGGCGCCGCGCTCGGTGAGCCGCGACGCCGACACCTCGGCGATGACCTCTTCGACGGTGACCGCGGTGGACTCCACGGCACCGGTGCACGAGCCGTCGCCGACGGTCCGGTAGCGCACGCTCAGCTCGTGGATCTCCTCGTCCGGCCGGGGGCCGAACCACGGGCCCTCGGTCAGCCACATCCCGTCGCGGCGGAAGACCTTCCGCTTGTGGGCGTAGTAGATCGACGGCAGCTCGACCTTCTCGCGGGCGATGTAGTTCCAGACGTCGGCCTCGGTCCAGTTGGACAGCGGGAAGACGCGGACCTGCTCGCCGGGGCGGTGCCGTCCGTTGTAGAGGTTCCACAGCTCGGGCCGCTGGCGCCGCGGCTCCCACTGGCCGAAGGCGTTGCGGAGGCTGAAGATCCGCTCCTTGGCGCGGGCGCGTTCCTCGTCCCGGCGGCCGCCGCCGAACACGGCGTCGAACTTGTTCTCGGCGATCGTGTCGAGTAGCGGCGTGGTCTGCAGCGGGTTGCGCATCCCGTCGGCGCGCTCTTCGAGACGCCCGTCGTCGATCCAGTCCTGCACCTTCGCGACGACCAGGCGCAGCCCGTGCTTTTCGACCACGCGGTCACGGAACTCGAGGACCTCGTCGAAGTTGTGCCCGGTGTCCACGTGCAGCAGCGGGAACGGCACCGGCGCCGGCCAGAACGCCTTGATCGCCAGGTGCAGCAGCAGCGTCGAGTCCTTGCCACCGGAGAAGAGGATCACCGGCCGGTCGAACTCGCCCGCCACCTCCCGGAAGATGTGGATGGCTTCGGATTCCAAGGCGGCGAGGTTGTCCTGAGCCGCGTCGGTGGCAGGTTCCAGTGTCGTCATGCGTCCCTCGGTGTCTGACATCAGCCGTGCAGTCCGCACTCGGTCTTGCTCTGCCCCGCCCACCGGCCGCTGCGCGGGTCCTGGCCCGGCTCGACGCGAGCCGTGCAGGGCGCGCAGCCGATCGACAGGTAGCCGATCGACACCAGCGGGTTCTCCAGGATCCCGTGCTCGCGGATGTAGCCGTTGAACTCGTCGTCGGTCCACGCCGCGATCGGGTTGATCTTGACCAGGCCGTTGCGGTCGTCCCAGGTGACGATCGGGGTGTTCGCGCGGGTCGGCGCGTCGACCCGGCGGACGCCGGTCACCCACGCCGAGTAGTTCGCCAGGGTCTTGCGCAGCGGCACGACCTTGCGCAGGTTGCAGCACAGCGTGGCGTCGCGGTCGTGCAGCTTCGGGCCGTACTCGGCGTCCTGCTCGGCGACGCTCTGCTCGGCCTGGGCGTTCACGATGCGGACGTCCGGGTAGACCGTCTGGACGGCGTCGCGCGTGCCGATCGTCTCCGGGAAGTGGTACCCGGTCTCCAGGAAGAGAACGTCCACATCGGACTTCACCTTGGTGGCGAGGTCGATGAGCACGGCGTCCTGCATGTTGGACGCGACGATGAAGTCGTCGCCGAACGTGTCGACGGTCCAACGCAGAGCTTCGTCCGCAGTCGCGTCGGCGAGCTCCTTCGAGGCGCGCTCGGCGAGGGTCTTGTAGTCGGCGGTGGCGGTCATCGGGAAACCTCCGGAAGGGACAGGCCGAGGAACTTGACCGAGAAAACCCGGCGACAGGCCGAACACAGCCAGCCGCCGTTCTCTTCCGGCCGCAGGTCCTCGTCGCCGCAGTACGGGCAGTAGTACGGCGCCGCGCGTTCGGTCATTGCAGGACGCTTTCCTCGGCCCGCGCGGCCCACTGCGGGAACCGTTCGCCGGGTTCGCGCCCGGCGGCGTAGGCGCGCACGACGCGTTCGACGTAGCCGGTCAGCTCGGCCGCGGTCACCTTGTGGCCGCGCAGTTTCCGGCCGAACCCGGCGTCGAGGCCGAGGCCGCCGCCGAGGTGCACCTGGAAACCCTCGACCTGGTTGCCGTCGGCGTCGGTGACGATCTGGCCCTTGAGGCCGATGTCCGCGGTCTGGATCCGCGCGCAGGAGTTGGGGCAGCCGTTGAGGTGCACGGTCACCGGCGTGTCCAGACCGGCCTGGATGTCGGCGAGGGACTTCTCGAGGTCCGCGACGAGCTGCTGCGCACGGGCCTTCGTCTCGACGATGGCGAGCTTGCAGAACTCCAGCCCGGTGCAGGCCATCACCCCGCGCCGCCACGGCGACGGCTTCGTCTCCAGCCCGATCTCGGCCAGTTCGGCTTCGAGCGTGGCGACCTGGGCCTCGGGGACGTCGAGCACGACGACCTTCTGCTGCGGGGTGAGCCGCACCCGGCCCGAGCCGGCCCGCTCGGCGGCCTTGGCGACCGCGACGAGCGTGCCGCCGCTGGAGCGGCCGGCGATCGGCGCGGCGCCGACGTAGAAGTTGCCGTCGACCTGCCGGTGCACGCCGACGTGGTCGATCGGGACGGCCGGGTCGGCCGGTGGCGGGCCGTCGATCAGGGTGCGCTTGAGGTACTCGTCCTGCAGCACCTGCCGGAACTTCTCCGCGCCCCAGTCCTTGACCAGGAACTTCAGCCGGGCGCGGGAGCGCAGCCGCCGGTAGCCGTAGTCGCGGAAGATCGAGATGACGCCTTCCCAGACGTCCGGCACCTCGTCCAGCGGCACCCAGGCACCGAGGCGCTGGCCGAGCATGGGGTTGGTCGACAGGCCACCGCCGACCCAGACGTCGAAGCCGGGCCCGTGCTCCGGGTGGTCGACGCCGACGAAGGCGACGTCGTGGATTTCGTGGGCGACGTCGGGCTGGCCGGAGATGGCGGTCTTGAACTTGCGCGGCAGGTTGGCGAACTCCGGCTTGCCGATGTACCGGCGCTTGATCTCCTCGAGCGCGGGCGTGCCGTCGATCACCTCGTCGGCCGAGATGCCGGCGACCGGCGAGCCGAGCATGACGCGTGGGCTGTCGCCGCAGGCCTCCATCGTCGTCATGCCGGCGTTTTCGAGCTTGGCCCAGATCGCCGGGACGTCCTCGATCCGGATCCAGTGGTACTGGATGTTCTGCCGGTCGGTGATGTCGGCGGTGTCGCGCGCGTACGCCTGCGAGATCTCGCCGAGCACGGTGAGCTGGGCGGTGGTCAGCGCGCCGCCGTCGATGCGGACCCGCAGCATGAAGTAGCGGTCGTCGAGCTCTTCGGGCTCGAGCGTCGCGGTGCGGCCGCCGTCGATCCCCGGCTTGCGCTGGGTGTAGAGGCCGAACCAGCGGAACCGGCCGCGCAGGTCGCCCGGGTCGATCGCGTCGAACCCGCGGTGGGCGTAGATGTTCTCGATCCGCGCCCGCACGTTGAGCGGGTGGTCGTCCTTCTTCGACCGCTCGTTCGGGTTCAGCGGCTCCCGGTAACCGAGCGCCCATTGCCCTTCACCGCGCTTCTGCTTGGCGCGCGCGGGGCGGGCTGGGGTTTGGGGCGTGGCCATGGCGGCGTCCTCCGAGAGGCTTTTCGTGGCGGCGGAGGACCACCGGCTCGCGGGTGTCCTCCCGCGCCGGCTGTCCAGGTTCGTGGCAGGTGGTGGCGATCGGGGAGTCAGCGAACGGGTACGCAGAGGGCGCTGGCGACCCGCAGGAGGTCGACGTGGCGGCGCGCCACGAGGAGAACACCGGCATGAGTCACGGCGTCAGCGTGCCACGCGTCCACAATGTGGTCCAGGGCTGCCCGGATGGTGGGAGAAGGGTCACTCACCTGCGGAAATCGTGTCAACCGCCTTGCGCACGCACTCTTGCGCCGCCGAATCACTACAGATAGAGTACTTCAATCACAGTGGTTTAGAGAGAGGGCTGGGGATGCAGGTCAAGGGTTTCGGGGCGGGGTATCTGGTCGACGACGTCGCCGCGACCACCCGGTTCTACGCGGATGTCGTCGGCCTGCCGGTCACCGTCGAGCTCGACTGGTTCGCCAGCGTCAACGCCGGTGCGCCGGGGTTCGAGATCAGCTTCGTGCAGCGCGGGCACGAGTCGGTCCCGCCCGGCTACCGGGCGCAGGAGACGGCCGGGCTGATGTTCGGCCTCGTCGTCGAAGACGCCCGCGCCGAGGCGAAGCGGCTTGAAGAGGCGGGTGTCGAGCTGGTGACCCCGGTCGTCGACGAGGCCTACGGGCAGCGGCACTTCTACGTCGCGGACCCGAACGGCGTGCTGCTCGACGTCATCGAGATAATCCCGGTCGACCCGGACTGGGCGGCGGCCCACCTCCCGGCGTCGTAACCGGTGTTGACCCGATCGGCCCCTTGAGGCGACCGGGCGTGACGGGGTGGACAATCCGACTGTGCCCGAGCTGCGTCCCGACCCCGCCACACCGATCGATCCGGCGTTGCCGGAAAGCGCGCTGAAGGGGCTCGGCAGCAGAGCGTTCGGGGTGTACGTGCACGTCCCGTTCTGCGCCACCCGCTGCGGGTACTGCGACTTCAACACCTACACCGCGGGGGAGCTCGACACGGGTTCGTCGCCGCAGTCCTGGCTCGACGGGCTGCGCCGGGAGCTGGAACTCGCCGCGCGGGTGCTCGTCGTCCCGCCCGCCGCCGACACGGTGTTCGTCGGCGGCGGCACGCCGTCGCTGCTGGGGGCGGACGGGCTGCGTTCGGTGCTCGACGCCGTCCGCGACGTCTTCGGGCTCGCCCCCGGCGCCGAGGTGACGACGGAGTCGAACCCCGAGTCGACGTCGCCGGCGTTCTTCGCCGGCATCCGCGAGGCCGGCTACAACCGGGTTTCCCTGGGCATGCAGTCGGCCGCGCCGCACGTGCTGAAGATCCTCGACCGCGTGCACACCCCGGGCCGTCCCGGCCAGGCCGTCGCCGAGGCGCGCGCGGCCGGCTTCGAGCACGTGAACCTCGACGTGATCTACGGCACCCCGGGCGAGCGCCCCGACGACCTCCTCGCGACGCTCGACGCGGTGCTGGGCGCCGGCGTCGACCACGTGTCGGCGTACGCGCTGATCGTCGAGGAGGGCACGGCGCTGGCCCGCCGCGTGCGCCGTGGGGAGCTGCCCGCGCCGGACGACGACGTGCTGGCGGCGGATTACGAGATGATCGACGCGACCCTGGCGGCGGCGGGGCTGCGCTGGTACGAGGTGTCGAACTGGGCGGCCTCCGACGCGGCCCGCTGCCGGCACAACCTCGGCTACTGGCGCGGCGACGACTGGTGGGGCGCGGGCCCGGGCGCGCACAGCCACGTCGGCGGGGTGCGCTGGTGGAACGTCAAGCACCCGGCGCGCTACACGGCGCTGCTCGCCGAGGGCCATTCGCCCGCGGGCGGGCGCGAGGTGCTCACCGACGACGACCAGCACCTCGAACGGATCATGCTCGAGCTGCGCGTCGCCGAAGGGCTGCCGCTCGACGTGCTGGACGAGCCCGGGCTCGCCGAGGCCCGCGCGGCCGCGGCCGAGGGCCTGCTCGATCCGTCCGCTTTGGACAGCCGGGGCCGCGCGGTGCTCACCGGCCGGGGGCGGCTGCTGGCCGACGGAGTGGTCCGCCGCCTCGCCGGCTAGGGATTAAAACCGGGGACCGGGTCGTTGCTTGTATTCAGCAACGACTTTCGAGGAGGCCCCATGGCGCGCGCGATCAGGTTCGACGAGTACGGCGACGTGGAGGTCCTGCGGGTCGAGGACGTGCCGCGGCCGGTCCCGGGAGCGGGCCAGGTGCTCGTCGAGGTCCGCGCCGCCGGGATCAACCCGGGCGAGGCGTCCATCCGGAAGGGACTGCTGCACTCGCGGTTCCCGGCGACGTTCCCGTCCGGACAAGGCAGTGACTTCGCGGGGGTTGTCGCTTCGCTCGGCGAAGGCGTGTCGGAGATTGCTGTCGGCGACGAGGTGATCGGGTTCGTCGACACGCGGTCGAGCCACGCGGAGTTCGTCGTGGCGGAGGCCGCGAACCTCACGCCGAAGCCGGACGGCTTGCCGTGGGAAGTGGCCGGTTCACTGTTCGTCGCCGGGACCACCGCGTACGCCGCGGTGGCCGCGGTCTGCCCGCGGGAGGGCGACACGGTCGTCGTTTCGGGCGCGGCGGGCGGCGTCGGGTCGCTCGCGGTGCAGCTGGCGAAGCTGGCCGGGGCCACGGTGATCGGCCTGGCCGGCGAGGCGAACCACGAGTGGCTGCGCGAGCTCGGCGTCATCCCGGTCGCCTACGGCGACGGCGTCCTCGAGCGGATCCGCGAAGCCGCGCCTTCCGTGCAGGCGTTCGTCGACACCTTCGGTGACGCGTACGTGGAACTGGCGCTGCACCTGGGCATCCACCCGGGACGGATCGACACGATCATCGACTGGGCCGCGGCCGAAAAGTACAACGTGAAGACCGACGGCAACGCGGCGGGCGCGTCGGCCGACGTGCTGCGCGAGCTGGCGTTGCTGCTGGACAAGGGGTTGCTGACGCTGCCGATTGCCCGCGTGTACCCGCTGGACGAAGTCCGGGATGCCTACCGCGAGCTGGAGCAGCGGCACACGCGCGGCAAGATCGTGCTGCGGCCCTAGGGCGTGTCTGACAAACATGTCGGCGGGTTGCTGGGATGCTGCTGGTCGTGTCGCGGTTTCAGTTGCTCTCGGATGCTCAGTGGGCGTTGAT
>NZ_JBFANY010000009.1:0-380587 GCF_040674975.1 Amycolatopsis sp. NPDC049688
CGTCGCCCCCCCGCCGCGCGTGGTGGTCTTGGCCGTCCTCGCGTGGGGGGGGGGGGGGTGGGGTGGTGCCGGGCGGTGGGCGAGCCCCCCCCCCCCCCCCCCCACGACCGCTGCCTCTTTCGTTTCGGGCTCCGACGTGGTTACATCGGGGTCACCTCCATCTGAGAGCGCTCCCAGAGACCGGAACGAAGTGGAGACAGCAATGAAGCTGAAGCACGCCCTGTCCGCGGTCGCGCTGGCCGTGGCCGGGCTCGTCGCACCGGCCGTCGCCGCGGCGCCGGCCGCGCACGCCGACACCCTGATCTGCGACCAGTACGGGACGACCACGGTCGGCGGCAAGTACGTCGTCATGAACAACCGCTGGGGCAGCAGCGCCCAGCAGTGCATCAACGTGACCGGCAACGGGTTCCGGATCCAGACCCAGCAGGGGTCCACCTCGGGTGGGGCGCCGCTGTCCTACCCGGCGATCTACGTCGGCTGCCACTACGGGAACTGCTCGCCGGGCACCAACCTGCCGCGCCAGCTGAGCCAGATCGGCAGCGTGCCGACGTCCATCTCCTACAACTACGTGGGCAATTCGGTCTTCGACGCCTCCTACGACATCTGGATGGACCCGACCGCCAAGACGACCGGGGTCAACCAGATGGAGCTGATGATCTGGCTGAACCACACCGGCAACGTCCAGCCGGTCGGCAGCCGGGTCGGCAGCACGTCGATCGGCGGCCGCAGCTGGGACGTCTGGCAGGGCAACAACGGCGGCAACGACGTGGTCTCCTACGTCGCCCCGTCCGCCATCGCCAGCTGGTCGTTCAACATCCTGGACTTCCTCAAGGACGTCGACGCCCGTACCCGGGTCGACACCTCGTGGTACCTGACCAGCATCCAGGCCGGCTTCGAGCCGTGGAGCGGCGGCGTCGGCCTCGCGGTCAACTCGTTCTCCGCCGACGTCACCGCCGGCAGCAACAACGGCGGTACCGGGCAGACGATCGTGGGCCAGCGCAGCGGGCGCTGCCTGGACATCGAGGCGAACGGCACGGCCGACGGCACCGCCGTCGAACTGTGGGACTGCCACGGCGGGAACAACCAGAAGTGGACGCGCACCGGCAGCACGTTCACCAACCCCGCCACCGGCAAGTGCCTGGACGCGAACAGCTCGACCGCCAACGGCAGCCCGGTGCGGCTGTGGGGCTGCAACGGTTCGGGCGGCCAGAACTGGCAGGTGAACGGCAACGGCACGATCAGCAACCCGCAGTCCGGGCGCTGCCTCGACGCCAGCGGGCAGGGCACCGCTAACGGCACCCGCATCCAGCTCTGGGACTGCGGCACGCAGGCCAACCAGATCTGGTCGCTGCGCTGACCCCAGGTGGCGCCCCGCGGGCTTGCGGGGCGCCACCGCGGTGAAAGTTTCCCGACGGTCACCGGCCTTGTGTTAGCGTTCACATCCCTCGCCGCAGTCCGGCTCACCGTCACGTCCTGATGGGAGTTCCGTTGTCGCACGCACGCCACATCCGTCCCTTGTGGAGGGTCATCGCGGTCGTCACCGGCCTGGTCACCGCTTCGCTCGTGTCCGTGGCGCCGTCGGACGCCGCGGCGGCCCCGATCACCAAGCCGCCGATGGGCTGGAACTCCTGGAACTCCTTCGCCGGGGCGATCGACCACACCGCCATCGAGCAGCAGGCCGACGCGCTCGTCAGCTCCGGCATGAAGGACGCCGGCTACGAGTACGTCAACATCGACGACGGCTGGTGGACCGGCAGCCGCGACTCGAGCGGCAACATGACCGTCGACACCGCGAAGTGGCCGGGCGGGATGTCCGCCATCACCGCCTACATCCACAGCAAGGGCCTCAAGGCGGGCATCTACACCGACGCCGGCCGCAACGGCTGCGGCTACTACTACCCGACCGGGCACCCGGCCTACCCCGGCACCGGCGCCGAAGGCCACTACGACCAGGACTTCCTGCAGTTCTCCCGGTGGGGCTTCGACTACGTGAAGGTCGACTGGTGCGGCGGCAACGCCGAAGGGCTCAACGCCCGCACCGCCTACACCCAGATCAGCGACTCGATCTCGCGCGCCACCGCCCAGACCGGCCGGCCGATGGTGTTCTCCGTCTGCGAATGGGGCGGGAACCAGCCGTGGAACTGGGCGCCGGGCATCGCCAACCTCTGGCGGACCAGCGGCGACATCATCTACTGGGGCGAGAAGCCGTCGATGTCCCGCGTGCTGGCCAACTTCGACGCCGCGCAGCACCCGAGTGCCCAGAGTCCCGGCCACTACAACGATCCCGACATGCTCGTCGCCGGCCTGTCCGGCTTCTCGGACGCGCAGAACCGCACCCACCTGAGCCTGTGGGCGATTTCCGGCGCCCCGCTGATCGCGGGCAACAAGCTCAGCGGCATGAGCGCCGCCACGCGCGCCGCGCTGACGAACCGCGAGATGATCGCCATCGACCAGGACGCCCTCGGGCGGCAGGGCACGAAGGTCGCCGAGGACGCCTCGGGCCTGCAGGTGTACTCGAAGGTGCTGTCCGGCACCGGCCGCCGGGCCGTCGTCCTGCTCAACCGCACCGGCTCGGCCGCGACGATCACCGCCCGGTGGGCGTCGCTCGGCCTGACCGGCGCGGCCACCGTCCGGGACGTCTGGGCCGGCGCCGACCGCGGGAGTTTCACCGGCAGCTACGCCACCTCGGTCCCGGCCGGGGAGGCGGTCCTGCTCACGGTCACCGGCAGCGACGGCACGCCGGCGGGCGGCGGCCCGATCACCGGCAAGCAGTCCGGCCGCTGCGCCGACGCCGGGAGCGCGGCCAACGGCACCCAGGTCGTGCTGCAGGACTGCCAGAGCGGGGCGAGCCAGACGTGGACGCGCACGGCGAACCGGCAGCTGACGGTGTCCGGCACCAAGTGCCTCGACGCGTCCGGCCAGGGCACGGCGAACGGGACCGCGGTGGTCGTCTGGGACTGCAACGGCCAGGCCAACCAGCAGTGGACGGCGAACGCGAACGGCACGCTCACCGGCGTGCAGTCCGGCCTCTGCCTGGACGCGAGCGGCCAGGGCACGGCGAACGGCACGAAGCTGGTCCTGTGGTCCTGCAACGGCCAGCCGAACCAGCAGTGGACGGTGCCCGCGGCGTGATCGCCGGTGCGCCGGCCGATGATCGAATCGTTTCGACTTCCTTGCGCATCACCGGAGCGTCATCTAGCGTCGAGGTTGTCGATGCGGTTCGACGGCACGGCCGGGTGGCCGTCTTCTGGGGGTAGTCGGAACAGCCATGCGCAAGCGCGGTCACCATCGGCGCACCGGGACCCGGCCCGCGGCCGGGCCCCGGACGAACGTCCTGGCCCTGGTCGCCCCCCTGCGCGCCGGCCCCCACGACGTCGTCGTGCAGGAGTTCGTGACGGCGGCGATCGCCGAAGCCGGCGCCCGCGACCACGCCCTCCTGCTGCTCACCGCCGAGGAGGGCCCGGCCGCGTTGCGCCGCGCGGTGTCGTCGTCGGTGGCCGACGGGGTCGTGGTGATGGACGTCGAGGCGGCCGACCCCCGGGTGGCGGTCCTGCACGGCCTGGGCCGCCCGGCGGTGCTGATCGGCGTGCCGGACCGGCCGCGCGGGCTCGGCTGCCTCGACCTGGACTTCGCCGCGGCGGGTGCGCTGTGCCTCGGCCACCTGGCGAACCTCGGCCACCGGCACGTCGCCCTGATCGGCTCGCCGCCGTCGGTCTACCGGCGCGGCACGAGCTCCGCGACCCGGCTGGTCCGCGGCTTCACCGCGGAGGCGGAGCGCCGGGGCATCCGGTCGACGACCCTGGCGTGGAGCAACAGCCACTGGCGCACGCTGCGCGGCCTGGACACGCTGTTCAGCCGCCACCCGGACGTGACCGGCCTGGTGGTGCACAACGAAACGGCGCTGCCCTCGGTGCTGTCGGCCCTGACCCGGCGCGGCCTGCGGGTGCCGGAGGACGTTTCCCTCGTGGCGGTCGGCCCGGACAGCCTGACCGCCCACCATCCCCTCGAGCTGACGACGGTGGCGATCCCGGCCCGCCGGATCGGCGCACTGGCCGTCGAGACGGTCATCGGGCAGCTGGACGGGGCCACCGAGCCGGGGATCCGGCTGCTGGCCCCGAAACTCGCCGCCCGCACCAGCACCGCGCCCCCGCCACCCGCACTTTCACCACACCGGTGAACGGGAACCGGGCCGCGCGGGCCCGGTTCCCGTCCCTCCCTCCCCCGGTCAGGCCGGCGCCTTCCCCCACAGGCGCCAGGTCTGGTTCAGCGGGCTGCTCTGGTTCACCGGCTTGCACGTCCACTGGATGACCTGCGCGCCCGGCGTCGTCGAGACCCCCGACACGTCCACGCACTTGCCGCTGTGGCGGGCGACGAGCTGGTAGTCGCGGGGGTCGTTGCCGCCGTAGGTGACCTTCCGGAGCGTGAACTGCTGGGCGGCCGCGCCGTCGGTGCAGGTCTGCTGCACGACCGCCGCGCCGTCGGCCGTCGAGGCGGCGTCCACCGCGAGGCACTTGCCCGTCTGCTGGTTCACCACCGTGTACGCGTCCGCCACCGGGCGGAAGTTCCACAGCTGCTGGTCGCCGCCCTCGCAGGAGTACTGCTGCTGGTGGTTCCCCTCCGTGGTCGCCGGATTCGTGTTGTCCAGGCACTGCTGGGAGTGCTGGGCGACGGCGACCGACGGGAAACTGCCGTCCGCGGGCGGCAGCAGGGTGATGGTGGACGTCTCGTCGGCGTTGGGGTGCGGGACGTTCACCGTCACGGCGTTGCCGGACACGTTCACCACGGAGTTCTGCACGGTCACCGGACCCTGGACCGCGCCGCCGCCGTTGTACGGGATGCGCTGGACGAGCACCCGGACCTGGTTGCCCTGGACGATTCCGCTGGTCGTGTCCAGGCCGCGCAAGGTGACCGCCACGTTGCCCGTCGAACTCCCGCCACCGATGAGGACCTTCGCGTTGCCGGCCGCCTTCGTCGCGAAGGCGTCGTATGCCGCGGTGGGCGTGACGGAGGCGATCTGGCCGGTCTGCGAGGCGTAGAAGCGGTAGGCCCACCACTCGCCCTTGGGCAGGTGCTGCCCCGCGGAATTGCGCACCAGCAGGTTCGCGAGGTCGTTGTGCAGGTTCGCGCCGCTCGCCCAGTTGGCCCGCAGCCCGTCGGCGCCCGCCCGCTCCAGGCGGGCGATGTACCAGGCGCCGTCACCGGGGTTCTGCTCGTTCGACGCGCCGTACTCGTTGATCTGGTACGGACGCGAGTGCGGGATGCCGCGCGGGTCGAGGGTCGCGTTCGCCGCGGCGACGTTGGCCACCGGGTCGCCCGGCAGCGAATGCCAGCTGACGATGTCCGGGACGGCGCCCGCGGACTTGACGAAGTCGAGGTACTGCGTCCACCAGCCGCCGTTCGACGGGACGCACGCGCAGCTCGGGCCGACGATGAGCTGGCCGGGGAACGCGGCGCGGATGCGCTGGTGGCCGCGGCGCCACATCTCGAAGTACTGCGCCTGCGAGCGGTTCCAGAAGAGCGAGATGTTGGGCTCGTTCCACAGGTCCCACTCCACCGGCGCGCCGGTGGCCCGCACGTCGGAGATGAGCCGGGTGAGGAAGCTGTCGTAGTCGGTCCAGTCGCCGTTGTCGCCCGGGAAGCGGGAGATCGACGCGCCGTCCGCGCCCCAGAGGTCGTGCACCAGCAGCACGAACTGGCCGCCGAGGGCGCGGGTGCGCAGCAGCTGGGCGCGGGTGGCGTTCCACCGCCGGTCGTACTTCCCGGCGACCCACCCGCCGGGGCTGTCGAGTTGCGCGCCGCCCGCGCGCATGGCCTGGAACTTCACGTCGCGGTAGAAGTGGTCCGCCGGGGCCGCGGCGGTTTCGGTCATGCCGTAGATCCAGCCGGACGCGCGGTAGGTGGGTGAGCCGCCGGCGTTGGCGAAGTCCACCGAGATGGCTTCGTCGGCGGCCTGGGCGGGGCCCGCCGTGGCGAAACCCCCGGCGAGAGCCATGCTCACCATCAGGGCGGCCAGGCCGCGGCGGGGACGTCGTCGCTCGATCATGCTGTCCACGTGCGACTCCTTCGGGGCAGGGGGACAAGGGTATCGAACCGGTTCGACCACGCAAGAAGGTACGCGCCCGTTCTCGTTCCTACAAGGGAAGAACGGAGGTCGAACCGGATCCGCCCAGCGCTCCGGTTACTCGGGCGGCTCCGCCCCGATTCCGGCGCACCCGCGACCCGGTCGAATCGGTTCGACGTTTTCACCGGATTCGAAGAGGTCGAACCGGCCCCCTTTTCCGATGCCGTTTTCCCGGCTACAGTTCCCCGTCGCTGGGAGCGCTCCCAGCGGTCTCGGACCGGCGACGACGCACCGAGGGCCCCGCGGCGACGGGACCGGCTGCGCCGAGCGGATCGGCCCAGGTCCGGGCCGGAAACCCCGCCTGATCGCCGAAGGCGGACGTGGGCACCCGGGTGACCACCGACGTGAGCACGAAGCGCCACCCAGTCGGTCGAAGGAGAAACTTACATGCGAAGCAGGGCAATGGCGGCCGGTGTGATCGCCGCCCTCGCCGCGAGCGGGGTCGTCGTCATCACCACGTGGGCCAGCGCGGCCGGATCGGCGTTCTACGTCGACCCGGGCACCAACGCGGCCAAGTGGGTAGCGGCGAACCCCGGTGACTCGCGGACCCCGGTCATCCGCGACCGGATCGCCGCGGTGCCGCAGGCGAGGTGGTTCACCACCACGAACACGTCCACGGTCCGCGGCGAGGTGGACGCCTACGTCGGTGCCGCGGCCGCCGCGGGCAAGGTCCCGATCATGGTCGTCTACGACATCCCCAACCGCGACTGCGGCGGCGCCAGCGGCGGCGGCGCGCCGTCCCACGACGCGTACCGGGCGTGGATCGACCAGGTGGCGGCGGGCCTGGCGGGCCGCCCGGCGGCGATCGTGCTGGAACCGGACGTGCTGGCGCTCATGACGAACTGCCAGAACGGCGACCAGCAGAGCCAGACGACGGCGTCGATCGCGTACGCGGGCAAGAAGCTGAAGGCCGGCTCGTCCCAGGCGAAGGTGTACTTCGACATCGGCCATTCCGCGTGGCTTTCGGCGGGCGACGCGGCGGCGCGGCTGCGGTCGGCGGACATCTCGAACAGCGCCGACGGCATCTCCACCAACGTGTCCAACTACCGCGCCACCGGCGACGAAGTGGCCTACGACAAGGCGATCCTCGGCCAGCTGGGCGACTCCCGCCTGAAGGCGGTGGTCGACACGAGCCGCAACGGCAACGGCCCGCAGGGCAGCGAGTGGTGCGACCCGGCCGGGCGCGCGATCGGCACGCCGAGCACGGACCAGACGGGAGACGCCCAGATCGCGGCGTTCCTGTGGGTGAAGCCCCCGGGCGAAGCGGACGGCTGCATCGCCACGGCCGGCCAGTTCGTGCCGCAGCGGGCGTACGACCTCGCCGTCGCGGCGGGTCCGGTCCAGACCACCACGCCGACCACCCCCACTTCCCCGGCCACGACCACGACCACGACCACGACCACCACGACGACGCCGGTGCCGGGCACGTGCAAGGTGACGCACCGGGTGGTCAGCTCCTGGCCGACCGGCTACACGGGCGAGATCGTCATCCAGAACGGCGGCACCCCGGTCACGCAGTGGACCCTGACGTTCTCGGCGCCGGGCGTGACGGTGACCCAGGGCTGGAACGGCACGTGGACCGACACGGGTGACACGGTCAAGGTCGACAACACGTCGTGGAACGGGAACCTCGGCACGGGAGCAACGGTGACGCTGGGGTACAACGCGAACTACAGCGGCGGCACCCCGCCGTTCCAGTCCCCGACCCTGAACGGCGCTTCCTGCGGCTGAACCCCACCCGCCTCGGGCCGGCTGCCCTCGTCGCAGCCGGCCCGGCCGGGACTACCCGGCGACGATTCCTGAACGTACAAGACCGTCAACGGCTCCCGGCTGATCTGCGACTCCGCCGCGCAGCCGGCCATCAAGGCCAAGTACCAGAAGGTCTGGCAGCAGGTCGCCGCCCGGTTCGCCGGCTACGAACAGCACCTGATCCTCGAATCCATGAACGAGGAGTTCGACGGGCAGTACGGCACCCCGGCCCAGCCGTGCTATTCGAACATCAACGCCTACAACCGGATCTTCGTCGACACCCTGCGCAAGACGGGCGGGAACAACACGCGGTGGCTGCTCGCCCCCGGCTGCCGACCGACCAGTTCCGCTCTTCCTCGATCCCCGCCACCGAGAAGCGGATCATGATTTCCGTGCACTATTACAACAGCCCGTGGGACTTCGCCGGCGAAGAAAACGGCATCATCACCCAGCGGGGCAAGGGCTATCGGGCCGTCGTCGGCGAGTACGGCTCGATCGACAAGTGGGCGGCCGATCCGGCGAACAACCGGTACCGGGCTGACTTCGCGCACGCCGTCGTGGCCACGCCAAGAAGTACGGGGCTTCGACCGTCTACCGTCACCCACCAGGGCATCATCGACGCGATCATGACCGGCGCCGCCGGCCGGTGAGCGGGTCCACATCGGACCCGCGGACGGCAGAGTGCGGGCAGACGCGCCGAGGGGGAGGAGGCGCGCCTGCCCGCACTGCATGACGCTAGCTCATGGACGGGTGGTCCGCGCGGCGAACCACCCGTCCGGCGTCACCCGCAGGCCTTGCCGTTCACCGCGAAGGCCGTCGGGGCCGGGTTGGTGCCCGTGTAGCTGCCGTTGAAGCCGATCGAAACCGACTTGCCCGGGGCCACCGACGCGTTCCACGGCATCGCCGTGGCCGTGACGTCCGCGCCCGACTGGGTCCACGTCGCCGACCAGCCCTGGGTCACCTTCTGGGTGCCCGGGAAGGGGAACTTCAGCGTCCACGTCGGCCAGGCCGTGGTCCCCGTGTTGGTCACCGTGATCGCGGCCGTGAAGCCGCCGCTCCACGTGTTCGCCGTGTACGTCACCGCGCAGCCGCCCGCCGGGGTGGCCGGCTGCGTGGTGAACTGCGTGGCCGCCGAATCCGGGCCGGTGAGCCCCGCGCCGTTGCGGGCCACCACGACCAGGGTGTACGCGGTCGACGGCGAGAGCCCGGTCAACGTCGTGGCCGTCCCGGTGACGGTGGCGAGGACCTTGCGGGCCGAGCCGGTCACGCTGACCACGTCGTAGTTCTTGACGCCGCTCTCCGCGTCCGAAGCCGCCGTCCAGGTCACCGTCGCCCCGGTGCTGGACACCGCCGAGACGGTCGGCTTGCCCGCCGCGGTGGGCGCGGTCGTGTCGGCCGGTGACGGCGACTTCTCCGCCGTCCAGTTCGCCAGCCAGGCCAGCGCCGAGTTCCAGTTGATCGCGACCTCGTTCACCGAGTACGCCTGGATGTCGTCGACGAAGCAGCGCTGCGGCGCGCAGCCGGTCAGCAGCCGGGCCGCGGTCGGGTCCTGCAGGCCGCTGTTGGGCCCGCCGGACAGCGCGCCGGGCGGGGCGGTCGGCAGCGACGCGTCCAGCTCGTGCGCCCAGAACCGGTGGTGCACGTTCTGCACGGCCTGGTCACCGTGGCCGGAGACGTAGGAGTAGTTCGCGGGGTTGCGGCCGAGCAGGTAGTCCATGGCCTGGAACGCGCCGTCGCGGTACTTGGCCTGCTTGGTGAAGTCGTACGCGAGGGCGAGGACCACGCCGTTGTTGGCCACCAGGCCGTTGGAACCCCATTCGTACGTGCCGTCCGCCGTGCGGTACGGCGCCGGGTAGCCCATGCCCGCCATCTGGGTCAGGTGGCTGTCGGCGGTCGTGGTGATGGCCGACTTGATGGCCGCGACGTCGGCGGCCGGCAGGTCGGTGGGCACCAGCGCGAGCGTGATGTCCCCGAGCGCGCCGGTCGAGCCCCAGTCGAAGCCGTGGGTGTTGAAGCTGACGCCCCGGTAGAGCGGGGACCCGGTGACGTCGGTGCGGTACGCGCTCTTCGCGGTCGTCGCGTACAGCTCCGCGGCCGCCCAGTAGAACTCGTCGCTGACGGTGTTGTCGCTGTAGGTGCCGCCGCCGGTGCCGTCGTTCGGGTCGGCGAGCTTGTTCGGGTTGGCCTTCGCCGCGGCGTACGCCTTCTCGGCCGCAGCGAGCAGCTTCGCCGAGTACGCCGGGTCGATGGTCCGCCACAGCCGCGACGCCTGCGCCGCGACCGCCGCCATGTTCAGCGTGGCCGCCGTGCTCGGCGGGGACAGCCGGCGGGGCTGGCTGTCCTGGTCGGGCCGGGTGGGCAGCGCGGTCCACTGCGCGTCGTGGATCTTGTGGTGCACCATGCCCGCGTCCGGCTTGCCGTCCGGCACCTGCATCTCGAGCAGGAAGTCGACCTCCCAGCGCGCCTCGTCCAGGATGTCGGGCACGCCGTTGGCCTGCTCCGGGATCGCGAGCTTGCCGTCGCCCAGCGCGCTCGGATCGCCGAGCCGCAGCGCGCGCTCGTATTCGTCGAGCAGTTCCCACGCGGCGATACCGCCGTTGACGACGTACTTGCCCTGGTCGCCGGCGTCGTACCAGCCGCCGCGCACGTCGAGCGTGTAGCCGCAGTTCAGGTCCGAGCGGCAGGGGACGTTGTTGTCGCCCTGGTTCGGCGCCACGTTCAGGTGCCCCGCGGGGCGCGCGTAGGTGGCCCCGACGTACTGGGCGTCGATCGGGATCCCGCTGCGCTGGTGGTAGAAGAACGCCAGCGAGTCGTAGCGGAGCTTCTTCAGCCCGTCCGCGGAGATGTCGAACGGGAAGCTGGTGTCCGAGCCGACGGTCAGGGTGTAGCCGGTGCCGGCCGTGTCGTAGGCGGAGAAGTCGATCTCGTGCACGTTCTCGCCGGAGGGGGCGTCCGCGCCGCGGGGCCGGGTCTGGCCGGTGGCCACGGCGGTGCCGGCGGCGTTCTTCAGCGTCCACGTCAGGGGCGTGGCCGAGTCGCTGATCACGGTGGCGCGCTTGGGCAGGCCGGGGGTGTAACTTTCCTGGTTCACCCGGATGCCGCTCGCCGGGGGCAGGCCCCCGGGCGGGATGACGCCGCCGGTCAGCGAGATGTTGTCCAGGCAGATCGTGTTGGCGGCGGCCTGGCCGCCGAACCAGAAGGCCAGCTGCCCGTTGCCCGCGTTCGGGAAGTCCAAAGTGGATGTGAAGGTGACGGTGAAGTGCTGGGTCGCCGGCGTGACCGTCAGGTCCGTGCGCGAGATCTGCCGGTAGGGCGAGACGGCCTCGCCCGCGACGGCGGAGATCTGCTGGGTGGTCGTCGCGTGCGCGTCGAACGTCAGGGTGTACTGCTGCCCGGTCTCGTAGGGGACGCCGTTCTGGCCGACCAGCGCGTCGTAGCCGTTGGCCGTGCCGCCGGCGACGTCGGTGCAGAACTCCCCGCCGGTGACGCGGCCGGTGGTCCCGGCGCCGGCCCACCACGGGTCGATGGTGCCCCCGGCGAAGGTGCCGTTGAGCAGCCGCTCGTAGTCCGCCGCGGACGCGGGCACGGAACCCGCCGTCACCCCCAGCGCCGCTGCCGCCAGCAGCACCAAGCCGGTCCGGAATCTTCTTGCCCGCATGCCATCTCCTCGTCGTCGAGCCAGATGCGTGGGAGCGCTCCCAGCCCGGGACGGTACCTATCCGGGCCCGCGTTTGGCAATCGCCTTCCGGCGGGTGGAGGCTGGACGCCGCACGGTGCCCTCCTCTATACATACCCGGACGTTGTGTTAACGCTAACACCACGGAAGGGGCACCGATGCCCGCTCGAACCCGTCACCTGCTCGCCGCGATCGCCGCCGCGCTGGCGTTGTCCGTCACGGCGCCGGCCACCCCCGCCGCGGTCGCCGCGCCCGGAAGCCCGGCCCTCACCCCGCCGCTCGGCTGGAACAGCTGGAACAGCTTCGGCTGCAACGTCAGCGAAACCACCGTCCGCCAGGCGGCCGACGCGATGGTCTCCTCCGGGATGCGCGACGCGGGCTACCAGTACGTCGTGGTCGACGACTGCTGGTTCGACCCGCAGCGCGACGCCCAAGGCGCCTTGCGCGGCAACGCGTCGAAGTTCCCCAGCGGCATGAAGGCCCTCGGCGACTACATCCACAGCCGCGGCCTGAAGTTCGGCATCTACCAGGTGCCGACCGACCGCACCTGCGCCCAGCGGACCGGCACCTACCCCGGGTCCACCGGCAGCCAGGGCCACGAGACGCAGGACGCCCGCACGTTCGCGTCGTGGGGGGTCGACTACCTCAAGTACGACTGGTGCTCCCCCGCCGGCACCCGCGACGAGCAGGTCGCGCGGTTCGGCCTGATGCGGGACGCGCTGCGGGCGACCGGCCGCCCGATCGTCTACAGCATCAACCCCAACAGCTACCACGCCATCACCGGCGACAAGTACGACTGGGGCCAGGTCGCCGACCTGTGGCGCACCACCGAGGACCTGCTCGACATCTGGCAGAACGGCAACACCAACAGCTATCCGATGGGCGTGGGCAACGTCCTCGACGTCACCGCGCCGCTGGCCGCCCAGGCCGGTCCCGGGCACTGGAACGACCCGGACATGCTCGTGGTCGGCCGGCCCGGGCTGTCGCTGACCGAGTCCCGGGCGCACTTCGCCCTGTGGGCCCTGATGGCCGCGCCGCTGATGGCGGGCAACGACATCCGCACGATGTCCGCCGACGTCAGCGCGATCCTGCGCAACCCCCGGCTGCTGGCGGTCGACCAGGACCGCCTCGGCGCGGGCGGCCGCCGGGTGCGCGACGACGGCAACGCCGAGGTCTTCGCGAAACCGCTGGCCGACGGGTCGGTCGCGGTCGGGCTGCTCAACCGCGGCGGGTCCGCCGCCACGATCAGCACGACGGCGGCGCAGATCGGGCTCGACGGCTCGTCGTTCACGCTGACCGACCTGTGGACCGGCGGCACCTCGGCGACGGCGGGCACGATCACCGCGAGCGTGCCGGCCCACGGCGTCGCGGCCTACCGCGTGTCCGGCGGTTCGCCGGTGGCGAGCACGACTTCGCGGCTGCGGGACGCCGGATCGGGCCGCTGCCTCGACGTCGACAACGCCTCGACGGCCGCCGGCGCGGGCACGCTCATGTGGGACTGCCAGACCGCGGCGAACCAGCTGTGGGCCAGCTGGCCGAACGGCGAAATCCGGGTCTTCGGCAACATGTGCCTCGACGCCGACCACGCGGGCACGGCCAACGGCACCCGCGTGCTGAGCTGGCCGTGCGGCGACCAGGACAACCAGAAGTGGACGTTCGCGGCGGACGGCTCCCTCCGCAACGTCCACTCCGGACTGTGCCTGGACGTCGAAGGCGCGGCGACGGCCAGCGGGACGCACGCGATCCTCTGGACCTGCAACGGCCAGCCCAACCAGAAGTGGGCTCGTACCTGAGTGGGACCGGGTCCGCCGCCCTCCCTCCCGGAGGCGGCGGACCCGTTCGCCGGCCGCGCTCTGAGAGCGCTCCCAGGCGAGCTACCACGGTAACCGCGCCGACCCGGGCCGTCAACGGGCAGCACTGTGAGACAGTTGACTCACAGAGCCGACGCGTGCCAGGATGGAATTCTACGAGACAGTTGTCTCAAAGAATCGCACCGAGGAGACCACCGTTGTCCGCTGCGTCCTGGTTGCCCATCTACGGAATGCTCTCCGCGTACTGCCTGGCGGGCTGCCTGATGGAGCATTTCGCCGTGTTCTCCGGCTGGGCGGCCGTCGGCCCCGGCGAGTTCCGCCGGGTCCAGACGAGCCAGGGCCACGGCAGCGGGATCGTCTACGTGGTCCCGAAAACGCTGTTGACAGCGCTGGTGGCCGTCATGCTCGCGGCCGCGCCGGACAGCGTCCCGCGGTGGCCGCTGTGGGCCGGGTTGGCGGCACTGGGTGCGTCCTGGCTTTCGTTCGCGGTGGTCCAGCTGCCGATCCAGCTGTACCTCCGCCGAACCGCCGACCGCGCGGCGATCGCCCGGCTGGTGCGCACGGACTGGTTCCGGGTCGCCATGATGGTGGCCCACTTCGGGTTCGCCGTCACCGTCGTCGCGGCGAGCTAGCTCCGCCAGGTCCCGATGCCGTCGACGAGCCGTGCGAGGAACTCGTCGGAGGCGGGCCGCCGCTGCATGGCGGCCCGGTAGACGAGCGGCCCGACGAGCTGGGCACACAGGTCCGCCGGCTCGGCGTCGGTGGCGAGCTCCCCGGCCGCCACCGCCAGCCGGACGGCGGCGTCGATGCGGGCGGTGATGGTGCCGACGGACTCGTCCTGCCGCGCGGCCGCCACCGGATCGCCGAGCGCGGACTGCGCCAGGGTGAGCGCCACGGCGGCAACGGCCGGGACGGCGAGCTCGTCGGCCATCCGCCGCAGCTGCCGGACCAGCCACGGCCGCACCGGTACCGCGGGATCCCGGAACAGCGGCAGGTCGACGCCCCCCATGGCTTCGAGCAGCAGCTGATCGACCCGCGCCCAGTGCCGGTAGACGGTGGCCCGCCCGACCCCGGCCGCGAGCGCCACCCGCCGGTGCGTGACGGCCTCGAGCCCCTCGTCGGCCAGCAGCCGCCGCGCCGCGGCCAGCATCGCCGCCCGGCTCCGCCCCGCCCGCGGGTCCGTCGAATGACTCACTGTCGCATCCTACGAGACAGCCGGCTCAGTGCTGTCGCAGCTGCTTCTCACCTGTCCGGGGGACGCGGAACCGGTAACGCACCCCGGTAACGGCGCGATAACGAGAACACGGACCGCATGCTCGACCGCAGGAGAACCTTTCAAGTGGAAACACAGTGCCGAGGCCCCATCGACGTGACCCGGGTGGCCGGGTTCGACACCGGCACCGCCGACCCCGACGACCTTCGCCGCGTCGTGGCCGCGTCGCCCGGGTTCACCCGGGCCGGGGCCGCGCAACAGGCTGCGCTGCTCGACATCGTGCTCGAAGTCGGCACCACACCCCGGCGCTGAAAGCACAAAATCGCCGCACCGGGGAAAACGGTGCGGCGATTTCAGCGCCGGGTGGGACCGGTCCACTTCCGAAGTCCGGTGGCCGGTCCCACCCGTGCCGGCGTCACACTGCGTCGTCGCGTGCCTGGGACACGGAACCGGAGTGTGCAGCTCGCTCCCTGTTCCGGGCACGCCTCAAGACGTCCGCGCGGCGCCGGATCCCGCGCCCCGGCCGGCTTCCGCACACACAACGGGCAGCCGCAGCGCGGAGGCTCAGTGGCCCTGGTCCGTGCCGCCGTCGGCGAGGCCGCTCGACGCGCAGTTGTACGGGGACTCGCCCTCGGCCTCGTGCGAACCCGGCGACAGGATCGGCACGCCGATGCCGTTGAGCGAGTCGTGCAGCGGCACCTGGACGCCGAGCACGTTGATGTCGTTGTCGCACAGGCCGAGCGTGGCGTTGACGTTGTGCAGCAAGTCGGTGTTGCTCAGGTTGAGCAGGCCGAACTGGCTCGTGTGACCACCGTGGTGGTCGTGGCCGTCCGGCGTCCCGGCGGCCGCGACGCCACCGGCGAGGAATGCGCCGGCCGCCACGGCCGCCGTGACGAAACCAACCTTCTTCAGCATGAGTTCTCCTATAATCGACGGTGCATCGGACAGGACGGCTGCGAGGTGTGTGTTTCCGTCCCGCGTGAGCAGAAGTTACTGAGGTGACCGGGTGAATTCCACCTCAATCCACCATCGGGTGGGCACCGCAGGTCGCTGACCGCGCATTCATTGGCCCGATCGGGTCAGCGGGGTTTATCAGCCGGAAAGGGCAAGTGCCATTCGCACATCCGTTCACGGCACAACCACCCGGGTGAAACCGACGGAATCGGGGCGCAACCCGTATTCTCGGAACACGGATTTCGTTCCTCTGACCCCAGGAGCGGACATCCCGCTGGAGAACCGGCGAGGTCGAAACCCCTCAGCCGAGCCCGCAGCCGGGTGACGCCCCGCCTCGCCGGTTCCCAGGCCCGGTGCACTTCCCAGGCCTGGTGCACTTCCCAGGCCTGGTGCACTTCCCAGGCCTGGTGCACTTCCCAGGCCCGGTGCACTTCCCAGGCCTGGTGCACGTGGGCGCACAACGCCGCGCGCACCGCGCGCTCGGTGTCCGCATCGGACAGTCCCGGCTCGGTGGCGCTGCCGGTGGCCACGACGACCGTGGCGACGTCGTGCTCCATCCGTCCAGGCCTTCTTTTCCGCAGCGAAAAGCCGCCGCGTGGAAAGTGCATCCACGCGGCGGCTTCCTCCCGGGATCCGGTCAGCCGCCCTGAGCGGCTCCGCCGGCCGAGGCGCCGGTCCCGGCACAGTTCTCCGGCGACGCGCCGGCGGCCACGTGGTGCAGCGGGACCTGCACCACGAGCACGTTGACCGTTTCGTCGCAGGCGCCGCCGACGACGTCCAGGTGGTGCACCGCGTCGAGGCTCTGCACGTTGGCCGGCCCGAACTGGTCGTCCTGGCCGACCGGGTGCGTCGCGGCGGCGATGCCGGTCGCCGAGGCCGAGCCGCCGAACGCGGCCAGCCCGGCGGCCAGCGCGGTCGCCACGAATCCGAGCTGCTTGATCACGGGAAAGAACTCCTCCTGCGCCCGCCGGGAACGGCGGAACTCCTGGCGCGCCGGGCGCCGTTTCCGGCTGGGGGATCCGGCGGCGTTCCCGCCGCCGGAGGACCTCAGTGACCCTGGCTGGTGCCGCCGTCGGCGAGCCCGCTCGAGGCGCAGTTGTACGGCGACTCGCCCTCGGCGTCGCTCTCGCCCGGCGACAGGATCGGCACGCCGATGCCGTTCAGGGTGTCGTGCAGCGGAACCTGGACGCCGAGCACGTTGATGTCGTTGCCGCACACGCCGAGCGTGGCCTGGACGTTGTGCAGCGCGTCGGTGTTGTTCAGGTTCAGCAGGCCGACCTGGCCGGTGGAGTCGAACCCGTACGGGCCCTGGCGGTGGCCGTGCTCGTCGCCCGGCGTCCCCGCGGACGCGATGCCACCGGTGACCAATGCTCCGGCCGCCATGGCGACGGCGACGAAGCCCATTTTCTTCAGCATGAATTCTCCTCGATAGACAATTGCCACGGCGGCATTCAAGGCGTGTTCCGCTTGGCAGCGAAAACGTACTGAGGGCCCGGCGGCCGTTCCAGCCGGTTCACCGATCGTGTGGGGTTCGCGATCCGCTGACCGCGGTTCGTATACCTCGAACGGGTGGGGCGGCCGGAATGGTCGCGAACCGGGCGGTGATCACCGGCGGGCCGCCGGGCGGTTACTACACAACGTGTTCTACCCCGCCGACCGTCCCCAGCGCATCACACTTTGGTGTGGCGTTCGCGCACCGGAATCGTGCCGCAGCGTGACAAATTCCCGAATCTCATCCTTCGAAAGTGAAGGCACTTCGGCGTTCCTACGCTTTGCCGTGGGCACCTGGTGCACGGTGCGGGACGTGAGGAGTCGTTCGTGGTGGATTACGCCGTACTCGTGGCGTCCGCGGTGCTGTACGCGGCCGGGATCGTCGCGCAGAGCGTCGCGGCCCGGCGGGCCGGGAACCGGCCGGGCGCGGGACTGGGCCTGCTGGCCCGGCTGGCCGCCGACCGCCTGTACCTGCTGGGTTTCGCCGGCCAGGCCGGCGGGTTCGCGCTCGCCTTCTTCGCGCGCGCTTCCTTGCCGCTGTACCTGGTCCAGGCCGCGTCCTCGTCGGCGATCGGGCTGGCCACGGTGTTCGGCGTCGCCGTCCTCGGCTGGCGGATCCGCCCGGCGGAGGCGATGACGCTGGTGCTGCTGGCTTCCGGGCTCGTCCTGCTGGCCGGATCGGCGGCGCCCTCGGTGGCCGCGGACCTCCCGTTCGCCGGGATCGCCGCGCTGGCGGTCGTGGTGCTCGGGACGGGACTGGCCATGATCCCGGCGGGCCGCGCGGCCACGTTCCTGCCGGCCGCGGTCCTGTCCGGCGTCGCGTTCGCCGTCGTGGCGGTCGCCAGCCGCACGCTGGCGCACCTCGATCTCCTTGCCCTGCCGGCGAATCCGCTGACCTGGCTGATGCTCGCGGCGGCCGTGCTCGGCCAGGCGTCGATGGCGGTCGCGCTGCAGCGCGGCCCGGCGGCGGCCGTGGTGGCCACCGCCGACGCGACGACGATCGTGCTCGCGTCGGTCACCGGCGTCGCCGCCCTCGGCGACCACATCGCCGTCGGCCGCGAGCCGTGGGTGGCCTTCGGGCTCGCCGTGGTCGTGTGCGGTGTCCTGCTGCTCGGCGTGCAGTCGCGCGCGGGGACGGCCGCCCTCGCCGGGGAGGCCGCGTGACCCCGCGGCCGCTGGCCAGCGTCTCCGTCGACCTCGACAACCTGTGGGCCTACCTCAAGACCCACGGCGATCCCGGCTGGCGTGACCACCCCAGTTTCCTGCCCTCCGCGGTGCCGCGGCTGCTGGAGATCCTGGGCGGGCAGGGCCTCACGACGACGGTCTTCGTCGTGGGCGCCGACGTCGTCCGCGAAGACGGCGCCAAGGCGGTGGCCCAGATCGCCGCGGCCGGCCACGAAGTGGCCAACCACTCCTTCGGCCACGAACCCTGGCTGCACCGCTACTCCCGCGACCGGCTGGAAGCCGAGCTGAGCCGGACCGAAGACGCGATCACCACCGCGGGCGCACCCCGGCCGAGCGGGTTCCGCGGCCCCGGCTACAGCGTCACCCGCGATCTGGTCGAGCTGCTCGCCGAACGCGGCTACGCCTACGACGCCAGCACCCTGCCGACGTGGATCGGCCCCCTGGCCCGCGCCTACCACAACCGCACGGCGAAGACGCCGGAAGAAGGGGCCGGCGAGCTGTTCGGCGGCTTCTCGCGGGTGTTCGCGCCGGTGCACGCCTACCGCTGGCGGACCTGCGAAGGCAGCGCCCTGGTGGAGCTGCCGGTGACGACGATGCCGCTGCTGCGCACGCCGATCCACGGTTCGTACCTGCTGCAGCTGCACGAAATCTCGCCGCGGCTGGCCCGGGCGTACTTCCGCACGGCGCTGCGGCTCTGCCTCGCCCGCGGGGTGTCCCCCTCGCTCCTGCTGCACCCCACCGACGTCCTCGGCGCCGCTGACGCGCCGGGCCTGGAGTTCTTCCCCGGCATGGCGGCCCCGGGCACGCGGAAGGCGGCCTGGCTCGGCTGGGTGCTTTCCGCACTGCGCGAGCACTTCGACGTCGTCGGCACCGGGGAGTACGTGCGGCGGACGGCCGTGCGCCGCACCCGTCCGGTGACCCGGCTGGACGCCGGGAGATGATCACCAGCCCGGTCGTCCGGCCGCGGGTCCGCGGCACGGCCCTGCTGCAGGTGCTCGCCTGCGCGACCGTCGCGCTGGCGCCGGTCGAGGGCTACCTGACGGCCGTGCAGAGCCAGCTCGGGAAGGTCGCCCCCGCGTTGCTGACGCTGACGTGGCTCGCGGTGCGGCTCCGGCGGCGGCAGCTGCCCCGCGCGACGCCGCTGCACGCGGTTCTCGCGCTCCTCGCCGCGGTGCTGGCGGCGACGGCCGCGCTGCACTCGGCGGGCCCGTTCACCGCGGAGTACACCGTGCGCTGGCTGCCGTTCCTGGTGGTCACCGCGGCGCTGGCCGACGTCGCGAGCCGCGAGGTGCCGATCCGGTGGCTGCTGGCCGCGGCGGCCGCGGGCGCCACCGTCGCCGGGGCCGGGGCGCTGTTCAGCCTGGTCGTCGGCGGCGAAGCCCGCGCGAGCGGCCCGCAGCCGGACCCGAACGACCTGGCCTACTTCCTCGTGGCGGCCGTCCCGCTGCTGGCCGCGCTGCACCGCCGGGGCCGGGGCGCGGTCCTGGCGGCCGCGGGCATCGTCCTGGTGGCCGGCGCGACGGCGACGTTCTCCCGCGGCGGCGCGCTGGGCCTGGGCGCCGCGGCCGGCTGGCTGCTGCTGCGGCGCGTGCTTCCGTGGCGGGTGCTCGCCGCCGTGGCCGCGGCGGTCGCCGGGCTGGCCCTGACCGCCCTGCTGTTCGCCGGGCCGCAGCTGAACCGGGCGCTGCAGGAGAAGAGCTTCATCGCCGCGTCCAATGTGGACACCCGGGAGCTGCGCTGGCAGGCGGCGGCCCGGATGCTGACCGCGCACCCGGTGCTCGGCGTCGGCCCCGGCGGGTTCCGCGAGCACTACGCCGCCGAGTCGCACGACGCCGAGGTCGACGAGCAGACCCCGGTGGCGCACAACATGTACCTCGAGGTCGCCGCGGAACTGGGCCTGCCCGGGTTCGCGCTGTTCGCCGGGGTGATCGGCACCGCCGCGGTGGCGAGCGAGCGGACGGTCCGGCTCGCCGGTCCCGGGCCGCGGCGGACGGAAGCGGTGGCGATCCAGGCGTCGCTGCTCGCCGTGCTGGTCACTTCGACGTTCCTGTCGGAGCAGTACTACCTGCCGTTGTGGTCGCTGGCCGCGCTCGCCGTCGCGGCCGAGACCCGGGTTCGCCGAGAAGGAGAGGGAGGCGCCGATGCGGGTGCTGCACGTGATCAGTGAGATGGGGGCGGGCGGGGCGGAGACGCTCGTCGCCGGCATGGTGGGCCGCGGCGAGGAGTACGGCTGGGTGTCCGCGGTCGCCAGCGCCGGCGGGTTCCGCGCCGACGCGCTGGCCGCGGCCGGCACCCCGGTGTTCGGGGTCCCGCTCGCGCGCCGCAGCAAGGCGGGCGTGCTGAAGGCGGCCTGGGCCACCCGCCGGGCGGTCGCGCGGTTCCGGCCGGACGTCGTGCTGGCCCACAACGTCGGGGCGAGCCTGGTGGCCCGCCTGGCCTGCCGGCGGCCGGTGGTCACCGTCTTCCACGGCGTCGCCGAGGCCGACTACCCGGCCGCCGCGCGGATCCTGCGCCGCACGTCCGGCAAGGTCGTCGCCGTCTCCCCCGCCACCGCGGACCTGCTCGCCGCGGCGGGCCTGGACCGGCCGGTGGTGATCCGGAACGCGGTGTTCCCCCGGCCGCCGGTGTTCGGCCGCGCGGAGATCCGCGCGTCCCTCGGCGTCCCGGAGCGGACGCCGGTCGCGCTGTGCCTGGCCCGGCTGGAACCGCAGAAGCGCCACGACGTCCTGCTGGACGCCTGGGCCGCGGTCGGCGGCGACGCGGTGCTGTGGCTGGCCGGCGACGGCAGCCTGCGCGCGGAGCTGGAGCGCCGCGGCGAGGCGATGGGCCGCCGGATCGAGTTCCTCGGCACCCGCGAGGACGTCCCGGACCTGCTCGCCGCGGCCGACGTCACGGTGCTGACCAGCGACTGGGAAGGCCTGCCGCTGGCGGTGCTGGAGTCGCTGGCGGCCGGCCGGCCGGTGGTCGCGACGGACGTCGGCGGGATCGCCGGCGTGCTGGCCGGCGGCGGGGGTCTCGTGGTGCCCCCGGGCGACCCGGCGGCGACGGCCGCCGCGCTGAACACCGTCCTGTTCGACGAAGCGGCCCGGGAATCCCTTGCTGCCCAGGGGTTGCGGGCCGTCGAACGGGACTACGACCCGCACACGCTGATGAAGTCCTACGACGAACTGCTCCGAGGTGCCCGATGAGATTCCGCGTTCCGCGTACCGCCGTGCTCAGCGTCGCCGTGGCGCTGGTGGCCGGGGCGCTCGTCCTGCTCGTCGGCCTGACGCGCGGGGCCGAGTACCAGGGCCGGGTGAGCCTGCTGGCCACCCCGGCCGCGGCGGACGGCGCGCCGTACGGCGAAGTCGTGTCGCTGGCGTTGCCGGCGTTGGTCGAGCTGGCCCGCAGCCCGTCGGTGCTGCAGGCGGCGGCGCCGGTGTCGGGCTACGCGCCGGACGAGCTGGCGGGGCGCGTGTCGGTCGAGCTGGTCCCGGCCTCCGGCCTCGCGCGGCTGTCGGTGCGCGCGGCCACCGCGGAGCGGGCCGCGGCCGCGGCAATGGCCCTCGGGAAGGCGATGATCGACGCGGACCTGCTGGCCCCGGCGGCCAAGCTGCGGACGCTGGACCCGCGGCCCGAGGTGCTCACGCTGGCCCCGGACGCACCGCTGGTGCTGGGCCTGGCGTTGGTGGGCGCGGTCGCGGCCGGCCTGGCGACGGCGGCCGCCCGCCGGTTGACCCCGGGAGGCGCGGGCCCGGGCCCGATCCGCCGCGCACTGGGCGCGGCGGGAGTCCGCCGCCCGGTGGCGGTGCTGCAGGAGGACGACCCGTCGACGGCGGACCGGCTGGCGGTGTTGTGCCGCGCCGCCGGGCGGCCGGTGCGGGTGCTGCCGGTGGCCCCGGAGCTGGCGGAGACGGCGGCGAAGCTGGCGGCGGCCCTGCCCGAGGAGCGGGGAGCCGGCGCTTCGGTGGTCGCGGTGACGGCGTCGGGCAGGCACCAGCCCGAGCTGACCGCGGCGGTGGGCGTGCTGCCGGCCGATGCGGTCCTGGTGGCGGTGGTGCTGGCATGAAGCCGGGACAGGACATCGCTCGCGTCACCTCGGCCGAGCGGGCGGCCGAGCGGGCGGCCGGCCTCGCGGCGGCTTTCGACGGCCCGGGCACGGACCCACGGCAACCTGCCGCAACCGAGCAGCCGGCCTGCCCCGGCGCGGCCATCGCCGACCCGAGCTCAGCCCCACGACGACCCGCCGCCAGGTGCGACCGCGTCACCAACCCGCACCAACCCGCCCCCCTCGCGGCGGCGGTGGTGCCGGCATGACCTCGACGCGCGACGCCTCCACCGGCCCGGCCGCGAAGCGTCCCCCGGTCCTCACCGCCTACCGCGACCTGACCCCGAAACAGCGGCTCGTCCTCCTCCTCGCCACCCTCGCCGGGGCGGCGAGTGCCTGGCACGCCCTCGCCCCCTCCTGGCAGGTCCCCCTCCCCACCTCCGCGAACCCCGGCGAAGAACGGCTCCAGGACTTCCGCGACGCCCTCTACTTCCCCATCCGCGAATTCCTCCACGGCGGCAACCCCTACGACCCCGCCGCGATGTTCGCCCACTGGCCGGTGCGGCAGGACTTCAACCTCTACCAGCCCTACCACCTCCTCCTGCACGCCCCGTTCGCGCTGCCGGGGTACCGGGCCGGTGCCGTCGCCTTCGGCGTCGTCTCCCTCCTGCTGCTGGTCGCGCTCGCCGCCATGGCCGCGCACGCCGTCCGGCGGGTCGTGCCGGCTCCGTTCGCCGTCACCACCGCCGTGGTCGCCGCGCTGCTCGTCACCAGCCAGGCCGGGAAGGCGCAGCTCTACGTCGGGCAGATCAACCCGCTGGTCGCCGTCGGGGTGGCCGGTGCGCTCCTGGCGCGGCGCGACCGGCCCGGCTGGGCCGCCGTGGCGCTCGCCCTCGCCTGGCTCAAACCCCAGTACGGCTTCCCGCTGGCCGTCCTGCTGTTCGCCCGCGGCTCACGCCGGGTCGCGCTGACCGGGACCGCGATCGCCGCGGCCGCCAGCCTGCCCGTCGTCGTGCTCCTCGTCGTGCGGGGTGGCGGAGTAGGGCCGTTCCTCGACGTCGTCGTCGCGAACCTCACCCACGCGCGCGGCACCGACTACGGTGCCGTCGATTCCCTGACCGCGCAACGCATCGACGTCGCCGCCGTGTTCTTCCGCGTCACCGGCTGGGTGCCCGCCGGCCTCGAAGTCCTGGTGCTGGCCGGCGTGCTCACCACGAGCGGACTGCTCGCCCGGCGGCTCCCGGCGCCGCTCGCCGACCTCCTGACGTGCCTGGCCGTCGTCGTCTGCGTGGTGCACCAGCCCGGCGACGTGCTGATCGCCGTCCCGTCGACGGCGGCGGTGGCCGCGCTGTGGTGGCGGCACCGGGCCGGACACGGCTGGGGCGCGGCCGTCCTCGCGCTCGCCGTCCCGTTCGCCCATCTGTACACAGTGGACAGCGTCATCACCGCGACACTCGGGTCGCGCACAGCGGTCACTGTGGACGGTGTCGCGGTGGTCCTCGCGTGGGGGCTCGCGGTCTTCGCCGCGGTCCGGCCGTCCCGGGTGCGGGCCGCGTGACGCCCGCGCTCGGGACCCGCGCGGTCCGCGGCTCGCTGTGGCTGGGCGTGGTCAACCTGGTCAGCAAGAGCAGCCAGATGCTGGTCACGCTGGTTCTGGCGGCGCTGCTGACCGAAGGCCAGCTAGGCGCCGTCGCGCTCGCGGTGGCGCTGGTGAACCTCGGCCAGGTGGTCCAGTCGATCGGGGTCTACGACGTCATCGGCCGCACCGAACGCGATCCGCGGCGGACGGCGGGCACGGTGCTCACGCTGAGCGTCGGCGCCGGGGCCGTCCTGGCCGTGGCGCTGGTGGCCGCGGCCGGCCCGCTCACGGCGTTGCTCGGCACCCCGGACGCCGCCGGCCTGGTCCGGCTGGCCGCGCTCGGGCTGCCGTTCTCGGCCGCGGGCGGCGTGCAGATGGGCCTGATGCACCGGGAACTGGACTTTCGGCGGCGGCTGCTGCCCGACGGCGGGAGCGCGGTGCTCGGCGCGGTGCTGACGGTCGCGCTCGCCGCGGGCGGCGCCGGGCCGGTGTCGCTGGTCCTCGGCCTGCTGGCGACGGCGGTGACGCAGCCGCTGCTCGGCGCGCTGGCCGGCGGCGGGGTCCGGCCGCACTGGGACGCGGGCGCGGCGCGGGAGGTGCTGCGCTGGGTGGCCGTGGTGGGCCCGGCCGCGGTGGTGGGCGCGCTGCTGGTCAACCTGGACTACCTCGCGGTGGGGCACGCGCTCGGCCCGGACGCGGTCGGCGTGTATTCGCTCGCCTACCGGCTCGCCTGGGTGCCGTACATCATGGTGGCGGTCGTGCTGGGCGCGGTCGCCTTCCCGGTGTTCACGCGGTTGCGGCGCGAAGGCCGGCCGTTGAGCGGGGCCGTCACCCGGTTCACCCGCGCGGTGCTGGTGGTGACCGGCGGCCTGTACCTGGGGCTGGCGGTGCTGGCCGACCGGGTCGTGCTGCTGGGCGAGCGGTGGGCGGGCGCGGCGGGCCCGCTGGTGGTGCTGTCGGGCTACGGCGCCGGGATCTGCCTGCTGCAGATCTGGTACCAGGCGGTGAAGGCGACCGGCCACGTCCGCCGGTACCTGGCCCTCGAGACGGCGCACCTGCTGCTGCTCGCGGCCGGCCTGGCGCTGCTGACGCAGGCGGGCATCGGCGCGGTGGCCTGGGCGCAGTGCGGCGCGGCGTGGCTGGTGGTGCCGCTCGCGTGGCGGGTCCTGGCCGGGCTGGGCGTGGCGCCGGCGGCCGCGGAACTGGCCGGGACGGTGGTCCGCGTCCTGCTGGCGTGCGTGGCGGGCGCGGTCCCGGCGGTGGTGGCGGGGCGGTGGTTCGGGACGTCCCTGCCGGGGGTGCTGGCCGAAGCCGCGGTGCTCGTCGCCGGGTACGCCGGGGCGACGTTGCTGCTGCAGCGGGACGCGTTCGCGGAGCTGCGCCGGGGAGGTCTGCGGTGAGCAGTGCCGTGCCGCCGACCGCCGGAACTCGCCGAGGGGACCGCCCGTGAAGATCGTCCACGTCTCTCAACCGGTGACCGCCGGGGTCGCCGTCGTCGTGCTGGAACTGGCCGTCGCGCAACGGGATCGCGGCTGGGAGGTCACCATCGCCTGCCCGCCGGCCGGCTGGCTCGCCCAGCGCGCCCGGGAGCTCGGGATCGACGTGCGCGCCTGGGCTGCCCTTCGCAGCCCTGGTCCGCGCTCGCTCACCGAAGCTTTCCGGCTGCGGCGGCTCCTGCGCGTCCTCGACCCGGATGTCGTGCACCTGCACAGCTCCAAGGCCGGCCTCGCCGGGCGGCTGGCCGTGCGCGGCCGCCGGCCGACCGTCTTCCAGCCGCACCTGTGGTCCTTCGAGACCGCCGGCGGCCCCCTGCGCCGCGCCTGCGCCGCGTGGGAACGCTTCGCCTCGCGGTGGACCGACCTCGTCGTCTGCGTCAGCGACGACGAACTGGCCGCCGGCCGCGCCGCCGGGGTGACCGCCGAGGCCGAAGTCGTCTGCAACGGCGTCGACACCGCCCGCTTCGCCCCGGGCGACCGGGCCGCGGCGCGACGGCGGCTCGGGCTGCCCGAACGGGCGCCGATCGCCGTCTGCCTCGGCCGGCTCGCCGAGCTCAAGGGCCAGGACCAGCTGCTTTCCGCCTGGCCCGCGGTGCTGCGGCGGCTGCCGGACGCCCGGCTCGTCTTGGCCGGCGACGGCCCGATGGGTCCCGTCTGGCGCGACCGGCACCCCGTCGCGGGCCACGACTCGGTGCGCTGGCCGGGCCACACCGACGACCCCGCCACCTGGTACACCGCCGCGGACGTGGTGGTCCTCCCCTCCCGCGCCGAGGGCATGGCCCTGGTACCGCTGGAGGCGATGGCGTGCGCGCGGCCGGTCGTCGCGTTCGACGTCGGCGGGATGCGCCAGAGCGTCGCCGACGCCGGTGCGGTGCTGCCGCCCGGTGACCTCGCCCGCCTCGCCGACGCCGTCGCCGCGCGCCTCGCCGACCCCGGGCTCGCCCGGCGCGAAGGCGAACGCGGCCGCCGCCGCGTGGAACTGTCCTTCGACCGCGGCCGGATGACCGACCAGGTCGCCGCCCTCGTCGACAAACTCACCCCGCCGGAGCGCCGCCCGTGACCCGCATCGCCTTTCTGCTCACCCAGGACCGGGGCGGCCCGGTCGACGTCACCGTGCGGCTGGCCGCGACGCTGGCCGCCGACGGCCTCGACGTCCGGGTCTTCGGCCCGGTGCCCGCGCGGGGAGCGTCCACAATCGATGGTCTGCACGAGGAACTCGTGGTGTCCGAAAAGGAGGACTTCGCGGCGGCGGGCCGCGCCCGGGCGGCGATCCGGGCGTGGCGGCCCGACGTCGTGCACGCCCAGGACCGCCGCGCGGGCCTGGTGACCGCCGGCCTGCGCTTCGCCCGCGGCCGGCGGCCCGCACTGGTCCAGACCTACCACGGCGTGCCCGACGACGTCGCGGAGCCGTGGTTCCGCGGCGACCGCGGGGCGGCCGGGCCGTCGGCGTACACCCGGACCGTGCTGGCGGCGGACGCGGTGGTCGCCCGCGTGCTGGACCGCACGGTCGTGCCCGCTGAGGCGATGGGGACGTTCCTGCGCCGCCGCCTGCGCGTGCCCGCCGGCCGGCTGGTGCACATCGACAACTGCGTCTCCCCCGCCGAGCCGGAGCCACCGCGCGGGCCGGTGCGGCACCTCGTCTTCGCCGGGCTTCTGGTGGAGCGCAAGGGCATTCTCGACCTGCTCGCCGCGCTGGCCCTGCCGGGCGTACTGCCACCGGACGCCCGGCTGACGGTGGTCGGCGACGGCCCGCAGCGCGCCGAGGCGGAACGGGCCGCGCAGCGGCTGGCCGGGCGCGTGACGTTCCTCGGCTTCCGGCCGGACGTCCCCGCGCTCCTCGCCGCGGCGGACGCGCTGGTCCTGCCGTCCACCATGGAGCAGCAGCCGCTGGTGGTGGCCGAGGCGATGGCCGCGGGCAAGCCGGTCCTGGCCACGGCCACCGGCGGCGTCCCGGCCATGCTCGACGTCCCGGGCGCGCCTGCGTTCCTGGCCCCGCCGGGCGACGTCCCGGCCCTCGCCGCCCGGCTACGGGCCCTGTTCGCCGAGCCGGACCCGGGCCGCGTCGGCCGGCTCCTCGCCGAACGCGCCCACGCCCGCTACCGCCCCGAAGCCTGCGCCCGGCGGCACCTGGCCCTCTACGACCGCCTGACCGGAGCGCCCCGCCCAGCCCACCACCCGTGATGCCCCTCCAGTCACGCGTGATGCCCCTCTGATCACGAGAGCTGACCCTCCAGACACACGAGATGACCCCGGCTCACGGGACCGAGGTGATCCGGGCCGGAACTCCGGTGATCGAAGGCGGAACTCGCGTGATTGGGGAGTCATCTCACGTGATTGAAGGGTCATCACGTGTGATTGGGGAGTCGACACGGTGGGTGGGCTCGGTTATCGGGCCCAGAGGGTGCCGACGCGGAACTCGTCCCGGCTGATGCGCCAGGCTCGGGACATGACCTGGGGCGGGTCGACGAGGATCGCCGCGTCCGCGGCCGCCAGGGTGAGCGGGGGCGGGGCCGGCGTGGACGTGGACGTGGGCGAAGCCGAGGTCGAGGTCGAAGGAGAAGGCGTAGACGTAGGCGTAGGAGAAGGCGGGGGCGAAGAGGAGGTGGGGGTCTGGGTGAGGGTGGGGGCGCCGGGGATGATCAGGCCCGGCGGCGGGGTGACCGTCTGGGTCGCCGCCGTCGTGTTCACCGCGATCCAGCCGTGGGTGAACGTCCGCGACCAGACGCCGTTCGACAGGCGGCTCGCCGCGTCCACCGCCTCCCCCAGCCCGCTGTCCTGCAACGCCGACCACTCGGGATTGCGGTAGTCGTCCGTCGTCGCGCGGGTCCAGCACGTGCGGGGACCCGCGAGCAGGGCCGCGCTCGCGTAGCCGGCCCGCTCCTCCCGCTCGTTGTGCGTCCGCGTCACCAGCAGCAGCATCGACTCGCCGAGGGCCGCCTGCGCGCGCAGTTCCTGGAACTCGTTGCCGCGGAAGGTGAGCAGCCCGCCGGTGCCGCCGCCCTCGCGGAACCCGAAGTTCTCCTCCATCGCGCCCCCGAAGCGGGAGTGCGCGGTCCAGCGGCCCGGCATCAGGTGCGTCTCGGAGACGTTGGGCACCAGCACCTTGTTCGCCTTCGTGAGGGCGTCGCCGGCCTTGGACAGGAACGCGTCCAGGCCGTCGCGGAGCTTGCGGTCGGTCTCCGCGACGTTCGCGGTGCCCGCCAGCACCGCGGACGAGTAGTGGCTCAACGAGTTGAAGTCGTTGTCCGCGAGCACGCCGTCCCAGCCTTCACGCTTGACCTCCGCGACGACGGCGTCGGTCCACGCCTGCTGGTAGTCCGGGTTCCACACCGTCATCTGCCAGTGCTTGGGGTAACCCTGCCACTCGATGCGCCTCCCGTTGACGTCCACGGCGAACCAGTCCGGGTGGTGCTCCTGCGCGTCGACGTAGCCGATCCCGCTCGGCAGGTACACCGCGTCCTGGCCGCCGTCGACCGCGCCCGGGTAGTTGCGGGTGCTGGACAGGTCCTTGTACACCAGCACCTGCACCCGCGGGTTGAGCTGGCGCAGGCGGCGCATGGCCGCGCCCTGGTCGGCGTTGAGCACGACGACCTGGTAGCGGTGGGCCGCGGACTCGATCTCCGCCGACGTCGGGGGTTTGCCGATCCCGTACCACCACGCGCACGGGGCGAGGGGCTTCGGCGGCGGCGCCGAAATCTCCTGCGCCGCGCTCGAGGCGCAGCCGGTCAGGCAGCCGGCCAGCAGCACGGCCACGGCCGACCAGCGCGCCACCGGGTGCCGGCGCGTCAGCGTTGCCTGCGGCACAGCAGTTCTCCCACCGTGAGGATGACGATCTTGACGTCCAGCCAGAGCGACCAGTTCGCGATGTAGTAGTTGTCGTAGCGCGCCCGGTCCGCGATCGAGGTGTCTCCGCGCAGCCCGTGCACCTGGGCCAGGCCGGTCAGCCCGGTCGGCACCCGGTGCCGCGCCCAGTACAGGTCGTGGACGGCGGAGAACTCGTGCACGAACACCGGCCGCTCGGGCCGCGGGCCGACCAGGGACATGTCCCCGCGCACGACGTTCCACAGCTGCGGCAGCTCGTCCAAAGAGGACCGGCGCAGGAACCGGCCGACCGGCCCGACCCGGTGGTCGCCGACCACCGACCAGCGCGTCTGCGAATCGTCGACGGCGGCCTGCCGCACGCTGCGCAGCTTGTAGAGCACGAACGTGCCGCCGTCCATCCCGACGCGCACCTGCCGGAAGAAGACCGGGAAGCCGCTTTCCGCCGCCACGGCGAGCGCGCAGACCGCGATGACCGGGGCGAGGGCGACGAGCGCGGCCGCCGCGAGCGCGGTCTCGACCGCGCGCTTGACCCACCAGCTCGGCCGCCGGGTCGGCGCGCCGCCCAGCCACACCAGCGGGTAGCTGCGGAGCCGGTCGACGCCCGGCCCGTCCGGGCAGAGCTCGAACAGGTGCGGCAGCACCAGCGTGACGCACCCGAGGCGGTGGGCGGTGATGGCGGCGTCGACGATCGCGCCGTCGGAGTCGTCGGCCGGGGCGAGGATCACCGTGCCCGCGCGCAGCCGCGCGATGGCCCCGGTGAGGTCGCCGTCGATCCGCTCGACCGGCAGGCCCGCCGGCACCGGGTCCGGGCCGGACGCCGCGACGCCGACCGGGAGCAGCCCGAACTCCGGGTGCTCCAGCATGGTCCGGACCAGCTCGCCGCCGATCCGGCCGGACCCGACCACGACGGCCCGGTCGCAGCGCCGCAGCCGGCGGCGGCCCCACCGGCCGAACGCGAAGACCGCCGGCCGGACCGCCTCGCTGACCACGGCGAAGCACAGCACGACCTCCTGCATCCGCGCGGTGTCGTCGCCGTCCGCCCCGGCCAGCAGGCCGGCGCCGGTGACGAGCGCGAACGCCAGCGCGGTCGCGGTGACCGAGCGCGGGAGGTCCTGCAGCCAGGACAGCCAGAGGCGGCGGCGGTGGACCCGGCCGGCCACGCGGGCGCCGGCGAGGGCCGCGGCGGTCACGACCGCGCACACGGCGCCCGGGCCGGTCCGCAGCACCGCGGTCAGCCACGCCGCGCCGTCGACGGCGGCGAGCAGCACGGCCACGGCGTTGACCCGGGCCAGCAGCGGGCGGGTGCGCACGGTGTCCCGCGGCCGGACGCCCGGCCGGGTGCGCCGCGGCACCGGCACCGCTTCCGAGACGATCGTGTCCCTGAGTTCAGTCACCGGCCTCGACCCCTGCTCGACATGAGAGTTCCATTCTCGCTTTCTTCACGACTCAGCCATTCGAGGCAACACCGGCACTTTCGAGTGAATTTCTGCGGCTATCGCCGGAGATCCACCCGTTCGATAAACGTGAGCCACCCGATCCGGTGATTTTTGGAAACACCCAGTAGTTCCGATCACGCCTATCCTTCCGGGGGACTTCCGTGCCTGCTAAAGAAACCACACAACATAGCCGAATAGATTTCGACGGCCGCACGAAACCCGATCCCGGCCGGGTGAGAAGCACTACCAGACGAGGGGAACCGTGGCGCGCGAAGAGACAATCCTGGCCACACTGTCCGAACCGGACCGCACCGGACCGGATCCCACCGGGGGCCGGACCGGCGGACGGGCGCACGTCGTGCTGCCCGCGTTCAACGAAGAAGCGTCCCTGCCGCCGCTGCTGCGGCGGCTCGCCGAGGTGGCCCGCACCGAGCGGGTCACCGTCTGGGTCGTCGACGACGGTTCGGCCGACGCCACCGTCGCCGTGGCCGAGGCCGGCTACGGCGGGCTCGACGTCCGCGTCGTGCGGCACCTGGTGAACCTGGGGCTCGGCCGCGCCGTGCAGTCCGGGCTCCGGGCGGCGCTGGAAGACGCGAGCCCCGACGACGTCGTCGTGGTGATGGACGCCGACGACACGCACGACCCGGCGCTGATCCGCGCGCTGCAGGCGGAGATCACCGCCGGCGCGGACGTCGCCATCTGCTCGCGGTTCGTCCCGGGCGGCGACGACCGGACCGCGCCGTTCGGGCGGCGGCTGCTGTCCCGTGGCGCGGCCCAGCTGTTCCACCGCGCCCTCGACGTCGACGGCGTCCGCGACTTCACCAGCGGCTACCGCGCCTACCGGGCGTCGCTGCTGGCCCGGGCGTCGGCCCACTGGGGCGAACGGCTCATCGAGGAGCAGGGCTTCGCCTGCATGGTGGAGCTGCTGCTGAAGCTCCGCCACTGCCGCCCGGTGATCACCGAGGTCCCGCTGGCCCTGCGGTACGACCGCAAACAGGGCCCCAGCAAGCTGAAGCTGCGGCGGACACTCGTCCAGTACCTGAAACTGCTCGCCCGCGACCGGCTCAGCCCGGCGCCCTACCGGAAGCTGTGAACTCGGTGACCCATCCCGGCTCCCCGCACGTCGCCGTGATCGGCGGCGGCATCTGCGGCCTCGCCGCCGCCCACCGCCTCGTCCGCCGCGGCACCCGCGTGACCCTGCTGGAGAGCAGCGACCAGCTCGGCGGCCTCGGCACCTTCTTCGCCGACGGCGACCGGTGGGTCGAGCGGTTCTACCACTGCATCATGCCCACCGACGTGAGCCTGCTGGCCCTGCTGGGCGAGCTGGGCCTGCGGGATTCCGTGCAGTGGCGGGACACGACGATGGGCATGGTCGTCGAAGGCCGGCGGCACCCGTTCAACTCCCCGCTCGACCTGCTCCGGTTTTCCGCGCTGCGGCTGCCCGACCGCGTCCGCTTCGGCGTGGTTTCGCTGCTGCTGCGCCGGTTGGGGCAGGGCCGCGACCTCGACACGCTCCGCACCGAGGACTGGCTGCGCGGGCTGTACGGCGACGTCGTCTGGGAGCGCCTCTTCGCGCCGATGTTCGGCTCGAAGTTCGGCCCGTCCTTCGGGGACGTTCCCGCGCTGTACCTGTGGCAGCGGCTGGGCCGCGAGCGCAACGTCGCCACCCGCGGCTACCCGGACGGCGGCTACAAGACGATCATCGACGCGCTCGAGGCGTCGATCTCCGGGGCCGGCGGTGTCGTGCGCACGTCGGCGCCGGTCCGGCGGCTGCACAGCACGGGCGGCCGCGCGGTCCTCACCCTGACCGGCGGCGAGGTGCTGGACGCCGACCACGTCGTCTCGACCGTGCCGCTGCCCCTGCTGCGCCGCATCGCCGACGACGCGCTCGCCGCCCGGCTGCCCACGACCGACCTGCCGTACCAGGGCGTGGTCGCCGGCGTGTTCTTCCTCCGGGAGCCGGTCACCGAGCACTACTGGACGCCGGTGCTGCACTCGGGCACGGAGTTCGACGGGGTGGTCGCGATGTCCGCGCTGGCCGGCCCGTGCGGCGGCCGCCACCTCGTGTACGTCATGCACTACACCGACCGCGACTCCCAGCTGTACCTCGACGACGACACGGCGATCGCCGCCCGCTGGTCGGCCCAGCTGCGGGGGCTGTACCCGGAGCTCGGCCCGGACGGCATCGAACAGGTGCGGGTGTTCAAGGCGCCGTTCGTGGAACCGGTGTACCCGCTCGGTTATCTCGCCGCGCGGCCGCCGGTGACGGTGGAGGGCACGAACCTGTTGCTGGCCACCACCGCCCACGTGTACCCGGACGTGACGAGCTGGAACTCGAGCGTGGCGCTCGCGAACGACGTCACCCGCCGGATCCCGGCCGCGCGGGAGGATCAGCCGGCGGTCGCCGCCCGGTGACCGGCCAGCGAACCCAGCGCCGCCACGATCCGGGCGGAGGCGGTGCCGTCGCCGTACGGTGACGGCAGCTGCCGCAGGCGCTCCCGGTGGCCGGCCACGTCGTCGAGCCACCGGGCCACCTCCGCGCCGATCGCCGGCCCGGGCAGCACCCGCGTCCCGAACGTGCCCGCGATCTCCGGGCGCTCGGTGCTCCGCCGGACCACGACCACCGGTCGCTTGAGGACACTCGCTTCCTCCTGGATGCCACCGGAATCGGAGACGATCACCGCGGCTTCCGCGGCGAGCGCGAGGAAGGCCGGGTACGCCTGGGGTTCCAGCTCGACGAGCCGGTCGAGCAGCGGCCGCAGGCCGGCCTCCTCGACGCGCTTGGCCGTGCGGGGGTGCAGCGGGAACACCACCGGCAGCGGCAGGCGGCCCAGCTCGCGCAGGATCACCGCCAGCCGCCCGGGGTCGTCGACGTTCTCCGGGCGGTGGATGGTGGCCAGCACGAACCGGTCCCGCGCCAGGCCGCGGGCGGCCAGGACGGAACGCCGGTCCTCGGCGGGCGGCAACGCCGTCCGCAGCGCTTCGACGACCGTGTTGCCGGTGACGGTGATCCGGCCCTCGGGCAAGTTTTCCGCCAGCAGGTTCGCGCGGTTCAGCTCGGTCGGCGCGCAGCAGAGGTCGGCGAGGTGGTCGATCAGCACGCGGTTGTGTTCCTCGGGCATCGCCCGGTCGTGGCTGCGCAGCCCGGCTTCCACGTGCACCAGCGGGAGGTCGTGCGCGTTGGCCGCCAGCGCGCCGGCGAGCGCGGACGTCGTGTCGCCCTGCACGACCACGACCCGGCCGGGGCGCTCCGCCAGCACCTCGTCGACCGCGCTCACCGTCCGGCCGAGCTGGCCGCCGCGGCGGCCGGCCCCCACGCCGAGTTCGCAGAACCGGTCCGACGGCGGCAGGTCCGCGCGGATGCGCGCGTAGAGCGACCGGTCGTAGTGCTGTCCGGTGTAGACGACCGCGCAGCCGTCCCCGAGCAGCCGCATCAGCGGGGCGAGCTTGATCAGTTCCGGCCGGGTGCCGCACACCAGCGTGACCCCGCCACCGCCGTCCGGCGGCGATTCCGGGGCTGCAGCGAGGAAATCTGCGGTGGTCGTCGGCATGCGCGGATCCTTCCGGGTGGGGAGTTCGCCCGCACGCTACTCACCGGAACCGCGCAACCGGTGGTGACTCAGTCGATCGAGTGACAATGCGGTGTCGCCGCCGGGAATTGCGCGGGCCCTAGAATGACCCCGTCGGAATACCGGACAGGACGGTCCCCTCTTGCTCAAGAAACTCGTGGTACTGGTGGTCGTCGGGCTTTCGGCCGTCGTTTCCGCCTCCGCTCCGCAAGCCGGCGAGGGCCCGGACTTCCTGCTCCCCGATCTGCGCCAGGCGGTGCCGGGGTGCCCTGGCGGCAGCACCGGATCGTCGGCGGCGTGCACGGCCTGGGACGTCTGCCCGGTGCTCGATCCGGCCACGCCCAACGGCCCCTGCGTCGACGCGTCCGTGGCGAAGGCCGTCCGGCTGCGGTTCACCAGCGCGGAGGAGAACGTCGGCGACGGGCCGCTGCTGCTCTTCGGCCGCCGCGACAGCACGAAGGTGGACAACATGACCGTCCGCCAGGCGCTGCGCAGCAGCACCGACGGTTCGATCCCGGCCGGCTACCCGGCGGCGCAGCGCGCCACCCACGCGTTCACGTACTACGAGCCGGCGCCGGCCCACCAGCACTGGCACCTGATGAATTTCGAGCACTTCACGCTGGTTTCCCCGCAGGGCCTGACCGTCGTGACGGACCGCAAGAACGGGTTCTGCCTCGGCGACCGCTTCCCGGTCGCCGACGCCGGCCGCCTGGCCCACGTGCCGGGCGGAACGGGTCCCGACGCCGACCTCGCCGCGACCCTGCGCGAGAACATGTGCCGCCACCACGACCCCAGCGCCCTCGACGTGCTCGAAGGGATCTCGGTGGGGGCGGGCGACGACTACAAGTACACCGTCGACTTCCAGTGGCTGGACATCACCCGCGTCCCGGCCGGGACGTACGACCTGGTGAACACGGTGAACGCCGACCGGACCCTGCTGGAGACGGACTACCGCAACAACTCCTCGTCCGTCGCGGTGTCCATCGGCTGGCCGCGCGGGATGCCCAAGCCGGGACAGCCGCTCACGGCCGCCCCGGTGGTCCGGTTCCTGCGCAACTGCCCCGGTCAGCCCCGCTGCGCCTGAACCGGCAACCGGCCCACCACGAGACGAACCGTGAAGCCGGTGTCGTCGTGGTGCAGGGTGACCTGGGCGCAGACCTGGTGCGCGATCCACAGCCCGCGGCCGCCGACGCGGCGGTCGGCGGGGAGCAGGCCGGCGAACGGGTCGTCCGGTCCGGCGCCGGTGTCGTGCACGGTGACGACCACGTGCCCGGCGTCGGCCCAGATCCGCATGCGGACCGGTGGGCGGCCGTGGCGCAGTGCGTTGTCGACGATCTCGCTGACCGCCAGCACCAGGTCGTCGAGTTCGCCGTCGGCCAGGGCGGCCGGGGCGACGGCCGTGACGGCCCGGCGTGCGGCCGACGGCCGGGGGTCGGCCAGTTCCGCCAGGGGCGCGGTCAGCTCGATCGGCAACGGCGTCATCGGCCGCTGGACGGCCAGGAACGACAGCGGGTCGACGTACCCCGCGTTGGTGTGGTGGCCGCCGCCGGGGGTGGCGACGAAGGGGTGGGTGCGGGCGACGTCGTCGAGCACGTGCCGCGGTGTCGTGCGCGTGTCGTAGGCGCAGATGCTGCGCAGCGGGAACTGGTCGTAGGCGTGGTTGACCGCCGACTCGTACCGGGCCCACCGGTCCCAGGAGGAGTCGATCGCCGCCTGCGGGATTTCGCCGAAGATGCGGATCCCGGCCGCGCCGCCGGCGACCAGCCCGGCCATCAGCTCGCGGTAGGACCGGATCGCCGCCGCCGGGCGGGCGTACAGGTCGCCGGTGACCAGGAAGTCCACCGGCGCCGACGACGGCAGGGCGTCCCGCACCAGTTCGGCGCGCTCGGGCTCCAGCGACACCAGCGTCGGCTCGCCGGCGGTGAGGCCGCCTTCGAGGAAGGGCACGGCGACGGCGAGCAGCTCGGCGTCGGAGGTGTAGTGGACGGCGGCGTGGTCGTATCCCCGGGCGGCGCTCACGCGGCACGCTCCACGCGGACGCCCGGCAGGCCGAGCAGCTCGACCAGCCGGGCCGGGGTGGTCAGGCGCGTGCGCAGGACGACGGTGGTGGCGTGCCGCTCGGCGTAGTCGGCCAGCTCGAACAGGCTGCGGTGGTCGACGAACCCGAGCCCGGCGGCGTCGATCGCGATCGTGCCCGCCGAAGCCCGCAGGCCGGCGCGTTCCAGGGCCAGCGGCCAGAGCCCGCGGGACTCCAGGTCGAGGTCGCCGTCCAGCGCGGCGGCGCTCCCGTCCCGCCCGTGTCCGTGCAGGTGGAAGGGGGTCGCGCCCTCGCTGGCGCAGGGGTGCATGCAGGCGAGCTGCGCGACGACTTCGCCGCCGAGCTCGCCGACGTCGTAGCCGCACATCGCCGCCATCGGATGGGCGGCCATGTAGTGGTCCACCAGGTGCTCGTAGCGGGCGAAGGCGTCCACCTGGGCCGGCGTGCGCACCAGGGACGTCGCGTCGGCCGCGACCCGCAGCCCGGTGAACCCGGCCGACAGCGCTTCGGAGGTCGCCGCGGCGTACACCGCCACCTGGCCGGCGGGGTCCACGACGGTGCCCGTGGGGTACGCCGCGTCCACCGACGCGACCTGCACCGCGCCGCTGTCGAGGCCCTCCCCGCACCGGCCGTCCTCGCGCAGCTGCCCGGTCAGGGCCGCCTCGTCACCCGGGGCGACGTAGAGGACACGCTCGCCGGCGGCCAGGCCCTCGGCCAGGAACTCCCGCGCCTCGGCCACGAACTCGGCGCGGCGGCGGTAACCCCGGCACACGTGGTCGCGGGCCCGCGGCGAGGGCCCGCGCTCCTGCTCGGTCGGCTTCGACACGGACCGAGCCTACGCCGCCGGACCGCGGCCGCGGTTCCGGCGACCCGGGCCGCCGCCACCACGCCGTCGACCTGCAGCGACACCCGGCGGCCCGAGGGCCGCGGTCACCGGGCCAACGCGAAACTGGCGTGCGGCGGCTGGTTGTACGCCGTGTTCTGCCAGGCGACGGCCTCGCGGTACTGCCGGTCCTGCATCAGCGAGACGTGCGAGATGCTCGTCGCGTCCGTGGTCGAGTAGATCCGCAGCGCCCGGTTGTCCGATGTCGGCCAGATGACCTCCTCGCGCCAGTCGCCGAACAGGTCGGCCTGCAGCGACGGCGTGTTCTTGGTGCCGTTGTTCGCGTGCACGCCGGAGGCGGTCAGCAGCCGGGTGTCGCCGCCGGTGCCGTACTTGTCGATGTGGGTGCCGTCGAGCAGCTCGCGCTGGGCGTCGCCGTCCCAGTAGACGACGAAGTTCGCCGACGACGGCTTGCGCCCGATGTTCTGGCCGCTGGTGTTCAGCAGCCCGGACACCGCGGACGACCACGACTCGGCGCCGGGGCTGCCGGCGTAGATGTCGTCCGAGACCCCGCGTCCGTTGTCGCAGTTGCAGGACGGGTTCTGCCAGATGATCTGACCGGTCTTCGCGTCGGCCATCCAGGCGGCCGGCTTGGACTTGTCCTCGTCCACTTTGAACTCTTCCAGGCCGGCCCGGCCGGGGATCAGGTCACCGACGTGCATCGCGTCGCCGTGGCCGAGCCTGGTGTTCCACAGTGGACTGCCATTGTCGTCGATCGCCATGGCGCCGAAGACGATCTCGTCGCGGCCGTCGCCGTCGGCGTCCGCGATGGCCAGCTGGTGGTCGCCCTGGCCGGTGTACTGCGAGCCGGCCGAGTTCGAGTCGAACTTCCACCGCTCGGTCAGCGCGCCGCCGCGGAAGTCCCAGGCCGCGATCACCGTGCGGGTGTAGTAGCCGCGGCTCATGATCAGGCTCGGGTGGGCGCCGTCCAGGTAGGCCGTCCCGGCCAGGAACCGGTCGACGCGGTTGCCGTAGCTGTCCCCCCACGAGGACACCGTGCCGCGCGGCGGGTCGTAGTTCACCGTGGACATCGCGGCGCCGGTCTGCCCGTTGAACATCGTCAGGAACTCCGGGCCGGACAGGACGTACCCGCTGGAGTTGCGGTAGTCGGCGCTCGCGCTGCCGATCACCTGGCCGGTGCCCGACCGGGTGCCGTCCGCGGTCTTCATCGCGACCTCGGCCTTGCCGTCGCCGTCGTAGTCGAAGACCTGGAACTGCGTGTAGTGCGCACCGGCCCGGATGTTGCGCCCGAGGTCGATCCGCCACAGGCGGGTGCCGTCGAGCCGGTAGGCGTCGACGAAGACGTTGCCGGTGTAGCCGGACTGCGAGTTGTCCTTGGAGTTGGTCGGATCCCACTTCAAGACGATTTCGTACTGGCCGTCGCCGTCCAGGTCACCGGCACTGGCGTCGTTCGCGGTGTAGGTGTAGCTCTCCCCGGACGGGGTGGTGCCGCCGGCGGGTGGCTGGATCGGGATGTCCCGGGTGCTCGCGGCGACGCCACTGTCCAACGTCAGCGATTCCTCGGCGGCGAACGCCGACATCCGTTCGACCCCGCCGGCCACCGCGCGCACGGTGTACCGGGCGCCCGCGGGCGCGCCCGCGTCCAGGAAGTCCGTCGGCCCGCTGACCGGGGTCGCGGTCACGCGGGTGCCGTCGCGGTAGACGTTGAACGCCACCCCGGCCGGGTCGTCGGCGAGCAGCCGCCAGCCGACGGCGTTGCCCTGGGCGGTGTGGACGCTGACCACCCCGCGGTTCAGCCGGTCGATCTGCGGCGCGGCGGCCGCACCGGCGGCCGGGGCCGGGACGAGCCCGGCCGCGACCACACCCGCGGCCGCGACGACGAGCCGCTTGCTCGAGTTGCGCATGGGTTGCTCCGTTCCTGGTTCAGCTCCGACAGGCGACGAGCGGGAGGTTCAGCTCACGGATGCCTTGGACGACGGGGGAGGAAGCGCTTTCTGGGCGGCCGCGGCCACCGCCGGTGCGGGAACCGGGGTGACCGCGGCCGGACCGGCGAGCACGACCGCCCGCTGCCTGGGGGCATGAGGACTCCTTTGTCCCGGGTGATGGTTTCTCAGCCGGCCGAGCAGGTGCTTCCGTTGAGCGTGAACGCCGGCGGCGCGGGGTTGGTGCCGCTGAACGTGCCGTTGAAGCCGATGCCGGTCGAAGCGTTCGGCGCCAGCGTGCCGTTCCAGCTCAGGTTCTTCGCGGTGACGGCGGCGCCGGACTGGGCGAAGGTGGCGCCCCAGCCGGGCAGCGTCACCTGCTGGCCGCCGGCGAAGGTGAACGCCAGTGTCCAGCCGTTGACCGCGCTCGTGCCCGTGTTCGTGATGGTGACGTTGGCGGTGAACCCGTTGCCGCCGCCCCAGTTCGACGCCGAGTAGGCCACCTTGCACGCGCCGCTGCCGCCGCCCGCGCTCGTCGTCGCCGTCGCGACGCCGGAGGCGGCCGAGGTGTTCCCGGCGGCGTCCCTGGCCCGCATCTGGTACCGGTACGTGCTCGAGGCGGCCAGCCCGCTGTCGGTGAACGACGTCGTCGCGGCCGACCCGACCACGGCGAACGTGCCGCCGCTCGCCCCCGGGGCCCGGAGGACGTCGTAGCCGGTGACGCCGACATCGTCGGTCGACGCGGCCCAGCTCAGCGTGACGCCGCCGGACGTCACCCCGGACACGACCGGCGTGCCCGGCACGGACGGCGCCCGGGTGTCGGCCGGACCGCCGCCGTAGACGGTGGCTTCCTTCGACGTCTGCCGGATCCCGTTGGCGCCGTTGAGGAAGCGGTCGCCCCACGGCGTCAGGCTCGCCGGGTCGAAGTTGTTCGTCATGTCGAGGTAGGCAACCTCGCTGCTGTTGCCGCTCCACGACCAGCCGAGGTACCCGAGGCCGCGGGCCTGCGCCTGGGCCATGATCGTGTCCTCGTCCGGGTTGCCGTCGGTGTGCATGCCCCCGAACTCGCCGACGACCAGGGGCAGCCCGGCGGTGCGGAAGGCGTCGAAGTACGCGTTGATTTCGGCCGCGGTGTCGTAGACGCCGTACATGTGGATGGAGAAGACGGTGTTGTGCTGCGGGTCGGCGTTGAACACCGTGGCCGCGTTGTCCCGCATGATGTTCTGCCAGTCCTGGCCCCACATCGGCGCGTCGGCCAGCAGCAGGTGCTGCAGCCCGGCGGCCCGCAGCCGCTTGATCGCGTTGCCGGTCGCGGTCGCCCAGGTCGCGCTCACCTGCTGGTCGTTGCCGAACGGCTCGTTGCCCAGGTTGATCGCGACGTAGTTCTCCTGGCCCTGGAGCGCACTGGCCACGCTGATCCAGTAGCTCGCCGCCTGGTCGAGGGTGGCGGCGCCGCTCTGTTCGCCGTACCCGGTGGTGTCGTGCACCTCCAGGACGCAGATCAGCCGGTTCTGCTTGCACTGCCCGATGACGCCGGTCACCTCGGCGGCCGGCGTCGGCCCCCACCGCTGCCCGCTGCCGAGGACGACCCGGACCGTGTTGGTGCCGAAGGACTTGATGTCGGCGAAGGCGCGGTTCTGGCTCGGGTACCAGACATAAGCGTGGTTCACCCCGCGCATCACGAACGGCGAGCCGTTGGCTTCGAGGATCCGGGTGCCGTCGACGTGCAGGCCGGTCGCGGCCGGCGTGCCCGGGCCCAGCGCCGCCACCAGGGCGGGGTACCAGCGGCTCTCCAGCTTCTGGATGCCGGTGGTGCTGTTGGGGTGCACGCCGTCACCGGTGTCCGCCGCGGTGTCGAACCCGGTCCACTGGTCGACGACGGTGATCGGGGACGCGGCCGTCGAATGCGCCTGCGCCCAGCCGGGGATCGCGTTGTCCAGGTCGACCACGCGCTGGCCGCAGGCCGCGCAGTTGGCCGGGTTCATCGGGATGATCTTGGCGACGATCAGCTTGGTCGCCGGGTTGGCGGCCCGCATCTGGCCGAGCAACGTCGTGAAGGCGTCCAGGATCGTGCTCGCCGGGATGTTGTTCCACACGTCGTTGGTGCCCAGGTGCATCAGGACGATGTCCGGGTGCGTGGCCGACAGCCAGCCGGGCAGCTGGTTGTCGCGGACGATCCCGGTCGCCAGGAACCCGCCGTGGCCCTCGTTGTCGCCGTCGTAGGGGAACCCGCAGCCCTGGGCCGGGAGGGTGCCGACGAAGTCGACGTCGGTGTGGCCGGTGTCCTGCAGGTGCTTCCACAGCAACGCCCGCCAGCAGCCGGGCGAACCGGTGATGGAGTCACCGAGCGCCATGACCCGCGCCGGCGCGGCCGCCCGGGCCGCGGCGGGTCCGGACGGCGCCACGACGGCGCAGGCGGCCAGCAGCAGGCCGGCCACGAGCGCGCGGAAGAATCGCCAGTTCATTACCGACCTCCTGGAGCACACTCGACAGGAAAGTTCCACACTGGGAGCGCTCCCACGGTAACACGCGCGACCCGCCCGGAACACCGGCGGCGAGACAGAAACCGGTCAACCTGCTTAACCGTTAAGCTGCGCGCCCGGCGTTTGAGAAAGCGTTTTCCGCGCGGCGGCGAAAACGTCCTCACCAGACGGACGAGCGCGGCCGGCGGCTGGACTCCCGGACCACCAGCTCCGGCGTGAACACCACCTGCCGGTGCTCGTGCGCGCCCGGGGCCTGCGATTCGGCGATGACCAGCGCCGCGGCCGCCCGGCCGAGCTCGTGGCGGGGCTGGCGGACCGAGGTCAGCGGCACCGCGGCCGCCGCCGCGAAGTCGATGTCGTCGTAGCCGGCGATCGCCAGGTCGTCCGGGACCCGCACGCCCGCCCGGACCGTGGCCTGCAGCAGGCCCAGCGCCAGCAGGTCGTTCGCGCAGAAGACGGCGTCCGGCCGCACCGCCCTGGCCAGCAGCTGCTCGCCGGCCCGCAGGCCGCACGCCACGTTGAGGGCCGGCGCGGGGAGCACCTCGAGCACGTCCGGGGCCCGCCCGGCCAGGCGGACCGCGTCGCGGGCGCCGCGGAGGCGTTCGGCCGACTGGTGGATGCCGGGCGGGCCGGTGACCACCACGATCCGCTCGCAGCCCTCGGCCAGCAGGTGGGTGACCGCGAGCTCGCCGCCGTGGCGGTCGTCCACCGCGACCGAGCAGAGGTCCGCTTCGGCCGTGGGGTGGTCGAGCAGGACCACCGAGATCCCCCGGTCCCGCAGCCACCGCACCGACGCCGGCCCGGACCGCACCGGCGTGATCAGCACGCCGTGCACCCGCTGGGCGGCCAGCAGCTCGACGTGCCCGCGTTCCCTGGCCGCCGACTCACCGCTGTTGCAGAGGATCACCGCGTGCCCGGCCTCGCTCGCCGCTTCTTCGACGCCGCGGGCCACGTCGGTGAAGAACGGGTTGCCGACGTCCAGCACGACCAGGCCGATCGTGCGGGCGGTGCCGGAGCGCAGCTGGCGTGCCGGCTCGTTGCGGACGTACCCCAGCGCGTCGATGGCGGCGAGGACCCGCTCGCGGGTGGCGGCGGCGACCACGCCGGGCCGGTTGAGCACGTTCGACACCGTGCCGACCGACACCCCGGCCCGGAGCGCGACGTCGCGGATGCCGATCGGCGCCTTCACCGGACGACCACCGCGACGGCGGCCAGCACCAGGAGCCCCGGTGCGACGACGGCGAAAGCCGGCGCCTGCCCCACGACGACGGCCACGACGACGATCGCGGTGCCCAGCCCGAGGCTGCCCCGCCAGTCCAGGACCGTCTCCCGCCCGGCCGCCGCCAGCACCCCGGGCCAGCACCGGCCCGGCCGCCAGGCCGCCGCGCCCCGCAGCCCCGCCGCCAGCAGCGCGGCGAGCACCACCCCGAGGACGGCCCCGAAGACCCGGCCGCCGGGCAGCCCGCCCAGCACCGCGACGACGTCGGCCCCGCCGACCAGCGCCAGCCCGGCCGGGGCCAGGACGGCCACCGGGTGGGCGAGGGCCGCGCGGAGCAGCCGGCCGAACCGGCGCACGGACGGTGTCCGGCCGTCCGCGGCCACCTCGGTGAGCAGGACGGAACCGGCCGCCGCCGCGGCCAGCGCCGTCACGACGAACACCGATCCGAGGCAGACCAGCAGGCCCACGAACAGGACCTCGGCCAGCAGGGCGAGCGAGCGGGTCTTCATCCTTTCAGGCCCGACGTCGCCACGCCCTCGACCAGGTAACGCTGGAAGGCGAAGAAGAACAGCCCGATCGGCAGCAGCGCGAGCACCGACATGGCGAACATCGGGCCGAACGCCGACTGGCTCGTCTGGTCGACGAAGATCTGCAACGCCAACGGCAGCGTGAACCGGGCCGGGTCGTTGAGGTAGATCAGCTGCGCGAAGAAGTCGTTCCAGGTCCAGATGAACGTGAAGATGGCGGTGGTGATCAGCGCCGGGCGCAGCAGGGGCGCGATCACGTACCGGAAGGTCCGCACCGGCCCGCAGCCGTCGATCGTCGCGGCCTCGTCCAGTTCCCCGGGCAGGGTGCGGATGAACTGAACCATCAGGAACACGAAGAAGGCGTCGGTGGCCAGGAACTTCGGCAGGACGAGCGGCCAGAACGTGTTGACCAGCCCGAGCTTCTGGAAGATCACGTACTGCGGGATGAGCACGACGTGCTGCGGCAGCATGATGGTCGAGAGGAGGAACCCGAACATCGGCCCCCGGCCGCGGAAGTGCAGCCGGGCGAACGCGTAGGCCGCCGAGGAGCACGACACGACGTTGCCGATCACCGCGCCGACCGAGATGACCAGCGAGTTCGCGAAGTAGTGCCAGACGCTGTACCCGGCCACCCCGCCGAACACCTGCGTGTAGTTGCCGCCGGTGGGGTGGGACGGCAGCAGCGACAGTCCCGACAGCACCTCCTCCGCGGGCTTGAACGACGCCGAGACCAGCCAGCCGACCGGGTACAGCAGCACCACCAGGACCAGCACCATCAGCAGGTGCCACGCCCACGACCGGCGGATCATCGCCCCTCCCCCGCGTAGAACACCCACCGCCGCGAGCCGCGGAACAGCAGTGCGGTGAGCACGCCGACGACCACCAGCAGCACCCAGGCCATCGCCGAGGCGAACCCCATCCGGAAGTCGGTGAAGCCCCGCTGGTAGAGGTAGAGCGTGTAGAGCAGCGTCGCATCGCCCGGCCCGCCGCGGCCACTGCTGACCACGAACGCGCCGGTGAACGACTGGAAGGCGTGGATGGTCTCCAGCACCAGGTTGAACAGCAGCACCGGGGACAGCATCGGCAGCGTCACCGACCGGAAGCGGCGGAGCGCGCCCGCGCCGTCGAGCTCCGCCGCCTCGTACAGCTCCTTCGGGATCTGCTTGAGCCCGGCCAGGAAGATGACCATCGGCGCGCCGAACTGCCACACCGCCAGCGCGATCACGGCCAGCAGCGCGAACTGCGGCCGGTCGACCCAGCCACCCGTGCCGAGGCCGAACGCCGCCAGCACGCGGTCCGCCGTGCCGCCGGTGGCGAACATCGCCCGCCACACCAGGGCGAGGCTCACGCTCGCGCCGAGCAGCGAGGGCGCGTAGAACGCCGAGCGGTACAGCCCGGCGCCGCGGCGGGCGCGGTTCAGCAGCATGGCCACGACCAGCGCCAGCCCGAGCTTGAGCGGCACCGAGAGCCCGACGTACCGCGCGGTGACGCCGGCGGCGTGCCAGAACCGGTCGTCGCGGGTGAACATCGTGACGTAGTTGTCGAGGCCGACCCAGTGCGGCGCGTCGAACAGGTCGTAGTCGGTGAACGACAGGTACAGCGAGGCGAGCATCGGGCCGATCGTCAGCACCAGCACGCCGAGCAGCCACGGCGACAGGAACAGGTAGCCCACGCCCTGCCCGGTCCGGCGACGGCCGGGTGCAGCCTGTTTTCGCGCCACCGGACGGTCCAGCACAGCTTGCGTCATCCGTTCCTCCGTCAGGACCCGAGCGACTGCTGTGCGGTCTGCACCACGCGGACGGCCCCGTCGGCGACGCTCACCCGGCCGAAGATCACGTCGTCGTACCCGCGCTGGAAGTCGCGCTTGACTGCCGCGGACCCGGTGGGCCACAGGCCGGTCGCCGGGCCGATCCGGTCGGCGACCGACTTTTCGTAGTCGCACACCGCCTTCGTGGCGGCCTGGGCGGCGCCGCAGACCTGCTCGCGGATCGCGGTGTTCGGCGGCAGCCCGCGGGCGACGCCCAGCAACTTCCCCGCGCCCGGGTCGTTGACCAGGAAACTCAGCAGTTTGGCCGCCGCCTCCTTGTGCGCCGAGCGCTGCGCGACGGCGAAGGTGACCGGCGGCATCGCGGCCATCCCGGACGTCGGTCCGTCCGTCGGCAGCGGCGCGGCCTTGACCCCGGGGCCGTAGCTGGAGAGGTAGGCGCTGAGGCTGGAGTCGTAGTTGACTTCGGACCCGGCGTGTTTGGTGACCAGGCCGGAGTTCGGCATGGAGCCGTCCATCTTCGTGGTGACCTCGGGCGCTGTGACGGCCTTGGCCGCCCGCAGGTCGCCGGTCAGCGTCCAGAACGCCGTCAGGTCGGCGGCGGTGAACCCGAGCTTGCCGTCGCCGGTGTAGAGCTGCTTGCCGTGCTGGTGGAGCCAGACCTCGAACCAGTCGATCGCCCAGCCGAAGTCGGTCGTGCCGGCCACCCCGGTCGCGGCCACCTTGCGCAGGCCCTCGCCGAACTGCGCCCAGGTCCAGCTCCGGCCGGGCCCGGACGGCGGTTCGACGCCGGCCTTGGCGAACACCGCGGGGTCGTAGGCCAGCATCTGCGTGGTCTGGCCGCCGGGCACGGCGTACTGCCTGCCGTCGATCTTGCCGCCGGCCAGCAGCGCGGGCGCGATCCCGGTGACGTCGACCGTCTTGCCCACGTACGGGCTCAGGTCCTCGAGCACGTGCCGGTGCTGGTACTCGCCGAGCGTCGCGCGGTCCAGCTGGACCAGGTCGGGCGACGCGCCCCCGGCGACCTGGGTGGAGAGCTTCTGGAAGTACGCGTCGTAGGCGGCGTACTCCGTCTGGACCGTGATGCCCGGATTGTCCTTCATGAACAGGTCCACGGCGGCCTTGGTGACCTTGGCGCGGTCTTCGTTGCCCCACCACACGAAGCGGATCGTCGTGCTCCCCGCCGCGTCGCCGCCACCACCGCACCCCGTGACCAGCCCCGCGAGCGTGACCGCCACGACCGCCGCGAGGCCCGCGCGCACCCCGAACCGTCCGTTCATCGGATTTCCCTTCCCGAATTCAGCCTTGAATCGGTTCAAGCACGGTAAGCGCCGCTCACTCGCGGCGTCAACCAGCAAGGATTTCGAAGAAAGCGCTGTCTGGTTCGAATGCGTCGAATGATTCCGCCGGACGCAGCAGCGTTTGATCACCGCTTCGAGAAAGCGCTTACTCAACGACTGGACTGATCGGGTCGCCGAGGTTGACAACCTCCGCGGGGTCTGGTTTGAATCGGTTCACAGCGAGCTGACCGGAGGCCGACGATGTCCCCGCAGTCCCCTCAGTTCCCCCTGTCCAGACGAGTCTTCCTCGGCGGCGTGTCCGCGCTGGCGGCCACGGCCGTCACCTCGGCGACGGCCACGCCGGCCACCGCGGCCACCCCGGCGACGGCCGGGGGCGAGGTGCGCCTGCACTGGCTGGACGGCAGGCCCGCCGCCACGACCGGCTGCGCGTTCGGCGTCCCGTGGCCGCGGGGCACGCTGGCCCGGAACGTCCCGCTCGCCCTGCACGCCGTCGACGGCACCGCGGTCCCGGTGCAGTCGTGGCCGCTCGCGTACTGGCCGGACGGCTCGGTCAAGTGGACCGGGCACGCCGTGACGTCGTCCGCCACCGCGGACGCGTTCGCGGTGGCGCCCGGCGCGCCGGCGCCGCCACCGGTTCCGGTCACCGTGCGCCGGTCGCCGCGCGAAATCGTGCTGGCCAACGGAACCGTCGAGCTGAAGCTGGCCACCACCGGCGCCGTCGCCGTGCCGTCGCTGTCCCGGGGCGGCCGGGTCGTCGCCCGCGACGGCGAGCTCGTGCTGCAGCTGCAGGACCAGCCCGACGACGAAACCCGGGCCCCCCGCCGGGAAGACTGGGCGGGCATCGTCGAACGCGCCGAAGTCGAACAGCCGGGCCCGGTGCGCGCGGTGGTCAAGCTGACCGGCCGGTACCGGCGTGACCGCGGCCGCGGCACCCGCGCGATCCTCCCCTGGACCCTGCGGGTGTACCTCGGCGCCGGCGACGATTCGGTCCGGATCGTGCACAGTTTCCGCTGGGACGCCGACGAAAACCACGACTTCGTCCGCGGCCTCGGCCTGCGGTTCTCGGTCCCGCTGACCGACGAGCCGCACAACCGGCACGTCCGCTTCGGCACGGCCGCCGGCGGGGTCTGGGGCGAGCCCGTCCGGGTGCTCACCGGCCTGCGCCGCGACCCCGGCGCGGCGGTCCGCAAGGCCCAGACCGACGGCACCGCCACCCCGCCGGTCGCGGAATGGGGTCAGCAGGTGCGGGACGGTTACCGGAACCTGGCGCTGTGGAACGACTTCACGCTGTTCCAGGAGTCCGCGCGCCACTTCGCCGTGTGGAAACGCACCAGCGCCGCGGGCAGCTGGCTCAAGCACGCGGGCCGCGGGGACCGCGCGTCCGGCTTCGGCTACGTCGGTAGTCCCGTCGGCGGGCTGGGCTTCGGCCTGCGCGACTTCTGGCAGCGCGCCCCGCGTTCGCTGGACGTCCGCGGCGCCGCCACGGACACGGCCTCGGTCACGCTCTGGTCGTATTCCCCGCTGGCGCCCGCGATGGACCTGCGCACCTACGACACGGTCGCCCACGGGCTCGATCTGTCCTATGAGGACGTCCAAGAGGGCTTCGCGACGCCGCAGGGCATGGTGCGCTCGACCGAGCTGCGGCTGTGGGCGACGGCGGCCACGCCGTCCCGCGACACGATCGCCGCGCTCTCGGCCACGTTGACCGCGCCGCCGCAGCTGGTCACGGACCCGGCCACCTACCACGCGGCCGGGGTGTTCGGCCGCTGGAGCCTGCCCGACCGCAGCACGCCCGCCCGCGCGGCCCTCGAAGACGGGATCGCCCGCGAAATCGGCTTCTACGCCGATCAGGTCGACGAGCGCGAGTGGTACGGCTTCTGGCACTACGGCGACGTCATGCACACCTACGACGCGGACCGCCACGAGTGGCGGTACGACGTCGGCGGGTACGCCTGGGACAACGCCGAACTCGGCACGGACGCCCTGCTCTGGTACGCCTTCCTGCGGTCCGGCGATCCCCGGGCGTTCCGGCTGGCGCACGCCATGACCCAGCACGTGTCCGAAGTGGACACCCACCACAGCGGCCGGTTCGCCGGGCTCGGCTCGCGCCACGCCGTCGTGCACTGGGGTGACGGCGCCAAGGAAGCGCGCGTCGGCGAGTCGTTCACCAAGCGGTTCTCCTACTACCTCACCGCCGACGAGCTGCTGGGCGAGCTGATCCGGTCCTCGCTGCAGGCCGACGAAACCCTGCGGACGGTCGACCCGCTGCGCGAAGTCCTGCCGCCACAGACGAAGGCGCCGGCCCGCGTCCGCATCGGACCGGACTGGTACGCGCTGGCCGGCAACTGGCTGACGGAATGGGAACGCACCGGCGACGTCCGCTGGCGCGACCGGATCGTCACCGGCCTGCGGGACATCGCCACGTTCCCCGCCGGGCTGTTCACCGGCGAGGCCGGCGGCGCGGTCGGCTTCGACCCGGCGACCGGCCACCTGGTGAACCTGGAGAAGGGCGACTTCGACGGCGGCTACAACCTCTCGATGGCCTTCCTCGGCGAGCAGTTCCTCTGGGAGACCCTCGATCTGGTCGACGTCCCCGAGTTCCGCCGCACCTACCTGGACTTCGCCCGCTACGCCCAGGCCCCGGCGGCCGAGAAGATCGCCCGGTACGGCCGCGACTTCAACCCGGGGCTGTTCAAGACGATCTACTCCCGCGTCACGGCCTGGGCGGGCGAGCAGCTCGGCGACGCGAGCCTGCGCCGGCGCGGCTGGGACCAGTTCACCAGCGACCCCGCGGGGAAGCCGTGGCCGCCCGCGGAACGCGTCACCGGCCCCGCCGTGGCGAGCCCGGTGACGGAGATCCCCACCCGCACCACGACGAACCCGGCCGGCGATTTCGCCACGTTCGCCACCAACGACTTCGCCCAGCGGAACCTGGCCGTCATCGCCCTGCTCGCCATCGCCCCGGGGGAGGCGCCGTGAAGGTCCTCGCCGTGGTCGCCGCCCTCGTCCTCGGCGGAGTCCCGGCCGCCGCGTCCCCGCACTGGACCGTGTGCGCCGGCTCGTGCTCGTTCGACGTGCCGGCGGGCGACTACGAGATCGAGGCGCTCCTGACCGGGCAGACCGGCCTCGACGTGGAAGCGCGCCGGATCGCGCTCGCCCCGGTAGCCACCCGGCCGGGCGAGTACGTCCACCGCTCGGTGACGGTCGAGGTGCGCACGCCGGAAGGCATGCCGAGCGGGGAGAACGGGCCGGGCACACCCGGCCTGCAGGTGCGGCTCACCGGGCCGGCGCCGCGGCCGGCCCGGATCGCCGTGACGCCGAAACCGAAGGCCCCCAGGGTTTTCGTCATCAGCGACTCCACCGCCGCGGACTGGCCGGATCTGCCGAAGAACGGCTGGGCCCAGGCGTTGCCGGAGTACTTCCGCGCCGGGCCGAGCGTGCGGAACTACGCCCAATCCGGCGTGAGCACAGTCAGCTACCTCGCGGACCCGCGCTACTTCGCCCGCGTGCAGCCGATGATCCGGCCCGGCGACACGGCGCTGATCCAGCTGGCGCACAACGACAAGCAGACGACCGAAGCCGACTACCGGGCCAACCTCGCGACGCTGGTCGGCGGTGTCCGCGCGCGGGGCGGGGCGCCGGTGCTCGTCACACCCCCGGTGCGGCACCGGTTCGGCGCGGACGGGAAGCTGACGCCGCTCGGCCTGGTGGTCAACAACCTGGGCGTCGACCTGCCCGCGGTCATCCGGGATGTCGCCCGGCAGCAGCGGATCCCGTTGCTCGACCTGACCGCGCGCAGCCAGGCCCTGCTGGAAAGCCTGGGCGAGGCCGCATCCTGGCCGCTGTACCTGACGCTCGCGCACGACGGCGTCGACGACGCGACCCACCTGAGCCGGTACGGCGCCGAGCGGTTCGCCGCCCTCGTCGTGCAGGCGATGGCGCAGGCCCGGTTGCCGCTCGCGCGGTTCCTCCGCCCCTGACGGGTGACGACCGTTTCCGCCGAACCCGTCCTGGGTATTTCCCGGGCGCCGGCAACCGGCCATGCGTGCGTGCTGCGCGAGGTGAGGTCATGGTGACGATGACGGGTGAAAGCGGTCCTCTTCCGATCAGCATCGAATCCGCCGACGTCGCGGAACTGGAAGCGGCGGTCGGTGTCCTGCGCGCGCTGGATTACCGCCAGGGCGGCGGGTTCTGCCGCGACGCCGTCCGGGTGGTCAAGACGGCGAGCCTGCTGCTGCACTGGGGCACGGTGCCGGACCGGTTGCGGGCGAGGCTGCACACGGTCCTCGCCGACGTGCACAACCTGCTGGGCTGGACGGAGTTCGACACCGGCCACCCGGTCCCGGCCCGCCGCCGCTTCGAACGCGCGCTCGGGCTGGCGGCCGAGGCGGGCAACGACAGCCTGGTGGCGAACATCCGCTACCGGCTCGGCCGCGTCCACCTGCACCACCACGACGTCCCGGGCGCGCTGGCCGAGTTCGCCCACGGCCGCGCGGCGGCCCATCGCTCGGCCTCCCGCCGGGCGACGGCCATCCTGGCGGTCAACGAAGCCTGGGCGTGCGCCATGGGCGGCGACGAGCACGCGGCCCTGAGCGGGCTGGCGGCGGCCGAGACGGCGTTCGCCGACGCGGCGGGGTCCGACCCGCGCCCGTGGGAGGCGTTCTTCGCGGAGACGGACATGGCCGCAATGCGCGGCACGGTGCTGACGGAACTGGCGGGCGGCCACCGCGGCCGCGCGATCACCGAGCTGACGACCGCGGCGGCCCGGTACGGCCCGGACATGGCCCGCAGCCGTTCCCTGACGTTGATCATGCTGGCCCAGAACCACGCGGGCCACGGCAACCTCGACGAGGCGGCCCGCATCGGCACCGAGGCCATCGACCTGGCCGGCACGGTCGCCTCGGTCCGGCCGAAGGACCGGCTGGCCCCCCTCGAACGGCTGCTCCTCGGGCATCAGGGGGACCCGGTGCTCGGCACGCTGCCGGAACGGATCGCCCGGTACCGGTCGCGACCCCTGAGCTGAACCCCTCAGCGCCCTCGACGGTGACCGTGGCCAGGGCGCCGCCGGCCCTGAAGCAACGCGAGCAGATCGTGATGTCGGCGGCGGAGATCAGTGGGTTCCTCGACGAGCAGCGGGTCGCCACGGTCGGGCCGTCGGGGCGGCCCCACCGGGCCGTCGGGGCGGCGCCCATTCGGGTCATGAAGCGATGTTTGACCGCCGGACGTCCCGGGTACCACCGACCCGCAGAGGACTGGCAGGAGAAAGGAGCCGGCATGGCATCGCGGTCGTCCGAGCTGAGCAGGAGGCATCGTGACGGCTGACGGCCCCCGGATCCAGCCCCAGGATCTCCTGCGCGTGACGGCGCACCCGAGCGGCGACGCGGTCGTGCTGGCCGTGGCGGGCGAGCTCGACCTGCTCAGCGCGCCCGTGCTCAGTGACGAGATCGCCACCGCCCTCGCCGGCTCCCCGCCGCTGCTGGTGATCGATCTGTCCGAAGTGTCCTTCCTCGCTTCCATCGGCATCACGGTCCTGGTCGAAGCCCGCCGCACGGCCGGCCCCGGCACCCGGGTCCGGGTCGTCGCGCCCGAGAGCGGCATCGTCCACCGCACCCTCGGGCTGACCGGCCTGCACGACGCGCTGGCCGTCGCCACCACCCGGGCCGACGCGCTCGCCGGCTGACCACGGGGCAGGATGTCCCGATGAGCATGCGCAGCAGGAACAACGTGACCGTCACCGGCCGGGAAGACGGCACGACCGTGCTGCTCGCCCACGGCTTCGGCTGTGACCAGAACCTGTGGCGCCTGGTCGTCCCGGACCTCGCGGCGCGGTACCGGCTCGTGCTGTTCGACCACACCGGCGCCGGGCGTTCGGACCTGACGGCCTGGACCCCCGAGCGCTACGGCAGCCTCGACGGCTACGCGGACGACGTCTTGGCGATCTGCCGCGAACTGGACCTGCGTGACGTCGTGCTGGTGGGCCACTCGGTCAGCGCGATGATCGCCGTGCTGGCCGCCAACCGCGAGCCGGACCGGTTCGCGAAGCTGGTGCTGCTCACCCCGTCGCCGTGCTACGTCGACGACGAAGGCTACCGGGGCGGGTTCAGCCGCGCCGACATCGACGAACTGCTCGCCGCGCTCGAGTCGAACTACCTCGGCTGGTCGGCGACGATGGCGCCGGTGATCATGGGCAACCCGGACCGCCCGGAACTCGGCGAGGAGCTGACGAACAGCTTCTGCCGCACCGATCCCGCGATCGCGCGGGTGTTCGCCCGGGTGACGTTCCTGTCCGACAACCGGGCGGACCTGGCCGAAGTGACCGTCCCGACGCTGATCCTCGAGTGCGCGAACGACGCCATCGCGCCGCCGGAGGTGGGGCGGTTCACGCACGAGCAGATCAAGGACAGCACCCTGGTCACGCTGGCCGCGACCGGGCACTGCCCGCAGCTCAGCGCGCCGGAGGCGACGGCCGCCGCGATCACGGCGTTCGTGAGCGGGCCGTGATGTGCGAGGCCGGGGACCAGGCAGGCCCCGGTCACCGCGAGAGCGCCGGCCCGGCGTTCTCCGCACTCCTGGAGGACAGCGCGGAAGACCTCTACGAGCACGCGCCCTGCGGATACCTCTCGACGTTGCTGGACGGCACGATCGCGAAGATCAACGCGACCCTGCTCGGCTGGCTCGGCCGCGAACGCGACGAGGTGGTCGGCCGGCTCCGGTTCGCCGACCTGCTGACCGTCGGCGGCCGGATCTACCACGAGACGCACTTCGCGCCGCTGCTGCGCATGCAGGGCGAGCTCGGCGGCGTCGCGTTCGAGCTGAAGGCGGCGGACGGGACACGGCTGCCGGTGCTGGTGACCTCGACGGTCAAGACCGGCACCGACGGCCAGGCCCAGCTGATCCGGACCACGATCTTCGACGCGCGTGACCGGCGGGCCTACGAGCAGGAACTGCTGCGGGCGCGGGAAGAGGCCGAGCGCGAACGCGACCGGGTGCAGCGGCTGGCGCGCACGCTGCAGCAGACCCTGCTGCCGCCGGCCCTGCCGGAGGTGCCCGGCCTGGAAGTCGCGGCGTACTACCACCCGGCGTCCGCCGACGAGGTCGGCGGCGACTTCTACGACCTGTTCCCGCTGACCGGCGGCCGCTGGGGGTTCTTCCTCGGCGACGTGTCCGGGAAGGGGGCCGCCGCGGCCGTGGTGACGTCGCTGGCGCGCTACACGCTGCGCGCGGCCGCGGTGTCCGATCCGGACCCGGTCACCGTGCTGGACCGCCTCAACACCGTGCTCCACCACGAATACCGCGGCGCGGACCCGCGCTACTGCACCGTCGTCCACGGGCACATCGAGCGCCGCGACGACGGCGCGGCGGTCACCCTCGCCACCGGCGGCCATCCGCCGCCCCTGCTGATCCGCGCCGACGGCTCGCCCCGGTTCCTGGACGCCCCGGGCGGCCAGCTGGTCGGCGCGTTCGCCCACGCGCGGTTCACCACCGTGGACGTTCTCCTGGAACCGGGTGACACCTTGCTGCTCTACACCGACGGGCTGACCGAAGCCCGCGCGCACGGCCGCGTCCGCTACAGCGAAGAGCAGCTGCAGGCCCACCTGACCGGCCTGGCGCCGGCCACCGCGTCCGCGGTGGTCGGCGCGGTCACCGACCTGCTCGCCGGCTTCGGCGACGGCGTCGAGGACGACACCGCCCTGCTGGCGTTGGGCATCCCGCTTCCCGGAGGCGATCGAACGTGACCGGCATCCCGTTCTCGGTGACCACCCGCACGACGGCGGCCGGGCCGGTCGTCACCGTCGGAGGCGAACTCGACGTGGCCACGGCTCCCCGCCTCCGCGCCGCGGCAGGCACCCTCGCGCTGGGGAGCGGGCAGCTGCTGGTGGTGGACCTGGCCGGGGTGACGTTCTGCGACTCCAGCGGCATTTCCGCGCTCATCGCGGCCCGCAACCTCGCCGAAGCGGCCGGCGCCCGGGTCGCACTGGCCGCCGTCCCCGCCCGGCTCGCCCGGACGTTCGCGCTGATCGGCCTCGCGGACTTCTTCCCGACCTACGCGAGCGCCGAAGACGCCGTCAAAGACTGACGATCCCGAAGGCCGGCCGGGCGGCCCCAGCTCGGCCGGCACCGGAACGCGAGCTCACCCGCGAGCACCCGCCGGCCCCAGCTCGGCCAGCACCGCCCGGATCGCCGGGCTCGCCTCCGCACTCCGCCGCCACACCGCGTGCACCTCCCGCTCCGGCGGCCGCCCCAACGTTCGCGCGATCACGTCCTCGCCCAACGGCGGCCGCGCCAGTCTCGGGATCAGCGCGACCACCTGTCCCGACGCCACCAACGACACCTGCGTCGCGAAGTCGTCGACCAGGTGGCGCACGTCCGGCTCGTGCGCTGCGCCCGCGAACAGCCGGCGGAACCACTGGTGGCACACCGTTCCCGGCGGGCTGGTCACCCACGCGTGCGCGGCCAGCTCGGCTTGGCCCAGCGGCCCGGACGCCAGCGGGTGCGTGCGGCTCATCACCACGTCGCCGACGTCCGTGTGCACCCGCCGCTGCGCCAGCGACGGGGGCAGCGGCGCGGGCGGCAGCCCGTCCGCGTCGTGGATCAGGGCCAGGTCCGCCGTGCCCGCGCCGACGCTGTGCAGGGCCTCGGCGGGGTCCTGCTCGGTGAGCTCCACCCGCAGCTGCGGGTACGCCAGCCGGGCCACGACGGGCGCGAGCAGGCCGCGGATGGCCGTCGAGAAGGCCGCCACGCGCAGCGTTCCGCGCGGGGCGCCCGCCGAGACCGATCTGGCGGCTTCGGCGCAGCGCTCCAGCGCCTGGAACACCTCGGGCGCCGAATCCACGATCGCCTGCCCGGCCGGGGTCAGCACCACCCCGCGGCCCGCGGGCGCGAGCACCGGCACCCCGACCTGGCGTTCCAGCCGCTTGATCTGCTGCGACACCGCGGACGCGGTGAAGCCGAGTTCTTCGGCCGCCCGCGCCAGCGTCCCGAGCGCGGCCACCGAGCGCAACGCGCGCAGGGCGCCCACCTCGATCATGAAGCCAGGCTACGCAGTATCGGCGAAAAAGCATCACTGGACCGCATCGATCCACCCCGGGCAAGGTCGGACCATGACCGCATTCGGCGCCAACCTCGTCGCGATGGTGACCCCCATGCAGCCCGGCGGCGGGCTCTGCGAAACCGGCCTCGCCCGGCTCGTCGACCACCTCCTGGCCACCGGCTGTGACGGCCTCGTCGTCGGCGGGACCACCGGCGAGTCCCCCACCCTTTCCGACGCCGAAGCCGCCGGCCTCGTCCGGGACGTCGTGGCCCGGGTCGGCACCCGCGCGCGGGTGATCGCCGGGGTCGGCACCTACGACACCGCCGCCAGCATCCGCCGGGCCCGCCAAGCCGAGGCGGCCGGCGCGGACGCGCTGCTGCTCGTCTGCCCCTACTACTCCCGCCCGACGCAGGACGGCGTGCTCGCCCACTGCGTGGCCGTCGCGGACGCCACCGAGCTGCCGGTGATGCTCTACGACGTCCCCGCGCGGACCGGCGTCGCGCTGGCGCCGCCGACGCTGATCGAGCTGGCCGGCCACCCGCGGATCCGGGCGGTCAAGGACGCCAAGGGCGACCTGTTCGAGGCGAGGACGGTGATGTCCCGCACGTCACTGGCGTACTACTGCGGCATCGACGATGCTCAACCTGCCGTACCTGGCGTCCGGCGCGGCGGGCCTGGTGAGCGTCGTGGCCAACGTGGCGGCCGCCCGCACCGCGGACCTCATCCGCGCGGTCCGCGACGGCGACCTCGTCAAGGCACGGGCGATCAACGACGAGCTGATCCCGGTGACCGAGCGCCTCATGGGCTCCGGCACCGGCGCGGCGAACGCCAAAGCCGCGCTGGTGGAGCTGGGCGTCATCCCGCACGCGACGGTCCGGCTCCCGCTGGTGGAAGCCGGTAGACCGACACGTGCGATCCCGACTCCGCCGTGAACTCCGCCCCGGCCCAGTCGGCATGCCGGGACTCCAGCTCGAACCCGGCCAGCCGGCCCATCAGGTCGAGCTCGGCCGGCCAGACGTAGCGGTGTGGGGAGCGGCCCACCCGCGCCTGCCGCCCCTCGCCGAAGGTGAAGTGGTGCGAGACGAGGTGCTGGCGCACGGTGTCGTAGGTGTCCACGCCGACGTACCCCGAGCCGGTGTGGAAGACCAGCGCGTCCTGCCCGGGCGGGAGCCGCCGCAGCTCCGGGACGCCCAGCTCGATCACGAACCGGCCGCCCGGGCCGAGGTGGCGGGCCGCGTTGCGGAAGCACTCGACCTGCTCGTCCTGGGTGAGCAGGTTCGAGATCGTGTTGTAGACCAGGTAGACGAGCGAAAACGGGCCCGGCGCGGTGGCCGTCGCCATGTCGCCGACGACGACCGGGATCGCCGCCTTGGCCTGCAGCCGGGCCAGCATCGGCTCGGACAGCTCGATGCCGGACACCGGTACCCCGCGCTCGGCGAGCGGAACGGCGATGCGGCCGGTCCCGATGGCGAACTCCAGGGCCCGCCCGCCGTCCGCCAGCGCGGCCAGGCGCTCGACCGCGGGCCCCACGACCTCGGGAGCGAACATCCCCTGGCCCGGCGTGTCGTAGCGCTCGGCCGTTTCGGCGTCCCAGATGTCTTCTTGGCGCACGCCGTCCACCCTGGTGCGCGCCGCAGGGACTGTCCAGCCAATTAGATCTTGCCCGATTTCGGGCAAGAATTTGGGTTTCATCGACCCAAGCGGGCATGATGGCCGGCGTGGCGGAGACCGACATCGTCGAGCGCGTGGCCGCGTCCACCGGATTGCCGCCGGGGGTCGCCGCGCGGGTCGTCGACGACGTCCTGGCGTTCTACCGGATGCCGGCCGAGGTCTACGTCCGCCGCCGGCACACCGAGCTGCAGGCCGAGGGCCGGAAGAACCCCGAGATCTTCCCGCTGATCGCCGCCGAGCTCCGGGGCCGGCTGGTGGCCGCGCCCGAGTTGTCGCAGCGGCAGCTGCGCCGCATCGTCTACGGCTAGGAAGGTTCGCCCATGTGCGGAATCGTCGGCTACATCGGCGGCCAGAACGCCGCCCCCATCCTGCTCGAAGGCCTGACCCGGCTGGAGTACCGCGGCTACGACTCGGCCGGGATCGCCGTGCTCGGCGCCAAGAACACCGCGCAGGTCCACCGGGTCGTCGGGCGGGTGCGCAACCTCGCCGCGGCGCTGCCCAAGCGGCTCACCGGCAAGGTCGGCATCGGGCACACGCGCTGGGCCACGCACGGGCCCGCGTCGGAGGCCAACGCCCACCCGCACACGTCCGAAGACGGCCGCGTCTGCGTGGTCCACAACGGCATCATCGACAACGCCGACGCGTTGCGCGCCCAGCTCGCCGACGCCGGTGTCACCCTCACGTCCGAGACCGACACCGAGGTCCTCGCCCACCTGATCGCGCGCTCCACGGCCGAAACCCTCGAAGACGCCGTCGTCGAGGCGGTCTCGCGGATCACCGGCACGTACGCGATCGCCGTCACCGACAGCGCGCACCCGGACCGCCTGGTCATCGCGCGCAACGGCTCGCCGCTGATCATCGGGGTCGGCGAGCGGGAGATGTTCGTCGCCAGCGACCTCGCCGCGCTGGTCCGGCACACCTCGCAGGTCGCGCACCTCGACGACGGCGAGTTCGCGACGGTCTTCGCCACCGGCTACCGCACCTTCACCGTCGACGAGAGCGACACGACCAAGCCGGCCACCGAGATCGACATCGCCGCCGAAGACCTCGACCTGGGCGGCTACCCGCACTACATGGCCAAGGAGATCCAGGAGCAGCCCGACTCGGTCGCGCGGATGATCCGCGGCCGCCTCGACGACCGGTTCGGCGTCGCCCGCCTGGACGGGCTCAACCTGTCCCCGCGGGAGCTGCGCGGGTTCAGCCGCGTGAAGATCCTCGGCTGCGGCTCGGCCTACTACGTCGGGCAGATCGGCGCGACGATGATCGAGGAGCTGGCCCGGATCCCGGCCGACGCCGAAGCGGCGTCCGAGTTCCGCTACCGCAACCCGATCATCGAGGCCGACACGCTCTACATCGCGGTCAGCCAGTCCGGCGAGACGATCGACACCGCCTTCGCCGTCGAGGAGATCAAGCGCAAGGGCGGCCGGGTGGTCGGTCTGGTCAACGTCGTCGGCTCGACGATCGCCCGCGCCTGCGACGGCGGCGTGTACCTGCACGCCGGCCCGGAGATCGCGGTCGCCTCGACCAAGGCGCTGACCAACATGGCCGTCGGCTTCGCGCTGATCGCGCTGGCCCTCGGCCGCGTGCGCGATCTGTCCAATGCGGACGGCCAGCGGATCATCAGTGCGATCCGCGCGCTTCCCGGCCAGATCAAGTCCGTTCTGGACGGCGAACCGGAGATCGCCGAGCACGCGAAGACCGTGGCCGCGGCGAACAGCCTGTTCTTCGTCGGCCGGGTCCGCGGCTACCCGGTGGCCCGGGAGGGGGCGCAGAAGTTCAAGGAGATCTCCTACCGGCACGCCGAGGCGTACCAGACCTCCGAGCTCAAGCACGGCCCTCTGGCCCTGATCGACGAGGCCCTGCCGACGGTCGCCGTCGTCCCGTCGGACGAGCTGACCGAGCGCAACCTCGCCGCCGTGCAGCAGATCCGGGCCCGCGGCGGCGCGGTCCTGGCCGTGACGCACGAGGACGTCGACTTCGGCGAGCTCGACGTCCCGCGGATCGTGGTGCCCAGGACCGAACCGGAGCTCGACCCGGTCCTGCTGACCATCCCGTTGCAGCTGCTCGCCTACCACGCCGCGCTGACCCTGGGCTACGACATCGACAAGCCGCGCAACCTGGCCAAGTCCGTCACCGTGGAATAGCGCTCAGCCCAGCCGGAAGTCGGCCACCCGGATCGGCGAGGGCGTCGTCCCGCTCGACACCTGCTGGTACAGCACGGAAATGATCCCGTCGCTCGCCAGCCGGGAGTCGTCGACGTCGACCTCGCCGAACGCGCGGAGATCCGGGCTGTACACCGTCTTCCAGTCGGTCCAGCCGCTCGCCTTCGTCGCCGCGACGATCCGGCCGTAGGGCATCACGAGGTAGGCGTTGTCGCCGCGGTCGAAGACCAGCTTCGTGCGCTGGGTCGATTCCGGCGAGACGGGCACCTCGCGCTTGGTCCAGCTGCCGTCGGCGGCCCGGCTGAGGAAGAACGTCCGGCCGTACTGCTTGCGCTGCGCGGAGTAGTTCGTGACGCACTGGGTGAACCGGCCGGGCACGTAGCTGATCACGACGTGCGGCTGGCCGGCGGAGTCGACGGCCTGGCTCTCCTGGTTCATCAGCGCGTGGTCGACGCCGAGCGGGTCGACGACGGTGCCCGGCGAGCCCACGGCCACCGGCGCGCCGCCCGTCGTCGCGACGACCGCGCCGGCGTTGTTCCGCCAGGTCCGGCCGCGGTCGTCGCTGGAGACGTACCCGGTGTCGTGGTTGGCCAGTCCGCCGGCGTTGCACAGCACGCCGGAATTGCCTTCGCGCCAGGTGAACGCGGCGTGCAGCCGGCCGCCCGGGCCGTAGGTGAGGCCGTGCAGGTACATGTTGCGGGTCGTGCTGGTCACGCCGTTGCCGGACGTCCACGAGCCGGTCGCCGACGACCACTTCCCGAGCTTGCTCCAGCTGCCGCCGCTGTATTCGGCGAGTTCGTTCGTGCCGTTGCCGGACGCGCCCGTGCGGTAGCTGAGCTGCAGCTTCCGCTCCGGCGTGACGACGAACTGCGGGTAGGTGATCGCGCCGAGGTCGACGCCGTTCAGCGTGCGCTGCACCGCGCCGAACGCCGACGCCGTCCAGGCGTGCGACGCGGGCGCGGACAGCAGCCCGGCCACCGACTCCACGTAGTAGACCTGGTTGCCGTGGGTGTCCATGGCCACGTGCAGCCGGCCGTCGTCGGCCGAGACGCCCATCGAGATGACGTTGTGCGAGTCGTCCACGGTCAGCTTGTGCGGCAGCACGACGGTCTGCCACGCACCGGCGGAGACGGGCCGCCGGGCGACCACGGCACTGCGGTCGGCGGTGTACCAGGCCGCGTACTGGTAGCCGGCGTAGCTGAAGATGCCGCTCTGCTGGAAGGAGTCGTTGTTGACCAGCCCGTCGTAGGAGACGAAGTACAGCGCCGTCGCGTCGAGCTGGGTGTCGCCGACCTTCACCACGGACACGGCCGCTTCGGCGGGCGCGGCCGGCAGCAGCGGCAGCGCCGCCGCCACCAGGACGCCCAGCATCCGGGAAAGCGCTCTCTTCGTTGTGGCCATGACCCACCCTTTCCGCGGTGTTAACGCGAACAAGGATCGGCCGCCACCCCACGGCCGTCAACCGACGGATGGGGGGTTTCAGGTTTTCCCGGCGAGGACCGCACCCGCGATGTCCTGGCGCCGCAGCCGGGCCTGCTTGGGCATGTTCCAGCCGAGCACCCCGGTGACGATCCCGCCGCGGCGGTACTGCGCCACGAACCGGCCCTCACCCGGGTCTCCTTCCACAATGGACACCTCGGCGTCCGCGGACAGCGTGCCGTGGACGTGGATCCGGGCGTCGAACTGGTTGGTCCAGAAGTACGGCACCGGCGTGTACGGCCGGTCTTCGCCGAGGATGTTCCCGGCCACGGCGACCGCCTGCTCGGTGGCGTTCGTCCGGTTCTCCAGCCGCAGCAACGCATCGAGCCCTTCGTGGTGCCAGCGGGCGACGTCGCCCGCCGCGTAGATCCCGTCCGCCGCCCGGCACCGGGAGTCGCACACGACGCCGTTGTCGCACAGCACTCCGCTGCCCGCCAGCCAGTCCGTCGCCGGCGCGGCCCCGAAGGCGACCACGACGACGTCGGCGGCCAGCACCTCGCCGGACGCCAGCCGCACCCCGGCGACGCGCCCGGCTTCCGCGGTCAGGCCGGTGACCGCGGAGCCCAGCCGCAACCCGACCCCGCGAGCGGCGTGCAGCTCGGCGAGCAAGCCCGCGGCGAGCGGCCCGAACTGGCAGGCCAGCGGGGCGGGCTGCGGCCCGGTCATCGTGACCGGCACGCCCAGCCCGCACACGGTCGCGGCGATCTCCGCGCCGAGCACGCCGTCCCCGACGACCACCACCCGCCGGCCCGGCACCAGCTCCGCGCGCAGGGCCAGCGTGTCGTCGAGGGTGCGCAGCACGTGCACCCCGGCGAGACCGTCCTGGCCGGGCAGGACCCGCGGCCGCAGCCCGGTGGCGAGCACGACGGCGTCCGCGGTCAGCGCCCGTCCGGCCGCCGTGTGCACGGTCCGCGTCCGAGCGTCCAGCCGCACGGCCGGGTCGCCGAGCACGAACTCGGTGTCCAATGCGGACAGCGCGTCGGGCGTCCGCAGCTGCGCCTGCGCCGGCGTCCAGCTGCCGCCCAGGACCTGCTTGGACAGCGGCGGCCGATCGTAGGGCAGGTGCGCCTCGGCGCCCAGCACGGTGACCCGGCCGGCGTAACCCTTGCGGCGCAGGGCTTCCACCGTCACAAGCCCGGCGGCCGAGGCGCCGACGACCAGGACGTCGCCGGTCATCCCTCCTCGCTGACCGAGATCGCGACGCCCGGGCACACGCTCGCCGCCTCGCGGACGGTGGCGTACCGGTCTTCGCCGGGGTGCTCGTCGAGGAGGATGACGATGCCGTCGTCGTCACGCTGGTCGAACACGTCCGGGGCGAGCATGACGCAGGTGCCCGCTCCGCAGCACTTGGCTTCGTCCACGGTGACCTTCATGGTGGTTCCTTTCGTTGGCGTTACTTCGTGACCGGCGCGAGCCACAGCCCGGCCAGTGCGTCGGTGAGGCCGGTGGCGGTGCCGCGCCAGCCGGCCTTCGAGGCGAGGGCGCGCTCCCGCTCGGCCATCGCGTGGATCACCAGGAGCCGGGTGAGGTCGTTGCGCTCGGCGCGGACCTCGGCGGGCAGGCCGGGCAGGCACCGGTAGAGCCCCTCGAGGGTGCGCGCCAGCGACGGGGACGTCAGCGTCTCTTCGACGATGACCGCGCGCAGCGACGGCTCGGTCAGCACCTGGGCGGCGAACCGGGCGAACCAGGTGGGCGCACCCAGCTCGGCCAGGTGTTCGATGCTGGGGTGCACCAGGCACCCGAGCCAGTCCCGCAGCTGCGTGGGGCCGCGGCTCAGCCTGCGGTCACGCAACCGTTCGATCGCCCCGGTGTGCTTGCGGACGATGGCCCGCACCAGCTCGGCCCGGGTGCCGAAGTGGTAGCCGACGACGGTGTTGTTGCCCTGCCCGGCCGCTTCGCCGATCTGCCGGTTGGACACGGCGAGCACGCCGTGCTCGGCGTAGAGGCGTTCCGCCGCCACCAGGATCCGCTCCCGCGTCGCCTGCGCCCGGTCGGTCACCAGCGGACGGGCAGTTCCCGCAGCCCGCCGACCGCGAGGCCCTCGACCCGGCGCAGTTCGCCCGCCGGGACGGCGAGGTCGAGCGACGGCAGCCGGCGCAGCAGCACCTCGAGCACGACCTGCAGCTCGGTGCGGGCCAGCGGCTGCCCGAGGCACGCGTGCGCGCCGGCCCCGAAGGCCAGATGCGGGTTCGGGCTGCGGGTCAGGTCCATCGCGGCGGCGTCGGCGAAGGCGCGTTCGTCGCGGTTGGCCGCGGCCATGCTGCACATCGCGGTGGTGCCGCCCGGCAGCACCGTGCCGCCGACCTCGAAGTCCTCGGTGAGGTACCGCTGCATGCCCACGCCGGCGTTGGCGTCCAGCCGCAGCGCTTCCTCGACCGCCGTGCGCACCAGCGACGGGTCGGCGAGCAGCTGCTCCCACCGGCTCCGGTCGGCCAGCAGCATCGCCACCATCTTGGCGATCATGTTCGCGGTGGTCTCGTGCCCGGCGATGAGCAGGCCGATGCCGGTGGCGGTGAGCATCGCGTCCGGCCAGTCCACGCCCTCGGCGATCAGCGCGCTGAGGATGTCCTCGCCCGGCTCGGCCCGCTTGCGCGCGATGTGCCCGCCCATGTACCGGCCGAACTCCGCCTGCGCCGCGTCGAACTCGGCCTGGGTGTAGCGGGTCATGCTGAGCATGACGTCGGACCAGTGGGCGAACCGGTCCCGGTCGGTGTCCGGCACGCCGAGCATGTCGCAGATGACCCAGACCGGCAGCGGGAAGGCGAGACCCGCCTTGAGGTCGCCGGGCGCGCCCTTGGCGACCAGGTCGTCGACGAGCTGCTCGGCCATCGCCGCCATGCCGGGCCGCAGCGCGGTCATCCGCTTGGCCGTGAACCACTTGCCGAGCAGCCGCCGCCACTTCAGGTGCGCTTCGCCGTGCTGCGGGAGCACGGTCGCCATTTCGCTGTTGAACACCCCGCCGGACTCGGTGTCGGCGACCCGGGCCGCGTTGTCCGCCGGCGTCGGCCGGGTGAACCGCGGGTCGGACAGGACGGTCCTGACGTCGTCGTACCGGGTGATCAGCGTGGCCTCGTCCCCGCTGGCCAGTGCGACGCGCGCCACCGGGCACTTCTCCCGGAACTCGGCCCACTCGGCAGGCGGCTCGAGCGCCGTGGCGGCTTCGAACGGGAAGCGCGGCAGCGGATCGGTGTGGCTGGGCGTCATGGCGGACCTCTCGTTGGTGAATGTCCCCTGCCCCGAGGATGGCCACGATCGTTGATTAAGTCAAGCAGTTGATTTAATCGGCGGTGGTACTCATGCCCGATCCGGTGCGTTCCGGGTTATTCGCGCTCGACCTTGCGCAGCCCGCCTTCGGGCGTCCACCACTCGACGACCAGCAGCGTCGCCGCCTCGTTCAGGTGGGTGTGCACGACTTCGGCGACGTCGGCCTCGAACCGCTCGCCGTCTCCGGTGCGCACGCGCCCGGCGATCTTCGCCTCGCCCGGCCACTGCGCCTCTTCGCCCTCGACGGGGTCGACCGTCGCGCTGTGCAGCGCGAACCGCGGGTCGCGCTGCAGGTCCGCTCCCTTGCGCGCGTGCGGCATCGACCCGAAGACCAGTTCGCCGTTCTCGAAGGCCGTCTCGATCCCGGAGATGCGCGGGGAACCGTCAGCCCGCAGGGTCGCGATCGTCTTGTGCTTGTGCGCGTCGAACAGGACCCGCACCCGCCGGGCGAACTCCGGCTCCGCCGCTTCGAACTCCCGCCACGCCGTCATGCGCCCATCGTGCCGCACCGCAGCCCCGCGAGAAGGACTTTCACCATCCGGCGCGCGTCGTACCGGGGGTCGTCCGCGCCGATGCAGAGGTTGCCGACCCCGCGCATGAGGTCCAGGGGCGGCACCTGGGCCCGGATTTCGCCGGCCGCGGCGGCGGCGTCGAGCAGCTCGCCGCACACCGGCACCAGCCGGTCGAGGAAGTACGCGTGCAGCGACGCGAAACCGGCGTTGTCCGACTGGAGGGCCCCGGCGAGCCCGTGCTTGGTCACCAGGAAGTCCACGAACAGGTCGATCCACTGCACCAGCGCGGCGTACGGCGATTCGTTCGCGGCCAGCAGGGCCGGCCCGGCCTCCGTGCACGCGTCCACCTGGTGCCGGAAGACGGCGATGACGAGGTCCGCCCGGGTCGGGAAGTGGCGGTAGATCGTGCCCATGCCGACGCCGGCCTTCGCCGCGATGTCGCGCACCGGCGCGTCGACGCCGGAGGCGACGAAGACCGCGGCCGCCGCGTCCAGCAACGTCTTCTCGTTGCGCCGGGCGTCCGCCCGCTTGGGCTTGCGCTCGCCCACCGATCCTCCCGGGTTTGCTAACCGGAACAATGTTCCGTATGGTTGGCGGAGCAACGTTCCGTTTGTTCATGATGCCACGGAGGCACCCCCCATGCAGTACCGCACCTTGGGCCGCACCGGCGTCCAAGTCAGCACCCTCGCGCTCGGCGCGATGAACTTCGGCGCGATCGGGCGCGTCGCCCAGGACGAGGCCACCGCCATCGTCGACGCCGCCCTCGACGGCGGCGTCAACCTGATCGACACCGCCGACATGTACGGCCAGGGCGAGTCGGAGGTGATCGTCGGCCGGGCGATCGCCGGCCGCCGCGACGACCTGGTACTGGCCACGAAGGCGACCATGCCGATGGGCGAAGAGCGCAACCACCGCGGCAACTCTCGCCGCTGGCTGGTCCGCGCGCTCGAGGACAGCCTGCGCCGCCTCGATGTCGACCACGTCGACCTGTACCAGATCCACCGCTGGGACCCCGCGACGAGCGACGAGGAAGCGCTTTCCGCCCTGACCGACCTGCAGCGCGCGGGCAAGATCCGGTACTTCGGTTCGTCGACGTTCCCGGCGTACCGGATCGTGCAGGCCCAGTGGGCCGCCCGATCGCTGCACCTCGGCCGGTACGTCACCGAGCAGCCGAGTTATTCGATCCTGCAGCGCGGCATCGAAGCCCACGTGCTGCCGGTGACCGAGGAGTACGGCATGGGCGTGCTGGCGTGGAGCCCGCTGGCTTCGGGCTGGCTGTCGGGCGCGATCCGCGCGGGCCGGGAAATCGGCAGCAGCCGCGCGAAGGTCGTGCCGCAGCGCTTCGACCTCGACGTCCCGGCCAACCAGGCCCGGCTCGACGCCGTCGAAAAGCTGGCCAAGGTCGCCGAGGCCGCCGGCCTGACGCTGATCCAGCTGGCCCTCGGCTTCGTCACCACCCACCCCGGCGTGACGAGCGCGCTCATCGGCCCGCGCACCCTGGACCACCTGACCTCCCAGCTCGCGGCGGCCGACACAGTGCTGCCCGCCGACGTCCTCGACGAGATCGACAGCATCGTCGCACCGGGCATCGACCTGGCCCCGGACGAGAAGTTCGACACCCCGCCGTCCCTGCTCGACCCGTCCCTGCGACGGCGCCGATGAGCTTCGGCATCATGACCGCACCGCAGCAGGTGGGGTACGACGAGATCCTGCGCGTGTGGCGCGAAGCGGACACGGTCCCGGAGATCGAGCACGCATGGCTGTTCGACCACCTGATGCCGATCGCCGGCGACCCTTCCGGCCCGATCTTCGAAGGCTGGACGCTGCTTTCGGCACTGGCGGCGCAAACATCCCGGATGCGCATCGGCCTGCTGGTGACCAGCAACCGCTTCCGCCCCCCGGCCATGCTGGCAAAGATCGCGACAACGGTCGACATCGTGTCGGGCGGCCGTCTGGATTTCGGCATCGGCGCGGGATCCCGCCCGAGCCACCCACTGGCCCGGCGGGAGTACGACGCCCACGGCCTGCCGTACCACAGCCAGGACGACGCGGTGGCGGCCCTGGCCGAGGCGTGCACGGTGATCCGTCGCTTGTGGACATCGACTTCACCGTTCGACTTCTCGGGTTCACATGTTTCGCTGACCGGGGCGTTCGGAAACCCGCACCCGGTCCAGCGGCCCCACCCACCGATCATGATCGGCGGCCGAGCCAGCGCAACGCTGCGGGTGGTGGCGGAGCACGCAAACCTGTGGAACATCCCGGGCGGCGGCGACATCGCGGATCTGGCCGCGCGAAGCCGGCTGCTGGACAAGTACTGCGAGGAGATCGGGCGCGACCCGGCGGAGATCGTACGGTCGATCTTCCTGCCGGTGGATTACGAGCGACCGGCGGTGACACGGGGGAAGATCGCAGAGGCGGCGGAGGCCGGCTTCGGGCATTTCGTGCTGGGACTGGCGGATCCGTACCCGGAGGAAGTGGCGGAGTGGGTGGCGGAGGAGCTGATCCGCCCGACCCCGACAAAGGAGCTGGGTGGTCATCCCGTCGCCTGAGGCCGTCAAATCACTTTGAGCCGGGCTCGCAACACAGAGCGCTACGTGCGGGTGACAGCGCGAGATTGCGGGCCCGGCTCAAAGTGATAGGCCTCAATCAGGCGACGGGATGACCACCCAGCGGCCCACCTCCTCAACGGGAGGTGGCAGCGGGACGAGGGGTCATCCCGGAGCCTGCCCGTCCGGCGAGGACATGTCTTTGAAGCTGCGGCAGAAGGATCTGCCGTGGCTTTGTTCTGCCGTGGCGGGGGAGCGGGTCCGACCTCCCCCGCCCCTCCGGTGGGAGTTTCAGCCGCCGGTCGGGTTTGTCAAGGCGGGAAAGCGTGCCTTGACAAACCCGCCCACCGGCTGAAGGGAAGGCTGAGGATGAGGGGCGGGGGAGGTCTGGTGACGTCGTTGGCCGGCTCGCGTTGCCGGCCGCCGGTTCGTGTCCGGCTACCCCTGCCGCGCTGCGGCGAAGACCCGCCGGTTCGCAGCGCGCGGCCGCCGTTCGCTTGTGTCCGTGGCTGGCCTCCGGCCCCCGGTCTCCAGCTTATCGGGCACCACCGACAGTTTCGGCCGTATCAGTCCGCGTTTGCCAGGTGCGCCAAAGCCGATCGCAGCGTCCGCTGTACCTCCGCCGGCAGCCCGGCCAGCTTGCGGTTCTCCACCTCGCGGATCTCCGCCCGCACCACTGCGTGCCGCCGGATGCCTTCCGGGGTCAAGCGCACCACCCGGGCCCGCCGGTCGGCCGGGTCGGGCTCGCGGATCACCAAGCCCGCCGCCTCCAACGTGTCGAGCAGGGCGATCAACCTGGTCTTGTCGTAGCGGATCTGCTGGGCCAGCACCAGCTGACTGGGCGCCGCCCCGGGGGCCAGGGCCGACAGGGCCACGTACTGCCACATCGTGAGCCCGTGCCGCTCCAGCACCGGGCGTTCGGCTTCGGCCAGGGCGCGTCCCGCGCCGGCGCAGAGGGCGCCGAGATCGTCGTCCTCGTTCACCCGGCGGATTTTACGCTTGAAAAAATGATACGCAGGTGCGTATCGTTTTCGGCATGACACTAGCCCGAGCCGAAACCCGGACCATCTCGATCGCCGCCCCGCCGGCGCGGGTCGTCGAATACCTCGCCGACCCGCGCCACCTGCCCGAATGGGCTCCTGGCTTCGCCACCGCGGTCGACCACGACCACGGTGACATCTGGCACGTGCACACCGAAGGCGGCCCGCGGCGCGTGGCCGTGCGGGTTGCGGCGGCCCACGGTGTGGTCGACGTCGTCAGCGCCGACGCACCCACCGTGGGCCTGTTCACCCGCGCGGTCCCGAACCTGACCGGGGCCGAGCTGATCTTCAGCCTGTTCTTCCCCGAGGACACCGACCCTGCGGCGATCGACGCCCAGATGGCGGTCGTCGGCGAGGAACTGCGGGCCGTCCGCGAACGCGTCGAAGCCGCACGTTAGCCCACCGCGCAGAGGACGCCGTTGAGGGTGAACGCCGTCGGGAGGATGTTCGGGCCGCTGTAGTCGGCCGTGAACCCGACGTCCACCCCGGACGCCGGCGGGGCCGACGACGACACCGTCACCGTCGTCCCGTTCTGCGCCCAAGTACCGCTCCAGCCGCCGGTGAGCCGCTGGCGGGCGGTGGGCCAGGTGAACGTCAGCGTCCAGTCCCCCACCACTCCGGTGCCGGTGACGTGGATGCCGCCGACGAAGCCGCTCGCCCAGTCGGTGACGTCGGTCATCCGGACCGTGCAACTGCTCGCCGCCGGCGCGCCCGTCGTGAACGTCAGCGGCGGGGATGCCGCCGACACGTTGCCCGCCGTGTCGCGCGCCAGCACGTTGATCGTGTACCGGCTGCCCGGGACCAGGTTGCCGACGTCGAGTGACGTGCCGGTCGTCTCGCCCCACTGTTCGCTCACCGCACCCACCTGCCGGTAGACCTCGTACTTCGCGATCGGGTGGGCGCCGGACGCGGCGGCGGGCCAGCTGATCGCCGCGGTCCGGTCGGTCGCCGTCGCGGCCGGCCGCCCGGGCGTGCCGGGGCCGCCGGACACCGCGGCCGCCGGGTGCAGGACCACGGTGGTCAGCGAATACGGCGGCAGCGTCTGGGACGTGCTCGTCCCGGTGACCGAGTCCGCAATGGCCGTGGCGCCGTTGGTGAAGGTGAACACCCGCGGCGCGCCGGCCGCCGGGGTGTAGCCCGCGTAGTCGAGCGTCACCGTCCTGGCCTGGTCGGGGTCCTTGTTCAGCAGCAGCACGGCGAGGTCGCCGTTCGGCCGCCGGACGGCGTGCGCGCCGACGAGCGGGTCGTCCGCCGCCGCCCGGACGTACTGGTCACCCGGGTGCGCGAACGTGCTCAGCATCTTCAGGCCGTAGTAGGGCGCGAACGGCGTGTTGAGCGCAGGCTCGCAGGCACCGCCCTCCAGGCAGGTCGCGCTGGAGAGCAGGCCGGAGTCGCCGTAGTCCGGGTAACCGGCCACTGTGGACAGTTTCGTTCCGCCGTTGTGCGTGTCCCACCAGTCGACGGTGAACACGCCGTTCTCCAGCAGCGAGCTGTAGGTGTCGGCGGCGAACAGCGCGCCGGGCTGGGTGTCCATGCCCACCGGGGTGTTCGTTTCGGTCATCGAGATGCCGATGCGGCCGGAGTTCGCGCCCGCGTACCGGGTGATCTGCTCGCGGGCGGCGAAGATCATGTCGTCGATCTGCTCCGGCTTGGCGAGCGCCTCCGCCGCCGTCGAGCCCGTCGGGTACCAGTGCAGGATGACGAAGTCGATGTGCGGGCCCGCGATCGACAGCACGGTCTGGTTCCAGGTCGCGGTGTCGCCGGCACCGACGATGCCGTCCGGCCAGTTCGCCGGGGTCGTCAGCACCGCACCGATCTTGACGCCCGGATCGGCCGCCTTCATCGCGTCGGCGTAGGCGACGACACCGTTGGCGTACGCGGTGGGGCTCTTGTCCGCGTGGTTGTCGGCTTCCCAGTTCGCGCCGTAGTGCCCGTTGCCGTAGAGCTCGTTGCCGATTTCCCAGTACTTGACGCCGTAGCCCTTGGTCACATTGGCGTACCGCACCCAGTCCGCGGCTTCCTCCGGCGTGCCGGTGCCGTAGTTGGCGATGATGATCGGCTGGGCGCCGGCTCTGCGGACGCCGCCCATGAAAGTGTCGAAATCGGTGTTCGGCGCCACGTACCCACCCGGCGCGGTGTTGTCCTTCCAGTGGTAGATGTCGCCGTAGGAACCGCCGGGGTAGCGCATCGTGCGGACCCCGGCCGCGCCGAACAGGTCGGCCACCACGTCGGTCCCCAGCTGGCTGTCCCACACCGCGTGGTTGATGCCGATCCCGGTGTCCGGCACGGTGGCCAGCCCGGCTCGGGCGTTGACGGTGACCGTCGCCGCGGGCGTGGTCGCCGCCCCGGCGGTACCGATCGCCGGCACCGCCGCGGCGAGCACGGCGATCACCGGCCACGCTGCCCAGCGCAGACGTCGAGCTGTCATGAAGGTCCATCCTCACTTCGTCGGGCACGAACGGATGACTGGGAGCGCTCTCAGCGAGAGAACCACCGAGGGGACCCGAAAGTCAACGGAAGTCGCGCGAAGGCCCGTTCCGCATGGGGAGTTCGAGGTTTTCGAGGCGGTCGGCGACGAGCGTGACGACCCCTTCGGCGGCTTGCACCCGTCCGCGCACGAGCAGCGCCGCGCTGGCGCGGGCGACCAGCCGCTGCCGGTGCCACAGTCCCTGTGAGACGACGACGTTGGCCATCCCGGTCTCGTCTTCGAGGTTCAGGAACGTGATCCCGCCGGCCGTCGCGGGCCGCTGCCGGTGGGTGACCGCGCCGCCGACCCACACCCGCGTCCCGTCTTCGGCCCGCATGAGCTCGGCGACGGTGATCGCGCCGCGCCCGGTCAGGATCCCGCGCAGGTATTCGACCGGGTGGCTGTCCGGGGACACGCCGGTGGCCCACAGGTCCGCGGCCGTCACCTCCAGCCGCGTCATCCCGGGCAGCGCGGGCGCGTCGAGCCCCGGCGCGAGGCCGGGCAGGTGGCCGGGCCGGGTGGCCGCGGCCGCGCCGGCGGCCCAGAGGTCCTGCCGCCGGTCGCCGCCGAACGCGCCCGCCGTGGCCAGCGCTTCGACGGCGTTCTTCTTGAGCCGCACACGGCGGGTCAGGTCGCCGATGCCCGGGTAGGGGCCGTGGGCGTCGCGTTCGGCGACGATCTCCTCGGCGGTGTCCTCGCCGAGGTGGCGGACCCCGGCCAGGCCGAGCCGGAGCGCGACCCCGCCGGTGCTGTCCTCGTCCGGTTCGAGGGTGGCGTGGACGAGGCTGGTGTTGATGTCGGGCTCGCGGACGTGGACGCCGTGGCGGCGGGCGTCGGCGACCAGCGTCTGCGGGCTGTAGAAGCCCATCGGCTGGGCGCGCAGCAGCCCGGCGCAGAACGCGGCCGGGTAGTGGCGCTTGAACCACGCGGACGCGTAGACCAGCAGCGCGAAGGACATCGAGTGCGCTTCGGGGAAGCCGTAGCCGGAGAAGGCGTGGATCTGCTCGAAGATCCGGGTGGCGAGCTCGCGGTCGAGGCCGTTGGCTTCGCAGCCCTTGAAGAACCGCGCCATCAGGGCCTTCATCTTCGCGCTGGACCGCTTGGCGCCCATGGCGCGGCGGAGCTGGTCGGCTTCGGCCGGGGTGAAGCTCGCGACGTCGACGGCCATCTGCATCACCTGCTCCTGGAACAGCGGCACGCCCAGGGTGCGGTCCAGGGACGCGGCCAGCAGCGGGTGGGCGTGGTCCCAGTCCTCGTCGCCCCGGCGGCGCCGGATGTAGGGGTGCACCGAGCCGCCCTGGATCGGGCCGGGCCGGATCAGCGCCACCTCGACGACGAGGTCGTAGAACTCGCGCGGCCGCAGCCGCGGCAGCGTGGCCAGCTGGGCACGGGACTCCACCTGGAACACCCCGACGGCGTCGGCCTCGCAGAGCATGTCGTAGACCGCCGGGTCGGCCAGGTCGAGCTGCCCGAGGTCGACGGGGGTGTCGTGGTGCTCGGCGACGAGGTCGAGCATGTGGTGCAGCGCCGAGAGCATGCCGAGGCCGAGCAGGTCGAACTTGACCAGCCCGACGGTGGCGCAGTCGTCCTTGTCCCACTGCAGCACGCTGCGGTCGGCCATGGTCGCCCACTCGACCGGGACCACTTCGGACACCGGCTGCTTCGAGATGACCATGCCGCCGGAGTGGATGCCGAGGTGGCGCGGGAAGTCCTCGATCCGCGCGGCCAGGTCGAGGACGTCGTCCGGGATCGCCCCCGATGCCTGCTGTTTCGTGGCGGCGACCCCGCCCCAGCGGTCCACGAGCTTGCCGTAGGCGTCCTGCTGCCCCGGGCTGTGCCCGAGCGCCTTCGCGGCGTCGCGGATCGCCGACGGCGCCCGGTAGGTGATGACGTTGGCGACCTGCGCGGCGTGAAACCGGCCGTGTTTCTCGTAGACGTACTGGATGGCCTCCTCGCGGCGCCCGGACTCGATGTCGACGTCGATGTCCGGCGGCCCGTCCCGCTCCGGCGCGAGGAACCGCTCGAACAGCAGGTTCCACTTGACCGGGTCGGCGTGGCAGATCTCCAGCGCGTAGCAGACCGCGGAGTTCGCCGCCGAGCCGCGGCCCTGGCACAGGATGTTCACCTCCCGGCAGAACCGGACGATGTCCCAGACGACGAGGAAGTACCCTGGGAAGCCGAGTTTCCCGATGACGGCGAGTTCGTGGTCGAGCTGGGCGTACGCCTTCGGGTTCTCTTCACGCGGGCCGTAGCGTTTCGCCGCGCCACGCCAGGTGAGCTCGGTGAGGAAGGACATTTCGTCGTGCCCGGCGGGGACGGGGAACGGCGGCAGGTCCGGCGCGACGAGGTTCAGGTCGAACGCGACCTCGACGCCCAGCACGGCGGCCCGGCCGACGGCACCGGGGTAGCGGCGTTCGAAGAGGCGCCGCTGTTCCATCCCGGACCGCAGGAACGCCTGTCCCGACGGCGGCCGCCATCCGTCGAGCTCCTCGGCCGGCCGCCGCGCCCGGACGGCGGCGACCGCGTCCGCCACGACGGCGTCCTCCGGACGGGCGTAGTGCACGTTGTTGGACACGACGGTGGGCAGCCGGAGGTCCTTGGCCAGCGCGTCGAGCAGGTCGTTGGCGGCGTGGTCGCGGGGCTGCCGGTGGTCGATCAGCTCGACGGCGACGTGCGACCGCCCGAACCGGTCCACGAGCCGGGCGAGTTCGGCGTGCGCGGCGGCCGGGCCGGTCCGCGCGAGCGCCTGCCGGACGGCGCCCTTGCGGCAGCCGGTGAGCACGACCACGTGCCCGGCGAGTTCGTCGGCCAGCTCGTCGAAGTCGTAGACGGGCCGCCCCTTCTCGCCACCGGCGAGCTGGGCGCGGGAGATGACCCGGCACAGCCGGTGGTAACCGCTCTGCTGCCGCGCGATCACGAGCAGGTGCGAACCGGCCGGGTCGGGCACGCCGGCCTGGGGACCGGGCAGCCCGAGCGAGAGTTCGGCCCCGAACCCGGCCCGGACCCCGAGCGCCCGCGCCGCGTCGTTGAACCGCACGGCGCCGTACATGCCGTCGTGGTCGGTGAGGACGAGCGCGTCGAGCTCGAGGCGCGCGGCCTCCTCGACGAGCGTCTCGGGGTGGCTCGCGCCGTCGAGGAAGCTGAAGTTGGAGTGGACGTGCAGCTCGGCGTAGGGCGCCCGGATCCGGTCCCCGCCGTCGTCGCGGCCCCGCCGTCCGGCGAGATCGGCCGGCGCCCCGGGATACCCTTCGCGTTTGCGCGACCACGCGGGGGCGTCGTTCCCGTCCCCGGGAACGGGCGGGCGCCCGGAGGCGATCCGTTCCACTTCGGACCACGGAACGCGCGGATTGTTGAACGCCAAGGCCAGCTCCCACCGATCTCGCTGTGGGGAAGCCAGCGACCATTGTTCGAACACACGTACTACTGCTGTGGTCCGATCCTGCGGCGGGACGCGGCCGGTGTCAACTGTGGACGGTGCGAAGTCACGTCCGTCACAACGATCACCCGGCGCGCAGGCAGGTGATCCAGTAGTCGCCTTCGGGGCCGCGCGTGACGCCGTGGGTTTCGCTGGGGAACCCCGGGAAGTGGCGGTCGAAGTCCTCCAGCGCCCGCAGGTATCGCAGCGTGGGCTCGTCGTGCCCGCCGGCGTTCTCGCCCGGCATCAGGACCGGGATGCCCGGCGGCGTCGTGACGACCTGCGTGGCGACCGTGCGGTGGGCGAGTTCGGCGAGGCGGACCGGCTCGGTGCCGCCGCGCAGCAGCCGCTGGTACGTCTGCGCCGGGGTGAGCTCGGGGCGCGGCGGGTGCGTGAAGGCCGCGTCGAGCAGCGGGATCAGGTCGCTCTTGCGCAGGTGGGCGTGCATCTGGTCGCACAGGTCCCGCAGGGTCAGCTCGCCGTAGCGGGCGGGGTGGGCGCCGGCCAGGGCGGGCAGGACGTCGGCGAGGCGCGCGCCGCCGTCGTAGAGCGACTTGAAGTCGAGGAGGCCGTCGACGAGGGTGCCCCACTTGCCCTTGGTGATGCCCATGGAGAAGAGGATCAGGCAGGTGTAGGCGTCGGTCTTCTCGACGACGATGCGCCGCGTCTCGAGGTAGGCGGTGAGGATCCGGGCCGGGATGCCCTGCTCGGCCGCGGTGCCGCGGGCGTCGGTGCCCGGGCAGGTGACACTGACCTTGACCGGGTCGAGCAGGCAGTAGCCGGGCTCCAGGCCGGGGAAGCCGTGCCAGGCCGCGCCCGGTTCGAGGCCCCAGCAGGCGGGCTCGGTGCGCAGCAGCTCCAGCGGGGCGTCGGCGAAGGGATGACGCTGCCCGGTGCGCGGGTCGTCAACCTCGTCCGGCTGCCAGGTGCCGAAGAACCAGGCGGGCCGGTCCCCGGCCGCGGCGATGCGGCGGCCGATGCGGGCCACCGCCTGCCGGAACCGGATGGCTTCGGTGACGGCCTCGTCGACCAGCCACCGCCCGCCGGGCCCGTCCATCATGCCGGCGGCGACGTCGAGACCGGCGATCATCGGGTACAGCGGTGAGGTGGTCGCGTGCATCATGAAGGTCTCGTTGAACTGCCGGTGCTCGACCGGCGACCGCGGCGAGTTCTTGACGTGCAGCATCGCGCTCTGGGACATCGCGGCGAGCAGCTTGTGCGTGGACTGGGTGCTGAACACGGTGGGCCGGACGGTGTCAGGCACCACGTCGCTGCCGACGGCCATGCCGAAGCGGCGGGCGTAGAGCGGGTGGAACCGGGCGTAGGCGAACCACGCCTCGTCCAGGTGCAGCCGCGGCACGCTGGCCCCGAGGAGCTCGGCCACCCGGACGGCGTCGTAGCAGAGACCGTCGTAGGTCGAGTTGGTGATGACGGCGTACACGGGATCGGGCGCCGCGGCCTCGGCGGCGAGCGGACTGGCCGGAACGAGCTCGCCGACGGCGTCGCGGGCGAGCGCGGCGGGCGGGATCGGGCCCATCAGCCCGTAGCCGTTGCGCGTGGGCACGAGGTAGACGGGCCTTCCGCCGGTCAGCGTCAGGCCGTGGTAGATCGCCTTGTGGCAGTTGCGGTCGACGAGCACGAGTTCGTCGGTGGCCACGCTGGCGTGCAGCGCGATGCGGTCGCCGGTGGAATCGCCGTGCAGCACGAAGTACGTGAGGTCGGCCCCGAAGATCCGGGCGGCGTTGCGCTCGGCGTCGCCGATCGGCCCGCTGTGTTCGAACAGCGACCCGAGCTCGGCCACGGAAATCGAGAGGTCGGTGCGGAACAGCCGTTCCCCGTAGTAGTCGAAGAGCGCCCGCCCGACGGGGGATTTGAGGAACGCGACGCCGCCGGCGTGGGCGGGGGTGTGCCAGGAGTATTCGTGGGTGTCGTCGAACCGCCGCAGTTCCCGGAAGAACGGCGGCAGGATGTCGTCCCGGTACCGCCGGGCGGCCACCCCGATCCGCCCGGCGATGAACCCGGGGGTGTCTTCCAGCAGCCAGACGTACCCGCAGATGACCTCGGAAACCCAGAGCGGCAGGTCGTCCACCGACGCGGCGGCGGTGACCAGGAAGACGGGCAGCCGGGTGAACCGCCCGACCAGGGCCTTGAGGACGCCTTCCCCGTCACCGAGGTCCCAGCTGACGAGCGCGGCGGCGAGGTCGGCCCGGCTCTGCACGAGAGCGAGGGCGTCGTCGCCGGTGCCGGCGCGCACGACGTCGTGGCCGTCTTCGGCGAGGTGCGCGCAGATCCGGGCCAGCTGGGCGTCGAGCACCGACCCCGGCGGGATGTCGTTCAACGCCAGCAGAACCGTCGAACCGGGCACGTTGGCTTCCTTTCCCCGCGCGTCTTTCCGTTATAGGCGCCGGTCCGGGCGTGGTCGATCGGCCGGAAGTCTGATGTGCTCTCCCCGATGTGGGGTTGTTTTCGGTGGAACGGTTTCTGTCGGTGACGCACTCTCACTCTTCCGGGGCGGATCTACGTCGGCCACCTTTTCGTGTGATGACAGGTGTTCGAGAGCCGGTAATCTCGAAGTGTGTCCGTGAGCCGCCCCTAGTCGTAACACCCTTCAACTATCCACTGTGGACTATCACCGATGGGAGCCGTGAGCAGCAGAGCGATATCACCGTCGGCGTCGCCTTCCAGCACCACCTGCAGCCGCACGAGCGGCCGCTCACCGCGGCGGGTGGGCAGGGCCGGGTGGACCACCCACGGGCCCGCCGAGCCGAGGACGCGGCGGGCCGGGCCGCCGTCGACGGCCACCGTGGACGGCGGGTAGCCGAGTTCGCCGCGGGTGGTGCAGCGGACGACGTCACCGACCGCGTCGAGAACCTCCGCCGGGACCGGGCGGCGGGGCACGACCGTCGGCGAGGGGGCCGGCAGCCGGCCGGGCCACGGGCGGTCGGCGGCCAGCGGGCGGCGCGGCTCGCCCCACGGGATCAGCCGGACGCGTTCGGCCGGGCCGCGGCCGCCGTCCAGCAGCGGGGTGACCACCGCGTCCGGGCCGAGCAGGCCTTGGATCCGCACCAGCGCGCGGGCGGCGCGCTCGGCGGCGTCGGCGTCGCGGCCCACCGAACCCAGCTGCAGCTGCAGCGCCTGCCCGCCGACGACCTCTTCGGGGTCGAGGCGCAGCCGGACGATGCCCGCCGTGGGCCGGTCGCGGGCGGTGAGCCAGCCTTCGCACTGCCACCGCACGCGGTCCGCCGTCGAGCGGGCGGTGAGGGGTTCCGCGCAGCGCCAGACGCGTACGCGTTCTTCGCCGGCTTCGGTGACGGCGACGATGGCCAAGCGCGTGCAGGCGAGGCCGTGGTCGGCCAGGCCGGCGAAGAAGCGTTCGCCGAGCGTCTTCGCGACGAAGGCGGCTTCGTCGACCCTGGCCAGCGGCGTCTCGAACGTCTCGGTGACGGCCAGGTCCGGCGGCAGGGCGCGGCGCAGCGGCGGGCGTTCGGAGAGGCCGCGGGCGAGGCGGTGGGCAAGGACGGCGTCCTTCGGGAAGCGGCCGGCGACGTCGCGTTCGGGCAGCGCGGCGAACGCACCGAGGGTGCGCAGGCCGAGCCGCTTGAGCAGGTCGACGAGCTCGCCCCGGTCGTCACCGGGCTGGTCCAGTTCGGCGATCGACAGCGGCGCGAGGAACTCCGCCGCCCGCCCGCGCGCAACGACGGCGGACCGGCGGGCGGCGAGGGTCCCGGCGAACAGCCCGTCGGCGACCCCGACCTGGCACTCGACCCCGGCCCGCGCGGCAACCTCGTCGATGAGCAGCTCGGCGAGCGCGGCTTCCCCGCCGAAGTACCCGGCGGCCCCGTCGACGGGAACGGCGACCACACCGGGCCGCACGACCTCGACCCCGACGGCCTGCGCCTCGACGGCGGCGGCGACGGGTTCGAAGAGCCGGGCATCACGATCGGGATCATGCTGGTGCACAACGAGTTCCGGACACCGAGACTGGGCATCCCGCCGCCGCATCCCCCGCCGGACGCCACTGCGCCGCGCGGAGGCAGAGCAGGCAACAACGCGGCTCCCGGAGAAGACGGCGGCGGCCGAAGTGGGCGAAGTACCGGCTGCAGCCCCGGCGGCGACGACCGGCCAGTCGGGACACCACAGGACGAGCAGCCGTGGCGCATCAGTCATCCCCGGACGCCGCGCGGCGGGCAGCACACGTGATCGGAGGGACGACACGCGTGATTGCAGGGACGACACGCGTGACTGGAGGGTCGACACGCGTGACTGGAGGGTCGACACGCGTGACTGGAGGGACGACACGATGCTGCCGCCCTCCCCGGCCTCGGCACTCGTGGCCGCGGCGGGCTTGGTCGGTGAGGGGGTGCCCATCGCGGGCCCGCCGAGCAGCTCGCAGCCCGCCGCGCGCCCGAGCAGCAAGCCGCAACCCACCGCGCGCCTGCCGAGCAGCTCGCGGCCCGTGTGGGCGGGTAGCGGGGTGCAGCGGCGCAAAGGCGATCGCGCGCCTCACCCCGCCACCTCGACCAGCCGCCACTCCCGCTGCGCGCCGAGCGCCTGCCGAGCAACCCGCAACCCACCGCACACCTGCCGAACAGCTCGCGGCCCGCGCGGGCGGTCGGCCGGGTGCACCGGCGCAAAGGCACACCCCGCTACCTCGACCAGCCGCCACTCCCGCTGCGCGCCGAGCGCCCGCCGAGCAGGCCGCAGCCCACCGCGCACCCGACCAGCAAGCCGCAGGCCACTGCGCGGCTGCCGGGGAGCTCGCGGCCCGTGTGGGCGGGGGGCGGGGTGCAGCGGCGCAAAGGCGATCGCGCGCCTCACCCTGCCACCTCGACCAGCCGCCGCCCCCGCTGGGCGCCGGGCGCTACCGTTCCCTCCGGGGCCGGGAGCTGCAACGGGACCGTCCGCGGGCGGGCCGCCGCGCCGCGGCCGTGGCTCGTCGCCAGTACCTCGCGGCTTCTCAGGTGGCCGTGGCCGTCCTGGGTGAGGCCGTGCCAGCGTCGTCCCGACACCCTCAGCTCCAGGTCCGCGCCCGGCCAGGACCCCACCGCCAGCAGGACCGTGCCCCGGTTGCGGACCCGGCCCGCCAGCCGGCGGGCCGTCTCCGGGGCCAGCCCGCGGGCCTGGCCGAGCACCACCACGTCGAACCCGTCCACCAGGGCCGAAACCACCGGCACCAGCTCCGCTCCGGGGTCCGGGACCAGCGCGATCCGCTCCAGGTCCACGCCGAGTTCCGCCGCCGCGGCCAGGCCCAGTTCCGGCAGGCCCGTCACCGCCGCCCAGGAACCGGCGCGGGTGGGCGCCGCCAGGAGGGCCAGCACCAGGGAGGTCGCTCCGCGCACCGCGATCGTGCTTCCCCGGCGCAGGCCGCCGCCGGGCAGCAGCGCCGCCAGCGGGGGCAGCACCGCCAGCAGCTCCGCGTCCGGGGACGGCTCACGCAGCTGCGCGGCCGTGCCGACCCCCGGAATCGCCGTGAGCCCGGCCAGCGCCTCGGGCACCGCCACCACCCACCTCCAGCACCACGTACTCGTACCGGAGACACCCGCGTGAGGAAGCCACAGGCGAACCCAGAACACTTATCGAACACTTGTTCGCATAGTGCGAGACGACCGGCCCCGCTGTCAAGCCGGACGGGCGGACCTCACCCGGGCGAGATCATCCGGCTCACGATCCACGCGTGCTCGCCCAGCTGCCGCCCGCGCGTGAACCCGTGTTCCTCGAACAGCTCCACCGTCCCGCTGAACAGGAACCGGGCCGGCGCGGCACGGCCCGCCGTCACCTCGGAGACCGCCTCGACGAGCCCGCCGCCGTCCTGCGCGATCTGCGCCAGCGCCCCGCCCAGCGCCGCGCGGGCGACGCCGCGGCCGCGGTGCTTCCGGTCGACGAAGACGCACGTGATCCGCCAGTCCGGCCGGGGCGGCGTCGCCTTGTCGTACGCCCGCCGGTGCTTGATCCCGGGCAGCTCGGCGGGGCTGCCGTACTGGCACCAGCCCTGGGCGACGCCGTCGTCGTCCAGCACCAGCGCCGCGTGCGCGCCACCCGTGCGGACGCGGTCCTCCTTGATCGCGCGGCGGACCGGGCCGCGCTGCGCGCGTTCCGGGTGGAACCCGAGGCACCAGCAGCCGCCGAAGATGCCGTTGTTGCGTTCCACGAGTTCCGCGAACGCCGCCCACGTCGAGGCGTCGAGGGCTCGGACGGTGTACGCCATCCCCCGGAGTCTGCCGCATCCAGGGGTGTGACGCGGGTCGCCGTCACAGCCTCGTCCGCTGCCTCGTCCAGGGGGTGAAGCGAGAAAAGAGGACGAAATGCGCCGAATCCTGATCGTCGGCGGGGGTTACGCCGGGTTCTACGCCGCCTGGAAGCTCGAGAAGCAGCTGCGGCACGGCGAGGCGGAGGTCACGCTCGTCGATCCCCGTCCCTACCTGACCTACCAGCCGTTCCTGCCCGAGGTCGTGGCCGGCTCGGTCGAGGCGCGGCACGCCGCCGTGCCGCTGCGGCGGCACCTGCGCCGCACGCGGGTCGTCGCCGGGGCGGTGACCGCCATCGACCACGGCCACCGTGTCGTCACCGTGCAGCCGGCCGACGGCGGCCCCCGGGAACTGGGCTACGACCTGATCGTCGTCACCGCCGGCGCGGTCACCCGGACGCTGCCCGTGCCCGGCATCGCCGAGCAGGCCATCGGCCTCAAGCACGTCGAAGAGGCCGTCGCCATCCGCGACCGGCTGCTCACCGGGTTCGACCGCGCCGCCGCGTTGCCGGCAGGGCCACAACGGCGGAAGCTGCTCACCGTCACGTTCGTCGGCGGCGGCTTCTCGGGTGTCGAGGGCTTCGGCGAGCTGCTGTCGCTGGCGACCGCGCTGCTCGAGCACTACCCGGAACTGCGCCGCGACGAACTGCGGTTCCACCTCGTCGAGGCGTCGGGCCGCATCCTGCCCGAGGTCACCGACCGGCCGGGCCGCTGGGTCGTGCGGGAACTGGAACGCCGGGGTGCCCGCGTCCACCTGAACACCCTGGTGACGTCGGCGGAAGACGGCCACGTGACGCTCTCGACCGGCGAGGAGTTCGACGCCGGGCTCATCGTCTGGACCGCCGGCAACGGCGCCAACCCGGTCATCGGCCGGCACACCGACCTCCCGGTCGACGACCGCGGTTACCTCGTGGTGCGCCCGGATCTGCGGGTCGAGGGTGTGGCCGACGCCTGGGCCGCGGGCGACGCCGCCGCGGTGCCCGACCTGACGATGCCGGGCGCGCGGACCGTACCCAACGCCCAGCACGCCTACCGGCAGGGAAAACTGCTGGCCCGCAACATCGTCGCGACGCTGCGCGGCCGGGAACCGAAGCCGTACGTCCACCACAGCCTGGGCGCGATCGCCACGCTCGGCCTGGGGCGCGGGATCTTCCAGTACAAGCGGATCGTCCTCACCGGACTCCCGGCGTGGCTGATGCACCGCGGCTACCACGTGCTGGCCGTGCCCACTTGGGAACGCAAGGTCCGCGTTCTCGCGGTGTGGCTGACGCAGGCGCTGTTCGGCCGTGACATCCTCAGCCTGGCTTCGGTGCAGCACCCGCGGGACGCCTTCGTGGCGGCGGGCCGCACCGTCACCGATGCGGCCCGCCCCGACCATCAGCCCGCGAACGGGCTCGCGTCGATCCCGCAGGTCTGGCCCGCGGCCGGGAAGGTGCCCGAGATCAGGTAGTCCCGCTTGACCTTCTCGGTGCACGTGCTCGGCACGTACATCGACGAGTGGCCGTAGCCCTCGGTGACGAACACCCGCGCCCGCGCCAGTTCCGCCGCGCCGTCGCGCGCGCCGGGCAGCGGCGTGGACGGGTCGTAGTGGTTGTTCAGCACGAGGATCTCCGCCGACGTCGGGCGGTTCCACGGGCCGGTGTACCGGTCGGTGTCCTTCGCCTTCCAGTAAGCGCAGCTCATCATGTCCAGCACCGCGATCCGCCCGAAGTACGGCACGCGCTGGTCTTCGGACTCGGCGTACCGGCTGTAGACCGCCGGGTCGGTGGGCACGTCGCTGTCGCTGCACTGGATGGCGTTGAACGCCTCGGTGCGGTTCGAGGTGTACTGCTCACCCTTGACGGCGGCCGAGCGCAGGGCCGGCGTGGCCGGAGCGTCGTAGAGCCGCTGCAGCAGCGCGGCGATGTCCGGCCAGCCGCGCGAGTCGGACAGGTCGGCGGCCGCGTTGATGATGCCGGAGTAGGTCCACGTCTCGCCGTTGCTGACGATCGGAGCCTGCTTCGCGCGAGCCGTCAGCGCCACCCACTTCGCCTTCGGGTCACCCGAGGAGAACGCGCACTTCGGGCCGGCTTCCGTGCACAGCCGCAGGAACTGCTCGAAGGTCTGCGCGATGCCGGTCGCGACGTCCTGGCGGGTGTCCAGCGGGACGCTCTTGCCGTTGCCGTTCTGGCCGGTCGCGTTGCCGGCGAAGTCCATGGTGCCGTCGAACACCATCGCCCGGATCCGGTTCGGGAACAGGTTCGCGTACGTCGCGCCGAGCTGCGTCCCGTAGGAAATGCCGTGGTAGTTCAGCTTCGGGTCGCCGACCGCCCGGCGCAGCAGCTCCAGGTCGCGGGCGGTGTTGGCCGTCGAGACGTGCTCCAGGATCGGGCCCGCCTTGGCCGAGCAGCGGTCGGCCAGCTCCTTCGACTTGGCGTAGAAGGCCGCGTTCCCGCTCGGGTCACCCGGCATCTCCGGGAACGATCCGAAGAACGACTCCTGCTCGGCCAGGGAGTCGAAGCACCGGACGGCGGTGCTGTGGCCGATCCCGCGCGGGTCCCACGAGACCAGGTCGAACCGCGCGCGCAGTTCGTCGGAGAACAGCCACGGCCACTTGCCGCGTTCCCGCAGCCGCTGCAGGCCGGACGCGCCGGGGCCGCCGAAGTTGACGAACAGCGAGCCGATCCGGTGCGCGGGATCGGTGGCGGGCAGCTTGATCAGCGCGAGGTCGATCTTCGCGCCGGACGGCCGGTCGTAGTCCAGCGGCACCGAAGCGGTGGCGCACTGGAACCCGTCTTCACAGCCGGTCCAGCTCAGTTGTGGCGTCGGCACTTTGTCGACGGACACCGGTGCCGCGGACGCGACCACGGGACCCGCCGAGACGGCCATCGAGACACCGAGCGCGACGACGAGGCCGCGCACGATGCCTCCCCCAGGAAAACGACGCACGAGAAATCCTCTCGGGAAGGGAACGATCATCCCTCCAGACGGGCGAGGGGGTGGCGAGGTTGATCGCCGGGGCGAAAAAGATCTCTGGCGGACAACCGGAGCACTTAGCTATAGTACTAGTTAACTAGATAAATGGAGTTGCCGATGATCGAGTTCCACCTGGACACGAGGTCCGGCCTGTCGCCGTACCAGCAGCTGGTCCAGCAGGTGCGGCACGCGCTGCGCCTCGGCCTGCTCACCGAGGGGGACCAGCTCCCGAAGGTCAAGGACGTGGTCGCGAGCCTCGCGATCAACCCGAACACCGTGCTGAAGGCCTACCGCGAGCTGGAGCACGACGGCCTCGTCTCGGCCCGCCCCGGTGTCGGCACCTTCGTGACGGCGACCCTGAACGGCGCCTCGTTCGCCGCGATGGCGCCGTTGCGGCAGGACCTCCGCCGCTGGCTGGCCAAGGCGCGCCGGGCCGGCCTCGACGAAGAGAGCATCGAGGCCCTGCTGATGTCCACGTTTCGCGACTCCGCCAGAGAGGACATAGCGTGATCGTCCTGAAGGCCCAGGGACTGGGCAAGAACTACCAGCGCAAGCAAGCGCTTACCGGCTGCACGCTGGAGATCGAAGCCGGCCACGTCACCGGGCTCGTCGGGCCCAACGGGGCCGGCAAGTCGACGCTGCTGAACATCGCGGCCGGCATGCTGGAGCCGACGACCGGCACGATCGAGGTGTGCGGCGGGGTACCGGGCAGCGGCCCGGAGCAGCTGGCCAAGGTGGGCTACGTCGCCCAGAACACACCGGTCTACAGTGGACTGACGATCGAAGAGCACCTGCGGCTCGGCGCCCACCTCAACCCGGGCTGGGACGCCTCGCTCGCCGAAAAGCGTGTCGAACGCCTCGGGCTGGACCCGAAGCAGCACGCGGGCAAGCTCTCCGGCGGCCAGCGCGCCCAGCTGGCCCTGACGATCGGCATCGCCAAGCGCCCCGAACTGCTGCTGCTCGACGAGCCGGTCGCCGCGCTGGACCCGCTGGCGCGCCGGGAGTTCCTGCAGGACCTGATGGAAGCCGTCGCCGAACACGGGCTGTCGGTCGTGATGTCCTCGCACCTGGTCAACGACCTCGAGCGGGTCTGTGACCACCTCGTCGTGCTGGTGGCCTCGCAGGTCCGGGTGATCGGCGAGGTGGAGAAACTGCTCGCCACGCACCACCGGCTCTCCGGGCCGCGCCGGGACCTCGACACGCTGCCGGCGGACCAGCACGTCGTCTCGGCGAAGCACACCGACCGCCAGACGACCGTCCTCGTCCGCACCGAGGCGCCGATCCTCGATCCCGCGTGGACGGTCGGGCAGATCGGCCTCGAAGACCTCGTCCTCGAGTACATGAGCAACCCCGTCGCCGCCCGCCCCGCCCTGGAGGTCCTCCGATGACCTGGCTGACCTGGCGCCAGTTCCGCACGCCCGCGCTGTCGGTGCTCGCCGCCCTGATCGCGATCGCCGTCGTGCTCGCGATCACCGGGCCGGAACTGGTGGGCCGCACGGACTTCAACGACGAAGACGTGCTCTTCAGCGGGACGATCCTGGTGCTGTACCTGCTGCCCGCGGTGATCGGCGTCTTCTGGGGCGTCCCGATGATCACCCGCGAGCTGGAGAGCGGCACGCACAGTCTCGTGTGGAACCAGACCGTCACCCGCAGGCGGTGGCTCACCACCAAACTCGGGTTCGGCCTGCTCGCCGCCATGATCGCGGCGGCCCTGCTCGGCTGGGCGGTCTCGTGGTGGGCGAGCCCGATCGACGCGCTCGCCGCGGTCCAGACCGACCGCGGGATGCTGCCGCGCATCTCGCCGGTGGTGTTCGGCGCGCGCGGGATCGTCCCGATCGGGTACGCGGCTTTCGCGCTCGTCCTCGGCGTCGCGGTCGGGATGCTGCTCAAGCGGACCGTGCCCGCGATGGCCGTCACGCTCGTCACGCTCGCCGCCGTGCTGGTCCTGGTGCCGGCCTTCGTGCGCCCGTACCTGCTGCCGCCGCAGGTCCAGACGGTCCCGATCGTCGCGGAGGACGTCACGAACATCACCGGCAACGACAAGCAGGGGATCACCGAGATCGGCGTGCGGAAACCGGCCGGGGCCTGGGAACTGGCGAACGAAACCGTGGACCCGGCCGGGAACGTGGCCGACCCGCTGCCGTCCTTCGTGCAGGACTGCTCCCCGAAACCGGGTCAGGGCCCGCCGGAGCGCGGCACGCTGGAAGCGTGCGTGGCCCAGCTGGGCACCCACGGCTACCAGCAGCGGCTGACCTTCCAGCCGGGTTCGCGGTTCTGGCCGCTGCAGTGGCTCGAACTGGCGCTCTACCTCGCCGTCACGGCCCTGCTCACCTGGTTCTGCTTCCGCCGTCTCCGCCACCTGTCCTGACCGATTCCGACTGGGGGAACCATGCGCACTCTCGCGGTGGCCACCGCAATCACGCTCACGTTGTCCGCGTCGCCCGCCTCGGCGGCCACGACGCCGTTCCTGCCCGCCCCGACCGGGCACCAGCCGGTCGGCGTCACCACACTGTCCATGAAGGACACTTCACGCCCGGACCCGTGGGTGCCGTCGGTGCCCTACCGGGAGCTGATGGTCTCGCTCTTCTACCCGGCGACCTCGGGAGGAGGGCCGAAGAAACAGTACATGACTCCCCTCGAGTCCGAACGCAACCTCGAGCGGCAGAACATCCCGGGCCTCCCGCTGGACGTCTTCAGCACGGTCCGGACGAACGCCGTCGCCGACGCGAGGCCGGCCGGGCGGTGGCACGGCCTGCCCCTGGTCGTGCTGTCCCCGGGCTGGACGCAGCCCCGGGCGACGCTCACCGCGCTGGCCGAGGACCTCGCCAGCCGCGGGTACGCCGTGGCGGCGATCGACCACACCTACGAAAACCGCGCCACGACCTTCCCCGACGGCCACGTCACCGGCTGCGCCGCCTGCGAGGTCGACGACCGGCCCGGCTTCTGGGAGAAGTTCGCGCAGGCCCGGACGAAGGACACGACGTTCGTGCTCGACGAGCTGCTGGCTTCGAAGTGGGGCGCGCTGATCGACCCGCAGCGCATCGGCATGACCGGCCACTCCGCGGGCGGCGCGATCACCACCCAGGCGATGCTGGCCGACCGGCGCATCCGCGCGGGTGCCGACCTCGACGGCAGCATCCACGTCCCGCTCCCGGCGTCCGGGCTGGCCCGGCCGTTCCTGTTCGTGGGCAGCATGGACAACTACACCCCGGGTGCGCCCGGGCCGTACGACGACTGGGAAACCGACTGGCCGCACCTGACCGGCTGGAAGCGCTGGATCATGGTCTCCGGCACGGTCCACGCGTCGTTCACCGACCTCGGCGTGCTCGCCGCGCAGCTGGGGGTCGACATCGGCGACTCGATCGACCCCTACCGCGCACTGACCGTCACGCGGAACTACGTAAGCGCTTTCTTCGACCAGCACCTGCGCTGCCGTCCGCAGCCGCTGCTGGCCGCGCCCTCGCCCGCCTACCCGGAAGTGAGCTTCATCGGATGAGAATCGGCAGCCTCGTGGCCACCACCGCAGCCGCCCTCGCCCTCACGGCGCCGCCCGCGTCGGCGGACACCCCCCACCAGGAGGCCCACCCCACCATGACCACCACGCCGTACCTGCCCGCCCCGACGGGGAACCGGCCGGTGGGCAGCACGTCCGTGTACCTGAAGGACACTTCGCGCCCCGACCCTTGGGTGCCGTCGGTCCCCTACCGGGAGCTGATGGTCTCGCTCTTCTACCCGGCCGCCTCGGGAGACGGGCCGAAGACGCAGTACCTGACCGCGGCGGAGTCCGCGGCCCTGCTGACCGGCAGCGGCCTCGACGTGCCGCCGGACCTGCTCACCACGATGGTGACGAACTCCGTGGCCGACGCCCGGCCGGCGGGACACCGGCTGCCGCTGATCGTGCTGTCGCCCGGGTACACCAAGCCCCGGGCCACGCTCAGCGCGCTGGCCGAGGACCTGGCGAGCCACGGGTACGCCGTCGCGCTGGTCGGTCACACCTACGAGAACGCCGGCCAGAGCTTCCCGGACGGGCACTTCGCCGGGTGCGCGTCCTGCGACGTCCCGCACGACGACGCGTTCTGGGAGAAACTGGAGCTGGGCCGGGCGAAGGACGTGTCGTTCGTGCTGGACTCGCTGACGCACTCGCGGTGGGCGCCGCTGATCGACAGCTCCCGGATCGGCATGGCCGGGCACTCGATCGGCGGGGCGAGCACCATCCCGGCGATGGTCTCCGACCGCAGGATCAAGGCCGGGATGGACATCGACGGCACGACCCACGTCCCGCTGACCCCGCCCGGGCTGTCCCGGCCGTTCATGTTCCTCGGCCACCAGCTCGGGGCCACCGCCTGCGTGCCGGGCGACCCGACGTGGGAACGGGACTGGCCGCAGCTCACCGGCTGGCGGCGCTGGGCCGACGTGCGGGGCGCCCAGCACGCGTCGTTCACCGACGTGGGCCTGGTGGGTGACGAGCTGGGGGCCGACTACGGCGCGACGACGTCCGCGCTGCGGACCCAGGAGATCACGCGGACGTACGTGAACGCGTTCTTCGACCGGCACCTGCGGGGCGAAACGCGGCCGGTGCTCGATCAGCCGGGCTATCCGGAAGTCACCTTCTGCCACTGAAACCACGGGGGAAGCGGCACTGGGGGTGCCGCTTCCCCCTGTTCAGTGGTCGAGGCCGAGGAACGAAATCGCGTACGCCAGCTGGCCGGTCAGCGGCAGCTGGTGCCCGACGCCGGCGATGCTGACGCCCTCCACCGTGGCCTGCGTGCTCGTGGAGCCGTACCGGGTCCGCGTCCACGACGACTGCGGGTGGTCGGTGAACGCCGGGGTCTGGCCCACCTTGTCCAGGTTGGTCCACTGCTTGATCTCTTCCCCGAAGTTCGGGTACGCGAGCGTCGTGTCGGTGGTGCCGTGCCACAGCTGCATCCGCGGGTAGCGGCCGGTGTAGCCGGGGTACATCGCCCGGGCCAGGTCGCCCCACTGCTGCGCGGTCTTGATCGACTGCCCGCCCGAGCAGGTGCTGTTCCACAGCGAGCCGTTCGTGGTGGCGAAGCACCCGGCGGGGACGCCGGAGAACGCCGAACCCGCGGCGAACACGTCGGGGTACTGGGCGGCCAGCACGTTCGTCATCATCGCCCCGGACGAGAACCCGCTCACGACGACCCGCGCCGGATCGACGTTGTAGCGCGACTTGGCGTAGGCGACCATCGACATGATGCCCGTCGAATCGCCGCCGCCGTTGCGGCGCAGCGCGTTCGGCGTCGAGACGTCGAAGCACTTCTCGCTGCGGGTCGCCTCGGGCAGCACCATGACGTAGCCGTAGCGGTCGGCCGCGGTGACGTAGTCCTTGCCGTTCCAGCCGAAGACCGAGCTCGCCGAGCCGCCGCAGTAGTGCACCAGCACCAGCAGCGCCGGCTTGGCCGCGACCCGGTCCGGCACGTAGACGTACATGTTCAGGTTGGTCGGGTTGTTACCGAAGTTCGTCACCCTGGTCAGCGCGGCCGCGTGGGCGGGCGCGGCCAGGCCGGCCATCGTGACCAGCAGGGCCAGGACCGCGGTGAGCACGCGCTTCATGACACTCCTCCGGGTGCCGCGGCGAGCCGCGGGTTCCCGATGCTGCCCGGGACCGACCGCAGGGCGCTGTACCAGACGGCCGCCATCTTGTCGTAGCCTGCCGCGTTCGGGTGGACGCCGTCGGGCAGCTCGGCGGTGGACACCGCGCTGTGCAGGTTCACCAGGTGCACGTGCTTGCCGGCGTTCACCTTGCCCTGCACGATCCCGGGCAGCGCGTTGTTGAACGTCTGCACGGCGGCGTCCCCGCTCGCCCAGCCGATCGGGATGAGCTGGGCGACGAACACGTCGGCGTTCGGCGCGGTCGCGGTGATGTGGTCGATCAGCGTGGACAGCCGGCCGGGCGCGCCGCCGACGTTGTAGTTCTGCAGGATGTCGTTGGTGCCGATGTGCAGCAGCACCGAGCGGGGGTTGTAGGTGCGCAGCCAGCCGGTGATGTTCGCGTCGATCTGGTCGATGCGCCAGCCGGGGTGGCCCTCGTGGTCGTGGTCCCAGAGACTGGCCGGCCCGTTGAACTGCGAGCCGACGAAGTCGTTGGTGTAGCGGCCGGCGGCCAGGCGCTGCCACAGGCCGATCCGGTAGCCGCCGGGCACGCCGGTGCCGTAGGTGATCGAGTCGCCCAGCGGCATGATCCGCACGCCGCCGTTCGACTCCGCGTTCGCGACACCGGTCAGGCCGGTGAACGCCAGGGCCAGTGCCGCCGCGGCGGCCAGGAGCCGGGTTTTCATCGCCGTCCTCCTCAGCAGGTCGAGTTCGTCTGGGTGAGCAGGCCGAGCCGCCAGGGCAGGCTGTTGTAGTCGCCGCCCGCGTTCGGGTCCTTGCCCTGGTAGAGGTACTGCAGCCGGCACGGGTTGACCGGCAGCGTCTGGTCGTTGCCGGAGCGGATCATTTCGCCGTGGCTGATGTCCTTCGACCACTGGCCGCCGGGGAAGGTCACGTTGTTCGCCCGCGCGAAGGGGTTGCTTTCACTGGCCGCCAGCGGGCTCCAGCTGCCGGCGATGCTCGACGACGTCCAGGAGCGGAAGTAGCGGCGCCCGTCGGAGCCGATCGCCTCCACCAGCAGCAGGTACTGGTTCTGGCCGGCGATCTTGTAGACGTTGCTCGCCTCGAACAGGTTGTTCTTGTTCGAGTCCCGCATCGCGATCACCGTGTTGCCGAAGCCGTTGGGGAAGTTCGCCACGGTGGTCTGCGACCGGTAGAGGTGCCCGTTGTCGTCGGAGGAGAACAGGTAGCAGTTGGCGGCGTCGCAGATGACCCACATGTCGACCCAGTAGCCGTTGCCGATGTTCTGCTTGATGATGTCCGGCATCGCGCCGTAGAAGTTCTTCGGCGCGCTCCAGCCGTTGGGATTCGAGATGTCGCTGTTCGTGGAGTAGGCGGCGTTGCCGTTCTGGTAGACGAGGTACCACTTTCCCTGCGGCGCGAAGTAGAAGACCTGCGGCGCCGCCCGGTAACCCGCGCCGATCGCGGTTTTGTCCAGGTAGTGCTGGGTGGCCGAACCGGCCTGCGACCAGTCGGTGAAATTGAGGTAGACGAGGTTGTAGCCGGCGGCGTTCGCGGTGCTGGCGAACACGTGGTATTTGCCGCCGGAGTAGACGACCGTCGGGTCCTTGATGCCCGCGATGTTGTGCGTGGCGTCGGACTTGGGGCTGATCAGCACACCGCTGGAGCTCCACCGGAAACTCCCCGGCAGCGCGGCACCCGCGGCGGGCGCGGTCCCCAGCGCGGCGAGCAGCACCGACGCGAGGACCAGCAGGGGCCGGAATTTCACGGAACCTCCTTGAGGCAGGCGGAAGTGAACCGGTGGCGGCCGAAACTTTCGCCATCGGCTCCGAAAATCGACGAAGCCTCGAAACTTTCGCTACGAGTGTTAGCGATAACATTCGCAGCGGGAGGTCAGTTTAATACGCAGCGCGAAAGGTGACAACGGGCAACCGGATGGGCCGGGATGCGGTCAGGGAGTCATTTCACCGCATTCGACGGCCGGCGCCGCCGGTCAGAGCTTGCCACCCGCGACCGGAGGCATGTCCGGGGCGTCCGCCACCTCCGTCGCCGACTCGCGGAACAGGTGGTTCTCCACCTCGAACAGGTTGCCACCCGCCCGCTCGACCACCGTGAGCAACGTCGACATCTGCGCCACCTCCTCCACCTGCTCCTTGAGGAACCAGCGCACGAACTGCTCGCCGAGGTAGTCCTCCTCGGTCCGGGCCGCCTTCGCCATCGCCTCGATGTCGGCCGTGACCGCTCGTTCCTGCGCCAGGGCCAGCTCGATCGCTTCGTGCGCGCTGGAGAAGTCGTTGCGCACGTCGCCGCTGCCGGGGATCGCCACCGGCTCGTCGCGGTCGAGGAGGTAGCGGACCATCGCCAGCGCGTGGTTGCGCTCCTCGATCGCCTGCCGGTAGAAGCGCTTGGCCAGCCGGGGCAGGTCACGGGCGTCGAACCAGACGGCCAGGGCGATGTACTGCTGGGCGGCGGTGAACTCGTGGCGGATCTGCGTCCGCAGCAGTTCGGCGAACTTCCGGGTTTCGGCCATGCCCCACAACCTACGACGGACCGGAGCGCACAGCTACGATCGGCGCGATGATCCCCGACCTCTCCGGCGCGGTCGCCTGCGTGACCGGCGCGTCCGGCGGCGTCGGCCGCGGAATCGCGCTCCGGTTCGCCGAAGCGGGCGCGGCCGTCGCGGTGCACCACCGCCGCCCCGGCGCGGCCGACGACGTCGTCGCGGCGATCGAAGCCGCGGGCGGGCGGGCCCGCGCGTTCGCCGCCGAGCTCACCGACGACCAGGCCTGCCACCGCCTGCTCGACGCCGTGGCGGACTGGGGCGGCCGGCTCGACGCGCTGGTGAACAACGCCGGGATCCAGCCGGTCGAGGCGCTCGGCGAGCTGACCGCAGCGCGCTGGCAGGAGATGCTGGACAGCACCCTGACCAGCGCGTTCTCCTGCACCCAGGCCGCGGCACGGGTGCTGCGCGACGGCGGGAGCGTCACGCACATCGCGTCGATCGAGGCCCGGCAGCCGGCGCCCGGGCACGTCCACTACAGCGCGGCCAAGGCGGCACTGGTGATGCACGCCCGCGGCGCGGCCCTGGAATACGGGCCGCGCGGGATCCGGGTCAACACCGTCTCGCCCGGGTTGATCTCCCGGCCGGGCTTGGCGGAGGACTGGCCGGAGGGTGTCGAACGCTGGCGTCGCGCGGCGCCGCTGGGCCGGCTGGGGACACCGGCCGACGTCGGCAACGCGTGCCTGTTCCTGGCCTCGCCGCTGGCGTCCTGGATCACCGGCCACGACCTGATCGTCGACGGCGGGGTCACGGCGCGCCCGACCTGGTGATCCCGTCCGCCTGCTAGAATGGAACGTGTTCTAGTTCCGGGCCCGGGGAGCGCGCGATGTCCGAAAACCCGTTTCCGGTCGTCGACGGCATTCCTCCGGGACGGGCGCTGCTCGGCGACCGCATCCGCGAGCTGATCGAAGCCTCCGTCTGCGTGCGCGACGACGAAGCCGACCTCGCCGCCGCGGCGAGCCGGGTCGAGGCCGTCACCGCCGCCCTGCGGGCCGCCGGCAGCGCGAAACCGCTGCTGCTCGCCGCCCTCGAAGGCGGGGGTCACCTGAGCATCAACAACCCGCTCGAAGGGCCGGGGAACCCCCTCGCCCCGCCGCTGTCGTGGGTGCACGTGGACCGCGAGTCCGTGTGCGCCGACGTCCTGCTCGGTGCCGCGCACGAAGGGCCGCCCGGCCGCGTGCACGGCGGCTGGGTGGCCGCCGTCCTGGACCACGTGCTCGGCCGCGCCACCGCCGCCGCCGGGTTCCCGGGGATGACCGCCTCCCTGACCGTCGACTACCACCACGGGACGCCGTACGCGGTGCCCCTCACGGCCGAAGGCCGCCTGGTCCGCCGCGACGGCCGCAAGCTCCACGCCACCGCCGAGCTCAAGGCGGGTGAGGTGGTCTGCGCCTCGGCGACGGCGATCCTCGTCCACTTCAGCGCCGACCGGTTCCCGGTGTCCACATCGGACTAGGGCACCAGCGTCGTGTGCCGCGGTGCCTCCGAGCTCGACGTCGCCATCAGCACCGCGCAGATCGGGACCGCCATCGCCAGCGCCGCCAGCACGAACACCGGGAACAGGAACGAGAACACCTCCGTGCCGGACGGGTCGGGGGCCGCCGGGTCCAGGTGCAGGCGCACCGCCGCCATGCCCGTGTAGTGCATGCCCGTCACCGCCGCGCCCATCACCAGGCCCGCCGCCAGGCGCGGCAGGAGCTTGTCCAGCCCGACCGTGAACCACAGCGCCGCCGTGGCCGCGACGACGGCGATGACCACCGAGAGCACCACCGTCGTCGGGTCGTAGCCGATCGTGCCCTTGATCTGGACCGCCCACATCCCGGTGTAGTGCATGACGGCCACCGCGAGCCCGGTCAGCAGGCCGCCGAGCAGCAGCCGCTTCCACGCGAACCGGTTGCGGACGCCGAACACCAGCAGCCCGCAGAACACCGCCGCCACCGACAGGACCGCCGACAGCGCCGTGCGCAGGATGTCGTACCGCACCGGCAGGCCGGGCGTGGAAAACCCGAGCATGGCGATGAAGTGCATGACCCAGATGCCGACCCCGCCGATCGACACGGCCGCCAGCACGAGCCAGGTCAGCCGGGTGCGCGGGTTGTCGGTGGAGCGCGCCTGCAGCGTGCAGGCCAGCCCGAGGGCGCAGCCCACCACCGAGGTGAGGTAGGCGAGCACGACGAGCCAGTTGCCCATCGCGAAGTCTTGGTGGTCCATGGGCATTTTCCGCACTCCTTCAGGCGTTGCGTGTTCTGGGCGCGTGGTGTTCGGCGAGCGCGTGCTCGGCCGCGGCGATGAGGGTGTGCTTCGTCGATTCCGGCGAGCGCGCGTCGCACGTGACGACGTCCACCTCCGGCGGGATCTTCAGGGCCTCGCGCACCTGCTCGGGCCCGTGCTGGCGGGTGTCCTGGAACTGGTTGATGGCCACCAGGAACGGCAGGCCGCGCGACTCGAAGAAGTCGATCGAAGCGAAGGAGTCCGCCAGCCGGCGCGTGTCCACCAGGACGATCGCCGCGACCGCGCCGCAGACGAGGTCGTCCCACATGAACCAGAACCGGTGCTGGCCCGGCGTGCCGAAGACGTACAGGATCAGGTCGTCGGCGAGGGTGAGCCTGCCGAAGTCCATCGCCACCGTGGTGGCGAACTTCCCCGGCACCGCTTCGGTCCGGTCCACGCCGACGGCCGCGCTCGTCATGAGCGCTTCGGTCCGCAGCGGGTCGATTTCCGAGACGGCACCGACGAAGGTCGTCTTGCCGGCCCCGAATCCCCCGGCCACGACGATCTTCGCCGAGGTGATCCTTTTGTCAGAGCGCACGTAGTCCACTGAGGACCCTTTCGAGCAGGTCGTTCCGTTCGTCCCAGGAGGCGTCCGCGGTGAGCGTGTCGCGGATCGACACCTGGCCGGCGGCCAGCAGGTCGCCGATGAGCACCCGGGCCACCCCGAGCGGCACGCCCAGGTGGGCGGCCACCTCCGCGACCGACCGCTGGTGCAGGCACAGCTGCGTCACCGCGGCCAGCGGGTTGGTCGGGCTGAAGGGCGCGGTGCGGCCCTCCGCCGTCGTCTCCACGAGGGCCTCCACCGCCAGGTCGACCTTCGGCCGGGTGCGCCCGGAGGTCCACGCGTAGGGGCGGGCCAGCGACGCCGCGTGCCGCCCGCCTCCGCGTCGCCGGCCTTCGGTCACCGGGCCGCCCCCGGGGACGCCGCGGGCCGGGCCGGGGTCTCGACCACCTTCCCGACCCGGTCCACCAGCAACGTCATCTCGTAGCCGACCAGGCCGATGTCGCAGCCGGGATTGGCCAGCACCACCAGGTTCGAGCCGTCGCCGACGTTCATCAGCAGCAGGAAGCCCTGCTCCATCTCGATCACCGACTGCACGACCCGGCCCGCGGTGAACAGGTCCGCGGTGCCGAGCGCGAGGCTGGCGAGACCGGACGCGATCGCCGAGAGCTGGTCGGCGCGGTCGCGCGGCAGGCTGTCGTTCGCCGCCACGAGCAGGCCGTCCGCCGAGACGAGCGCGGCGTGCGCGACGCCCGGCACCTCCTGGGTGAACGCCGAGACCAGCCAGTTCCGGGACCCCTCGGCCACTTGTGTTCCTTCCTGCCGGGTGCTCATCACTGCTCCGCCTCCGGCTCGCCCGCGACCCGGTGCCGGGCCGCGCGCATGCCGCTGTAGTGCCGGGAAAGGTTGTTCCGCACCGCGGCCGGGTCCCGGAAGGACGCGTCCGCCTGCGGCGCGCGGCGCGGGGCCGCCGAACCCGGCGCGAGCTGCGCGCCCGGCTCCCGCGTCGGCAGCCCCGAGCTGGTGAAGTCGAAGTCGTCGAGGGTGCCGACGACCGCGGCTTCGGCGGCCTGGCGGACCTGGTCGGCCGGCGACGCCCAGGCGACCGCCCGCTCCGCCTTCGCCGGGGTCTCGGCGAACCAGTGCGACAGCATCTGGTCGAAGATCGGCGTCGGCGGGTCCGCCACGGCCACCGGCGGCGGTTCTTCGGCCGGCCACCGGGGTTCGAGCTCGTGCCGGGCGGTGCCGTTCACCGGGCCGGCCGCCGGGCCGAGCGCGGGTGGCACGGCCCGGGGCGGCAGGTCGACCAGGATCAGCACGCCCGGCACGTGCACGCTGGCGGTGATGCCGGCACTCGCGGTCCGGGTGGTCGTGGGCCGCAGCCGGACGGTGATGCCGTGGGAGGCGGCCAGCCTGCTGACCACGAACAGGCCCATCCGGCGGGTGGTCTCCGGGCTCACCGCGGCGCCGGCGGCCAGCCGGGCGTTCGCCGCGTCGAGGTCCTCGCGGGTCATGCCGAGCCCGACGTCGACGACCTCGATCAGCAGGCCGCCGTCGAAGCCGCGGTCGGCGGTGAGCACCACCCGCTCGTCCGGCGGGGACGAGCGGATGGCGTTCTCCAGCAGCTCGGCGAGGATGTGCACGACGTCCGCGGCCGCCTCGGCCTGCACCGACCCGCGCGGCGCGTTGCCGAGCGAGACGCGCTGGTAGTCCTTGACCTCCGAGGTCGCCGCGCGCAGCAGCTCGACCGTCGCGACCGGGCCGACGTCCCGGCGCACCGGCCGGCCGCCCGCGAGGACCTGCAGGTTCTCGCCGTTGCGCCGCAGCCGGGTGGCGATGTGGTCGATCTGGAACAGCTCGGCCAGCCGCTGCGGGTCCTGCTCGTCGGCCTCGAGGTCCTCGATCACCGACAACTGCAGCTCCACCAGCGACTGGCTGCGCCGGGACAGCGTCATGAACATCTCGCTGACCTGGATCCGCATCTCGGCCTGCTCGCCGACGGCCAGCCGCACGGCCTGCCGGTGCATGTCGTCGAAGGCCCGCGCGAGCTGCCCGATCTCCTCCTCCGAGTCGACCGGCAGCGGCGCGGTCGCGTGCCAGTCGACGTCCTCGCCCTCGCGGATGCGTTCGATCGTGTCCGGCAGCCGCCGTCGCGCGGTGTCGAGGGCGGCCGCGTGCAGCCGCCGGATCGGGGCGACCACCGAGCGGGCCACGGCCAGCGCGACGGCGAGGGCACCGAGCAGGGACGCGAGCACCAGCGCGGCGTCGCGCAGCGCGTCGGACCGGGCGGTGTTGGTCTGCGCGCCGACCGCGTCCGAAAGCGCCTTGACCTGCTCGGCGAGGATGGTGCCGAGCGTGGCCCGCTTCGCGTCGGGGCCGCCGGCGCCGGGGCTGGTCGCCGCCGCGAACCGGGCGGCCGCCGCGCCGGGCGGCAGGGCCCGGCGGATCTGGCCGGTGAGCACGGTTTCTTCGGCCGCGGCGCGTTCGGCGGCGGTGACCGAAGCGGCTTCGGAGCGGCCCGCCAGCGCTTCCTGGCCCGCCAGGCTGGTGCGCACCTGCACCAATGATTCGGCGATGCCTGCCGACGCGTCGAGATCACCATTCCCGGCCTGCTCGACGATGCCCGCGATCACCTCGCTCAGCGCGACGGTGAAGTCGTGGTAAGCCGCGGTTTTCGCCGCCGGGGAACCGGTCTGCTGGCGCAGGTCGGCCAATTTACCCAGCTGATCTTCCAATGTCCGGGACAGCTGCGGGCTGAGCTGCGAAAAGGCGGCGTCGTGGCGGACCACGGCGGCTTTCTCGTCGACCGCGGCGGTCTGCGCGGCGCCGCCGTCGTGGATCATCTCGTCGTCGACCAGCCCGCCGAGCTCGGCGATCCCTTGCACGATCGGCATTTGGTCGCGGACGGCGCTGAGCCCGCCCGCCCGGGCGAGCTCGCCCTGCACCCGGCCGCCGGCCAGCAGCAGGGCGACCAGGACGGGCAGCAACAGCACGACGGAGATCTTGGTGCGCAACCGCCAGCTGCCGGGATTCCAGGATGCGACGGGACGGCGTGCTGGGGGTTCGTCTTCTTTCATCGGTGGCTTGGCTCGATTCGTACCGGTGGCCCGAGAACGATTTCCGGTTCCTTTTCCGCGGAATTCAGCCGAAGACGTAACTCCGGCGGCGGTGGTGTTGTCAAGGAACGCCGGTCGTTTCCCCCGTACGCACCAATGACACAGCGTGAACTGCCACGGCGCGGCTTTTTACCCTTGCAGAGGGTGAAGAAGGGCGGGATTCGGACGGAATTCCCGGCCGGGTGCGTGAATTTCCGGCGACCACCCTTGATCGCGGCCGCGGGGCGGCGGTTACGCTCGGGCCGGAAGGGGGTGCGCCCGGCGTGTTGAAAGTTCACTTCACGGAAGCGGACCTGGCGAAGGTGACCATCGCCGGGGACGCCGACCCGATGTGGGAGCTGCTGATGAGCAGCTACCGGATCCGGCGGCCGGAGGGTGAGCCGTTCTTCGGCCGCTGGCGCCGGGGATCGCGCTCGGCGGTCCCGGCGTCCGGCCGGCTGGTGATGTCCGCGGTCCCGCCGTACGGCTACTGCCCGGACTTCCTGACCCCGGCCGGCGCCCGCAGCATCGACGAGGGCATCGCGACGGTGCTGGAGACGCCGGAGCGCGCGCTGGCGGCCGACGTCGCCGAGCTGGCGGCCCAGGGCACCCGCGTCCCGGTGTGGCTGCGCCGCGTCGCCGACGGCGAGCCCCGCGAGCTGCGCCGCCTCGGCACGGCGTTGCACGACTACTACCGCCAGTGCGTCGCCCCGGACTGGACGGCGGTGCGCAGGGCGGTGGCCCACGACCGCCACCGCCTGCAGTCGGCCCTGGACCGCGGCGGCCCCCAGCTGCTGCTCTCGACGCTGCACCCGGACATCACGTGGTCCCCGCCGGTGCTGCGGGTCCGGTTCCCGATCGAGCAGGAGCTCCACCTCGACGGCCGCGGGCTGCGCCTGGTCCCGGCGTTCTTCGCGCACGGGATGCCGACGACGTACAAGGACCCGGACCGGCCCCCGGTCCTGGTGTATTCGATCAGCCACCAGCGGTTCGACACCGACGCGGAGCCGGGCCCCTCCCTGGCGGCGCTGCTGGGTCACACGCGGGCGCGGGTGCTGGTGACGGTGGCGAAGACCCGCTGCAACACGAGCGAGCTGGCGGAGTTGACCGGGATCTCCCCGGCGACGGCGAGCCAGCACGCGTCGGTACTGCGGGCGAGCGGGCTGATCAGCAGTTCGCGGTCGGGGAAGTCGCAGATGCACGAGCTGACGCCGCTGGGGCTGGGCTTGATCCGCGCCAGTTGACGGGTCTGCCGCGGCTCTCGTGAGTGGGAAACAGTGTTCTAACGCTGTTTCCCACTCACGAGGCCGCGGGAGACCACCGAACCGTGCGCGGCCGTCCGAGGCCGTGTTAGCCTGTCGCCGTGCAGCGCCTTCTGCCGTCCTTGCGGCTCGTAACCCGGCGCGCCGGCTGAACCCAGGTCGCCGGCGCGCTGCGTCGGCGACCTCTGCTTTCCGGGACCTGGCCCCGATCTCATCCCTTCTCGAAACCCGGGAGATCCGCCATGTCCACTTCGTTCGCCGTTCCCGCCTCCCGCTCGGCCATGCTGCTGCGCCGCCGGATCGCCGCCTACTTCGTCGGGGGTGCCGAAGAGATCCCCGCGCTGGTCGGCGCGCTCGAAGGCCGTCTCGTCCACGAGTTTTCCGTTGACGTCAAGGACGGTGTCCGCGAGAGCAGCATGGTCTGCTCCGTCCTGCTGGCCGGCGACGAGACCGAGCCCCTGCTCGACCGGCTGCGCACGCTCCCGGCTGTCGTCTCCGCCGAACTCGCCTAGCTGCGCACCAAGGACGGCGAGCGCATCGCGTTCGCCACCATCGCCACGCCGTCCTCGGTGAACAGCGACTCCGGGTGGAACTGCACGCCCTCGATCGGGAACGTCCGGTGGCGGAGACCCATGATCTCGCCCGTGTCCGACCACGCCGTCACCACGAGGTCGGCCGGCAGCGACGCGGGGTCCACCACCAGGGAGTGGTAGCGGGCCACCGTCACCGGGTTGCGCAGGCCCGCGAACACGCCGCGGGCGTCGTGGGCCACCGCCGAACACTTGCCGTGCATCGGCTCCGCCGCGTGCACCACGTTCGCGCCGAACGCCGTCGCGATCGCCTGGTGGCCCAGGCACACCCCGAGCATCGGGACGCGGCCGGCGAGCCCGCGGACCAGCTCGACCGAGATGCCCGCGTCCGCCGGGGCACCGGGGCCCGGCGAGATCACCACCAGCTCCGGGGCCAGTGCGGCGATCTCCGCAACGGTCACCTCGTCGTTGCGGAACACCCGGCACGACGCCCCCAGCTCGCCGAGGTACTGCACCAGGTTGTAGACGAACGAGTCGTAGTTGTCGAGCACGCAGATCACGCGGCCGTCCCTTCCACCGTCACGCCGAGCGCCCGCGCGCCCGAGCCGAGCTTCGCCAGGACTTCCGCGTACTCCTCCGCCGGGTCGGAGTCGTGCACGATGCCGCCGCCCGCCTGCAGGCGGATTTCGCCGTCGCACCACACCATGCTGCGGATCGTCAGGTACAGGTCCACATGGGACGCCCCGAACGAGCCCACCGCGCCGGAGTACAGCCAGCGCCGCGCCGGCTCCAGCGTGTCGATGATCTCCATCGCGCGCACCTTCGGCGTCCCGGTCATCGTCCCGGCCGGGAACGTCGCCCGGATCAGCTCGTCGGTGCCCCGCTCCGGTGCCGGCTCGCCCCACACGTCGGACGTCAGGTGCATGACGTGCGAGTACCGCTCGACGGCCATCAGCCGTCCCACCGAGACGCTGCCCGCCCGGCACACCCGGCCGAGGTCGTTGCGGGCCAGGTCGACGAGCATCCGGTGCTCGGCCAGCTCCTTCACCGACGCGCGCAGGTCCTCTTCGGCCAGCCGGTCGGTGCGCTCGTCGCGGCCGCGCGGCCGGGTGCCGGCGAGCGGCCGGATCAGCGCATTCCCGTCCGTCAAGGTCAGGCACGGCTCCGGCGACGCGCCCACGGCCTCGAAGTGCGGCCCGCCGAACCAGAAGTGGTACGGCGACGGGTTGATCTCCGTCAGTCGCCGGTAGACCCGAAGTCCGTCCACAGTGGCCGGTGCGGTCCAGCCGTTCGACAGCACCAGCTGGAAGACGTCGCCGTCGAGGATGTGCTGCTGGGCGCGGCGGACGGCGTCGACGTACTCGTCGTAGGCGAACCCGAACCGGCCGGTGCCCACGGCGACCGTGCCGAGCCGCGCGATCGCCAGGCCGTTCAGCGTCCGGGCGACCTGCTCGGCCGCGGTGCGGGCGGCCGCGGCGGTCGCGCCGCGGCCGATCACCTGCCCCTCGGCGAACCGGACCAGTACCTCGGGCAGGAAGAACTCGTACCCCGGACGGCCGGTCGCCGGGTGGCGGCTCGGCAGCCGCTCGAAGTCGCGGGCGGCGTCGTAGCCGAGGAAGCCGAACCAGGCGGCTTCGGCGCCGGTGGCCTCCGGCGGGAGGTCCAGGCCCTGCAGGAGGTCCACGGCGGCGGTCAGCGGCGTGCCGCCGCCGGGGTGCGAAAGAACGGCCAGCTCACCGGCGGCGAGGACCGGGTCCGCGCCACCGGCCCCGGCGGTGAGCATGACCCGCCCGGCCGTGCGCAGGGCCGCGGCGGCCGCCACCGGGTCGACCGCCGAGGCCAGGGGGACGACGTGCCGGTGCAGCCGGTCCCCCGGGGCGAGCTCGGACGTGATCATCGGGCCACGGCCCGGCTCGGCGGCACCCGGAACTGCGTCCGCTCGTGGTCGCCGACGGGCTTGCCCATGGCGTACCGGAACGCGGCGAGCTGGATCGCCCGCGGCGGGCAGCCTTCGACGAAGATCCCGAGGTCCCGGCGCTCGTAGAGGCAGTTGCCGACGAGCACGACTTCCCCGCGCAACGGCGGCAGCGACACCTGCGGCCCGGAGATCACCGTCATTTCCCCGTCCCACGCGCACAGTTCACCGGCCAGCGCCTTCATGGCCCCGGCCACGAACCGGCTGCACGCCGGACACGCGTGTTCGGCGTAGACGTGGATGCCCTCGCGCGGCACGACGATCTCGACCGGCGCCTTGACCATGTCGAACGCCAGCTCGGCCGGCGGCGTGCCGAGCAGCTCGATGTCGTCCGGCGACAGCGGTCCCATCCCCCGCGCGTGCGCGTCCCGCAGGTACGCGACGCTGTCCGGGTCGAAGCCGGCCAGCGTGCCGACGGCGACGTCGAGCGCGACGGCGTTGCGGCTCGCGGCGAGGAACCCGGCCTCGCGCGCCTGGCCGTCCATCGGGTAGTTGCCTTCGATCACCGTCGTGCCGTCGCACACCACCAGGTCCTGCGGCCGCATCAGGTTCAGGTCCACAGTGGACTCGTCGACACCCGCCATGTGCACGATCCGGGTCGTGTACCCGGGCAGCAGCCCGACCAGGTTCTTCATCGCGTTGGAGTAGACGACGCTCGCGTGCGTGCGCAGCTGCGGGACGCCGATGAAGAAGTCGCAGTCGAGGATCAGCTCGGGGACGGCGATCGGCACCCGCAGCGACGTCGCACCCGGGATGCCGGTGATCCGCAGCGGCAGGTCGTCGAAGCTGACGATCCGGGCGTACTCCGCGGCCTCGTGGTCGTTCAGCAGCTCGTAGATGGCGTGCGTGCGCTCGGCGATCACCGGCCGGGCGCCGTGCGCGGCGACCACCTTCGCGATCGCCGCCAGCAGCGCCGGGCGGACGTGGAACCCCGGAGCCGTCTGGAAGAGGTTCGGCTTGATCAGCACCTCGTCCCCGGCCCGCAGCCCGGACAGCGGCGCACCGAGCAGCTCGAGCAGCCGGTCCAGGCCGTCCGGCACGCCGGCGTCGTCACCGACGGCCGTGAGGGCGACCTGCTCAGTCATCCGTCTCCTCCAGGGCGATGACGCGGGCCGGGGCCGCCTCGGCTCCGGCGACCTTCGTCGGCAGTGCGAACAGCTGCACGACCTGCTGGGTCAGCTCGTGCATGTTGGTGACGTACTCCAGCAGCGGGATTCCGGCCGCGAGGAGTGCGTGGTGCACCGGCGACTCGGCGTCGCCGGGTCGTTCGGTGAGGCAGTCGAGACCGAAGAGGCTCGCGCCGTTTTCGATGGCCCACTCCGCGGCCGACGGCGTCAGGTAGGGCGGCCGGTCCCAGTAGTCGGGGCGGCCCCAGTTGTGCCGCAGGTAGTCGGTGCGCACGAGGAGCCGGTCGCCCGGCTGCCACACCGGCCGCAGCGTCCGCTCCAGGTCCTCGCCGGTGACCGGCTCCAGCTCGCCCTTGCCCGACAGGTCCGCGACGCAGGCGCGGCCGATCAGCGTCTCCAGCGGGACCTCGTCGATGCCTTCGGCACCGGGGTAGAAGTGCAGCCGGTACTCCATGTGGGTCCCGTTGTGCGGGAAGACGTGCAGGTAGGAGAACGTGCGCTTGGTGCCGTACGGGTCGGTCTCCGGCGTCATCGAATGCTCGCTGACGAACTTCGGGAACCAGTCGGCGGGGTAGGACGGCATTCCGTCGTAGAAGCCGTGGGTCAGGTCGACGAGTCGGGCCACCGGAGGATCTCCTTGCTCAGCAGGTGAAAAGACACGTGTTGCGGACGCTGGCGTTGTTGCTCATGGTGATGACCGTCGTGCCGCCGGGCGGGATCGCGCGGATCCCGCCGCCGGAGAGGCCGGACGGCGTCATGAAGGCGGCCCAGAGCGCGTACCACTCGCTGCGGGCGCCGGTGTCCGGGTCGATCACCGTCTCCAGGTTCGGGCGGACGATCTCCTGCACCAGCGAGCCGGTCCGCGAACCGGCATCGAGGGTCTCGCGCCAGGTCGCCGCGTCGACCTCCCGGCCGATGACGACACCCTGGCCGCCGTACAGCCCGGTCGGCTTGAACACCAGCCGGTCCTGCCGCTGCATGCACTCCTCGATGCGGACGGCGTCCGGCCCGGCGCCGGGGCGGCCGAGCATGCGGCACCACGGCAGCACGCGGCCGATCGCCGCCTGTTCGTCCACTGTGAACAGTTCGACGTGTTCGGAGAGCATGGCCAGCGTGCCCTTGTTGCCGTACACGTTGCTCGGCGTCCAGACGACGACCTCGCCGTCCTCGTGGGCGCGGAAGACCGGCTCCAGGAGCTCGTCGCAGTCCGGGTGGCCGAGCATCTCCTCGAGCCCGTAGTAGCGCAGGATGACGTCGACGCCGGTGCCGTCCAGGTACGGCTTGCCGCCGCGGAACTCCAGGTCGCCGATTTCCCCGGCCCGGCAGTCGAGCCCGTTGTCCCGCAGCATTTCCGCGGCGGACCGCCGCTGGCGGCCGTAGGTTTCCAGCCCGCCCGGGCTTTCGAGGATGGCGACCACCGGTTCGCCCGCGCCGATCGTCTTGCCCGCGTTGCGCAGGGCCGCGGCGAGGTCGGCGCCCATGTCGAGGTAGCCGAGGCCGTGCTGTCCGGCGAATTCGGCGACCGCCGGGACCCGCAGGTACGCCTTGGGCAGCGCGCCGACCATGTCCAGGCCGCCGAGCGCACTGCCGATGTTGTACTCCAGCAGCTTGAACGCCGTGCCGTCGTAGTAGACGTCGGCCCGGCCGTACAGCGGCGGCGGCCCCTCGCCGAGCAGGCGGGACATGAACCCGGCGTGCCGGTCGTCGATGCCCAGCGCGGTCCGGAACCGGGCGAAGTCGCCGTCGAAGACCCGCTGCGGCAGGCTGGTGACCAGGTCGAAGACGGTGACGAGGTCCCGGCCGAACGCCCGGTACTCCGCCTCGTCGACGATGATCGGCCGGGGCAGCAGCCGCGGCCACGACCGGCGTTGGGCGTCCGACAGCGTCAGCTGCTCCCGCGCGTGGCGCAGCGGGCCGTCCGGCGCCGCGCAGCCGGCCAGGTAGGCCTCGGTGACCCGATCGGCACGTGCCGACATGGTTCCCTCCCAGGGGGTTTCAGACGGAGACGGACGCCTCGGCCGGCGCCGGACGGCGGGCCAGGATCACCCGGTACTGCAGGACGACCACGACGCCGAAGAGCAGGTAGATCGCGGCCATGGCCTGCGCGGCGAGCACCGCGCTGAGGCTGATCAGCACCGAGTTGACCACCTGGCCGAACCGGATGTGCAGGTAGTACGCGGCCAGGTACCGCGGCCGGCCCTCCTCGGGGGCCAGCTCGGCCAGCAGCGCCTGCTGGACCGGCAGGTTCATCAGCTCGCCGACGGTCAGCACGACGACGGCGGCCAGCAGCAGCCAGGCGTCGTTCGTGACGGCGAGGACGGCGAACCCGCCCGCGTACAGCGCGATGCCGGCGTAGAGGCGGGTGCGGTCGGGCATCCGCCGCAGCAGCGTGTTGACGACCAGCGCGAACACCACGACCAGGGCCGTGTTGACCGCCTTGAGGATGCCGAGCATCTGCACGCCGTCGACGGCGCCGAACCCGAACACCGGCTGGACCGGGAAGTGCGTCGACAGCCGGATCCCGATCGCCGTGCTCAGCTGCCCTTCCAGGGTCAGGATCAGGGTGGCGGCGATGATCAGCCGCCGGAACGTCGAGTCGGCCAGCACCACCTTGTAGCCCTCGACGAACTGGGCGAGCCCGGTCAGCTTGACGGGCGGCCGCGGCGTCTCCGGTTTCGTCTCCGCCACGAGCGTGACGGTGACGGTGAGGGCGAAGGCCATGGCGACGGCGCCGCCGATGATCACCGCGCCGAAGTGCGCGCTGTACAGGAACGCGCCGAGCAGGGCACCCGTGCCCAGCGCTAGGTTGATCATCCAGTAGTTGACCGTGTAGACGAACTTGCGGTCCGCCGGCGGGGTGACGTCGATGATCGTGGCGTCGTTCGCGGGCAGCGCGAGGTTCGTCCCGAACTTGACGATCGCGTAGCTGAAGTAGACCGCCAGCGCGCCCCAGCCGGCGTGGTAGGCGACCGCCATCACCACCAGGAACGTCGTGCCGACGACGTCACCGGTGATCAGCACCGGGCGCCGGCCGAACCGTTCGGACAGGTGGCCGCCGGTCAGCATGCCGAACACCGCGAACACGGCGAACACCAGGATCAGCGCGCCGGCCAGGGCGACGCCGACGTGCGCGGCGAGGTAGATCGCGATGAAGGTGAGGATCATCGCGTCGATCAGCTTGTGGACGAACGCCAGGCCGATCCGCAGCCGGACGTTGCGGTGCAGTGCGAAGAAGTGCCTCATCGGACCTCCACCTCGATCAGGGCGCGGACGCGGTCGGCGCGGGATTGGGCCTCGGCGGCGTCCGCGGAACCCGCGAGGATCACGTGGCCGTGCCGGGTCTTGGAGCTCACCGTCTCCGGGAGGACGTCCCCGGGGGCGAACGGGAAGTGCAGGGTGTGCACGAAGTCCAGGGCGCGGACCTTGTCCAAACCGGACACTCGGGCCAGAGTTCCCGCGGGGAAGGAGAAGTACGCGATGTGCGCGACCGGCCCGCCCGGTTCCGGCAGGGACGTCCGCCCGGCGAGGGCGGCGAACATCGCGCGCTTGACGTCGAAGCCGCGGGCGATCGCGATGAGGTCCGGGATCTTGTCCCCGCCGAGCCTTGCCTGCGACTCCACGATCCGCGGGCCGCCGGAGGTCAGGATGACCTCGGTGTGCGCGGGCCCGCACTGGTACCCGGCGGCGTCGAGCAGCTCCACCGCGAGGGCGGCCACCTGCCGCGTCCCGGGCGTTTCCGGTTCGCCGAAGAGGTGGCCGCGTTCGACGAAGTGCGGCAGCGGGCCGAGCAGCTTGCGGGTGACGCCGACGACGTGGTGCTCGCCGCGCACGGTCATCGTCTCGACGCTGAACTCCTGGCCCCGCAGGTACTCTTCGACCAGCACGGGCCCGGCGTAGCCGCCGAGTTCGCGGCCCCACGCGGGCAGCTGCGCCGGGTCGGTGAGCAGCAGCACCCCGCGGCTGGCGGAGAGCGCGGCCGGCTTGACCACGACCGGCAGCTCGAAGTCCTTCAGCAGGCCGGCGACCCCGGTCCAGTGGTCCGCGGTGGCGAACCGGACCGTCGAAATCCCCTTGTCCCGCAGAAGGGTGCGCATCACGAGCTTGTCGTTGAGCAGGGCGATCGACCGCGGTGAGTTGACGGCCAGCCCGAGCTCCTCGGCGACGCCGTAGGCGAGCTGCATGCTTTCCTCGCTGCCGACGTGCCAGACGTGGTCGGCCCCGGTTTCCCGGACCGCCGCGCGGATCGCGCCGGCGTAGGCCGCCCGGTCGGCGAACTCGACCAGGCGGAAGCCGTCGGCGAGGGCCTCGACCTGCCGGAGGTACTCCGCTGCCCCGGCGCCGAACAGCCGGCGGGCTTCGGTGGTGTCCCACAGCGCGGTCACCCGGAAGCCTTCCGCCCGGGCCTTCGCCAGGTACGCCTGGTACGGCATGACCATGACCAGGTTCGCCATCTCGCTCCTCCTGTCGCACTCCGGTGACCAGCCTCGCCGACGCGGCCATCGGCGGGACATCGGCCGCGCATCGGTCAGTCCCGGCGGGTGGTCACCACGATCTGCTGCGCCCCCGCCTCGGCGAGCCGGCCGGCCAGGTACGGGCCGGCCGCCGTCGCCAGGACGTGCCCGATCCGGTCTTCGTTGACCCGCAACGGTCCGACGCGCGCGCCCGGTCCGACGGACACCACCGCCTCGCACACGCCCGGCACCGCGGCCGCGATCTCCAGGCCGCTGACGCTCTCCACGACTCCGGGCTCCGCCGTCAGGTACCGGATCGCCGCGCCGCGGGCCGGCGTGGGCAGGTCCGCGACCGGCTCGCCGAGGGACTGGCGGATCAGCAGCTCCATCGTGGACCGCCCGAAGCTGCGGTCCATCAGCGCGGTGATCCGGGCCCCGCCCGGCCGCGGGTTGAGCTCGACCAGTTTCGGCCCGGCCGCGGTGTACTTGACCTCGACGTGCGCGAGGCCCAGGTCGAAGCCGACCGCGGTGGTCGCGGCCACCGCGGCCGCCTCCAGTTCACGGCGGACGTCGTCCGGCAGGGCCGTCGGGAAGCTGTGCCCGAGCTCGACGAACCGGTTGCGGCCGCCGACGATCTTGTCGGTCACCCCGAGCACGCGGACGCCGCCGGTATCGGCCAGCACCTCCACGCTGACCTCGAACCCGACCAGGCACTCTTCGACGAGCACCTCGGCCGCCCGTGCCTGCCCGCGCCGGTTGGCCGGCTCGGCCCGGATGGCGCCGAACGCGGCCACCACCTCCCCCGGCGTCGTGCACCGGACGACGTGGGCGCCGCTGGTCTCGTCGACCGCCTTGACCACGCACGGCCACCCGACCTCGCCCGCCGCCCGCACCGCCTCGGCGATCGTGGTGACCACGCGGAACGCCGGCACCGGCACCCCCCGCTCGGCCCACCGCCGCCGCTGGGCGGCCTTGTTGCGGGCCATCCGGACCGCGGCCGGGTCCGGGCCGGGCAGGCCGAGCTGCCGGGCCGCCTCCGCGGTCTGCACCACCTCGTACTCGGCCACCGAGAGCAGGGCGTCGAGCGGCTGCCGCGCGTCCACGGCCTTGACCGCCGCCAGCAGCGGTTCCAGCTCGTGGGTCGGGCAGGACACGAACTCGTCGACGCAGTTCTCCAGCACCTCGGTGCCGCCCGGCGTGGCGTGGTAGCGCTCGAGCCCGCTGCTGAAGAAGGTGACGTGCAGGCCCAGCGCGCGGGCCGCGCGCAGGGCGTCGAACCCCGAGCCGGCCCGGTTCGACTCGACGAACCCGATGCGTTTCATCGCCGTTCCCTCACTCGTAGTTCAGACCGGGTGTGCGCGAGCGCTTCAGCTCGAAGAAGTGCGGGTTGCGGGCGAGCGCGGCGGCCCCGTCGAAGAGCTGCGCCGCCTCCTCGCCCCGCGGGATCGCGTTGAGCACCGGGCCGAAGAAGCCGACGCCGTCGAGGTGGATGGCCGGGGTGCCGAGGTCCGCGCCGACCGGCGCCAGCGCTTCGGCGTGGCTCTTGCGCAGAGCTTCGTCGTAGTCGGTGCTTTCGGCCGCGTCCGCGAGCGACGCGGGCAGCCCGACCTCGGCCAGCGCCTGCGCGACGACGTCGGGGAAGTCCTTGTTCCGTCCGTTGTGGATCCGGGTGCCGAGGGCGGTGTAGAGGTCGCGCAGCACCTCCTCGCCGCAGGTCTGCGCCGCGGCGACGCAGACGCGGACCGGGCCCCAGGCGCGGTCGCAGAACTCGCGGTACCACGGCTCGAGCTCGCGGTCCTCGTTGAGCACCCCGAGGCTCATCACGCGGAACCGCAGGGTGATGTCCCGCCGCTGTTCGACCTCGAGGATCCACCGCGAGGTGATCCAGGCGAACGGGCAGGCGGGATCGAAGTAGAAGTCGACCTTCACGAGGGTTCCTCTCGGACGGGGTGCAGCCAGCCGAAGTCGTCGGGAGCGTGGCCGTATTGGATGTCCAGCAGCGTGTTCAGCAGACGGCGGGTGACCGGGCCGGTGCCACCGTCGCCGACGGCCCACTCCCCCTCGGGCGTGACCGCGTGCCCGACCGGCGCGACGGCGCGGGCGGTGCCGCAGGCGAACGTCTCGGTGATGCGGCCGTCCCGGCAGCCGCGTTCCCAGTCTTCGAGCGTGACCGGTTCCTCGGCGACGGCCAGCCCGAGCCGGCCGGCGAGCCGCAGGATCGAGTCGCGGGTGACGCCGGCCAGCAGCGTGCCGCTCAGCGGCGGGGTGACGAGCCGGTCGCCCTCGACGAAGAACAGGTTGGACCCGCCGACCTCCTCGACGTACCGGCGTTCCCGCGCGTCGAGCCAGACGACCTGGTGGCAGCCGTGCTCCGCGGCCTCGCGCTGGGCCAGGTAGGAACCGCCGTAGTTGCCGCCGCACTTGATGGTGCCGGTGCCGCCGTCGGCGGCGCGGACGTACTCGGGCGACGCCCACAGCCGGATCGGCGCCGGTTCGGCGGTGGCGGGCCGCGCGGGGCTGCCGATGACGGCGAACAGGTACTCCTCGGCAGGCCGGTTGGACAGGTGCGTCTCCGCGGCGATCATGAACGGCCGCAGGTAGAAGCTGTGGCCACGGGCCTGCGGCACCCACTCGCGGTCGACGCGCGTCAGGGCCGTGACGGCGGCGAGGAAGTCCGCCTCCGGCAGTTCGGGCATGGCCATCCGGCGCGCCGACCGGGCGAAGCGGCGGGCGTGGTCGCCGGGGCGGAACAGCGCGCGCTGTCCGTCCGGCCGCCAGAACGCCTTGAGCCCCTCGAAGATCGTCTGTCCATAGTGGAACGCCATGGTGGCCGGGTGGAGCGTGAACGCGGCGAGCGGGCCGGTGCGGACGTCGTGCCAGCCGTCCGCGGCGGTCCACCGCGCGGTGACCATGTGATCGGACCACAGCGAGCCGAACCCGGGCATGCGCAGCAGCGCTTCCCGTTCTTCGGCGGGCCGGGGCCCGGCGTGCTCGAGCGCGGTCATCGGCTCTCCTTCACGACGTCGTAGCGGGCCAGGACGCGGTCGGCCAGCGGGCCGGACAACCCGGTGTAGGCGGCCGGATCGAACACGCCGGGAGGTACGTCCATGTCGAGCACCTCGGCCAGTTCGCGTCCTCCGGCCTCGGCGGCGGCTTCGGCCAGCAGCCGTTTGGCGGCCGCCTTGCCCAGCTTCGGCGCGAGCACCGCGTTGACCCGCTCCGACACGATCGCGCCCCGGGTGAGCTGCAGGTTCGCCGTCATGGCCGCCGGTGAGACCTGCAGCGACTCCGCCAGGCAGGCCGCGTTGGCCGCCGCGCCGGCCGCGATGCGCAGGGCGTCCCGCAGCGGCTGCCACTCCGCGTGCCAGGCGCCCGCGGACCGCTCGTCCTCGGCGGCCATCGACCCGAAGAGCACGACGGCGAGCGGCGGCAGCTGCCGGGCCGCCGTCGCCACCAGCGTCGAAAACACCGGGTTGTGCTTCTGCGGCATGGCTGAGGAGGCGCCGCGGCCCGGCGCCGGGGCCTCGATGACCTCGCCGATTTCGGTGCGGGACAGCACCAGCACGTCGGCGGCGATCTTGCCGAGGGCGCCGGTGGTGACCAGCAGCGCGGCGGCGACGTCGGCGATCGGCGTGCGGATCCCGTGCCAGGGCAGCACCTGCGGGGCCAGGCCCAGCCGTCGCGCGACCAGGTCGGGCAGCCGCAGTGCCGCCTCGGCGGAGCTGTACTCCTGGTACGCGGCCAGGGTTCCGGCCGCGCCGCCGAGCGACACCGGCAGCGCGACCCGGCGCAGGCGCTCGACCGCGTCGAGCACCCCGTGCAGCCAGGTCGCGGCCTTGAGCCCGAAGGTGACCGGCACCGCGTGCTGGGTCAGGGTGCGCCCGGCCATCGGCGTGTCCCGGTGGGCGCGGACGTGCCCGGCCAGGCTCGCGGCGGTCGTGAGCAGGTCACGCTCGATGCGGCCGAAGGCGGCCCGGCAGAGCAGCATCAGGGCGGTGTCCAGGATGTCCTGGCTGGTGCTGCCCCGGTGCACGTATTCGGCGGCGTCCGAGCCGACGGCCGCGGTGAGCGCGGCGACGAACGCCACCACCGGGTTCGCCGTCGCCCGCACCCCGGCGGCCAGGTCCGGCTCCGGCACCGCGGCGGCGCGGATCGCCGCCGCCGCCGACGCGGGGATCACGCCCAGCTCGGCCTGCGCCTCGGCGAGAGCGACCTCGGTGGCGAGCATCGCGGTCAGCAGGGCGCGGTCGTCGACGAGCGCCTCGGCACCCGTCCCGGCCCACGCCGGAGCCAGCCATCCGCTCATGCCGCCCTCCCCGAATCGACGTCCGCCGCCACCTGCAGGCACGAGCGGGCGATGGCGTCCGCGTCGCCGAGGATCACCGAATCGACGCCCGGCCGGATGCCGGCCGCGGTCACCCAGTGCACCGCCTCGGTCGGCACGCCGAACGCGAACCGCCGCGGGTGCGGCCGGTTCCGCGCGTCCAGCACGTGGTACGGCCGCCGGGTGACCGCCAGGCCGCCGGTGACGTACTCCCCGTTGCGGTACGGGCGCCCCTCCCCGCGGGCGAGCAGGGCCCGCAGCAGCGGGTCGGTGGTGCACCGCAGGTCGGTCTCCGGCAGGCGGGCCTCGATCAGCGTCGTCGCGGACACGGTGACGTCCGGGCACGCCGCCGACCACGCCACGAACCGGCCGCCGTCGCCCTCGACCCGCAGGTCCGGGCCGAGCACCTCGAGCACGCCCGCGTCGAGGAGCGCGCCGAACTGCTCGACGCGCTCGGCGGGCGGCCCGATCGACAGGAACGCGTTGAGCGGCATGTACCAGCGCTGCAGGTCGTCGCGGTAGGAGCGGCCGGAGATCCCGCCGTGGTCGACGACCAGCCGGATCTCGTTGCGGAGGTCGCGCAGGACGTCGGCCGCCGCCTTGAGCGGCCCGGTCACGTTGCCCTTCGCCGCCTCCGCCAGCTCACTGTCCACAAGGGACCGGAGGCGGTGGCGGAACGCCGGCGTCGACGCGAGGTCGGCGGCCGCGTACGGGTTCGCGAGGGTGCGCCAGTCCCAGCTCCCTTCGAGCCCGAACTTGGCCAGGACGATCCGCTGGGCCTCGGTCTCCCGGACGTCGAGGGGATCCCCGGCCGGCGGCACGCGCGCCGGTCCGGCGGCCGCGAACGCCTCGGTGAACTCACCGGCGTCGCAGGCACACCCCTGTTCCCGCACCCGGGCCGCGTAGAAGACCGTCCGGACCTCCTGGTCGATCAGCGGCCAGACATCCCGGCGGAAGTCCCCGCCGTTGCGCAGCCGCTCGATCACCGCGGGTGTGAGGTACCGCGGCTCGTGGCGGCCGAAGGCGCCCTTCTCGTTGCGGGCCCGGGCCTGGTACGGCACGCCCCGCCGGGAACCGGCGACCAGCCGGGGTTCCCGGCCGGACGGCACGTAGGTCAGCCGGCCCGCCGGCGTCCGGGTGAACGCGCCGCCGCGGCCGAGCGTCAGCAGGGCCAGGTGGTCGAAGAAGTTCAAGCCCATCCCCCGCAGCAGCACCGGTTCCCCGGGGGCGGCGTCGCACGGCGGTGTGTCGGCCGGGTTGCCCGGGGCCAGGTACCGCAGGCCGTGCCGGTCCGCGTACCGGCTCAGCTCCGCCTCGGCCGGGCCGAGTTCGTGCGGCAGGTGCCCGAGGGCGAGCACGACGGCGTCGAGGCCGCCGAGCACCGTGCCGTCGTCCAGGACGACCTCCTGCCGCCCGGCCCCGGTGTCCCGGACGTCGACGGCCCGCGCCTCGTGCGCCGCGAACCGCAGCGACGGCGGCGCGATCCGGGTGAGCCGCCGCCGCGTCCAGCGCAGGTAGCTGCCGAAGAACGCCCGGGACGGGTAGTCGTCCGGCCCGAGCGCCGCGGCTTCGGCCCGGACGACGGCGGGCACGTGCGGCGTGCCGAGCAGCGCGATCGACCGCGCCCACTCGTAGAGGCTCGGGCCGGGCACGACCGGGCCCGCGCAGCCGACGCTCTCGTCGACGAACATGGTCACCTGGCAGGCGACGGTGTTCATCAGCAGCAGGCGGTCCTGCGTGCTCCGCCACACCCGGCCGCCCTCGGCCAGGTGCGGGTCGACGAGGTGGACGACGAGCCGCCGTCCCGGCGGCACGAGCCCGACGGCGTTGGCGCACAGGCGTTCCGCCACCGACAGCCCGCGCGGGCCGAGCCCGACCACGGCGATCTCCGACGTCTCACCGGACACTGTTCTCCTGCTCCCTGGCCGCGCGGGCCCTCAGCGTTCCTGCCGGCTTCGGCGTTCCTGCAGGCTTCGGCCCAGCCCGGCCGCCGCCCCGGCGAGCCGGGTCATCAGCCCGGCGAACTGCTCCGGCCGCAACGCCTGGTTCGCGTCGCACAGCGCCTGCTCCGGCTGGACGTGGACGTCGATCAGCAGGGCGTCCGCCCCCGCGGCGACCGCGGCGAGCGACAGCGGCTCGACCAGTTCCGGGCGGCCGCCGGAATGGCTCGGGTCCACGATCACTGGCAGGTGCGTGTGCTGCTTCCACTGCGCCACCGCCGTCAGGTCGAGGGTGAACCGCGCCGACGGCTCGAACGTGCGGATGCCGCGCTCGCACAGCACGACCTGGTCGTTGCCCTCCAGCAGCAGGTACTCGCCGGCGGCGAGGGTCTCCTCGACGGTGCAGCCGAACCCGCGCTTGAGCACCACCGGCAGGCCGGTCTGGCCGACCGCGCTCAGCAGCGCGAAGTTCTGCATGTTCCGGGCGCCGATCTGGAACCCGTCGACCACCTCGGCCAGCCGTTTGACGTGCTCCGCGTCGACGACCTCGGTGACGAACGGCAGGCCCGTCCGCCGCCGGGCCTCGACGAGCAGGTCCAGCCCGCCGAACCCGAGGCCCTGGAAGGAGTGCGGCGAGGTGCGCGGCTTGAACACCCCGCCGCGCAGGGCGACGGCCCCGTGCTCGGCGACCAGCTCCGCGGTGGCCGTCATCTGCTCCGGCGTCTCGACCGCGCACGGCCCGGCGATCACCGCCACCGAGCCGTCGCCGATCGTGGCCGGCCCCAGGGACACCCGGGTCCCGGCGGGCCGCAGCGGACGGCCGCCCAGCCACGCCGCGCCGCCGCGCACCACCTGCCGGGTCGGGGCGGGCAGGTGGGGCGCCGCCGCGAGCAGTTCTTCACTGTCCACTCCGGACACCGGCAGCACGTGGCTGGCGCCGAGCCGGTACACCCGCGTCGGCGCGCCGGCGAAGCTCAGGTGCCGCAGCCAGCCGTCGACGTCGGCGCGGGTCACGGTTTCGTCGAACACGAGCAGCAGGTCCTGCTGCGCCTGCGCCGCGGTCATGCGAGCGCGTCGATCGTCGCGAGGTGCCGGCCCCGGCGGTCCCGGACGTGGACGGCGAGGTCGCGGTACTTGTCCCGCAGGTAGCGCTTGAGGGACTTGCCGGTGACGCCGAGCGGGAAGTCCTCGTCGGCGGTGGCGACCTCCACCACGGACAGCTCGGGCTTGCCGTGCGCGCGCAGGGCTTCGTTGGCCGCGAACAGCACCTTTTCCGCGTCCACGCCGTCCCCGGTGACGACGGCGACAGCGACCTCTTCGCCTTCGTGGCGCCCGGCCACCACCGTGCAGTCCTCGACCCCGGCGACCTCGTTGAGGATGAGTTCCTCCATCTGCACCGAATAGCCGGGCCCGGCGGCGGTGTGCACCACGTCCACCGCGCGGTCGACCTGGTAGAAGTTGCCCTCTTCGTCGCGGTAGGCGACGTCGCCGGTCAGCCAGTAGCCGGCCAGCTTGCTGCGGTAGTAGGTGTCCTGGTTGCCCCAGTAGCCGACGGTCATGGACGGCGGCTTGGCGCCGAGCAGGCCGAATTCGTACGGTTCGGCGAGCGTGCCGTTCTCCCGCACGATCGCGACCTCGGCGAAGCCCACCGACTTGCCGACGCAGCGGTCGTTGCGCTCGGTCGCCAGGGTGCGGGGCTGCATCAGCACGCCCCAGCCCAGCTCGGTGGTGCCGAGCCGGTCCAGGAAGGCGGCGGGCGGCCGGTCCGGCGACCGGCGGCCCAGGATCTCCTTCAGGTGCCGCTCGTGGATGGCGTCCGCCATGGACACCCAGATGTTCACCGAGTCCAGCGCACCCTCGGGCGTCTCGATGGCGGCGAGTTCCGGGTAGGCGTGCCCGAACGCCATCACCATGGTCGGCTGGTGCGCCTCGACGGCGTGGGCGAGCTCCGCCCCGGAGACGTCCCGCCAGACGACCATCGGCTGCCCGCCGAGCACGGTGTAGGCGTTGAACGAGACACACCCCTGGTGCGACTGCGGGAGCGCGTTGAGGATGACGGCCCGTGGCTCTTCTTTGTAGTTGACCGCCCGCCACTTCGGACCGTCCAAAATGGTCTTGTGGGTGTGGATGACCGGCTTCGGCAGCCCGGTCGTGCCCGAGGAGTGCATCAGGCCGACGGGGTCGTCCGGGTGGTGCCGGAACCGGTCGGCGTCGGGCAGCACGGCCGGCGGCGGGCCGTCCTGGCGGGTTTCGACCCACTTCAGGTTCAGCCGGTCGAGGTCGCCGGTGATCCGGGCGAGCCGCTCGTCGTCGGTGTAGAGGCCGATCGCCCCGCTGCGCTCGATCAGGGCGACCGCGCTGTCGCGGTTGGCGTTGCTGTTGATCAGCATCGAGATCGCGCCGATCTGGGCCAGCGCGGAGAGGTGGATGAAGTACTGGATGGAGTCGGGCGGGAAGACCGCGACCCGGTCGCGCGGCCGCACCCCCCGCTCCAGGTACCAGACCGACCAGCTCTGCACGAGGTGGTCGAGGTCGCGGAGGCTGAACCAGTGCCGGGTTTCCCCGCCGGGGTACGGGATCGGCGTGAGGGAGTGGATGAACGGCTCGTCCGGGCAGGGGTTGAGCTCGAGCATGGCGGGCAGCAGGTTCCCGCCCCCGATCGCCGGGTCCTCGAGCACCTGGGCCCGCAGCTCGGGGCTCAGGACGGTGCGGTGCGTGAACTCCATGTCGTCACTTTCTGGTGCGGGCCCGCGACGGCGCCGGGACCGGGGGTTCGGATCCGCCACCGAGCCTGCCCGGCGCGGCCATCGGCGCGGCCTCCCCGGCGCATCGGCGCTGCATCGGCGGCCGCTCATCGGCTCCTACCGCGTCGACAGCACTCGCGAGGGCGGGCGAGGAAAGGTCTGGGAGACTTGTGCTCGTGACCGATCGTCGACTACGTGTGACGTCAATCAGCCCGATCCCCTCCCGCGGTTTGCGCGCGAGCCGGCTCAATCGTCCCCAACCCGTCGATCCGGAGCCCGCAGTACCGCCGCATCAGCCAATCGGGCTTCGACGTGTCGGTAGTTGGACTGGCTGGGGCAAAGCCGCGAAGGCACTCACCACTCTTGCCACCATTGGTACCGGCGCCGCCGCGATTGCGGCCGTCTACATCACCAACCAGACCCTCGACGCCACCCGCCGGCAAAACGCAGTCACCGAGCAAGGTCAGTACACCGATCGATTCGGCCGCGCCGTTGAACAACTCGGCTCGGACAAACTCGACATCCGCTTGGGCGGGATCTACGCACTCGAACTACTCTCCCGCGACTCTACCAGGGATCGACTCACCGTTTTCGAGGTGTTGTCCGCCTTTGTTCGCGTCCACGTCAGTTCGTCATCCGACTCAAATGCATGCCCGGCACCCGAGGGTTCCACCGATACGGGAACACCCGCACCGCTCCCCACCGACGTCCGCTCCGCGCTCACCGTTCTGGGTCGCCGAGCCGATGCGCTCGAGCCACGTGGATCCAGAGCCGACCTCACCGGGATCTGCCTTACCGCTGTCACCGACCTTTCCGCTCTACGCCTCAGCAATCTTGACCTCGAGAGAAGCAACCTGGATCGCCAAGTACTGCTCAACACGGATTTCCGCCTCGCAGACCTCAGCAAGGTCAGCCTGCAGAAGGCGGATCTTTCGGCAAAAGGTATTGTGGAAATCATCAATGCGCACCCACCCAGCGCTGATCGGCACTTCTTCGACAGCTTGGGAGGCAAGGATTTAGGAACACGGTTTGACGGCGCGTTCCTGCAAGCCACCAACCTTTCAGGCGCCAAACTCGTTCTGGCCCAGTTCGCCAACGCGGTCATACTCCAAGCCATTCTCCGCGAGTCGGATCTCCGATACGCATCCTTTGCCGCAGTACGAGAACTTGCAGGCGCAGATTTCACGGGAAGCAAGCTGGATTTCGCAATTTTCAGTGGCGTCAACGTCAATGGCGCCGACTTCACGGCAGCGTCGCTCAGATATGCAGACCTGTCGAACGCAGATTTCCAGTATGCAAATCTGCGCGGCGCCGATCTGAGAAATGCAGACCTGCGAGGGGCCAAACTGTCGGGCGCAGACCTGCGGGGCGCAGACCTGCGCGGAGCCGAGATGGACGGCGCCGACCTCACCGGAGCAGACCTGACCAACTCGAAAAGATAGCCGCTCGAGCACGAAAAAACCGGCCTCCGCCCCGGAAGCCGGTCGGCCCTGCCCGCGTTCAGCTCAGGCGGCACTCCACTTTGGTCACCGCGGGCAGCGTGGTGCGGCCGATCTTCGTCAGCAGGCCGTCCTCGCGGTCCGGATCGTCGGCCTTCGTGCGCGCGTGTTCCTGGACCAGGTCGTGGAAGTGGTACCGGCCCGCGGCCCGCTGGCGGAGCAGGTGCGCGTCGAACAGCTCCTCCAGCAGCCGCTCCGCCTCCGGCACCGGCTGGTCCAGCAGCAGCGCCGCGGTGCCCGCGTCGAACTCCTCGCCGGGGTGCGCGGTGCAGCCCAGGACGCGCAGCAGCCGGCGCTGCCCGGGCGACAGGTTCCGGTAGGACACCTCGAACTGCGAAGCCACGCTGCGGTCGCCCAGGCGGAGCTCCGCGAGCCGGCCTGCCGGGTCGCGCAGCCGGAACACCAGGTCCTCCAGCGACCACGCCGGCCGGTTGTGGAACCGCCACGCCGCGATCCCCACCGCCAGCGGCAGGTGCCCGCACAGCGCGGCCACCTCGGCGACCGCGTCCGGGCGGTGCGCGGTGCGGTCGGCGCCCGCGACCCGGGTGAACAGCGCCGCCGCGTCCCGCGCCGGGAAGACGTCGAGCGAACGGGACGTCACCCCGTCGAGGCCGGCGAGCCGCCGCCGGCTCGTGATGATCACCTGGGCCTTGCCGGTGCCCGGCAGCAGCGGGCGGACCTGGCCGGCGTCGAGGGCGTTGTCCAGCACCACGAGCACCCGCCGCTCGGCGACCTCCGCCCGCCAGCGCGCGGCGCGCTGCCCGGTGTCACGGGGGATCTGCGCCGGCGCGAGCCCGAAGTCCAGCAGCAGCCGCTCCAGCGCCGCTCCGGGCTCCAGCGGCTCCTGACCGGCGGTGTGCCCGTGCAGGTCGACGAACAGGTGCGCCTCCGGGAACCCGTGCGCCAGCTGGTGGGCCAGCCGCACGGCCAGGGTCGTCTTGCCGACGCCGGCCATGCCGTCGATGGCCAGGATGCTCAGCGCGGTCCCGGCCGGGCGGCAGCCGGTCAGGAAGCGCAGTTCGTCGGCGCGGCCGGTGAAGTGGGCGGTGTCGTAGGGCAGGAAGGACCGGCCGCCGGGCGCGGTTTCCGCCGCCGTCGCCGGTGCCCGGCGGGGCAGGTCGTCGCGCAGGATCCGTTCGTACAGCCCGCGCAGGCTCGCGCCCGGGTCGACGCCCAGCTCGTCACGGAGCAGCCGGCGGCCCTGTTCGTAGGTGTTGAGCGCGTCGGCCGTGCGGCCGCACCGGTGCAGGGCGAGCATCAGCAGCTTGCGGGTCTCCTCGCGCAGCGGGTGCCGCGACACGAGCTCCCCCAGCTGCGGCACCACCGCCGCCGCGTCACCGCCGTCCAGCCGCAACCCGAAGAGCCGTTCGGCCGCGGACAACCGGTTCTCCTCGAACCGCGCGGCGACGATCTCGAACACCGGGCTGTTCAGCCCCGACAGGGCCGGCCCGTCCCACAGGGCGAGCGCCGCCTCCAGCAGTTCCACGGCCACCTCGGTGCGCCCGGTCGCGGCCGCCGCCGAAGCCGCCGCGACCATCGTGGTGAACCGGTGGGCGTCGACGTCCTGCGCGGTCACGGTGATGCGGTACCCGGGACCGTCCTTGACGACGATGTGCTTGGCCGCCCCGAAACTGCGGCGCAGCGCGGCGACGGCGTTGTGCAGCTGCCGGCGGGCCGTCACCGGCGGCTCGTCGTCCCACATGGCCTCGAGCAGCCGGTCGGCGCTGACCACCCGGTCGGCGTCGAGCAGCAGCATCACCAGGAGCCGCTGCTGGCGCAGGCCGCCGAGGTCCACCCGGCGGCCGTCGTGCTGGACCCGCAGGGTGCCGAGCAACTGGAAGTACACTTTCCGATCCTCCCCACCGTACGCGCACGGCTACCGTTCGCAGCACCTTGGCGCGGACTGTAGGAACATAGCCGAAAAACAAACCCCGCAAAACGAAGAAAGCACGATGGCGATTTGACGGCGGCCATTCGGCGGCGAATACCGATCAGCCGATACCGGCCCGCGAACCCGGCATTTCTCCCCATCCCGCGAGACGACGGTAAAAATGACCACAGAAGTCACGGAAAATGAGCAGGCGACTACCGTGGCGGAGTGAGCGCGGGCGCGCGGTAGACCGAAATCGCGCCCGGACCGGACAACCCGAGCCCGCCCAGTTCGGTGACCAGTGCCGTGGCGAGCCCCGCTCCGACGGCCGCGTGCGCCGGGGCGTCGAGCTCCACCCGGAACCCCTCGCCCAGCAGGCGGACCCGCAGGTCACGCGGCTGGATCCCGGCCTCGGCCAGGCGGGCGCGCACCGCGATCTCGGCGCGTTCCACCAGGCCCAGCCGGCCGACCGAGACGGGCACCCCGGCCGAGATGCGCGAGGCCAGGCACGGTGCCGACGGCTTGTCCGCCACGGGCAGCGACCAGGCGGCGGCCAGCGCCCGGACGTCCGCCTTCCCCAGCCCGGCCGCGGCCAGCGGCTCGACGACCTGCAGCTCACGGGCGGCGCGCAGGCCGGGGCGGTGCAGCGCCCGGTGGTCGTCGGCGTGCGTTCCGGTGGCCACGTGCGCGAAGCCGCGCCGGTGCGCGAGCCCGCCGATCGCGGTCAGCACCGTCTGCTTGCAGAAGTAGCAGCGGTCGCCGGCGTTGTCCCGGTAGCCGGGAACCGCCAGCTCGGCGACCGGCACCTCGGCCAGCTCGACGCCGAGACCGGCCGCGATCTCCCGCGCGGCAACCAGTTCCGCGCGCGCGAGGCTCGGCGAGTCGGCGATCGCGGCCAGCACGCGGCCGGCCGGCAGCGCCCGCACGGCCGCGGCCAGCACGAGCGCCGAGTCGACGCCGCCGGAGAACGCGACCGCCGCACTGCCCAGCGCGCGGACCCCGGTCAGCAACCGATCTTCGATTCCGGCGCGCATTACGGCATTTCCGCTGGTCGCGTGGTCACACTGAGCCGGTTCGGCCGGGGAAAAAGCACGGGTACTCCGATCAGAGGAAACTGCGCGTGCGGTAAGTCGATCGTGGTGGTTGTCCCGAGTCAAGCCATTGCCGTATTCGTGCGGCATCCCCGGCACGACGTTTACACCGCGCGCGGCGGCTCACTACCGTGTCGGCCGTGGTATCGACAGAGGCAACGACGACCGCCGCCACGGCGGATCTCGGATTCGCCCGGCTGGACCTCGACCGCGCCGCCCGTACCGGCGATCCGGAGGTCGTGTTCGGCGCGGGGAAGACACCGGCGCAGATCGGCGCGGCGCTCGCGCGGCTGCACCAGGCCCATCCCGGCCGGGCCGTGCTGGCCACCCGCGTCGGCGAAGAGGCGCGGGTGCGGTGCCGGGAAACCCTGCCCGGCGCGGACATCGACGACGCGGGCCGCACGGTGACGCTCGGGCCGCTGCCCGCACCGCGCGGCCGGGTGGCCGTGGTGTGCGCGGGCACCTCGGACCTGCCCGTCGCCCGGGAGTGCGCCACGACGGTCGCGGTCTTCGGCGCGGAGCCGGACCTCGTCGTCGACGTCGGGGTCGCCGGGCTGCACCGGCTGCTGGCCGAACGCGACCGGATCGCCGCCGCCGACGCCGTCGTGGCGATCGCCGGGATGGAGGCGGCCCTGCCGACCGTCCTCGGTGGACTGTGCGGCACGCCGCTGGTCGCGGTGCCGACGAGCGTCGGCTACGGGTGGCACCTCGACGGGCTGACCGCGTTCCTCACCATGCTCAACAGCTGCGCGCCCGGCGTGGTGACGGTCAACATCGACAACGGCTTCGGCGCGGGCGTCGCCGCGGCACGCATCGCCCGGCAGTCGGTGGCGTCGTGACGATCGGGTGGATCGACGCCGGCAACGGGTGCGCCGGCGACATGCTGCTGGCCGCGCTGGTCGACGCGGGCGCGGACTTCGACGCCGTCCTCACCGGACTGGCGCGGCTGCGCATCGACGACGTCCGGCTCACCGAACAGGTGGTGCGGCGGCACGGGCTGCGCGCGCGGCAGGTCGTCGTCGAGGCGCCGGAGACGCGGCACGCCCGGCACCTGCCGGAAATCCTCGAGCTGATCGGGGCGGCCGCGCTGCCCGCGGCGGCGGAGCGGTTCGCCACCGACGTGTTCGGCCGGCTGGCCGAGGCGGAGGCCGCGGTGCACGGCATCGAGCCGGAGCGGGTGCACTTCCACGAGGTGGGCGCGCTCGACGCCATCGTCGACATCGTGGGCTGCGCGCTCGGGCTGGACGCGCTGGGCCTGCTGGCCGCGACCGTCACGGTGTCGCCGATCGCCGTCGGCGGCGGCACGGTGTCCGCGGCGCACGGCCGGCTGACCGTGCCCCCGCCCGCGGTGCTGGCGCTGCTCACCGCCGCGGCCGCCCCGGTGGCCGCGCACCCGGCCGCGCGCGAGCTGTGCACGCCGACCGGCGCCGCGCTGCTCGTGACGCTGGCCGGCGCCTACGGCCCGATGCCGGCGTGCGTGCCGCAGCGGGTCGGCGTCGGCGCGGGCACCGCCGACCCGCCCGGCCACGCGAACGTCGTCCGCGTGGTCGTCGGCGCGGGCCCGGCCCCGGCGCCGGCGTGGGTGTCGGCGGCGATGACGGTCGTCGAGACCACGGTGGACGACCTCGATCCCCGGCTGTGGCCGGAAATCCTGGCCGCGCTGCGCGGTGCGGGCGCGGCGGACGCCTGGTGCGCCCCGGTGACGGCCCCGAAGGGACGGCCGGGCGTGGTCCTCACGGCTTTGGCGGCCGAAGACCGCGTCGACGGCGTGTGCGCGGCGGTTTTCGCCCACACGTCGACGTTGGGGGTCCGCCTGTCCCCGGTCGAGCGGCGGGCGCTGCCGCGGGACAGCGTCACGGTCGATTACCGGGGCACGCCGGTCAGCGTGAAGCGGGGGTACCTGAACGGCGAGGTGGTCACGACCCAGCCGGAGTACGAGGAGGTGAAGGCGGCCGCGGAGGCGAGCGGTCAGCCGCTGCGCCGGGTGCTGGACGAGGTGCGCGCGGCGGCCCTGTGACGGCGGCCGTCAGGGGTGCCGGCCCACTCCGGTGGCGATCTCGTGCAACCGGTGGCGGTCCGGGGCCAGCGGTGCCGTCTCCGCCCCCGCACCCTCCCGCAGCCCGGCGAGGAACTCCTGCAGCGTGAACGCGGCGTCGTGGCGGGGCTGCCAGTCCAGTTCGGACTCCGCCCGGCTCGCGTCCATGATCGGCAGCCGCATGACGGCGTCGAAGAGGCCCGGGGTGGCCGGGATCGCGTGCAGGCGCCAGGCCGCGTCCACCGCCGCCCGGACCACGCCCGCCGGCACCGGGATCGTGCGCGCGCCCAGCAGGTCCGCCGCGAACTTCGGGTCGACGACCGGGCCCGTCGCGATGTTGAACGCGCCGCGCACCGGCCGCGTCACCGCCCGGCGGACGGCGTCGGCGAGGTCGTCGGTGTGCACGATCTGGAAGCGCAGACCGCGGACGTCCGGCACCACCGGGACCAGGCCCGGCCGCACCAGTGAACCCGGGACGAACGGCCCGCCGAACAGCCGCCGCTGTTCGGTCGCGGCGCTGCGCTGGAACACGAAACCCGGCCGCATCCGGACGACCTCCAGCTTCGGGTGCCGGGCCTCGAACGCGTCGAGATAGCGCTCCAGGTAAGCCTTTTCCCGGGTGTAGGCCGCTCCCGGCCAGCCGTGCGTCGGCCAGTCCTCGGTGACCGGCTCGTCGTCCTCGCGCGGCGAATACGCCCCGATCGACGAGGTGTAGACCAGCTTCGGCACGCCCGCCATCGCCGCCGCTTCGAACACCCGCATCGAGCCGAGGACGTTCGCGCGCCAGGTGCGTTCGGGACGGCGGGTGGGCTGGAACAGCCACGCCAGGTGCACGACGGCGTCGGCACCGCGCAAGTGCGGCACGAGGTCGTCGCGTTCGACGTCGGCCGTGACGATGCCGTCGGCCGGCCGCCGCGCGAGCCCGACGACGGCCTCGACCTGCGGGTCGGCGTGCAACGCGCGCACGACCCCGGTCCCGATGTTGCCCGTTGCTCCGGTCACCACGATGCGCATCCGGGGCGGTTACCCGGGGCGCGGCCCGCCAATCCTGCTATGTTCGGGAGGAAGATCCCTTGCGCAAGGAGTGCAGTCGTGGCAGGTGACGTCGACATCTCCGGGTAGCCCCGGAGTCCGCAGGCCCCCGGCCGAGCCGGTGCGGGCCGCTGTCGACGTCCCCTTTTCGCCCTTCACCCCATCGAGGTCTTCGCCGTGTCCGAAATCGTGCTGTCCGGCCTGTCCTTCTCCTGGCCGGACGACACCCCCGTCTTCGACCACCTGTCCGCCACCTTCCCGGAGGGCCGCACCGGCCTCGTCGCCCCGAACGGCGCCGGCAAGACGACCCTGCTGAAGCTCGTCGCCGGCGTCCTGAAGCCCTCCGGCGGCAGCGTCGTCGCAGACGGCCTGCTCGGCTACCTCCCGCAGGACCTGCCGCTGAGCGGGGAGCCGTCCGTCGCCGAAGTTCTCGGGGTCGCCCCGGTGCTCCGCGCACTCGCCGCCGTCGAATCCGGGGACGTCGCCGAGGAGCACTTCACCACCATCGGCACCGACTGGGACATCGAGGAACGCACCCGCGCCCAGCTCGACCGGCTCGGCCTCGCCGACGTGGCCCTCGACCGCACGCTGGGCACGCTCAGCGGCGGGCAGATCGTGTCCCTGGGCCTGGCTGCGCAGCTGCTGAAGCGCCCGGACGTGCTGCTGCTGGACGAGCCCACCAACAACCTGGACCTCGACGCGCGCCGCAAGCTCTACGCCGTGCTCGACGACTGGTCCGGCTGCCTGCTCGTGGTCAGCCACGACCGCGCGCTGCTCGACCGGATGGACCGGATCGCCGAGCTCGACCGCGACGGCATCCGGTTCCACGGCGGCAATTTCACCGCCTACGAAGAAGCCGTCCGCGCCGCGCGGGAGGTTGCCGAGAAGAACATTCGCAGCGCCGAACAGGAGGTCAAGCGCGAAAAACGGGAGCTGCAGCAGGCCCGCGAGCGTGCCGCGCGGCGGGCGAGCACCGCGTCGCGCAACCTCGGCAACGCCGGGCTGCCCAAGATCTTCGCCGGCACGATGAAGCGCAACGCGCAGGAGTCGGCGGCCAAGGCGGACGGCACCCACGCGGCGCGCGTCGGCGCGGCCAAGGCCAAGCTCGACCGGGCCGAGCGGGAACTGCGCAGCGAGCAGAAGATCAGCCTGCAGCTGCCGCGGACGGAGGTCCCGGCGGGCCGGACGCTCTTTCTCGGCGAGGGCCTGCGGGTGCGGAACCTCTTCGGCGACGGCGCCGAGCTGGCGATCCGCGGCCCCGAGCGGATCGCCCTCACCGGCCCGAACGGCGTGGGGAAGTCGACGCTGCTGCGGCTGGTGCAGGGCGACCTCGAACCCGACGCCGGCACCGTCACCCGCGCCGAGGGCCGGATCGCGTACCTGTCCCAGCGCCTGGACCTGCTGGACGACGACCGCAGCGTCGCGGAGAACCTGGCGGCGGCCGCCCCGGCGCTCCCGGCCGCCGAGCGGATGAACCTGCTGGCCCGCTTCCTGTTCCGCGGCTCCCGGGTGCACCGGCCGGCCGGCGTGCTGTCCGGCGGGGAACGGCTGCGCGCCACGCTCGCCTGCGTCCTGTTCGCCGAACCGGCCCCGCAGCTGCTGTTGCTGGACGAGCCGACGAACAACCTGGACCTGGTCAGCACGGCGCAGCTGGAGAGCGCGCTGACGGCGTTCCGCGGCGCGTTCGTCGTCGTCAGCCACGACGAGCGCTTCCTGGCCGGGATCGGGATCACCCGGTGGCTCCGGCTCGAGGACGGCGAGCTGCGGTGACGTACAAGGGTGACGTCGGGCGACGGTCGCCGCGGGTGTGCCGCGATTCCTAGCGTGGTGAAGTCACCCGCTGAAAGGAAAGCCATGTCCGAAGTGACCTACACCGCTGTCGCCACCTCCACCGCGGAGGGCCGCAACGGCGGCCGCGCGACCTCCGACGACGGCGCGCTCGACGTCACCCTGGCCGTGCCCGAGGCGTTCGGCGGCGCGGGCGACGGCACCAACCCGGAGCAGCTGTTCGCGGCGGGCTGGGCGTCGTGCTTCGTCGGCGCGGTGCGTCGGGTCGCGGGCGCGAAGAAGGTGCCGCTGAACGACCTCGCCGTGGTCGCGGAGGTGACCCTGCACCACGACACGGAAGCGGGCGAGTTCCGGCTCAGCGCGGTGCTGCACCTGGAGGCCTCGGGCATCGACCAGGCCACGGCGGACGACCTGGTCCGCAGCGCGCACCAGGTGTGCCCGTACTCGAAGGCCACGCGCGGCAACATCGAGGTCACCCTCGACGCGACGGTCGCGTGATGCGGCGCGCCGTCACCGCGCTGGCGGCCGTGGCGATCGCCGGGGCGGGCGTGCTCACCGCCGCCTCCCCCGGGGTCGCCGCCGCGCCTTCGCGCCCGAAGCCGACGGTCGTCCTCGTCCACGGCGCGTTCGAGGACGCGTCCGCGTGGGCGCCGGTGACGCGGCAGCTGCTGGCCGAGCACTATCCGGTCATCGCACCCGCCGTGCCGCTGCGCGGGATCGCGGCGGATGTCGCGTCGCTGCAAGGGATCCTGGACGCGGTGCCGGGCCCGAAGATCCTCGTCGGGCACTCGTACGGCGGCCTGCTGATCAGCGAGCTCGCGGGCCGGACGGCCGACGTGCGGGCCCTGGTCTACGCGGCGGCGTTCATCCCGGAGGCGGGCGAGACGGCCGGGCAGCTGAACGCGCAGTTCCCGGGGTCGCTCATCGGCCCGGCCACCACGCACGCGGTGGGCCCGGAGCTGTTCGTGAACGCGGCGAGCTACCCCTCGCTGTTCGCCGCGGGCCTGCCGGCGCTCGACGCGGCGGTCGCGGCGGCGGGCCAGCGCCCGATCCTGGCGGCGGCCTTCGACGAGAAGATCACCGCGACGGCACCGGCGGGCATCCGGAAGTACGCCCTCGTCGCGTCCCGCGACCGGGCGATTCCCCCGGCGGCGGAACGGTTCGAGGCCCGGCGGGCGCACGCGTCGATCACCGAGGTCGACTCGCCGCACGCGATCGCCTCGGCGGCCCCCGGCGCCGTCGTCGACGTCATCCACCGCGCCACCCGCTGAGGAAAGGGGCCCGGTTTCCGGGCCCCTTTCCTCACATCCGGGCGGCGTCCAGGATCGCCTGGGCGAACGGGCGCGGTGCTTCCTGCGGCACGTTGTGGCCGATGCCGTCGAAGATGCGGTGCTCGTACTTGCCGGTGAACTTCGCGCGGTAGGCCTTCCCGTCCTTGGCCGCGCCGTCGAAGTCGCTGCCGATCGTGATCGACGGGACGCCGATCGTCGCGCCCGCGGCCAGTTTCTGTTCGTACGCCTCGTACTGCGGCTCGCCCGGGGCGAGGCTGAGGCGCCAGCGGTAGTTGTGGATCACGATCGCCACGTGGTCGGGGTTGTCGAACGCCGCCGCGCTGCGGTCGTACGTACTGTCGTCGAAGGGCCAGGCCGGGGACGCGTTCTTCCAGATCAGCTTGTTGAAGTCGTGGCGGTTTGCCGAGTAGCCCGCGCGGCCGCGCTCGGTCGCGAAGTAGTACTGGTACCACCAGCCGAGCTCGGCGGCCGGGGCCAGCGGCTGCTGGTTCGCCTTGAGGTTCGTGACGATGTACCCGCTCACCGCCACGATCGCCGTGCAGCGTTCCGGCCACAGCGCGGCGATGATGTCGACGGTCCGGCCGCCCCAGTCGTAGCCGCCGAAGACGGCTTTGTCGATCTTGAGCGCGTCGAGCAGGGCGACGACGTCGAGCGCCACGGCCGTCTGCTGGCCGTTGCGGACGGTGTCCGCGGACTTGAACACCGTCGGGCCGTAGCCGCGCAGGTACGGGACGATCACGCGGTGACCGGCGGCCGCCAGGATCGGGGCGACGTCGACGTAGCTGTACGGGTCGTACGGCCAGCCGTGCAGCAGGACCACCGGCTGCCCGGTCGCCGGGCCGAACTCGTGGTAGGCCATGGAGAGCACCCCGGCGTCGGCGTGCTTGACCGGCCCCATCGACGTGTGCTCCCCCGAACCCGCCCGCAGGTCCGGGGCCGGCGCGGGGGCGGGGGCGGCCGCGGGGGTGCCCGCCGAGCAGGCCGCCAGGGACGACGCCGCGAGCCCGGCCGCGAACGCCTGCCCGAACCTTCTCCTGCTGATCATCTGCTGCTCCTGTGCGAAAGACCGTGGGACTTTCACCACGTTAGGAGCGGTTTGGTGACCTTCGCGCCCGTCGGGTGACGCAGCCGGTGTACGTCACCCGCCGAGGGTCTTCAGCGCCCCGGCGAGGTCGGCGCGCGAGCTCACGCCCAGCTTGGGGAAGATCCGGTGCAGGTGGGTGCCGACGGTCCGGTGCGAAAGGTACAGCCGCTGCCCGATCTCGCGGTTCGTCAGCCCTTCGGCGGCCAGCTCCGCGATGCTCAGCTCGTGCGGGGTCAGCTTGTCCCGGGCGTCCGGGCCGCGGTTCGGGCTCGATTCGCCCGCGCTGCGCAGCTCGCGGCGGGCCCGCTCGGCCCAGGCCGTCATGCCCAGCGCGTCGAAGGTCCGGCGGGCGGTGCGCAGGTGCGTCCGCGATTCGACGACCCGCCGCTGCCGCCGCAGCCACTCGCCGAACGCGAGGTGGACGCGGCCGCGTTCGGCGGGCCAGCCCGCGAGGTCGGCTTGCAGGGCTTCGGCGAACCGCTCGTCGCACGGGTCGAGCACGGCCCGCGCGTACCGGAGGCCGATCTGCAGGGCGGGCGACGGCGTGTCCAGGCTTTCGAATCCGGCCAGGACCTCGCGCAGCTCGCCGGTCCGCCCGGCCCGCACCGCGGCCTCGGTGAGTTCCGCGACGCAGTAGGCGCGCAACGCGAGCTGGTACGCGGGATCGGCCGGGTCGAGCAGCCGGCGCAGGTCGGCGAACGCGTCGTCGAACCGGCCCTCGCCGAGGTGCGCCAGGCCGCGCGTGAGCTGCACGGTCGCCAGCACGGGCCGGGCGCCGGCCGCGAGCCCGCCGCGTTCGGCCTCCTCGGCCAGGGTCTTCGCCTGCTTGTGGTCGCCGCGCAGGGCGGCGATCTCGGCCTGGACCGCGGTGGCCAGCCCGGCCATGAACGGCTGGCCGGTCTCCCGGGCGAGCCGGACGGCTTCCGCCGCGGCCGGCACCGCGCCGGCGAGGTCGCCGAGCCGCACCCGGCTCCACGCGAGGACGGCCAGCGCTCGCGGCAGCACCCCGAGCCGCCCCTGGGCCCGCAGCCCGGGCGCGGCGGCGGCGGAGAAGCGGGCGGCGAGGTCGAAGGCGCCGACCTGCAGCGCGGCGCTGCCCAGGTACCGGTCGACCTCGGGGTCGGCGCCGGTCTTGGCGACCAGCTCCCGCAGGTGGCCCAGGACGGCTTCGCCGCGTTCGAAGGGCGCGACGTACGCGGTGACGGCGACGATCCGCGGGTCGCCGTCCGGGACGGGCAGCCGGTCGGCGACGTCCAGCAGGGCTTTTCTCGCGGCCGGCCCCGGCTCGGTCCAGAAGCAGCGCATGGCGGCGCTCCAGAGGATCCGCAGGGCGGCGTCCGGGTGCCCGCCGTCGGCGACGGAGGCGGCGGTCCGGGCGAGTTCCGCGACGCGCGCCGGGTCCTCCCGGACGCCGTCTTCGAACTCGCTGAGCAGCCGGCTCGCGGTGGCCCGGCCGCGGGGGTCGGCGGGGCCGGCGGCGTGGACCAGGCGTTCGGCGGTTTCGCGCCGCCCGGACTCGACGGCCAGCTCGGCGGCCAGCAGCAGCCGCTCCGCCCGGCGTTCCGGCCGGTCACTGAGCCGGGCGGCCTGTTCCAGGGCCGCGATGGCGGCCGCGGCACCGCCGCGGAAGCGGGCCCGTCCGGCGGTGCGTTCGAGCTCGGCGGCGACGGCCTCGTCGGGCCCGGCGGTGGCGGCGGCCTGGTGCCAGGCACGCCGGTCGGGCTGGTCGTGGAGGGCTTCGACCAGGGCGAGGTGCGCGTTCCGGCGGTCGAGCGGGGTGGCGGAGGCGGGAATGGCGGACCGCATGAGCGGGTGGCGGAAGGTGACGGCTCCGGCGGAGAGCTCGATCAGCCGGGCCTCGGCGGCGGGGGCGAGAAGGTCGGTTTCGGCGGACGTCCCCAGCAGGGCGCCCGTCGCGTCCAGGGTCTCCGCCAACGATGTCGTCTCGTTCAGCGCCGCCACCAGCAGCGCCGTCCGGGTCTCGGCCGGCAGCACCGCCACCCGGTCGCAGAACGTCCGCTCCAGCCGTTCCGTCAACGGCAGCCGCGGGTCGAGCCCGTCGGAATCCGCGATCGCCGACGGCAGCTCCGTCAACGCCAGCGGCAGCCCCGCCGCCTCCGCCAGCAGCCGCGTGCGGACCGCCGGGGCCAGCCGGGGCGCCACCGAGTCCAGCAGCTCCGCCGCCGCGTCGGCCGGGAGGCGGTCCAGCACCATCGACGCCAGTCCCGCTTCGAGCAGCGGGGACTCCTCGCCGTCCCGCAGCGTGGCGACCAGGACGATCGGCTCGGTCTCGATCCGCCGGGCCACGAACGCCAGGACGTCCGCGCTCGCCCGGTCCAGCCAGTGCACGTCCTCGGCGACCAGCAGCAACGGCTTGGCCGCGGCCGCCTCGGCCAGCAGGGTCAGCGCCGCCAGCCCGACCAGGTACGCACTCGGCCCGGCTCCCGGCGCCAGCCCGAGCGCCGTCCGCAGGGCGTCCCGCTGCGGCTCGGGCAGCTCGGCGATCCCGGCGCGGACCGGGTGCAACAGCTGGTGGAGCCCGGCGTACGCCAGGTTCCGCTCGGCTTCCGCGCCGGTCGTCCGCAGCACCCGCAGCCCCGCGACCGACGCCGCGGCCGCCGTCGCCGTCACCAGCGCCGACTTGCCGATGCCCGGCTCGCCGCGGATGACGACGCCGCTGCGGTCCTCCGGGCCGTCGACGAGCTCGCCCAGCTCCTTCAGCTCGGTGTCCCGTCCGCTCAGCGCCATGGAAACGACCTTACCCAACGGCCGTTTCCCCAGCTCAGAGCCGAGTGACGTACGGCAGCAGCGTCATCCGACGGGCGCGGGCCCGGCGGCCGGACCCCTACCGTTCCCCCGCAATGACCAGCGACCGGAGAGACAGATGAAACGCCTCCTTTTCGCTGCCGCCGTGCCGTTCCTGCTGACCACCGTCACGCAGCCGGCCGCCTCGGCAGCAACCCCGGCCCCGTGCGCCGCCGTCGCGGTGCCCGCGCCGTCCGGCGCAAAGATCGAATCGGTGCAGGCCGAGCACCAGCCGTCGTACTGCCTGATCACCGTCACCCTCACCCACACCGGCAGTGACCACGTCAAGGTCGCCGTGGCCCTGCCGGACACCGGGTGGACCGGCCGGCTCCAGGCCCTCGGCGGCAGCGCCTACGCCGCCGGCAACTTCGACGCCCTCGCGCCGGCGGTCAAGGACGGCTACGCCGCCGTGACGACCGACGCCGGCGTGTCCCTGGACGGCCTCGACACGTCCTGGGCGGTGAAGGACGGCCAGGTCGACCGGACCCTGCTGACCAACTTCGCCACCCGATCGGTGCACGAAGAGGCCGTCATCGGCAAGGCCGTCACGCAGCGGTACTACCAGCGCCCGATCTCGTACTCCTACTGGACGGGCTGCTCGACCGGCGGCCGCCAGGGCTACTCCGAAGCCCAGAAGTACCCCGAGGACTTCGACGGCATCCTGGCCAACGCCCCCGCCGTCGACTGGACGCAGTTCGCGGTCGCGACCCTCTGGCCGCAGATCGTGATGAACCAGAGCCACGACTTCCCCAGCACCTGCGTCCTTTCGGCGTTCCGCACGGCCGCGGTCCAGGCGTGCGACGCGAAAGACGGCGTGACGAACGGCATCGTCGACCGGCCGGACGAGTGCAGCTACGACCCCCGCAGCCTCGTCGGGACGAAGGTGGTCTGCGACGGCCACGAGTTCACCGTCACCGCGGCGGACGCCGAGGTCATGCGCAAGATCTGGGCCGGCCCGACCGACGAGCACGGCCGCCGGCTGTGGGCGGGCCTGCCGAAGGGCGCGGACTTCACCTGGCTGGCCGGCACCCAGCCGGGCCCCGACGGCACGCTCACCGCGCCGGGCTTCCCGGTGGCCGTCAAGTGGGTGCAGTCGTTCCTCGAGAAGCAGCCCGCCTTCGACACCTCGAAGCTGACGTACGCGCAGTACACGGACCTGTTCCGCCAGTCGGTGCGGGAGTACGACGCCGTCATCGGCACGTCCGACCCGGACCTGTCGGCGTTCCGGTGGGCCGGCGGCAAGCTGATCACGTTCATCGGCGCGAACGACCAGCTGATCCCGCCGGGCGGCACGCTGTCCTACCGCGCCCAGGTCGAACGCACGATGGGCGGCGCGCACCGGGTGAACGACTTCTACCGGCTGTTCCTGGCGCCGGGGGTCGAACACTGCTTCGGCGGTGGCGGCCCGGAGCCGACGAACGCGCTGGGCGCGCTGGTCGACTGGGTCGAGCACGGCAAGGCGCCGGCGACCCTGGCGGCGGCGTCCGCGGACGGCAAGACGCGCGACCTGTGCCCGCTCCCGCGGGTTTCCCGCTACACCGGCGGTGACCCGGCCACGGCGTCGAGCTACCGCTGCCGCTGATCTCCGGTCCGCGAGCGCTTCCCCCGGCGCTCGCGGACTGGACTTGCGGGTCCAAAATCCGCTCGGCACGCTGAAGCCATGGCACTCGACCAGTACTACCTCCTCGGCCGGTCCGGCCTCCGCGTCAGCCGGCTCGCCCTCGGCACCATGAACTTCGGCACCGGCGGTTTCCACGCCGCCTACGGCAGGACCGAGGCCGAAGCCCGCCCGATCTTCCGGAAGTACCTCGACGAGGGCGGCAACTTCGTCGACACCGCGGACTTCTACACCGCGGGCGAGAGCGAGACGATCCTCGGCAAGCTCATCGCCGAGACGCACTCCCGCGACCGGCTCGTCCTCACCACCAAGTTCACCAACACCGTCGACCCGGCCGACCCCAACGCCGGCGGCAACGGGCGCAAGCACATGATCCGCGCGCTGGAGGCGTCGCTGCGCCGCCTGGGCACGGACTACGTCGACCTCTTCCTGCTGCACACCTGGGACCGGATCACCCCGGTCGAGGAGGTCGTGCGCACGCTCGACGACCTCGTCCGCGCGGGCAAGATCCGCCACCCGGGCCTGTCCGACGTCCCGAGCTGGTACGCCGCGCGGGCCCAGTCGCTGACGGAGGCCCACTCGCTGGCGCCGATGGTCAACCTGCAGCTGCCGTATTCACTGGCCGAGCGGGAAATCGAGACCGAGCACGTGCCGATGGCCCGGCAGCTCGGCCTCGGCGTCACGGCGTGGAGCCCGCTGGCCGGCGGCATCCTCACCGGCAAGTACCGCGACGGCGGCACGGGACGGCTCAGCGACGGTCCTTCGTGGACGGAGCGCACCCCGCAGATCCTCGAACCCCTCGAAGAGGTCGCGGCCAAGCTGGGCGTCACGATGGCCCAGGTGGCGATCAACTGGGTGGCCACCCAGCCGGGCCTCGCGGCGGCGATCGTCGGCGCGAGCAGCGCGGACCAGCTCGGCAAGAGCATGGCCGCCCTGGACTTCGAAATCCCGGCCGAGCTGCGCACCCTGCTCGACGAGGCGAGCGCGGTCCCGCCGGCGTCGGTGTACCGGATGTTCACCCCGGGCTACCAGAACTGGATCGTGAGCCCGGGCCTGAAGATCGGCGACAAGCCGGCGGGATACGCGCCCGCGGTGCGGAACTGGTAGTCAGCCCGACACCACCGCGCCGCCCTGGATGACGTGGTGGAACTTTTCCGGCTCGGCCAGGACCCCGATGTCGGCCAGCGGATCGCCGGGTACCACCAGCAGGTCCGCGTGCGCGCCCACCGCCAGGGTGCCGACCTCGCCGGTGAGGTTCAGCAGCTCCGCCGCCGTCGACGTCGCCGAGCGGAGCACCTCCAGCGGGGACTGGACCTCGCCGCGCAGGCGGAACTCGTGGTTCTGGTGGCGGTGCATGCCGCCGAGCAGGTCCGTGCCGTAGACCAGCTTGACGCCGCCGCGGGCCGCGCGGTCCAGGGCCGCCAAGCCGGCGCCGAGGACCTCGTCCACCTTGCGCCAGCTCGATTCCGGCAGCCCGTGCTCGCGGCCCTCTTCCTTGAGGGCCCAGTACGTCACCAGCGTCGGCACGAGGAAGGCGTCGTGTTCGCCGAACAGCTCGACACTGCGGTCGTCGAGGAGGTTGCCGTGCTCGATCGACCGGACCCCCACCTCCAGGGCGCGGTTCACGGCGCGGGCGGTGTAGGCGTGCGCGGCGACGTACCGGTTGGCCGCCTCGGCTTCCTCGACGATCGCCCGCAGTTCCCCGGCCGAGTACTGCGTCGAGTCGATGCGGTCGGTCGGGGACGCCACGCCGCCCGAGGCCATCACCTTGATGTGGTGGGCGCCCTTGCGCAGTTCGTCGCGGGCCGCGGCGCGGACGGCGTCGACGCCGTCGGCCACCCGGCCGAGCCCGGCGCAGCACGGGTGGTCGTCGCGCGCGTTCGTCCCGCGGGTGCGGCTGTCGCCGTGCCCGCCGGTCTGGCTCAGCGCCCGCCCGCAGAACAGCAGCCGCGGGCCGCGGAACAGCCCTTCGGCCTGGGCGTCGGCCAGGCCGTAGTCGGCCCCGGAGGCGTCGCGGACCGTGGTGAACCCGCGGTCGAGCATCCGGCTCATCGTGCGGGCGGCGTGCGCGGCCACGTAGGACGGTGACGACGACGGGAGGGAACCCAGGTCCGCCGTCGACGCCGTGACGTGGACGTGCGCGTCGACCAGGCCGGGCAGCACGACCGCGCCCCGCACGTCCAGCGTGGGCACCTCGGCCGCGGCCAAGCGCGGTCCCACCTCGGCGATGCGGCCGTCGGCACACCGGAGGTCGCCCTCGGTGTATTCACCCGAAAGCGGGTCGAGCAGGCGGGCGTTGCGCAGCAGCAAGTTCACCGTTCCTCCTTGAGCGCGGGCACGGCCAGCGGCGCGAGCGATTCGGCCGCCTTGACGGAAGCCTCGTCGTACGCGCCTTCGGCGTCGAGGATGTTGAGCACGCCCAGGGTCCGCCCGCCGTCGACGACGGGCACGTTGATGATCGAACCGCAGCCGAGGGACTCGATCAGCTCGTGGTCGGCGAAGATCTCCCGCACCGCGGCCCGGTCCGGCCCGAAGTAGGGCTCCTGCGCGGTGATGCAGCGGTCGAGCCAGCCCGCTGCGACCTCGACGGTCTTCTCCCCGCCCACCGGGTATTCCGCCGGATGACTGCTGTGCACCCGCCGCAGCGCCCGGCGTTCCGGGATCCAGGCGAGCACGGTGAACAGCCGGACGCCGAGCTCCGCCCGCACGCGTTCCTCCACAGTGGACAAACTCACTTCGTCATCTCCTTCGCGGCGGCCTTCGGCGCCCCGTGTTCGGTCAGTTCCTCCAGCGAACGGCCCGCGGTCGACAGGCCGAAGACGAGCACGCAGAGCACCCCGGCCGCCAGCACCGCCGTCGTCAGGCCGAAGACGCCGGCGAAGCCGAGGCTCGCCGCGGACAGGCCGATGATCGTCGGCGCGAGGATGCTGCCGACCCGGCCGAACGCGCTGGACAGGCCGGTGCCGCTGGCGCGGATCCAGGTCGGGAACACCTCGGGCGTGTAGGAGTACACCCCGGCGTAGGTGCCGTTCAGGAAGAACGACAGCACCGCCCCGGCGAGCGTGATCGACCACGGCGTGCTCGTCTGGCTCAGCCAGAACGCGCTCACGGCCGAGCCGGCCAGGTAGAGGGCGATGGTGTGCTTGCGGTCGAGCCGTTCGGACAGCCACGCGGCCGAGAAGTATCCGGGCACCTGGGCCAGGTAGATGATGATCGAGAACTCGAAGCTCTTCGTCACCGTGATGCCGCGTTCGACGAGCAGCGTCGGGATCCACGAGAAGAAGCCGTAGTAGGAGAACGTGATCACGAACCAGACGGTCCAGATCACCGCCGTCCGGCGCCGCATCGCCGGGCTCCACAGGAACTTCAGCGCGCTGAACAGGTTGACCTTCGGCGTCTCGGTCACGGGCTGCGCGGCCGCGGGCGGCACCGGCGGCAGCGCGGTGCCGGTGGCCTTCTCGACGTCACGCTCCAGCTTCGCGACGACGTTCTCGGCCTCGGCGGCCCGTCCGTGGGCGAGCAGGAACCGCGGTGATTCGGGCAGGGACCGGCGCCACCACAGCAGCATGACGATCGGCAGCGCGGTGACCAGCTGCGCGACCCGCCAGCCCTGGTCGAACGACGGGACGACGAACCGCCCGATCAGCGCGGCCGCGACGAAGCCGAAGGAGAAGAACCCGGCGAGCGCGCCGACGAACCAGCCGCGCCGCTTGGCCGGGACGAACTCGGACAGGAAGGGCGCGATGATCGCGCTCTCGGCGCCGGCGCCCGCCCCGGCCAGCACGCGGGCGCCGAGGAAGACCTCGTAGTTCGGCGAGAAGGACGCGACGACCGAGAACAGCGCGTAGAAGGCCAGCGCGTACATCATCACCTTCTTGCGGCCGATGCGGTCGCCGAGCAGGCCGGCCGCGATCGCGCCGAAGAGGAAGCCGAACGGAGTCGCCGAGCCGATCAGGCCCAGCTGGCCGTTGTCGAGGTGCCACGCGGCCTTGGCGCTGGGCAGCAGGAAGGCGACGACCGCCGAGTCCATGCCGTCGAAGGTGTAGCCGAGACCGCCGATGAGCAGCAGTTTGTGGTGGGGCCGGCTCAGCGGGAGCCGGTCCAGTCGAGCCAGCAGCGTCATGGGGAACGCCTTCCGTCGGGGAGTGCCGACAACATAAACTGCAGTTCGACAAAACTGCAACGTCTGTTGCAAAACTCGGTGGGTTACGGTGCACGCGACCTGGAGGGAGACCACTGGTGGCGGAGACCGACGACGGTTTCGAGGCGTGGCTGCGGGACCGGCTGCCCGAGCGGGGCCTGCGGCCGAAGTCGGCCGCGGTGCTGGAGGTGCTGGTGTCCCAGCCGCGGCGGGCGTCGTTCGGTTCGACGGCCGAGCTGGCGCAGCTCGCCGGCGTCAACGTCGCAACGGTGACCCGCACGGCCCAGGCCCTGGGCTTCGCCGGCTGGCCGGCGCTGCAGCAGGAGCTGCGGGCCCGGTACATGTCGTCGTTGAGCGCACCGCAGGTCGCCGAGGAACACCGCGGTGTCGACTCGCCCGGGTCGGCGTCCCTGCGCCGCGACCTCGACAGCCTCGCCCTGCTGAACCGCCGGTTCGACGAGAAGGTGCTGCGCGTGGTCGCCGGCGCGATCGCGGCGGCCCGCCGGACGCTGGTGATCGCCGACGGCAGCTACGCGGCGGTCGGCATCGCCATGGCGCACAACGCGCGGCTGGCGGGCTACGACGTCCACGCGGTGACAGCCGGCGACGCGGAGCTGGCGAACCAGACGGCGAAACTGACGTCCGACGACGTCCTGGTGGCGATCAGCTTCTGGCGCCTGTACGAGAGCACGGTCCTGGCGGCGAACGAGGCCCGCACTCGCGGCGCACGGGTGTTCGCGATCACGGACGCGGCGAGCCCGGCCCTGGCCGGAGCGGCGGAGCAGGTGCTGATGGTGCCGGCGGAGGGCGTGACGTTCTTCCCGTCGCTGACCGCGGGCATGGCCCTGGTCCAGGCGATCGTGGCCCAGCTGGCCGCAGCCGACCCGGTCCGCACGAGCGCGTCGATCGAGGCGGCCGAAGCGATGTGGTCCCGCTTCGACCTGCTGCACCGGCGCCCGTCGGCAGGGCCGCGCTGATCTCCGCAGCCACTACGGCATCCGGGTGAATTTTTCGCGGGCGGGCGCCGCCGGAGCCCGCGGCAGCCTCGCTCTCCCATCAGGCGAGGTGCAGCAACCAGGCATTTTGCCGTCACCCGGTGGGCCACCAAGCCGACTGCCTGGCCATCGCCGGCCACCGGGCATTCGGCCGGAACCCCGCGGCCGGTGACACCCCAGCCGCACTTGCAGACGACCAGGAAACCACACCTGCGGACGCACGGGAGGAATCCCCGGCAAAGGATCATCCCCCTTTTCCCGCCCACCGGCGAAACGATCATCATTCGTCCCTTGGCCAGCCGGAATTCACCGCACCGTCGAATCGACGCCGCGGGGTCCATCACCAGCACGTGAACCACCGGACCCATGTCGCCACCGAAAAGAGACATCGCGCCACCTGGCTGACTGCCGACCATCAATCCGCCCCCGACCTCGATGCCAGTGCGCACAAGGGCGCCACCACCAACGCCTGGCCACGAGCAGCCAACAGGCGATTGGCCAAATACCGATACGACGCAGTGCAAGACGCAATCCATCGAACAGCAAGACACCATTGCGCTCCGGCGAACACTTCGCGAGGTCAGCGCTTTCTCGGCATATGCTCAGGTCGGACAACCCGAACGAGGAGCCGGCAAAGTGCCCGAACGAGAATCCGAAAAACTATACCGAGCTCGCCGTGAATCGACGGCGAAGATCGACAACAGCCGGCATTGCCTGCCAAGTTCGGGCCCCCATTCTTCACGCTCATCTCGGGAAACCTTTTCTCCGCGACAAGCATCCCGGACCCACTCACATTGCCGCTGCGGCCGATCACCTCGCGACTAGGGCAGTCGCCCGTCCGAGGGGCGGACCCATGTCCTAGAGGGACCGATTGGCCTAGTGTCCCGTACACTCCGCAACGCAAGCATCCCCTGACGCGACCCGGATGCGAACCGGCCGCGTCGCCGATACCGGCTGGCCCACGCCCGCCAGAAACGAGGTGGCCGTGCCCCGCGGCAATGAGACCCCCGCGGTGGTCGACCGCAGCCGCCTCGCCTGGGTCAAGAGCTCCGCCAGCTCGAGCGGCACCGACGCGAACTGCGTCGAGGTCGCGGCCGCCGAGGCGTTCGTCGCCGTGCGCGACTCGAAGGACCCCGGCCCGATGATCGTCTTTTCCGGGACGTCATGGTCGGCATTTGTCCATTCTTCCGCCGACCCACGCGGCTGACACAGGGAACGGCACCTTTCCGGGGCCGGCCGAATCCGGCCCGCAGAATCCGGCCACACCCCGTTCGTGCTGCTATCATTCTGCCAGCTGGCAGACAGCTATCACCCTGACGAACGGGGGTGCGAGCCATGACCCGATCATCACCGCTCGTCAGTCAACGCCGCGTACTGGCCACGATCCGCGAAGCTCGCGAAGCTCTTTCCCTTACGCAACGGGAAGTCGCCGAGGCTCTGGATTGGTCCGTTTCCAAGATCATCAGAATAGAAAACGGATCGGTCGGGCTGTCGATCACGGACTTGAAGGCCCTTCTCCTCCACTACGGCATCACCGATCGCGACCGAGTGGAAACCTACGTCAAACTGGCGAAAGCCGGCAGGCAGCCGGCGTGGTGGGATGAATACCGCCGCCTGCTCAGCCCCGACTTCGTCAAGTACATCGGCCTCGAGTCGGCGGCGATCTCGGTCCGGCAGTACCAGTTGCACCTCGTGCCCGGCTTGCTGCAGACCATCGCGTACACCCGGTCGCTGATCCTCGGGAACAGCGAAGACCGGGAACTCGCCGACCGGCAGGTCCGGATCCGGCGCAGCAGGCAGGCCAGACTCGACGACCCGGAACTCGAGCACAACTTCATCCTGGACGAATCCGTCCTCCACCGGCAGGTCACGGATCTGCACGACTGGCGGGAGCAGCTCCAGCGCATCATGCAGGTTTCCCGGCAGCCCAACGTAACGGTCCAGATCCTCCCTTATTCCGCGGGGTGGATCGAAGGAATGCAGAGTTCGTTCACCATCCTCACGGTGACCGAGCAAGTGAACGACCTGCACCTCAGCATAGAACGCCCCGACGGCGACCAATACTTCGACGATGTGCTGGGCGCCGAAAAAGCGGTGGAATTCGGTAAGATCTTCGCCCGCCTCGAGGCCGCCGCCCTCCCGCCTTCGGAAACACCGCACGTCATCGAGGAAAGCCTGCAGAATCGTCACTGACCGTGGTGGAGCCGTGCTCGTCCCCGGGGCCGCCCCTGCACACACGCCGGCGCAGGGCGGCCCGGGGACGCTGCTCAGGACCGGGCCTGACCTCCGTCGGCCGAGCTCATCCGCTTGGTGAAGCGGGCCGCCACGTCTCGCAGCTTGATGTTCGTGTGCTGGGACTCCACGATCAGACGCTGCATCGCCGCATCCTCGGTGACCCGGTGGATCAGCATCAGCATGCCCTTGGCCTGCTCGATCACCGCCCGGGTCTCCATCGCGTTGTGCAGCTCGTCCGCCAGCCGGCGGGCCTCGCGGTAGCGGCGCGTCAGCCGCAGCACCGTCTCCACGCACAGCGTGAACAGGCGCAGCACCTTCGTGTCGAACTCGTGGTAACCATGGCTCTCGAACGCGAACAACGTGATCGCGCCGACCAGGGTGTCGTCCACCCGCAGCGGCACCGCCAGGTAGCTGCCCACGCCGAGTTCCTTCGCCGCGGCCACGAATTCGGGCCACTGGTCGCCCGTCTCGGCGACCGCCACCCGGACGACCTCGCCCGTCAGCGCCGCGAGCAGGCCCGGACCGTCGCCCGCCGCGTACTGGACGTCGTCGATGCGCTGGGCGCGCTCGTCGGTGAAGGCCGCCGTCTGCGTCACGCCGTCGCGGACCACCATGATGCTGGCGAGGTCGGCGTCCGGGACCACCCGGACCGCCTCGCCGCAGACCGCGTCGAGCAGCCCCGGTGTGTCGGACATCGATTCGAGCACCCCGACGAGATCGGCCAGGACGGCGTTCAGCTCGTCGACCCGCTCTGCCATGCCGTCGCCAGTGGTCGGCAACGCCCACCCCTCCCATGCGTCAAGCGGCGAGCACGGGATGAGCTCGCCAGCAGCGTCAACAGAGACCACCGCTGGCGTTTCAACGGGTCCGCGGGAATTCTACCGGCCACCAGCCACGGTTTGACGTCGGCCGCGCCGGGTAGCCGCCGAACATGGACAATCCGGCTGTTGACGACGAGCTGTGGACGGAGTTCCACCGGGTGGTGAACATGACCTCGCGCGAGCTGGAGGATTGGCTGCGCACGCGCGACGCGGGCCCGGAGGCCGAACCGCTCCCCGACGAGGCGGGCCCGCCGACGGGCCACCAGGTCCTGACCATCCTGCGCAAGCGGCGGTCCGACGTGGACGGCCGCGACGCGGACGTGATGCGGAAAGTGGTCGACCGGGTGCACTCCGAGCGCCGCGACGACCTGGAACCCACCGCGGGCGAAGCCCACTGGCGACACCGCCTGATGTCGCTCGGCCACGACCCGCTCAAACCCGCGTGACGACACCGAAGGCCACCACCAGCGGGCTGGTGGTGGCCTTCGGTGGTTCCCCGGTCAGCCGGCGATGGCCTGCCAGCGCTGGTTGGGCCCGTTGGTCGGCTGGTACAGGCCGATCCGGGCGCCGTCGTCACGGGACTCGCTCGTGACGTCGAGCAGCTGGCCGCTCGCCGCGTTGACGAACGTCCAGGTGCCGTCGCCGGTGGTGGACAGCGTCCACTCGGCTGCGGGGTCGCACGTGCCCGCCGCAGCCAGCGTCACCGCGCCGCCGGCGGTGCCGAGCACCTGGCCCGTGCCCGCGTTGGTGATGGTGAACCGGTCGCGGTTGCCGTAGCGGCCCGTGCGGTCGGTGAGCGTCCAGCGCTGCGCCGGCGCCGAGGCGTCCGTCGTGCGCTGGACCAGCGAGCCGTTCTCGGCCGACAGCGACTTGCCGCTCTGCACGCCGGTGAAGGTGACCGGCTTGCCCGAGCCGAGGCCCGTGCCGGCCGCCGTCGCGGAGACGCCGTCGACGAGGAAGCTGGTCACCGACCGCGCCGGCACCCGCAGCGTGGCGTGCGAAGACGTCACCTTCACCGGCTTGCCCCGCTTCAGCGCCCCGGTGACGTCGGTGACGACCGGCGTCACCGAAGCACCCGGCCGGACGTTCCGGAACCCGGACAGGTCCAGCGTGACGTCCTGGGCGTCGGTGCCCGGGTTGGTGTGCACGACCGTCGCCAGGTCTTCGCCGCGCATCGCGACCGTCGACGCGGTGTCGTCCACCCCGATCAGCCGGTCACCCGGCCGGATGTAGTGGGTGAAGTTCCGCATCGTGTTGAACTTCGTGTTCGTCCGGACCTGGCAGGTGGCCAGGGTGGCGTTCTTCGGGCAGTCGAACGGGACCTGGATCTCGCCCCAGTTCATCCCGGCCGCGGACTCGCCGCCCGGCTTCATGTTGTTGTAGTCCTCGATCGGCTGCCAGCTGACCCACGCGCTCGGTTCGAGCAGCCGCAGGTCGTCGGTGATCTGCTTGGCCATGCCGAGGCCGGGGTCCATGTCGGTGAAGTCCTGGCGGTCCAGCCAGCTGCCGCCGACCTCGCTCATCCACAGCGGCTTGCCCGCGCCCTTGGCCAGGTCGCGCGGGACCGGCCGGTTGCCGGTGCCGTAGGTGTGCACGTTGAGCCGGCCCGCCGCGGCGCGGGCGTCGGCCGACCAGCCGCTCCAGTCCGCGGCGAAGATGTCCGGGTTGGTCTCGTCGGGCGCGGAGACGATCGCCCGCGAGCCGGCCGCCTTCAGCGCCGAGGCCATCGCCGGGATCAGCTGCGACTGGACCGACGGCCCGAGGTGCGCGCCTTCCTGACGGCCGCCCGTCGGATTGCCGTCGGCGCCGAGCGTGGTCTTCCAGTAGTTCGTGTTCGGCTCGTTCATCGGGTTCACCGACGCGAACTTGATACCGTGCGCCTTTTCGAGCGTCCGCACGACCTGCGTCAGGTACGCGGTGAAGTCGCCGATCTTGTCGGCGCGCAGCTGCTCGTCGGTGGCGTTGAAGCCGCCCGAGACGTACCCGGACACGGTCTGGAAGTACGGCGGCGAGTTGCTGAACGCCTCCCACTTCGTGACCCGGTTCTTGATCCTGTCGACCCACCACCGCTGGTTCGGGTCGGCCTTCGGGTCGAACTCGGCCGGGTTGCCGGGCGTCCACCAGTCCTTGTCGGCGCGGGTGGTGCCGGCCGGTGCCTTCCACCAGCCCGGCACCGCGGCCCCCGCGCGCAGGTACGCCGGGACGTCCGGGGCGTTGCCGCCGCCGACGTTGAACCGGGCGATGTTCAGGTTCAGCCCGTCCGGGCCGAAGACCAGGTCCGCCAGCTTGTTCCGGACGGCGTCGGGGTAGCCGCCGGTCGCCTCGGCCATCCACGCCAGGCTGGCGCCCCAGCCGTCGAAGGGCTGCTGCCGGTACGTCGGGTCCGGCTTCACGGTGACGGCGGTGGCCGCTTCCGCCGGGGCGGCCACGACCGCGCCGCCTATCAGGGGTACACAAAGGACGGTGAGCAAACGCCGCAAGTTCATCGTCGAACTGCCCTTCGCTTCGGTGGGGACTTCTCTCAGGCCTCGGTGTGGCCCAGCAGCGGCCGCGGCACGAACCGGGCCACGGGGTCGAGCATCGTGCCGAGTTCGAGCACGACCAGTTCGTTGGCACCGGCCCGGACCACCGGGCGCGGCACGTAAAGCGTCCGTTGCGGCCCGCGCCGCCAGTACCGGCCGAGCGCGAACCCGTTGAGCCAGACGACGCCCTTGCCCCACTCCCCGGTGTCGAGGAAGAGGTCGGCGGGCTCGTCGACATCGATGTCGGCGCGCAGCAGCACCGGCCCGGCCACCGCGCCCGCCACGGGCTCCGGCGCCGACGGCCGCAGCGAAGGCAGCGTGGCAAGGTCGAACGGCAGCACGTCCCAGCCGGTCAGCGGCTCGCCGTGCAGGGCCGCCCCGCCGATGATGCCCTTCGCCTCGCCGATGCGCGGGCCGTAGTCGACGCGGCCCTGGTCCTCGACCAGCACCAGCAGCTCGCCGGCCGCGCGCGGCAGCGGGAGCGCCCGCTCGTGGTGGTCCCGGCTGAGCGTGCCCACCAGGGCGCCGTCGAAGAACACGGTGGCGCGGTCGCGGACTTCGCCGAACGCCAGCACCCCCGGCCGGTCACCCTCGATCCTCGTGCGCAGCAGCGCGAGCTGCGGCATCGGCGTGAGGTCGTCGAACGCGGGCAGTTCCTCGTGGAACTCCCAGGTGCCCCAGCGGTCCGGGGCGTCGAGCAGCCGGACGGGGTCGCGCAGCGTCGCGGACAGTGTCGGCGCGGGCCGGGCCGGCGGCGGGACGGTGTCGGGCACCTTGTGGTAGCGGGCGATCACGTCCCGGAAGGCGTGGTACTTCGGCGTCGGGTCCCCGGCTTCGTCGAGCGGCGCGTCGTAGTCGTAGGACGTGATCAGCGGCTGGTAGACGCCCTTGTCGTTGGCGCCGTTGGTGAGGCCGAAGTTGGTGCCGCCGTGGAACATGTAGAGGTTGACCGACGCGCCCGCGGCGAGCAGCGCGTCGAGCTCCGCCGCCGAGTCCGCGGCCGGCGTCGTGTGGTGGTGGGCGCCCCAGTGGTCGAACCAGCCGTTCCAGAACTCGCTGCACATCAGCGGCCCGGTCGGCTGGTGCTCCCGCAGGATGGCCAGCCGCGCCTCGGCACCGGACCCGAACGACGCCGTCCGGTGCAGCCCGTCCAGGCTGCCCGCCGCCAGCATCTCCGGCGTCGGCTGGTCCACTGTGGTCAGTGGCACGGTGACCCCGGATTCGCGGGTGTGCTCGGCGAGCGCTTTCAGGTAGCGCTTGTCGTCGCCGAAGGCGCCGTACTCGTTCTCCACCTGGACCAGCAGCACCGGCCCGCCGCGGTCGACCTGGTGCGGGACGACGACCTCGTACACCTTCGTCAGGTACTCGCGGACGGCGTCCAGGTACTTCGGCTCGTACCGGCGCACCCCGACCGTGGGGTCGCGGAACAGCCACGCCGGCAGCCCGCCGTTGTCCCACTCGGCGCAGATGTACGGGCCGGGCCGCACGATCGCGTACATCCCGGCGTCGGCGACCAGCCGCAGGAAGCGGTCCAGGTCGAGGCCGCCGGACAGGTCGAACGTGCCCGGCTCGGGGGCGTGCGCGTTCCACGCCACGTACGTCTCGATGGTGTTGAGGCCCATCCGCCGGGCCTTGTCGATCCGGTCGGCCCACAGGTCCGGGTGGACGCGGAAGTAGTGCAGGGCCCCGGACAGGATGCGGAACGGGCGGCCGTCGAGCAGGAAGTCGTGCTCCCCGATGGCGAACTCAGGCATGCGGGCCCGCCTGCGGGGTCAGCTGGAGCACGGTCCAGGACAAGGGTGGCAGTGTCACGGTGATGGTGGTCCCCCCGGGATCGGACGTCGCGGCGGCGCCGGGTAGCGGCACCGGCCGGACCGGTTGTGCGTCGGCGGTGTTCACGGCGTGGCGGGTCTCGCCGTCCGGTGTGGTCAGGGTTTCGGCGGCGTACACGCCGAACCGGGCGCCGCGCAGGCGGATCCGGACTTCGGTCGGCGACGCCGTCGCGCGGTTGGTGAGGAACACCGCGCCCCGCCCGGACTCCTCGACCGTCGCCGCGACGTCGACGAGACCGACCTCCCCGTGCTGCGCGGTGCGGAGCCGGTCCCCTTCGACGCCCAGCCGCAGGCTCGCCCCGCCGGCCAGCGCGGCGACCCGCTGGAACGGGTGGAACGTCGTCTGCCGCCACGCCGGGCCGCCGGGCTCGGAGCGGATCGGCGCGATGACGTTCACCAGCTGCGCCTGGTTCGCCATGGTGACGCGGTCGACGTTGCGCAGCAGGGAACCCAGCAGCGACCCGACGACGACCGCGTCGGTGACGGTGTAGGTGTCCTCGATGATCCGCGGGTGCTGCCGCCAGCCGCCCTCGGCCAGCTTCGCCTGGTCGACCTCGTTCCAGCGGCGCAGGTCCCAGACGTTCCACTCGTCGACGCTGATCCCGATCTTCTTGTCCAGGCCCAGCTCGGCGAGGGTCTCGTCGATGACCCCGGCCGTGGTGGCGATGTAGCGGTCCAGGGCGGCCGCGCTGGCCAGGTAGCTGTCGGTGTCGCCGTGCAGCTCCTGGTAGTAGGCGTGCAGCGAGATGTGGTCGACGAGCTCGGCGGTGTGCCGCAGCACCGTGCGCTCCCACGAGCCGAACGTCGGCATGTCGGCGTGCGAGCTGCCGGCGACGACCAGCTCGACGTCCGGGTCGATCATCCGCATCAGCCGGGCGGTTTCCGCGGCCAGGCGGCCGTACTCCTCGGCCGTCTTGTGGCCGATCTGCCACGGGCCGTCCATCTCGTTGCCCAGGCACCACAGCTTGAAGCCGAACGGGCGGTCGGCGCCGTTGGCACGCCGCCGCTCGCTCAGTTCCGTGCCGCCGGCGTGGTTGCAGTACTCCAGGACGTCGGCGGCCTCCTGGATGCCGCGGGTGCCGAGGTTGACCGCGTACATCACCTCGGCACCCGCGGCTTCGGCCCACGCGACGAATTCGTGCAGGCCGAAGCGGTTGGATTCGACGCTGTGCCACGCAGGGTCCAGCCGGACCGGCCGGGTTTCGGCCGGCCCGACGCCGTCTTCCCAGCGGTAGCCGGAGACGAAGTTGCCGCCGGGGTAGCGGATGACGGTCGGGCCGAGCTCGCGGACCAGCTCCAGCACGTCGCCGCGGAAGCCGCGATCGTCGGCTGTGGAGTGACCGGGCTCGTACAGTCCGGTGTAGACGGACCGGCCCATGTGCTCGACGAAGGAGCCGAAGAGGCGACGCGGGACCGGGCCGATGACCTGGCCCGCGTCGCCTTCGATGTCGACGGTCATCCCGCGCTGACCGTGAAGCCCTGCTGGTTGCCGTAGTCGACGAGCGCCTGCTGCCAGGCCGCCAGGCCGGCGTCGAGCGGCGTGCCCGCCAGGTAGGCCTTGCCGACGGTGTCGCTGTAGATGCTGTTGGCGTAGGTCTGGTACGGCAGGTAGGTCCAGCCCGGCGCGACGTCCTTCGACGCCTGGGTCAGCACCTGGTTGACCTTCTGGCCGCCGAAGTACGGCATGGTCTCGTCGACGAACGCGGGCGAGGTCAGGTCGGCCGTGGTGGACGGGAAGCCGCCGCTCTTGATGAACGGCTGGACGCCGCCGCCGTGGTTGAGCCAGCGGACGAAGCCCGCGGCCAGCGCCGGGTTCTTGCTCTGCTTGACCACGGACTGGGTGCTGCCGCCGTTCTCCGCGGTGACCGCCTTCTGCCCGTCGTAGGTCGGCATCGGCGCGACCGCCCACTTCCCGCTGCCCGCGGCCACGGAGGAGATGAAGTTGCCGGGCATCCAGGCGCCGGTGGGCAGGGTCGCGATGGTGCCGTCACCGAGGGCGCGGAACCAGTCGTCGGACCAGCCCGCGATCGGCGAGAGCAGCTTGCCCTGGACCAGCTGGTTCCAGACCGACGTCCACTTCTTGGTGCCCTCGTCGCCGAAGTTGATCTTCACGTTCCGGCCGTCGACGGTGAACGGGTGCCCGCCCGCCTGCCAGATCATGCTGAGGGTGAAGCCCGCGTCACCGGTGTCGGCGGTGATGTACTTCGTCGGGTCGGCAGTGTGCAGCTTCTTGGCCGCGTCGACGTACTCGGCCCAGGTCTTCGGCACAGCGATGCTGTACTTGTCGAAGACCTCCTTGTTGTAGAACAGCGCCATCGGGCCGGAGTCCTGCGGCAGGCCGTAGAGCCCGTTGCCGTTCTTGACCTGCGCCCACGTCGAGGCGCTGTAGTCCTTTTCGAACGAGCCGAAACCGTACTGGTTGAGGTCGGCCAGCGAGTCGGTGAGCGCGAACTGCGGGAGGGCGTAGTACTCGATCTGGGCGACGTCGGGGGCACCCGAGCCGGCCTTGATCGCGTTCTGCAGCTTGGTGTACTCGTCCTTGTTGGTGCCCGCGTTGACGTAGTTGACCTTGACGTTCGGGTATTCCTTCTGGAACGCGGCCACCTGGTCCTTGGCCGACGGCGTCCAGCTCCAGTAGGTGATCTCGCCGCCGGCCTTGAGCGCGGCGTCGACGGCGTCCTGGCTGCCGGTGGCGGCGGCGGGGGCGGAGGGCGTGCCCCCGGACGAGCAGCCGACCGCCAGGGCGGCGGCCAGCGCGATGGCGGCGGCCGCCTTCACGCGGGTGCGGATTCTTGACATCGGGTGTCCCTTCACGGCGGTGTGACGGCGGGTGTTACTGCTTAACGCTTCCGGCGCTCAGCCCGGACTGCCAGAACCGTTGCATGAGCAGGAAAGCGACGACGAGGGGAATGATGGTGAGCAGCGACCCGGTGAGGACCAGGTTGAAGATCGGCTGGGCGCCGGCGCCGTTGGCCTGGGCGCTCCACTGGTTCAGCCCGACGGTCAGCGGGTACCACTTCGGCTCGCTGAGCATGATCAGCGGCAGGAAGTAGTTGTTCCACGTCTGCACCATCGTGAACAGCGTGACCGTGATGATTCCGGGGACGAGCTGGCGCAGCGTCACGGTGAGGAAGATCCGGATCTCGCCCGCGCCGTCGATCCGCGCTGCTTCCAGGAGCTCGTCGGGGATGGCGTCGGCGGCGTAGACCCAGATCAGGTACAGGCCGAACGGGCTGATCAGGGACGGGATGATGACCGCCAGCGGCGTGTTCGTCAGCCCGAGCTTGCTGAACATCAGGAACGTCGGCACGGCCAGCGCGGTCGGCGGCACGGCCACCGCCCCGAGGACGACGGCGAACACCGCGCGGCGGCCGGGGAAGCGGTACTTGGCCAGCCCGTAGCCGGCGGCCGTGGCGAGGATCGTCGCACCACCGGCCCCGACCACGACGTACAGCAGCGTGTTCCCCAGCCAGCGGAAGAAGATGCCGTCGTTGTAGGTGAACGTCCGGCCGATGTTGTCGAACAGCGCGAACGAGTCGCCGAAGGACAGGCCCGACGTCGAGAACAGCGCGGGCTGGGTCTTGGTGGCGTTGATGATCAGCCAGACCAGCGGCACCAGCGTGTAGAGCAGGTAGAGCGCCATGAAACCGGTGAGGACACGCGACTTCCGGGGCTTCGTCACCGAGAACTGTGTCTTCGACAGAACAGCCACGTCACATCTCCTTCCGGGAGCCGCGCAGCTGCACGACGTAGGCGATGACCGCGGTGATCACGCCCATCACGATCGCGACGGCAGCGGAGTAGTTGTACTGCTGCCCGTTGAAGGAAAGGTTGTAGGCGTACATGTTCGGCGTGTAGTTGGTGACGATCATGTTCGGCACCAGGTTGCGCATGATGTTCGGCTCGTTGAACAGCTGGAAGCTGCCGATGATCGAGAAGATCGTCGCGACCACGATCGCGCCGCGGATGGCGGGGAGCTTGACGGAAACGACGGTGCGGAACGCGCCGGCGCCGTCGATCGCAGCCGCCTCGAACAGTTCCTTCGGGATCACCTTCAGCGCGGAGTAGAAGATGAGCATGTTGTAGCCCACGAACTCCCACGTGACGATGTTCCCGATCGAGGTGAGCAGCCAGTTCTGCGACAGCGGCTTCACCGAATCGGTGCCCAGCAGGTGGTTCAGGTCCGCGGCGAGTCCGAAGTGGTCACCGTAGATGAAGCCCCACATCAGCGCGGCGACGACGGCGGGGACCGCGTACGGCAGGAAGATCACGATCCGGAAGAACCCGGCGGCGTGCAGCCGGGCGCTGTCGATCGCGAGGGCGGCGATCAACGCGAGCACCAGCATGATCGGCACCTGCACGGCGAGGAACACCAGCACCCGCCGGAAGGCGTCCCAGAACTTCGGGTCGCCGAACACCTGCACGTAGTTGTCGGCGCCGACGAAGACCGTGCCGCCGAAGAAGGCCTGGTCGCGGAAGAGGCTGAGCACGAAGGCGTAGACGACCGGCGCGAGGAAGACCAGCGCGAACACCAGCATGAAGGGGGCGACGAAGAGCCAGCCCCGCCATTTCCGCCGCGGCCGGCGGGCCGCGGGCGCCCGGCGCGCCGGCACCGGGGCGGGCGGAGCCGCTGTGGACGTCATCGTCTCTCCGAGTGGTGATGCGGCCGGGCGCTGGACCCGGCGTGATGTTTACGTCAACATGGACGGCCGCAGAGTAACGTGTTGACGTAAACATGTCCAGGACACTGTGTCAGCCGGGGCTTCGCCCCGGGCCGGGGGCTTCGCCACCCGGACCCCCGAAAGCTAAGGAGTGACCGTGCCGCCCCAGACAGCGACGTCATCCGCATCCGGCCCTGCCCGGCGCCGGGGCCCGTCGATGGCGGATGTGGCCCGCGAGGCGGGCGTGTCGGGCCAGACGGTCTCCCGGGTCGCCAACGGCAAGACCAATGTGGACGAGGCGACGCGCGAGCGGGTCCTCGCCGCGATGCGCCGGGTCGGCTACCGCCCGAACAGCGCGGCCCGCGCCCTGCGCAACGGCCAGTTCCGCAGCATCGGCGTGATCATTTCCGCCCTCCCGACATTCGGCAACAGCCGCACCCTAGACGCCATCGCGGCGGCGGTCGTGACGGAGGGGTTTTCGATCATCCTGATGCCGGTGACGCGCCCGACGCAGGGCGAGGTGACGGGCGCGTTCAGCACGTTGAACGAGCAGGCGGTCGACGGCGTCATCATCCTCATCGAGCAACACCAGCTTGACCAAAGCGAGATCGAACTGCCACACGGCCTCCCGGTGGTGGTGATCGATTCGAGCGCCCGTTACGACTACCCGGTGGTCGACAACGACCAGGCGGACGGAGCGGCCCGGGCGACGAGCCACCTGCTGTCTTTGGGGCACGCGACGGTCTGGCACATCGCGGGCCCACCGCAGTCCTATTCGGCCGAGCGCCGCCGGAAGTCGTGGCAGGCCACGCTGGAGCGTGCCGGCCGGGTGGTCCCCCCGGTCCTGGTCGGCGACTGGTCCCCGGAGTCGGGCTACCGGGCGGGACTCCAGCTGGCGGCGGACCCGGCGGTGACGGCGGTGTTCGCGGCGAACGACCAGATGGCGTTGGGCGTGCTGCGCGCGTTGCACGAGTCCGGCCGCGCGGTACCGGCTTCGGTGAGCGTGGTGGGGTTCGACGACATGGAGGAGTCAGCCCACTTCTGGCCGCCGTTGACGACGATCCGCCAGTCGTTCGAGGCGGTGGGCCGCCACGCGGTGGAGGCCCTCCTGACCGAGATCGAGACCGGCACGGAGGCCGGGGAGCCGGTGCTGCTGCCGACGGAGCTGGTGATCCGGTCCAGCACCGCACCCCCGCCCGCGTGACCCGGAATTGTCGGTCCCTACCGGTAGAGTGGAAGACGGGGGGCGCCCCCGCGGACTGGCGGAGATCCCGGGAGGCGGCGATGCCGCGGACCGCCGAGAAACGGTGAGCGCAAGTCGCGGGGGTGTCCGCGGATCTGCCAGCGGCCTTGCCGCTTCGCGTAAGCCTGTCTCGTTCTGGGCCGTGCCGATCGAGCCCGGGTCGCCGGCGGTGGTCTGGTGCCGCAGGTCGTGGCCAGTGTCGTGATCGTCGCCCCGATGATCAGCCACTCGCGCACGTCGCTCCCTTTTCGACGCGCGACCCCGGCGCGCCCGGGTGGGGCGGGGTCCACCGGAAAAGTCGCCGCAGGTGCCCGTTTCAGCGCCGGGAGGCGGGGGCATTACCGGCCACCGGACCGGAACCCCCGGTCCCGCGAACGTCGCAGTGGTGTGGACCATTTGGCCGCACCGTGCGGAAAGAGGCCGTCATGCTCGCCATTCTCGCCGCCGTTCTCTTCGGGCTCGCCCTGCTCATGGAGCTCGCGGGGTTCGGGCTGGGCCCGGTGATCACCACCGGGACGCTCACCACCGCCGGGCTGCTCTGCGTCGCCCTGCACCTGGCCGGGATCGCCACCGACCGGTCGCGGTTCACCCGGCGGCGGCGCCGTCGCTGACGCGGCGCAGCACCTGCGCGAACACCTCGGGCGACTGGGCGCCGGCGACGCCGAACCGCTGGTCGATCACGAAGAACGGCACGCCGGTCGCCCCCAGGGCCCTGGCCTGCTCGCCGTCCGCCGCCACCTCGGCTTCGTACCGGTCGGACTCGAGCACGGCGACTGCTGCGGCTTGGTCCAGCCCGGCTTCGGCCGCCAGCTCCACCAGCGACCCGCGGTCGAACAGGGACCGCCGCTCGGTGAAGTGCGCGCGGTAGAACCGGTCGACGACGGCGTCGGCCAGCCCGCTCTCGGCCGCGAGGTGGACCAGGCGGTGGCCGTCGACGGTGTTGCCCATGTGGACACCGTCCAGGTGGTACTCGAGACCGTCGGCGGCCGCGCGCTCCTCCATCTGCGCTTCCATCGCGTCGGCCTCTTCCAGTGTCCGGCCGTACTTTTCGGCGAGCACCTCCCGCGTCGGCCGCGAAGTCCCGCGCGGGAACGACGGGTCGAGCTGGAACGAGTGGTGCACCACCTCGACGTCGGCGCCGAGCTCGGCCACTGCCCGCTCGAAGCGGCGTTTGCCGAGATAACACCAGGGACAGACCAGATCGGACCAGATGTCTACGCGCACGGGACCAAGCTAACCGAAGGGGCGCCGCGCACTTCAAGGTAACCGGCGGCCACCTGCGCGGCGCCGCCGCCCGGCCGCCGAAGCTAGGGTGAGCCGGTGACCGTCTCGACCGAGGACATCGTCCAGCACGCGGCGCGGCTGCTCATGGCCGGCACCCGCCTCGACCTCGGCCGGATGGCGGCCGAACTGGGGATTTCGCGCACGACGTTCTTCCGGCGTGTCGGCAACCGCGACGACCTGATGGGCGCCGGCCTGCGGCTGCTGTCCGACCGGACCTGGCAGCGCGCCCTCGACGGCTGGCGCGCCGGGCACGGCGACGCGGTCCGCACGCCGGCGGGGCGCCTGCGCTGCCTGTGGGTCATGGAGGAGTACCGCCGCGAAGTCGCCGACAGTGAAGGCATGCGCAAGCTGATCGAGGCCGAGTCGAACGTCGCCCTGCGCGTGCTGACCGACCCGCGCGGCGCGGTGCAGCCGGGGCTGGTCGACGCCCACGTCGAGCTGTTCCGGGCCGACGCCGAGGCCGCCGGGCTGACCCCGCTGGTCGGGCTGCCGGACCTGGCGTTCGCGGTGGTCCGGCTCGGCGAGTCGTTCCTGTATTCGGACGTCCTGGCGGCGCGCTCGGTGGACCTGACGGTCGCGACCACCCTGGTGGACACCCTCGTGCGCGGCGCACTGGAGCCGGCCGCCACTCGCTGAGCGACCGCCCAGTCCGTCAACCACTCACCCATCCGGAGGATGTGGAACATTTCGCCGAGGTGTTTCATAGGCAGCGGGGAAGCGGTTACCCCGCAACCCGCACGCGGCACGATTTCCGTTGCCGTGCCACACTTCTGCCGATCCGCCCGTCTGTGTCCGGGCGCGCTTTCACCTGCCCGGGGAAAGAGAGCGATCCATGACCACACTCACCAGCCCGCCGACGTCGTCTGGCTCGGGTGAGAAAATTTCCCGCCGCCGCCCATGGCGCGCCAAGGCCGCCGGCGTCGTGCTGGCCGCCCTGGCCCTGACCACCGGCGTCGCCGCGCCGGCACCCGCCGCCGCGAACCCCTACGAGCGGGGTCCCGACCCGACGACCGCCAGCATCGAAGCCACCCGCGGCTCCTTCGCGACGAGCACGGTCACGGTGTCGCGGCTGGCTGTGTCCGGTTTCGGCGGCGGCACGATCTACTACCCGACGACCACGACCGCGGGCACGTTCGGGGCGATCTCGATCGCGCCCGGCTTCACGGCGACCCAGTCGAGCATCGCCTGGCTGGGCCCGCGCCTGGCCTCGCAGGGGTTCGTGGTGTTCACCATCGACACCCTGACCACCTCCGACCAGCCCGACAGCCGCGGCAGGCAGCTGCTGGCCTCGCTCGACTACCTGACCCAGCAGAGTTCGGTGCGCTCACGCATCGACAGCAGCAGGCTCGGCGTCGTCGGCCACTCGATGGGCGGCGGCGGCACACTGGAGGCGGCGCGGTCACGGCCGTCGCTGCAGGCCGCGGTGCCGCTGACCGGCTGGAACCTGACCAAGAACTGGTCGACGCTGCGCGTGCCGACCCTGGTCGTCGGCGCGCAGTCGGACACCGTCGCACCGGTGGCTTCGCACTCGATCCCGTTCTACACCAGCCTCCCGTCCACTTTGGACCGCGCGTACCTCGAGCTGCGCGGGGCCAGCCACTTCGCCCCGAACTCGCCGAACACGACGATCGCGAAGTACACGCTGTCCTGGCTCAAGCGGTTCATCGACGACGACACCCGCTACGAGCAGTTCCTCTGCCCGCTCCCGGCGACCAGCCTGTCCATTTCGGACTACCGGGGTAACTGCCCGCATAACGGTTAGGGTTCGGCGGGGCCTCCGGGTGCGTGGCGACATTTGCGCCGGTACCCGGGGGCACCGCGGGTACTCCAGGCCAGGCAGCAACCCGCACCGAACCGCTGACCCACCGGCGGCGCAACAGCTACGAAGCCACCGTGACGACCACCTTCCCCCGGGCGTGGCCCGCCTCCTGGTAGTCGAACGCGGCGCGCAGGTCGTCGAACGGGTACGTCCGGTCGATGACCGGTGTCACCGCGCCGGACTCCACGAACTCGGTCAGCTTCCTCAGGACGGCAGCCTTGTCCCGGCACGCCACCGCGTCCGCAAGCACCACGCGCCGCCGGGCGAAGAACGCGGACGCCAATGCTGCGAAGACGTGGCCCGCGGGCTGCAGCCAGCGGCCGGCCGGGCCGCCGACCGCGATGAATGTGCCGTTGCGCGCGAGCACCTTGCGGCACGCGAACACCGAGCGGCTGCCCGCGATGTCCAACACGACGTCGTAGGTGCGGCCGCTCCGGGTGAAGTCCTCTGCCCGGTAGTCGAAGACGTACTCCGCGCCGAGCGAACGGGCCTGCTCGGCGTTGGCCGCGCTGCAGACCGCGTCGACCCGCGCTCCGAGGGCCTTCGCCAGCTGGACCGCGAACGTGCCGACCCCGCCGGAAGCGCCGTTCACCAGCACCCGCTGCCCCGCTTCCACACCCCGCAAGGCGACCACCGCGGTGACCGCCGCCATCGGGATCGCCGCCGCTTGCTCGTACGTCAGATTCACCGGCATCGGGGCCAGCAGGTCCTCGCGTACGCAGACGTACTCGGCGTGGGCGCCCCGGGGTAACAACGCGTAGACGTCGTCGCCCGGGCCGAAGCGGGCACCGGGCGTCTCCACCCGGCCCGCCAGGTCGCACCCGAGGACGCCCACCGGTGGCCGCCGGAGGCCGAAGCCGCCGGTCATCACGCGTGCCACGTACGGCTCTCCTCTCAGGAAGTGCCAGTCGTACGGGTTGACCGAACTCGCCCGGACCCGGACCAGCACCTCTCCTTCGCCGGGCACGGGGTCGGGCACGTCCTCGAGGACCAGGCTCGAAGCTGCGCCGTACACGTGCTGGACCAGGGCCTCCATGCCGCCTCCCAGAATTCTTACGTCGTAAGTCGTACGCTGTAAGTTACGCCGTACAACGTAAGAACGTCAACCGCGTCTTACCTTGTACGATCTTGTGGGTGACGACCGACGCGCGGATGCCCCTCAGCCGCGAGCGCGTCCTGCGCGCTGCGGTCGACCTCGCCGACGCGCACGGGCTGCGGGCCCTGACCATGCGCCGGCTCGCCGAGGAGCTCGGCGCCGAGGCGATGTCGCTCTACTACCACGTCGCCAAGAAGGAAGACGTGCTCGACGGCATCGTCGACGTCGTGGCCCGCGAGATCAACGAGGCCGTCGGCCACGTCGAGCCGTCCCCGGACTGGAAGGCCTCGGTCCGGCAGCGGATCCTGACCGCGCGGCAGGTGTTCCTCCGGCACCGCTGGGCGCCGGAGCTGTTCGAGACGCGGTCGTCGACCAGCACCGAGGTCCTGCGCTACTACGACGCGCTGGTCGGGCTGATGCGCGCCGGCGGATTCTCCTACGACCTGGTGCACCACGCGCTGCACGCCCTCGGCAGCCGCGCGCTCGGCTTCAGCCAGGAACTGTTCGACCCGAGCGCCGGCGAGTCGGCGGACCTGCCGGTGGACGTGACCTGGCAGCTGCCGAACCTGACCGGGATGCTCAGCGAGATCGCGCACGACGACCCGGACTCGACCCTGGGCTGGTGCGACGACCAGGCGGAGTTCGAATTCGGCCTCGACGTCATCCTCGACGGGCTCGACCGGCTGCGGTAGTCCACCGATTGGGACACCCCCGCTCACCGGGGCAGAATCGAACCGTGTCACGTCCTCTGCGGAAGCTCGGCTTCCTGACCATCGGCCTGTTCGACGCCGCCGACCCGCGCCGGGGCCACGAGTCCACCCTGGAGATCATCGAACTGGGCGAACAGCTCGGGTTCGACAGCGCCTGGGTGCGCCACCGGCACCTCCAGTACGGCATCTCCTCGCCGGTCGCCGTGCTGGCCGCCGCGTCGCAGCGGACCAGCCGGATCGAGCTCGGCACCGCCGTGATCCCGCTCGGCTGGGAGAACCCGCTGCGGCTCGCCGAGGACCTCGCCACCGTCGACCTGCTCTCCGGCGGGCGGCTCAACCCGGGGATCAGCGTCGGGCCGCCGATGCGCTGGGACGAGGTCAAGCACGCCCTCTACCCGGACACCGCGGACGTCGAGGACTTCTCCTACGGCCGCGTGGAACGGCTGCTCGGCTTCGTGCGCGGCGAGCCGGCGACGGGCTTCAGCGGCACCGCGGGCTTCGAGGTGTTCTCGGACCGCGTCCAGCCGCAGTCGCCCGGCCTCGGCGACCGCCTCTGGTACGGCGGGGCGAGCCTGCGCTCGGCGGAATGGGCGGGCAAGCACCGGATGAACTTCCTGACCAGCAGCGTGGTCAAGGCCGAAGGCGAGAGCACGGACTTCGCCGGAATCCAGCTCTCGCACATCCGGACGTTCCGCGAGCAGCACCCCGCCGGCCGCATCTCGCAGGGCCTGGTCGTGATCCCCACCGACAACGCGACGCCGGAACAGCGGGCCAAATACCTGGCCTACGCCGAAAAACGGCTGCCCCGCACCAAGGAACCGCAGGGCCCCGCGCGGATGCTCTTCTCCCCCGACTTCGTCGGCACGTCCGCGGAAATCGCCGAGCGGCTGCACGCGCACGAGGCGTTCCGCGAGATCGACGAGGTGGCTTTCGCCCTGCCGTTCACCTTCGAACACGAAGACTACGTGCAGATCCTCACCGACATCGCGGAACGCCTCGGCCCCCTGCTCGGGCGCTAGATCACTGGTTGGTGCCCGGCGTCAGCACCTTGTCGATCACGAAGACCGTCGCGTTCTTCGTGGGGATGTTGCCGCACAGGATCTTCGCGCCGTTGATCGTCATGTTCTCGCCCGAGCCCTCGATCTTCACCGGGCCGCCGGCGGTGTTGAGCGTGTCCACCGAGCCCGCGGCGGCGAGACCCTTGGCGTCGTAACGCTTGCCGACCACGTGGTACTGCAGGATCGGCGCCAGCTCGGCGGGCTTGCCGGCGAGCTCGTTGAACTTGGCGTCGCCCAGCGCGGCGAACGCCGGGTCGGCCGGCGCGAAGACCGTGATGGCCTCCTGGCTGTTCAGCGTGTCGACCAGGTTGGTGGCCTTGACCGCCGCCACCAGCTTGGTCAGCAGCGGGTTGGTCGACGCCGCCGAGGCGACCGGCTGCGGGCCCATCGAGTCCAGCGAACCGGGCGCGGACCCCTGCGGCAGCTGCGAACAGGCCGGGCCGAACACGTCGGCGTTGGTGGTCACGCCGTTGCCGGCCCCGGACGCCATGCTCGACGTGGGCGCCGGCACCGACGACGACGGCATCGAGCTGCTGGAACTGCCCGACGAAGCGGTGTCGCTACCGCTGCACGCGGTCAGCGAAAGGGCGGCGACAGCGGCGACGCCGATTCCGGCGACACGAAGCTTGGTCACGAAAATCACTCCCATATGCGGCTGAAGAACTTCTTCTTGATCGGTATTCGGAGCCATCCCCAAAACAGATTGGCTCCATTCGAGTGATGCGGGTCACCGCGCGGTGAACGCGATGCTGTGCCACCCGGTCGCGCCGTCGGGCACGGTTCCGGCGCGCATTTCGGTCTGCGTGTACCCGCTTTTGTCGGTCGCCCGGCAGGCGACCTGGTGGCCGCCGGGTGCGACATCGAACCCGAGCCACCACATGCGCCAGGTTTCGGCGTTGACTTCGTGGGACAGCATGGCTTCCCGCCACGGACCGTTGTCCATGCGCAGCTCGACCTTCGCGATCCCGGTGTGCTGCGCCCAGGCGATCCCGGCGACCCGCACCTTCCCGGAAGAAACGGTTTCAAACCCCTTCGGCGTATCGATGCGCGATTGTGTCTTGATCGGCGCCTCGCGGCTCCACCCACGTTTCAGCCAATACGCCTGCCGGGCGTCCCAGGTCGTGACTTCGAGGTCGGTCACCCATTTCGTGGCCGACACGTACCCGTACAGGCCGGGAATGACCAGCCGGGCCGGGAAACCGTGCTCGATCGGCAGCGGCTCGCCGTTCATGCCGATCGCGAGCATCGCCCCGCGCGACCGGTCCAGCGCCGCGGCGACCGGGCTGCCCGACGTCCAGCCGTCCACACTGGACGAGAAGAGCTGCTCGGCGCCGGGCCGCACCCCGGCCTCTTCGAGCAGGTCGGCCAGGTCGACGCCGACGAAGTTCGCGGTGGACACGTAGGTGCCGCCGACCTCGTTGGACACGCAGGTCATCGTGATCGTGCGTTCCACCAGCGGCCGGTTCCGGATGTCGCCGTAGCGGTACCGGATTTCGCGGCCGACCAGGCCGTGCAGCCGCAGGCTCCAGTCCTCGGCCCGCACCTGCGGCACGGTCAGCGCGGTGTCCACGCGGTAGAAGCGGTCGTTGCGGGTCAGGAACGTCGGCGTCCCCAGCTTCGCGAAGTCGGCGTCGGCCGGGATCATCGGCGCGGTCCGGGCCGGGACGAGCCGCCCGACCGCTTCGCGCGACGCCGCCGCGTCCCGGCGGCCGGCGAGCAGCTGCCCGCCGAGGCCCGCGACCCCGGCCCCGGCGAGGACACCGGCGCCCGCCAGCAGCACCGTCCGGCGCGAACGATCCGGAGCGAGGTCGAGCCGGTGCAGGAACGCGAACGTGGCCACCCCGGCGACCAGGCTCGCCAGCGGGGCGAGCAGGGCGACCCCGTCGAGGTCGGGCCGCGCGTACACCGCAACCAGGCCGACCAGCCCGAACCCGGTGATCACCACCAGCCCCGGCACCGGCGTGCGGCGCGACAGCAAACCCGCGACCGCCGCGACGAGCACCAGCACCACGGCCATCCCGGACAGCAGCACGAGCTTGTCGTAGGTGCCGAAGGTGCGGACGGCGAAGTCCTTCAGCCACACCGGCGTCAGGTCGATGGCGCCGTTGCCGACCGCCAGGTAGGGCGACGCGTTGACGCCGACGAACCCGGCCACGAGGTGCCCCGCCGCCAGCGCGGCGGCGAGCGCCAAGACCCCGGCCAGGGCGGCCCACCCGCGGCTACGCAAGGGAAATCCTGGTGACGGCGGGGGTGGTCGGGCCGGCCGAGCCACCCGCGGGCTCGACGGTGATCCCGATCCGGTCGACGTCGGGCGGCAGATCGGCCACGAGCATCCGCTGCGACTTCTCGGTCGACATCAGCCCGGCCGAGCGCGCACCGCCGGTGCCGATCAGCCACACCTGGTAGACGTGCCCGGCGTCGAGCGCGGGCAGGTCCGAGGCGAGCAGCACGGCCTGGTGGCGGCTGCGTGAGACGACGAGCGTGGCGTGCCCTTCGCCGACCGCCTGGATCGCGGACGCGTCCGGCGCGCTCAGCACCGAGTCGACGGGCGCGGGTGTCCTGGTGACGCCGAACAGGACCGCGACCAGTGCCGCGGCGGCCGCGCCGAAGAGCGACACGCGCAGCTGCCAGGTCTTGGCCCGGCTCAGCCGCCGCACGACCGGCAGCTTCGGCGGCAGCTGGCGGGTGCGGGCCACGTCGGCGAGCACCAGCAGCTTCAGCTGCGGCGGCGGGTCCACCTCGGCGGCCAGGCCCAGCCGCGCGCCGGTCGCCCGCAGCTCGGCGACCTCCTGGCGGCAGGCGTCGCATTCGCCGAGGTGCCGTTCGAATTCGGCGCGGTCCACATCGGACACCGCGTCCAGGGCGTATGCCCCGGTCAGCATGTGCAGTTCGGCGGTCACCGGTCCACCCCCAGGCAGTCGCGCAGCCGGATCAGGCCGTCGCGGATGCGGGTCTTGACCGTGCCCGGCGCGACCTTCAGCACCTCGGCGACCTCGGGGTAGGTGTAGCCGTTGTAGTAGGCCAGCACGATCGACTCGCGCTGCAGGCCGGTCAGCGCGGCCAGGCACTGCCGCACCCGCTGCTGCTCCAGACCGGCCAAAGTGGACTCGGTGACCTCGTCGAACGGCCGCCGCACGTCCATCAGGCCGGCCCGCTCCTCGCGGTCGACACCGGCCTGGTGCGAGCGCACGCGGTCCACGGCCCGGCGGTGGGCGATGGTCAGCACCCACGACAGCGCGCCGCCGCGCTCCGGTTCGTACCGCGTGGCCTTGCGCCACACCTCCACCAGCACCTCCTGCGTCACCTCCTCGGCCTGCGCGTGGTTGCGCAGCACCCGCGTCGCGAGGCCGAGCACCGGACCGGCGACGACGTCGTACAGCGCCGCGAACGCCGGTTCGTCGCCCGCCGCCACCCGCGCGAGCAGTTCTTCCGCGCTCGGCGGGGGCGCCGGCGCCCCGTCCGGCTGCAGCCGTAGCCGCCCACGCTCACCCATTCGCTGACCTCCACGTCACCCCTGACTTGCCGGGGGTTCGCGACCGGACGGCGAAGCGGACTGGTGTGCGGTGGCCTTTCCCACCCGGACGGCGCAAATCCGGCGCCGGGACCCATCCGGCGCGCGTGCGGCTCCGAATTTCAGGTGCGGCAGGGTTCAGTCACCGGCAATGACCGTGCGTGAGGGAGTTGCCCGTTCGGCCACGCGGACGGTGACCTCGGACACTTCTTGATCACCCCAGAGTGTGAAAGTTATTCGGAACGCTGGGCGTTGAACTGACTATGGGTTATCCCTGGAACCAGACGAAGTTAACCGACGAGTAGCAAAGGCGGTCCCATGACCGACCCGAACAGCGTGATCAGCGCCCGCATCGACTTCGCCCTGCGCACCTTCGGTGCCGGGCCACGACCGGTGCCGGCCGAGCTGGAGTACGACACCCTCGACCCGTACGCGGTCGCCGTGGTGCTGCACGCCGGCCCGAGCGCGGTCCGGTGGCTTTTCGGCCGCGATCTCCTGTCCGACGGCCTCCTCGCCCGCTGCGGCGACGGCGACGTGCGCATCGGCCCCGCCGGCGACCCCGCGCTGGTCGTCGTGGAGCTGAGCTCCCCGGACGGCGCCGCGGTGCTCGAAGCGCCCGCGAAGGAGATCGCAGCCTTCCTCGACCGGACCTACGACGTCGTCCCGGCCGGCAGCGAGAGCGACTGGTTCGACTTCGACGAGGAAATGGAAAAGCTTTCCTACCAGGACTGAGTACCGTCCACGAGCGTGAGCTTCTTCCTGACGAGGGTCCTGGCCGCGCTCGACGACGGTGGTGACCGGCCGCTCTTCGTCCAAGACGGCGTCACCACCCACCACCAGGCCCGCGACCGGCTGCGCCGCCTGCACGGCGGCCTCGGCGACGTCGAAACCCTCGCCGTCGACCTGCGCAACCGGCCCGAAACCGTCCTCGTCCAGCTGGCGGGGCTCCTCCGCGGCGCGACCGTGCTCATGGTCCCGGCCTCGGCGCCGAAAGCAGACCGGCTCGCCGCGGCGAGCGGCGCCACCGTCGTCACCGACCGTCCGGAGGCCTGGCCCGCGGGCGACGTCCGCACCCTCGACGACCTCGACGGCGAGCCCGAGCCGCTGAATCCGCCGGAGACCGTCCGCCTCCTCTTCCCCACCGGCGGCACCACCGGCACCCCGAAGCTGATCCGCCACAGCGGCATCTACGACGGTATGGCGTACATCTTCACGCCGTCGGAGGACGGCCCGGGCCGCACGCTGCTGGTCGCCCCGATGACGCACATGACCGGCAACGCGACCGCGCTCGGCACGCTGCTGCGGCAGGACACCCTCGTCATCCACGACGGATTCGACGCAGGAGCCGTCCTTGAAGCGATTGAGGAACACCGCATCGACGCGCTCTCCCTGACCCCGCCGCGGCTGGCCGCGCTCCTGGACCACCCGGCGAGGAAGAGCACCGACCTCAGCAGCGTCCGCTCGCTGTCCCTCGGCGCCGCACCGCTGCCGCCGCACCGGCTCGCCCAGGCCCTCGAGGTCTTCGGCCCGGTCGTCGGGCAGGGCTACGGCCTCACCGAGGCGCCGATGATCGCGAGCATCTCGGCCGCCGAGCTGACCGGCCGCCCGGACCGGCTCGGCTCGGTCGGCCGGATCGTGCCCGGCATGGAGGCCCGCATCACCGGCGACGGCGAGGTCGAGGTGCGCGGACTGTCCATGATGGACGGTTACCTCGGCGGACCGGAGGTCGGCGCGGGCTGGCTGCGCACCGGCGACCTCGGCCGCTTCGACGACGAGGGTTACCTCTACCTGCTCGACCGCGCCGACGACGTCGTCGTGGTCGGCGAGCACGGCACGAAGGTCCCCACGACCGTCGTCGAACACGCGCTGGAGACGCACCCGGCGGTGCGGAACGCCGCCGTGTTCGGCCACGGCGACCGGCTGCACGCAGTCGTCGTCGCGACGGGCGAAGTCACGGCAGCCGACCTGAAGGCGCACGCGTGGGACGCCTTCGGCCAGGAGCACTACGTCCCGGCGAGGGTGGACTTCGCCGACGCGCTGCCGCTCACCGACGTCGGCAAGGTCGACAAGCGGGCCCTCGCTCAGCTCGTGACGGCACCGTAGGACGACGACCGCACCAGCTTGACGTACTTGCCGAGCACGCCCTCCGGGAACTTGTTCGGCAGCGGCTCCCAGCCTTCCCGGCGCCGGGCCAGCTCGGCCGCGTCGACCAGCAGGTCGATGCTGCGCGCCTTGATGTCGACGGCGATCCGGTCACCGGTGCGCACGAACGCGATCGGGCCGCCGTCGACGGCCTCCGGTGCGACGTGGCCGATGCACAGGCCGGTGGTGCCGCCGGAGAACCGCCCGTCGGTCAGCAGCAGGACATCGCGGCCGAGCCCGGCACCCTTGATCGCCGCGGTGATGGCGAGCATCTCCCGCATGCCCGGGCCGCCCTTGGGGCCTTCGTAGCGGATGACGACGACGTCGCCGGCCTCGATCCGGCCCTCGTTCAGCGCCGTCATCGCCTCCTGCTCGCGCTCGAACACGCGCGCCGGGCCCTCGAAGTTGGCCGTGTCGAAGCCCGCGGACTTCACGACGGCGCCTTCGGGGGCGAGCGAGCCGCGGAGGATGGTGATGCCGCCGGTCGGGTGCAGCGGGTTGTCCAGGGTGCGCAGGACGTCGCCGTCGATCGGGTCCGGGTCGAGCTCGGCGAGGTTCTCGGCCACCGTGCGCCCGGTGACGGTCAGCGCGTCGCCGTGGATGAGCCCCTCGTCGAGCAGGGCCTTCATCAGCACCGGGATGCCGCCGTGCCGGTCGATGTCGTTCATGACGTACCGGCCGAACGGCTTGAGGTCGCCCAGGTGCGGCACGCGGTCGCCGACGGCGTTGAAGTCGTCGAGCGTCAGCGGAACCTTCGCCTCGTGCGCGATGGCCAGCAGGTGCAGCACGGCGTTGGTCGAACCACCGAGGGCCATCACGACGGTGATGGCGTTCTCGAACGCCTCCCGCGTGAGGATGTCCCGCGCGGTGATGCCCTTTTCGAGCAGCCCGACCACGGCTTCGCCGGACAGGTGCGCGTAGTGGTCGCGGCGGCGGTCCGCGGACGGCGGCGCGGCCGACCCCGGCATGCTCATCCCCATCGCTTCGGCCGCCGACGCCATCGTGTTCGCCGTGTACATCCCGCCGCAGGCGCCCTCACCGGGGCAGATGGCGCGTTCGATGCGGTCGAGGTCGTCGGTCTTGAGCCGCCCGGCCCGGCACGCGCCGACCGCCTCGAAGGCGTCGATGAGCGTGACGTCCTTCTCGGTGCCGTCGGTGAGCTTCACCCAGCCGGGGGCGATCGTGCCCGCGTAGAGGAACACCGACGCCAGGTCGAGGCGCGCGGCGGCCATCAGCATGCCCGGCAGCGACTTGTCGCAGCCGGCCAGGAGGATCGAGCCGTCGAGCCGCTCGGCCTGCATCACCGTCTCGACCGAGTCGGCGATGACCTCGCGGGAGACCAGCGAGAAGTGCATGCCGTCGTGGCCCATGGAGATGCCGTCGGACACCGAGATGGTGCCGAACTGCAGCGGGTAGCCGCCGGCCGCGTGCACGCCTTCCTTCGACGCCTGGGCCAGCCGGTCCAGCGACAGGTTGCACGGCGTGATCTCGTTCCACGAGCTGGCGACCCCGATGATCGGTTTCCGCCAGTCGCCGTCCCCCATCCCGACGGCGCGGAGCATGCCGCGCGCGGGCGCGGCCTCGATGCCGTCGGTCACCGTGCGGCTGCGGGGCTTCGGGTCGATCGTCATCGCGGGCCTCCGATACGACGTTCGGGCGCTGGTCATGTTACCAACGGACGCGCGGTCCGCTGGCCGGAACGATTTCCTGTCCGCGCGCGGAACACCGGCGAAAACTCGGGCCATGATCGCCACAGTGGTGTGGGGCACGGGCAACGTCGGCCGTGCGGCAATCCGGGCCGTCGACGCCCATCCGGCGCTGAAGCTCACCGCGGTGCTGGTCCACGACAGCGCCAAGGTCGGCAAGGACGCCGGCGAGCTGGCCGGCGCCGGCGAGCTGGGGGTCGCCGCGACGGACGACATCGAAGCCGTCCTGGCGGCGAGCCCGCGCGCGGTCGTGTACGCCGCTTCGGGTGACGTCCGGTTCGACGACGCGCTCGCCGACATCGTGCGCGCGGTCCGGGCGGGCGCGGTCGTCGTGACCCCGGCCCTGTACCCGCTCTACGACCAGCGGAACGCGCCGAAAGAGCTGCGCGACCCGGTGCTGGCCGCGATCGCCGACGGCGGCGGGTCGCTGTTCGTCTCCGGTGTCGACCCCGGCTGGGGCAACGACGTGCTGCCGCTGCTGATCAGCGGGCTCGGCACCGACGTCGACGCCGTCCGCTGCCAGGAGATCTTCGACTACTCGACCTACGAGCAGCCCGACTCCGTCCGGTACCTGGTCGGGATGGGCCAGCCGATGGACTACGACCCGCCGATGCTGATGACCGGCGTGCCGTCGATGGTGTGGGGCGGGCAGGTCCGGCTGATCGCCCGCGGCCTCGGCGTCGAGGTCAGCGAACTGCGCGAGACCCTCGAACGGCGTCTCCTCGAAGAAACGGTCGCCACGCGGACCATGGGCGAGTTCGAAAAGGGCACCCAGGGCGCGGTGCGGTTCGAGGTGCAGGGGATCGTCGGCGGCGAGCCGCGGATCGTCATCGAGCACGTGACGCGCATCCACCCCTCTTGCGCCCCGGACTGGCCCACGCCGCCCAGCGGCGACGGCGCGCACCGCGTGATCATCGAAGGCCGGCCCCGCATCGAAGTCACCGTCGAGGCGACCGACGAAGGCGAAAACCGGTCGGCGGGCGGGAACGCCACCGCCGTCGGACGGCTGGTCGGCGCGATCGACTGGCTGGCCGCGGCCGAACCCGGCCTCTACGACGCACTCGACGTCCCGCTGCGCCCGGCAGCCGGCAAGCTCGGAAGGAGCCGTCCGTGAACATCGACATCCCCGCGGGCAAGGACCCGATCGGGTACGTCTGGGGCGAAATGGTGCCCGGCATCGGGATCGCCGCTTCGAAGTTCTCGCTGGCGGTGTACGAACACACGACGCTGGGGCTGCGGGAGTTCGAGGCCGCGCGGCTGCGGATCGCGCAGATCAACGGCTGTGTCTTCTGCCTCGACTGGCGCACCGAACGCGACGGCGTCAAGGTCGAGCCGGAGTTCGCGGACGCGGTCCTCGACTGGCGCACCACGGACCGCTTCGACGACCGCACCCGGCTGGCGGCGGAGTACGCCGAGCGGTACGCGACCGACCACCACAACCTCGACGACGAGTTCTGGAAGCGGATGTCCGCTTCCTACAGCCAGCAGGAGATCGTCGAGCTGTCCATGAGCCTCGGTGCCTGGCTCGCCTTCGGACGGCTCAACCACGTCCTGGGCCTCGACACCGTCTGCGTGCTGCCGTCACACCGGTAGTGAGGGGCGGGGGCGGCGCCCCTCACTACGCGGAGATCAGAAGTCCTGCGCGATGATCTTCTCGATGTTGCGTTCCGCCAGCGCGGTGATGGTGACGAACGGGTTGACGCTGGTGTTGCCCGGGATCAGCGAGCCGTCGATCGCGTACAGGCCCTGGTAGCCGGCGAGCCTGCCGTAGTTGTCGGTCGCCTTGCCGAGCACCGCGCCCCCGAGCGGGTGGTAGGTGAGATGGTCGCCCCAGATCTTGTACGTCCCGAACAGGTCGGTCCGGTAGATCGTGCCCTCGGTGGAGTTGATCTTGTCGAAGATGGTCTTCGCCATGTCGATCGACGGCTGCTTCCACGCCGTCTGCCAGTTCAGCTCCACCGCGCGCGTCGTGGGGTTCCAGGTGAACTGCGCGCGGTTCGGGTTCTTCGTGATCGACAGGTAGAACGACGCCCACGTCTCGATCCCGGTCGGCAGCGGCGCGACCTCCGCGAAGGCGCCGCCCGCGTTCCAGTTGTCGATGCCGCCGCACGGGATGGTCGACTGGGAGGCCCCGGTCGGGTCCCAGATCTGGTTGGCCCGCCCGACCATCACGTTCCCGTTGTCGCCCCAGCCCTTGCCGACTTCGCCGTTCAGGTTCGGCAGCGCGCCGGTCGCCTTCAGCTTCACCAGCAGCTTGCTCGTGCCGACACTGCCCGCGGCGAAGAACACCGTGTCCGCCGTGACGGTCTTGATCGTGGACACCGCGCCGGCCGTGGTCAGCTGCTCGATCGTCACCGTGTAACCGCCGCCGGCGGCCGGCACCACCTGCGTCACGCGGTGCAGCGGCGAGATGGTGACCCGGCCGGTCGCGGCGATCTTCGGCAGGTAGGTCTTCTGCAGCGACTTCTTGCCGTAGTTGTTGCCGAACAGGATTTCCCCGGCCAGCGCGGACTTCGGGACGGTGCCCGCCGCCTCCTGCTCCATGTAGTCCCAGTCGTACACGTCCGGCACGAACACGAACGGGAAACCGGACCGCTGGGCCTGTTTCCGGCCGACGCGGGCGAACTGGTACCAGTCGGTGGAGTCGAACCAGGCCGGGCGGATACTGGCGACGCCGAGGCCCGCGTTGGCGCGCGGGTAGTAGACGTTGTACATCTCGTCGGCGTTGACCGTCGGCAGGATCGCGCCGAAGTTCTCCCGCTTCGGCGTCACGGCCATGCCGCCGTTGACGAGCGAGCCGCCGCCGACGCCGCGGCCCTGGTACACGATGATGCCGCCGAACTCCTCGGCGTCGAGGATGCCGGTGTAGCGCGGGATGTCCTTGTCGATCGGGAACCCGAGGAAGTTGGAGAACGGCTGCTTCGTCCTGGTGCGCAACCAGAACGACCGCTGGTCCGGATTGGGCGTGGCGCAGAAGATCTTGCCGTCCGGACCCGGGGTGTCCCAGGCCATGCCCATTTCGACCATCTGCACGTCGACGCCGGCCTGGGCGAGCCGCAGCGCGGCGACCGAGCCGCCGTACCCGGTCCCGATGACCAGCGCGGACACCTGGGCGCCGTCGGCGATGGCGGCGGGTTGCGCCGGTGCGGCGGCGGCCCGGCCGGCCAGCGCGGCACCGGCCAAGATAGAACCGGTTCCAGCAATGAAGAGGCGACGGGAAACAGGGTTGGAAGTTGTTCTCCACAGGGGTTCGTCGCTCATACTTGGTTCCTCACCGTTGAGGTATTTAGAACAAGTTATAGCTTGGTGCTGCAGACAAGTCGACATATACCCGCGAGTAACCTGTCGGGCTCGCGCGGCGGTGCCGCTGAATGGGCCATGATGGACGACTGTGGAGTCCACCCGAGTGGACCGCTGGCTCTGGGCGGTCCGGCTGACGAAGACCCGCCCGGACGCCGCGGCGGCGTGCCGGGGCGGCCACGTGCGCGTCAACGACAAGCCGGCCAAACCGGCGACCACGGTCGTCCCGGGCGACGAAGTGCGCCTGCGCGTCGGCGGAACGACGAAGGTGCTCGACGTGGTCCGCGTGATCCAGAAGCGCGTGGGCGCCCCGGACGCGGCGACGTGCTACGTGGACCGGACCCCGAAGCCTCCCCCGGAAACGGCGATCCCGGTCGCCCGCCGCGACCGCGGCGCGGGCCGGCCGACCAAACGGGAGCGTCGCGTGCTCGACGCGTTCCGGTCGCGGCAGGAGCCCTAGGAACGGGCCACGCGGGCCGCCGGTCGAGCCGGCGCGGCTCGCCAGTGGCGAGGCGGACCGAAGCGCTCGACGCGTTCCGGTTCGCCAGGAGTCCCGGGAACGGCCCGGCGGGCGAACCGAAGCCGGCCGGCCGCGCAGGACTAGGTCATTTCCGCGTTCCGGCCCGGGATCGTCGCCGATCCCCTGGCCGGCCCGGAAATTGCCGGGAATCCGCGCGAAACCGGTCGGGCGGCGCGGAACGGGGGTAGTTGCCCCGCATGACGAGCCCAACCTCCGACAGACTGCTGGTCGCGGCCCGGCCGCTCGTGGTGCGCTACTGCCGCGCCCACCTCGATCCGGACGCGGCCGACGACGTCGCCCAGGAAGCCTGCCTGGAACTGCTCGAAGCCCTGCCGCGGCGGCCGCCGGGGCGGCCGTTCGGGGACTTCGTCCGCGGCATCGCCCGCCACCAGGTCGCGGCGGCGCGGCGGGCCGCCGCCCGGCAGTGGGACGAGCCGGTGGCCGAGCTGCCGGACGGGGCCGACTCGTCGCCGGACCCCGAACACCACGTCCTGCGGCGCGAGCTGGGCGAGCGGATGGCGAAGCTGCTGCGGGTGCTGTCCCGGAAGCAACGGGAGATCGTCGTGCTGCGCGTGCTGGTGGGCCTGTCCGCCGAAGAAACCGCGACGGCCGTCGGCTCGACCCCGGGCGCGGTGCGGGTGGCTCAGCACCGCGCCCTCGGCCAGCTGCGGAAGGCCGTGACCGACCGAGAAGCTGCTACCCCGGCGGGGTGAGTTCGCCGCCCTCAGAGGCCGCGGTCGCCGATCATGCCGCGCAGCTTCGTCAGGGCGCGGTACTGCGTGATGCGGACGTTGCCCGGGGAAATGCCGAGAGCCTCCGCCGTCTCGTTCGCCGACAGGCCGGCGATGATCCGCAGCGACAGGATTTCCCGGTGCAGGGGCGGCAGCAACGCCAGCAGCCGGCCCAGGCGGGCGCCGAGGTCCAGCTCCAGGACGTGGTTCTCCGGCTCGTTGCCGCCCAGCGGGCGGTCCGGGAGCTCCGGGACCGGCTTCGAGCGGTCCCTGGCCACCGAACGGAAGGCGTCGGCCACCTTGTTCGCCGCGATGGCGCGCACCAGGTAGACGAAGGAACCGCCGCGGTCCTGGTAGTTCGGCAGCACCTTCAGCACCGCCAGGCACACCTCCTGCGCGACGTCGTCGGCCGAGAGGTAGGAGAGGTCGCGGCCCCCGATCCGGGCCCGGCAGTAGCGCACGACCATCGGCTTGATCAGCCGCAGCAGCGCCTGGACCGCGTCCGGGTCGCCGCCGCGGGCCGCCGCCACCACCGGGTCGATCCGCTCCTTCACCAGGCCGCCGTCCGGCCGCGGCGAATCCGCCAGCACGGTGTAGCCGTCGACCGGCGCCACCTGGGGGATCATGGTTTCCACTGGCCCTCCTCGCGTCCGCCGCCGGGCCGTTCGTCCACAGTGGACATTATGCTGGGTGGACGTTCCCCGGTCCGACATCTGGAGTAATCGAGGCGCTGACCTGCAACGTTGCAGGGCGGTGGTGGTTGTCCAGGTATTGTCCGGTAACCGGCGGTTCAGCCCCAGCTGATGCCGTACGCGAAGCCCGGCGCCAGGTGCCGGAACCGCACGTGCACCTCCCCCGCCTCGTCGGCGGCCAGCACCACCCCGCCGCGCGACGGGCCACCCGGGGCGGCCTGGTCCAGCCGGACTATCCGCTCCGGCACCCGGTTCCCGAACCGGACGTGCAGGTCGAACCGGTCGCACGGGTGCCGCGGCACGCAGACGTACCGCGGCTCCCGCAGGTTCGCCCGGAACCGCAGCCCGACCTCGTGCCGGGCGCCCCGCTGCAACGGCTCGGGGAGGCGCAGCGCGAAGCCGATCCGGTCGCTCGATTCCATCCCGCGGCCGGCGATCACACCACCGTGGAACACGTCGACACCGAGATCGGACTCGTGCACCGATTCGCCGGATTCACCGGACAGCGGCAACGTCAACGCGAGGTCGAGGACGGCGATTTCGTCGGCGTCCGCGATCACCCGCCGGAATTCGAACGCCTCCGGCACCGGTTGATCGAGAGCCAGCGTGACGCGCAGTTCTTCGGTGTGCCAGCTGCGGCTCGGATAGCGCGGCAGTTCCGGCCCGGGCGGCGCGACGGCGAGGGCGGCGATCTGCTCGATTCCCTCGTCGATCCGCCGCCGGACCGTCCGGTCGTCGCGGTCGAGCGTGATCGCCGCCCAGTGCACCCGGTCCTGGTAGAACGGCTTCCGCGCCCGCTCGTCCAGCGCGAACGCCGCCAGCAGGGCGATCTTCAGGTCGTCCGGCAGTGACTCGACCAGCGGCCGCAATCGGTCGGACAGCTTACGCCGCATCTCGACCGTTCCGTCATCTTCCGAAATGCCACAAGTGCTGCGCAATGCGGGGCCGACCCGGTCCGCGAGCGGTGTCGTGAAAATTGCCCTCCCTTTGCGCAGGGCCTTGAGCTCACCGACCACGTCCGCCGCACTGAGGCTCACCTTTCCTCCCCTTCCACGCACGGAGGTCAATGTTCGCCAGCGTCACCGCCGATGTCCAGCCGATCACGGGGCGCGAAACGGATCGTTATACCGCGGTTTCCTTTCCTCTTGCCGCTCAAACGAGAAACTCCGATTCCGCGGCGAAACGCCGGCCGCGCACCCCGGCTGTCGAAGACGTCGAAACGGCGGCCACCCCGCCGGGTGAACGTGGCCCGGCCGTTGCCCCGGCACCGGTTGGCGACGGCCCGCCGCGGGTACTTGTTGATCATGAGCCCGAAGATGTGGCGCCTGCTGATTTCGGGGACGCTGCGGCTGTTCTTGATCAGCGCCGTGCCGGCCGCCGTGCACGTGTCCGTGCTCGCCGGCCTGGCCGCGACGGTGATCGCGTTCGTCGTGCCGCCCCCGCGCAGCCGGCACGAAACCGGTGGGCCCGGCTAGGCCGTCAGCATGGCGACCATGCTGTGGGGCGCGTCCGGCCCGAACATGACGTCGTACAGGCCGTCGTCCGCCATTTCGGCGGCGACGCGCGGGAACAGGCGCTGTTCGTACTCCGCCAGCGCGGCCTCGGCGTCGCCGGGGTGCGCGGCGATCGCCCGGCCGAGTTCGGCGCCGTCCAGCATGGCCAGATTGGCGCCTTCGCCGTTCGGCGGCATCAGGTGGGCGGCGTCGCCGAGCAGGGTCACCCCCGGCACGCGCTCCCAGCGGTGCCCGGCGGGCAGGGTGCAGAGCCGGCGCACGACCGGCGGGACGTCACTGGCGGCGATCAGGGTGGTGAGCTCGGGAGCCCAGCCGTCGAACTCCTCGAGCACCCGCGCCGTCACCGCGGCGGGCTCGAGACCGGCGAGCCAGTCCTGCGGCTTCAGCAGCTGCGTGTACGCGTGCAGGACCCCGCCGCCCTCCCGGTGCGCCCCGATCCCCTTGCCCGGGGCGAGCGCGAACAGCGAGCCACCGCCGACCGCCTTCGCGGTGGCCGGGTGCCGGGTGTCGCCGTCGAACAGGAACGTCTCGACGACCGAGACGCCGATGTACTCGGGTTCCGCGGCGGAGAGCACCGGGCGTACCCGCGACCACGCGCCGTCCGCGCCGACGAGCAGGTGCGCGACGACGGCGGTGCCGTCGGCGAAGCTCACCTCGTGGCCGCCGTCCCCGAGGGGCCGCACCCCGGTGACCTTGTGGCCCCACCGGACGGTGCCGGCCGGCAGCGAGTCCAGCAGCAGCTGCCGCAGGGCGCCGCGCGGGACCTCCGGCCGTTCGCCGGTGCCGTCGTCGGGCCGGTCGAGCAGCACGGCCCCGGTCCGGTCGAGGACACGGTAGGACTCCCGGCCGGGGAGGATCAGCTGGCGGAAGCCAGCGGTCAGGCCGGCCGCTTCGAGGGCCAGCTGGCCGTTCCAGGGGTGGATGTCGAGCAGGCCGCCCTGGCGGCGCGCGTCCGGCGAGGACTCCGCCTCGTAGACGGTGACGCCGACGCCGTGGACGTGCAGGACGCGAGCGAGCACCAGGCCGCCGAGGCCCGCTCCGATGATCGTGACCGAGTTCGTCATGAGTACCTCCCGAAGAGTTTGGATTGTCGATCCAAACTCACGGTAGCACGGTTTTGGATCGACGATCCAACCGTGCGATACTGCTCTCATGGTCACCAGGACTCGGCGCACCGACGAGCTGTCCAAGGACGTGATCGTCGCGGCGGCGACCGAGCTGCTCGACGAAGGCGGCGAGGCCGCGCTGACCTTCCGGGCGCTGACCACCCGCCTGAGCACCGGTTACGGGGCGATCTACCACCGCGTGGCGAACAAGAGCGACCTGCTCGCGGCGGCCACCGACGCCGTCATCGGCCGGGTCGTCACCGGTGCCGTGCCCGACGCTTCCCCGCAGGAGGCGCTGCGGACCGTCGCACTCGGCCTGTTCGACACGATCGACGAGCACCCCTGGGTCGGCGCCCAGCTCTCCCGGGAACCGTGGCGTTCCGCGCTGCTGGAGATCTACGAGCGCATCGGCGGCCTGCTCACCGCGCTCGGCGTGCCCGGGCGGGCGCTGTTCGACGCCGCGGGCGCGCTGGTGAACTACGTCCTCGGCGTCGCCGGGCAGAACGCCGCGAACGCCCGCCTCTCCGCCGAGCCCGACCGCGAGGCCTTCCTCGGTGCCGTCGCCGCCCAGTGGGCGGCGCTGGACCCGGAGCGCTACCCCTTCGTGCACCGGGCGGCGGCCCAGCTGCGCGACCACGACGACCGCGAGCAGTTCCTCGCCGGCATCGACATCTTCCTGGCCGGGATCGCGACCCTCCGCTAGGCCCGCCAGAGGCGGAGCTTGTCCGGGTTCCGCACCGCCCAGATCCGCCGGACCACCCCGCCCGCCACGTCGAACGCGACGACGGCCGCGACGGTACCGTCCCGTCGCGCCACCAGCCCGGGCTGCCCGTTCACCGTGGTTTCCTCGATCGCCAGCGCCGGGAGCCGGCCGAGGAGGTGCACCGCGTACCGCGCCACCTGCTCGCCGCCCACGACCGGGCGCAGCACCGCGCTGACCAGACCGCCGCCGTCGGCGACCGCGGTCGCGCCCGGATCGAGGAGGCCGACCAGCCCCTGGATGTCCTTCGCCTCCCAGGCCCGTTTGAAGGCCCGGACGACGTCGGCGCGGCCGTCGGCGGGCGACGGCGGCCGCGAGGCGGCGACCCGGCGCCGGGCGGCACTGGCCAGCTGGCGGCACGCCGCCGGTGTCCGGCCCAGCACCGCCGCCACCTCGGCGAACGGGTAGCCGAAGACGTCGTGCAGGACGAACGCCACCCGCTCGGCCGGCGTCATCGCGTCCAGCACGACCAGGAACGCCATCGTCACCGACTCGTCCAGGGTGACGCGGTCGGCCGGATCGGCGAGCCGGCCGGCGGGCACCGGCTCGGGCAGCCACTCCCCCACGTACCGCTCCCGCCGCACCCGGGCCGAGCCGAGCAGGTCGAGGCAGATCCGGCCGGCCACCGTCGTCAGCCACGCCGCGGGCGACCCGATCGCCTCGCGCTGCGGCCCGGTCAGCGCGTACCACCGGCCGTACGCCTCCTGGACGACGTCTTCGGCGTCGCTCACCGAGCCCAGCAGCCGGTAGGCGAGCCCGACCAGCTGCTGCCGCTCCTGCCCGATCACGGTCACTCTGGTCTCCTTCGCCTCGGCTGTCCCGCCTGCCTGACGAACCGGCGGGGCGGGGTGTGACAGCCGGTGCGGTGCGCTTGTGGTTGATCACGCCCGGTGTAGTGTTTGCCGGTCCGACCGGCGTGCGTGACCGCGTGAGGTGCCATGACAGTGCGGCGGTACCCAGTGGCGATCCTGCTCGTCTTCGTCGCGGCGGCCCTGGTCGTGGTCAACGGGTTCGCGTTCTGGGGCGACACCTTCGCCCTCTGGGTCGACGACTCCATGCAGCTGAGCGCCGGGGTCGGCGCGGTCGTCTGCGGGGTGGTGGTCGCCCGCCGGGTCCGCGGGCACCAGCGCTGGTGGCGCGTACTGGTGGCGGTCGGCATGGCCGGCTGGTCGCTCGGTCAGTGCGCCTGGTCGTACTACCAGCTGGTCGACGGGCGCGGGCTGCCGTCGCCGTCGCTGGCCGACGTCGGCTACCTGAGCTTCCCGCTGTTCGCCCTCGCCGCCCTCTTCGTCCTCGCCAGGGCGCGGATCCGCCCCGACCGCGAACGCTGGCAGCCCGCCCAGTGGACCGCGCACTTCGGCGTCGCGGTGGTGCTGGACGGGCTCGTCGTCACCGGTTCGCTGTTCATCCTGACCTGGACCGCGGCGCTCGGGCAGCTGGTGCGGGCCACCGGGCCGGACGCGCTGACCTGGGCGGTCGCCATCGCCTACCCGCTCTCGGACCTGGTCATCGTGGTCGTCGCCGTGCTGCTGGTCGTGTTCGACCGGGTGGACCGCCCCTACCGCGCGAACCTGCTGCTGGCCGCCGTCGGGATCGTCGCGCTGGCCTGCTCGGACAGCGTGTTCGCCTACCTGGTCAGCATCGGCGCGGAGAGCATGAAGCCGTGGTCGGACGGCGGGTTCGTGCTCGGCCCACTGTTCATCGCCTACGCCCTGCTGGTCACCCCCGGCACGCGGCGGCGCGAGGACACCGGCCAGCCGGTCGGGGTCGACTGGTGGCAGCTGGCGCTGCCGTACCTGCCCGTCACCGCGGTCGCGCTGCTGATCACCGTGCAGATCGTGGCCGGAGCGGGCCCGGACGGCGTCGAGGTGTTCGTCGGCGCGCTCGTGGTGTTCCTGGTGCTGGCCCGGCAGCTGCTTTCGTTGCTGGACAACCGGTTGCTGCTGCGCCGGGTGTACGAAGGCCAGCAGCAGCTGACCCACCAGGCCTACCACGACCCGCTGACCGGGCTGGCCAACCGCGCGCTGTTCGCCGACCGGCTGGACCGGGCCGTCGAGGCGACCGACCGGCCGCCGCTCGTGCTGATCTTCGTCGACCTGGACGACTTCAAGGAGGTCAACGACCGGTTCGGGCACGCGGGCGGCGACGTGCTGCTGCACGCCGTCGCCCAGCGGCTGCTGAGCTGCGTGCGGGCGGGCGACACCGTCGCGCGCCTGGGCGGCGACGAGTTCGCGATCCTGCTGGAAGGCGAGGTCGACGCCCCGCAGGCGGTCGCCGACCGGATCCAGAGCGCGCTGCGGCGGCCGTTCGCGGTGCACGGGACGCTGGTGCCGGTCCGCGCGAGCATGGGCCTGGTCGTGCCGGACCCCACCGAACCGTCGATCACCGCCGACGTGCTGCTGGGCCGCGCGGACACGTCGATGTACGCGGGCAAGCGGCTCGGCAAGGACACCACGGTCGTCTACCACCCGTCGCCGGACGGGCCGCCCGACTTCCCGTCGGCCCTGCGCCGCGCGGACGGCGGCCTGCCGGAGGGGTTCGCCCTGGTGTTCCAGCCGATCGTCCGGCTGGCCGACGAGACGCCGGTGGCGGTCGAGGCACTGGCCCGCTGGACCGCGCGGGACGGCACGGCGGTGTCGCCCGAGACGTTCGTCCGCGCCGCCGAAGGCGCCGGCCTCGGCGCGGAACTGGACGCGCTGGTGCTGGACCTGGCCTGCCGGGAGATCACGACGGCCGGGATCGACCTGACGGTGCACGTCAACGTGTGCGCGAGCCGCCTCGGCGCGGCGTCGCTCGAGGAGAGCGTCGGATCCGCGCTGGACCGGTACGGCCTGCCGGCCGAACGCCTGATCTTCGAGATCACCGAGACGGTGCCGGTGCCGGACCTGGCCGCGGGCGCCGCGGCGATCCGCCGCCTGCAGGACCTCGGCGTGCGGGTGGCGCTCGACGACTTCGGCGCCGGGTACAGCTCGCTGACGGTCCTGCACGCGCTCCCGGTCGACCTGATCAAACTGGACCGCGCCCTGACCACCGGCGTCCGCCCGGACCGCGACGCGGCGCTGTGCCGCTCGCTGGTCGGGCTGTGCGCCGACCTCGACGTGGCGGTGGTGGCGGAGGGCATCGAGACGGCCGAGCAGGCCGAACTGGTCACCCGCGCGGGCTGCACCACCGCCCAGGGCTACCGGTTCGGCCACCCGGCCCCGCTCTCGTCCCTGCGGCTCTCGACCCTCTCCGCCGGCTAGCCAAGCGCTCCAATGTGGCGTTGGTTGCGTCCAACGCAACATTGGGGCGCTAGCCGGCCGTCACTCCCGGCGGCAGCACGCCGAAGATCGTTGCCGTCGAACCCGCGCCCCTGCGGTTGATCGGGCCGCCCGCCAGGACCCACGCGCCCGTCGTCGGCAATGCCTTCAGGTTCGCCAGGATCTCCAGGCTGATCCGGTGGCGGCGGTAGACCAGCTTGGACACCGTGTACGTCTCGTCCGTGCCGACGTCCGGGCTGAACGTGTCGGTGCCCGTGCCGCCGCGGCGGCCCAGCCGGCCCGTGTCGATCAGCCAGCGCACCGCCGGGATCGAGAAGCCGGGCTGGTGCAGCACGCCGTCCGCGTCCGTGTTCGGGTACGCCGGCGTGCCCCACTTCGCGTCCCAGCCGGTCCACAGCACCACGACCGACTCGTCGGGGATCCGGCCGTAGCACTTCTCCCACGCCTTGAGGTCGTCGATCGTCACGGCGTAGTCCGGGTTCGCCGCGGCCTTCGCGCGCACGTCGATCTTCACCGCCGGGCGGAACAGGTCACCCGGATCCATGTCGTCGGCGAGCGGCTCGCCGGTGTTGAAGTGGCCGGGCGCGCCCCAGTGCGTCCCGGTGTGCTCGCCCTCGCGGACGAACTGCAGGTAGTAGCCGTCCTCCGGGATGGTGGCGATGGTCTCCAGCTCGAAGGCCGGGTCGCCGGGGAAGACGTTGGTCGTGGCGGGATCGTTGACGTGCGAGAGGTTGACCAGGTTCAGCTGGTCGAGCCGCACCGGCGGGGTCGCCTGCGCCGCCTGTGCGGTCCGCCCGGACAGCGCGGCCCCGAACACCCCGGCCAGGCCCGCGGCCAGCACCCTGCGTCTCATCGGCATGAGGGATCACCTTTCACCGTGCCGGAGGAAAGCCCCGGATCGACACGGTCATATCACCCGGACTGGGAAAGGCCATAGAGCCTGCGCGAAGATGGTGGCCGTGGACGACGACATCGAAGACAACGCCGACAACGGCATCCTCGACCCCGAGGACACTTTGGACGACCGCGACGAACAGGCGGAGGGTTATTCACCACCGGAACGCGCTCAGGCGACCGAAGGCTGGGGCACCACCGCCCGCGAAACCGCCGAGGGCGAAAGCTGGGCCGGCCGGCTCGCCCGTGAGGTCCCGGACCTGGCCGACGACCTCGACGACGACGGCCTGGGCGACACCGAAGACACCGACGGCGAGCTGATCGACGACGAAGTCGGCGACGTCCGCGCGGGCCGCCTGGTCGCGTCGGACGAAGGGTTCGGCGAGGACACCGACGAAGAGCTGTACGCCTCGGACGCCGGCATCGACGGCGGCGCGGCTTCCGCGGAAGAAGCGGCCGTCCACGTGATCGACCCGTCCCGCCGCTGGTGAAGTGACGGGACGGCCCGGCGTTCGAGGGAACCGGACCGCCCCGCCACCGGCCGGATCGCCCGGGAAGCCGCCCCGGGGGCGACGGCCGTGGCAGGGAAGACGATCCGGCCCGCGGTCGCGGCACCGGCCACGAACCGCCCCCTCGACGATTCGTGGCGGCACCGCCGACTCCGACCACGGTGCCGGACCGGCCTTGCGCGAAGCTTTCCCGCGCCTTTCCGGGCATCCGTTACAGTGGGCGGCCGGGCGGACACGGGGAGGCGGACGACGCGGTGCGGTTCAGGCTGCTGGGCGAACTCGAGGCCCGTGCCGGCGAGCACCCGGCGGAGATCCGCCGCCCCCGCCTGCGCGGCCTGCTCGTCGCGCTGCTGACCGACCTCAACAAGGTCGTGCCCGCGGACGTCCTGGCCGAGCGGATCTGGGGCGAGCAGCTGCCCGTCAACCCCCGCAACGCGTTGTACAGCTACGTTTCCCGGCTGCGGACGGCGCTCGGCGAAACCACGCTCGTCCAGCGCTCGGGCGGCTACCTGCTGACGGCCGACCCCGGTTCGGTCGACCTCCACGTCTTCCTGCGGCTGCTCGGCGAGGCCGCGGCCACCGGCGACGACCGCGAGAAGGCCGTCCTGCTGGACCGGGCCCTGGCCCTGTGGGCGGGCGAGCCGTTCGCCGGCCTCGACACGCCGTGGTTCGCCAACCTGCGCGGGAGCCTGGAGAGCCGGCGCCTGGGCGCGCAGCTGGACCTGGCCGAGATCCGGCTCCGCGGCGACCGGGCGGGCGAGCTGGTGCCCGAGCTGACCGCGCTGGCCGAGGCCCACCCGCTCGACGAGCGGGTCCGGAGCCGGCTGATGCTGGCGCTGGCCCGGGCCGGCCGCCAGGGTGACGCCCTGCGCGAGTTCGACCGGATGCGCCGGCTGCTCGCCGAGGAGCTCGGCACCGATCCGGGCGCCGAGCTGCGGCGAGCGCACGACCGGATCCTGCGCGGCGACCCGGGGCCGCGGACCGGCACGCCGCAGCAGCTCCCGGCGGCGCCGGCGTCGTTCGTCGGCCGGGCCGACCTGCTGGCGGAGCTCGACGGGGCCGGGTCCGCGGGACCGGTGGTGATCTCGGCCATCGGCGGCGCGGGCGGGATCGGCAAGACGTCGCTGGCGCTGCACTGGGCGGCCGGGAAGCTCGCCGCGTTCCCCGACGGGCAGCTCTACGTCAACCTGCGCGGCTTCGACCCGGTCGCCGAGCCGCTGCCGGTTTCCGTGGCGGTGCGGGGTTTCCTGCACGCGCTCGGCGTCGACGGTTCCGCGGTGCCGCCGGACCCGGACGCGCAGCTCGCGCTCTACCGCAGTCTGCTGGCGGGAAAGCGCATGCTCATCGTGCTCGACAACGCCGCCGGCACCGGCCAGGTCGTCCCGCTGCTGCCCGGCAGCCCGACCTGCCGGGTGCTCGTGACCAGCCGGCACCGGCTCGGCGGGCTCGTCGCGACGCACGGGGCACGGCCGATCTCCCTGGACCTGCTGTCCGCGCGGGAGGCACGGGAACTCCTCGACCGGCACCTCGGCCGCGACCGGCTCGCCGCCGAGACCGCCACCGTCGACGAGCTGGTCCGGCTCTGCGCCGGGCTGCCGCTGGCGCTGGGGATCGTCGCGGCCCGCGCGGTCACCTCGCCGGAACTGCCGCTGGCGCTGCTGGCCGAGGAACTGCGCGACCACGCCGCCCGGCTGGACGGGCTCGACACCGGCGAGGCGGGACTGAGCCTGCGCACGGTGTTCTCCTGGTCCCTGCGCCACCTCGCCCCCGAGGCGTCGGCGCTGTTCGGCCTGCTGGCGCTGGCCCCGGGGCCGGACATCGGCCTGCCGGCCGCGGCCGCGCTGGCCGGCGTCCCGCTCGCGCAGACGCGGAAAGTGCTGCGGGCACTGGAAAACGCGCACCTGGTGACACGGACGGCGAGCGGCCGGTACCGGATGCACGACCTCGTCCGGCTCTACGCATCCGAAGAGGCCGAGCGGACGCTGCCGGAAAGCGCTCGCGAGGACGCGTTGCGGCGGGTCGCGGACCTCTACCTCCAGACTTCCTGGCACGGCAACCATGTGCTCGCCCCGACCGGGACACCGATCCCGATCGCCCCGCCGCTTCCCCGGACCGGAAGCCTGCGGTTCGCCGATCCGCCCGCCGCCTTGGCCTGGTTCGTCGCCGAGCACGCGTGCCTGACCGCCACCACCGAACTGGCCGTGAAACGGGGCTGGCACACCGTGGTCTGGCAGCTGGCCGCCGTGCTGAACGAATTCCGGTCCCGGCAGGGCCTGCTGCCGGAACGGGAAAACGCCGCCCGCCTCGCCCTCACCGCCGCGGAGCAGCTCGGCGAGGTCACCGCCCAGCTGATCGCGCACCGGCTGTTCGCCAGCGCCAGCATCTTCGCGGGGCGGACCGGAACCGCGCTCGAAACCCTGCCGAAGGCCCTGGCGCTGGCCGAGGAGAGCGGAGACCGGGTGCAGCAGGCGCACCTGCACTACGTGCTGGCCGGGGCCTGGGAGTACCACTCCGCGAACTACCACGCCGAACTCGAGCAGTGCGAGCACATCCTGCGGCTGATCGAACCGGAGGACGACCCTCGGCTCTACGTCAAGACGCTCGACCTGATCGGCTTCTGCCACATCCAGTGGGGCCACCAGGAGCAGGCACAGCGCTGGCTGGAGCGGGCCGCGGCGGTGGCCAAGGCGCACCACGACCTCGATGGCGAAGGCCACGCCATCGGCAACCTGGGATACGTCTTCCTGCGCGGCGGGCACTGGACCGAGGCGATCGCGCACTTCGAGCGGGCCGTCGAAGCCCTGCGGACCACCGGCAACCTGCGGCACCTGAACTTCTTCCTCGTCGCGCTCGGTGACTGCTACCGCGTGGTGGGCCGGCGCGAGGATGCCCGCCGGGTGCTCGGGGAAGCGCTCGACCGCTACCGGAGCCGCCCGGAAGGCGTTCGGTTCCAAGAGCTCGAGGCGTGTCTCCTCGCACTCGACGGCTGAGGAGCGTCAGACCGCGCTGTCGTACTCGCGGACCGCGTCCAGGTACTCCACGATCGCGTCGCGGTTGCGCAGCAGGCACTCCGCCCGGCGGGTCATCCGGTCGCGTTCCGCTTCCAGGGTGGCGATCATCTCCGGCGTCGCGTCGGGGAAGTAGATCGTCCGCGGCTTGTCCAGGCACGGCAGGATTTGCTTGATGATCCGGGTCGGCAGCCCGGCGTCGAGCAGGCCGCGGACCTGGATCACCCGGTCGACCGCCGGCTCGTCGTAGTCGCGGTAGCCGTTCGGCCCGCGGCCGGCGATGATCAGGCCCTGCTCCTCGTAGTACCGGAGGAGCCGCCGGGACGTGCCCGTGCGCTCCGCGAGCTCGCCGATCCGCATGTGCCCCACCTCACGTAGACCTTCACATCAATGTGAGGGTTCGAGCATAGCGGCATGACGCACCCCAGCACCCGCACGCGGCCCCTGACCGCCCTCCTCGCCCTGACGACCGCCGCGTTCGTCACCGTGCTCACCGAGGCGCTGCCGGCCGGCGTGCTGCCCGGCATGAGCGCCGGCCTGGGCGTCGGCGAAGCAGCGGCCGGCCAGGCGGTGACCATCTACGCGCTCGGCACCGCGCTCACCGCGATCCCCCTCTCCGCAGCCACCGCGAACTGGTCCCGCAAACGCCTGCTGCTGACCGGGGTGGCCGGGTTCGCCGTGGCCAACACCGTGACGACGCTGTCGGCGGACTACCCGCTGACGATGGTGGCGCGGTTCGTCGCCGGGGTCGCCGCGGGCGTCGTCTGGGCGCTGCTGGCCGGCTACGCGCGCCGGCTCGTCCCGGACGAGGAGGGCAAGGCCATCGCGATCGTGATGGCCGGCATCCCGCTGGCGCTGTCCCTCGGCATCCCGGCCGGGACGTTCCTCGGCGGGCTGCTCGGCTGGCGCTCGGCGTTCGGCGTCATGTCGGCGATCGCGGTCGCGCTGCTCGCCTGGATCGCTGTCGCGGTGCCGGACCAGGCCGGGCAGACGACCGGCCGGACACCGGTGCTGCGGACACTCGCCGTCCCCGGTGTGGTGCCCGTGCTGGCCGTGACGCTGGTGTTCGTGCTGGCGCACACGGTGCTCTACACCTACGTCGCCACCTTCCTCGCCGGAGCCGGGCTGGGCGACGCGGTGGATGTCGTCCTGCTCGTGTTCGGCGTCGCGTCGATGGCGGGCATCGGGATCGTCGGCGCCCGGATCGACCGCGCGCTGCGGACCCTGATGGTGGCGAGCACCCTGCTGGTCGCGGTGGCCGCGGCGCTTCTGGCGGTGTTCGCGGGCCACCCGGTCCTGGTGTACGCCGCCGTGGCGCTGTGGGGGCTCGGCTGGGGCGGCGTCCCGACGCTGCTGCAGACGGCCGCCGGGAACGCCGGCGGCGAAGCGGCGGACAACGCCCAGGCCATGCTCGTCACGCTGTGGAACGCCGCGATGGCCGCGGGCGGGGTGGCCGGCGGCCTCCTGCTCGACGCGGCCGGGCCGGCGTCCTTCCCGTGGCCGCTCCTGGTGCTCCTGCTGCCGGTGCTCGCCGTGGTCCTCGGCGCCCGGCGGCACGGTTTCCCGCGCCGGTCCTAAGTGGACGAAGGGCCCGGGCGCGCTCGCGCCCGGGCCCTCCAGCTTTTCAGCAGCGGCCCGCGATGGCTCGCAGCAGCTCCGCGTTCGCCGTGTCGCCGGACAGCTCCCAGGCGAACACGCCGCCGAGCCCCTGCGACTTCGCGTAACCGGCCTTCGCCGACGCCGTCTCCGGCGTGTCGTAGCTCCACCACTGCGAACCGCACTTCGCGTACGCCGTACCGGCGACCCGCCCGTCGGCCGGGCACTTCGTCTTGAGGACCTTGTAGTCCTCGACACCCGCCTCGTACGTGCCCGGAGCCGGGCCGGTGGCCGTGCCGCCGGGCCGCTTCTGCGTCACGCCGTCCCAGCCGCGGCCGTAGAACCCGAGGCCCAGCAGCATCTTCGCCGACGGCACGCCCTGGTGGCGCAGCTTCTGGATCGCCGCGTCGGCGTAGAAACCGGCGGTCGGCAGACCCGGGTAGGCGCGCAGCGGAGAGTGCGGCGCGGTGGGCCCGGCCGGGCTGGCGCCGGCGACGAAGTAGTCGTACGTCATCACGTTGTACCAGTCGAGGTAGCGGCTCGCCCCGGCGTAGTCCGTGGCGTCGATCTTGCCGCCCTTCGAGCCGTCGGCCGTGATCGCGGCGGTGACCAGCTGGCGCCCGAACTTCGCGCGCAGCGCCTTGACCAGCCCGGTGAACGCCTTGGGCCCGCTGGTGTCGCAGGTGTTGCCGCAGGCGTTCGGGTACTCCCAGTCGATGTCGATGCCGTCGAAGAGGCCCGCCCAGCGCGGGTCGTTGACCAGGTTGTAGCAGGATTCGGCGAACGCGGCCGGGTTCTTCGCCGCCTCGGTGAACCCGGCCGACCAGGTCCAGCCGCCGAAGGACCACAGCACCTTGAGCTTCGGGTGCAGCTTCTTGAGTTCGAGCAGCTGGTTGAAGCTGCCGTGCAGGGTGCCGCCGTCGGCCTGGCCGCTCACGCTCGTGGCGGCGTCGTAGGGCATGTCGTGGTCGGCCCACGGGTCGCCGACCGCGCACCCGCCGCCGGTCACGTTCCCGAAGGCGTAGTTGATGTGGGTCAGCTTCGCGGCCGATCCGGACGTTTCGATGTCCTTGACGTGGTAGCCGCGGGCGTAGACGTCCCAGTCGGCGAAGTAGGCCATCACCTTGCCCGGCGCCTGCCCGGCTTCCGCGGGCGGCGCCACGACAGCGGCCCCGGCCAGCGCGAGCGCGGCGGCGGCGATGCTTTTTCTCATGCGGAGCACGGGTTTCCCTTCGCGGACCGGCCGGGTGGACGTGCCGAGGCTAACAGGTCCAGACCACTGCGGACCAGAGTGGAATCGTGCGGTCAGCGGGTTTCCCGATACCTCCGCAGGCCGGTCCGGATTCACGCGTGGCATGATCGGCCGATGACCGAGTTCGGCTGCGCCCGCTGCTCCGGCGAAGACGCCCTGACCGCGCTGGCGTTCTGCACGACCCGGCTGAACAAGACCCATCGCCTGGTCGAGCGGTCGCACTTCAGCATCTCCCTGCGCCGGTGCCCGGAATGCGGCCAGTCGTTCGCCGCGATCTTCACCGAGTTCCCCGACGCCGACGGTGGCGAGGACGCGCAGTACTTCGACTTCGTCCCGCTCACCACGGCGGAGGTGTCGACACTGGCCGCGCAGGGTCCGCGCGTCGACCTGGCCGAGCTGGGTGCTCTGGGCAGCGTCCGCCGCCGGCTCTCCTCGAGCTGGCCGACCGGTGGGGAGAAGGAGATCTCCTGGCGGACGGACTCGCTGTCGGTGCGCGAAGGTCACTGACCGGCGAGCCGCAGGATCGCCGCGGCACTGCGGTCGACGTCGGCCTCCGTCGTCGCCCAGCCGGACACCGAGATCCGCAGGTACCGGCGGCCGCGCCAGGTCGTGCCGCCCAGCCAGCAGGTGCCGTCGTCCTGGACCTTCCGGATGACCGCGTCCGTGTCGTCGCCGAAGGACACCAGGACCTGGTTGAGGACGACGTCGTTGGCGATTTCCGCGCCGCCGTCGGCCAGGATCCGCGCGAAGCGGCGGGCCAGCAGGCAGCAGCGGCCGACGAGCTCGGCGACGCCGTCGCGGCCCAGCTCCCGCAGCGCCGCCCAGACGGCGAACCCGCGGGCGCGGCGCGACGACTCCAGCGTCAGGTCGCCCATGCCGGACACCTCGCCGGCGCCGGTGAGGTAGGCCGCCCGGTAGGCGATCGCCGCGGCGTGGACGTCCGGGCGCGCGCAGAAGACGAACCCCGAGTCGTACGGCACGTTCAGCCACTTGTGCCCGTCGCAGGCCCACGAATCGGCGAGTTCGACGCCGTCGAGGCGCGCCCTGGTCTCCGGGTTGGCCGCGGCCCACAGCCCGAAGGCGCCGTCGACGTGGAGCCAGGCGCCGGGCGCGGCTTCCCGGGCGGCCCGCAGGTCATCGCACGCGCCGGTGTTGACGTTCCCCGCCTGCAGGCAGACGATCAGCGGCCCGCTTCCGGCTTCGCACACCTTTCGCAGGTCTTCGACGTCGATCGCGCCCTGCGGGCCGGCTTGGACCGGTTCGACGGCCCGGGTGCCGAAACCCAGCAGCCGCAGGGCGCGATCGATGGTCGCGTGCCGCTCTTCGCTCGCGACGACGCGGACGCGCGGGGCACCGGTGAGGCCGTCGCGTTCGACGTCCCAGCCCGCTTCGGCCAGCACGTGGTGCCGGGCCGCGGCGAGCCCGGCGGTGTTCGCGGCCTGGCCGCCGGTGACGAACCCGGCCGAGGCGGAGGCGGGGAGGCCGAGCAGTTCCTTCAGCCAGGCCCCGGCGACGTCTTCGGCGGCGGCCGCAGCGGGCGAAAGCACGGCGTTGAAGCCGTTCTGGTCCCAGCCGGCGGCCAGGACGTCGGCGGCGGTGGCGGCGGGCAGCGCGCCGCCGACGACGAAACCGAAGAACCGGGGCCCGGCGGTGGCGACCAGCCCCGGTTCGGCGGCGCGGGCGAGCTGTTCGAGCACTTCGGACGGTGGGGCCGGGCGCGCGGGAAGCGGACCGCCGAACGCGGCCCGCAGGGCGGCGGGATCGACCGGCCGGGCGACGGGCCGGTCCGCGAGGGAGGCCCGGTAGCCCGCGGCCAGCTCGGCGGCGCGGGCCAGGAGCGTGTGCATTTCGTCCACGCGCCGACTGTAGGACCGTTGTCCCGCGCCGGGAACAATCCGGGGCCTCCCGGCGTAGCGTCCTGGTATGGAGACCCCGTTGAGCACCGACCGGCTCGTGATCCGGGACTGGACGCCTGCCGACGCCGAATCCGCGTTCGAGATCTACGGCGCCGAAGACGTCACGCACTGGCTGACCCCGGCCATGGACCGCGTCGGCGACATCGGCGCGATGCGTGCCGTGCTGCACGCCTGGCAGGAGGCGCAGCCGAACCTGCCGCCGCCGCGCGGCCGGTGGGCCGTCGAGCGCAAGGAGGACGGCGTGGTCATCGGCGGCCTCGGCATCCGGCTGCTGCCGCCGTTCGAAGAGGACCTCGAGCTGAGCTGGCAGCTCGCCCCCGGCGTCTGGGGCAAGGGCTACGCGTCCGAGGCGGCGACCGCGCTGATCGACTGGGCGTTCACCCAGGACACCGAAGAGCTGTTCGCCGTCGCGCGGCCGAACAACACGCGGGCGATCGCCGTCGCCAAGCGGCTCGGCATGCAGTGGGTCGGCGAGACCGACAAGTACTACAACCTGCGGCTGCAGGTGTACCGGATCCGGCACACCGACCTCATCGGCTGACCGGCTCCAGCAGGAAGACGCGGATTTCCCGGTGCTCGGCCCGCACGGCGTACCGGTCGTACGCGGGCCAGTACGCCGCCACGGCGTCCCACATCTCCTGGCGCTCGTCCCCGGTCAGGAGCCGCCCGGTGACGCCGAGGGTGCGGCCGTGCACCGAGACCGTCGCTTCCGGCCGGGCCAGCAGGTTCGCCGACCACGCCGGATGCGCCTCGCCGCCCCAGTTCGAGCCGATCACGACGTACCCGCCGGCGCGCTCGACGTACAGCAGCGGCACCTGACGCGGCTCGCCGCTGCGGCGTCCGATGGTCGTGAGCAGCAGCGTCTGCAGCCCGACGGCCGCGCCGACGCCGACCCGGCCGCCGCTGATCCGCAGCAGCACCCGGTCGGCGGGCACGAGCGCCCGTCCCAGCACGGCGAACGCCCTGCTCTTGCCGAACCCGGCGAACACACCCCGCAAACCGGCCACGACCGGATCCTAGGTCTGGCAGGGTGGGCGACCGTGACCCGCCCCGAAACCGCCGCCGAGGTCTTCGACGCGCTCGGCACGGCCTACGAACACGCCTTCCGCACCGCGACGGCCCAGCGCGCCGCCATCACCGGCCTGCTCGGCGCGCTGCCACCGCAGGCCCGGGTGCTCGACCTCGGTTCCGGCACCGGGCGCCCCACGGCGGAGCTGCTGGCCGCCGCCGGCCACGACGTCACCGGGTACGACGTCGCGGCGAAGATGGTCGAGATCGCGCGGAACCAGGTCCCGGCCGCCCGCTTCGAGCTCGGGGACATGCGCGAACTGTCCTTCGAGGACCGCACGTGGGACGCGATCACGGCGTTCTTCTCGATGCTGCAGCTTCCGCGGGCCGAGCAGGAGGCGATGATCGGCCGCCTGGCGGCCTGGCTGAAGCCCGGCGGTCTGCTGGTGTTCGCCACCGTGCCGGCCGACGTCGACGGCGTCGACATCGTCTTCATGGGCCACCCGGTCCGCGCGTACAGCTTCGCCACCGGCGTGCTCAAGGAGCTGCTGCAGGCCGCGGGCCTGGAGGTCGTCCGCGCGGAGGAGGCCGAGTTCGTCCCCGACCACGCCGGCGCCGGCCCGGAACCGCACGTCTACCTCACGGCCCGCAAGCCGGGCTGAGCCGTCAAGCCCGCACGACGTCGATCACCCGATGGACATGAATTTTGCTCAACTTCGTGCATGTCCCGGGCGGCGGACCCGAGCTAAAGTGAGGGATGGGCATCGAAGCTCTGGCCAGGCCGGTACCTCGCGAACACCGCGAGCTGGTGCGCGAAATGCTGGCCAGGCTGCCCGAGTTCGCCGACCGGCTGGCCCGCCTGCTCAGCGAGCAGGACGAGTTCTACCGGCAGGTCGAGGACGTCGCTCCGGGTGAGCTGCGGCAGGTCTGCCGGGCCAACCTCGAACGTGCGCTGACGGCGCTGGCCGAAGGCCGCGGCCTTGCCCTCGACGCCGCCCGCAAGACCGGGCTCGCCCAGGCTCGCCAGGGCATCCCGCTGCCCGCCGTGCTGCGCGCGTTCCGGATCGGCGGCACCTTCGTCTACGAAGGGCTCCTCGAGCTGGCCGGCCCGGAGTTCCTCAACCCGACCCGGACGATCGAGATCAACTCCTACGTCTGGAAGGCGATCGACCTCTACTCCGACGCCCTGACCACGGCGTACGAGGAGGTCGCGGCCGAGCCGTCGCACGCGAACGCGCGGCTGCTGGACGACCTGCTGCGCGGCCGGCTCGTGAGCCAGACGGACATGGAAGCCGCCGCCCGCGAGCTGGGCCTGCCGACGGCGGGCATGTTCGTCGCCGTGGTCACCGAGCGCGTCGAGCCGGACGAACACGACAGCGTCGAGGCGCTGCTGCGGGCGCGGCGCTGGCGGTCGGCGTGGCGGCCCGGCGGCGAGGCGGGCCTGGTCGCGATCGACCGCATCGAGGACGTCCGGCGGCTGCGCGAGGTGCTGGGGTCGCTGCCCGTGGCGGCCGGGATGAGCCGGCCGTTCAGCGGGTTCCCCGACGTCCCGGACGCGCTGCACCGGGCCCGGATCGCCCGCCGCTCGCTGCCTTCGGCGACCGCGGGCGTGGTGGTGTTCGGCGACTCGCCGGTGACGACGCTGGTGGCCGCCGCGCCCGGGATGGCCCGCGACGTCGTCCGGTCGGCGCTGGCCGGCGTGCTCGCGCTGCCGGAGGCGGAACGGAAGGTCCTGCTGGACACGCTGCTCGCGTGGTTCGCCGGCCACGGCTCGGCCAAGGAGGCCGCGGACCGGCTGTTCGTGCACCCCAACACGGTCCGCTACCGGCTGCGCCGGGTGCAGGAGCTGACCAAGCGGAACCTCACCGACCCGGTCGACATCGGCGAGCTGTACGTCGCCCTGGAGTCGGTCCGCCTCGAACCGGAATGATCGAGATTCGATCACTACCGATTGACTTTCGATAGGTCGCCCGCCATAGTCGGCGCATGGTTACCGAGAAATGGGCCGTCGCCGCGCTCCGAGTGTTCCTCGTGGTGCTGTTCGGCGTCCTCGTCGTGTTCCAGACGCTTTCGCTCCCGGGCGGGATCGCCTACCACACGCAGCAGAACCCGCACGACGCGCCGCTGCGCTGGCCGCTGACCGCCATCGCGGTGTTCCTCGTGCTGTGCGTCGAGGTGGTGCTGGTTGCGACGTGGAAGCTGCTGACGCTGGTCAAGAAGGACCGGATCTTCACGCCGGCGTCCCTGAAGTGGGTCGACGCGATCGTCTGGGCGGTGGCGGCGGCGTGGCTGGTGGTCGCCGGCATGCTGGTGTTCGTCGGCTTCAACGCGGACGACCCGGGGATGCCGATGCTGCTGTTCCTGGTGACGGTGGCGATCACCGTGCTCGGCCTGGTGCTGGTGGTCATGCGCGCCCTGCTGCGCCAGGCGACGGCGCTGCGGTCCGACCTGGAAGCGGTCATCTGATGCCGATCGTCGTGCGCATCGACGTCGAGCTGGCCAAGCGGAAGATGAGCGTCGGGGAGTTCGCCGAGCAGGTCGGGCTGACGCCGGCCAACGTCGCGGTGCTGAAGAACGGCCGGGCGAAGGCGGTGCGGTTCAGCACGCTGGAGGCGATGTGCCGGGTCCTGGACTGCCAGCCGGGCGACCTCCTGGAGTGGGTCGACGACGAAAGCTAGGCCGCGTCGGCCTCGACCAGGCGGGCCAGGTCCAGCAGGGTGCCCTCGAAGCCGGGGCCGGCGGTCAGGGCCACCGTCAGCGGGCCACCCCTGCGGTCGGTCCCCACCGGCAGGCGCACCGCCGGTTCCGTCCACTGGGGACGGTCCACACCGGCCGAGACGACCACGTCCGGCCGGGCCCCGCGGTGCCGGCGGCCGCCCGCGTCGAGGTCGAGGACCACGTTGCCGTGCAGGGAAAGCAGGGCGGCCACGTCCGCCACCGCGTCGCGCAGCTCGCGGTCGGCGATCGAGTCCGAGTGCGCGCCGATCGCCGGGCGGGGCGGCTCGGCGTCGCGGGCCAGGCGCGGCACGATCGCCCCGAGCCGGCCCGGGGCGCAGGTGAGCACCCCGATGCCGGGCACGCCCGCCTGCGGGTCGGTGATGCTGATGCCCGCGCTCGCGGCGGCCGCCACGATCCGGGCCCGCCAGCGCGCGGTCGCCGCGATGGCGACCAACGAAGGGTCCTGGGGCAAAAGGGATTTTCTCCTCTGCGGTCCGGCGCGGCGGCGGGGGGATCGTCCGATGGTGGGCCCGTGTCCGTTGTGCCCGGGAACAAACATGTTTGGCCGCTTGGTCCGAACGGCCCTGCCCATGCGGCCTTCCGGTCGCACGCGGTGTCTGTGACCGCCGGTCACACTTTGACGCGCGGCGTGGCGCGGGCCACTATCCGTGCACCTGATTACCGCCGGGTAATTTGCGTGGCGGCGAACACGACCCAGGAGGACCGTTGCGACGTGCTTTCGGCCTGATCTTGCTGGCTTTGGGCGTCTTCGCGGCCGCCGGGGCGGTGCTGCTGCCCACGTACGTGTACCCGAAGCTCGCCAAGGTGCCGCTCGACCAGGATTCGACGTCGGTGCTCGAAGGCACCGTGAGCAAGGTCCTCGCCGTGACCGACAAGGGCGCCGGCCCGGTCACCGAGATCCGCGAAAACCGGCGGCTCACCGCGGTCGCCCGCGTGCAGGCGAACTTCTCCCGGCCGGAGATGCACCAGGACACCGACTACGCGGTCTGGCTGCTCGCGGTGCAGGTCAAGGACGACGCCGACGACACCGTGGTCAACGCGAGCAAGCGGCAGGTCTGCTTCGACCGGCGCACCTCGGAGGGGTACGACCCCCAGGGCGCCACCGACCCGAAGTGCACCCGGGAAAGCAGCTACGTCACCAGGCTCAAGGACAAGGCCGACAAGGACGGCCAGAAGCCGGCCGAGGACAACGTGTACAAGGCCCAGCCCGGCCTGAACTTCAAGTTCCCCTTCGGCACCGAGCAGAAGGACTACCCGGTCTACGACGACAACACCGAGAAGGCCGTCACCGCCCGGTACACCGGGACCGAGACGGTGAACGGGATCGAGACCTACAAGTTCGTCCAGGACATCCCGGACACGCGGCTGGAGACGAAGGCGGTGCCCGGCTCGCTCGTCGGTTCCACCCAGCCGACGGTCGACGCCGACCTGTACTTCCGCGGGGTCACCACGATCTGGGTCGAGCCGGTCACCGGGATCGAGGTGAAGCAGCAGCAACAGCAGCACCAGGAGCTGCGGTCCGGCGCCACCGCCCCGGTCGTCGTGTTCGACGGGACGCTGGCCTACAACAGCAACACCGTCGCGCGGATGGTCGACCAGATCGACGCGAACCGCGGCCGGCTGCAGTTCCTCTCCAGCACCGGCCCGCTCTGGCTCGGCATCGGCGGCGGCGTGCTGGTCGTCGTGGCGGTCTTCCTGCTGATCCGCCGGCGCCCGGCCGAGCCGCCGGCCCCGCCGCAGCGACGGCACCGGGTACCGGTCGGCGCCGACCGCTGAGGATCAGCGCCGCCGCAGCACCAGCACCAGGTTCCAGGAGGCGATTTCGCGGAGGCCGGGAATGCGCACGATCCACATCGCCCAGCTCGGGTGGTAACGCGGATACCCGGCCACCAGCTCGGCCAGCGGCGTCGTTTTCGCCCAGCGGAGCGCGGCGCCGACGGAAACCGGGAACAGGCTTTCCCCGAATTTGTTCTTCGGCTGCTTCCCGAGTTTCCGCGCATAACGCTGCCGGGCGTAGTACCCGCCGAGGAAATGCCACGGCGCGGTCTCGTGACCACCCCACGGCGAATACCACGGCGTGAACGACGCGAAGACCGTGCCGCCCGGCCTGGTCACCCGGCACATCTCGGCGAGCATCACCCACGGCTCGGACACGTGCTCCAGCACGTTCGACGAGTAGCAGACGTCGACGGATCCGCTGCGCACCGGCAGTTCCGTGCCGCTGGCGCGGATCATGTTCTCCCCCGGCTCGCCGCGCGCGGACAGCTCGCCGACGTCCGGGTCGAGGCCGAGGTAGACCGCGCCGGCCGCGCGGAAGGCGTCGGAGAAGTAGCCGGGGCCACCGCCGACGTCGAGCACCGTGCGCCCGGACAGCGGGGTGTGCGCCGCCAGTTGCCGGACGGAGTCGGCGGCCAGCGCGGAATAGAACCCGTCCGGGTCCGTCTGCTCGGTGAGGAATGTCCGGAACAGCGTCACGGAACGGCCGAGCGTCGCTCGATGCGGCCGCTCGGCAACCGGATTACCTACCATTGAACCGTCGCTTTCCCGAATACGTTCATCTAGGGTGTACGCACCAGTAACCTAGCACCGTCGCTACAGTTTGGATAACCCGATGGAACGACCTCGAGTGCTCCTCGTCAACTGGCGCGACACCGGCCACCCCGAGGGCGGCGGCTCGGAGCGGTACGTCGAGCGGATGGCCGAAGGGCTCGCCAGAGCGGGGTACCGGGTCGAAATCCAGTGCGCCGCGTACCCGGGCGCGACGCCGGGCGAGTGGCGTGACGGCGTCCGCTACCGGCGGCGGGGCAACAAGTTCGGCGTCTACGCGCACGCGCTGCGCGCGATCCGCCGGGCCCGCGCCGACCTGGTGGTGGACGTGCAGAACGGGATGCCGTTCTTCGCCCGGCTGGTCGCCGGCTGCCCGGTGCTGGTGCTCGTGCACCACGTCCACAAGGAACAGTGGATCAGCGCGCTCGGCGAGACGCTGGGCCGGGTCGGCTGGTGGATCGAGTCGCGGCTGGCGCCGTGGCTGTTCCGCAAGTGCCGGTACGTCACGGTTTCCGAGGTCACCAAGGCGGAACTGGCGGAGCTGGGCATCGGGCGCTCGCGGGTGACCGTGGTCCCGAACGGGCTGGACGCCCCGCCGGCGTGCGTGTCCGGACGGGACGTGACGCCCACGCTGGTCGCGGTGAGCAGGCTGGTGCCGCACAAGCGGATCGAGCACGCCATCGACGTCGTGGCGCGGCTGGCGCGCCGCTGGCCGGCCCTGCGGCTGGAGGTCGTCGGCCAGGGGCCGTGGGAGGAGGTGCTGCGCGGCCACGCGGCTGCGCGCGGGGTCGCCGACCGGGTCGTCCTGCACGGCTGGGTGGACGAGCAGGCCAAGCACGAGATCCTGGCGCGGTCGTGGCTGCACCTGTGCCCGTCGGTCAAGGAGGGCTGGGGCATCGTCATCATGGAGGCCGCCGCGCACGGCGTGCCCTCGATCGCCTACCGCGCGGCCGGCGGCGTGACGGAGTCCATTGTGGAGGGGCGGACCGGCCTGCTGGCGGACGACTTCGACGACTTCACCGACCGGGTCGACGGCTTGCTGGCCGACGGCCTGCGGCGCGCGGAGATGGGCCTGGCGGGCGCCGAGCGGGCCGGCCGGTTCAGCTGGGACGCGAGCGTGGGGCAGTTCGAGGCACTGGTGCGGGACGTCTCCGGGCGGCCCGCGCCGAGGCCGCGCGTGCTGACACCGGGAATCCGGCGGCCGGCGGATCCCAGCGCGTCGCCCGTGCGCTCCGCGCTGGCCGGGTGACCCACCGCGCGGTCAGCGTCGCGCGGCCTGGTCCCGTACCGCGTCCCGGAACTCGCCCAGCAACCCGGCGGCCGCGGCCGCGTCGAAGTCCTTGCGGCGGGCGCGCACGGTGACCGTCGTGGTGCCGCCGGTGGTCGCCGCGCCGAACGCCACGCCCGACCGGCCGCTCGCCGCCGGGTAGAACGCCAGCGACCGCACGGTGTCCCCTGTGGACACCAGGCCGAGGTTCGAGACCAGGAACGTCGACCCCAGCCGGCTCGCCAGCAGCCGCGTCCCCAGGCGGGCCAGCCGGCTGCTGCGGGCCGGGAAGTCCGGCTCCGGCGGTTGCGCGCCGAGCACCGCGGCGACGTCGGCCGCCGGGCTCAGCCGCAGCCGGAAGAACGCGCTGTCGTGCACCGGTTCCGGCGCCGCGCCGGACCGCCGTGACGCGCCCAGTGCGGCCACGACGCGGGCGGTGCGGGCGCCGTGCGCGCGGTTCCAGCGTTCGGTGGCGTGCGCCGCGGCCGTGACGAACCCCGCGGCCCCCAGCCGCAGCCCGGGTTCGTGCGCGGCCACGAAGACGTCTCCCGCGGCTTCGCGCTCGCGGTCGGGGGTGATCCGGCCCGGTGGCGCGAAAAGCGCCTCGGCGAGCCGCTGGAGGGCCGACAGGGCAAAGGGTGTGCCGCCCGTGCGGTCGCCGATCCCCGTCGCCGCCGAGGAAACCGGGACGTCGAGGAGGATGCCGAGCAGAGCGAGCAGGCCGAGGCCGTCGAGGGCGCCGTGGTGCGCGGCGATCAGGAGCGTCTCCGCGCCGGCGGCGACGCGCACGAGCGGCGCGGCGCGTTCGTAGGGCGCGGACGCGAACCGGTCCCGGACGCCCGCCAGGTCGGTGAGCCGCTCGATCTCCGGCAGGGCACCGAGGTGCGGGTACTGCTGGACAGCGGCGGCCAGCCGGGCCCGCAGCTTCTCCGGTTCCGGTGCGGCCATGCCGAGTTCCGCTTCGAGGAGGATGCTCCAGGAAACGGTGGGGTCGCCGTAGAGCCCGACGACGCGGTGGGCGTGGTCGGAGGCGAGCCGGGTCACGCGCCTCAGCGGTCGCCGTAGATCTTGAGCGGGTGGTCGGCCGGGTTGTACTTCACCTGCGCGTTGAGCTTTTCCTGCACCGGGGCGGCCGTGTCCGGGTCCGCGCCCTTGATCAGGGCGAACCCCGCCCCGGTCGCCACCCCGCCGCCGATGATGACGGCGACGACCGCGCCGATGAGCGTGCCCACGTGTCACTCCTTCCGCGGCGGGAAACTCCTGCCGCGGCCCAATGTACGCATCGGTAACATGCGGCACAACAGTGCGACGCACAGCAACGTGAGCGCTACTCCGTTCGCCAGCAGAACCGGCGTCCACGACACGGCTTTCACCGCCGGCACACCCGGCGTGCGGTACAGCGTCAGCCATTCACCCGACCACACCGGGGTCGCGCCGGCGAGCAACCGCGGGTCGGCGTCGCCGGGTGTGCCGTGTTCGACGAGGATCCAGCCGATGCCGGCGGCGGTGAGCTCCCGCGCGGACGTCGCGGCGCGGACGTCGCCGATCCGCGGGTCCTCGCCGGCAATGCGTTCGGCGCCGACCTGCAGGGTGTCGTCCAGGAGCACCGGTTTCGGCAGCACCCGCGGCGCCGGGTCGAGCTGGGTGCGGTCGTCGTTCCAGGCGAACCCGCGGAACGCCGACAGCGGCAACGCCAGCACGTCGCCGGGCCGGTCACCGAGCTTTTCGGACACTGCCTGCCAGTCGGCGGGGTACTGCGCGGTGCCGAGCCGTCCCCAGCCGCCCCAGGCCAGGTCCGGCATGGTGACGAGCGGGAAGACGGCCACCGCCGCCAGCAGGGCGGCGCGTCCCCGCGCGGTTTTCAGGTGCTCCGCGGCGGTTTCGACGGCCAGTGCGAGGCCCAGCGCGAGCGGCAGGGCCCACCACGCCACCCATTTCTGGGCGTCCCGCAGCAATCCGGCGCCGGGCAGGTGCCGCGTCGCGGCGGTGAGCAGCGCGTCGCCGCCCGGCAACGTCGCCAGGGAAGCCAGCAGGACACCCAGGAGGCCGAGGAGGAACAGGGAACGGGCCGGGGCCCGGCCCCACCGCTTCGCGAGGGGCCACAGCCCGGCGACCGCGACGGCGGCGACGACGAGCGTCAGCACCGGGACCAGCGGCATCGCCCGGCTGCCGGGCACGGTTTCGGCGTTCCAGATGCCGCCGAGGCCGAGCACGCTGAACAGCGCGGGGCCCCAGCTTTCGGTGCGGGCGCTGAACGCCGTGACGCCGGCGGGGTCGGAGAACGTGCCGCCGGTGTTGAGGAACGTCGGCACCAGCCACGGCAGGTTGAGCACGACGGCGATGGGGACGGTCTGCCACAGGCGGCGGGATCCGGCGGTCACCACCATGACGGCGGCGGCGAGCACCCCGCCCGGCGGCGTCAGCACCGCCGGAGCGCTCGTGATGACCAGCCTGAGCAAGGAATCCGGTTCGTGCCGGCGCGCGGCGAGCCCGGCGGCGGCGATCCAGGGCAGGCACGCGTAGGTCAGCAGCAGCGGCCAGTGGCCGATGAACAGCCGTTCGGCCACGTACGGCGTCCAGGCGTAGGCGGTCGCGGCGACGAGCCGGGTTCCGGTGCGCTCGGTGGGCACGAGCCGCCCGGCCCCCAGCGCGGCACCGAAGATCGCCAGGAGCAGGACGGCTTTCTGGACGATGTCCCCGGGCACGACGGTGGTGGCGAGCGCGACGGCGGCGTCGGCCGGCACGGACCGCGGCAGCGTGCTGCCGGCCCCGAAGGCGTCCGGCACGAAGTACTGCCGTGGCGCGAACACCATGTCGTAGCTCAGGACGAACCCGCGGCCGAGCAGCGGCGCGCAGACGGCCAAGGCCAGCGCGGCGGACAGCACGGGGAGCGCGAACCTCCGGCCCGGTGCGTCCACGGCCCTTCCTTTCCGTTGCCCGCGCGGTTAGGGTCCCCAGGTCATTACCCGCCGGTAATGGGAGCCCGCCGTTGAGCGTAGACACCGAAGTCCCGGCCCGGACCGGCAACCGGGTCGCGGCGATCCTCGTCTCGCTCGCGCTGGCGGGCAACAACGCGGCCAGCTACGTGCTGAGCCTGACGGCGGCGCGGCTCCTGGCGCCGGGCGCGTTCGGCGAGCTGAGCTCGCTGCTGGCGGTGCTGGTGGTCGGCGTCGTGCCGGCGATGGGCCTGCAGACGGTAGTGGCGCTGCGGGTGGCGCGCTCGCCGTCGCCGGCCGCGGGGTCGCTGTTCGCGCTCGGCCTGGTGACGAGCGCGATCGTCGCGACGGCGGCGTTGACGCTGAGTCCGTTGCTGGTGCTGCTGCTGCACCTGGGGTCGCTGACCCCGGCGCTGCTGGTGACGGCGGCGCTCGGGCCGTTGACGCTGCTGGGGGTGTTTCACGGGCTGCTGCAGGGCAGCCACCGGTTCGCGGTGCTGGCCGGCCTGATCACCCTGGAGGGTGTGGGCAAGGTCGGCGGGTCGCTGGCGGGGCTGGTCGTTTCCGGATCGCCCACCGGAGCGCTGGCGGGGGCGGCGATCGGGTCGCTGGCGGTGGTCGTGGCGGGCTGGCAGGTCTGCGGCCGCCCGCGTCCCCGCTGGGCCGACCGCCACGGCGGCGAGGTCCTGCACACGGCCCAGGCGATGCTGGCGCTGGTGCTGCTGGTCAACCTGGACCTGGTGCTGGCCCGCCACACGCTGCCGCCGGCCGCGGCCGGGGAGTACGCGCTCGGGGCGATCGTCACGAAGATCGCGTACTGGCTGCCGCAGGCGGTGGGGGTGCTGGTCCTGCCGCGGTTCGCGGTGTCGTCCCGTCGTCGCCGGGTGCTGCCGGTGGCGCTGGCCGTGTGTGCCGGCCTGGACGCGGTGGTGCTGCTGGTTTCGCTGGTGCTCGGCCCTTCGCTGCTGACGTTGATCGGCGGGGTGAGGTACGCGGGGAGCACGATGCCGGTGTGGCCGTTCGCGCTGGCGGGCTCGATGCTGGCGCTGGTGCAGATCCTGCTGTACGCCCGCTTGGCGGACGGCGACCGCCGCGTGACGGCGCTGATGTGGTCGGCGGTGGCGGTGGAGGCGGCGCTGATCACGACGTGGCTGCACGGTTCGCCCGCGCAGGTGGTCACCGCGGCGGCGTGCACCGCCGGCGCGCTGGCCGCGGCGGGCGCGGTTTTGGAGCTCCGGCCTCGCAAACCGGCCTGAGCAGCCCCCGTTTTCCACGCTACCGGCAGGCACCGACAGTTCCGCGAGCCGCAGCTCACCGCCGCTTTCCGGCCTCAGTCGCGCGAGTTCCGGGTTCCCGCGTGCGGGCCACGCGTACCCAGCCGGTCGGTTCGCGTACCCGGAGAGTCGGTTCGCGTACCTGGAGGGTCGGTTCGCGTGCCCGGAGGGTCGGATCGCGTACCTGAAGGGTCGGGTCGTCAGCCGACCCTCCGGGTACGCCGGCCGACCGGCTGGGTACGCGGGCCGACCCTCTGGGTACGGGGGTCAGGCGGTGGGTTCGGTGGGGTTTTGCCTGCGGGTGAACCAGTCCACGCAGGTGGCCGCCATGGCCGCCGCGGCCAGGAGCAATGCTGCCTGGGTCACCGGGCCGTACGCCCAGTCCTGGCCGTGGCCCAGTACCCGGCCCGCCACCGAGACCGCCGCCGCCACGGCCATGCCGCCGAACGCCGCGTACCGCGGTGCGCGTTCCGAGAACTGGCGGGCCAGCAGGCACGCGATCAGCAGCACCACCGGCAGCATCCCGCCCAGCGCCACCAGCAGCCCGATCAGCACCACCGGGGTCCAGGACCCGCCCGGCGAGACCGTGAACCGCCGACGGCGGCGGACCGGCCAGAAGACGCCCACCAGCAGCGCCAGCACCGCCGCCGCGCCGATCAGGAGGCTCAGGCGGTAGTGCGCGTCCGGGGTGAACGTCAGTGACACCACCCCACCCCGGCCCGCGGGGACGACCCACGCCTGCTGCCAGCCGTCCACGCGGGTGCGGGTCAGCTGCTCGCCGTCCAAGGTGGCCACCCAGCCCGCGTTCGCGTTCTCCGGGACCGCCAGCACCGCTTCCGCGCCCGGCGCCACTGTCACCGACCGCGAGGTCGCGTCCCAGTCGCCCACCTGCACCGCGCGGTGCGCCGGTGGGGTCGCCGCGGCGTGCACCGGGCGCAGCCACAGGTCCTGGACCACGAACGACTCCGACCGGTCCGTCCGCAGCTCGTGCCCGCCCGCCGGCAGCGCGATGCCGCCCTCGGAATCGCGGCACATCCGCAGCTCCAGCGGCCGGTGCGCGGTGATGTCGGCCAGGGTCCCCTGCACCGACGTGCGGTAGTCGAGCCCGTCGAGGTGGACGTTCGGGCCCGACCCGCACGGCACCGTGAACGCCGGGTCCGGCGCCGGCAGCAGGTCGGGGCTGCCGGTCAGGGACAGGCTGCCGATGCCGACCACCGCCCGGGCCGTCGGATCGTCGTCGTCGCCCGGCAGGACGATCTGCAGCTGGTCGGTTTCCAGGGGCTCGAACGACGCCGACCCGCCCGCATCGAGCTGCACCGTCCGCGTCCCCGACCGGCCCACCAGCTGCACCTGCCGCGGCGCCCGCGCCCCGCCGGCCGCCGAAACCCCGAGGCGCAGCCCGGAAATCTCCTTCGGCGACGACCACCCGAGGGTCAGCGCCGGCCGCAGGTCCGTGACGTCGGGGCGCCACGCCGTGCCCGCGTCGCCGTCCACCGCCGCGAGACCGCCGGCCGCCGGGTCGCCGCCGAGCTGGGACGTCGAGGACACCGTGACACCCGGCAGCGCCACCGGGTTCTTGCCGCCGCCCGCCGGCAGCACCGAGCCGCCGACCACGTAGGTCTCCTCGGCCGGGGTGCTGAACAGGCGCCGGACGCCGTCGGGCTCCTCGCCGTCGCGGGCGGCCGCGGCGTCACACCGCACGGCGCCGCCCACCGGCAGGCACGCGTACCGCGGCTGCGCGCCGCGCGTGAACGCGAACCCGGGCGCCGGGCCCGCGGGCAGGTCGGCCGGCACCTCCAGGGCCCGCTGCGGCTCGGTGCCCGGGATGTTCAGCTCCGCGATGCCGAAGTTCCCGTCCTGCCGGCCCACCACCTGCGACAGCAGGGTGATCCGCACCTTGCGGGTGACCCCGGAGACCACGGAGTACTCGTGCGGCCCGGCGCCGCGGATGACCGGCTGGTCGACCGAGCCGTTGTCGGTGGTGATCCGGATCCGGGTGGCCGGCCAGCCGACCCGGATGTCGTCCACCAGCTGCAGGTTCACCGCGTTCACCAGCCGCGGGGTGTCCAGTTCCACCTCGAGCCACTGGCCGATCGGCCCGGTGAACGTCGAGGACTGCCACGCCGTGCGCGGGTCGCCGTCGATCGCGGCGAACGGCTGGTGGGAAGGGTCGGATCCGCCGAAGGCGTCGGCGAACGACGCCGCCGTCGACGCCGTCACCGAGCGGATGCCCCGGTAGGCGGCCACGGTCTGGTGCTCCTGCCCCGGGAACGGCAGCAGGTCACCCGCGGCGCGCTGCTGGCGGTAGGCCTCGCCGGCGGTCAGCGTCTGGCTGAGGTTGTCGCGCACGCCGCCGACGTTCCGCTCGGCGCGGCGCAGGCCGTCGGTCACCAGGCGCGGCCCGCTGGGCGAACCGCCGTCGCCGGTGAGCACGGCCGGTGTCGAGGGATCGAGCTGGCCGGAGTCGATCAGCGGCAGCAGGTTCTCCGGCCCGCCGCTGACCGTCGGGACGTCCGTGGTGGACGTCGCCGTGGCGAGCGGCACCGGCTTGTCCACTTCGTACACTTCGAGCGGCCCGAACTGCGCTGCCTTGGCGATCCCCGGCGAGCCGGCCAGCCCGGCCCGCAGGGTCGCGATCGGCGGGGCCGCGGTCCGCTCACGGTCGATGTCGTTGCGCAGCAACAGGAACCGGTAGCCGGAACGCGCGAGCAGGGCGGCGAGCCCGGGATCGCCGCGCCCGTCGGCGAGTGCGGCGTCCACCGAGTCCATCAGCCGCGTGTTTCCCTCCGACCCCAGCGGCACCTGGTTGCGGACCGCCCACGGGCTCCGCGCGATGGCCTGCGCGGGCTCGTCGACCGTGCGGCCCCAGTCGTACTCGCCGAACCCGGTGGCGGGCAGCAGCAGCGTCCGCGCGTTCGGGTCGGCCTTGGCGACGTAGCCCATCGCGTCGTACCAGTAGCCGGGCACCGCGTCCCAGCCCGGGCCGGACCGCAGGTTCAGCAGCCACGCCGGCGCGGCCATCACCAGCACCAGCAGCAGGCCCAGCGCGGGCCGCAGGAACCGGCGCGCGGACTTCACCCCGGCCGGGCTCGCGATGCCGTGCACGAACGCCAGCATCAGCGGCAACCGCAGCACCGGCTCGAACTTGTGCACGTTGCGCAGCGGCGCGAGCGGCCCGTCGAGCAGGTGCCGGACCTGCTCGGCCAGCGGGCTGTCGAGCGTGCCGACGTACCCGATGGTCAGCAGGGTCAGCCCGGTGAGCACGCCCAGCACGAGGAACCGGCGTTCCGGCAGGCCGCGCCGGGTGAGCCCGAGGAGGCCGACACCGGCGACGAGCCCGGTCGCCAGCATCAGCACCGGGTTGTCGATCAGGGACCAGCCGCCGGGCCACCACGGCGTCCCCTGCACGACGTAGGCGACCCACTGGTTCGTCCCCCGCAGCACCTCGAACAGCGACATCGGCGCGGTCGTGTTCGTCGCGGACTCGATGTAGTCCAGGAACGGCAGGCTGTACTCGCCGAGCAGCAGCAGCGGCAGGATCCACCACAGCGTCGCGCCGATGACGAAGACGAACCACCACAGGACGAGTTCGACGTGCGCCCGTGTCCAGCGGCGGGTCAGCAGCCACAGTCCCGGCAGGACGAGCGCCATCACGACCATCGCGCCGTTGACGCCGCCCATGCACAGCACGGCGAGCGCGGACAGCCCGGCGGCCCGCCGCGGTGAGCCGGTCGTCCCGGCCCGCACCAGCGGCACCAGCACCCACGGCAGCAGCACGGCGGGCAGCATTTCCGCGGACAGACCGCCGATTTCGGTCAGCATGCGCGGCGCGAGCGCGTACCCGAGGGCGCCGATCAGCCGGGTGCGCTCGGTGCCGATCTTCATCGCCCGCGCGAGCAGCAGCGCACCGCCGAACGCGGCCGACAGCAGGATCGCGCCCCACAGCCGCTGCGCGATCCACGCGGGCACGCCGGCGGCCTGGCACAGCGCGAAGAACGGGCCCATCGGGAACAGGTAGCCGTACGCCTGGTTCTGCAGCTCCCCCGCGGTCGCTTGCGGGTTCCACAGGTGCAGCGCGCGGCCGAGGAAGGCCAGCGGGTCGACGGCGAGGTCGAGTTTCGTGTCGAACGTCGTCTTCCCCGGCATCTGCAGGAACGACAACGTGGTCAAGGCCAGCACGATCCAGGTGCTCGGCCGGTGGAAGAACGCGCCCACCGAGAACTTCCGGGCGCCGTCCGACGGCGGGGCGTCGTCCCGGGTCCGTTCGCGGGTGGCGGTTACCATCCGGTAGATACTAGGCCGAAACCTGGCTACCATGTGCCAACGATTTCCCGGACTTCAGGCAGGTGCGCCATCTCCTTCGAAGATGCCTGGGCCTTGGCCGAACCGGTCAAGGGCTGGATGACGCGCGCGCAGGGCGAAGCGCTGTGGAACGCCGCGTGCCGCTTGGAGAAGGGCGACGTCGTCCTGGAAATCGGCAGCCACCAGGGCCGATCCACGATCGTCCTCGGCTCGGCCGCCCGCACGGCCGGCGCCACGGTGATCGCCGTGGACCCCTTCGTCGACGGCCGGTTGTTCGGCGGATCGCCGACCCGGCAGCTGTTCGAGCGGAACATCCGGCGGGCCGGGCTGGACGACATCGTCGAGCTGGTCGCCGGTTACAGCACGGAACTGCGCCCTGACTGGAACCGGCCCATACAGCTGCTTTACATCGACGGCAAGCACGACTACTGGACCTACACCGACGACCTGCGCTGGTCGGCGCACCTGCCGCCGGGCGCGGAAATCCTGGTCCACGACTGCTTTTCCTCGATCGGCGTCACCCTCGGCACGATCGCAAAGGTCCTCTTCGGACACCGGTACACCTATGTGGACCGGGCGACGTCGCTGGCGCGCTTCCGGCTGGCCCCGCCGTCGGCGCGCGACCGGCTGCGCGTGCTGGCGCAGCTGCCCTGGTTCCTGCGCAACGTGGTGATCAAGGTGCTGCTGCGCCTGCGGTTGCGGCCGGTGGCCCGGCTGCTCGGCCACGACAGCCCGTACGACCCCTACTGAGTCACCGGCTTCCCGATTTCGATCTTCGCCACGCACACCGGCGCGCCCGGGTTGGACAGCTGCACGCCGATGTGGTCGAACAGGCCGTCCACCGGCAGGTACACCGTGTGCAGGCCGGCCTGGAACCACACCGGTGTCCGCTCGACCAGCCCTTCGCCACCGTCCGATGTGTAGTAGTCGAGCTTGAGCAGGTGCCGGCCGAGCACCGGGGTGTCGAGCGGGATGCGGACCAGCGTTTCGCCGATCGAGTTGCCGCAGTTCGGGACCGGGCCGGGCCGGCCGCGGGACACCGGGTCCACGCCGGTGATCCGGCGCGGGGTGCCGGTCGCGTCGAGCAGGTGCATCCGGCTGGTCGGCTGGTCGAAGTGGGTGCCGGGCAGCAGGCCGACCACCCGGGACGCCCGCGAGTCCGCGCCGAACCACTCGTGCACCACATCGGAAGGCACGAACGTGTCGTAGAAGACCAGATCCGGATCTTCCGCGACGGCCGTGCGCACATTGGCGACGTACTGCCCGGAATGCTCGAACCGCAGAGCCGGGGAAAGCCGGGAGAATCCCACCGCGGAACTGGCGACCAACAGGACACAGAGGATTAGCGCGATCGGCCGTTCACGCTTTCCGCCGGACGGCGTACCCGGCGAAAGAAAGGCGAACGCTCCACAAAGGGCGGCCACCAGCGCGAGATCGGCGACGTACCGCGGGTCGTCGCCCGCCGGCGGGCCCACCTCGCGCAGCCGGGTCAGCGCGAGCAGGGCGACGTCCACGGCGAACACCGCCCCGAGCAGCGCCCAGGCCGCCCAGGCACGGCGCCCGCCGGCCCGCGCTCCGGCGAGCACCACGGCCAGCGCGGTCACGAGCAGCACGGCGACGACCACGAACGGCGACGGCGCCCAGGTCGCGCCCGCGCCGGGGCCCGACCACGGTCCCCCGGCCAGGCCCGGCAGCAGCGTGTCGCCGAGCATCCGGCCGGTCAGGTCGGCGACCGTGCCCGCCGACATCGGCTGCTCGCCCCGCCCCACCTGGCTCGACGTCACCACGAAGAAGACGGTCACGAACGCGGCCAGCAGCACGGCGTGCCCCGCCCAGTACCGGACGTGCCCGCGGAACGACCGTCCGAGCAGGACCGTCACCCCGGCCAGCAGCACCGGGATCACCGCGGCCTTCTCGTAGAACGCCAGGCCGAAGAGCGTCCAGGCGAAGGCGCCCAGCCACCAGCGGCCGCCGCCGTCGAGGTACCGGACGTGCGCGTGCAGCGCGCCGGCCGCGGCCAGCACCACCGGCAGGATCTGCACCCCGTAGGACCACCACAACGCCGGGACCAGCAGCAACGTCGACGCGGTGAAGACGGTGAACGGCACCAGGATCGCCCAGCGGCGGCCGAAGCACCGCACCAGCAGGCACCAGAACAGCACCGTGGCGGCCGCCCGCATGAGCAGCAGCGGCAGCATCAGGACACCGAAGTTCAGCGGCGCCCACCACGTCAGCACGGCGGCCAGGAAGAACCCGCCGGGCTGCAGGTGCCCGTGGTAGTCCTGGAACAGGTACCCGGGGTCGAACGGGCCGGCCGCGGCCGCCTGGTGCGTGACGACGAAGTCGTCCTGGGCGAGGCTCCCGTGCAGGGCCGCCCACGTGTACAGCGCGAAGGGCACCACGCCGGCGACGAACGCGGCGAGGACCAGCGTGACCGGTCTTCGGATCGCCCGTGGCGACGGCTTCTCGATCTCCACCAACACGGGCGTTCCTCACTTCTTGCAGGCGGGCGGCTGGCACATGAGCTTGCTCAGTGCCTGGTAGAAGACATCGGAGATCTTGCGCGGATCGGGCGTGGTGAAGGACTCGCCGCCGGTCGCCGCCGAGATCTGCTTCAGCTCGCTCGAATCGATGTCCGGGCCGATGCCGATCCCGATCACCGGCAGCGGTTTGCGCGGGTCCTGCAGCCGGCCCAGCTCGGAAAGCAGGCCGGGCAGCCCGATCGAGTCGCCGTCCTCGTTGCGGCCGTCGGTGAGCACGACGACGACGTTGATCCGGCCGAGCTGCCAGCTCTGCCGGGCGTTCTGGTAGGCGGCGAGGATCGAGTCGTACAGCCCGGTCGCGCCGCCGGGCTTGGGCTTGACCGCCTGCAGCGTCGCCACCCCGCCCGCGGCGAGCTGCTGGGCGATCGACCGCATCGGCAGCAGTTCCTTGTAGTCCTTGTCGCCGTCCAGCTTGGTCGAGAACAGCCAGAGGCCGATCTCGGTGGTCGGCTTGAACAGCCCCAGCCCCTGCGTCGCGGCTTCCAGGGTCAGCGCCATCCGGCTGCGGCCGGTGCCGGGCACGGTGGCGGCCATCGAGCCGGACACGTCGAGCAGCACCTGGACGCGGGCGCTGAGGTTCGCCCCGGCCCACGCCTGCAGCACGCCGTACATCGCTTCGGGCGCGGGCGGGCCGGCCGGGCGCGGCGCGGCGTTCGTGCGGGTGTCGCGGGGCCGGTCGCCGAGCAGCTGTCCGGACGGCGTGCGGAACCCGCCGTCGGCGAACGCCTTGGTGGAGGTCTGGTCGAGCAGCAGCCGCAGGAACCGCTCGGCCGCCGACCGCGACGCCTCCGACGCCCGCGGCAGCACGACGTACGGGTAGTCGAAGCTCGGCACGCCGACCGCGGGGTAGGCGGCGACGAGCTTCTTGGCCAGCACGGACTGCTCCGACGCCGGCCACGCGGTGAACGGCTCCTTCACCGCCGACAGCCGGCGGATCTCCTCGGTGAACGCCGCGGCCGGGTCGGGCGCGTCCTTGGTCAGCTGCTGCAGGCCGATCAGCGCGGCGATCGCGGCCGGGTCCCGGCCCGGGTCGGGCAGCCCGACCGGGCTGCCGGAGAGGACGTCCGACCAGGACGGTGACTTCGCCGGCCAGCCGGCCTGCCGGGCGACGTCGTCGGTCAGCGCCAGCACCACCGGCGAGCTCGCCACCGGCTGGCCGGACTCGGGCAGGTTCCACGCGCCGCCGTCGCGGGCCTGCAGCAGCCAGCTGCTCGACTCCGGCACCCACACGTCCGGGCCGGTGGCGCCGTTGGCTTCCAGCGCGGTCGCGGTGGCCGTCGACGGGCTCGCGGTGACCTCGACGGCGTAGCAGTCTCCCTCCGGGACGGTCCGGGCGAGCGCGGTCAGCACCGGCGCGATGTCCGGTGCGGCCGTGACGCGCACCGGCGTCGTCGTGTCGCAGCCGCCGCCGGCCAGCCGGTCCTTCAGGTAGGCGAAGCCGGCCCAGGCGAGCAGGGCGGCCACCAGCAGTGCACTCAGGACGACGACCCGCGCGTCGATCCGCCGCGCCCGCGCCGGGTGTGCCGCCATGCACGTCCCTTCTCCTCGTGAGGTGCTGGCAGCTTGCCAGCCGGGTGAGCGCGAAGCCAGTACCGGAAGCAGAACGTCACCAACGGCTCGTGAACCGGCGGTGAAGGAATTGCGTCGTGCCGCCATTTTGGTGATACGCGGGAATCGCGTAACGTTTCCCGCTTGACCGCCGTCCCACGTGGGTATCAGCACGATGGCGAAATCACGGGAGGATTTCGCCGTCCCCGAAACGGCGATACGGCACCGAACGGAGACGCCACCGTGCGCACGATGTACGACGCGGTCACCGCCGCGAACATCCCGGGCGACGCCCGGATGGTCGCGGGCTACATCGACCGGATCAAGCTGGCGCCCTGGTCGGCCGCGGACTGGGCCCGCTTCCCGAACGCGGTCAAGGTCACCATCGTCAAGAAGGCCGCGACGAACGACGGGCACGTCCTCGACGTCGAGCCCGGCGACGCCGACCCGGGCGAGGCGCCGGGCTGGGTCCGGATGCGCCGCGCGGCGGGCGCGGACCCGACGATCTACTGCAGCCTCTCGACCTGGCCGTCGGTGCGGAACGCGTTTTCGAACGCCGGGGTCGCCGAACCGCACTACTGGATCGCCCACTACAACGGCGATCCCGCCATCCCGGCCGGCGCGATCGCCAAGCAGTACCTGGGAAACGTCGCCCCCGGCTACGACGTCTCGTCCGTCGCCGACTACTGGCCGGGGGTGGACGGAGCCGCACCGGCCTCGACTGGAGTGGAGATCATGGAACGCATCACCGTCACCCCGCCGAACAACGAAGAGAACACGGTGCGCGTGTTCCTGTCCGGCAGCCCCGGCGCGGCGGTCGTCATCCGGCCGCGCCTGGGCGGCGACGGCTTCTCGAAGCCGATGTGGGTGGGCAACATCTACGCCTGGGGCAACGACCACCAGGGCGTCGGCCACAACCCGGCCCAGACGAGCGGGTACAACGCCCGGCTCACCTCGCACCGCCGCTACGACCTGCCGGGCGCGGTCTGGGCCGACATCAACTACAGCGCGTCCGATCCGTTCGAAGTCGACATCGTCGGCTGAGTCCTCACGCGGGCGGCAACGCCCGGCACAGCGCGTCGAGCGCCGCCGGGTAGGCGTGCTCGGGCGGGGCCGCGTAGCCGACGACCAGTCCGTCCATTGTGGACATCGTACTGCCCGGGTGCCGGAAGGCCGCCAAGCCGTCCAGGGCGATGCCCTGCCACGCCGCCGCTTTCAGCACGGCCTGTTCCGTGCCCGGCGGGAGGCGGAGGACGGCGTGCAGGCCGGCGGCGATGCCGGTGGGCGTCACGTGCGGAGCCTGTTCGGCGAGCGCCGTCACGAACTGGTCGCGCCGGCGGCGGTAACGCTGGCGCATCCGGCGGACGTGCCGGTCGTAGGCGCCGGAGGCGAGGAACTCCGCGAGCGTGAGCTGGTCGGGCACGCCCGCCCACGCTTCGCGCTCGCCCTTGGCCGCCAGCACCGCGTCGACGAGGTGCCCGGGCAGCACCAGCCAGCCGAGCCGCAGTGCCGGGGAGAGGCTCTTGCTGACCGACCCGAGGTAGACGACGTGGTCGGGGTCGAGGCCCTGGACCGCGCCGACCGGCTTGCGGTCGTAGCGGAATTCGCCGTCGTAGTCGTCTTCGAGCAGCAGGCCGCCGCTCGCGCGGACGTGGCCGAGCACCGCCGTGCGGCGGTCGTGGTGCAGCGGGCCGCCGGTCGGGAACTGGTGTGCCGGGGTCAGCAGCACCGTCGGCACGCCCAGGTCGCCGACGAGGGCGCCGTGTTCGTCCAGGGGCAGGGGAATCGTGTCCACACCGGCCTTGGCGAAGATCAAGCGGTGGAACGGGAGGCCGTAGGACTCGACGGCGACCGGCCCCGGCAGCACGGCCGGGAACAGCAGCCGCAGGGCGTGCGCGAACCCCGAGCACACGACGATCCGCTCCGGTGACGTCCGCACGCCCCGGGCGCGCGCGAGGTACTGGGCGAGCGCCTCCCGCAGCTCGGGGCGCCCGCGCGGATCGCCGGGGCCGAAGGCGTCGTGCGGGGCCACGTTCAGCGCGCGGCGCGCGGCGGCGAGCCATTCGGTGCGCGGGAACGACGTCGCGTCCGGCTGCCCCTGCCGCAGGTTGTGCCGCGGTTCCGGCGTTCCCGGGGCCGGCTTCGGCGTCCGGAGGGGCTTGAGGGGTTCGGCGCGCTCGGCGACCCGGGTGCCGGACCCCTGGACGGCGGTGAGCCACCCCTCGGCGACCAGCTCGGCGTAGGCGTCGGCGACGGTGTTGCGCGCCAGCCCGAGGTCCGCGGCGAGCGACCGGTAGGGCGGCAGCCGCGTGCCCGGCGCGAGCCGTCCGGCGCGGACGGCGTCCCGCAGCGCGGTGATCAGCGCGGCCCGCCTGCCGCCGGTGTCCGGCAGCTCCAGGTGCAGGTCGGCGCCCAGCCGCTCCCCCGAATTGACCCAGGATTTTGCCACGGAAATGCACCCTACACGCGGGTCAACCGGGGCATAGATTTCTGCTCATGACGAACCGAGTGAACTTCGCCAAGACCGCCCCGAAGGCCTTCAAGGCCCTGATCGGCTTCGACGCCGCCGCCCGTGCCGGGCTCGACCCCGCGCTGGTCGAGCTGGTCCAGATCCGCGCGTCGCAGCTCAACCGCTGCGCCTACTGCCTGCACATGCACACCTCGGACGCCCGCAAGGCCGGGGAGAGCGAGGAGCGGCTGCACATGGTCGCCGTCTGGCACGAGGCCCGGAGTTTCTTCAGCGAAAAGGAGCAGGCCGCGCTCGCCCTGACCGAGGCCGTCACGCTGATCCACGGCGGCGTCCCCGACGACGTCTACGCCCGGGCCGCCGGCCAGTTCGGCGAGGAGGAACTGGCCCAGCTGCTCGCCCTGATCCTCACCATCAACACGTGGAACCGCATCGCGATCGCAGGCGCGAAGGTGCCGGGCACGGACGAGCGCGTGGCCCGGTGACGCGGAAGGACCACCATCCCCCGGCGATGGTGGTCCTTCCGCGGTTCAGTCCGCGAGCGCCAGCAGGTCCCCTTCGACGACCGGCACTTCGGCCGGCCGCTTCCGGGCCACCAGGCCGCTGATCGCGATCAGCAGGCCCAGCACCGCGATGCCGGTGACCACGCTCAGCGCCGGCGTCAAGCCGGTCAGCAGCGCGGCCGGGGACGCCTCGCGGCCGCCGTTGGCGGTCAGGACCGCCGTCACCACCGCCAGGCCGATCGCGCCGCCCACCTGCAGGGACGTGTTCAGCAGGCCGCCCGCCAGGCCCTGCTCGTCATCCGCGATGCCCGCCGTCGCCTGGATGTTGAGGGACGAGAAGGCCAGCGTGAAGCCGATCCCCAGCAGGATCATGCTCGGCAGCACGCTTCCCGCGTAGCCCGAGTGCTCGTCGATGCGCAGGAACAGCGCGTAGCCGATGACGTGCGCCACCACGCCGGCGAAGATCGTGCGGGGCGTGCCCAGCCGGTCGATCAGCGGCTCGATGCGCGGGGACCCGAACGCCACGATCAGCGCCGCCGGCAGGAAGCCCAGCGCCGTCTGCAGGGCCGACCAGCCCAGCACCCGCTGCAGGTACAGCATCACCACGAACTGGAAGCCGATGTACGCGCCGAAGAACAGCGCGCCGCCGAGGTTGGCGCGGGCCAGCGGGCCCGAGCGGAGGATGCCCAGGCGCAGGAGCGGGTGCCGGCTGCGCTTCTCGATGACCACGAACGTCACCAGCAGCGCCAGCGCGACGGCGAACGTGATCAGCGTGCGCGGGGCCGCCCAGCCGACCTCCGGCGCCTCCACCACGCCGAACACCAGCAGCAGCGAACCGGCGGCGCCGGTGATGGCGCCCGGGAAGTCGTAGCCGCCGCCCTGCTCGGCGCGGTAGGACGGGATCAGCTTCCACGCCGCCACCAGTGCGACCAACGCGATCGGGGCGGGGAGCAGGAACGTCCAGCGCCAGCCGACCTCGGTCAGCAGGCCGGAGAACACGAGACCGGCGGAGTAGCCGCTGGCGCCGAACACCGCGAAGATGCTGATCGCCTTGTTGCGGGCCGGGCCCTCCTGGAACGTCGTGGTGATGATGGACAGCGCGGCCGGCGCCGTGAACGCGGCGGCCAGGCCCTTGACGAACCGGCTCGCGATGAGCAGCGCGCCGTCGTCGACGAGACCGCCGAGCAGCGAGGCCAGCGCGAACACCGCGACGGCGACGAGGAACACGCGGCGGCGGCCGAGCAGGTCGGCGGTGCGGCCGCCGAGCAGCAGCAGCCCGCCGTAACCGAGCACGTAGCCGCTGACGACCCATTGCAGCGCGTTGGTGGACAGGCCGAGGTCGGCCTGGATGGCCGGGAGCGCGACCCCGACCATCGACACGTCGAGCGCGTCGAGGCCGATGACGATCGAGACGGTGAGCAGGACACCCCAGAGACGTGCGTCCCACCGCGTTGAAGTGGTGGACAAGGACACGGAAGAGCTCATGGCGGCGACATTACATGCACGCGCATCTAATGTCCAAGCATTTAATGTGTTTGCATCTGATGTCTGCGCATGCTAAGTTGGTCGCCGTGAGCGACGTCGCCGAGAAGGAACTGGTCCAGGAGTGGCACGACCTGCTGGCCCGCTACTCGGCCGTGTTCAGCACCCTGGAGTGCCGCCTGCAGGAGCGCCACGGCATCGGCGCCAACGAGTTCGAGGCCCTCGAACGCCTCGCGACCTGCGACTTCAAGTGCCGCTCGGCCGACCTCACCGGCGCGATCCACCTCAGCCAGAGCGCCACCTCCCGGCTGGTCGCCCGCCTCGAGAAGGAGGGCCTGGTCGAGCGCGCGTTGTGCGAGATGGACCGGCGCGGCATCTTCGTCACGATCACCGACGCCGGCCGGGAGAAGTACCTCGCGGCGAAGCAGACGCACCGCGAGGTACTGCAGGAAACCCTGCGCTAGCCGACCGGGCCTTCGATCGCCTTCACCGGGATCTGCCGCTGTCCCCCGGCCGCGCTGGTCACGGTCAGCGTCAGCTGGTCGCCCGGGTGGTGGGTGTCCATCACGTTCGTCAACGCCGTCGCGGAGCCGGTCGGCCGGCCGTCGATCGCCGTGATGACGTCACCCGCCGCGAGGCCCGCCTTCTGGGCCGGCCCGCGCGAGACCACCTCGCGGACCTTCGCGCCGCCCTGGCCGTCCGACACCGAGACGCCGATGAACGCCGTCTTGCCGATGTGGATCTTGTCGGATGCCGAACCCGCGACGATCTTGTGCGCGATGTCGACGGCCTGGTTGATCGGGATGGCGAAGCCCTGCCCGGCGCCGCCGCTGCGGCGGCCGTTCAGCTGGTAGCCGGTCGACGCCGCCGTGTCGACGCCGATGACCTGGGCGTCCGCGTTGACCAGCGGGCCGCCGGAGTCGCCCGACTCGATGTTCGCCCGGACCTGGATCAGCCCGGTGAGCTGCTCGGACGAGCCGCTGGACTCGTCCGAGGCGGTGATCGACTGGTCCAGCGCCGTCACCGTGCCCGGCGCGGGCACCGGGTCGCCGCCGCGGCCGCCGGCGTTGCCGAGGCCGAGGATCTGGTCGCCGACCGCGACCTTCGACGAGTCGCCGATGGTCGCGGTGGGCAGCCCGGACGCGCCCCGCAGCTGGATGACGGCGACGTCCTCCGTGCGGTCGTAGCCGAGCACGTCCGCCTGGTAGGTGTCGCCGGTGCCGATGCTGGTGACCTTGATGCTGGTCGCGCCGGCGACGACGTGGTTGTTGGTGAGCACCTCGCCGTCGGGGGTGAGCACGATGCCGGTGCCGGCCGCGGCCGCGCCCTGCAGGCCCAGTTCGGTGTTGATGTTCACGATGGCCGGGTTGACCTTCGCCGACACGGCGTCGACGTCGAGCACCGTCCTGGCTTCGCTGGGCTGTCCGGAGAAGCCGAAGTTCTGGTTGCCGCCCGCGGTGGGCGCGGTCGCCCCCGAAATCAGGTGGCCGATCCCGAGCCCGGCCACCACCGCGAGCGCGATCGCGACGACCGCGACGGTCAGCGCGCGCAGCGGGTGCCGCCGGCGCGGCGGGGGCTGGTAGGCGGGCGGCGGGTAGGCGTACGTGGGTTGCGTGTACGCCGGGTACGGGCGGCCCCACTGGTCACGGGGCGGCGGGTACTGGCCGTAGGGGTCCTGCCGGGCGTAGCCCTGGTTGTCCTGCGGATACCCGTTCTGCCCGTAGTAGTCCGGCGAGTACCCGCCCTGGCCGTAGCCGTACGGGTACTCGCCGCCGCCTTGCGGTCCTCGGTCGTACTCGCTCATGCACAGCTCCAGCTCTCGACAAGCCTCCGGCCCCTCCAGGAAACGCCCCGATCCTGAGAATTTCCTGGTGCGCTTCCGTGGACTTGCTGTGGATTACCCGGTCGAGAGCGAAGCGTGACCCGACGTGACCGGCGTTACGTGCGCCCGTACTCGGCGGTCACCGCCGGATCCGTGCCATGCCGGGGTCGACCAGTGGCTCGGCGGCCACCGTGGCCGCGACCCGGCGGCCGAAGTACTCGATCTCCACGCTGCTGCCGATGCCCGCCGACGCCGGGAGCCACGCGTAGGCGATCGGCCGCCCGACGGTGTACCCGTACGCGGCACTCGTGACGTACCCCGAAGGCACGCCGTCGACGAACACCGGTTCCTTGCCCAGCACGACCGTGCGGCCGTCGTCGATCGTCAAGCACCGCAACCGCCGTGACGCCGTTTCCTCGCTCCGGCCGTCGATGGCGGCCCGCCCCAGGAAGTCGCCCTTCGCGGGACGCACCGCGAACGCGAGCCCGGCCTCGTACGGGTCGTGTTCGGTGGTCATGTCGGTGCCCCACAGCCGGTAGCCCTTCTCCAGCCGCAGGCTGTTGAACGCCGCCCGCCCGGCCGCGATGACGCCCAGGGGCTGCCCGGCCGCCCACAGCGCGTCCCACAGCCGCAGGCCGTTGTCCGCGCTCGTGTAGATCTCCCAGCCGAGTTCGCCCACATAGGACAGTCGCATCGCGACCACCGGCACGCCGGCGATCCGCGCCTTCCGCGCGCGGAAGTACTTCAGCCCGGTGTGCGAAAAGTCCTCCTGCGACAACGGCTGCACGAGGTCCCGCGCGAGCGGTCCCCAGACGCCGATGCAGCACGTCCCGCCGGTGATGTCCCGGACCCGCACCCCGGCCGGCGCGTGCTTGACGAAGTGGTCGACGTCGATGTTCCCGTTGATGCCGACCTGGAACACCTCCTGCTCCAGCCGGGCCACCGTGACGTCACTCCGCACCCCGCCCGCGACGTCGAGCATCAAGGTGTACGTCACCGAACCCACCGACTTGTCCAGCTGGTTGGTGGTCAGCGACTGCAGCAGCTCCAGCGAGCCGGGCCCGCTGATCTCGACGCGCTTGAGCGGTGTCATGTCGTACAGCGCGACGCCGTTGCGCGTGTGCCACGCCTCGGCCGCGGCGATCGGCGAGTGGAACTGCGCCGACCACGAATCCCGCGCGGGCGGCAGAGCTTCGTGCGGCAGCTGCTTCAGCAGCGGCGCGTTGGCTTCGAACCAGTGCGGCCGCTCCCAGCCGCCCGCCTCCAGGAACACCGCGCCCAGCTCCCGCTGCCGCGCGTGGAACGGCGTCACCCGCAGATCCCGCGGGGAAAGCTTGGGCTGCAACGGGTGCAGGATGTCGTAGACCTCGACGAAGTTCTGCTGCGCGGTCTCGCTCACATACGAGGGTGCGAGCTGGACCTCCTCGAAGCGGTGGACGTCGATGTCGTGGGTGTCCACTTCGGAATGGCCGTCGACCAGCAGCTGGGCGACGGCCTTCGCGATGCCCGCGGAGTGCGTCACCCAGATCGCCTCGGCCAGCCAGAACCCGCGGACGTCGGCCGACTCGCCGACCAGCGACTGGCCGTCCGGGGTGAAGGAGAAGATGCCGTTGAAGCCCTCTTCGACCTTGGTCCCGCCCAGCGCGGGCAGCAGCAGCTTGCTCTCCTCCCACGACGGCGCGAAGTCGTCCTCGGTGAAGGGCAGCATGGACGGCATGGCCGTCTCGGTCACCGTCGGATCCAAAGTGGACTCGTCGACCGGCATCGGCCGGTGGGCGTAGGAACCGATGCCGATCCGGTCGACGTGCTCGCGGAAGTACAGGTCCTGGTCCTGGTGCCGCAGGATCGGCAGGCTCGCCTCGGTCTCCTCGGTGTTGCGCCCGGCGAGTTCCGCGACCTGCCCGGTCTTCACGTACTGGTGCGCCAGCGGCAGCAGCGGGACGTCCATGCCCGCCATCGCGCCGATCTCGCGGCCCCAGAACCCGGCGCACGACACGACGACGTCGGCCGGGAAGTCGCCCTGGTCCGTCCGGACACCGGTGACGCGGCCGCCGTCTTGCCGGACGTCGGTCACGCGCGTGGACCCGATGAACTTCGCGCCGCGTTCGCCGGCCCGCGCGGCGAGCACCTCGACCGCCTTGGCGGCCCGCGCGAGCCCGTCGGTCGGCACGTGCAGCGCGCCGAAGATCCGGGAACCGTCCAGCAGCGGCCAGCGCCGGACGCATTCGGCGGCGTCGATGAGCTGTCCTTCGACGCCCCACGACGTCGCCCAGCCCTGCTTGCGCTTGAGGTCCTCCCAGCGGGCCGGGGTGGTCGCCACCTCCATGCCGCCGACCTGGAGGAAACAGCCCAGCTCCTTCAGCTTCGCAACGGTGTACTTCGCGAAGTCCGTCATCGCCTTGGCGGGGTTGGTCTGGAAGACCAGGCCGGGCGCGTGCGAGGTGGACCCGCCGGTGCGCGGCAGCGGGCCCCGGTCGAGCACGGTGACGTCGGTCCAGCCGCGGGCGGTCAGCTCGTCGGCGAGGTTCGCGCCGACGATGCCGGCGCCGATGATCACGACCTTCGGTGCACTCATGGCGGAACTCCTTCTACCGGAACACGACGGTGCTGTTGCCGTTGAGCAGGACGCGGCGCTCGCAGTGCCAGCGCACCGCGCGCGAGAGGGCCAGGGCTTCGGCGTCCCGGCCGACGGTCACGAGCTCGCGCGGCGAGTACGTGTGGTCGACGCGCTGCACCTCCTGCTCGATGATCGGGCCCTCGTCGAGGTCGGGCGTGACGTAGTGCGCGGTCGCGCCGACGTACTTGACGCCGCGGTCGTAGGCCTGGTGGTAGGGCTTGGCGCCCTTGAAGCCGGGCAGGAACGAGTGGTGGATGTTGATCGCGCGGCCTTCGAGCTTCTGGCACAGCTCGTTGGACAGCACCTGCATGTACCGGGCCAGCACGACCAGGTCGGCCTCGTACTCCCCGACCAGGTCCAGGAGCCGCTGCTCGGCCTCCGGCTTGGTGTCCGACGTCACCGGCACGTGCACGAACGGGACACTGGCCGCCTCGGCCATCGGCCGCAGGTCCTCGTGGTTCGAGACGACGGCCGCGATCTCCGCGCCGAGTCCGCCCGCGCGCCAGCGGAACAGCAGGTCGTTGAGGCAGTGCCCGAACTTCGAGACCATCACGAGGATCCGCGGCGGGGTGCCGTCGGAGAACTCGAACTCCATGCCGAAGTCGACGGCCACCGGCGCGAACGTCCGGGTCAGTTCGTCCACAGTGGTCTCTTCGGCGCGGGTGAACGACGTGCGCAGGAACAGCGAGCCGCGGACGTCGTCGTCGAACTGCTGGTGCTCGACGATGTCGCAGCCCTGCCCGACGAGGAACGTCGTGACGGCGTGGACGATGCCCGCACGTTCCGGGCACTTGAGCGTCAGGGTGAAGGTCACGAGACGTACTCCAGACTCGCGTCGGCCAGCCAGGCGATGAAGTAGTCCGAAAAGGACTGGCGCACGAGGACCGTGTAGCCGTCTTCGCGGACCATCAGCACGATGCCCGTCCGCGCCAGGAGAGTCTGTACGCACGTCCCCGGCGGCGACACCTCGAGGTCGATCGAACACCCGTGGGCCAGGACATCGGCCGCGTGCTCCCCGGTCAGCCGGTAGACGTTGCGCTGCGCCGACACGTCCACCACGGCGTCGCTCTCCCGGGAAAGTGACGCTTCCAGCTCGGCTTGGCGGCCGGGTTCGGCGAGGACGAGGTACTCGTCGGGGCCCATCCAGAGGAGGTCGACGCCGTTGCCGCTGGTGAAGGTGCACGGGCCGGGCAGGGGAACGCCGAGGAGCGTGCCGCCCTCGCGGAGGCGGACGGTGAGCTGGGTGCGGAACGGTTCGTGGACCGCGTCAACCGTCACGGCGGGCTCCTTCCTTGTCGAAGAGCACGGATTCGGTCACGGTCACCGGCACCACCTCGTCGCCGACCGGCACGTACAGCGTGTCGCCGATCCGCTCCCGGCCCGAGCGCACGAGGGCGAGCGCGAAGGTGCGGCCGAGGGCGGCGCTGTCGTAGCTGGAGGTGACGTGGCCGAGCATCCGCACCGGCGGTTCGGGCACGACCTCCGATTCGATGATCTGCGAGCCCTCGGGCAGCAGCACCGCCGGGTCAACGGGGAGCAACCCAACCAGGTGCTTGCGGTCGGGGCGGTTGTTCTCGGCGCGGGCGAAGGAGCGCTTGCCGATGAAGTCGGCCTTCTTCTTCGACACCGCCCACGACAGGCCGAGGTCCTGCGGGGTCACCGTGCCGTCGGTGTCCTGCCCGATGATCGGGTAGCCCTTCTCGGCGCGCAGGACGTGCATGGTCTCGGTGCCGTACGGGGTCGCGCCCTGCTCCACTATGGACCGCCACAAAGCGGGGCCGTGCCACGACGGGACGTTGATCTCGTACGCCAGCTCGCCGGAGAAGCTGATCCGGCAGACCCGCGCCCGCAGCCCGGCGACCTCGGCGTCCTGCCAGGTCATGAACCCGAAGGCTTCGTTCGAGACGTCCAGCGCCGGCGCCAGGCGGCCGAGGACTTCCCGCGACCGCGGCCCGACCAGCGGGAGCGTGGCCCAGTGCTCGGTCACCGACGTCGCGAACACGCGCCGGTGCGGCCACTCCGTCTGCAGCCACTCCTCCATCCACTCGAGGATCTTCGCCGCGTTGCCGGTGGTCGTGGTGACCAGGAACCGCTCCTCGCCGACGCGGATCACCGTGCCGTCGTCGATGACCATGCCGTCGACGCCGCACATCACGCCGTAGCGGATGCGGCCGACCTTCAGGGTGCTCATCACGTTCGTGTAGAGCAGGTCGAGGAACCAGCCGGCGTCCGGGCCCTGGACGTCGATCTTGCCCAACGTGGACCCGTCCATCACGGCGACGTCGGTGCGGGCCGCGCGGCATTCGCGCCGGACGGCGTCGGCCATCGATTCGCCGGGCCGCGGGTAGTACCACGGCCGCTTCCACTGGCCGACGTTCTCGAACTCGGCGCCGTGTTCGACGTGCCAGGGGTGGATCGTGGTGACGCGCACGGGGTCGTGCAGCTCACCGCGGTTCCGCCCGGCCAGCGCGGCGAACGCCACCGGCGTGTACGGCGGCCGGAACGTCGTCGGGCGGCGGTCGGCGAGGTCGGCGCCGAGGGCTTCGGCGGTGATGCCGGCGGCGAGCATGCCGGACGTCCTGCCCTGGTCGTGCGCGGTGCCGATGGTCGTGTAGCGCTTGACGTGCTCCAGCGAGCGCAGGCCGGCGCCGGTGGCACGCAGGATGTCCGACACGGTCGCGTCCCGCTGCTGGTCCACGAACCGGGTGTCCACATCGGACTCCGGCGCGGGCACCTGCCAGAGCACCTTCGTCTCCGGCAGCCCCTCTCCCGCGGCCGCACCGACGACGCTCACGTTCGGCAGATCCCCGGCCGGGACGTAGGCGCCCAGGCCGGCGTCGTAGCGCAGGGTGCCGCGGGCCTGGCTGTACAGGTGCACCGCCGGGTTCCAGCCGCCGGAGACGAGCAGGAGGTCGCACTCGACCCGCTCTCCCCGCGTCTCACCCAGTTTCGCCACGTGTGCGGCCGTGACGTGGGTGTCGCCATCGGTGCCGATGACGCCGTAGCCCTCGCGGGCGTCGACGATCCGGACGATCTCGGCGCCGGCCCCGGCCAGCTCGGAGGCGGCGTCGATCGCGGAGTCGTTGGTGGTGAACACGACGACCCGCGTTCCGGCCAGGACGCCGTAGCGGTTCAGGTAGGTGCGGGCGGCCGAAGCGAGCATGATCCCGGGGCGGTCGTTGTCCGGGAACACGATCGGCCGCTCGTGGGCACCGGTGGCGATCACGATCCGCTTCGCCCGGATCCGCCAGACCCGCTGCCGTGAGATGCGCTCTGGGGGTTCGCCCCGGCGCTCGAGGGCGAGCACGAATCCGTCGTCGTGGACGCCGAACGCCGTGGTCCGCGAGAGGAACCGGACGCCTTCGGGAGCCTCGCCGCCGGGCTGGTCGTCGACGAGCAGCACGCGTCCTTGCGCGGCCGCAGCGGCCGCGCGGCCCGCGGGCCCGGCGCCGATGACCAGGACATCGCAGTGGGCGTGCTTGGCGTCGTACCGGGCCGGGTCCGGCTCGGCGGCCAGCCGCCCCTGACCGCGCAGGCCGCGGGCGACCAGACCGTCGTACAGCTCGACCGTCGTCGCGGACAACATCGGCTCGGGGAACGGCGCTTCGATCTGCACCAGTGCGTTGGAATCCTCGACGCCGGCGCCGACGATGCCGCGCGGCCGGCCGTACTTGATGCTGGTCGCGACCCGGTGGATGCCGTTGGCCAGCAACGCGGAGGCCAGGGTGTCGCCGAGGAACCCGGTCAGCTCCCGGCCGTCGAAGGTGAACTTCAGCGGGACGCCCGACAGCCGGGTCATGAGATCACCGGCCGGGGTTCGTCGAGGCGGTAGACCGCCAGGAGGTCGTGGGTGCGCGTGTCGCGGACGGCGTTGAACCACCGGCGGCAACCCGCGGAGTGGCTCCAGCGCTCGGCGAACGGCCCGCTCGGGTTGTCCCGGAAGAAGACGAACTTCGCCCACTCCTCGTCGGACAGGGCCGACGGGTCCGCCGGGTAGGCGAGGTGCGCCTGGCCGCCGTAGTGGAACTCGGCTTCCTCGCGCGGCCCGCACCACGGGCAGGGGATCAGCTGCATGGGAACTCCTAATGCGCGACGGCGGCGGCGCCGTGCTCGTCGACGAGGGCACCGGTGGTGAACCGGTCGAGGGCGAAGGGCTCGGCGTACTCGTGCGGCTTACCGCGGGCGATCGTCGCCGCGAAGACGTCCCCGACGCCGGGGGTGGCCTTGAAGCCGCCGGTCCCCCAGCCGCAGTTGAGGAACAGGTTCTCCACCGGGGTCAGGCCGATGATCGGCGAGGCGTCCGGGCTGACGTCGACGATGCCCGCCCACGTCCGCAGCAGGTGCGCCCGCGCGAACACCGGGAACAGCTCCAGCGCGGCCGCCATCTGCTGCTCGATGATGTGGAACGAGCCGCGCTGGCCGTAGCCGGCGTAGCTGTCGATGCCGGCACCCATCACGAGTTCGCCCTTGTGCGCCTGGGAAACGTAGACGTGCACGGCGTTCGACATGACGACCGTCGGGTGGATCGGCTCCAGCAGCTCGGACACCAGCGCCTGCAACGGGTGCGAGACGAGCGGCAGGTCGAGCCCGACCATCTTCGCCAGCACGGACGTGTGCCCGGCCGCGCACAGCGCCACCTTGCCCGCGGCGATCCGGCCACGGGACGTCTCGACGCCGGTCACCCGTCCGTCCACTGTGGAGATTCCGGTGACCTCGCAGTTCTGGATCAGGTCCACGCCCATCCGGTGCGCGGCGCGGGCGAAACCCCAGGCCACGTAGTCGTGCTTCGCGATGCCCGCACGCGGCTGGAAGGTCGCGCCGAGCACCGGGTAGCGGACGTCCGGCGAGGTGTTGACGATCGGGCAGAGCTCCTTGACACCGTCGGCGTCCACCCATTCGGCGTCGATGCCGTTGAGTTTGTTGGCCTCGACGCGGCGGACGCTGTCGCGGACGTCCTGCAGGCTGTGCGCCAGGTTGAGCACCCCGCGCTGGCTGAACAGGATCGGGTAGCCGAGGTCCTCTTCGAGGCCCTCCCACAGCTTGAGGGAGTGCTCGTAGATGCCGGAGCTCTCGTCCCACAGGTAGTTGGAGCGGATGATCGTGGTGTTGCGGGCCATGTTGCCGCCGGCGAGCCAGCCCTTCTCCAGCACGGCGACGTTCGTGACGCCCTGCTTGGCCAGGTAGTAGGCGGTGGCCAGGCCGTGGCCGCCGCCCCCGACCACGACGACGTCGTAGGCCTTCTGCGGGTCCGGGTTGTCCCAGAGGAAGTCCGGGTGCTCCGGCAGGTCCGTCATCGAGAACTCCGTCTGGTCGACTTCTGATATATCAATCGTCGATGTAGGCTAGGCGCCATGCACCCGCAGGTCAATCCCCCGTCGCTGGCCGAACAGGCGTACCTGTTCGTCCGTGATCGCCTGGTCATGCTCGACATCCCGCCGGGCTCCCCGATCAACGAAGAGGAGCTCGGGACCGCGCTCGGCATGGGCCGGACCCCGATCCGCGAGGCGCTGAAACGGCTGGAGTCCGAACGGCTGGTCGTCGCCTACCCGCGGCGCGGGACGTTCGCCACCGACGTCAACATCTCCGACCTCGCGCACATCTCCGAGGTCCGGCGCACCCTCGAACCGATGGCGACGGCCGCCGCGGCCGACCGCGCCACCGCGGCCGACCGGGCCACCCTGACCGAGCTGCGCGCGCAGCTCGACGCCGACGTCCCCACCGGCGACAACGCCGAGCTGCTGCGCACCGACCTCGCCCTGCACCGGGCGATCTACCGGTGCGTGCACAACCCGTTCCTCGAGGACACGCTGATCCGGTACGACAACCTCGCCACCCGGATCTGGTGCGTGTTCGTGCCCCGGTTGTCCGGGATGGCCGGCCACGTCCACGAGCACGTCCCGCTCCTCACTGCGATCATCGAGGGCGACGGCGAAAAGGCCGCCGCGCTGACACAGGCGCACGTCACCGGGTTCGAGACCGCCATCCGGGCGCTGATCTAGACCGCGAGGCGAGCGCGGACCCAGTCGTGGAACGCGCCGATGTGGTGCTCGCTGGGCACGAGCACCCCGCCGCGCGCGTACGAACGCGAGTCCATCGCGAGCTGGCAGCGTTCGCAGGCTTCGAAGTCCTGCAGGTTGACGCGGTGGAACAGCTCCACCGACCGGCTCAGGTCGCGCCCGGATTCGACGACTTCGGGCAGGTACAGCCAGTCGCAGCGGACCAGCGTCCGGTCCGGGGCCAGCGGGAACATCCGGTGCAGGATCACGTGGTCCGGAACGAGGTTCACGAACACGCCCGGTTTGATGGTGATCGCGTAGTACTTGCGGTCCTGGGCTTCGGTGACACCGGGCAGGCGGTCGACCCCCTCGGAGCCGTCGACGGTGAAACCCTTGATGTCCCCGCCGAACTCGGCGCCGTGGCCGACGTAGTACTGCGCGGCGTAGCCGTCGGCGAACTCCGGGAGCACCTCGGTGAGCTCCGGGTGGATCGTCGCGCAGTGGTAGCACTCCATGAAGTTCTCGATGATCTGTTTCCAGTTCGCCTTCACGTCGTACTCGATGCGCTTGCCCAGCGCCAGGCCGTCGATGCCGTAGGCGTCGATCTCCGCCGGGCCGCCGAGCCGTTCGGTGACCGCCCCGATCACGGTCTCTTCGAACGACGGCGGCTCGCCGGCCAGGCAGACCCAGGCGTAGCCGAGCCATTCCCGCAGGTGCAGCCGGGTCAGGCCGAACTCGGTGCGGTCGACGTCCGGCATGCCGGTGAGGTTCGGCGCGGCGATCAGCTTGCCGTCGAGGCCGTAGGTCCAGGCGTGGTAGGGGCACTGGAAGGCGCGCTTGACCGTGCCGCTCTCCGACGTGCACAGCCGGGCGCCGCGGTGGCGGCAGACGTTGAGGAAGGCGTTCAGCTTCCCGTCCCGCCCCCGCGAGACCAGGACGCTCTCCTTGCCGATCTGCACGGTCTCGAACGCCCCGGGCCCGGCGAGGTCGGCGCTGCGCACGGCGCAGAACCAGTCCGCCTCGAAGATCTTCGCCTGTTCGGCCGCGAAGATCGCCGGATCGGTGTAGGAGCTGCCGGGCAACGTGGCGAGCAGGCTCGGCGGGAGATCGATTGCGGTCACCGGCGTGGTCCTCTCCGCGGATCAGTTCGGGAGTTGCGCAGAACGCGTCTTGTTGCTCACTCCGGAACAGAGTGACTGCCGCTCGGACCGCCTGTCAACAAGTTCGGGCCGGGGGTCCCTCGATCGCCCGGCGGAACAGCGTTTCGATCTCCTCGCGGGTGGGGCGCGGGTCGGCCAGGGCGGCCTGCATCAGGAGGCCGCAGAACAAGCCGGCCAGCAGCCGCCCGGTGAGCGGGTCGGTGCGGGAGCCGAAGAACGCGATGAGCGCTTCGTCCCAGGCCGCGCTCGCCTTGCGCAGGGCCGGCCGGTGCAGGGCCGCGACGTACAGGTCGTACTCGACGACGGTGTCCCGGTACTGCTCGTTGATGTAGCCCATCACCAGGTCGGCGAGTGCCGCGGCGAAGTCGGCGTCCGGCGGGAGCGCGGACTCCCACTCCTTCAGCGCGTGGACGTTCTTCTCGGCCGCCTCGTGCAGGGCGACCTCCAGCAGGTCGTCCAGGGTGGCGAAGTGGTAGGTCGTCGAGCCGAGCGGCACCCCCGCGGCCGCCGCGACGGCCCGGTGGGTGACCCCGTCGATCCCCCGCTGGGCGACGACCTCGATCGCCGCCTTGGCGATCCGCGCGCGCCGTTCCGGGTCGTTCGGGCCGCGGCGCCGCCCCGCGGCCGGTTCGCTGTTCGACATCGGTGTCGAGCCCCCTTGTGGACATCTGTACACGCTTCGCGTACAAATGTACGCACTCTGGACGCGAAGCAGCCACTACCGCTCCGGGAAGGGCCGCATGTTCGATGTGCTGAACCCCGCGACCGGCGAGGTCATCGCGACCCTCGCCGAGGCGGGCCGCGAAGAGGCCGACGCGGCGGTCACAGCCGCGCGGACGGCGTTCGACGACGGTCCGTGGCGCCGGACGACCGCGTCCGAGCGCAGCACACTGCTGCGGAAAACCGCCGACCTGCTGGTCCGTGACCGCGAGGAACTGGCCCGCACCGAAAGCCTCGACACCGGCAAGACGCTGGGCGAGGGCCGCATCGACATCGACGACGTGACGAACGTCTTCCGCTACTACGCCGACCTCGCCGACAAGGACGCCGGCCGCCTGGTCGACGCGGGCAGCGCCACTGTCGTCAGCCGGATCGTGCACGAACCGGTCGGCGTCTGCGCACTGATCGCGCCGTGGAACTACCCGCTGCTCCAGATGTCGTGGAAGGTCGCGCCGGCGCTGGCCGCGGGCAACACCGTGGTGCTCAAGCCCAGCGAGGTCACCCCGCTGACCACGATCAAACTGGTCGCCCTGCTCGAAGAGGCGGGCGTGCCGGACGGCGTGGTCAACCTGCTGCTCGGCGACGGCCGGGTCGGCGCGGCGATGGTCGAGCACCCGGGCGTCGACCTGGTTTCCTTCACCGGCGGCTACTCGACCGGCGAAAAGATCATGACCGCTGCCGCGAAGGGTGTCCGCCGGGTCGCCCTCGAACTCGGCGGCAAGAACCCGAACGTGATCTTCGACGACGCCGACTACGAAACCGCCCTGGACTACGCCCTGATGGCGGCGTTCGTCCATTCCGGACAGGTCTGTTCGGCGGGCGCGCGGCTGATCGTCCAAGAGGGGATCCATGACCGGTTCGTCGCGGACCTCGCCGCGCGCGCCGACCGGATCCGCGTCGGCGACCCGCTCGACCCCGCCACCGAGACGGGCGCGATCGTCTCCGCCCAGCACCTCGCCAAGGTCGAGGAGTACATCGAAAGCGCTCTCAAGGAAGGCGCCACGCTCCGGGCGGGCGGCAAGCGGCCCGAAGGACCGGAGTACGAAAACGGTTTCTTCCTGCGCCCCACCGTGTTCTCCGAGTGCACCCGGGACATGGCGATCGTCCGGGAAGAGGTCTTCGGCCCGGTCGTCACCGTGGAACGCTTCGCCGGAGAGGCCGACGCGATCGCGCTGGCCAACGACACCGAGTACGGGCTCGCCGGGGCGGTGTGGACGTCGGACGCGTCCCGCGCCCAGCGGGTCGCCGGGGCCCTGCGCCACGGCACCGTGTGGATCAACGACTACCACCCCTACCTGCCGCAGGCGGAGTGGGGTGGTTTCGGCAGATCGGGCATCGGCCGCGAACTGGGGCCGTCCGGGCTGGCCGAGTACCAGGAGAGCAAGCACATCTACCAGAACATCGATCCCGTTCCACAACGCTGGTTCAAAGGCTGAAACCCTCCCCCACCCACCACGTGAGGACGTTTGCCATGACCACTCAGGAAATACCGGCGGGCGGGGGGCCTGCTGCCGACGACAGCTCCGAACTCGAGAAGTTCGGCTACCGCCAGGAACTCGAGCGCTCGCTCGGGTCGTTCTCCAGTTTCGCCGCCGGGTTCAGCTACATCTCCATCCTCACCGGCGTGTTCCAGCTCTTCTTCTTCGGCTTCGGGTCGGGGGGCCCGGCGTTCATCTGGACCTGGCCGCTGGTCTTCCTCGGCCAGCTCTGCGTCGCTCTGTGCTTCGCCGAGCTCGCCGGGCAGTACCCGCTCGCCGGCTCGGTGTACCAGTGGGCCAAGCAGATCGCGAAACCGGCGACGTCGTGGCTGGCCGGCTGGATCATGATCATCGGCGCGATCGTCACGGCGGCGGCCGTCGCGGTCGCCTACCAGATCATCCTGCCGCAGGTTTCGACCGCGTTCCAGATCGTCGGCAGCGACGACGACGCCGGCCTGACGTCGACTCCGGGCGGCGCGCAGAACGCCATCATCCTGGCCCTGGTGCTGGTCGTGTTCGCCACGATCGTCAACATCATCGGCGTCAAGCTGATGGCGAAGATCAACAACTTCGGCGTCGCGGTGGAACTCGGCGCCAGCATCCTTCTGGTGATCGCACTGGCCATCCACATCAAACGCGGTCCCGGCCTGGTCTTCGACACCGCCGGCACCGGCGAGGGCCAGTCGTTCGGGTACCTCGGGGCGTTCCTGGTGGCGTCGCTGATGAGCGCGTACGTCTTCTACGGCTTCGACACCGCGGGCTCGCTGGCCGAGGAGACCACCCAGCCGCGGCGGCACGCGCCCCGTGCGATCCTCCGGGCGATCACGGCCGCGTTCATCGTGGGTGGGCTGATCATGCTGTTCGGGATGATGGCCGTCGGCGACCTGAGCGCCAAGGAGCTGAGCACGTCCGGGATGCCGTACCTGCTGAAGAGCACCCTCGGCGAGGGGCTCGGCGACGCGTTCCTGATCTGCTCGGCGATCGCCATCACCGTCTGCTGCCTGGCCGTGCAGACCGCGGCGATCCGGATGACGTGGGCGATGGCCCGCGACGGCCGCCTGCCGTTCAGCCGCGCGATGGCGAAGGTCTCGCCGCGGTCGAAGACGCCGGTGCTGCCCGCGTTGCTCACCGGCGGCCTCACGATCGTGGTGCTGCTGATCAACCTGGGCAACCAGCGGGCGTTCTTCATCCTGACCTCGACCGCGATCATCCTGTTCTACATCCCCTACCTGATGGTCACCGGCCCGATGCTCGTCCGGCGCCTGCGCGGCGGCTGGCCGCGGCCGGAGCACGGGCCGTACTTCAAGCTGGGTCGCTGGGGCACGCTGGTCAACCTGGTCGCGGTGGTCTACGGCGCCGGCATGACGATCAACCTGATCTGGCCGCGGGCCGAGGTCTACGGCTCCGACCACTGGTACTTCCAGTGGGGCGCGGTGATCGTCACCGCGCTGATCGTGATCATCGGTGCGATCATGCTGTACGTCCGGCGCCACACCTGGGGCTCGGCCCACACCAGCCCCGAGCACATGCCCGAGAACGCACCGGACACCCTGCCCGGCTAGGAGGCGCCATGAGTTCCGAAACCTACGACTTCGTCATCGTCGGCGGTGGCTCGGCGGGCTGCGCGCTGGCGAACCGGCTCTCGGCCGACCCGGCCAACAAAGTCCTCGTCCTCGAGGCAGGCCGGTCGGACTACAAGTGGGACGTCTTCATCCACATGCCGGCCGCGCTGACCTTCCCGATCGGGTCGAAGTTCTACGACTGGGGCTACCGCAGCGAACCGGAGCCGTACATGAACCGGCGGCGCATCTACCACGCGCGCGGCAAGGTGCTCGGCGGCTCGTCGAGCATCAACGGGATGATCTTCCAGCGCGGCAACCCGATGGACTACGAGCGCTGGGCGAGCGATCCCGGGATGTCCACTTGGGACTATGCGCACTGCCTGCCGTACTTCAACCGGATGGAGAACTGCCTGGCCGACCCGCCGGACGGCCCGTGGCGCGGCCACGACGGGCCCCTCGAACTCGAGCGGGGCCCGGCGTCGAACCCGTTGTTCGGCGCCTTCTTCGACGCCGCCGAGCAGGCGGGTTACCCGCGCACCGACGACGTCAACGGCTACCGGCAGGAGGGCTTCGCACCCTTCGACCGGAACGTCCGGAAAGGACGCCGGCTGTCGGCGGCGGGCGCGTACCTGCACCCGGTGATGGACCGGCCCAACCTCACGGTGAAGACGCACGCGTTCGTTTCGCAGGTCCTCTTCGACGGCACCCGCGCGGTCGGCGTCGAGTACGCACAGGGCCGGGGCGTGCCGGGCGAGGTGTACGGCAAGGAGATCATCCTCTGCGGCGGCGCGATCAACACCCCGCAACTGCTGCAGCTGTCCGGAGTCGGGAACGCGGCGGAACTGGAGAAGCTCGGCATCGACGTCGTCAAAGACTTGCCGGGTGTCGGCGAGAACCTGCAGGACCACCTGGAGGTGTACATCCAGTACGCCTGCAAGCAACCGGTGTCGATGCAGCCGTCGCTGGCGAAGTGGAAGCGGCCCTACATCGGCGCGCAGTGGCTGTTCCTGCGGTCCGGGCCGGCCGCCACCAACCACTTCGAGGGCGGCGGGTTCGTCCGGTCCAACGACGAGGTGAAGTACCCGAACCTGATGTTCCACTTCCTGCCGGTGGCGATCCGCTACGACGGCTCGGCACCCACGGAAGGCCACGGCTACCAGGTGCACGTCGGCCCGATGTACGCCGACACGCGCGGCTCGGTGAAGATCAGGTCCACCGACCCGCGGGAACACCCGGCGATCAAGTTCAACTACCTCTCGACCGAGACCGACCGGAAGGAGTGGGTCGAGGCGGTGCGGGTGGCACGGAAGATCCTCAACCAGCCCGCGCTGGACCCGTACAACGGCGGGGAGATCTCGCCGGGGCCGTCGGTGGAGACCGACGAAGAGATCCTCGACTGGGTCGCCAAGGACGCCGAGACGGCGTTGCACCCCTCGTGCACGACGAAGATGGGCGTGGACGACATGTCCGTCGTCGACCCGCAGAGCATGCGGGTGCACGGCACCGAGGGCCTGCGCGTGGTCGACGCGTCGGTGATGCCCTACATCACCAACGGCAACATCTACGCGCCGGTGATGATGACCGCCGAGAAGGCCGCCGACCTGATCCTCGGCAACACCCCGCTCGCCCCGATCAAGACGCCGTTCTACCGGCACGGGGAGAACTAGCCGCGACGTCGCAGCGCCCGTACCGCCATCCCCGGTACGGGCGCTGCGGCGTGCCCGGGATACCCCTTGCCGTCCAACGAAAACTACCGGGGCGTACCCCCTTGACGCGCTTCTTCGCCGAACTCACACTTGTTGCGTATCACAGTCGATGTTCCCCCATGCGCAACATTCGGAGGCGTCATGATTCGCGCGTGCACGGTGGACGAGCTGCCCCCCGGTGAGTCGGTCCGGCTTCCCGGGCCGCCCGCCATCGCGGTGTTCCACACCGAGGACGGCGAGCTGTACGCCATCGGCGACACGTGCACCCACCAGGACGCCTCCCTGGCCGACGGCTGGCTCGAAGGCTGCTTCGTCGAATGCCCGCTGCACGCGGCCCGGTTCGACCTGCGCACGGGCATGCCGACCTGCCTGCCGGCGAAGGACCCGGTGCGCACGTACGCCGTGGTCGTCGACGAAGGCGTCGTCTACGTCCAGGACGCGGCGGACGAGGACGCCGCGTGAAGCGCGTCGCGGTCGTCGGCGCGTCGCTCGCCGGGGTCCGCGCGGCGCAGGAGCTGCGCGCGCAGGGGTACGACGGCGGGATCGTGCTGATCGGCGCGGAACCGCACCTGCCCTACGACCGGCCGCCGCTGTCCAAGGGCTTCCTCGCCGGGACGGCGTCGCGCGAGTCGCTGGACCTGCTCGGCCCGGGCGACCTGGCGTCCCTGGCCCTGGACTTCCGCCTGGGTGTCGAGGCCACGGCCCTGGAACCGGCGAACCGCCGGATCCTGCTGTCGGACGGCACCTCGGTCCACGCGGACGGCGTCGTCATCGCGACCGGTGGCCGGGCGCGCACCTTGCCGGGGTTCGAGGGCGCTTTCGTGCTGCGAACTCTCGACGACGCTCTCGCTTTGCGTGCCGCTTTGGTCCCGGGAGCCCGGGTCGTCATCGTCGGGGCCGGGTTCATCGGGGCCGAGGTGGCCTCGACGTGCCGTTCGCTGGGCCTCGACGTGGTCGTCCTGGAGGCGCTCGCTGCGCCCTTGGCGCCGGTGCTGGGTCCTTCGCTGGCGGCGGTCTGCGCCCGGCTGCACCTCGACCACGGCACGGACCTGCGCTGCGGCGTCCAGGTCACCGGCCTTTCCCCGGCCGGCGTGTCCCTGGCGTCCGGTTCGGTCGTCCCGGCCGACGTGGTCGTGACGGGCGTCGGGATGACCCCGGCGACGGAGTGGCTGGCGGGGTCCGGTTTGAAGGTCGGCGACGGCGTGCACACCGACGCCGGTCTGGTCACGGCGCTGCCCCAGGTGGTGGCGGTCGGGGACGTGGCCCGGTACGGCGGACGGCGGCACGAGCACTGGACGAACGCGTCGGAGCAGGCGCCGGTGGCGGTGGCCAACCTGCTGGCCGGGCACACCGCGCGGACGTACACCCCGAGCGGCTACGTGTGGTCCGACCAGTACTCCGGCACCCTGCAGCTGGCCGGCCACCCGCGTCCGGACGACACGCTGTCCTTCGTCGACGGCGACCCTGCGTCGGCCTCGTTCGTGGCGACGTTCTCACGGGAGGGCTCGGTGGTGGCGGTCTGCGCGTGGAACAACGCCAAGCTGTTCAACCGCCTCCGGCGGCAGGCCCTGCGCCGCCCGGCCGTCGTCTGAAAGTCTCAACCGGCGTTTCAAGGATACCCTTCAGGGGCATGGAGCTGGCTCTCGACGAACTCCGGGTGCTGACGGGCTGGGCGTCCGCCTGCGCGGAGCGGGTACTGCGACTGATCCCGGACGACCCCCGCCCGGCGGCGGCGATCGCGGCGGCCCGCGAGTTCGCCTCGGGCGGCCCCCGCACGAAGGCCCTGCGCACGGCGGCGTGGAACGCCTTGGCGGCAGCGAGCGAGGCCGCTGACCCGGCAGCGTCAGCGGCGGCCCGCGCCGCGGTGGGCGCGGCGGGGGCGGCGTACTTGCACCCGTTGGCGTCACCGCACCAGGTGAAGCACATCGTCGGCCCGGCCCAGCAGGCGGCGCTGGCGTGCGAACTGGCGGGCGGTTCCGCGGAGGCGGAGCTCGAGTGGGCGCTGTCGCAGGCGCCTCCGGGGGTGCGCGAGACCTTGCGGAAGTTCCCGCCGGGCCGGCCGGGCCGGACCCGCTTGGGCGAGTTGCACCGTCACCTGGAATCGGCGCTTCGCAGCTGACGCAACGGCCGGGCACACTGTCCTGGTGACTTCGGCGGGAGGAACGGGGCCGGTGCACAACACCGTGCCGGGCTCGGCCGGCACGGTCGTGCAGGCCGGGTCGATCGGCGGTGTGCACCTGCACCCCGCGCCGGCGCCGGAACTCCCGGTCCCCCGTCAGCTCCCGGTTCTGCCCGACGGGTTCGCCGGGCGCTCCGCCCAGCTCGGCGAGCTGGACCGGCTGCTGGCCGGCGACCGCGCGGAAGCGGTGGTGATCTCGGCGATCGACGGCGCGGCGGGCATCGGGAAGACGACGCTCGCCCTGCGCTGGTCCCACCAGGCCGCCGAGCGGTTCCCGGACGGGCAGCTGTACGTCAACCTGCGGGGTTTCGAGCCGGTCGCGGCCCCCGTGGCGGCGACGGAAGCGCTGCGGGGGTTCCTCGCCGCCCTCCGGGTACCGGCGGACGCCATCCCCGCGGACGAAGAGGCCCAGTCGGCGTTGTACCGGAGCATCCTGGCCGGCCGGCGGGTCCTCGTCCTGCTGGACAACGCGCGGGACGCGGCCCAGGTCCGGCCGCTGCTGCCGGGCAGCCCGACGTGCGCGGTCCTCGTCACGAGCCGCAACCGGCTCGCCGGACTGGTCGCCCGGGACGGCGCCCACCTGGTCAACCTGGACGTGCTGCCCCCCGCCGAAGCCCGTGCCCTCCTGGCACACCGGCTGGGTGCCGGCCGGGTCGCCGCCGAACCGGACGCCATCGCGTCCCTCATCCGGTCCTGCGGCGGCTTCCCGCTGGCCTTGGCGATCGCGGCCGCCCGGGCCGCGCTGAACCCGGGCCTGCCGGTACGGGACCTGGCCGACGAGCTGGCGGACGAGGACGGCCGGCTCACCGCCCTCGACGCGGGCGAGCCCCACACGGATCTGGAGTCGGTGTTCTCCTGGTCGTACCGGTCGCTGACGCCCGACGCGGCTTCCCTGTTCCGGCGGCTGGGCACCCAGCCCGGCCCGGACGTCGGGTTCGAGGCTGCTTGCGTGCTGGCCGGGGCTGCCGCCCCCGGGACTAGGAGGCTGCTGGACGAACTCGGCCGGGCGAACCTGGTGGAGCAGTACGTGCCGGGCCGCTACCGGCTCCACGACCTGCTGCGCCTCTACGCGAAGCGGCAGGCGAACGCCGCCGATGCCGAGGCCGGGCGGAGGATGCTGAGCTGGTACCGCGAACGGGTCACCTCGGCCACATCGTGGCTCGACTCCAGCCTGGCCACCGACCGGTACTTCCGCCGCCGCTCCGACGCGCTGCGCTGGCTGGACGTGGAACGCGGCAACCTGGTCGCCGCGATCGTCGACGGCGACGAGCCGGAGCTGGCGTGCCTCCTCGCACCGTTCTTCCGGCGCCGGGGCAATTTCGAGGACTGGCAACGGACCCTGATCGCCGCCGTCACCACGGCCGACCGGGTCATGCACATCAAGGTCCGCGTCCAGCTGCACCTGGCCCAGGCCGAGGCGCACGCCGGCGACGACCTCGACTCCAGCCGCCTCGAACACCTCGTGTGGGACCTGAAGCCCCATGACCAGGTCGGCGCCTGGCGAACCCTCGCCGAAGCGCACCTCGCCGGCGGAAGAATGACACTGAGCCGGAAGGCCGCCGAAACCGCGCTCGGCATCCAGCAGCAGCTGGACGATATCCGGGCCGAAGCCTGCACAATCGTGCTGCTCGCCGAAATCCAGAGCTACCAGCTCCTCTTCGACGAAACAGCCGGCAATCTGGAGCAAGCCCGGGAACTGTGGCGGCGCCTCGGTGACTCGTGGTTCGAGGCGGACACCCTCGTCCGCCGGGCGGACGCCGATCGCAACCGCAGTCACGTGGCCGAGGCGATCAGCTGCCTCGACCAGGCGCTGGTCATCTACCGTGCGTTCGACGACCCGGTCAGCATGGCCGAAACGACCAGCCTGCGCGGCACCGTCTTCTGCCAGTTCGGGGCCGTCACCATGGCGCACGACATGCAACTCGCGGCGCACCGGATGCTGGCGGACGCGAGCGCAGCCCGCGAAGAACTGTCCGTGCTCTTCGAACTGCTTCAAGCAGCGAAAAAGACCGGCAAATTCGCCGCATGCGAGGAATATATCGCGCGAAGCACAGTGGTCGCCCGCACTCTCGGCGACCCGAAATTCGCAGTCAGCGTGTCGGTGACGCGTGGAGAATTCCACTCTTTCCGAGGGAACCACGAAGAGGCCGTCGAGATCCTTGCTGAGCAACGAGAAAATGCCCGCGGAAGACCCGTCAAGGTCGAGAGCTGGGCCCTCCAGGCACTCGGGACGGCCCATGCCGCGCAAGGTCGATTCCACGGTTCGGCCCGCTGCCTCGAGGAATGCGCCAAGCTGACGGAAAACCACAGCGATCTGCGCCGGAGCGCATTGTGGTGGCTGGTCAAGACCTACCAGGATGGCAAGCGGCACACCGATGCGCTGGCCTGCGCCCAACGCCTCTTGGCCCTTTACTTCCGGCAAGGTGATGCCGGTTCGGCCTGCTGGACCCTCAAGTACATGAGTGACGCACAGGTCGGGCTCGGCCGCTACCACGACGCTGTCCGGACACTCGAGCGCTCGCTCGCCATCCGGCGGGAACTGGGCACGGATTCGTACCGCACCGGCTGGATCCTCGTCGCCGTCGCCAACGCGCAGCAAGCGACCGGGCGGTTCGACGATGCCATCACCAGTCTCGAACGCGCGCTCCACCTGCGTGAGCAGGCAGGCACCCGGTTCGGCGCCGACCAGATCTCGGCCATGATCGCGAGCGTCCACGTCTCTCGTCGCGACTTCGCCAAGGCGCGTCCGGAGCTTGAGCGCCTTCTCGACACCACGTACGTTTTCCCGGACCCAGCCTGGGAAAGCCTGACCACCCTCGCCGAAAGTTATGCCGCACAGTATCGCCTCGAAGAGGCACGGCAGTGCTGCGACCGCGCCCTGATGATCGTGACGGAACTCGGCAACCGATCGCAGCAACTCCGCTTGCGTCAGGTAACAGCCGAAGTGAAGGTCGCCGAAGGTCGGGCCGACGAGGCTCTCGCCCTCCTTCAGGCCGATCTCGACCAGGCGACGGCCATCGGTGACTTCACCACCGCCGGGCAGGTCCGCGGCCGGCTCGTCTCCATCCTCATCGGCCTGCGCCGGTTCACCCAAGCCGAAACAGACGCGCGTCAGGGCTTCACCGTGGCTTGCTCGGTCGGCAGCGACCTCGACCGCATCCGCTTCCTGCGCCTCCTCGGCGACATCGACCACAAACGCGCCCGATACGAAGAAGCGAAGTGGTCCTACACCGCAGCCGCCACGATCTGTGCGCGCAACGGCGATCCCCAGCGGAGCGGAATCCTCGCCGCCCTGGGCAGGACCCACGCTCACGCCGGCGGTTTCCGGCACGCCGTCGCCGCCGCCCGGACGCGGCTGGAACTCGAACTCGCTGCGGGTGACCAGCGCGCAGCCGCCCTGGCCATGGCCGAGCTCGCCCGGGCGCACGCCGGAACCGGTGACCGGGCGAAAGCACTGGAGCTGCTCGACGAGAGCGTCGCCCGATCAGGACAGCTCGAAGACCCCTGGTACGCGGCGTCCAACTTCGGTGAGTGCGCCGAAGCGGCATACGAACTGGGCGACGCCGAGCGGGCCGAGCGGGCGTTCGCGGCCCAGCGAGACCTCAGCCGGCGGGTCTTCGACCTCTCCGGATACGCCGAGAGCCTCGCGAAGCAAGCCGAACACCGCCGCAGATCGGGCGACCTGGCCGGAGCGCTCGAACTCCACGAGCAGAGCCTGCGCACCCGTGAAGAACTCGGTGACCCGCCCGGGATCGCCGACCAGCTCCGCCGGCTGGGGACCACCACCGGCGAGCTGGGCCGCTACGCCGACGCAATCGCCCTCCTCCAGGACAGCGCGGCCCGGGCCAGGGAACTGAACGACATCGCCCGGCTCGCGGACGCGGAATGGGCCCTGGCCACCGTGCACCATCGGCACGGCGAAGACGAAGCCGCCAACCTCTTTCTCGACCAGGCTCGCGCGCGGTACCGGCAGCTGGGTGACGTCCGGCACGAACGGGCAGCGTTCCCCGAGTGACTTCAGAGAGCCAGTTCGTCCAAATCGGACTCCAGCCGGGCCCGCCAGGTCCACCGCCGGTCACCTGTGTCCACGTCCTCCGACGCCGGCGGCGGGCCCAGTGGCAGCGCCGGGTCCGTCACCCCGAACGTCACCCGGTACGCCAGGACCGACGCCGCTGTCCGGATCCACGTGTCGCCCGATGTTCCCGACGGTGGGGCCACTCCCAGCGCGGTGCCGAACCACATCGGCAGCAACGCGCTCGATCCCAGTGCGTCCGTGATCCGCGTCCGCAGCCGCACCTGCAGGTCGTGCCACGCCCGCTCGGCGCGCTCCAGCTGCGGGACCACCCGTGCCTCGACCGCGTCCGCCTCGCGCAGGGCCAGCCGGGCCTGGTCCGCCGCCGCGGCCGCCGCCGGGATCTCCTCGTCCAGCAGCGTCCGGCGGCGGGTCGACAACGCCCGCAACGACGATTCCGCGTCGCCGCGAGCGCGGGAAGCACGGTCCGTCGACGCCAGGACGCGGACCACCTCCAGCAGGTCGGCGTCGCACCGGGAAAGGGCCGACTGCACCGTCTCCAGGTGCGCGATCTCCTCCGCGTACCGGGCCCGCTGCTCCTTCGTCACCAGTTCCTTGTGCAGGTCGTCCCACCGCGCCGCCTCCGCCGCGAGCGCGCGCGTCTCCGGGCCGACGTCGTCGAGGTCCGCCTGCGGTACCCCGTCGGCGACGCGAACCGCGCGCTCCAGGACCCGGACCTGCTGCTGCAGCCGCTCCAGCTGCCTGCCGAGCCGGTCGAGCCGGTCGGCCTCGCCGTCCGGGCCGCCGCTCTCGAGCCGCTCGGCCAGGTCGGCGACGTCCTGGCCCAGGCGGTCGTCCGCGGCGCGCAGCCCGTCCACCGCCGCGAACAGCTCGTCGAGGTCGCGGCGCGCCGGGTCCACCGGCTCGGCGTACTCCTGCGTGAACTCCGGGTCGTCGCCGTAGGTCGCGTAGCCGTGGCTCACGGGATCCGGCTTTCCCGCCACAGCAGCGCGATCGTGCCCGCGATGCCCAGCGCCGTCAGGATCGTGCAGACCACCGTGCCGGACCACGGGATCAGCGCGAGCACCAGTACCAACGCCGTGACACTGCCCGTCCACGCCGCCCGCGTCCGCTCGCGGATGACCGCCCCGGACCGCCGGACCGGGCCGAAGCCGATCCACGACCCCGCGCCGAACAGCGGCACCAGCGCCGGCAGCCAAACCGGCGACAGCACCTCGAACAGCACCAGCGCCCCGGCGACCAGCGGCACCAGCACGGGCGCGGCCGCGAACCACACGACCGCCCGCTGCGCCGCCGCGTGCCGGGACTCGAGTTCGGCGTCGGCGAGGCGCCGCTTCGCCTCGTCGAAGGCCTGCTCGGCGTCGAGCAGCCGGTGGGCCGTCGCCACCAGGTCGTCCATCGCCTCGACGTCGCCGGGCGGGGTCGCGAGCCCGTCCCGCAGGTCCTGTTTGAGCCGGGCGACGCGCCCCTCCGCCAGGTCGCGGTCGTGCTGCGCCGGAGTCGTCACGCGACCACTTTAGGTGCGACCGCCGTCACCACCGGCCAACGCGGCCGGTGAGTCGTCAGAGGTCGCCGAGGGCGGTGACCGGTGACTCCACGCAGTCGGCGACGAACCGCAGGAACCCGCCGGCCGTGCCGCCGTCGCAGACGCGGTGGTCGAAGGCCAGCGTCAGCTCGCAGACCTTCCGGGCCGCCAGTGCGCCGTCGACCACCCACGGCCGGTCGATGATCCGGCCGATGCCGAGGATCGCCGCCTCGGGGTGGTTGATGATCGCCGCCGAGCCGTCGACGCCGAAGACGCCGTAGTTGTTCACCGTGAAGGTGCCGCCGGTGAGGTCCGCGGGCGCGAGCTTGCCCTCCCGGGCGGTGCGCGCGCGGTCGCCGATCGCCGCCGACAGCTCCCGCGTCGACAGCGCACCGGCGTCCCGCACGACCGGCACGACCAGGCCGCGGTCGGTCTGCGCGGCGAAACCCAGGTGGATTTCGTCCAGCAGCACGATCTCGTCGCCGTCGACCCGCGAGTTCAGCTCCGGGTACTTCTTCAGCCCCGCGACGGCGAACCGCGCGATCAGGCCGAGCAGGCTGACCGGCCGGTCGGACTTGGCGTTCAGGGCCGCCCGGGCGGCGACGAGCCCGGTCGCGTCGACGTCCACCCACACCGTGGCTTCGGGGATCTCGCGCCGCGAAGCCGTCAGCTTGTCGGCGACGGCCTTGCGCACCCCGGTCAGCGGGATCCGCCTGCCGCCCTCGGCGGGCTTCTTCAGCGCCGCCTCGACGTCGGCGCGGCGGATGATCCCGTCCGACCCGCTCGGGCTGACCTTCGCCAGGTCGATCCCGTTGTCCGCGGCCAGTTTCCGGACGAACGGCGAGATCACGCCCGGCTGCTTCGGCCGGGTGGGCGCGGCGGCGCTCACCGGGCGCCGGGCGCGCTTGCGCCGGGTCGTGGGCGCCGTGCCGTAGCCGATCAGGACGTTCCCGCTCCCGGACGAGGTGGTGACCCCGGGCTCGGCGAACCCGCCGACGGTCAGCAGCGGCGCGCCGACCGGCAGCAGCTGCCCCGGCTCGCCGTGCAGCGCGGACACCACCCCCGCGAACGGCACCGGCACCTCGACCGCCGCCTTCGCCGTCTCGACCTCGACGACGACCTGGTCGACGTCGACGGTGTCGCCGACCTCGACCCGCCAGTCCACGATCGCCGCCTCGGTCAGGCCTTCGCCGAGGTCCGGCAGCAGGAAGTCAGGCACCGGACACCACCGGCGTGTCGGCCCACTGCAGGCGCGCGATCGTGTCGAGGATCCGGTCGACGTCGGGCAGCTGGTGGCGCTCGAGCTTCGGCGCCGGGTACGGGATGTCGAGCCCGGTGACCCGCAGGACGGGCGCGTGGAGGTGGTGGAAGCACTGCTCGGTGACACGCGCGACGACCTCGGCGCCGTACCCGCCGAAGCCGGCGGCCTCGTGCACGACGACCGCGCGCCCGGTGCGGCGCACGGACGCCGTCACGGTTTCGTCGTCGAACGGCGACAGCGAGCGGAGGTCGACGACCTCGACGTCCCAGCCTTCGGCCGTCGCGGCTTCGGCGGTTTCCAGCGCGGTGGCGATCATCGGGCCGTACGCGATGAGCGTGACGTCCTTGCCGTGCCGCCGGACCACGGCCTGGTCCATGGCCGGGCCGCTGCGGGTGAAGCTGACTTCTTCGCTCGACCAGTAGCGGCACTTGGGTTCGAGGAAGATCACCGGGTCCGGCGACTCGATGGCGTCGCGGAGCAGGTCGTAGGCGTCCTGCGCGGTGCCCGGCGTGACGACGCGCAGGCCCGGCGTGTGCGTGTAGTACGCCTCGCTGGAGTCGCAGTGGTGCTCGACGCCGCCGATGCCGCCGGCGTACGGGATCCGGATGACCATCGGCAGTTCGAGCGCGCCGCGCGTGCGGTTGCGCAGCTTCGCCACGTGCGAGGTGATCTGCTCGAACGCCGGGTAGGCGAAGGCGTCGAACTGCATCTCGACGACCGGGCGGAACCCGCCCATGGCCATCCCGACGGCGAACCCGACGATGCCGGATTCCGCCAGCGGGGTGTCGAAGCAGCGGTCCTCGCCGAAGTCGGCGGTGATGCCGTCGGTGACGCGGAAGACGCCGCCGAGCGTGCCGACGTCCTCGCCGAAGAGCAGGACGCGGTCGTCGTCCTTGAGGGCGTCCCGCAGGGCCGCGTTGAGCGCCTGCGCCATGGTGGTCGTCATCAGGCCTCCAGTTCGGCTGCGAGGGCCGCCCGCTGCCACTGCAGCTGGCGGGTCGGCTCGGCGTAGACGTGGTCGAACAGCGACAGCGGGTCGAGCTCGGGCTCGGCGTTCAAGGTGTCGCGGACGGACTGGGCGAACACTTCGGCGTCGGCCGCGAACGCCTGGATCTCGTCGCTTCGCAGCAAGTTCTCGTTTTGGAGGAAGGTTGCGAGCCGCTTGAGCGGGTCCGCTTCGCGCCACTTCGCGACTTCTTCGGCGTCGCGGTAGCGGGTGGCGTCGTCGGCGTTGGTGTGGGCGTCGATGCGATAGGTGTGGGCCTCGACGAGAACGGGTCCGCGGCCTTCGCGCGCGTGCTTCACGGCGTCGTCGAGGACGGCCAGGACGGCGACGGCGTCGTTGCCGTCGACCTGCTCCGAGCGCATGCCGTAGCCGATGCCCTTGTACGCCAGCGCGGCCGCGGCGCTCTGCTTCTCGAAGGGCACCGAGATGGCGAAGCGGTTGTTCTGCACGAAGAACACCACGGGCGCCTTGAAGACGGCCGCGAAGTTGAGCGCTTCGTGGAAGTCGCCTTCGCTGGTGGCGCCGTCCCCGATGAGCGCGAGCGCGACGGCGTCTTCGCCGCGTCGCTGCATCGCGTGCGCCAGGCCGGCGGCGTGGAGTGTCTGCGTCGCGAGCGGAGTGCACTGCGGCGCTACGCGGGTCTCGACGGGGTTGTAGCCGCAGTGCGCGTCGCCGCGAAGGAGCGTCAGGACTTCGCCGGGCTTCAGGCCGCGGGCGACGAGGGCGACCGAGTCGCGGTAGGTCGGGAAGAGCCAGTCGCCGGCTTCGAGCGCCAGCGCGGCGGCGACCTGGCAGGCTTCCTGCCCGGCGCTGGAGGGGTAGACGGCGAGGCGGCCCTGCTTGGTGAGCGCGGTCGCCTGGACGTCGAACCGGCGGCCCAGGACCATCAGCCGGTAGGCCTCCTTGAGCCGTTCTCCGGCGGGTTCGCCGTAGGTGCCGTTCTGGTCGGCACGGCTCCCGTCCTCGGCGACGAACCGCACCGGGGTAGCGGACGGCAACAGGGTCTCTGCGGCCACGACGCGCACCACCTCTCGCAGACATATGATGTTGAAATGGTGGTTCCCGGCGGTGTTGTGTTCAAGGGTTGGCGGAAATGAGCGACAAACGGCCTGTTGTTCCGGCTCCGGCGGACCAAACGTCCAGCGGTGTCCTGGCTCACGGCGCACTGACGGGACGAACGGTCCCGGCCCTGGACGAGATCGACCGCGCGATGCTGGCGGAGCTGTCGGCGGACGGCCGCCTGGCGGTCCGCGCGCTGGCGGAGCGCCTGCACATCTCGCGGACGAACGCGTACGCGCGCCTGGAGCGGCTGCTGGCGGAGGGGGTGATCACGGGCTTCGGCGCCCGGATCGACCCACGCCGGGCGGGACTGGGGACGTCGGCGTACATCATGGTGACGGTGGAGCAGACGTCCTGGCGCACGATGGCGACGGACCTGCACGAGATCCCGTACGTGGACCACGTGGCCCTGGTGGGCGGGGATTTCGACATTTTGCTGCTGGTGAGGACGCCGGACAACTCGACGCTGCGGGATGTGGTTTTGGAGCGGCTGCAGGCGCTGGAGGGGGTGCGGTCGACGCGGACCTGGCTGATCTTCGAGGAACTGCCCGGCTCGGTGCTGAGCCGGCCCTAGGCTGGCGGCCATGACCGACCCCGGCTACACCTGCACCTGCTGCGGCGAGCACCACGCCGAACTGCCGTTCGCCTACGGCGCCCCCGCCCCGGCCTTCTGGCAGGGCACCGACGGCGACGTCCTCGAAGAGGAACGCTGCGTCATCGGCGGTCAGCACTACTTCCTCCGCGGCCGCGTGGTCCTCCCCGTGCTCGACGCCGAGGACGACTTCGAATGGGGCGTCTGGGTTTCGGTCAGCAAGGAGAACTTCTTCCGCGCCGAAGACCGCTGGGACAGCCCGGACCGCGTCACCGAACCGCCGTACTTCGGGTGGCTCTCCACCGAGCTGCCCGGCTACGAGCCCGGCACCCTCAACCTCAAGACCAACCTGCACACGCGGCCGCCGGGCGAACGGCCGCTCATCGAGCTCGAACCGACCGAGCACCCCCTCGCCGTCGAGCAACGCGGCGGGATCACGCTCGTCCGCGTCCAGGCCATCGCCGAACTGCTCCGGCACCCCTGACCCGACGGGCAAAACCCTTGCCCGCAAGCACCCTTGCCGCAGGTCGGCGCAGCAGCTAGACAGGAGACTCGGTGGCCCGCTCGCCGGACGACTCTTATTTTATGTCGAGAAATAACTACCCCGAAACCTATTGACGCCGCCCCCGCGCCGCGGTGAGGATCGGCCGGTCCGCCGTTCATCGCAGAATGGACCAGACCATGGCCAGAAGATCCCGCGCGTGGTCCCGTGCGCGCCGAAGTTCGCTCGTCACGCTGATGAGCCTCAGCCTGCTGGGGGCCGCAGCACAGGCCATCCCCGCGCAAGCGGAAGTGCCCCAGCCCGTCATCGGGCAGCCCGCCAAGGACAAGGACGGCTGCGCCAAGATCGAGAAGACCCTGCCGACCCTCGCGGACTGGCCGAAGGTCGACAGCCGGTTCAAGGGCAAGGCCGACGACGAGGCGCGCATCGCCAAGATCCTCGCGGGCATGACCCTCGAGGAAAAGGTCGGGCAGATGACGCAGCCCGAGATCACCTCGATCACCCCCGACGAGGTCAAGCAGTACGCCATCGGCTCCGTCCTCAACGGCGGCGGCGCGTGGCCCGGCGGCAACAAGCACGCCACCCAGCAGGACTGGCTGAACCTCGCCGACGCCTACTGGAACGCCTCGACGACCAGCCGCACGAAGATCCCCGTCATCTGGGGCATCGACGCCGTGCACGGCAACAACAACGTCTACGGCGCCACCGTCTTCCCGCACAACATCGGCCTCGGCGCCGCGCACGACCCGTGCCTGGTCCGCGACGTCGCCGGCGCCACCGCGCGGCAGATCCGCGCCACCGGCCAGGACTGGGCCTTCTCGCCCACCCTCGCCGTCGTCCAGGACGACCGCTGGGGCCGCACCTACGAGGGCTTCTCCGAGGACCCGCGCATCACGCGTTCCTACGGCTTCGAGGCCATCAACGGTCTCCAGGACGGCGCCACCAAGCGCATCGGCTACAACGGCGTCATCGCCACCGCCAAACACTTCATCGGCGACGGCGGCACGATCAAGGGCCAGGACCAGGGCGTCAACCCGTCCTCCGAGGCCGACATGATCAACATCCACGGCCAGGGCTACTACGGCGCGCTGGCCGCCGGCACCCAGACCGTCATGGTGTCGTTCAACAGCTGGACCAACGCCGACCTCGGCATCAACGAGGGCAAGCTGCACGGCAGCGACAAGGCGCTGAACCAGATCCTCAAGGGCAAGATGGGCTTCGACGGCCTGGTCGTGTCCGACTGGAACGGCATCGGCCAGGTCACCGGCTGCACGAACTCCTCGTGCCCGCAGGCGATCAACGCCGGCATCGACATCGTGATGGTGCCCGCCGACTGGAAGGCGTTCATCACCAACACCGTCGCCCAGGTGCAAAACGGCCAGATCCCGATGTCGCGCATCGACGACGCCGTCACCCGCATCCTGCGCGTCAAGCTGCGTGACGGCCTGTTCGAGTCGCAGAAGCCGTCCGACCGCTCCTACGCGAACTCCGACGAGGCGCTGAAGGACAACTGGCTGGCCCGTGACGCCGTCCGCGAGTCGCAGACGCTGCTGAAGAACAACGGCAACGTGCTGCCGCTGAAGCCGTCCTCGAAGGTCCTGGTCGTCGGCAAGAGCGCCGACAGCATCCAGAACCAGACCGGCGGCTGGACGCTCAGCTGGCAGGGCACCGGCAACACGAACGCCGACTTCCCCAACGCCACCTCGATCCTGGCCGGCATCAAGCAGGACCTGGGCGACGCGAACGTCACCTTCGACGCCACCGGCACCGTCGACCCGAAGGGCTTCGACGCGGTCATCGCGGTCATCGGCGAGACGCCGTACGCCGAGGGCGTCGGCGACCTGACCCGCAAGACCCTCGAGGCGTCGAAGCTGTACCCCGAGGACCTGGCCGTGCTGGACAAGGTCAGCGGCAAGGGCACCCCGGTCGTCACCGTGTACGTCGGCGGCCGCCCGCTGTACATGAACAAGGAGATCAACCGCTCGGACGCGTTCGTGGCGGCCTGGCTGCCGGGCACCGAGGGCGGCGGCGTCGCGGACATGCTGGTCAAGGGCAAGGACGGGAACGGTTACCAGGGCACGCTGAGCTACTCGTGGCCGAAGAGCGCGTGCCAGTCGCCGCTCAACCCGTGGTCGCCGGACTACGACCCGCTGTTCAAGCTCGGCTACGGCCTCAAGACCGGGCAGCGCGCCACGGTCGGCGTGCTGGACGAGACGCCCGGCCCGGCGTCGTGCGGCTCGACCGGTGGCGGCGGGACCGCGACCGAGGACCTGTCGATCTACGACCGCACCGACGTCCCGCCGTACACGAGCCAGATCGGCTCGGCGGAGAACTGGGGCGGCACGGTGATCGGCCCGGACGGCACGGCATCGCACAGCGAGATCAACGTGGTCCCGACGGACGTCAACGTCCAGGGCGACGGCCTCAAGGCGACGTGGACAGGCGCGGGCGCGGCCCAGCTGTACATGCAGAACACGGCGGGCACGAACGACCTGCGCGGCTACCTCAACGCGGACGCGGCGCTGGAGTTCGACACGATCGTCCAGCAGGCACCGGCCAACCGGACGGTGATCAGCATGCACTGCGTGTACCCGTGCTTCAGCGAGGTGAACGCGACGAAGCTGTTCACCGACCTGGCGGGCGGCGCGAAGACGACGGTGAAGATCCCGGTGTCGTGCTTCAACAACGGGCTGGACTTCGAGCACATCAACACGCCGTTCCTGGTGTACACGGACGGGAAGTTCCAGGCGTCGTTCGCGAACGTGCGCTGGGTGCCTGGCGCGGCGAAGGATCCTGACGCGAGACCCTGTTCCAGCTTGACCTGACGGCGACCGGGCCGGGAGCGCACGACGCTCCCGGCCCGGTTCAGTTCCGCGGCAGGTGCGCGGCAAGCCCGTCCAGCACCCGCTCCAGCCCCGCCTCGAACAGCCGGTCCTGCCGGTCGGCGGCGTGCGGGGTCTCCGCCTCGATCATCACCCGCGTCAGCCGCGGGTACCGGCCGCTGCCCATGATCGACGGGCCGTACTCGCCCTGTTGTTCCATCCATTGCTCGTGGGTCAGCCCGGAGCGGCGGGCCGCCTCCTGGTCGCCCAGTTCGCCCAGTACGTGGCCGAGCACGAACGCCGACAGCGTGCCGAGGGCGGCCAGCATCTCGTCGGTGTCCAGGTCCAGGCCGTCGAACGCCGACAGGGTCAGCTCCGTCCACCACAGGCTGTTCGGGCCGTGGTTGGCGCGGCCGGACGTCAGCGACGGCAGCCACGGGTGCCGCAGCGCCGTCTCGCGCAGCAGGAACGCGATCGCGCGCAGGCCGGGGCGCCAGCCCGCCGGCAGTGCCGTGCCGCGCAGCTCCCCCATCACCTCGTCGCCCATCAGTTCCAGCACGTCGTCCTTTTTGGACACATACCGGTAGAGCGACGTCGTGCCGGTGCCGAGTTCGGCGGCGATGCGCCGCATCGACACCGCGTCGATCCCCTCCGCGTCGGCGATCCGGACGGCGGCGGCCGCGACGTCGCGCCGGCTGTGGGTGGGCTTCGGGCCGCGGGTCCCGTGTTCGGGGCGCATCCAGATCACCGGATGGTCCTGCACCGGCACCTCCTCGAATATTGCGAACACTGTACCCAGTTCGCTAGCCTGGCCAATACCAGGAACATCGTTGCCGGGTTTTGGGGGAGCAATGGACTACGACGTGGTGGTGGCGGGAGCCGGCCCGGTCGGCCTGATGCTGGCCGGCGAACTGCGGCTGGGCGGCGCCCGGGTGCTGGTGCTCGAACGCGAGACGGACCCGCCGCCGTCCCGGTTCGGGTCCATGGGCGCCCGCGGGGTCAACGCGCCTTCGGTGCACGCACTGCACCTGCGCGGCCTGCTGCCCGCCGTCGAAAAGACCGCCCTCAGGTGGCTCGGGGCCTTGCCCGAGGCGCCCCCGGGCGAGCCGCGGGAAGTCTTCGTCGGCCAATTCGCCGGGATCGGCATCCGCGCCGACCGGCTCAAGCCGCCGGCTCCCGGCGAGGAGTTCCTCGGCGCGGGAGTGGTCAGCCAGGGCGACCTGGAAGCGGTCCTCGCGGAACGGGCGACGGCGCTGGGCGCGGAAATCCGCCGGGGAACCGCCCTCACCGGGCTCGACGCGGGCGCCGACGGAGTCGACGTCCACATCGAACCGGAGACCGTCCGCGCCGCCTGGCTGGTGGGCGCGGACGGCGGGCGCAGCACCGTGCGCGGGCTGGCCGGCTTCGACTTCCCCGGCGTCGACCCGGTCTTCACCGGCCGCCAGGCCGTCGTCGACCTCGCCGACGCGCACAAGCTCACCGCGGGCGGCTGGCAGGGCGGCGAAAACGGCGCCTACACGCTGGGCGGGTGGGCCGACGGTGACGGGCCGCCGCGGGTGCACACCGTCGAGTACGTCAGCCCGCCCGCGGACCGGGACGCGCCGGTCACGGCGGAGGAGATGCAGGCCAGCCTTCGCCGGGTCAGCGGCACCGACGTGACGGTCACCCACGTGCACGTCGCCACCCGCTACGCCGACACGACCCGGCAGGCCACCCGGTACCGGCGGGGCCGGGTGCTGCTCTGCGGGGACGCCGCGCACGTGCACTCGCCCGCGGGCGGCCAGGGCATGAACCTCGGCCTCGGCGACGCGGTCAACCTCGGCTGGAAGCTCGCGCTCGTGGCCCGGGGCGCGGCGCCGGACGCGCTGCTCGACAGCTACGAAGCCGAGCGGCACCCGATCGGCGCGTGGGTGCAGAAGTGGAGCATGGCGCAGACCGCACTGAGCATGGCACGGGGACCGCGCGCCGACGCGCTGCGCGAAGTGGTGGCGGACCTGCTGGACACCCCGGACGGCGCCACCCACGTCGTGTCGATGATCGGCGGCCAGTGGCAGCACTACGACCTGCCCGGCGACCACCCGCTGATCGGCAGGCGCGTCCCGGACCTGCCCCTGACCGACGGCACCACCCTCGCCGGCCACTTCCGCACCGGCCGCGCCGTCCTGCTGGACACGGGCACGGGCGCCGCGGCGGTGGCCGGGGCGTGGAGCGACCGCGTCACGACGGTCACCGCGCGGCCGGTCGCCTACCCGGACCAGCCGATGGCGGCGCTGATCCGCCCCGACGGCCACGTCGCGTGGCTCACGCTGGCCGAGGACCACGACGGCCTTCGCGCGGCCCTGACGACGTGGCTGGGCCCCGCCCGCGCCGACAGAATGGACGGATGACCTCCCTCGCCGACGAGTTCCTGGACGTCCTGGCCGCCTGGTCACCTCTCGAAGCGACCTTCAACGGCATCGCCGGCCACGACGCCGAACTGCCGGACCCGAGCGAAGCCGGCCACGAGCGCCTGCACGCCAGGGCGGCCGGAATCCTGGCGCGGGCACGTGCCTCGGCCGATCCGGACCGCGTCACGCTCGGCGTCGTCGTCCAGCAGGCCGAGGCCCTGCTCACGGAGATGGACGCCCGGCTCGTGGAGTTCACCCTCGCCGCCCCGCTGGCCGCGGCGGCGATTTCACACCTGGCCTTCCTGCCGCAGCTCGACCTCGCCGGCGACCAGGCCGAGGAGGACTTCCTGGCCCGGCTCGCCGCGTTCCCGGCGTTCCTGGCCGCGCTGACCGGACGCCAGCGCGCGGGCTTGCGCGCCGGCCGGGTTCCGGTGGACCGCATGGCGCACAAGGCGGTCGCCTACCTCGACCGGTTCCTCACCCAGGAGACGCCGTTCCGGCAGCCGCTGACCGCCGGCCGCGGCGCGCGCCGGGACGCCTTGGTCGCCGAAGCGGTCCGGCCCGCGGTGGCCCGCTACCGCGAGTTCGTCGCGACCGAGCTCGCCGGGCACGGCCGGTCCGACGACGAGCCGGGCCTGGTCCGGCTCGAGGACGGCGGGGCGCACTACGCCGCTTTGGCGCGGATGCACACGACCACCGAGCACACCCCGGAGGAGCTGCACCAGCTGGGTCTTGACGCGCTCGCCGGGCTGGAGGCCGAGTACGCCGAGCTGGGCGGCCGGGTGTTCGGGCTGACCGACCCGGCCGAAGTCCGCCGCCGGCTGCGCACCGACGAGAGCCTCCGCTGGCGCGACGCCGAGGAGATGCTGGAGACCGCGCGCGCCGCCGTCGCCCGCGCGACCGCCGCGGCACCGGGCTGGTTCCCCGACGTCCCGGCGGCCGGATGCGTCGTGAAGGCCGTCCCGGCCGCCGAAGCACCGGTCGCGGTGGCGGCGTACTACATGCCGGCCGCCGGCTCGCGGCCCGGCACGTACTTCACCAACACGCACGAGGTGCACACGCGCGACCGGTTCATCGCCGAGACGGTGGCCTTCCACGAAGCCGTGCCGGGCCACCACTTCGCGGAGTCGGTGGCGCAGAGCCTGACTTCCCTGCCGCAGCTGCGCCGGGTCGCCCAGATCACGGCGTTCAGCGAGGGCTGGGCGCTCTACACCGAACGGCTCGCCGACGAGATGGGCCTGTTCTCCGGCGACCTGATGCGGCTCGGGATGGTGGCCGAGGACTCGGTCCGCGCGGCCCGGCTGGTGGTCGACACCGGCCTGCACGCCCTGGGCTGGACGCGGCCGCAGTGCGTCGCCTTCCTGCGCACGCACACGGTGCTGAGCGAGGTCGAAGTGCAGGCCGAAACGGACCGGTACATCGAGCAGCCCGGCCAGGCCCTGGCCTACCTGACCGGGCGGCTGGAGATCCAGCGGCTGCGCCGGTTCGCCGAGGCCCGGCTCGGCGACGCCTTCGACATCAGGGCGTTCCACGGGGTCGTGCTGGGCGGCGGGCAGCTGCCGCTGAAGGTGCTGGCCGGCGTCGTCCGGAGCTGGGCGGCGGTCCCCCAGGTGTGAAGATCCGGTCAGGATCGGGTGACCGCCGTGTCAGGACGCCTAACCTCGGTGCCGTGTGTGCACGTGTGCTGGTCGCCGAGGACGACGAGAAGCAGGCCGAAGTCCTCCGGCTCTACCTCGAAAGCGAAGGCCACTCCGTGGTCCTCGCCCCGGACGGGCGGGCGGCCCTCGACGCTGCTCGCCGCGAGCGGCCCGACCTGCTGGTCCTCGACGTCATGATGCCGAACGTCGACGGCCTCGACGTCTGCCGGATCCTGCGGCAGGAGTCCGACGTCGCGGTGCTGATGCTCACCGCCCGCGCCACCGAGGACGACCTGCTGCTCGGCCTCGACCTCGGCGCGGACGACTACCTGACCAAGCCCTACAGCCCGCGCGAGCTGATGGCGCGGGTCCGGACGCTGCTCAGGCGCACCGCCGGCCGGCGTGAACCGCCGGACACCGCGTTGCACGCGGGCGAGCTGCGGCTCGACCCGGTGCGGCACGAGGTGTCGGTCGGCGGCCGCCCGGTCGAGACCACCCCGGGCGAGTTCCAGCTGCTGGAGACGCTGATCCGGCAGCCGGGCCGGGTGTTCACGCGCCGGCAGCTGCTGGAGCTGACCCGCGGCGACGACCGGTTCGTCAGCACCCGGATCATCGACGTCCACGTGCTCAACCTGCGCAAGAAGCTCGAACCGGATCCGCAGAAGCCGGTCTACCTGCGGACCGTGTTCGGCGTCGGGTACAAGCTCACCCCCGAAGATGGCGCGTAGCTTCCCGCGGCGTCGCAGCCTGGTCGTCCGGCTCACCGCCGTCTCGCTGCTCATCGCGCTCGCCTCCATCGCCGCGACCGCGTGGCTCGCCGTGCAGACCACCACCCGGGCGATCCAGCAGGAGCAGGGCCAGGCGCTCTCCGGCGACGCCACCATCTACACCGAGCTGCTCGGCTTCGCCGCGGTGAACCACACCTGGGACCAGGTCGGCCCCCGGCTGCGGGCGCTGTCGGAGCAGACCGGCCGCCGGATCGTGCTGACCACCGTCGACCGCCGCGTCCTGGGCGACTCCGGCGGCGCGCCGGTCACCCTGCCGGTCAAGGCGACCGCGTCGGTCGACCCGCTGCACGTGGACCCGGTGCTGCTGCCCGAGGCCGGGACCAGCGGCATCGACCCGCGCGCGGCCGGCCCGTTCAAGCTGCCGCCGTCCGAACGCGAGGAGCTCACCGCGCTGGCCGCGAAGGCCGCCGCCTGCCTCGCCTCGGTCGGGCTGCCCAGCCAGGTGCGCGACTCGCCGAGCGGGCGGCCGCAGCTCACCGGGCTCGACCCGCTGTCCGCCCGCTACTTCGCGGGCAAGTGCGCGCTGTACGAGCTGGCCGAGGCGACGGAAACCGAGCAGGCCGCGTTGACCAGCCTCAACGACGCCGTCAACCGCTGCCTGCAGAGCCAGGGCGGCGAACAGGTGAAGCTCGGCCTCGACCTGGAGGTCCTCGGCGTCCCCGACCAGCGGCCCACCCAGGCCTGCCTCGACTCGGCGCGCCGCGAGCAGCTGACGCCGTACGTCGCGCCGCCCGCGTTGCTGTTCACGCTCGGCCCGGGCGGGTCGCAGCTGCCGACGTTCACGCTGTCCCGGGAGAACCTGACCCGGATCCTCGCGGTGACCGGCGGGGTGCTGGTGCTGGCCGTCGCGCTGACCGTACTGGTCGCGACCCGGCTTTCGCGGCCGCTGCGGGCGCTGACCGAGGCGGCGGAGCAGGACCGCCCGGCGCCGGTGAAGTCCCGGGACGAGGTCGGCTACCTCGCCGCCGCGTTCAACGACCTCACCGCCCGGCGGGAACGCATCGAGGAGCAGCGCAAGGCGATGGTCAGCGACATCGCGCACGAGCTGCGCAACCCGCTCAACGTCATCCGCGGCCGGCTGGAGGCCGCCGAAGACGGGCACCTGCCGTTCGACCGCGCCCTGACCGCGTCGCTGCTCGAGGAGACCGTACTGCTGCAGCACATCGTCGACGACCTGCAGGACCTCGCCGCCGCCGACGCCGGGCAGCTGCGGCTGCACCCCGAGCCGCTCGACGCGGCCGAGCTGGCCCACCACGTCGCCGCGGCGCACGCCGACCGGGCCGCCGCGGCCGGCGTCACGCTGACCGTCTCGGCCGACGGCGGGACCGCGGTGCACGCCGACCCGGTCCGGCTCCGGCAGGTGGTCGGCAACCTGGTGACGAACGCGGTCCGGCACACCCCGCCCGGCGGCCGGGTGACGATCCGCGTTTCGTCCACTGTGGACGTCGTGACGCTCGCCGTGGCCGACACCGGCACCGGCATCGCGGCGGCGGACCTGCCCCACGTGTTCGACCGGTTCTGGCGGGCCGAGAAGTCCCGCAGCCGCCAGACCGGCGGCAGCGGGCTCGGCCTCGCCATCGTGCGCCACCTGGTGCAGGCCCACGGCGGCACGGTGACGGTCGAGTCCGAAGTGGATACCGGCTCGACGTTCACCGTCCGGCTTCCCGTGCACTACAACGGCAAGCCCGCGTAGTTCTCCGCCAGCTCCTTCGCCGCGGCTTCCGACGTCACCGTGCGCCGCAGCTGGGACAGCTGCAGCTGGGCGTCAAAGTCGTCGCCGTGGCGGTGCAGCATCGACGTCATCCACCACGAGAAGTGCGTGCAGCGCCAGACCCGCCGCAACGCCGTCTCCGAATACGCGTCCACGAGCCGGTCGTCCCCGCGCAGCGCCGCCGTCAGGGCGCGGGCCAGCAGCGAGACGTCCGCCACGGCCAGGTTCAGGCCCTTCGCCCCGGTCGGCGGCACGATGTGCGCGGCATCGCCGGCGAGGTAGAGGTTCCCGTGCCGCATCGGGGTCGCGACGAAGCTGCGCATCGGCAGCACGCTCTTCTCCGTGATCGGTCCGGTCTCCAGCGTCCAGCCGGGAACGCCGAGCCGCATCGAAAGCGCCGTCCAGATCCGGTCGTCGCTCCACCGCGCGATGTCCTCGTCCGGCGCCACCTGCAGGTAGAACCGGCTGACCCGCGGGGAGCGCATGCTGTGCATCGCGAACCCGTCCGGGTGCCAGGCGTAGATCAGCTCGTCCGTCGACGGCGCGACGTCGGCCAGCACCCCCAGCCACGCGAACGGGTAGGCCCGTTCCCAGACCTGCGGCGCGGGGATCGACGCGCGGGTCGGCCCGTGGAAGCCGTCGCAGCCGACGACGACGTCCGCGTCGATCCGCCGCGCCTTGCCGTCACTGTCCACAAAGGTCACCGACGGCTTTCCGGTGACGTCGTGCAGGGTGACGTCGGTGGCCGAGTAGTACGCCGGCCGGCCCGCCTTTTCCCGCGCCGCCATCAGGTCCTTGGTGACTTCGGTCTGGCCGTAGACCGTCACCGACCGGCCGATCAGGCCGGCGAAGTCGACATGGTGCCGGTGCTCCGGCCACTGGAGGTGGATGCCGCGGTGCTCCATGCCTTCGACGTCGAGCCGGGCGCCGAGACCGGCGTCCCGCAGGAGTTCCACCGTGCCCGCTTCGAGGATGCCGGCGCGGATGCGCGCCTGGACGTACTCCGCGGTCTGGCGTTCGAGCAGCACCGAGTCGATGCCTTCGAGACCGAGCAGGTGGGACAGCAGCAGCCCGGCCGGGCCGGCGCCGACGATGACGACCTGGGTACGCACTGGCGAACGTCCTTTCCCGAAGAGAGCCCGAGCATGGAACGGCCACCCCGCCCGCCACCACAGCATTCTCGTTCAGTGAGAGGAATTTCCCATCGCCCGCGAGATCCCGCGCGCCGCGGCCCGCAGGGCGGGGATCTGCATCCGCGCGTTCCGGTCGTTGGGCACGATCACCGACAGCGCCGCGACGACGTCGCCGTCCGGTCCCCGCAGCGGGACGGCGATGCCGGTGGTCTCCTCGTCGATGAAGCCCGCGCAGAAGGCGTACCCGGTGCGCCGGACGTCGGCGAGGAACCGCCGCAGCCGCGCCGGCTCGGTCAGCGTCGTGCGGCGGAACGCTTCCAGGGGGCCGGCCAGCACCTGTTCCTGCAGTTCGGCGGGGGCGTGGGCGAGCAGCACCAGCCCGGACGACGACGCGTGCAGCGGCAGCCGCCCGGCCACGCGCGTCACGTTGACGACCGCGCCGGGCGCCGAGAGCCGCTCGACGAACAGCACCTCGCGGTCCTCCAGCACGGCGAGCTGGGTGTGGTGCCCGACGACGGCGTGCAGGTCCTCCATGAACGGCAGCGCCGCCTCGCGCAGCCCGAGCGTCGGCGACGCGCGGGAGGCGAGTTCCCAGAGCCGGACGCCCACGCGGATCCGCCGGTCGGGGTCGCGCCGCAGCCAGCCGTGCCCGACCAGCTCTTCGACCAGCCGGGACGCGGTCGCGACGTGCAGGCCGGCCCGCCGTGCGATGTCGGTGACGCGCAGGGCGGGGGTGTCCGGCCCGAACGTCTCGAAGATGCGGACGACGCGGCTCAGCACGGATTCGCCCTGCGCCGGCTTGACCACGTCGGACAGTGTGCCCCAGACGAGCCGCGGGGCACACCGCCCGGCGTTCACGGCAGGGCGTTCAGGAACGGCTCGTGGCTGTTCTGGAACCCCCAGTTGTAGTACTTGTCCCAGTTGATCGACCAGGTCATCAGCCCGCGGAGGGCGGGCGAGGTGCCGCCGCGCAGCGTGTACGAGCCGCAGCCACTGCCCTTGACCAGGCAGTTCACCGCGGTCTGGACGTCGGAGGGCGAGGTGTAGCCGTTGCCGGCGCTGACGGCGGCGGGCAGGCCGATCGCGATCTGGTCCGGGCGCAGGCCGGGGAAGAACTGGCCGGTGTTGGCCACGCTGAAGCCGGCCTTGAGCATGTCGGTCATCGCGATGTGGAAGTCGGCTCCGCCCATGTTGTGGTACTGGTTGTCGAGGCCCATGACGGGGCCGGAGTTGTAGTCCTGGACGTGCAGCAGGGTGAGCGAGTCCCGCAGGGCGTGGATGACGGGCAGGTAGGCACCGGTCCGCGCGTCCCCGGCGCTGGTGCCGCCGTAGAACTGGTAGCCGACCTGCACGAAGAAGGTCTCGGGCGCCATGGTGAGCACGAACCCGGAGCCGTACTTGGCCTTGAGCGCCTTGAGCGCGGAGATCAGGTTGACGACGACGGGCGTGGTCGGATTGCGGAAGTCGCTGTCCCCGGCGTTGAGCGACAGCGAGTGCCCCTCGAAGTCGACGTCGAGGCCATTCAGGCCGTATTTGTCGATGATGGCGGAGACGGAGCTGACGAACTTGTCCCGCGCAGCGGCGGTGGTCAGCTGCACCTGACCGTTCTGCCCGCCGATGGAGATGAGGACCTTCTTGCCTTGGGCCTGCTTGGCCTTGATGGCCGCGACGAAGTCGGCGTCGCTCTCGACGTTCGGGCATTCACTGACGGGGCACCGGGTGAACCGGATGTCCCCGGAGGTGACGGAGGTGGGTTCCCCGAAGGCCAGATCGATGATGTCCCAGGCGGCGGGCACATCGGCCATCCGCACATAGCCGGAGCCGTTGGCGAAGCTGGCGTGCAGGTACCCGACGAGGGCGTGCTTCGGCAGCCCGGTATCGACACACCCGCTGGTACTGGCGCTGACGGCGGCAGTCTTCGCCGACTCACCGGCCCCGTTGTAGGCGGCGACGGAGTAACTGTGGGTGGTGCAGGAGGCCAGCCCGCCGACGGTGGCACTCGTTCCAGTGACGGTGGCCACGACGGCGGAGCCTTCGTAGACGCGGTACCCGGCGACGGTACCGGCGGCGGCGCCCCAGCTCAGGGCAATGGAGCTGGCGGTGACGGCCGTGGTCTGCGGGTTACCCGGAGTCCCGGGGGCACCGGGGGTGTTGCCACCGGGCCCATCGAGAACGACGTCGTCGGCGTAGTAGGTCCCGGCGCCGTACCAGCCGTGCAGGTAGAGCTGGGCGGAGGTTTGCGTGGCGGCGGTGGTGAAGGTGAGCTGCAGCTGGTTGTAGGCACCGGCGTTGCCGGACCAGGTGGAGGGTCCCCCGGCGATCCCGAGGTAGACGGGATTCCCGCGCACCCAGGCGGAGACGGAGTAGGTGGTGTTCGGCTGAACGGAGACGGTCTGCGAGCACTGTGCGTAGTCAGCACCCACGGGGGTACCGGCCAGGGCATAGCCGCCAGAGTGAACGGGGAGAGCTGACGGCGACGGCGTTGGCACAGGCCCAGCCGGAGAGCGACCCGGCTTCGAAGCCGGGGTTGGCAAGAAGGTTGGCGGCCCCGGCCGGGCCGACGACAAGGGCAGAGAGCGCAAGCACGAACGCGGCGAGGGTCGCAGGGAGTCGGAAACGCCTCATCGGGTCCTCCAGTCCGGGGAGAGACCCTGATTGTCTGGACCAATGTGTAAATTGTCCAGACCAAAAGGTAGGGGTTCGGCGCCGGTGGCCGGCTTGATGCCGCATCGCTGGGGCCGCTTGGGGAACGATGGGCGGCTGGGGAGGTGCGGCGCAGCCCGCCACGGGCCGGCCGCCAGGGTCAACCGGCCAGGGCCAACGCCACGGGCGAACCGCCGGCGGCAGCCACCACGAGTTGACCGCAACCAGTTAGGCGCCCAGAGCAAGCCGCCGCGGTCCAGCGGACCGCAGGGGCCAACCGCCCCGTTCCAAACGCCACCGTCCCCCCCACCCCAAGCAAGCCGCAAGGGGCCAGCGCAAACGGACCAACGACGTCCGACCAGCCCTCCCCGCAACCCGATACGCAGCCGCCTCAGCGGCCGTCACGCCGGGTCAAGGCACGCTTTCCCGCCTTGACGCGGCGTGACGGCCGTTGAACAATCGAGCGTTCGGGTCGGCGGAAGAACAGAACCAGAACAACACAAGTTCACCGCCCCCAAAAACCTCCCAAGCAGCAACCCCCGCCAGCTCAACACCCCACAAACCGCACCCGCCCAGCCCCACCCCGATCAACAACCACCACACTGCACCACCCCACCGGAACCCGCCCAGCCAGCAAATCCCCCCGCCACTTCCCCACCCGCCGAACATGCCGGGCAAAAGCCCGAGCCCGAACCACCCGCCCCCGGCTCACCTGCCCAGCCAACGCCACCTCAGCCGGCACATCAAGAAACAACAACCGCACCGCCCGCCCACTGACCACCCCAACCAAGGCAAGCAGAACCCGAGTCGAAGCCCGCGTAGCCGGCTCATGAACCACAACCGGCCCCTCGCAACCCATCGCACGACCAACGATCCGCAACCGATGCCACGCATGCACCAAAGGCCGATAAAACCGATACGGCAACGGAACCACCCCCAGCCGCTCTCGAACCTGCTCGGAATCCAGCACCACCACCCCACCAGCAGCCCGGCGCAACATGGTCGTCTTACCGGCCCCCGGCAGCCCCGCCACCACAAGCAGATCCCGCGGCCCAAGCTCGACTACAAGGGGCTCACTCATACCGGCCCAACGTCCCGCCAAAGGTAATGGTTCCTTTACCCTAAGATCACGCAAAGTGACGGCCAGCCACCCGTGAGCCGAACACCACCCACCCGGGCCCAGCATCGTCACACCCCGTGCCCCACCTCCCCCGAGATCCGGGAAACCCCTGCACACCAAGGCATCCGATACCGGAACCGCATCGGGTGAAGATCGGCGCGACCCCTTCCCCACGCCCGGGAAATCCTTATCTTCGGAAGGTGACTCTCGGCTAGAACAGGGGAAACTCGTCATGACCCAGTCGCTGGAACTCCCGGTCCAGGAATTCTGCCTCGAATGGACGCTCACGGACGGCGAAGGCGCGCGGGTCGGCGTCACCCTCTCGGGACAGGTGGCCCTGCTGGACAACAACCGGTTCTACAAGATCGACGGGGTCGTCTACGTCACCGAGGGCGACGCGGACATCCGCGCGGTCGGCAACCCGCGGCTTTCCGTGCGCCGCAACGGCGTCGAGAAGAGCGGGCGGCAGTGGGGCTGGGAAATGTGCTCGGCCCGCAAGAGCCTCGGCGCGCTGAACACGATGGAGGGCTACTTCGTCCGCACCGGCTACTGGGCGCCCGCCGACCGCGCGATCCAGCTGAGCCTGTGCGCCGAACACGGGTGGAACCGGCGCAAGAGCTACAGCCCGCACGTCACCGTCCGGATGGTCGACTGACCACTGTGGACGCCCGCCGCCGCGCGGCCGCGACGACCAGCCCGGCCGCGACGGCGCCCGCCACGGCGCACCCGGCCCCGAACCCGGGCGACGGTTCGTGCACGCGCAGCACGGAAACGCACAGCCACACGGCGGCACCGAAGAGCACGCCCAGCACGGGGCCGCCGACGGCCGCGCCCCGCCAGCGGTGGCCGTTGCGGATCGTCCGCAGCCCCGACTCGAGGTAGGCGAGGGCGAACAACGCGAGGATGAGGCTGCCCGCGCCCATCGCGCTGGCGAGCGGATGCTGGCTGGTGACCAGGGTGAACGTCTGCGTGGCCGAGCCGGTTCGTACCTCAGCGGTGACGGCGCCCCCGACGATCCACCGCGCGATCCCCGGCAGGGTGAGTTCGGCGGTGAAGCCGTTGCCGCCGGGCTTGGCCTCGGCGGCCGCGGACCCGAGCGGAATCCCGGCGGCGGAGAGGTCGAGGGCAACGCGCCCGGGATTGCCGGGCCCGGTGAGGACGAGCGGCTTGCTGAGATCGACCTCGACGGGGGTGGCCACGGAGGCCCCGCCGAGGTTCAGCGAAGCGGGCGCATCGTGCGGCAGCCGGGCGGGGTTCAGCAGCGCGAGCACGATGAGAACGATCGCGGCCGCCGCGGCCGCCAGCCGCAGCCACACGACGACGGCTTGGGACGCCGCGGACTCGGCATCGCCGACGGGCCACCCGGAACCAGCCACCGCGCCGCCCGGCCCGCTACCGCCGGGCCACCCGGAACCGCCCGGTCCACCCGGCCGCCCGGCGCCGGCCGCATCCACACCCAGCCCCGCGCCGGCATCGCCACCGGGCAACCCGGCGCCCGCCGAGCCGGAACCAGCCGCACCCGGGCCCGCGCCGGCCGCGGCCCATCCCGGATCCGCCACCTCCGCGGGAGATCCCACCAGCGTGGCTCCCGGCCGGGCCACCGGTCGCGTCCGGGCCTCCCCAGGCGGCGCGGGCGCCGTCGCCGAATTCAACCCCGCGATCACCCTCGGCGTCAGGTGCAGCACCGGCACCCCCGACCGCTCCAGCCACCCCGGCCCGTACGCCGCCGTCGCCGCCGCGGCCAGGTCCGCCGCGAACGACTCCGCCTCCCGGTAGCGCGCGTCCAGCTCGCGGGCCAGGCTGCGCATCACCACCCCGGCGATCGGCGCCGGCACGCCCGCGATCGGGCGGGGGTCGGTGAACATGTGCTGGCGCATCATGCTGATCGCGCCGCGGGTGTTGTCGAACGGGAGCTGACCCGACAGCAGCTCGTACAGCACCGTGCCCGCCGCGTACACGTCCGCCGCCGGGCTCAGCGCGTTGCCCATCGCCTGCTCCGGGGCGATGTACGCCGGCGTGCCCAGGATCTCGCCACCGTGCGTCACCAGAGTCGCGCCCTCGCTGATCACCCTGGCGATGCCGAAGTCGGCCACCTTCACCACGCCCTGCGTGCTGAACAGCAGGTTCCGCGGCTTGACGTCGAGGTGCAGCACCCCCGCCCGGTGCGCCGCGTGCAGCCCGGCCAGCATCGCCAGCCCGATCGCGCACGCCTGCTCGCCGCTGACGCCGCCGCCGTGGAAGCGGCTGTGCACCGTGCCGCCGTCGAGGCGCTCCATCACCAGCAGGTGCTCGCGGCCGGTGCGGACGTAGTCGTACACCGGGACGATGTGCGGGTGGTCCAGGCTGGCGAGCACCCGCGCCTCGCGGTCGAAGAGCTCGCTGCTCGCCGCGTGGTTGAGCACGTCCCACGGCAGCTGCTTGATCGCGACGCTGCGCCCCAGCGTCCGGTGCACGCCGGCGAACACGACCCCCATGCCGCCTTCGCCGATCGACGCCCCGATCTCGTACTGCGGCAGGGCGGCGACCAGCTCGGCCGGTGCGCTCATCGGGTGAATTCCTGCGTGGACGGCAGCGGCAGCCGGACCGTGGTGTCACTCTCCGCGACCGCCGGCGGCGCCGGGTGCGGGGTCAGGTAGCCGAGCAGGAACGCGATCGCCGCGGCGCCGAGCACCACCGGGATCTCGACCGCCGGCTCGGGCGGGACCAGCCGCAGCACCGACAGGCTGATCACCGCGACCAGGCCGGTGCCGAACCCGGCGGGCAGGAACCGCAGGCCACGCCGCCAGCGGTTGGGCGCCAGCCGGTGCCGGGCCAGCGCGAGCAGCGCGGTCAGCCAGGCCAGCACCGTCAGCACCAGCATCGCCAGGCCGAAGACGCCGTACACCGACCAGAAGGAGCCCCGGACGTCGGCGACCGTCGCCGCTTCGCCGAGCGTGGCGCGCTGGGCGTCGAGCAGCTCGACCGACGAAGGCAGCAGCCCGGTCGCCTGGCCGCTCAGGTCACCGAGGTCGAGCACGAACGTCCGCGACACCGACCCGCGGGCCGGCACCTCGAAGGGCGCGGTCGTGTCGTAGGCGAAGAAGGTCAGAGCGAGCGCGACGCCCGAGAGCCGGACGCTGCGGACCTTCACCGGCGCGGTGCCGGTGTTGGTCGCCACGACCTGCAGCTCGACCTGGTTCGCCGGATCGACCGGGACCGTGGCGTCCTCGATCGGCCGCCCGTCGATCGACACCTGCAGCTGGAGCGAACCGGACTCCGCCGAGGCGGGTGGGGCGCCCAGCAGCACCGCGCACAAACCCAACGCAACCCCCGCCGCGATGACACGTCCCATTGGGCATCCCCTACTTGCGTTATCCGACTGGTCCGGAATGCTACAGCGAGCACACACCGGGGAGGGACGTCCCAATGCGATTCGTGGTTCGGCTGTTTTTCGGCGCCGTGGCCGGAACGTTGCTTCTGCTCGCGGCCGCGGGCACGGCCGACGCACAATACACATCGTCGGTTGGTTTGAAACCGTCGAGTGGTCCGGCCGGGAGTTCCTTCACCATTTCCTGGAATTTCTACCCGTGCAAGGGGCCGGTCACCTTTTCCTGGAACGGCACGCCGATGTGGTCGGCGAACGCGACCCTCACGCAGACCAGCGGCACGGTCGCGGCCACCGTGCCCGGCGGCGCCCAGCCCGGCACCTACCCCGTCACCGGCACCTGCACCAACGCCCGGACCGGCGGGCCGCTCAGCGCGGGCAGCCGCTTCACGGTCACCGGCACCCCCACCACCACGCCCCCGCCGCCGGTGACCACCACCACCCCGCCGCGGCCGGTCACCACCCGGCCGACCCGGCCGGGCACCACCACGACGCCGACCACGCCGGCCACCACCACCCCGCCGACCACGACGAGCGCGCCGCCGACCACGACCACCCCGGTCACGCCCGGCGTCCCCACGACGTCCAGCACCACGCCGAAGCCCGGCGAACTGGTGCTCGACCGCCCGAGCATCAAGCCCGGCGAGACGCTTTCGGCGTCCGGGAAGGGCTGCCTGCCGGGCCGGATGGTGACGCTGATGTCGGACGGCGCCGAGGTCGGCTCCGCCTTCACCGACGGCTCCGGCGCCTTCACCGCGCCGGTCGAGTTCACCCGGATCGAGGCCGGGCGGCACACCGTCGTCGCCGAGTGCGGCGTGCGGCTGACCGGCGCCGTCGACCAGGTGATCACCCGGTCGTCCGGGGGCCAGACCGGCACGCTGGTCGTCCTCGTCTTCTTCGTTCTCGCCGGCGTCACGGTGATCCGCTTCCGGTGACCCGCGGTTGACATGCAGCCGTCCGGCTGCCTATCGTAAAAAGGCAGCCGGACGGCTGCATGTCTGCGGAGAGGCGCGATGGACGAGGTGTTCAAGGCGCTGGCCGATCCCAGCCGCCGCCGGCTGCTGGACGTGCTCAACGAGCGCAACGGCCAGACCCTGCGCGAGCTGTGCGCGGGGCTGGCCATGGCGCGCCAGTCGGTGAGCAAGCACCTGGGCGTGCTCGAAGCGGCCGGACTGGTCACGACGACGTGGCGCGGCCGGGAGAAGCTGCACTACCTCGACGCCGCGCCGATCAACGCGATCACCGAGCGCTGGATGACCCGGTACGACCGGCGGCGGGCCGGCGCGCTGGCCGACCTGAAACGAGCTTTGGAGTCCGCACCGATGAACGAATTCGCCTACACGACCTACATCAACACGACGCCGGAAAAGCTCTGGCAAGCGCTTACCGACCCGGCGTTCACGCGCCAGTACTGGGGCGTTTCCTTCGAAACGGACTGGCAACCGGGCTCGCCGATGACCTGGACCGAGAACGGCGCGAAAACGGAAGACCCCGGGCAGGTCGTCCTGGAATCGGACCCCTACCGCAGGCTGTCGTACACCTGGCACACTTTCACGGCGGAGTGGGCGAACGGAAACGGCATCGACGCCGAAACGCTGGCGAAACTGCAGCGGGAAAGCCGGACGAAAGTGACATTCACCCTTGAACCGCAGGGCGAAATGGTGAAGCTGACGGTGCTGCACGACGGTTTCGACGACGGCAGCACGACGCTGGAGATGTGCAGCCAGGGCTGGCCCGCGCTGCTGTCCAGCCTGAAGACGCTGCTCGAGACCGGCGTCCCGCTGCCGTGACCTGGCCAAACCGGTCGAACGTCCCGAACGAGACAGATCTGGCACACCAGATACGTCTGAATTCTCCCTCTTTCGTGTTCGGCCGGCTGAAGTCCGGGTGAACTTCCCTCTTTCGATCGGATCCGGTGCGGTTTTCCGGGCGATAGGCTCGCATAATCCGTGACCGATGATGGTCCGATCGAGTGACGGGAGAGTGCGCGTGCCGGGGTCAGTACGTGCTTGCTGGATCGCGGGGGCGGTGGTGCTGCTCGCGGCCGGGGCGGGCGCCGTCGTGGTGCTCCTGCCGGACAGCGCGGCCGCCGGCGATCCCGAGATCGCGGTCTCGCGCTCGGCGTGCGGCACCGGCTGGGCGGACCCGAAGCCGGGGCCGCAGACGTTCCGCCTGCACAACACCGGCTCGGTGACCGCCGAGGTCGACCTGATCGACCCGGCGACCGGGGTGATCTACGGCGAGGTCGAGGGCCTCGGCCCGGCGACGACCCGGCCGTTGCAGGTCAACCTGGGCAACGGCAGCTACGCGTTCCGCTGCCTGCCCGAGGACGCGGCGGCGATCGTCGGCCCCGCCGTGCAGGTCACCGGCGGCGCCGACCGGACCGGCCCCGGTGTCGCGCCGGTGACCCACGACGACCTGCTCGGCCCGCTCAAGGCGTACCAGCAGCACGTCACGACGGGCCTGGCCGAGCTGGTCGCGAACACCGGCGCGCTGAAGAACACGGTCCACGGCGGCGACCGCGCGGCGAGCCAGGCGGCCTGGCTGACGGCCCACCTGACCTACGAGCGGCTCGGGGCGGCGTACGACGCGTTCGGCGACTCCGACGGCGCCCTCAACGGAACGGCCGACGGCCTCCCCGGCGGCGCGGCCGACCCGGGTTTCACCGGCTTCCACCGCCTGGAGCAGGGCCTTTGGCACGGCGAGGACCTGGGCGCGCTCGCCGCGGTCGCCGACGAGCTCGACACCGGCGCCCGCGCGCTGCAGACGTCCTTCGGCACCAGCCAGGTCGACGGCAACGACCTGGGCCTGCGCGCGCACGAGATCATGGAGAACACGCTGCAGTTCGAACTGACGGCCCGCACCGACTACGGCAGCGGCACGAACCTGGCCACGGCCCGCGCCAACCTCGACGGCACCCGAGCGGTGCTGGAAGTGCTGCGGCCGCTGCTGGCCCCGAGGTACCCCGCTCTGTCCAAGGTGGACAGCTGGCTGAACCGCACGCAGTCCGCTTTGGACGCCGCGCACCGCCCGGACGGGACGTGGGTCCGGCCGGCCGAGCTGAGCCGCCCGGAGCGGCAGAAGCTGAACGCGGACGTGAGCGAGCTGACGGAACTGCTGGCCCCGATCGCGGCGATCGCCGAGCCGAGGAGGACCTCGTGACGGTCCCACCTCGCCCCGCCTCGCACGCTTCAAGCCCGGCTCCCCGAATCCGCTCGCCTCGCGGGCACCGGGCCGGCGCTCGCCCCGCCCACCGCGACCGCACCCAGCCGAGGAGGACCTCGTGACCGGCCTCCCCCGCCGTTCCTTCCTCCGTCGCGCCGCCATGGGCGCCGGCCTCACCGTGGCCGCCGGGGCCGGGCTCGGTGCCTCTTCCGCCGTCACCGACAGCACCTCGCCCGTTCCCTTCCACGGCCGGCACCAGGCCGCCATCCTGCGCAAACCCCCCACCCAGACCATCGTCGCCTCCTTCGACTCCGTCGCCGCCTCCAAGGCCGAACTCACCGAGCTCTTCCGCGCGATCACCGACCGGGCGCGCTTCCTCACCGGCGGTGGGGCGCCCGCCTCGCTCGGGATCACCGCACCGCCCGCCGACTCCGGTGTCCTCGGGCCGGTGGTGCCCGGCGGGGACCTCGGGATCATCCTCGGGGTCGGGGCCAGCCTGTTCGACGACCGGTACGGGCTCGCGAAACTCAAGCCCGCCAAGCTGAAGCCGATGACGACGTTCCCGGACGACGCCCTCGATCCCGCCCAGTGCCACGGCGACCTCAGCCTCGTCCTGTCCGCGAACTCCACCGACACCGTGCTGCACGCCCTGCGGGACATCGCCCGCGCCACCCGCGGCGGCATGCAGCTGCGCTGGAAGCTCAACGGCTTCAGCTCGCCGCCGCGTCCCGACGGGACCCCGCGGAACCTGATGGGCTTCAAAGACGGCACCTCGAACCCGTCCGAGTCCGAACTGGACAGTCTGGTGTGGACGGCCGGTGAACCCGCGTGGACGGACGGCGGGAGCTACCAGGTCATCCGGCTGATCCGGATGCTGGTGGAGTTCTGGGACCGCGTCTCGCTGGCCGAACAGGAGAACATGTTCGGCCGCCGCCGGGACACCGGCGCGCCGCTCGACGGCACCGCGGAGACCGACGTCCCGCGCTACGCCGACGATCCCATCGGCACCGTCATCCCGCTGACCAGCCACATCCGGAAGGCCAACCCGCGCACGCCGGAGACCGACGCCAGCCGGATCCTGCGCCGCGCGGTCAACTACGACCGCGGCGTCGACAGCAACGGCAACCTGGACATGGGCCTGCTCTTCGTGTGCTACCAGCAGGACCTCGAGCGCCAGTTCGAGGCGGTCCAGACGCGGCTGGCCGGCGAACCCCTGACCGACTACATCTCCCCGTTCGGCGGCGGCTACTTCTTCGCGCTGCCGGGCGTCACCGGCCCGGACGACCACTTCGGGCGCTCCCTGCTCGCGTGAGCGAACCCCACCACGAAAGGAATCCACAGTGGACACCAGAACCCGCCGGCGACGGCGTGGCCTGCTCGGCGCCGGGGCCCTCGCCTCGGTGGCCGTGCTGGCCGTCGCCACCGGCTCCGCGGCGAGCACCGCGGACGCCCAGCCACTGCACCCCTTCCCGGCGCAGTGGATCCCCACCGCGACCCCGATCAAGCACGTCGTGGTGATCTTCGGCGAGAACATCTCGTTCGACCACTACTTCGGCACCTACCCGGACGCGGCCAACACCGACGGCACGCCCTTCACCGCCGCGCACGGCACCCCGAAGGTCAACGGCCTGGACCACAAGCTGCTGACCGCCAACCCGAACGCGTACAACCCGAAGCGCCTGACACACGAGCAGGCGATGACCTGCGACCAGAACCACAACTACGGCGCCGAGCAAGCCGCGTTCGACGGCGGCAAGATGGACAAGTTCGTCGAGAAGACCGAGACGGACAAGTGCACCGGCCAGCCGATCCTGTTCGGCGAGCCCGGCCTGGTGATGGACTACTACGACGGCAACACCGTCACCGGCATGTGGAACTACGCCCAGCACTACGCGATGAGCGACAACTCGTTCAACACGGTCTTCGGCCCGTCGACGCCGGGTGCGCTCAACCTGATCTCGGGCCAGACGCACGGCGGCCAGGCGGTCGACCCGGTGACGCACCAGCCGGTCAGCGACGCCTACGTCGTGCAGTCGCCGGACTCCAGCGGCGTCGGCACGGTCATCAACGACCCGGACCCGGCGTGGGACGACTGCTCGGACAAGAACCACACGAGCAAGGACAACCTGGCCACCATGCAGGGCCGCAACATCGGTGACCTGCTCAACCAGCGCCACGTGACGTGGGGCTGGTTCCAGGGCGGCTTCCGCCCGACCGGCGAGGCCGGCGGGTACGCGGTCTGCGGCCAGAAGCACACGAACGTGGGCGGCAACGCGGTCGTCGACTACAGCCCGCACCACGAGCCGTTCCAGTACTACCCGTCGACGGCGAACCCGAAGCACCTGGCGCCGTCGTCGGTGCACGCGATCGGCCAGACCGATCGCGCGAACCACCAGTACGACATTTCGGACTTCGACGACGCGCTGAAGGCCGGCTCGATGCCCGCGGTCAGCTTCCTGAAGGCCCCGGAGTACCAGGACGGCCACGCGGGTTACTCGGACCCGCTGGACGAGCAGCAGTTCGTGGTCAGCGAGATCAACAAGATCCAGCAGTCCCCCGACTGGCGCTCGACGGCGATCGTCCTGGCCTACGACGACTCGGACGGCTGGTACGACCACCAGAAGTCCCCGATCGTCAACGGCTCGCACGACGCTTCACAGGACCAGGCGATCTGCACGGCCAAGCCGACGACGCTGGGCACGTACGCGGACCGTTGTGGCTACGGACCGCGCCTGCCGCTGCTGGTGATCTCGCCGTTCAGCAAGGTGAACCACGTCGACCACACGGTGACGGACCAGACATCGGTGCTGAAGTTCATCGAGGACAACTGGTTCGCCGGCCGCATCGGCGACTCGTCGTTCGACTCGCGGGCCGGGTCGCTCAACGGGATGTTCGACTTCTGGTGGCCGAAGGCCCGGAAGGTCACCCTCGACCCGAAGACCGGAGCCGTGGTCCACAGCTGAGTTCGTAGGGCGGGTCCGGCGCAGGCCGGGCCCGCCCTACCACTCAGGCGGCGGGCTATTCGTCCAGCTCCCGCAACGCTTCCCGCACCTTGTCGGCGGTCTTGGCGACTTCGGCACCGGCGGCGACCAAGTCGACCAGGAGTTCCTGGTACTCGGCAGCCGCGGCACCGGCGTCCAGGAGGCCCAGCCTCGACCGGCACAGGATGAGACGCTGCCTTGCCCGCAAGATGTCCACGTGCTTGGCGTCTTCCAAGCCGGCCAGCCAGGTGGCGTGACACTCCTCGAGCACGACCAGCGCTTCCTCGAACCGCTCGTGGTCCATCAGGAAGACCGTCAGGTGCCAAGACACCGCCCTGCTCGCGGTGTCCTCGGGCGCAAACCGCTCGCGGCAGATTTCGACCAGCTCACGCAGTTCACGCTCGGCGCGATCGACGTCGACTCGCAGCTGCGCGATGCGCCGCCGGAGCTGCAGCACGGCGTTCCCGAACGGCCCGAACTCGTCGATGTACCCCGCGAGCAGGCTTTCGTACTGCCGGATGCCCTCCTCATGGGAGATTTCCCCGAGTTCCAGCTGGAGTCCGACAGTACGCCGGGCGGCGAGCAATTCGCTGTTTGCCTTGCGTTCCGGAAGGGTCGACAGGAGATCTTGGTAGGCACGGCACTTGACGAGTGCTTCCGCCGGCCGGTCCAGGTCTTCCAGCAGCAGTACGAAGTCCCACAGCAACTTGCGCAGCGAATCCGCTCCGGTCGTTCCCCGTTCGCGGTATTGAGTCTCGAGCTCGACGAGGCAGCGCACCGCCGCCTCCGGATCCCCGGCGCGCTTGTGAGCATGGGCGATGGCAACCACCAGTTGCCGGTGCTGGGTTTCGCGCAGCTGGCTCTTTTCGCCCCAGGCTATGGCGGAGAACTCGGCCAGCGCCTGTTCAACGCCGATTTCCGCCAGCCCGACCTGCAGCCTGATGATCTTCACCCGGCTGATGAGCAGGTCGCGGTCGTCAGCAGGAAGCACCTGCAATTCCGCGCGAACGCAGGCTCGGTAGACGGCGAGAGCCGCTCTGGGACGGCTTACCCGTTCCAGGCATCGGGCGTGGTTCCAGAGTGCCGTGCGGGTGCGCCAGTGCGCGGACCCGAACGCCTGCTCGCTTTGCTCCACGACCAGGCGCGCTTCCCGCTCTGCGGCGACGTTCCGGTTCTGCCTCATGAACATCGAGGTGAGGTTCTCGCGAATCTCGAGCTCCCACCAGGGATCTCCGGCCGCCACAACGGCGGCTTCCGCCAGTAGCGCACGGAATCCCTGCTCGGCCTGGTCCGCCCGCTTGGTGTCCCACTGCAGCACGGCGTGGTCGAAGCGCAAGGCGACCCCGAGGTCGCCGGCTGACTCGACGGCTCGGGCGTGCAGCTCGAGGCCGTCCGCTTCCCGGCCCTGGTCGATCAGGTTTCTGGCGAGCGACCGCAGAGTCGTCCGAAATTGGTCGGTTCCCTCCAGCCCCGCCGTTCGGAGCCGGTCGAGGATCTCGCGGTACTCGCGTTCCGCCTCCGGCAGCCGTCCGAGCAAGCCCATCACATCGGCGACCTCGATCCGCGCGGCCGGCGGCGTGGCCCGCCGATCGTATCCCTGCAGCACCTGTTCGAGGTCGGCGTCGGGGGCACCACGCCGAATGAGGGCCCGGGCCAGCCTGGTCGTCCACATGATCGTGTAATGATCCGACTCGCCGAGCAGGCGCCGGCAATCGTTCACCACCGCACGCAGCAGCTCTTCGGCCTCGCCCCAGCGATCCAGCGCGAAAAGGATCGAGACGAGTTCGCTCTGCGACACGAGTGTGTAGGGGTCCGCCGGACCGAAGAGTTCCGAACGCCGTGCCGCCACCCTCCCCATCTCCCGCAGGCCTACCGACTTGCCCTGGGTCTCCGAAAGGACTCCCGCCAGCTGGTGGTCCGTGATGAGGGTGTCGGGGTCGTCCGGGCCGAGCACCGCCACCTGCCGCGCCAGGATGTCCGTGAACTCCCGCACCATCCGATCGTTCGAAGCCGCCCCGCTGAGCAGGGCGCGGTGGCGGGCCGCGAGCCGGACCGGGTGGTTTTCCGGCAGCACCAAGGCCCGGTTCAGCACGAGATCGCCGTAGGCGGTCGCGCCGTAGGCGATGCCCGAAAACGACATGTACGCGTACCCGCGCAACCCGGCCCGCAGCACCTCCACGAGCAGGTCCTCGTCCGTATCGGGCACGACGGCCACCAGTGCGGCCACGTGCGGCAGGATGAGCCGCCACCAGTTCCAGTTCGCTGGGGACTCCGGCGCGGGCTCGGCCGCCGCGGTGATCAGCCGCGCCGCCGCCTGCCAGGTGCTCCGCTGCTCTGCCGGTGGCAGTTTGAGCAGCCGGCTGCGGGTTGCTTCCAGGACCAGCCGGTGGCCGACGACGACGCAGCTGGTGGTCAGGACGTCCGCGTCCGTCCCCTGGCTTCGCGGCACCGCCAGCAGCAAGAGGTCCACGAGCGCCTCCAGCGCCCGTTCGAGGTCGTCCACCGACGGCGCGCCCGGCTCGTCCTGCACCAGCAGCTCGGCGGGAAGCGGCGCCGGCGCGAAGCAGGAGATCAACCGCATCAGCGGGCGTGCCTCGGTGATCCCTTGGCTGTCGAGGAGATCGAGGTTCATCTCCCACGTGCGGCTGATCAGCACGCGGTGCAGGCGTTCGAGGCGGTCGGTTTCGGTCGGCCGCGGCAGACCCTCGTCGAGCAGGTCCGTGCCGAGGTCGCCGAGGGCCTGGCGGTAGGCGGCGAACGTGGCGATCCGGGCCGGCCCGCGCAGCAGGCCCGCCCCGCGCGCGGTGCGGCCGAGGTAGCTCCCCGCCGAGCGCAGCGCCAGCGGCAGGCCGCCGAGCCGTTCGGCGAGGGCCTGTGCCTGCGCCCGGTCACCGGCGTGGCCGGCGAGATCGACGAGGACGTCGGCGGCGTCTTCGTCGGCCAGCACGCCGATCTGGTGCCGCTCGGCCTGGCTGCCCCAGACCTCAGGTCTGCCCACCCGGGACGTCAGCAGCGTGGTCCCGGCCCGGCTCGGCCGGACCCATCCCGTCCCGTCTCCGGGGTTCGCCCCGGGCGCGGCCAGGATGTCGGGCTCGTCAGCGTTGTCGACGACCAAAAGCCACGGCCAGCGGGCGGCATCGAGGTGCCGCCACAGTAGGTCCATCACGGCGGCCCGGCCCGTCCACGGCTGTTCCAGCTCGTCGGCGGGGACACCCACTTCCCTAGCGATCTCTCGCATGCCTGCTGTGAGCCCACCGCGTTCGGCGGCCGACACCCAGTACACCGGGCAGTCGGCCTCCCGGGCCATCCGGGCCGTCTCCAGGGCGATGGTCGTCTTGCCGCAGCCACCGAGACCGTGCAGAACCTGCAGCATCGGCTTCGGCTCGGCCACGAGCCCGGTCAGATGGGCGAGTATCGCGTCCCGGCCTCGTACCCGGGCGGGAAGATTGCCCGTGGGCGGCCTGATCGAGACGCCGGGTGGCTGTGCGACGACGGCGTCGTGCTCCTGCTCCGGTTCATCGGCGGCCGAGCCGTCCAGCGACTGTTCGGCATCCTTTGCCGCCTCCCAGATCTTGTACCACTCGGCGTCCGGCTCGACATCGCAGGTTTTCAGGAGGAATTTGGTCGTGCGCCAGGTCGGCACGCTCTTCCCGCTCAAGGCGTTCGAAACGGTCGACTTAGCCAGCTGCGCGTGTTCGGCCAGTACCCGGAGCACCGTGTAGTCGGCGTCGACCATGGCTTGGCGTAGTCCGTGCGCGAGTTCCTGCATCGCGGGCGGCGCGGTCCGATCCACCGGTTCGAGTCTGTTGCCCTTCACCAATCCCGTCCTCGCCTGTTCGCCGCCGAACGTCGAACGAACGCCGGACCCGGCCGCAATCCCACCGCGTTCGGCGAACGTTCGGCGAACGCCCCGAACAATGCCCTTCGCCCGTACTCCGGATACATCGCCACTCGGACAAAGGATGTGACGGGAATGGGAATTCGTGACCAGCTCGAGATCGCCGCGCAGGTGCTCACCTGCCTGGACCTCGCCGTGAAATTCGGCTCGGCGAGCACCCGGCTGTGGCGAACGCGCCGCCGGAAACGCGCTCGCCAGCGATCCTGAGAGGCGTGGTTGCCACGGCTGCCGTGAGTGGTAAGGCGAGTTCCAACTCGCCTTACCACTCACGACCCGGGGGTCAGAGTGCGTCGGGGACCGGGTCCAGGTCCCAGGTCAGGGTGACCACGGTGCCGGAATCGCCCGACGAAATGTCCGCCCGGTCCGCGCTCGCCCGCAGCAGCAGCAACCCGCGGCCGCGCAACGAAACCGGCTGGGTGTCCGGGACCGGGGCGCGCCACTGGCCGTGGTCGGTGATCACCACCTCGATCCGGTCCGGGAACACCGCCGCGTCGACGTCCACGAGGCCGTCGCCCGAACCGTCGTACGCGTGGTCGGCCACGTTCGCCAGTGCTTCGTAGCTGGCCAGGACGATGTCGCCGGCGCGGTCCTCGTCGACGCCCGCCGCCAGTACCCACTCCGTCAGGTCGTGGCGCAGGCGGCGGAGGGCGGCCGGGACCGCGGGTACACCGTGGCACCGGAACGGTTCCTGCATCCGCGTTCGCCTCACTCGAGTGCTTCGCCGACCGTCGGGTGGACGCCGATCCACGTGTCGAGCCCGGTGGTCCGCAGCGGGCCCGACGTCACCGCCGAGTCGCTCACGACCCGCAGTGCGTGCTCGGGCAGCCTGCGGTGGGCCGCCGCGAGCACCTGCAGCCCCGCCGAGCAGAAGAACGTCACCTCGCGCAGGTCGACCACCAGCCTCTCCGGCTCGCGGGCCAGCACCACGTCGACGACTTCCCCGAACTCCGGCGCGCTGACCAGGTCGATCTCGCCCGCCACGGCCAGCACCGCGGTCCGGCCCCGCCAGTCCAGCGTGACCGCCAGATCGGTGGCGGGCAGCTCCGGCGTCGAAGGGGTCACGGCCACCCATCGTGCCCCACTCACCGCGAAACGGCTACCGGGGCGGGAGCTGGACCACGGTGACCCAGAAGTCGTCGATCTTCCGGACCACTTCGACGAACTTCTCGAAGTCGACCGGCTTGGTCACGTAGGCGTTGGCGTGCAGCTCGTAGCTGCACAGGATGTCCTCCTCCGCCTCCGACGTCGTCAGCACGACCACCGGGATGGTGCGCAGCGCGGGGTCCTGCTTGATCTCGCCGAGCAGCTCCCGGCCGTCCTTGCGGGGCAGGTTGAGGTCGAGCAGGATCAGCCCCGGCCGCGGCGAATCCCGGAACGGCCCTTCGCGGTGCAGGAACCGCAGCGCCTCGACGCCGTCCTCCGCGACGTGCAGCGGGTTGCGGATCTTGTGGTGCGCGAACGCTTCCCGGGTCATCAGGACGTCCCCGGGGTCGTCTTCGACGAGCAGGATGTCGATCGGGGCCGGCGCCGGTGTCATGCGTTCCCCTTGTCCTCGCGGGCGGGCAGGGTGAAGCGGAAGGTGGTGTCCGCGGCTTCGGTGTCGAGCCAGATCCGGCCCCCGTGGTACTCGACGATCCGGCGGCACAGGGCCAGGCCGATGCCGGTGCCCGGGTACGCCGAGCGCGTGTGCAGCCGCTGGAACAGCGCGAACACCCGCTCGGCGTACTCCGCGTCGATGCCGATCCCGTTGTCCGACACCGAGAACACCCAGTCGTCGCCGTCGCGTTCCGCGGTGACCCGCACCTCCGGCGGGGTTTCGCCCTTGAACTTCAGCGCGTTGCCGATCAGGTTCTGGAACACCGCCGTCATCAGCGCCGGCTCGACGCGCACCTCGGGCAGCTCGCCGCGGGTGACCTTGCCGCCGCTGAGCGACAGCGCCACCTCCAGGTTCGCCAGCGCGTCGTCGACCAGCGCACCCGCGTCGGCCACGACGTGCTCGCCCGGCTTCCGGCCGACCCGGGAAAACGCCAGCAGGTCGTTGATCAGGATCTGCATCCGCTTCGCGCCGTCGACGGCGTACTCGATGTACTGCTCGCCGCGTTCGTCGAGCAGGCCCTGGTAGCGCCGCTGCAGCAGCTGGCAGAAGCTGGCCACCTTCCGCAGCGGCTCCTGCAGGTCGTGCGAAGCGACGTAGGCGAACTGCTCCAGGTCGGCGTTGGACCGCTCGAGCTCGCGGGTCCGCCGGTCCAGCAACCGGTTGGACTCCTCCGCCTCGCGGGTGCGGCGATCCAGCATCCGGTTGGACTCCTCCGCCTCGCGCGTCCGCCGGTCCAGCAGCGCGTGCGCGCGTTCGAGCTCGGCGACCTCGTCGAGGATGCGCTGCCGCATCGCCTCGACGTCCGCGCCGAGCTGGGCGATCTCGCGTGGCCCGCTGCCGTGCACCGGGTGGTGGATGTCGGCGTCGGCGACCTGGCGGACCTCGCCGGCCAGCCGCAGGATCGGCCGGGTGATCACCTGCCGCAGCCCGGCGAACAACCCGACGAACAGCAGCAGCACCAGGACGCCGATGACCACGAACATCGCGTTGAGGAAGTTCGCCGCCGCGTCCAGGTCGGTGCGGCCGGCGTCGCGGATCGCGGCGAGGTGGTCGAGCTGCGCGTCGAGGGCCTGGCGGACGTCGACGAACAGCGCCCGGCCGCGCTCGACCTGGGCCGCGGTCACCGGGGGCGCGCCGGGGGCGACGGTGGGCGCGGCCGCGGCCTGCCAGGCGCCGGCCGCCCGCAGCACGGCCGCCAGGTCGTCGCCGATCTGCGTGCCCGGGGCCGCGCCGAGCTGCCGCAGCTGCGTCACCGCGTCGGCCTGGGCCCGCATCCCGTCGGTGTAGGGCACCAGGAAGGCGGGCTGCCGGCCGAGCTGGTAGCCGCGGACGCCGCTTTCCTGGTTCAGCAGCGCCGTGGACAGCTGGGTGGCGGCCAGCCGCTGCGGCGCGATCACGTCGAGCAGGCGGGTGCGGGCCCCGGTGAGGTTGTGCAGCGCGATCCCGCCGGCGACCAGGGCGGCGACCAGCAGCACCACCTCGACGGCGGCGAGGATGGCCAGGCGGCGGCGGATCGGCCAGCCTCGTGCGTCACCGCTCATCGGCTGCGTCTCCCGGGTCGTGGCTGAGCAGGGCGAGGGCGACGTCGTCGTCGAGCGGGCCGGAGTTGAGCCGTTCCGCGCGGGCGATCAGCTCGTCGAGCAGGGCGTGGCCCTGGAGCCCGGTCGAGTGCTGGATGTCGAGCACGAGGGCGGCCATCCGCTCGTGGCCCAGCCGCTCGGACCCGGCCCCGACCCGGCCCTCGAACACGCCGTCGGTGTACAGCAGCAGCGACCACCCCGGCTCCAGCGGGACCTCCAGGGCCTCCCACTTGGCGCCCTCGACCACGCCGAGCGGGACGCCGAGGCGTTCGCCGGAGAGCAGGTGCCCGTCCTCCGGCGTGAGCAGCAGCGGCGGCAGGTGCCCGGCCAGCGACAGGCGCAGGGATCTTCGGTCCGGCGCGACGACGACCATGCAGACGGTGGCGAACAACGGCTCGATCCGCTCGTGCACCAGGACCCGCTCGACCATGCTCAGCACGTCCGGCATCGGCAGGCCGGCCATCACGAGCGAACGCCACGCGATCCGCAGCGCGACGCCGAGCGCGGCCTCGTCCGGGCCGTGGCCGCAGACGTCGCCGATCATCATGTGCACCGTGCCGTCGGCGAGTTCGATGGCGTCGTAGAAGTCACCGCCCAGCAGGGAACCGTTGCGGCCGGGCCGGTAGCGGGCGGCCAGGTCGAGGTGGGCGTCGCGCAGCAGCGGGCTGGGCAGCAGGCCGCGTTCGAGCCGCGCGTTCTCCCGCGCGAGCAGCTGCTGCTGGAGGAACTGCTGCTCGACCTGCTCGGCGCGCTTGCGTTCGCGGGCGAAACGCAGCGCCTTCACCAGCAGCGGGCCGTCGACCTGGTCCTTGACCAGGTAGTCCTGCGCGCCGGCGGCGACCGCGGCGACGCCGGTGGCCTGGTCGTGCTGCCCGGTCAGGACGACCACGGCGACCCCGGGGGCGTGCTGGCCGAGCTTGGTCAGGCCGGACAGGCCCATGGCGTCGGGCAGCTGCAGGTCGAGCACGACGCAGTCGGCGGTGAGCGGGCCGCTCAGCGCGGCGGCGAGCGTTTCGACGCGTTCGAGCGAATACGGCGTGGCCGTGTCCGCCAGCATCTCTTCGACCAGCAGGGCGTCGCCGTCGTCGTCCTCGATCAGCAGCACCCGCAGGCGCGTGCGGGGATCCCACGATGAGTCGAGCGCGGCGGTCACCGGCGTCTCCCGTTCGGCTGCTCTTGAGCCAGCACATCCAGACGATCAACCCTAGCGGCACCGGCGGCGGCCGCCTACGGCCGTGGAACCGGTCCCACCGGGGTAGCGTTTTATAGCACCCCCGTGTGACACCGGGTCGATAACGGTTCGGGTCACGGCCGGGCCCGAACCGGGCATTTCGCGCCTACGCTGCGCGGATGGCCCTTGCCTGGTGGGGTGCGGCGGCGTGCTGGTTCCTCGGGACGCTGGCCGGCCGCCTGACCGGCAGCCGCGCGGAGCTCACCGGCGGCATCCCCCTCCCGGTCGCCGTGCTCCTGTTCGCCGTCTGCGCCGGTTTGTGGGCCCTGCTCGTCTTCGCGGCGCACCGGGGCTTGCCGGGCGCGCGTCTTGTGCTCGCGGTGGCCGGCGGGCTCGGGATCGTGGACCTGGTGGTGCAGCTCGTCGGGGACGTCGTGACGGGCAACTTCGTGCACGGCGCCTTCTTCCTGGCCGCCCTGGTCCTGGCCGGCACCGGGTTCACGCTGCTGTTCCGGCCGCGCTGACGCTCAGAACAGCGGGCGGCCGCTGTTCTTGGCGGTGACGTACGCCTGCCAGTCGCCGGTGACCTGATCGGCGTAGCTCGTCGCGAAGGCCCGCGTCTCGGCCTGCAGCCCCGAGACGGACGTGATCGCGCCGTCGATCGCCGCGTCCGCCGAGTAGGCCAGGCCGGTGCCGGCGATGTCCTGGTCGGCGCGGGAATGCGCGGCGGCGAGCAGGCGCCCGACGTCCCGGACGGTGTCGTCCCAGATCGCCGACGTCGTCAGGTCGCCGATCTTCAGGTCCTCGGCGAACGGGGACTTCTCCTTGACCAGGACCGGCGTGCTGCCCACGCTCGCCCAGCCGGCCAGCGGGTCGGACTGGTGGGCCAGCCAGCGCAGGGCCAGGGCCGGGCGCTGCCCGCCGGTGAGCGTCGTGGCGTTCGGTGCGAGCGGCTTCGGCGCCGGGTCGACCTCCTGCTTGAGCTCCAGGATCCGGTCGTCGGAGTTCGCCGTCGTGTCGCCCTCGACCAGCACGTACCAGCGGAACCGGCCGAGGCTGCCGGTGCCCGCGCCGGTGCGCCGGCGGACGTCCTTCACGACGGCTTCGGAGGCCTTCAGCGGCTTGCCGGCGGTGGTCCGGTAGGCCGCGATCGCGTCGACGAGCTGGGTGCGCGTCGCCGCCGGGACGGCCTGGAGCTGCGGGTCGTCCTTGAAGTGGCCGCCGGTGGTCCACTTGGCGAGCAGGTCGGCCCGCTTGTCACCGGCCGAGGCGTCGACCAGGTCGCCGACCAGGTCGGAGGTGTTGGCGGAGGTGAGCCGCCAGCTCGCTTCGTCGTTCGTGCCGTGGAACTTCGCGATCCACTGGGCGTACTCGGCGACGAACGTGTCGACGTCGGCCGCGATCCGGCTCGCGCTGCGGCCGTTGGCCCGGCCGGCGAGGACGATCGACACGGCCTCGCGGCGCAGCTCCCACGTCCACGAACCGCGCCAGGCGTCGTCGGTGTCGGTGACGGCGAACTGTTCCTCGTTGTCGGCGCCGCGGTCGGCGCCGGTGTTCTCCAGGTGCGCGTCGCCGGTCAGCCACACGTCACCGCCCGCGGTGGCGTAGGCGGACGGCGGCAGTTCGCCGAGGTCGCGGTAGTACAGCAGCGAAGTGCCCCGGAAGAACGCCCACGCGCTCGACGCCAGCGTCTGCGTCCGCAGGGTCAGCTCGTCGTCGGTCGCGCCGCCGTTGAGGACGTGCAGCGCGTGGTCCCGGTCGTAGACCACCGCCACCGGGTCCCGGCTCAGGCCGGCCGCCTCCCCGGGCGCGGCGGTGGCGAGCAGCGTGACAACGACCAGAGTCCCCACAGTGGTTCGGCGCATTCCCCCAGGAATACCGGATCGGCGTGAACCCGGGTCAGCGCGCGGTCAACGTCAGGGCGAACGTGTTCCCTTCGCCCTGCACCAGGGAACTCAGGTACGCGGTGAACGCGCCGCAGCCGGTCAACGGCGGGATCGCGTACTGCCCGCTCACCGGCCCGCCCGACGCGAGCGCGAACCCGGGCCCCGTCTTCAGGTCGACCGGGATCGGGGCGCTCGCGCGGCACCCCGCATCTGCGACCGGCAGCCCGAACAGCGTCACCCGCGGCACGGCCAGGGCCAGCTTCGCGTGCGCGACGAAGCCGTCGCCGGTCAGCTCGCCGGCCTGCGGTCCGTCCGGCGTGAACCGCAGGTCCGCGGTGCCCGGCACGAACCCGAACACCTTGAACTCGGCGTGCGCCGGGTCGAAAGCCGGGGTGAACCCGGTGACCGACCCGGTGAGCGGCGCGGTCGCCCCGAGCGTCTTGAGCGTCGTCGAGCCGGTGACGCCGTAGGCCCGGGAAGACCTCAGGTCGAACGCGAGCAGTACCGGGTCCTGTCCCGCGTCGAGCGTGCAATCCGAGGTGAACGAGCCGAGCCCGGTGTACGAGCCGTCGGCCTTCTTCGGGGTGAGGCGCGTGCTGAAGTTCCCGATGGTCAGCGTCGTTTTGCCCGCGTTCGGCAGCTGGACCGGCGGGACCGAACCGGACGCGTTGGTGGTGAACGGCCCCGACGCCGGGACCGCCGTCTTCGCCACGGTCAGCGGGAGGCTCAGCGGCAGCGTCAGCGAGCCGTTGGCCAGCGTCACCCCTGCGGACGCCGTCCCTTCGATGCTCGCCGCGCCGACCAGGGCCAGGCCGCGGGTGGACTTGTCCGGCACGGTCACCGCGACCGCGAGGTCGCTCGTCGTGAACGTGCCACCGGGCGCGGACGGCACCTCGAACGACGCCTTGACCTCCACGTCCAGCTTCTGCCGCCCGATCAACGGGAACGGGCAGGTGAAGCTCAGCTTCTTGTCGATCGGCGTCGACGCCGCCGCGGGCGCGGCAATGGCGACGGTGCCGGCGAGGGCGAGCACGCAGGCGGCGAGCAACGACCGGGCGATCCGCACGGGCGCTCCCCTTTCTCGAGACGTGGCACCGGCCCCCGCCGCGGCACAGAGCGCGCAGCGGGGGCCGGCAGTTCGGGTCACTTCTTGGTGAGGTTCAGGTCCAGCGAGTTGCCGTCGCTCTTGGCGAAGGCGCTGATGATGTCGTTGAACGCACCGCAGTTCTGCAGCGCGGACAGCGAGTAGGTACCCGAAAGCTTGCCGCCCTTGAGCAGGTCGAAGTCGGGACCGGTGGTCATCTCGCTGGTCGAGGCGCTGGTCGTGCCGCACTTCGGGTCGGTGCTGATCGGGATGCCGAACAGGTTGACCGTGGTGAGGAACGTGTCGAACTTGATGTGCGCCTTGAAGCCGGTGCCGACGAGCTCACCGGTCTGCGGGCCGTTCTGCACGACCTTGACGTCCGAGCTGCCCTGCAGGAAGCCGAACAGCTTGAAGTCGGTGTGCGTCGGGTTCAGCTGCAGGTTGCCGGTGAACTTCTTGTTGGCCAGGTCCACGTCGGCGTCGAAGGAGCCGGTGATCGGCGCGGTGCTGCCGAGCGACTTCAGCGCGGTCTGCCCCGTGATGCCGAAGGAGTACTTGATGCCCCCGCCCGGCGGCGTGGTCGTGGGCGGGGTCGTCACCGGCGGCGTGGTCGTCGGCGGCGTGGTGACCGGCGGGGTCGTGGTGGGCGGGGTCGTCGTCCCGCCACCGCCGTTGATGGTGATCGTCGCGAGGGTGTTGTTCTGCCCGCTGTCCTGCGTGCAGGGCGCGTCGATCGTGCCGTCCGGCGTGATGCCGGTGACCGAGCCGTCGGCCTTGCGCGGGGTGACCTTGAGGTTCAGGTCGCCGACGGTGATCTTCGCCTGGCCGGCCTGGGTGAACGTCAGCGACGGCGTCTTGCCCGCCGCGTTGATGTTCATCTCACCCGAAGCCGGGATGTTCGTCTTGTCCAGCGTGATCGGCACGCTGACCGGCAGGTTGAGGCTCGGCGCGGCGACGGTCGCGCTCGCGGTGGCGGTGCCTTCCAGCGTCGTGGCGCCGATCAGGCTCAGGCCGCTGACGGTGTCCGCGTTGATGGTGGACACGGCCTTGATGTCGAACGCGCCGGTCGGCTGGCCGGTGTTCACCGTGGTCGGCAGGTCGGTGTTGATCACCACCTTCAGCGACTGGGAACCCACCAGCGGGAAGGTGCAGTGGTAGTTCAGCGTCAGCGAAATCGGGTCGGCGGCGCTGGCCTGCGCCCCGGCGACGAGCGCGGTGGCGATGAGCCCGACCGCCCCCGCGGCCGCGGCGGCCGCGACCGTCTTCTTCTTGCCTGTTGGGTGAATCACGATGGTCCTTCCGTGTATCAACAGTGATACGGAACGGCGGCGCTATTCATGGGAATCGCTACCGAACGGTAAGCTAACGAGCGGAACCGGCGGCAATCAAGAGCTTTACGTGAAAACGTCACGCGCACCCGGCAATTTGTCACCCCGGCACGCCGGGCCGGGGTGATTCCTAGCAGGGCGGGGAAGGTTTCCCCAGCACAGCGCCACCTTCGAACCGCTGACAGACGTGACAAATCCGGGCGCCGGAATGTTGACGCGCGTGCCAACCACCCATTCTCTTCTTGCTCGCGCGCGAGCGCGGCGCGTAGCTTCGAAACCCATGAAAAGAATGCACAGCGCGGTGCTCGCGATGTCGGTGGCCGCGCTCCTGTCGGGTGCTGCGTGCGGTTCGGACGCCCCGCCCGACCCGGGCCGCCACGCCGACCCGGCGGCACTGGCCTGGGTCGACAAGGTGTGCACCGGCGTCGCCGCGGGCTCGGCGAAGCTCGCCCAGCCACCCGCGGTCGACGACGCCGACCCGGTGAAGACCCGGGACGCGATGGTCGGCTTCCTCGGCCGGCTCGGGTCCGCCCTCGAGGACATGGCAGGCGGCATCCGCACGGCCGGCGTCCCGCCCGTCCCGGATGGACAGTCCGTTGTGGACAAAGCCACCGGCAACCTGACCGAGACGCAGGGCAAGCTCGCCGAGACGAAGACCCGGATGGAGCAGGCGACGGTGACCGACCAGGCCGGCCTGCGCCGGGCCATCTCCGACGCCGACGCGACGATGGGCAAGCTCGCCGACCCGGAGGGCCCGATCAAGGACCTCAAGGCCAACCCGGAGCTGAACCTGGCCTTCAGCGAGTCCGCGACCTGCAAGCGCGTCTACGGGACGGGCTCGTGACTGCCCGCCGCGTGCTCGCCGCGCTGGTAGCCGTGGTGCTGACCACGGCGTTCGCCCCCGCGGCGGCCGCCGATGGCCCGGCCCCTCCGGGTGATTCGTTCTACGTCCCGCCGTCCCCGCTGCCGGCGGGCAAGCCGGGTGACGTGCTGCGGTGGCGGCCGTCTTCCGCGGGCCCGCGGAAGGCGTCGGTCGACGCGTGGCAGGTGATGTACCTGTCGACGAACGCGCTCGGGCAGCCCGACGCGGTCACCGGCACGATCCTGGTGCCGAAGAACGCCGACCGCGCGAGCGCCCCGATCGTGGCGTTCGCCCCGGGCACGCACGGCCCGGCGTTCACGTGCACGCCGTCGGCGATGATCGGCATCGGCGCGTTCTACGAGCAGCCGGGCCTCGACGACCTGCTCGACGCGGGGTACGCGGTGGCGGTCCCGGACTACGAGGGCTACCAGCCGGAGCCGAAGACGACGTACGTGGTGGGCCGGTCCGAAGGGCCGGCGGTGATCGACGCGGTCCGCGCGGCCCAGCGCCTCCCGGCGGCCGGGCTGTCGACGTCGGCGAAGGTGGTGTTCCGCGGGTATTCCCAGGGCGGCGGCGCGGCGGCGTGGGCCGGCGAGCTGCAGCCGTCGTACGCACCGGAGCTGAACCTGGTGGGCATCGCGGCCGGCGGGGTACCGGCGGACCTGGTCCAGGTGACGCTGCAGCTCGACGGCAAGTTCGGCTTCGGCGTGTTCGCGTACGCGCTGCTGGGTCTCGACCGGGCGTACCCGGAGCTGCAGCTGGACTCGTTCCTCAGCGACAACGGGCGGGCGAAGCTGGCCGAGATGCAGCGGAGCGCGTGCACGTTCGAGCTGCTGACGACGTACGCGAACCAGAAGATCGGGGATTACACGACTTCTCCGGGCTACATCAAGCCGGCGTGGGTGGCGCGGTTGAACGAGAACAAGCTGGGCGGGGCGCCGCCGCGGGTACCGGTGTTCCTGTACCACGCGACGGGGGATCAGCTGGTGCAGTTCGCGCAGGCGGATGCGCTGCACAAGGCGTATTGCGCGGCTGGGGTCCAGGAGACGTGGAAGACCTACGACACGGACCACATCACGCTGGTGTACACGGGCAATGCGGACGTACTGGCGTTCGTGAAGGACCGAATCGCAGGCAAACCGGCGACGGCGAGCTGCTGATCAGAGGGGGTCGGCGGCCGTGCGGCGGGTTTCGCACGGGTCTTGGTGGGGACGCGGCCTGGCTCCGGCGCGGCTGCCCAACGCGAGCTGGGCGAACCCGCGCCCGGCGGCTGTGGTCGCGGGGTGGGTGCCGGGGCGAGCTCGGCTCGGCGCTTCCGGCGGCGAGCTCGCCGCTGCGGCCGCGAAGTGGCTGCTTCGCCACCCGGCAGCTGCGGCCGCGTAGCGGCTGCGGCGGGATCGCCGCTCAGCGACTCCGGCCACGAAGGGGCTGCCAGCGCGAGCTCGGCTCGGCGCCCCGGCGGCGAGATCACCGTCGGCAGCCGCAGCCGCGAAGCGGCTGCTGCGGGATCACCTCTCAGCGACTCCGGCCGCAGGGCGGCTGCGGCCGCGAAGCGGCTGCCAGCGCGAATTCGGCTCAGCGATCCCGGCGGCGGATCACCACTCGGCGACTCCGGCCGCGGAGCGATCGCCGCTCAACAGCTCCGGCCACAGCGCGACTCCGGCTGGGGCGAACCCCGGCCGCGCGACCGGGCCCCGCCCGCCAAGCAGAGCGCCACCGGCGCCCCACCCCGTCAGCGGCTCCGGCCACCACGGGGATGCTGCTGCCAAGAGCTGATCACCGAGCTCACGTACTCGCGCCACTGGTCCTCCGGCGAGGTCGTCGACGGGGCCGGCGGCTCTGCGCGAGCCGGTTTGCGGCCCGCCGCGGACGGCATGCTCGTGGTCTCCGGCGGCGAGTCGCGCACCTTGGCCGTCAGCGGTGGCGGTGCCGCGGAGGCGCTCATCGTCACCACCCCTTCGCTCGACGTCGCGGTCGGCGGCGGGGCCGGGACCGCCGCTCCGGGCGGTGGGACCGCCGTTCCGCCCACCTGGTGGGGCTGGAACAGCACGACCGCCGCCAGCCCCAGTCCCACCGCCGCGCCCGCGGCGAGGACGTAGGGCTTCGTGCGGGAGGACCGGTCGGCGGGCGGGGTCTCCTGCGGGCGCTCGTCGGCCGCCAGCTCGGCGTCGAGCACCGCCAAGGGGTCGGGTGCGGGCTCGGCGGGCGGTTCCTCGGCGAGCTTCGCGTCGAGCTCGCCGCGGATCACCAGCGGCCTCGTCTGCGAAAGGTTCACCAGTTCGGCGACCGAGGGAAGCTCGCTCTCCCCGCCCGTCCGTGCCATCGAAAGACCTCCGCCCTGTCGGCGCCACCTGGAGGAACCATGCCCGAGCCGCGAGAGCTGCTCCGCTTCGCCGTCGTCGGCTCGGCCGCGTACGGGGTCACCCTACTGGGCGACTACAGCCTGAAGTTCACCGTGTTCCGGGAGAAGCCGGTGACGGCCCTCGCGATCGCCACGGTCGCCGCCACGGCGTTCGCCTACCTGCTGTCCCGGCGCTGGTCGTTCGCCACCCGCGGCGGCCACGGCCGCGTGCGCGAGGCGACGCTGTTCTTCGCCGTCAACGCGGGCGCGGTGGCGGTGAACCTCGTGCCGCCGCTGGTGTCGCGGTACGTGCTGCACCTGGCCGTCCCGTACGTCGGCTACGCCACGCAGGAGGTCGCGGACTTCGTCGCCGGCATGCTGCTGGGCACCCTGCTGGGGACGGCGTTCCGCTGGTGGGGCTACCGGCGCTGGGTGTTCCCGCGCCCGGCACCGGCCCGACCACGGCGGGCCTCAGCCCTGGCCCGGTAGCGCGCGCTCGGCCAGCAACGCCAGCTCCAGCCGCAGCCGCTCACCCGGGTCGTCCAGCCGGTCGCCGAACAGCTCCGCCAGCTTCTTCAACCGGGCCCGGATCGTCTGCGGGTGCAGGTCGAGCAGCCGGCCCAGCTCCGGCGCGCTGCCCCGGGTCCGGACCAGCGCCAGCAGCGTCTCGGCCAGCTGCTCTCGGCGACGCCCGGACAGGCCGGACAGCGGCTCCAGCGTCGTCGTGGCCAGCTGCGTGACCAGGAACTCGTCCGCGAGCAGCAGGAGCGTCGTCACGTGGTCGCGGCACCAGATCACCGGACCCGGTGCGTCGAGCAGGCCGCGGGCGGCCAGGTCGACGGCGCGGCGGGCGATCCGGAACGACTCGGGTGCCTCGGCCGGCGGCACCAGCGGCCCGACCGCGGCCGTCCAGCCCGGCGGCAGCCCGGCGAGGCCGGCCAGGTCGACGTCCGGGGCCGGGGTGAGCGCCGCCGGCGGGTCGCCGGCCGGATCGGCGGGGACGTGCTCCGGCAGCAGCCCGGGCGGGAACTCCGGGGCGCCGGGCAGCGCGCGGAACGCCACCGCGGCGACCCGCTCGGGCACCGGCAGGCCGGACGCGGCTAGCAGACTGTCCCATTCTTGAAATGTCTCAGCGGTCGGTATCCGGCCGCCCAGTACCGCGCGCAGCAGGCGGCGGTGCCGTTCGCCGGTGCCGGCCACCGCCGCTTCCGCCGCGCTGTAACCCTCCGCGACGGCCGCCATCGACGTCTCGACGTCGGCGAACATCCCTTCCGCGGCGCCGTACAGGACGTCACCGGACAACCCGGCTTCCCGCGCGATGTCGGCGATCCACCGCCAGGTGACCCGGCTCGACACGCGCACCGCCGCCTGCACGGCCTCGCGGCTCAGACCATTGTGGAACGCCTCGCGCCCGTGCCCGCGGAACCCGGCCAGCCGGTCGGCCTGCCACATCGCGGGCGTGCCGACGCGGTCGATGTCCCGCTCGATGCCGCGCCGCGCCTGCTCGATCGCGACGGCGCGCTCGGGTCCGCCGGCGAAACTCCGGGAATATTCCGGAATCTCGGCGGCGATCGCGTCGATGCAGGCCCGGGCGATCTCCGGGATTCGCGGCCGCACCGCGTCGCCGAGTTCGTGCGGCAGCCGGGACCACACGGAGCCGTCCGAGGCAGCGGAACCGCGCATGGGGAATTCAGTCCTCCACTGGGAATTGGTACCGCAGAAATGGCCCCGCCATCCGCCACGGAGCGTAGAACGCGCACCCGTCCGTGTCAAAAGGACGAGTGCGCGTCACCCTTTCCGGGAACCGATCGTTGATTTTTCAGTGACACACGGGTCGGATACGCTCGGCCCCCACGCACTCGAAGGGGGATTCGTGGTCGAGTACCGCAGCTTCCGCCTGCTGGCCTCGCTGCCGCGCGCGCTGGGCGCGGGCCTGCGCCCGCACGTCGGGCACGCGGCGGCCTCGATGATCCAGGAGGTGCAGCGCACGGTCCCGGCCTACGGCCAGCCGCTCAAGGGCGTGTTCGGCAAGGTGCTGGTGAAGAGCGTCGAGTTCGCGGTGCGGCACTGCGTCGACGCGATGGGCGAGCCGGCGCTGCCGCACGAGCCGTGGGTCGAGTTCTACCGCGGCCGCGGCCGGGTCGAGTTCACCGAGGGCCGCAACCTCGACGCGCTGCAGGACAGCGCCACGATCGGGGCGCGGGTGGCGTGGCGGGCGATGCACCCGGCGGTGATCGCCGCGGGCGTCGACCCGGCGGTCATCTCGGTCGCCGCGGAGGCCATCTTCGCCTACGTCGACGAGCTGTGCGCCACCGCGATCGAGGGGTACCAGCAGGCGCAGGCCGAGGCGGAAGGGGCGGTCCCGGTCCGGCGGCGGCGCCTGCTGGAGCTGATCGCGGGCGCCCCGGAGGGCGCGGCGACCAGCATCGCCGGGCTGGCGGGCGGCGCGGGCTGGCCCCTGCCGGAGACGGCGGCGATGGTGGCCCTCGAGCGCGCCCCGGACGCGGCCGACTTCCCGGCGGACCTGCTCGGCGACGGCGTCCTGGCCGACCTCGACGGCCCGGAGCCGTACCTGCTGACCAGCGACCCGGACGCGGACCTGGCCCCCCTGACGGCCAAACTCGACGGCTGGCGCGCGGCGGTGTCCCCGACGGTGCCCCTGGCGGACGCCCCGGCGGCGCTGCGCACGGCACGGCGGGCCCTGCTGCTGTCGGGACCGGACGTCCCGGGCCCCCTGATCTGGTGCCGCGACCACCTGGCGACGCTCTGGCTGCTGGCCGAGGACTTCCTGGCGGCCGAGCTGGCCCGGCAGAGCCTGGACCCGTTCGCCTCGCTCAGCGAGAAGCAGCGGGAACGGTTGAGCGAGACGCTGCTGGCGTGGCTGGAGACCAGGGGCGGCGCACCGGAGATCGCCCAGCGGCTGGGCGTGCACCCGCAGACGGTCCGCAATCGCTTGCGCCAGCTGGAGGAGCTGTTCGGCGACCGCCTGAAGGACGCCGACGACCGGCTGGGCATGCAGCTGGCATTGCGGGCGCAACGCCTGATGCGAGCCCACCGGCCGCCGGAAGCGTGACCGGCGCGCAGGTCACCGCCACACCGGTCCAGGGATATCGGCCGCGGCGCGATCGGGGCTGAAGCCTCGGCTCATCCGCGCCGCAGCACAGGCCCGCACGCGCGACCTGCTCGCGCCGGACCACGGGCCGCACGCGCACGCTGATCACGCCATCCACGCCGCTGTACCAGCCCCGCCGCAGGCGAACCCCCGCTCACCGCACCGCCACTGCAGCGTCACCGGTTCCCGGCCTGCCCGACACGTGCACCCGCGCCACCCGATCGAGCGCGCGCACCGGCATCGGGAGCACCCGCCGCCAGGGTCGCCTCCCCAGGGCGCGGCGGGGCGGCCCCGCGCCCTGGTGGACCAAATGGAAACTCGCGCGGCAGGACATCAGCGCGTCCGGTGCGTCATTGCGACCATGTCTCCGAGGATTACCGCGCACCGCCGAAATGTCGATACGCATTCCCGGTGAAGCCCGGAAAACGCGCACGCACAGTCGCCTTTTCCCCTTCCCTCTTGTCATGCTCGGCCGACCATTCGGCGCACGCCCGCGGCGAGGCGCCCGTGCCGCTGCACGGGATCGCCACTCTTGACGCCACCCGAAAACGTGAAACACTTTCCGGGCCGGACCAGGCCCGCCGCCGGGGCGATCTCGTCACGCGGCTGACAGCCGCGAACCGGGCCTTCGGAAAAGTTGTCATCCGCGCACCACCCGGCCGCGCCGGAAGTGTCACCTGGCCTCGCGCCGTTCCACCCGTTCGGGTGTAGTCCGGACGGGTTACCGCAAAGTCAGCGGACAACCCGTTGACAGTGCCGTTCGCGCGAAATTATGTTGCCTGAGCCACAAAATTCGGATCGGCTGTCCCGGCGAAGAGGCCGCTTTTGTTGCCAGCAAGGATAAAACACATGACCGACGTGGACACCGGATTCGCCGCCCCCGCCCTGCGGGCCGGCCGGCCGAACCCCGGCGAGCGCACCTCCGGACCGGCCTACCGGCAGCAGTCCGTGTCGGCCCGGCCCGCCTACCCACCCGCCCCGCGCACCCCGGTGGACCGGCGGCAGGGACGCGCTTCCGGGGCCATCGGGCTCTGGGCGTCGCTGCCCCGGGAGCTGGCGATCCGCTTCAAGCCGCGGGTCGATCCGCTCGCGCGGGCCATCCTGCAGGAGGTCCAGCGGGCGGTGCCCGAATACCGCCAGCCGCTGGAAGGGGCGTTCGGGCACATCATCACGCAGGGTGTCCGGCAGTCGATCATCCAGTGCCTCGACAGTGTCGGCACCCCGAACGCCGTGCCGCTGGAGACGTGGACGACCGTCTTCCGCAACCTCGGCAAGATCGAGTTCAACGAGGGCCGCAGCCTCGACTGCCTGCAGACCGCCTACCGGGTCGGCGGCCGGGTCGCGTGGCGGCACATCAGCGAGTTCGGGCAGGCCGCCGGCGTCTCCGCGGACACGCTGTGCACGAGCGCCGAGGCCATCTTCGCCTACGTCGACGAGATCTCCGCGCTCTCGATCGAGGGCTACACGGCGGCGCAGACGCGCGCGGCCGGCACCCGCGCCCGCCGCCGGCGAAGGCTGCTGGAGCTGCTGCTCGCCGACCCGCCGTCCGCGCCGCAGACCATCACCGCGCAGGCCGCCACGGCCCAGTGGGCGCTGCCGGCCGAGGTCACCGTCGTCGCCCTCGAACCCCGCGCCGACCAGCACAGCCTCGCCGCGCCCGACCTGCACTCCGACGTGCTCGTCGACCTCGAAGGCAGCGAACCGTGCCTGGTCACCGGCGACCCGGAGCGGCACCTGAAGAACCTCGCCGAGCGGCTGCCCGGCTGGCGCGCGGTGATCGGCCCGGCGGTGCGGCTCACCGACGCACCGCGGTCGCTGCTGTGGGCGCGCCGGACGCTGAAGCTCGTGCAGCGCGGCGTGCTGCCGGACGCGCCGGTGACCCGCTGCACCGACCACCTGTCCACGCTGTGGCTGCTCGCCGACGAGTTCCTCGTCCGTGAGCTGTGCGCGCGCAGCCTGGAGCCGTTCAACGACCTCACGCCGAAGCAGCGGGCGCGGCTCGGCGAGACGCTGCTGATCTGGCTGCAGTCCCGCGGCAGTGCGCCCGAGATCGCGAAGAAGCTGAAGGTGCACCCGCAGACCGTGCGCTACCGCATGCACCAGCTCGTCGACCTGTTCGGCGACCGGCTGCACAACGCCGACGACCGGCTCGACATGGAGATCGCGCTGCGCGCGGAGGCTCTCCTCGGTTCCTGAACTCCTCTTCCACGATGTCTTCCACAACGGGGTGGGCGATGACGGGACCGCCCGTCGAAACGAACTTCGGGCCGATGCTCGGCGGCGACGGCCGGCCGGGACAGCTGTGGGCCATGCTCCCGCGTGAGCTGGCCGCGGTGTTCCGGCCGCGGCTGCTCGACGTCGCCGACGAGGTGCTGCGCGAGATCCAGCGGACCATCCCGGACTACGCGCGGCCCCTCGACGGCGCGTTCGGCAAGGCGCTGCGGGCCGGCGTCCAGGCGGCGATCCTGCAGTTCATCGACCGGATCGCCACCTCCGGCCCGGTGCCCGACGAGCGGCGGCAGGTGTTCGTCGGGCTCGGCGTGCACGAGCTCGCGCAGGGCCGCAACCTCGACGTCCTGCAGGCCGCCTACCGGGTCGGCGCGCGGGTGACGTGGCGGCGGATGGCGGAGGTGGGGACGCGGGCCGGCGTGCCGTCGGCGACGCTGTGCCTGCTCGCCGAGGCGATCTTCGCCTACATCGACGAGCTGTCCGCGTTGTCGATCGAAGGGCACGCGGCGGCGCAGGCGCGGGCCGCGGGCGCGCTGGAGCGGCGGCGACGCCGGCTGCTGGACCTGCTGCTGGCGGACCCGCCGTCGCCGTCGCGGACGGTCCAGGAAGCCGCGACGGCGGCCGAGTGGCCGTTGCCGCACCGGCTCGTCGCGGTGGCGCTCGACGGGGCCGCCGACGTCACCGGGCTGGAGGCACTGGAGGACCTCGAAGACGGCACCCCGCGGCTGCTGCTGCCCGCCCCCGCGGACCGCGGCGCGCTGACCCGGGCCCTGGCCGGGCAGCGGGCCGCGGTAGGGCCGCCGGTGCCGCCCCGCCAGGCGGCCCGGTCCCTGGCGACGGCGCAGGAGGCCCTGCGGCTGGTGGGCGACGTCCTGCCGGACGAGCCGCTGACCTGGTGCGAAGACCACCTCGCGACGCTGTGGCTGCGCAAGGAGCCGTTCCTGGTGACGGAGGTGTCCCGGCGCCGGCTCGCCCCGCTGACGGCGTTGACCCCGAAGCAGTACACCCGCCTGGCCCACACGCTGCTCGCGTGGCTGGAGACGTGCGGCAACGTCCGCGAGGTCGCCGACCGCCTCGCGATCCACCCGCAGACGGTCCGCGCCCGCGCCCAGGAGCTGGAGGCCCTGTTCGCGGATCACCTCCGCCACCCGGACTCCCGTTTCGAGATGATCCTCGCCCTCCGCGCCACCCTCCCCTGACTTCGTGTCGACCCTCCAGACACGCGTGTCGACCCTCCAGACACACGAGTCGACCCTCCAGACACGCGAGTGCCGGACCGCAACGGACGACACACGTGATCAGACGGTCGACACGCGTGATTGAAGGGTCGACACGGGTGATCAGAGGGTCGACACGGGGTTGTGGGTCGGCCAGTGGACCAGGGTGGCGGGGAGGCCGCGGGCGCGGCGCCAGGCGGCGAACGCGTCGAGCCAGGCGGCGGCCGTGGCGGGGGCCAAGCGGGGTGGGGCGGGTGAGGAGACCAGGAGCCACCAGTCCGGTGGGCAGCCGGTCGTGGCCTCGTGGAGGCGGCGGGCGCCGAGGACCTGGGGCCGCCAGACGGTCTCGACGTCCTCGGCGAGCGCCTCGGCCGCGTGCACCACGCCGCGCAGGGGCAAGCCGTCCGCCGTGGCCGTGGCGATCAGCCGTTCCGCGACGCCCGGGGCGGCGATGTCGCCGGGGACGACCACCGTGTCCACCCCGGGAGCGACGACCGGGCCGTGTCCGGAAAGGACGATCCGGGTGGCGCCGGTGGCCGCCAGCCAGCGGGCGATCGCCGGCCCGCGCTCGCCCGTGACCACGTACGCGCCGGGCCCGCCCGGCAGGTCGGCCGCGAACGGGACGCGGGCCGGCCGCGCCGCGTAGCGGACTCCGCCGCGCCAGCGGACGTCGTCCTCCGGTGCGTCCGCCCGGAGCTCGCGCACGAGGAATCCGAGGTCGGCGCGGGCGTCGAAGTCGACCAGGCTCGTCCGCAGCTCCGGCCGCTCGACCGCGAGGACGCGCACCAGCCCGCGCAGGAACAGCAGCCCCGGCTCGCCGGCCGACTGCGTGAGCAGGTGGAACCGGACGCCGGGGCCGAGGCGGGCGACCACTTCCAGGACCGCCGGCAGCAGCTCCTGCGCGGCCTCCGGGTCGTGGTAGGCGTACGGCGCCCCGGTCAGGAAGACGACGCCGCGCACCGGGCGTCCGGCCAGGAAACCCGGCAGCTCGTCGAGGTCGTCGCGCGGCAGCGAAAGGGCGTCGTCGCCCGCCGCGGCCAGCGCCAGGGCCAGGGCGACGGCCCGGCCGAGCGCGGCCGGGTGCTCGTCGGTGAGCAGCAGCCACGCGCCGGGCGGGGACGGCGGCACCCACGGCAGCGGCGCCTCCGGCCAGGACACCTCGGGCGACGACGTGGCGAACGGGACGCCCGGCGAGAGCGCCGGCCCGGTCACCACAGGCCGTCTCCGTCCCGGTGGTACGGGGCCTCGCCCGCGGGCAGCACGACGACTCTCCGCAGGGTGAGCCCGTGCCGGGCGGACACCGCGTGCCGCACGGCCCGCTCGACCTCGCCGCGCGGCGGGACCACGCCGTCGAGCAGCTCCAGGACGACCACGGCCTGCTGCCCGGCGACGGCGAACGCGGCCGCGGCGTCCGGCCGGATCGCCGGGTGCGCCTCTTCGGCCGTCGCTTCGAGGTCCTGCGGGTGGTGGCCGGCGACGAGAACCCGGCCGGTGACGGTCAGGTTGCCGGACTCGTCCAGAACCCCGAGGTCGCCGGTCCGCAGCCACCAGCGCGGCTCGTCGTCGCCGGTGAGGAACGCGCAGAAGACCCGCGCCGACTCCTCGGGCCGGTTCCGGTAGCCGCGGGCGACGTTCGGCCCGCTCACCCAGATTTCGCCGGCCGCGCCCGGGGGCCGCCGCCGTCCGTCCGGGCCGACGATCGCCACCGCCTGGCCGGCCGGGCGGCCGCAGGAGACCAGGGCGGTCGCTTCGGCCCGGACGTAGCACTCCCGCAGCGCCCCGGGCGGGAACACGGCCCGCAACCGGTCCAGGTCCGGGTCGTCCGCGCGCACCAGGGATCCGGCCGTTCCGGCCGCCCCGGCCAGGACGTCCCGGCGATCGACGAGCACCACGGGGCGGCCGGTGACGACCGGCGCCGCCACCCCGAGCAGCAGGCCGAGGGGGTCGCTCGGCGGCAGCCAGGTCGTCACGGAGGGGTGCGCCAGCAGCGGTGCCGCCTGTCGCGCGTTGGCCACGATGTTCGCGTGGGTGACCATCACCCCGCCCGGGTACTGCAGGTAGGCCACCCCCTCGGGGGACGGCGCGGTTTCGGCGAACGGCGCGTCCGGGACGGCGTCCACGGCGAGCACGCGATGCCCGCACGTGTCCAAAGCAGACAGAAAGCGCCGGACCGCGGTCACCGTGGCCGCGGTCGCGAGCACGATCGACGGCTGCGCGTCGGCCAGGACGTGCGCCCGGCCGTCCGGCCCCGCCGGGATCGCGACCAGCCCGGCCCGCAGCACGCCGAGGAACGCGACGGCGTAGGCGGGTGACGGCGCGATGAGGATCGCCGCGCGCTGCCCCGGCTCGGCGACCCGGCGCAGGGCCGCGGCGACGGCGGTGACCCGGCGGTCCAGCCCGGCCCAGGTCAGGGTGGTCCGGGCGCCGGGCCAGGTCATCGACGGCTCGTCGCCCGCCGCCGCGGCGCGGCGGGCCAGCAGCTTCGAGAGGGTCATGGCTTCCTCGCGCATCCTCAGGCCGCGGACATCCCGGTGACACGCCACTTCCCGGCGACGCGTTCGGCGGTGACGCTCAGCTGCGCGGCACCCGTGCTGCGCTGCCCGTCGCCCCGCGTGCCGGTCTGGTCGAGGAACACCAGGAGTGCCGCGCGGTCGCCGTCGAGGAGCTTCACGCCGGAGGCGACGGCGGTCGAGGTGACCACGAGCTTCTGGTCGGCGGCCAGCTTGCGGACCTGGCCGAAGAGCTGCTCGTACTGCGCCAGAGCAGGCCCGGTCAGCACGTCCTTCGCGGCCTGTTCGCTCTTGGCCGGGTCGTCGTAGCGGTAGGAGAAGACCGTGCCGAGCGCGGCGCTGATCTGTTTCGCGGCGTCCGCGGTCCCGGCGACGTCGGAAAGCGCGCTGTTGTGCGCGACGACGGCGTTCGTGCTGTGCGCTTCGAGCGTGAACCACCCGGCGAGCCCGGCCATGACCACGGCCACCGCTGCGAACACCACCGGCACCCGCCGCCGTGGTTCCGGGGTCGTGAGTGGTAAGGCGAGTTCTGACTCGTCCGAACACTCACGAGCGTGGTGGCGGCCGGCGACCTTGACCGCTCGCTTCTTCGTCGGGACCGTCATGGTGCCTCCCCCACGGGAACCTGGCCGAGCCCGGTGACCCGCCAGCCGTCCGGCCCGCGCGTCAGGTCGGCCTGGAACCGGTTGCGTTTCGTCACGGCTTCGCCGCCGTCCGGCGTGACGACCAGCTCGACCGATGCGAGGACTTTCGCCGTGCCCGCGCCGGTGTCCACTTCGGTCACCGCGGCGTCGGTGACCTTCCCCGTGGTGACGGTCTTCGCCTGGGCGATCCGGTCGAGACTGCCCTGCCGGTCGGCCGCGAGCTCGTCGTGCAGGGCACCGCCGGAGAGGTCGAGCCAGTGCTGGTACCCCGGTGCGGCCTGCCGGTAGTCCAAAGTGGTCAGTTCGGCGACCGCCGTCCGGCCGGCCTGCAACGCCTGCTCCCGGACGACCGCGCGCGCGACGCCGTCGTCGTGCGCCGCCTGCCACCAGGTGAACCCCGACCACCCGGCCGCGACAGTCGCCAAGACCGCGGCCAGCACTGCGACGATCCTCACGGCCGTCCTCCCGGTGCGTTCTGCGAGCCCCGGACGTTCGTCGGGTCGCCCTTCGGCAGCGCACAACGCGCGGCGGTGTTCAGCGGGCGGACCGACGTGTCGAGGCCGTTGCGGTACGGCGTCGTGTACCCGCTGGTACACGGCGGTGGGTCGAAAAAGGTCAGTGAAAGTCCGATGTGGACGCCGTCCGGCCGCACGATCGTCCCGGCCGCGGCCACCGCCTCCGGCGCGGTGATCAGCAGCTGCCGGACGCCGTCGTGGCGGGCTTCCAGGACGTCGGCGGTGGTCAGCAGGTTCGCCAGCAGCACGCCGAGGTCCGGGCCGGTGTCGCGGATCAGCGCGCTGACCTCGTTGGCGGCCGCGGGGACCGCCGGGATGAGCGTGCGCAGGTCGCCGTCGGACTGCTTCAACGTCGACGCGAGCAGTTTCGCGTTGGCCCCGAATTCGCGGATCGCGCCCGCCTGCTGCACCTGCGTGTCGAGCACCGTGTGCGCGTCGGTGACGAACCGGGTCAGCGGGGCGACGTGCGCGCTCGCCGCCTGGACGAACTCGATCCCGCGGCCGATCAGCTGGTCCAGCGCCGGGCCGGCGTCCGAGGTCGCGTTGTACAGCTCGTCGACGACCGTGCGCAGTGCGGGCTTGGGCACCGACGCGGCGAAGGTGTCCACTGTCGACAAGACGACGTCGACCGGCAGCGGGATCTTCGTGTCTGCCTGGGTGATCACCGAGCCGTCGTGCAGCTTCGGGCCGCCGTCGGTGCGCGGCCGCAGGTCGACGTACTGCTCGCCGACGGCCGAGCGGTCCGCGACGACGGCCTCGGTGTCGGCCGGGACCGGCGCGGTGCCGGCGTCGATCTCGAGGTCGGCCTCCATCCCCGCCGGCGTCAGCCGCAGTTCACCGACGCGGCCGATGGGCACGCCGCGGTAGGTGACCTCGGCGTTGGTGAAGATGCCGCCGCCGGCCGGGAACTGCGCTTTCACGGTGTAGCCGCGGTCGAAGAAGACCTTGTCGAGGCCGGCGTAGGTGGCCCCGACGTAGGCGACGCCGACGACGGCGATGACGACGAAGAGCGTCACCTGGACGCGCACGAACCGGGTCAGCATCAGTGACCCGCCTTGAGGAACCCGTTGAGGTAGTCGCCGCGGATCGTGTCCAGGGCGGCGTCCGGGAACGGGAAGGTGAAGATCATCTCCATCGCCTTGGGGAGCTTGTCGCCGGAGTCGGCCAGCCGGCGCAGCAGCGGTTCGAGGGCGTGCAGGTCGGCGACCAGGTCGTCCTTGCTGCGGTGGACCGTGTCGACGGCGACCGTGGTCAGGCCGTCGAGCGCCTTGAGCATCTCGACCAGGGCCGTCCGCTGCTGGTTGAGCACGCCGATGCCGGGGGTCAGGCCGTTGAGCGTGGTGGTGATCTGGCCGGTGTGCGCGTTGAGGGTCGCCGCGAGCTTGTTGACGCTCTCGATGGCCCGCGTGATCTCGTTCCGGTGCTCGTCGAGCCCCCGGACGAACGTGTCCAAACTGGACAGGAGGCTGCGGGCCGCCGACTCGCGGCCGCCGAGGGCGTCGTTGAGCTGGTGGCTGATGTTCTGGACCTGCGCCACCCCGCCGCCGTTGAGCAGCAGCGACAGCGCGCCGAAGACCTCCTCGATCTCGGGCGTCAGGGTGGAGCGGTCGAGGGGGATGGCCGCGCCGTCCAGAAGGCGGCCGGACGGCGTCGCGTCGTCCGGCGGGGCGAGTTCGACGAACTTCTCGCCGAGGATGCTGGCCTGCCGCAGCCGGACGACGGCGTTGCCCGGCAGGTCGACATCGCCGTTGAGCAGCAGGTCGACGACCGCGCTGTGCCCGTCCGGGGCGAGCTCGACCTTGACGACCTGGCCGACCGGGACGTCGTTGACCTTGACCCCGGACTGCGGCACGAGGTCGAGGACGTTGGTGAAGCTCGCGGTGACGTGGATCGGGTGGTCGCCGAGCGCGGCGCCGCCGGGCAGCGGGATGTCGTAGACGCTCACCCCGCTGCCGCAGCCGGTCGTCACCAGCGCGAGGGTCACCACCGCGGCGAGTTTGGCGAGGGCTTTCATTTCTGCTCCGGGAACTCGAGGAGGTTGCCGCGGCCGTCGATGGTCCCGTTCGCCCGGTCGTAGGCGCCCAGGAGGTTCGTCAGGGCGTTCGGGGCCGCGGTGAGCGCCTCGGACAGGGAGTCCTTCTGGTCCACCAGCACCTTCGTGACGTCGGCCAGCTTGTCCACATCGGACTGGATCTTGCCGCGGTTGTCCTTGATGAACGTCTGCACGACACTCAGCGCCTGGGTCAGTTCGGTCAGCGCGCCGGAAAACTGGTCGCGCTGGTCGGCCAGCACCTTGCTCAGCGACGCGATCTGCGAGATGGCCTGCTTGACCTGCCCGTCGTTGGCGGCGAGCATCGCGGTGAACTTGCTGATGTTGTCGACCGAGGTGAACAGGTCGTCCTTCGAGTCGCTCGCGGTGCGGGCGAACTCGCCGAGGTTCTTGATCGCCGTGCCGATGGTCTGCCCGGTCCCGTTCAGGTAGTCCGCCGAGCGGGTCAGGACGTCGCTCACCGCACCGTCCTTGTTGGCGCCGTTCGGCCCGAGTGCCGACATCAGCTGGTTGAGGCTGTGCAGCAGGTCGTCGACCTCCACCGGGGTCGCCGTGCGCTCCCGCGGGATCGACGAGCCATCGGCCAGCGTCGGCCCGCCGCGGTAGACGGGCGTGAGCTGGACGTACCGGTCGGCGACCAGGCTCGGCGTGATGACGACGGCCCCGGCGTCGGCGGGCAGCTGGACGCCCGGCTTCAGCGTCATCGTCACCTTGACGTCGGTCCCATTCGGTTCCACTTCGGACACCGAACCGACGGCGACACCGAGCACGCGCACGTCCGAGTTCGGGTAGATCCCCACGGCGGCGGTGAAGTACGCGTACAGGAGGCGCTCGGCGGGCGCGGTGACCACCGGCCACGCCGCCGAAACCACGAGCGCGAGCACGACGCCGAGCGTGAGGGCTCGCAGTCTCGTCCGCCGTCGCGCCGCCGCGCCCAGGTCGATGAGCTGGTGCGCCATCAGCGTCCCCCGTTCTTCGGCGGCTGGCAGCTGCCCGGCGTGGTGCCGGTCGGGATCAGGCCGCAGATGTAGGTGTCGATCCACCGGCCGTTGCCGACGGCGTTGCCGAGCAGCCGGTAGAACGGGCCGGCCAGGCGCAGGCTGTCCTCCAGCTTCCCCTGGTTCCGCTGCAGCACGGTGGCCACGCGGTCGAGCTGGTCCAGCGCCGGGCCGAGCGTCTTCTGGTTCTCGGCGACCAGCCCGCGCAGCTGGATGGAGAGGTTCTTGATGCCGCTGAACAACTGCGCGATCGCGTCCTTGCGGGCGTTGAGCTCGGTGAGCAGCGTGTTGCCGTCCCGGATCAGCGCCTGGATCTGATCGGACCGCTGACCGAGCGTCTTCGACACCTGGTTGGTGTTCTGGAACAGCTTGACCAGCTCGTCGTCGCGGGACGCCAGCGTCTGCGACAGCGCCGCGATGCCGTTGAACGCGGTCTTGACGTCGCTGGGGGCCGACGCGCCGAGCGTGTCGGACAGCACGCGGAACGCCTGCGCGAGCTGGTCGGTGTCGATGGCGCCGACCGTGCTCGCCAGGTCGTTGAAGACCGCCGTGACGTCGTAGGGCGAGCTCGTGCGCTCGGGCGGGATCGGCTGGTCCGGGTTCAGCTCGGCGTTCCCGACCGGGTCGAGCACCAGGTTCTTCTGCCCCAGCAACGTCTTGATCTTGATCGCCGCGGTCGTCCGGTTGCCCACCCACGTGTCGCGGACCCGGAACAGCACCTCGACGTGGTCGCCGGCCAGCCGCACGTCGGTGACCTCGCCGACCTTCACCCCGGCGACGCGGACCTCGTCGTCCGGCCGGAGCCCGGCGGCCTCGCGGAACTCGGCCTTGTAGGTCGTGCCGCCGCCGATGAGCGGAAGATCGTCGGAGAAGAACGTGGCGCTGCCGATCAACGCCATGACCAGCGCGGTCACCGCGCCGACGGCGATCGGGTTGCGGCTGCGGAAGGGTTTCACCGGCACCTCGCGGCGGTCACGGGGATGCCCGGCGGCGGGCCGCCGGGCGCGGGTTTCGCGTCGGTCTGCACCGCGCACAGGTAGAAGTTCGCCCAGGAGCCGTAGGAGAACAGCGTGCCGATCCGGTCGAGCTTCTTCGGCAGGTTGTCGACGAACTGCTGGAACACCGGGGTGTTGTCGGCCAGGTTCTTCGACAGGTCGCCGAGGGCGGTGATGCTGTCCTTCAGCGGCTGACGGCCCTCTTCGAGCAGCCCGGCGGTCGCGGTGGTCAGCTCGCCGAGGCCGCCGATGGCCTGCCCGATCGGCTTCGCGTCCGCGGCCAGCCCGGTGACCAGCTGGGCGGTCGTGTCGACGAGCGTGTCGAACTGGTCGCCCTGGGCGTTCAGCGTGTCCAGCACGGTGTTGAGGTTGCCGATCACCTGGCCGATGAGCGCGTCCTTGCCCGCCAGGGTCGAGGTGAGCGACGCCGTGTGCCGCAGCAGGCTCTCGATCGTGCTGCCCTCCCCCTGCAGCACCTGGATGATCTCGAACGACAGCTGGTTGACGTCGTTCGGCGACAGCGCCTGGAAGAGCGGCTTGAACCCGTTGAACAGCGCCGTGAGGTCGAGTGCCGGTTTGGTCCGGTCGAGCGGGATTTCGGCGCCTTCGGCCAGCGTGGGCGAGGTGTCGGTGGCGCCGGGGTCGACGGCCAGGTACCGCTGTCCGACCAGATTCCGGTAGCGGATGGTGACCGTCGCCGACGCGGTGAGCCGGTGCGCGCGGCCGACCGAGAACGCGACGTCGGCGAGGCGGTGTTCGACGACCCGCACCGAGTCGACCTGGCCGATCCGGACCCCGGCCATCCGGACCTCGTCGCCGGGGTTGACCGAGGTCGCGTCGGTGAACCGGGCGGTGTAGCCGATCGTCGCGCCGACGTTCGAGTTGGCGATCGTGATCGCGAGCACGGCGGTGGCGGCCGCGGTGACCAGGAAGAAGATCAGGCCCTTGACGGCGGGACCCGCGATACTCCTCATCGGACGGTCACCTCCGTCCCGCGCAACGCCGGTCCGATGAGGACACTGCTCCAGTCGGGGACCTCACCGAGGGCCGGCCGCAGGAGTTCGGCGACGAGCCGGCGTTCGCCCGGCGAGTTCGCGGGTCCCAGGTCGCCGTCGGCGGCTGCCGCGGCAGCACCACCGCCGTAGCACTTCGGGCCGCCGGTGGCGTCGAACCGCGGGGTGTCGCGGCCGGGCACGTACTTGTCGCGCGGGTCCTGCACGGTGAGCGTCACGTGCAGGCCCGGTTCGTTCGTGCCCTTGCCGAGGGCCTTCTCCATCAGCGGTTTGAGCCGGTCGACCGCGTCGAACAGGCACGGGAACTCCGGCGAATACCGTGCCAGCAGCTCCAGGGTGGGCCGGCTCGCGGCGGAGACGCCGATGAGGTTGTCCTTGTTCTTCCGCAGGAACTCGTTCAGGTGGCCGGTGGCACTGGTGACGCTCGCGTAGAGGCCGTCGAGGTCGGCACGGGTGTCCACGATGGTCTTGGCGGTGGTCGAGAGGTCGGACAGCGCTTGCAGGATGTCCGGCGCGGCACCGGTGTAGACGTCGGCCGCGTTCGCCAGCCCGGTGACGTCCGCCTTGAACTGCGGCATCAGCGGGTTCACCTGGCCGAGAAGGTCCTGCAGCCGGACGATGCTTTCGCCGAGCGGTTTCCCGCGGTTGTCGAGGGCCTGGGAGATCGCGCCGAGCGAGCTGTTCAGCTTCTGCGGCTGGACCGCGCGCAGCAGCGGCAGCAGGTCGCCGAGGACGCGTTCCAGCTCGATCGCGTTGGCCGAGTGGTCCTGCCCGATGACGTCCCCCGCCCGCAGTGTCCCTCGTGGACTCGCGGGAAGAACGAGGTTGACGTACCGCTCCCCGAACACCGTCTTCGGCAGCAGCCGCGCGGACACGTTCTCCGGCAGCATCCCGATCTTCGCCGGGTCGAGGGCGAGGTCGATCTCGGCGCCGGTGCGCGTGCTGCGCACCGCCCGGACCTCACCGAACGGGACGCCCTTGACCTTGACCTCGGCGGTCGGCGCGAGCTGGTTGCCGACCCGGTCCGCCCGCAGCGTCACCAGCTCGGCGTCGTCGAAGTCCTTGTCGTAGATGGCCACCGCGAGCCAGCCGAGCAAGACGAGCACGCCGAGGAAGGCAACCCCGGCGAGCTGCGTGCGGAACCGGCTCATCCGGACACCTTCACCGTGGTCGTCGCACCCCAGATGGCCAGGGACAGGAACAGGTCGAGCACGCTGATCAGCACGATCGACGTCCGCACGGCCCGGCCCACCGCGACCCCGACGCCGGCCGGCCCGCCGCTGGCGCGGTAGCCGTAGAAACAGTGCGTCAGGATCACGCCGACGCTGAAGACGAGCACCTTGCCGAACGACCACAGCACGTCCCCGGGCGGCAGGAACAGCGTGAAGTAGTGGTCGTAGGTGCCGCCGGACTGTCCGAAGAAGACGACGGTGGTCAACCGCGAGCCGAGGTAGGAGATCAGCAGCCCGACCACGTACAGCGGGATGATCGCGATGAACCCGGCGACGATCCGGGTGGTGACCAGGTACGGCATGCTCCGCACGGCCATCACTTCGAGGGCGTCGATCTCTTCGGAGATCCGCATCGCCCCCAGCTGCGCGGTGAACCCACTGCCCACAGTGGACGAGAGCGCGAGCCCGGCGACCAGCGGCGCGATCTCGCGCGTGTTGAAGTACGCGGTCAGGAACCCGGTCATCGCCGAGATGTTGATCTGGTTCAGGGCGCTGAACCCCTGCAGGCCCACGGTGACGCCGGTGAACACGCACAGGCCGACCATCACGCCGATCGTGCCGCCGATCACCGCGAGGGCGCCGCTGCCGAACGTCACTTCGGCCAGCAGCCGCACCACCTCGCGGAAGTAGCGGGTGACGGCGAGGGGGACGGCCGCGAGCGCGCGGACGTAGAAGAGCAGCTGGTCGCCGAGGTCGAACAGCCGGTCGCCGGGTTTGCCGAGGAGCGTCACTCAGGTTCCCTTCGCCGGGACGAGCTGCAGGTACAGCGCGGTGAGCACGGTGTTGACGAAGAACAGCAGCAGGAACGTGATGACGACGGACTGGTTGACGACGTCGCCGACACCCTTGGGGCCGCCCTTGGGATTCAGGCCGCGGTAGGCCGCGACCACCCCGGCCAGGTAGCCGAAGATCACGGCCTTGATCGAGCTGACGACGAGGTCGGGCAGCTGCGCGAGGGCGTTGAAACTGGCCAGGTACGCGCCGGGGGTGCCGCCCTGGACGATCACGTTGAAGAAGTAGCCGCCGAGCACGCCGACCACGCTGACCAGGCCGTTCAGCAGCACGGACACGCCGACGGCGGCCTGCACGCGCGGCACGACCAGCCGGTGGATCGGCGAGACGCCGAGCACCTCCATCGCGGCGATCTCCTCGCGGATGCTGCGGGCGCCGAGGTCGGCGCAGATCGCGCTGCCGCCCGCGCCGGCGATGATCAGCGTCGTCACGATCGGGCTCGCCTGCTGCACCACGGCCAGGACGCTGGCCGCGCCGTTGAACTGCTGGGCGCCGATCTGGCTGGTGAGCGAGCCGAGCTGCAGTGAGATGACCGCGCCGAACGGGATGGAGACCAGGATCGCCGGGGTGATGGACACGCTGGCGATGAACCAGAACTGCTGGACGAACTCCCGGACCTGGTACGGGCGGCGCAGCATGGCGACGACGACGTCGAGGCCCATCGCGCACATCCGGCCGAACTCGCGCAGGCCGTTCGCGGCCTTCTGCGGCGCTTCGCTGAGGAAGGTCGTCATGGCTGCTTGCACCCGGTGCTGAAGCAGCGTAGCTGGAGGTTCGAGACGAAGGTGTTGCCGGGACCGGAAACCAGGCCGGTGAGCAGCCGGCTTACGTCCTCGTGCCCGACGCAGCCGGCGAACGGCGGCGTGGTGAAGGTCGACGTCACCTTCACCGGCGGGGCCGGCAGGGAAATCGGCACCAGCGCCTTGATGGTGACCGCCGCGGGCTGGGCCGTCCGGCAGTCCGGGCCGACGTCGAGGGGTTTACCGTCCACTTCGACTTCCGAGAGCTTGATGAACACCTTGGCGGTCACGTCCGTGTCGGCGCAGATGTTGGTCTGGGTGGCTTTGCAGTCCTTGTCCTTGCCCGTGTGGACGGTCGCCGTGCCCGAGGCGTCGCCGTCCGGGACGATTTCGACGCGGCCGGTGGTGGGCATGAACCGGAACGCGACGAAGTAGCCGTTCGCCGGCGGGATCGCGAGCTTCCCGGTGATCGGCACGGTGCTGGTCAGCCCGCCCAGGAAGCCGTCGAAGGTGCCCGGCGGGAAGGCGATGTCGGACCCGAGCTTGGCCACGTGGCTCGTGGTCGGCTGCTGCGCGTCCCCCAGGGTGAAGCCGAAGGGAATCTGCGTGGCCTGGACTGCCGGGGCGTTCTCGCCCGGCGCCGCCTCCGCGGCGCCGAGCGAGAACGCGGCCACTGCCAGCACGAGCGGCAGCGAAAATCGGGTCAGCGTCATCGAGTTCACTTCTTGGTGAGGGTCACGTCCAGCTTGTTGCCGGGGCCGGAGGTGAGACCGGTGATCAGGCCGGTCAGGAAGCCGCAGCCGGTGAACTGCGGAATGCCGTAGGTCGCGGTCAGCTTGCCGCCCTTGAGCGGGTCGAACCCGGGCGCCGAGGTCAGCGGCACGTCGGCGGGCTTGACCGTGTGGCACGACTTCGACGACAGGATCGGGAACCCGAACACGCGGACCTTGGTGAGCTGGACGTCGACCTGGGCGTTCGCCTGGACCGCGCCCGCGGTGAGCGTGCCGTTGATCGGGCCGACCTGGCCGAGTTTCACCGTCGCGGACGCCGGGATGAAGCCGAGGACGCGGAAGTACACATCGGACTTCGGCAGCGCGAGCTGGGCGCCGAACTTGCCGGAGGCGGCGTCGAGCTTCGCGTCCAGGGTGCCCGGGCCGAGGGGCAGCGTGGCGTGCAGCTGTTTGAGGACCGACTTGCCCTGCACGGAGTACTTGACCGCGATGCCGCCCGGCGGGGTGCTGGTCGTCGGCGTGGTCGGCTGGGTGGTCGGGGTCGTGGGCTCGGTCGTCGGGGTCGTCGGTTCCGTGGTGGGCGTGGTCGGTTCCGTGGTCGGGGTCGTCGGCTCGGTGGTGGGAGTCGTCGGCTCCGTCGTGGGGGTCGTGGGCTCGGTGGTCGGGGTGGTCGGCTCCGTGGTCGGAGTCGTGGGTTCCGTCGTCGGGGTCGTGGGCTCCGTGGTGGGCGTGGTCGGCTCGGTTGTCGGAGTCGTGGGCTCCGTGGTCGGAGTCGTCGGCTCGGTCGTCGGAGTCGTCGGAGTCGTCGGTTCCGTGGTCGGAGTGGTCGGCTCGGTCGTCGGAGTCGTGGGCTCCGTCGTGGGAGTCGTGGGTTCCGTCGTCGGGGTGGTCGGTGTCGTGGGTGTCGTGGGCGTGGTCGGCGTCGTGGTGCCGCCCGCCGGCTTGATCTCGAACGTGCCCAGCTGCTGGTTCTGGCCCGGGACGGCGACGCAGTCGGAGGTGAACGTGCCGAGGTCGGTCGGCTGGCCGTCCGCGGTCCGCGGCGTCATCGTGGTGCTGAAGTTCCCGACCGTCACCGACGCCGTGCCGGGGCTGGGGAACGTCACCGCCGGCGCCTTGCCGCTGCTCTTGACGTGGAACGCGCCCGACGGCGGCACCGGCGTCGACGCGATCGTCAGCGGCAGGTTCAGGTTCAGGGTCTTGTCGACCGGGTACTTGAGCACGGCCGCGGCCTTCGCCGAGCCGTCCAGCGAGGTGGCGCCGACCAGCGCGAGGCCCTCGGTGGCGGTCTCCGGCACGGTGACGTCGACGTCGAAGGTGATCGGCGTCGACGAGGCGCCCGCGACGGCGTTGTCCGGCAGGTTCGTGTCGATCTTCACCGACAGCACCTGGTCGCCGATGAGCGGGAACGGGCAGTTGTAGTTCAGCGTCAGGCTCACCGGAGCGGCCTGGGTCGGGCCGGCGCCGACGAGCGCGACCGTCGCCGCCACGCCCGCGGCGGTCACGACGGCCAGACCGTAGGCGGGCTTTCTCGACTTCCACGAAAACTTCACGGCTCGTCACCTCGGGAAATGGGGGAATTTCGGCAAAGCTACCTCCGCGTTTCCGGCGGAACAAGCGGCCCGCGATTCTTTGTCACGCGCATGGCATACGCCCACCGCGGAACGATCACGCAGGTCAGGGCTTATCACGTCCGTACGGTTCAATTCCGCGAAGATTGTCATGCGCCCGGCGAATGGTGACGATCTTCTTGCCCGGGATCACCCGGCCCCGATACCTTTCACCAGGCAAGGAAAGGAGCGGCCATGCCCCAGCCGGTCATCGCCGTGACGGACCTCGAGAAGAAGTACGGCCCGGTCACCGCGCTCGCCGGGATCAGCCTCACCGTCGCCCGCGGCACGGTGCTGGCGGTCCTCGGCCACAACGGCGCCGGGAAGACCACGCTGATCGACATCCTCAGCACGCGCGTCCGGCCGAGCGCGGGCACCGCCCGGGTCTGCGGCCACGACGTCGTGCAGCGTAGCCGCGCGGTCCGGCGGCGGATCGGCGTGACCGGCCAGTTCGCCGCGGTCGACGACGCGCTCTCCGGCCGCGGGAACCTCGTGCTGATCGCCCGGTTGCTGGGCGCGAAGCCGCGGCAGGCGCTCGCGCGGGCGGCCGAACTGGTCGCGGCCTTCGGGCTCGAAGACGTCGCCGACCGGCCGGCGGGCACGTACTCCGGCGGGATGCGGCGGCGGCTGGACCTGGCCGCGGGGCTCGTCGGCGCGCCGCAGGTGCTGTTCCTCGACGAGCCGACCACGGGTCTGGACCCGGTGAGCCGGGCCGGGCTGTGGACGATCGTCGAAGGGCTCGCCGCGCGCGGGACGACCGTCGTGCTCACCACCCAGTACCTCGAGGAGGCGGACCGGCTGGCCGACCACGTCGTCGTCCTCGGGCTCGGGCACATCACCGTCTCGGGGACGCCGGCGCAGCTCAAGGCCCGGCTCGGCACCCGGACCGCGACGTGCACCTTCGGCACCGAGCTGGCGTTGCGGCGCGCCGTGGATGCGTTGGCGCGCCTGGGTCTCGCGGCCGGCCGCGCCGGGCTGGTGCTCACCGTCCCGCTGTCCGGCCCGGGTGACATCCCGGTGCTGGTCCGCGCGCTCGACGCGGCGGGCGCACCGCTGCGGGACCTGACGGTGACCGAGCCGACGCTCGACGACGTCTACCTGTCGCTGCATCGGACAGCGTCGTGACGCAGGCCCGGCACCGCGCGGCCGTCGCCGCGCTCGGCGACCCGGCGGCGTGGCCGGAATCCGGGTTCCGGACCCAGGTCCGGGTCCTGACGGCCCGTTCCCTGCGCACCGCGTTCGGCGACCGCCGCCTGGTCTTCTTCGGGCTGTTGCAGCCGGTGGTGCTGCTGTTGCTGTTCAGCCAGGTGTTCAGCGGCGTCGGCGAGCTGCCCGGGGTCGCGGCCTACCAGGGTTACGTGAACTTCCTGGTGCCGGCGACGCTGGTCAACATCGCGATGACCACGGCGATGAGCTCGGGCGCGGGCCTGCTGGCGGAGATCTACGGCGGCTTCACCGGACGGCTGCGGTGCCTGCCGATCTCGCTGTTCGCGGTCCTGGTGGCCCGCACCCTGGCCGACGCGGCCCGGCTGGCCGTCCAGCTGGCGGTGACGGCGCTGGCGAGCGTGGCCTTCCTGGGCTTCCGCCCGGCGGGCGGGGTGCTGGGCCTGTTGTCGGCACTGGCCTTGACGCTGGTCGTCGGCTGGTGCCTGAGCTGGGTGTTCGTGGCGATCACGACGTGGCTGCGCAAGGCGGAAACGCTACAGGCGGCGTCGTTCGTGGTGATGTTCCCGCTGATGTTCTCCTCGAGCGCGTACATGCCGCTGGACACGATGCCGGCGTGGGTCCGCGCGGTCTCGGCGGTCAACCCCCTGACGTACGCGATCGACGCGACCCGCGCGCTGGCGCTGGGCCGCCCGATCGGCTGGTCGGTCCTGACGGCGCTGGTGATCGCCGCGGTGGCCGCGGTGGCGGGCTCGCTGCTGGCGGCCCGCACGTTCCGCAACCGCGTCTAGCCCAACGACTCCAGGTGGGTGGCCGCCTCTTCCGCGCCACCGGCGGCTTCGAACGACTCGCGGATCTTCTCCGCACCGGGGCGGTACTGCTCCGCCGACTCGATCGCCTTGCGGAGGTCCGCTGCCTTCGCCCGGTCGAACCGCAGCCGCACCCCCGCCGAGGCGGAAGTCACCTGCTGGGCCAGCATCGTCTGGTCGTCGCGGATCGGGGCCACCACCAGCGGCACGCCCGCCGACAGGGCCTCGCACACCGTGTTGTGGCCGCCGTGGCAAACCACTACCGCGGCCCGGGAGAACACCGCGACCTGCGGGATCCGCCGGGCCAGCAGCACGCTTTCGCTGACCAGCTCACCCGCCGGGTCGACGACGAGTCCCTGCACGCCCGGCATCCCGGCCAGCGCGTCCACGCTCTCCGCGAGGAACCGGGACCCCGCCTCCGCATTGGCCGTCCCCAGCGTCACCACGACCAGCGGGCGATCGTCCACAGGGGACCATTCGCCGGAAGCCGGGGGCAGCGCCGGGCCGACGTACGACACCGGGACCGCCAGGCGGCACTCCCCGGCCAGCGCCCGGGTGGTGAACGCCAGCACCAGGTGCGGCGAAAACCGCAGGTCACCGAGCAGGACGCCGTGCCGGGCCCGCAGTCCGGCCTGCAGGCCGGTGACCCAGGACGCGATCTTCGGCAACGATCCCAGCGGGTCGGCCAGCTCGGTGGACGTCGACGCCGACGTCGCCCACGGAAGCCCGTGGCGCGCCGCCACCAGCGCCCCCGCCATCGCCTGCTGGTCCACGACGACGACGTCGGGCTCGAACGAAGAGACCGCCGAAGCCACGCCCGGCACCATCGCGTCCGCCAGCGGCACCAGGTACGACTCCCACAGGTACTTCAACGCGGCGAACCCGCGCAGTCCCGGCGGTCGCAGGGCCGACGAGAACGGGCCGGAGTCCCCGGCCGGGAACACCCGGCCGGCGACCAAAGTGGACAGTTCCGGCACGGGACCGCACCAGGCCACCTCGTGGCCCCGCGCGGCAAGCACGGCGGCCACCCCGCGCAACGGCGCCACGTGCCCGGCCAGCGGCGGCACGACCAGCAGGAACCTCACGCCGCGTGCCGTTCGATCCACTTCAGGACCAGCTCGCGCACCTCCCGGTGCTGCTCCACCAGCACCGAATGCCCCTGCCCCTCGAACACGTGCAGCTCGCCGTTCGGCAGCAGCGACGTCAGCGCTTCGAGGTCGTCGGCCTGGTAGCCGTGACTGCCCAGGATGGACAGGACCGGGCAGCCGATCGCCGCCACCTGCTCCCAGGTCAGCAACGGCCCGAGCGGCACTTCTTCGGCCATCTTCGTCGAGGTGATCCGCTCGGCCGCCATCCGCGCCAGCCGCCGGTGGTGGGCACCGAAGTTCGCCTCGATCCAGGCGAAGCTTTCCTCCACCTGCAGGAACCGGACGGTGTGCGCGAGGATCGCGCTCATCTTCGCCGCCCACACCTCGGTCGCGGGCTCCGACTCGATGCACACGATGCTGCGCACCCGCTCGGGAAAAGCGACGGCGTAGCTGTAGGCCAGCGTGCCGCCGAAGCTGTTGCCCACCAGGTGCACCGGCCGGTCGACGCCGAGCTGCCGCAGCAGGTCGTCGAGGTCGGCGACGAAGTCCCCGAGGGTGTACCCGCGCTCCGGCCGCTCGGTCTTGCCGTGCCCGCGCAGGTCGTAGCTGATCACGTCGACGCCCGCGGCCGCGACCGGCGGGGCCAGCGTGAGGTAGAAGCTCGCCAGGCTGTCGGTGCCCATGCCGTGCAGGAACACCACGGTCTCGGTGCCGCCGGCGGGGACGAGCTGCACGTTCGTGCGCAGCCCGTTGACGGTCATCGTGGGCACGTGCGCTCCCCCACGAACCGGGCGATGTCGCCGACGGTCAGGCCGATGACGTCGTCGAGGTCCTTCTCCGCCAGGTACTCGGCGAGGTTGACCTCCGCGCCGAAGTGCTCGGCGAGGATGCTCGCGAAGGTCACCAGGTCGATGCTCTCCAGCTGCAGGTCCTCGTGGAACGTCGTGTCTGGGGTGATTTCGATGCCGAGCACCTCGGCGTCGCCGACGAGCTCGGCGAGCAGCTCGGCGACGACGTCGAAGGTGGCGGACGCGTGGTCGATGGTCATGGCGTGCTCTCCAGGTGTGCGATGGCGGTGTCGCCTGTGGACTCGACCGTGACGGTGAAGGGCGGCAGGTCCCGGTGCCGGCCGGACACCGTGCCGTCGTCGTGGACGCGGATTTCCGCGGGGTAGACCGGTTCGCCGAGCCGGGCCCGGACGGCGTCCTTGACGGCGATCCGGCGCAGCAGCCAGCCGCGTTGCTGCCGCGGCGGGACGGCGGCGAACTCCGCGCGTTCGGCCGCGCCGAGGTAGATCCCGGCGTAGATGTCCCGCGCGGCGACCGTCGGCCAGCGGTCGGTGACGGCGACCGAGCCGTCGTCGCGCCGCTCGCCCAGGAGGTTCTCGGCCGGGAAGGCGTACACGCGGTGGGCGGCGCGGTCGCAGGGGAACCGGACGTCCCGCCAGCCCTCGATCGTCGCCAGCACCCGGCCGTCGCGCACCAGCTCGGCGTCCATTTCGAGGACGTCGGCCCGCGGCAGCCGGACCCGGACCAGGCACTCGAGCCGCGTCCCGGGCGCGGGTTCGGGGCCGTGCCAGGTGAGCCGGCCGATCGACCGCGGGAAGGCGAGCAGGTCGTCGGACCGGGTCGCCATCAGCCAGCAGCCGAGCAGCTGGCCGACGTTGTCGAGCAGCCCGCCGGGCGCTTCCGGGACGACCAGCTCGCCGCGGACGTGCTGCTCGCCGAGGCCGGTCAGCCGGGCCAGGCCCTGGTAGGAGGGGCCGTGGAACATCTCCCGGCGCGCGTAGATCTCGGCCGCGCTCAGCGGTGGCGCGGTTTCCGGCCCGGGTACCGCGGTCCGCGACGGCGGTGCGGCGAATGCCCCCAGTGCGACCGTCATCAGCGCGTACGGTCCTATTTCGACGGTGACGTGGTCGCCCTCGCGGGTCAGCGACAGCGGCACCCGCCGGGCCGGGGACGCGATGAGCCACCGCGAGAAGACAGCGTCCCGCACCGCGACCGCCGTCGTGCCCGGCCAGGCTCGTTCGGCGGCCCGGCAGGCGAGGTCGACCAGGGTCGTCGCGGGCACCACCGGCCGGAAGTCGGACTCGTCCGGCCAGTCGTCGCGCTGCCGGAAGAACCGGTGGTCACGCAGGTACGGCATGGCCGCGAGGGAGACATCCACAGTGGACTCGACCCGCCGGCGCGCGGCCACCGCGACGACGTCCGCCGCGCTCCGGCGCGTTTCGGCGAGCAAGGCGGTGAACTCGGCGACGATCGGGTCCGGTACCCCGGCGGGCAGGCTCGGCGCGTCCAGCAGACCGCGAGCGGACTCGCCCAGCGAGAGCAGGTGGTTCCCGGTGGTGAGGCGGATCCGCCGGGGTTCCAGGGCCGCGAAGTCCGGGTCACCGCCCTCGGTCCACAGCGCGGTGGCCAGGCGACGCAGCTGCGCGAGCCCGGGCCGGGTGCCGGACGCGGCCGCGACGACCAGGTGCCGCCGCTCGCCGAGCGTGTCGGTGACGAACGAGCCGACCTGTCCGGCGCCGACCTGCACGAACACCCGGAACCCGCTGTCGTGCAGCGCCTCGGTCAGCTCCCGGAACCGGACCGGGCGCAGCAGGTGGTCCAGGTAGAGCCGGCGGACGTCGGCCGGGTCCGCGGGGTACGGCCGCGCGGTCGTCGCCGACCACACCGGCAGCCGCGGGGCACGCAGATCCAGGTCCGCGGCGAGCCGGGCGAAGGGCGCGAGGTGCGGCCGCATCAGCGGGGTGTGGAAGCCGGACCGGAACGGCAGGGTCGTGGCCACGATCCCCTGGGCACGGCAGGTCGCCGCGAAAGCCGCGACGGCGTCCGGTGGCCCGCACACGATGGTCTGCTTGGCCGCGTTCTCGTGGGAGACGACCAGGTCTCCGGCGAGCAGCCCGGCCACCTGCGCCGCCGGGGCGCCCAGCACCAGGTAGTCCGCCTCGGGCAGCTCGAAGCCGTCCGGCCAGTACCGCGCCACGGTGCCCGGCGCCGCGGTGTACATCCCGGCGGCCTGCATCGCGGTCCACTCCCCGACGCTGTGCCCGGCCAGGGCGTCCGGCCGGACCGCCAGCCGCCGCAGGACCTCGTCGAGCAGCAGCCCGGCCGCGGACACGCTCGCCGCGCGGTCGAGCACGCTCGCCGTCGACCACTGTGGACGGTCGAGGCCGAAGTGCCGGGCCACGTCGTCGAGGCGTGGTTCGCCGCCGGCTTCCAGTCCCGGGTGGACGAACACCGTCTTGCCGCGCGGCAGCAGGGGGTCGACGCTGCACCAGACGTCGCCGGCGCCGTGCCACGGCCGTCCCTCGGCTGCCACCTTGGCGAGCACGCGGCGCGCGGTGGCAAGCTTGCGGTCGTCGGCGCCGACGATGCCGAGCCGGCACGGGCCGTCGCCTTCGCCGGGTTTCTCGAGCTGCTCCAGCAGTTCCTCCGGCGTTCGCGCGGCCAGGCGCAGCACGCGTTCCGGTTCGTCGACGCGCACCCGCCGCTTCGGCGCCGGATCGCCGGCTTCGAGCACGACGTGGGCGTTGACCCCGCCGAAGCCGAACGCGTTGACCGCGGCCACCTGCGGGAGCGCGCCCCACGGCTCGGCTTCGGCCAGCACCCGGAACCGCGTCTTGTCCAGCAGCGGGTGGGGATCGGCGCAGTTGAGCGTCGGCGGCAGGACGCCGTGGTGCAGCGCGAGGGCCACCTTGACCAGCCCGGCGACCCCGGCGGTGGGCAGCGTGTGCCCGATCATCGACTTGACCGAGCCGATCACGGCCCGCGGCCCGGCAGCCGGGCCGAAGACGTCGGCGACGGTGGTCAGCTCGGCGGCGTCCCCGGCCGGAGTGGCCGTGCCGTGCGCCTCCAGCAGGCCGATCTCCGCGGGATCGCGGCCCGCCCAGGCGCGGCGCAGGGCAAGGGTCTGCCCGGCGACGGACGGGCTGAGCAGGCTCGCGCCCCGCCCGTCGCTCGACGTGCCGCTGCCGCGGATCACGGCGTACACACGGTCGCCGTCGCGGCGGGCGTCGGCCAGCCGCCTGAGCACGACGATCGCGGTGCCCTCGCCGAGGAGCATGCCGTCGGCGGCGCGGGACAGCGGGCTGATCCGCTGGCTCGGCGACAGCGCGCCGAGCTGGGCGAACAGCGACCAGAGCGTGCCGTCGTGCGTCTGGTGGGCCCCGCCGGCCAGCACGGCGTCGCAGCGGCCGCGGGTCAGCTCGCCGATCGCCTGGTCGACGGCGACCAGCGAGGACGCGCAGGCGGCGTCCACCGTGTACGCCGGGCCGCCGAGGTCGAGCCGGTTGGCCACCCGGGCCGCGGCGAGGTTCGGCACCAGCCCGGCCGCGGTTTCCGGCCGGAACTCGCCGAGCGGTTCGAGCAACGCCGTCCGCAGCCGGTCGAGGACCTCCGGCCCGGCCGACGGCATCAGCTCGCCGACCGTGTGGGTGATCTGCCGGACGGTGCGGACCCGCTGGTCGAAGCCCCGCAGGCCGGGCGACAGGTACCCGCCGCGCCCGAGCACGACGCCGATCCGTTCGGGGTCGCCGAGCCGGCCGAGGCCACCGGCGTCACCGACCGCGTCGAGGGCAACGGCCAGGGCCGTCAGCTGGTCCGGCTCGGTGCCGTCGAGGGACGTCGGCGGGACGCCGTGGGCGACGGCGTCGAAGTCGAGGGTGTCCGGGGTGAAGCCGCCGCGGCGGCCGGGGAACTGCGGATCCCGTTGGTGCGGCGCGCCTTCGGTGACGGCGTCGGTGCCGTCGACCAGGTTCCGCCAGTACTGGTCCATTGTGGACGCACCGGGCAGGAACACCCCCATGCCGACGATGGCGACCGGCGTCACCACAGCGACGCCGTGTACAGCACCGACCGGTCCGTGCCGTACGCGAGCTCGCGCAGGAGGGCCGCGGTGGCCTCGGCCGGGTCGAGCAGGCCGATGTCCCGGCGTTCGTACTCGCGCGCCAGCTCCGGCGACACCATGCCACCGTGGTCGCCGTCCGGGGCCCACGGTCCCCAGTGGACGGTCACGGCCCGGCCCGGCCAGGCCGCGCCGATCGTTTCCAGCGCGTCGTTCGCGGCGGCGTAGTCGGTCTGGCCGCGGTTGCCGAGTACTGAGGCGATGCTGCCGAAGAACGCGACGAAGCCGGGTTCGGCGTCGAGCGCGTCCAGCAGGACCCGTGCACCGTCCACTTTGGTCTTGTACACCGTGCGGAACGAAGTCTCGTCCTTGTCCGCCATGAGCTTGTCGTCGATGACCCCGGCGGCGAAGACGACCCCGGCGAGCCGGCTGGGGAGGTCCTTGACGAGGCGCCGCACAGCGTCCGGGTCACGCACGTCGAGCGACGTGTAGCCCGCGGTCCCGCCGGCCGCGCGGATCTCGCCGAGGGTGCGGCCGATCTCCCGCTGGGCCAGGACGGTCCGCACGCGGCGTTCGATGCCGGCGACCGGGCCGCCGCGGCCGGCCAGCACCGCCCGCATCGCCGCGGGGTCTTCGGGCAGGTCGTCCGGCTCGCCCGGCCACGGCGTCCGCCCGGCGAGTTCGAGCCGGCACCCGGACGCGGCGAACGCCACCGCCGCGCGGGCGGTGATCCCGCGGGCCCCGCCGACCAGCAGGACGACGGAGTCCGGGCCGAGGCCCAGCGCGGCGAGCTCGCCGCCCCCCGGACCGGCGCCGGCGTAGGCGATCGACGGGAGGTCCGCCCGCCGGGGCTCGATGGTGAAACGCCCGGCGTCGTCGTGGCCGACGAAGGAAGGGCCGTCGCTGAGAGCCTCGTCCACCAGCGTTTTCGCCACGTCCTGGGTGACCTCGACGAGCCGCGTGACGCCGTCGCGCTCCAGCGCGGCCGACCGCACCAGGCCCCGGAGCCCCGGCACGGCGCCCGGTTCCGCCGCCACGAGGACCGTCCCCCGCAGCGCCTTGAGCTGGGCGAACACCTCCGTAAGGTCACGGGCGAGGAGCACGGTGATGTCCGCGTCCCCGGTGACGACCTCCGCCCCGGCCGCGGCGAAGGCGGCTCGAACGGCGTCGTCCGGCGCGGCCACGGTCTTCCCGCGCAGCCGTCCGGGATCGGAGTCGAGCGGCACCGGAACCCGTTCGAGCCGGTACCGGCGCGGTGGGGCAGCCGCGGGTGCCGGGGACAGCCAGCTCTCGAGGTGCGCGGTCAGGGCGCCGGCCGTGCGGTCGCGGCTGAGCTGGTCGGTGCGGTCGTCGGCGGGCAGGCCGAGCCTGCTCAGCAGCGTCCCGGCGATCTCGGTGCGTTTGATGGAGTCGATCGAGAGGTCGGCTTCGAGGTCGAGGTCGACGGCGATCATCTCGGCCGGGTAGCCGGTGCGTTCGCTGATCACGCCGATCACGGTGCCCAGGACGTCGGCCTGCCCGGTTTCGGCCACGGGTTCCGGTTCCGGCTGTGGCTGCGGCTCGGGTTCTTCGAGCACGACCGGCGCCAGCGCGGGCGCCGCGCCGCCGAGATAGCCGAGCATGACCTCCCGCTGCGCGGCGACGAGCTCGCGGGTGGTGCGCAGGAAGTCGGCGATCGCCTGGTCACGGCCGGCGGGCTGGGTCATGGCGGTACTCCGGATTCGTCGGGCCGGTGGCAGGGCGGGCACGTCGGAGCCGGGCGCGCGGGCGGACCGCCCGTCGACGGCCCAGGCGGTGGCGGACGGCGCGGGCCGCGGCGGCCGCGTCAACCGATCGGCCCGGACGTCGACGCCGGCCTGCGCGAGGGTTTTCAGCGCGGTCAGGAACCCGTTGAGGTCCGGGCCGCAGGCGACGACGGTGTGCGGGCGGTCGCCGAGGATCTCCTGCACCAGGCGGGAGAGCACGCGGCCGGGTCCGGCCTCGACGAAGGTCCGGGCGCCCGCGGCGTACATCGCTTCGATCTGCTCGAGGAACCGGACCGGGGCGCCGATCTGCGCGGCGAGTTCACCGCGGACGTCGGCGTACGGTGCGGCGGTCCGGTTCGCCCACACGGGAAGGTGCGGCGGTCGGATGGCTTCCTTGGCGAGATCCGCGGCGAAGACGTCCCCGGCGGCGGCGACGAGCGGGCTGTGGAAGGCGCAGGCGACGGGAATCCGCTGGGCGGAGATGCCCCTTTCCCCGAGCCGCCGGACGGCCCGTTCGACGGCAGCCACCGGTCCGGAAAGGACAACCTGTTCGGGAGCGTTGTGGTTGGCGACGACGACATCCGGGCCGATGAGGGTCGCGGTGAGGAGGTCCCGTTGTGCTTTGACGGCGGCCATGGTCCCGGGTCTTGCCGCGCCGGCGATGGCCTCGGCGCGGGCCCGGCTGAGGCGAAGGAGGGTCCCGGTGTCGAAGGCCCCGGCGACGGAGAGGGCGACGAGTTCGCCGTAGCTGTGCCCGGCCAGGAAATCGGGACGGACGTTGAGCTGGCCGAGCAGCTTCGCGACGGCGATCTCGACGAGCCCGAGGGCGGGTTGCGCAACGCGGGTGTCGGTGAGGGCGGCTTGCTGGTCATCGGCGGCCTCGGCGGTGAAAGCCCGGGGAGGAAAGGCCGTGGCGGCGACATCCGGCGCGAGGCGGAGGACTTCGGCGAGCTCGGGAAAGTGGACGAAGAGCTCGGCGAGCATTCCGGGGCGCTGGCTGCCCTGCCCGGGGAAGAGGAAGGCGACCTTGCCGGGATCGGCGCGAAGTCCGTCGGGGGCGGCCGGACCCGCGCCGACCATGCCGGCGGCAGCCCCGCCCCAACGCCGTTCCGCGCCGCGCGGCTCGCCCGGGCCCGCACCGGTCGCCGTCTCGCGCTGGATCTCCGTCAGCAGCTTCTCCGCCTCCGGTGCCCAATCCCGCACCCCGTGCCGCCGGTCCGGGGCCACCGGACCCGCCGCCAGGACCGCGTGGAAGTTCGTGCCGCCGAAGCCGAACGCGCTCACCGCCGCCAGCCTCGCCGGTTCCGACCAAGGCCGGGCCGTCGTCGTGAACGTGAACGGGCTCGCCGCCGCGTCCCAGGCCGTGTTCGGGCTGGTCAGGTGCAGGGTCGGCGGGACCACCTCGTGCCACAGCGCCATCGCCGCCTTGATCAGCCCGGCCAGGCCGGCCGCGCACTTCGTGTGGCCGATCTGGCTCTTCACCGAGCCCAGCGCGCAGGAACCCGGGCGCGCTCCCGCCTCCGCGAAGAAGTCCGTCAGCGTCCGCAGCTCGGTGGCGTCGCCGACCACCGTTCCCGTTCCGTGCGCCTCGACCAGCCCCACCTCCGCCGGGGACACGCCCGCGTCCCGGTACGCCCGCGTCAGGGCCCGGTGCTGCCCCTCCGGCCGGGGTGCCGTCAGGCCGAGCGCCTTTCCGTCGCTGGCCGCGCCGATTCCCTTGACGACCGCGTAGATCCGGTCGCCGTCACGCTCCGCATCGGACAGTCGCTTGAGGACCAGGCACGCCACGCCCTCGCCCAGGGCGATGCCGTCCGCCGCCGCGTCGAACGGGCGGCAGCGGCCCGTCGGGGACAGCGCCCCGGCCGAGGTGAACATCAGGTAGTCGTGGATGCCGTTGTGCAGGTCGACCGCGCCGCAGAGGACCAGCGAGCTGGTGCCCGCCCGCAGCTCCTTGGCCGCCAGGTCCAGCGCGGCCAGCGACGAGCCGCACGCCGCGTCCACCGTGTAGTTCGCGCCGCCGAGGTCGAGGCGGTTGGCGATCCGGCCGGAGATGACGTTGGCCAGCGTGCCCGGGAAACTGTCCTCGGTCGGCTCGGGCAGCTGGGCGAGCAGCTCCGGCGGCACCTCGTCGAAGTAGCCGTCGAGCAGGGACCGCAGGGTGCCCGCGTTCGCCAGGTCGCCGCCGGCCTCCGCGCCGAACACGACGCTCGTGTGCTCGCGGTCGAACTCGCGGTCGGCGTACCCGGCGTCGGCCAGCGCGCGGCGCGCGGTCTCCAGCGACACCAGCTGGGCCGGATCGATGCTGCCCATCGCCGACGGCGGGATGCCGTACGCCAGCGGGTCGACCTCCAGCGCGGGCAGGAACCCGCCCCACTTCGACGTCGACTGTCCGAAGTAGACCTCCGGGTCCCAGCGGTCGCGCGGGACTTCGGTGACGGCGTCGTCGCCACGGAGGATGGTCGACCAGAACGCTTCGAGGTCGGGCGCACCGGGGAACGTGCAGGCCATGCCGACGATCGCGATGTCACGGGAATCGCCGGTGACCGGTTCTTCCGCACGGGCGAAGGTCTTCCCCGCCGTGACCTCGCGGTGCAGCTCGGCGATCGTCGTCCGGCGGTCCCGGAGGACGGCGACCTGGCCGGCCAGGTACATCCCCTCGGCCAGCTGCGTGGCCGCGTCGATCGGCTCGCCGTCGCGGCGGACGCCCTTGCTCGCGACGCGCAGCCGCCCGGTGTTCAGTTCCTCCAGCTGCTGCCACGCTTCCGGCGTCGCGTCGAGACCCGCCTTGACCCGCTCGAACTCCGCCGTGTACGGGCTGGGCAGGCACCGCGTGCGGTGGCCCGGCGCGGTTTCCAGCGTCACGGTCGAGTCCGCGGCGAGTGCGCGCTCCTGGAAGACGTCGGTGATCGCCCCGTGTGCCACGGCTTCTTCGGTGAAGAGGTACGCCGTTCCCATCAGGACGCCGACGGCGTCGAGCGGCTGCGCCATCGCGGCGACCACGGCGGCCGAGCGGGCGTCGTGAATTCCGCCCGCGAAGAGCACCTCGACGCCGTCCGCCGCGCCGAGGACGGCCAGTTGTTCCTCCCACAGCTCGAAACTCGCCCGCGGGCCGACGTGCCCGCCGCATTCGGCGCCCTCGAACACGAACCGGTGGATCCCGGCGTCGAGGTACTGGCGGAGCAGCACTGGCGACGGCACGTGCAGGAACGTCGCGATCCCGTCGGCTTCCAGGGCCTTGGCCTGGCCCGGTTTGCCGCCCGCGACCAGCACGCACCGCGGCCGGGCGGCCCGGATCGCGGCGAGCTGGGCGGCGCGCAGGTCGTCGGGCACGAAACCGAGGATGCCCGCGCCCCACGGCCGGTCGCCGAGGCGCTCGGCGGTCCGGGCGAGCAGGTCGGTGGTGCGCGCCCCGTTCGCGGTGGCCACGGCGACGAACGGGAACCCGCCCGCGTCGGCGACCGCGGCCGCGAAGCCCGGCTGGTCGCTCACCCGCGTCATCGGACCCTGGACGACCGGCAGCGGTGTCCCCAGCGTCCGGCAGAGCCGGGTCCCGAACACCGGCGCCGGCACCTCCGCGCCGACGATCCGGCGGACGTCCTCCGCGGACCGGACGACGACCCCGGCCGCGCCCCCGGCGAGCGCACCCACCGCCGTCCGCGGCCCGGCCGCGCTGCCCCACACCGGGACGTCGAAGGCGCCGAGAAGCTGTTGCAGCAGCACGAAGTCACTCAATTCGCCGCCGCGGGCGAGGAGCCCCAGCGCGCCGCCGCGAACCGCCTCGGTGGCCGTGGCCAGGTCCGCGACCTCGGCGAGCGCCCCCGCCCACGGCGCTCTCGTGCGGACGGCGAAGGCCGCGCCGCCGGGCAGCGGGCCGTCCGTGCGCACGCCGTAGGGCACGCGCACCCGGGCCGCGACCAGCCGCAGGTCCTCCGGATCGGCGCCGTCGAGCACACCGAGGCCCCCGCCGCGGGCGACCGCGGCGACCTCGCCGGGACCACCGATCCCCAGGCACCGCAGCCGTCGAGCGTGCGACGGCGGGACGAGCTCGGCCATCGGCGGGACCTCCTGCAGTCGGGTGTTGCGATCTTCAGGAATAACGCACCGGATACCTGAAACGCAATAGCCGTGCTAACGTGCAAAACCGTAGGACAAGGCAGTTTCATCGCTCTGACCAGCACTTTTATCACCCGCATCGCAACCGGGAAATACATTTCCCGCACCTGCATGACAATTCGAACCCGGAATTTTGGAGCCCGCGTGGAACTGACCGGACGCGTGGTCGCGCTGACCGGCGCGGCACACGGAATCGGGGCCGCCATGGCCCGCCGCTTCGCCGCGGAAGGGGCAGCAGGCGTGGTCGTGTCCGATGTGGACGCCGCGGGCGCCGGCCGGGTGGCCGACGAGATCACGGCCGCGGGCGGGCGCGCCGTCGCGGTGACCGCCGACGCCACGTCCAAACAGGACCTCAAGGTGCTGGTCGCGACGGCCCGCGCCGAGTTCGGCCGCCTCGACGTGTTCTGCGCCAACGCGGGCGCGGCGTTCGGCACCGGGGTGCACGCGGCCGACGAGCAGTGGCAGCAGTCGTGGGAGATCAACGTCATGCAGCACGTCCACGCCGCCCAGGTCGTGCTGCCCGCGATGCTGGCGCGCGGCGAGGGCTACCTGCTGATCACGGCGTCGGGCGCCGGCCTGCTCGGCATTCCCGGCGACGCGCCGTACTCGGTCACCAAACACGCGGCCGTCGGCCTCGCCGAGTGGCTGGCGATCACCTACCGGCCGCGCGGGGTGCGGGTCAGCGCGCTGTGCCCGCTCGGCGTCCGGACGGCCCTGCTCGAACCGGGCATCGCGGCCGGCCACCCGGCCGCGCTGGCCATCGCCGCGGCCGCCCCGCTCATCGAGCCCGACGACGTCGCCGAGGCGGTCGTCCGCGGGCTCGGCACCGAGGAATTCCTGATCCTGCCGCACGAATCGGTCCGGGAGTCCTTCGCCCGCAAGGCCGGCGCGGTCGACGCGTGGATCGACGAGATGGCCGTGGGAGGCTGAAGTGGAGTACCGCAGGGTCGGGGCGAGCGGGCTCGCCGTCAGCGAGATCGCCCACGGCAACTGGCTGACGCACGACGCGCCCGGCTGCGTCGCCGCCGCGCTCGACGCCGGCATCACGACGTTCCACACCGCGGCGGCCTGGGACGGCGGCGCCGCGGAAGCCGCGTTCGGTGCGGCGTTCGCCGGGCTGCGCCGCGACGATCTGGTGCTGTGCACGGGTGTGTTCTGGCCGGAGGGCCCGGGCCCGAACGACGCGGGGCTGAGCCGCAAGCACGTGATCGCGTCCCTCGAAGGCTCGCTGCGCCGCCTGCGCACCGACCACGTCGACGTCTACCAGTTGCTGCGATTCGATTACCGGACGCCGGTCGCGGAGACGTTCCTCGCGCTCTCGGACCTGGTGCGCCAGGGGAAGATCCGGTACGCCGGGACGTCGGAGTGGACGGCCGAGCAGCTGCTCCAGGCGCACGAGGCGGCGCAGCGGTACGACGTGCCGCTGATCGCCAACCAGCCGCACTACTCGATGCTGTGGCGGGTGCCCGAGGCCCAGGTGATGCCGGTGGGCACGCGGATCGGCGTGGGGCAGTTCGCGTCGGTGCCGCTCGCCCAGGGCGTGCTGACCGGCAAGTACCGCGGCGGGCGGATCCCGGCGGGTTCGCGGGCCGCCACGCACCCGCACGCCCGGCCGGTGCTCCTGCCGGACCTGCTGGAACGGGTGGAGCTGCTGCGCGGCGTCGCGGACGACGCCGGCCTGACGATGGCGCAGCTCGCGCTGGCGTGGACGTTGCAGCACGAGACGGTCGCCTCGGCGGTGGCCGGCGCGAGCACGCCCGAACAGGTCACGGAGAACGCCAAGGCCGCCGGCGTCCGGCTCGACCTCGACGTGCTGACCCGGATCGACCACCTGCTCGGCAGCTTCGTCCAGACCGACCCGCGGCTGGTCTGGTCGCCGCCGGCGCGGGAGTCCTAGCCGGCGCCGAGGCAGACGAACGGGCGGCGGAACGGGTCGACGGCGATGGCGTCGGCCAGCGCCAGCGCCGGGCTGTCCCGGACGGCCAGCGCGCGGTAGTAGTCGTCCATCGCGGCCGCCGAAGCGAGGTCGCCGACGCGGGACAGCGGCGCGATCACCGTCCGGGAGCCGCTGGCCAGCAGCGCGCTGGCGAAGCCGAGGGCTTCGTCGCCGGGCCGGATCCGGTTCATCGCCAGCTCGCACGCGGCGAACACCACCTGCCGCGGCGGCTGCCGCAGCCCGGCCATCTCGTGGCCGAACAGAGCGCCGTCGGCCAGCTCGAGCCGGGAGAACAACGCGTTCTCCGGTTCGTGCGCGCCGTGCGCGGCGAAGTGCGCGAGCTTCGCGCCGTCCATCGCGCGCAGGACGGACTTCACGGTGGCCTTCGCGCCGGTCATCGTCGTCGCGGTGCGGTAGTGCGTGGTCAGCTTTTCGAGCTCACCACGGGCACCGGCCAGCCCCGGCCCGCGAACCAGTAGGATCTTGCGGGCGCGTGACGACCGGGTCAGCTCGGCGGCGAGCCACGCGGTCGCCGACGGCGCGACGACGGTCGGCCGCCCCCGCAGGCCCGGCAGCACGCCCCACGGCACGGCGTAGAGCGGGCCGGTCGGGACGATGACCAGCTCGCGGTCGCCGATGAGGCCGGCCAGGGGCTGGACGAGCTGCGCGTCGAGCTTGTCGGCCTGCTTGTGCGCCGAAGCCATGACGACCTCGGCGAGCCGCTCGGGCAGGTTGTCGGGCGCGAGGGCGTCGAGGTCGACGTTCAGCACGCGCGCGGACTCCGCGGCGGCCCCGGCGGACCCGAGCCGCACGAGCCGGCACTCACCCCCGGCGACGACGACGGCGACGAGCTCGTCCCCGGAAGCGGCGAAGCTGACCATGGCCCGGTCCCCGAGCCGCCCGGCGACCTCGGCGAGCCCCGCGACGGGACGCGGCCGCCCCCACCGCCCGGTGTGCCAGCCGAGCCGCTGGGCCTCCCGCAGCCGTTCGTTGTACTTCGCCCGCAGGCCGGCGATGGGGTGCCCGTCGTGCTGGGCCTCCTGGATGGCCTGCCCGAGCCCGCGCACCTCGGCGACGCGCGCGGCGAGCTCGGGATCGGTGCCGGCCGAGAGCGGTTCGTAGCGGTAGGTCTGGGCCCGCGTCCGTTCGAGCCAGACGAACAGGCGGCGGGCGTCGTTGCGTTCGAGCACGAGCTTGACGGCGAGGTCGGCGAGCTCCTGCCCGTGCAGCGCGGTCCCGGAGACCAGGTCCAGCCCGCCCATCCGGTCCCGGACGGCGTCCAGTTCGGTGAGCCCCGACCGGATCTCGGTGAGCGCCTTGGCCCGGTCCCCCTGGGCGACGGCGAGTTCGGCGCGGCAGAGCCGCCGCAGCATCCGGTAGTCGATGGGGGTGAGCTGCCCGGGCCGCGGCACCAGCTGGAGGGTCTCGACGGCCCGCTTGAGGTTCCCGCGGCGGATGTCCAGCCGGACGGCGAGCATGCGGGCGGTCGCGGCCTGGTCGGTGAGCTGCGGGGCCGGCATCTTCTCGGCCTGGCGCAGCGCCCGCGTCGGCAGGCTCGCGGGCACGTCACCGGTCTCCAGTGCGTCGCGCGCGTCGGCCTTCAGGCCCATCAGGGTGGCGTTGGCCGTGCAGGTCAGGCACCCGACCTTGAGCATCCGGCGTCGCGCCGAGTAGGCCATTTCCCTGGCGAGCTCGACGTCGTCGCCCATCAGGGCGGCCGAGGCGCGGTAGAGCTCCGCCAGCGCCAGTTCGCGGCTGACGCTCTGCTCCTCGACCATGACCGGCAGGATCTCGTCCAGGTGGGCCCCGGCCTCGTCCGCGAGGCCGGCCGCGAGCAGGGCCTCGGCCTGCGCGAGCCGCAGGCTCGACGGGATCTCCATGTCGAGCGCGCGGTAGCTGCGCTCGCACTCGTCGTAGAGGCGCAGGGCTTCGGGGACGTCCCCCATCCGCAGGGCGAGCGTGCCCAGCGTCCGCCGGGTGCTGGCCGCGTTGCCGCGCAGCTCGTACTTCTCGGCGAGTTCGAGGGAGCGGGTCAGGTCCGCCTGGGCTTCGCGCACGTTGCCCAGCCGGATGTGCACCCAGGCGCGCGACGCCAGCGTCAACGTGAAGGCGCTCATCCGCGACTCGGGATCGGTGCCGTGGGCCAGGCGGTACTCGTGGTGCTCGACCGCCTGGTCGAACGAAGCGAGGCTCTCGTCGTTGCGCCCGACCCCCATCAGCCGCATCGCGTAGTTGTGGTTGAGCGAGCCGTTGAGCTCGGCCCGCAGGACGGGGTCCTCCACGGCGTTGATCAGCAGCCGGACGTCGTCCAGGCCCGCCAGCCCGGCGGCCAGGTCGTTGGAGATCTCCGAGGAGACCGCCGTCATGGTGCTGGCCAGCCGGATGCGCGTCACCAGCCAGTCGGTGCGGTGCTCCGCCGGCACGGGGTGCACGGAATCCAGCAGGCTCATCCCGCGGCGCAGCAGCCGGAGGCTCAGGTGGTACCGCGCGACGCACGAAGCATCGGCGGCGTCCTTCTGCAGGGATCGAACCCTCTCGATCACCTCGGAGGGGTCCAGGTCAATCACGGGCACTCACCTATGACAGCACAGGCTTCGGCAAAAAGAAGCCCGCCTACCGGTAGATCAGCAGGCGGGCTTGCCTCGACGAGGCCTGGCTCAGGGCGTGACACCCTGGTAGCAGCCGTTCGCGCACTCGGTGTGGACCGGGTGGTCGACGTGGACCTTGCCGTCCGCGTCCGTCCACTGCACGAGCGGCTGCTGGGTCGGCTCGGCCGGCTCCTCGACCGGCTCCGGAGCTTCGCCGGGCTTGACATCCGTGGGCGTCGACATGGTCGATCTCCTCTCCCCTGGGGATCTGCATGGGGACGCTGCCGTGACGGTGAGTCCCCCATCGCGAGGCCCTCTCCCCGCGAACGGCCCAATAGTTTCACATCGGAGCAATGATCGGGAGAGTTTTCGCTACGGAAAGTCAGACCAGGCCCCGTGAGCAGGCGGGATGTCGGGACGGGAACGTCCTAACGGGTGAAGTCTGTAACGACGTCCACTCCGGACGTGCACCGCGCCCCCGGCGGGGCCACCCGCAGGGACGTGTTGCTCCGGCCACGGACCGTGACCGCGCCGTCCACTGTGGATGGTCCTCGGGCTGCCGCCGAGTGGACTCCGGCGGCGGCTAGGCCGTCGCGGCCGCGTGCACCGCGCGGACCAGCCGGGCGTTCTCCGGAGCGGCGCCGCCCGGGAAGGCGAACCGGCGGCGGTTGTAGCCGTAGGCGAGCCCGCTGCGCGGGTCGGCGAACGCCTGCGAGCCGGCCGCGCCGCTGTGGCCGAACGCGCCCTGGCCCAGCACGGGGTAGTCGTCCGACACGATCGCGAAGCCGAGGCCGAACGCGTTGTGGTTCCGGGTGGACAGGTCGTCGCCGATGGAGTGAATCTGTGCGAATTCCGCAGCGGTTTCCGGCCGCAGGAGCGGTTCGGGGCCGCTGATCGCGGCCGCGTACATGCCGGCGAGCCCCCGCGCCGACGCGACACCGCCCACGGAAGCCGGGCTCAGCTGCCGGACCAGCTTGATGTTCGGCAGTTCCCAGAGTTCCGGGCCTTTCGGGTGGTTCCGATTGAAGGCGATGCCGGTGATGCTGTCCGGCCCGGTCGCGTTCGCTTCGAGCTCCGCCAGCTGCTCCGGCGTCGGCAGCATCGGCTGCGTGGTCAGGAACCGCGGCTCCAGTTCCTCGGGCAGCCCCAGGTGGAAGTCCAGGCCGAACGGCTTCCGGACGCGTTCTTCGTAGTGCTCCTGGATGCTGCGGCCGGTGACGCGCCGGACGACCTCTCCGGTCAGCGCGCCGATCACCAGCGCGTGGTAGCCGAACGCGGTGCCGGGCCGCCAGTACGGCCGCTGCGGAGCGAGCCGCTCGGCGATGATCCGGTCATCCGCGATCTCTTCGGCCGTGAAACCTCCATCCGCACCGACGACGCCGGCGCGGTGCGCGAGCAGCTCCCGGAGCGTGATCCGGTCCTTGCCCGCGGCGCCGAACTCCGGCCAGTAGTGCGCCACCCGCTCGTCGAGGTCCAGCAGACCGTCTTGGACGAGCAGCGCGACGACCAGGTGTGCGGCGCCCTTGGTCGAGGAGAACACGCCGGTCAGGGAGTCACCGGTGATTTCGGGGCCGGTCCAGAGGTCGACAACGCGTTCACCGTCGACGTGCGCGACGAGCTGGGCGGCGTAGTCGCCCCCTTCGTCGGCGGCGACGGCGGCGAACTCCGTGCGGACGGCTTCGTAGCCGTCGGCGACGGTTCCGTGGATGTGTTCGGACGACATGGCGGCTCCCTCAGTGATCTCAACGCCTGCGCCAGGATCCAACCGCCCGGGTGGTGAGGTATTCCGCGGGTTCGGTGGCCGGGGTTCTGGGCTGCGCTGCCAGGCATTGCGGTCGGGCGGCCGGTGTTCTGCGCCGGGCCAGGCATCACCGGCGGGCCGCGCGGTATCCCGCACTCCCAGCGGCCAGGTACTGGAGCCGGGCTGCTGAGCGCCCCGGCATGACGCGATCAGGCATTGCGTGCGGCGGCCCGGTGCCCCGTGCCGCCTGGTAGTGCAAGCTTGCCGGTGGTTCGTGACGTGCGGCCGGGTGGGATGTTCCCCGTTTGGGGGACCTGAGTCCGATGCCGGCCACCCCACTTCGGCGGGTCTGGCGATCGCGTTGTCGGGGCCGCCGGTTGGCTACTGCGGCGACGGCACCTCCGGACCGCGGTAGAGAACCCGCCTCGCGGGTACCAGTCCGATCATGAAGCTGACCTCCACCGTCCTCGGCGCGCCGGAACCGCGCGCGCTCGCCGAGTTCTACTCGAAGCTGCTTGGCTGGCCGATCCGCACCGATGAACCGGAGTGGGTGACGCTGCGCCCGGACGATGGCAGCGCGGGGCTGTCGTTCCAGCTGGAGACCGGGCACGTTCCGCCGGTATGGCCGCCGGTCGACGGTGCCCAGCAGATGCAGCTGCATCTCGACATCGAGGTCGACGATCTCCAGGCCGCGACCGAGGCGGCGACGGCGGCGGGCGCAGTGGTCGCCGACTTCCAGCCGGAGGACGACGTCCGCGTCTGCTTCGACCCGGCCGGACACCCGTTCTGCCTCTGGAAACGAACCGGCTGACACCCACGACCACCGGAGCCCAGCAGACGCCGCTGCACCTCGACGCCGGCGGCGGCGACCGCGGCCGGCGCAGTGGGCGCCGGCTTCCAGCCGCAAGATGACGTCCGCGTCCGCCGAGCCCCCAGCAGGCGCAGCTGCACCTCGACATCGACGGACCCCAGGCTGCGACAGGGGCGGGCGCGGTCGCCGCCGACTTTCCGGCCGCAGGGGGACGGCCGCGCCTGCCGACGCCCAGCAGACGCAGGTGCACCTCGACATCGACGGTTTGGAGGCTGCTGCGGCGGCGGGCGCAGTGGGCGGCGGCTCCTGGCGGCAGGTTGACGGCCGCGGCTGTCTTGGTGCGGTCGGGTACTTCTTCTGCCTCTGGATGGGGACAGGGTGACGCCCCGCGTTCGGACGGTCACAGGATCCGCTATGTTCGGTCGAGGTCCTGTTTCCGGCGAACGGAGTTGAGTCCTGTGGGGGTGCACCGGATCTGGCACCACGGACTGGTCCCCACCGAGGGGAAACGCCCCCTGGACGCCTTGCGCAGCAGGCTGATCAGCCGTCAGCGGCAGCACGACGACTACACCGTGGCCGATCTCGGGTCGTCCGGGGATGGGGGTTCGCGCCGGTGTGACCTGAAGTTCGCGTACGAGGGCGGCGAAGGGCGCTACTCCGTTCAGGTATTGCTTTCGCTGTGCTACCGGGCCGGCGAGGACCGGGTGACGTGGTTGCTGGCCGCGGCTTGTACGCGGCCGTGGCGCAGCTGCCACGTTGCGCCCGCGCAGCGGATCGGGCTGGAAGAGCTGGGGGCCAGCGGCAGCGACGAAATCCCCATCGAAACGCCGGTGCTGGCGATGCGCGGGTGGTCGCGCAAGGAATGCGACCACCTGGCCGACCTGCTGGGCGAGGCGCTGGTGGCCCCGTGGCGCTCGTCGGCCGTGCTGGTGCTCACCGAGCCGCCGACCGTGCCGGTGGAAGGCTGGCCGGGGCTGGTCAACGTCTTCGACGTCGACGACCGCTTCCGCCACACCCTCAACCGGCACCTTCCGCTGGGCTGCGCCCTGCCGCAGGGCGCGCGGCTCTACGTGCCCCCGTGCGACCAGATCCCGGATTTCGTCGAAGCCGCCAGCCCGGTCTCCGGTGAGGCACTCGAGGACGCGATCACGCGGCTCATCCAGGCCCGCGGCCGGACGCCGCTGCCCGAGGAGTGGGCCGAGGTGCCGAGCGTGCGGGACTGGTACGCCACGGATCCCTTCGCGTCGCCGGAGCGCGAGCCCGACGCCGAACTGGTCGGGAAACTCGGCCGTGCCGAACGGGAACTGGCCGAGGCGCGCGGCGTGATCACGATCCTGCGGAAGAAGGCCAAGGCGCACGCCGAGGAACGGGACCGGCACGCCGGTGAGGCGAAGAAGCTCCGCCGCCGCCTCGAAGACGTGTGCGCGACCGACGTCGCTTGCCTGCGGAAGCAGCTCGCGCAACTGCAGGCGGAAGTGGACGACTACGCCCGCGCCTTCGAAGAGACCGAGGCCGAGCGCGACGAGCTCCGGCGCGTCAACGGCCTGCTGGCCGGCCGGCTCGCCCGCCACCACGACGCCGACGACGAGGTCGCCGCCGCCGAGCGGCCGCCGGAGGAGTTCCCCAGTTTCGGCGAGCTGATCGGCGCCGCGTCGGCGTCGCTCAAGCACCTCGCCATCACGGCCGAACCGGCGCCGGCCGCGATCCTCGACCACCACCCGAAAGCCGCCGCCTGGCGCCGCAAGGCGTGGGACGCGCTCCGCACCCTCGACGCCTACGCGGGCGCCCGGACGTCGCTGCTGGAGGCGGGCCAGGACCCCGGCCCCGAGCTCTCGGACGTGCTCGCGTTCGCCCGCACCGGCCAGCCGGGTTCGCTCATCAGCGCCAACATCATCGCCCTGGCCGAGTCGGACACCGTGACGACGAACGAGCGGCTCCGCCAAGCCCGCACGTTCCGCGTCGACCCCCGGACGAACCCGGCGGGCCGCGACTACTTCGGCGCCCACATCGCTCTGGAGCGGTTCAAGTCGCCGGCGCCGCGGCTGCACTTCCTCGACGACACCGACCGGACCGGCACGGTGTACGTCGGGTACCTCGGCGCCCACCTGCCGACGTCCAAGACCAACTGAGCGAGAATCGCGCGCATGACGGAGCTCGCGCACAAGCACCTGGCCTACTGCTGGATCGCCCGCGGCGACCGGGTGCTGTTCCTCCGCCGGAGCCCCGGGGTGTTCCTCGCCGGCCGCTGGGAACTGCCCGGCGGGACGGCCGAGCCGGGCGAGCCGCACGAAGCCACCGCGGTGCGCGAGGCGGCGGAGGAGACCGGGCTGGCGGTCCGCGTCACGGGCGAGCTGGCTCGCGACGCGTGGCCGGACGTCGCGGGCCGGGCCCTGCGGATCCACGCTTTCGTTTACACGGTGGAAGAAGACGGCGCCGGCGAGGTCGTGCTCAACCCTGAGGAGCACGACGACTTCGCGTGGCTGACGCGGGCGGAGGCGCGGGAACTGCCCTTGCCGGACCACTTCCGGCGGCTGCTCGATCGGTAGGGGGTTTCCTTGATGCAGCACCGGTTCCGGGCGCTGCACGGGTCTTCGGGTGGCGGTCATGTCTTCGACGGTACCCGAACAAAGGTTCGAACATCATCGCTGGACCGGGTGAACTGTGGCGGGCGCGGAGAACCGAGTTTCCCTTGTGGCACAAGAGGGATCGCGCGAGGGAGCCCCCGATTTCCACACTACCGGAAGGGACCGACAAAACCGGGGCACGGCAGCCGTCGCCGGGTGCGCCGGCAGCCGGGCCGAGTTCGCGCGGCCCACACCAGCCCTATGCGCCGCGGTCGTCCTCGGTGCCGCCAGCCAGGTACCGCAGCAAGACGCTCGCGCCGTCCGTGAGCACCGAAGCCAGCCGCAGCTCCGCCGGGTCGATCGCCGGCCCCACCGCGGCGCGGTCGGCCCTTCCCGCCACCAGGAACGGCGCCACCGTCAACCGGAACTCGTCGACCACGCCCGCCTCGATCAGCGAACCGAACAACCTCGGCCCGCCCTCGCAGTCGATGCGGCCCAGGCCCTCCGACACCAGCGTCGACACCACTTCCCCGGCCGGCACCTCCGCCGCGCCCACGACGAACACCCGGGCGCCGTTCGACGCCCACGCCTCGCGCAACGCCGGAGGCGCCGCCTCGCAGGTGAACACGATGGTCGGGACCGCCGCCCTGGTGATCACCGGGGCGGCCGGTGGCAGGGAACGGCCCGTCGTCACCACCGCCACCGGCGCGATCGGGGCCAGCCCGAACCGGCGGCGGCGGTCCGCCGTGGCGGCGTCGGGGCGCATGCCCTCGAAGCCCTCCGCCATGGCCGTTCCCGCGCCCACGAGGACCACGTCGGCGAGGTCGTTGCCGAGGCGGTAGACGATCCGGTCCGCCGGCGTCGACAGGCCTCCCGACCGGCCCTCCACCGTGATCGCGCCGTCCGCGCTCGACACGAAGTTCACCGCCAGCCAGCGGGGGTGCGCCGGGTAGCGGTACAGCTGCTCGAGATCGTCGCCGGAAAGGTCGCGCGGCGACGGCCAGACCTGCCGGATCACTCCCACCGGACCGCCTTCGCCGGCGGGCGGGTGCCCGCGATGCTCGCCGCCATCTCGGCCACCTGGCGCACCTCGCGCACGTGCCTCGTGCGCAGGATCGCCACCCCCGCCGACGCCGCCAGCGCCGCCAGCGCCAGGCCCGCCGGTGTCCCATCGCGCGGCACGCCGGCCAGCACGGGCCGGTCCGGCAGCGGCGTGCGGAACTCCCCGATGTCCACGACGACACCCGAAGCAGGCAAACCGGACGGCACCGACGCCGCGGCGTAACCGGTGCCGAACCGGGCCGCGACCTCCGACAGGTCCGCGCGGGCCACGAGCAGGTCGGCGCCCGCTTCGCAGCAGGCAACGGCCACCGCAGGGTCCGCGGTTTCGGCCCCCACGACAAGGCCGGGAAACGTCTCACGCGCCCACGCGACCAGGGATTCGGCGCCGGGCCCGGCGAAACTCACGAGGTCGGCGCCGTCGGCGACGGCGGCGCGGGTGGCGTCCCGGGCCGCGGGGAGCGCCTCGACGGCGGCCAGCACCAGCGCGCGGTCACTGCTCAACCGGCGGCCCCGGAAGACGAGGTCGGGGGTTTTCATCGCACTCTCCCTGCTGGACGTCTTCGCGATCATAAGCGAGACGCAGCGGGCGAGCTTTCTTCGCCGTCAGGTGGCGGGGCATCGTCGCCGGGCCACCCGACAGTGACGGCCGTGACTTCCGGGACTGGTCAGGAGGCGATGGCCTCGTTGATCGCCAGCAGCTCCTGCGCAGTACGGGTGGCGGTGAACTCGATGACTTCGTAGCGGGCGAGCCGCCGGACGACGAACGGGTCGCTGGCGAGCACGGCGTCGAGCTTGCCGCGCAGCACCGACCGCGTCAGTATCACCTGGTCGGCCGCGCCGTTGCCCTTTCCGGAAACCAGGAAAAGTCCCTTCGTGAATTGTTTGCGCAACCAGTCCGAATGGTCCGGAAGTGCGTAGTCGACTTCTGTTTCGGGCGCCGTGTAGGTCAAGAGTGCGATGTACATGATTGCAGGGTAGAACGCCGCCGACCGGAACGCATCCGCCTGGCGAGTGGCTCCGAACACGCGTGCCGCCAAAATTTCGTCAAGAAAATTCCCGTTCCTTTACGACTGCTTTCTCGACATACTCACCGATTGCCGTACGCCTCTCGTCGTACGTCGCGGTGTCGCCGCCGGGCCGACGCGGCGACCGCTGCAACGGGCGAAACTGGCGGATATGAACCCTTTGATCCGGATTTGGCACGACGGACGGAGAGCCGAGCGCGTCGCCTACGCCGTCGGCGCGGTCCTGTTCGCCGGCGGCCTCGCGCACGCGCTCGTGCTCATCGCGACCGGGGGCTCGTGGCTCGGCCCGCTGTCGCTGCGCAAGGCCGTCACGTTCGGCCTCTCCTTCGGGCTGACGCTCGCCTCGGTCGCCTGGGCGACGTCGTTCCTCACCGTCCGCCCGCGAATCCGCAGCGCACTCCTCGGCGCGTTCACGGCGGCGAGCGTCGCCGAAGTCGTGCTGGTCAGCATGCAGGCGTGGCGCGGGGTGCCGTCGCACTTCGACTTCGAAACGCCGTTCGACACAGCCGTTTCGATGACGCTCGCCGCGGGTGGCGGGGTGATCATCGTGACCGTCATCGGCTTCACGGCGGCCGCGCTCGTGGAGCCCGGCCCGGACGCGCCGAGCCTGCGCCTGGCCATCCGCGCCGGCCTGGTCGTGCTGCTGGTCGCGCTGGCCACCGGCGCGGTGATGATCGGCCGCGGTGTCGTCGCGGCCCGCGGCGGCGATCCGGAACTGGCCTACACGACCGCCGGCTCGCTGAAACCCCTGCACGCGGTGGCCATGCACGCGATCCTCGTGCTGCCCGCACTGGCCTGGCTCCTGCGCTTCACCCGCTCGCCCGAGGCGCACCGGATGCGTGTCGTCACCACCGCGGTCGCCGCCGACGCCGTGCTCACCGCCGTCATCGGCCTCGAGTCCTTCACCGGAATCGACCCGCTCGCCGCGCCGCTGCCGCTCACGGCGTTGTCCGCGCTCGCCGCCATCGCATTGGCGGGCACCGGCGGCTACGCGTTGTCGGGCATTGAACCGGCCGCCCGATTCGTACGTGTCCCCCACGGGAAGGCAAGGGGCCGGTAAGCGGCGGACGGAGACCACGCGTGCGGCACGGCATGACCACCAGCGGCCTTTTCCCGAGCGACGCCGCGGCGATCACCGCGCAGCTGGCGAGCGTGCTGCGGCTCTTCGAGCCCCACATCGACGAGTACGTCGACTTCATCAAGCGCCGCGGCTCCCGGGTCGCGGTGCTGCGCAACCCGGACAACCCCGACGGCGGGTACCTGCCGCGCCGCGAGGCGATCCGGTTCATGGACGCCCTCGAGGACCTCGACCTGGTGGTGATCGACGAGTCGTTCGTCGACTTCGTCGCGGTCGAGCGGCTGGTCGAGGGACTGCGCGGGGTGGAGCGGCCCGGCGGCGGACAGCACTCGACGCCGGCGATCGAGCTCGTCTCGCACGCCCGCGAGCCGGAACGGTCGATCAGCTGAGCACCTGGGCGATGGCCGACTTCCAGGCGAACACCCGGCCGTTCGCCGAACTGGACCGCGCCGGCCGCACGCGACGCCTGCGCCGCCTCGCCGAAGCGGCGTTGACGGCCTACGCCGTGCCGGTGGCGCGCCTGACCCCGTTGGCGCACGGGCTCAACACGTCCTTCCGCATCGACGGCTCGGACGGGCACCGGTACGTGCTGCGGGTGCAGCGGCCGGACGGCCCGGGCGTCGCGCAGGTACGTGCCGAGATGGCCTGGCTCGCCACGCTGGGCCGCGAAACCGACCTCGTCGTCCCGCGGCCGGTGCCGACGCGTGCGCGGGAGCTGGCCACTGTGGTCGCCGACCCGGCGGTGCCCGAGCCCCGCACCTGCGTGCTGTACCAGTGGGTCGACGGCCGGTTCGCCGACGAGCGGCTCGGCGCGCCGCAGCTGTACGCGGTCGGCGCGTTCACCGCGCGGCTGCACCTGCACGGCGCGCGGATGAACGGCCTCGACCGCGGCCGCGTCGACGACCTGACCGAGTTCGGGCGCACGCAGGTGGACGGCTTCTCCGCGGCGGTCGTCGAGCGGGCCGTCGCCGCGGCCGGCGGGGACGAAACGGTCCGTGAGGCGGTGGCGCGGGTCCGCGCGGTGCGGGCCGAGCTGGGGTACGGCGCCGACGTCTTCGGCCTGGTGCACGGCGACCTGCGGCAGGACAACTACCTGTTCGACCGCGGCCGGGTGCGGGTGATCGACTTCGACGACTGCGGTTACGGGCACTACGCCTACGACCTCGCCGTCGCCTCCGCCGCGCTCGCGCACTTGCCCCAGCGCGACGAGCTGCGGGAGGCGCTCGTGGACGGCTACCGGTCGGTGCGCCCGGCCGCGGCCACGACGGACCCGCAGGTGCTGGCCGCCTTCGCCGGGCTCCGGCGCATCCAGCTGCGGCTGCGCCGGGCGCTATAACCGGGCGTTACAATTGCTACATGGCCGGACGATCGAGCAACGCCACCAGTACCCGCGACCGCCTGCTGCTGGCCGCCGGTCAGCTCCTGCACGAGGCCGGCGACGGCCCGGTGTCGACGCGGGCGATCTGCGAGCGCGCCGGCGTCCAGGCCCCCACGCTCTACCACCATTTCGGCAGCAAGCAGGGCCTGCTCGACGCGGTCGTCAACTACGGCTTCACCCAGTACGTCCAGGTGCCGTCGCCGGACGGCGATCCGGTCGACCGGATCCGGGCGGGCTGGGACCGGCACGTCGAATACGGCTTGGAACACCCGGCGTTCTACGTGCTGCTCTACGGCCAGATCGAGCCTGGCGTGCCCTGCAACCTCACCTCGAGCGCCGAAGCGATGCTGCTTGAGCTGTTCACGCCGCTGGCGCGTGACGGCCGCCTGCGCGTCGACGCGGCGGAGGCCGCGCGCCAGTTCGCGGCGGCCAACAGCGGTGTCACGCTCAGCCTGATCGCCCAGCCGGAAGACCGGCGCGACCTCGCGATGTCCACGCAGGTCAGGGAATCCGTGCTGGCCGGGCTGCTCGCCGACCGGCCCGCGGAAGGGTCGTCCGTCGGCGCCCTCGCTGTCGCTTTGTCGACTGCCCTCGAGCACGACACCGACGCCCTGACCACCACCGAGCGCCAGATGCTGCGGGAGTGGCTGCACCGGCTGGCCGCCTGACAGCCGTCGCTACATTTGCTACATTGAGCTCTATGACAAATGTAGTGAACCAGTTCGGCCTGTTCCTGGCCCCGCACCGCGACGACACAACCCGCAAGGAGCAGGCGGTCGCGGCGGACGCGCTCGGCTACGGCGCGGTCTGGCTCGGCACCGGCCGCAACTCCGTCGGCGACCTCGCGCTCGTCGAGGACGTCCTCGCCTCGACCGAGCGGATCACCGTGGCGACGGCGATCGTCAACGTGTGGGTCGACGAGCCGGAAACCCTCGCGGAGTCCTACCACCGGCTCGCGGGCCGGTACGGAAAGCGCTTGCTGCTCGGCATCGGCGTCGGGCACCCCGAGGCCGTCACCGAATACCGCAGCCCGTACGCCAAGATCGTCGATTACCTCGACCGGCTCGACGCGGCCGGCGTCCCGGCCGAGGCCCGGGTCCTCGCCGCGCTCGGCGACCGCGTGCTGAAGCTGGCCGCCGAGCGCACCGCGGGCGCGCACCCGTACCTCGTGCCGGCCGGGCACACGCGGCACGCACGGACGATCCTGGGCGCGGGCAAGCTGCTGGCGCCGGAACAGAAAGTCGTCCTGGACGAGGACCCGGCGGCCGCGCGCGCCATCGGCCGCCCGTACGTCCGGACCCCCTACCTGGAGCTGAGCAACTACGTGAACAACCTGCTGCGCCACGGATACACCGAGGCCGACGTCGCCGGCGGCGGCAGCGACCGCCTGATCGACGACCTCGTCCTGCACGGCACCGCCGAAACCGTCGCCAAGGGCCTCCGGTCCCATGTGGACGCCGGGGCCGACCACGTGGCCGTCCAGGTGCTCGGCCCGTCCCCCGAGGTGGAGCTGGAGAACCAGCGGCGGCTGGCCGGAATCCTGTGCTGATCAGCCCGGCGCGGGCAGCAGGGCGTTGAGCGCGGCGACGAGCGTGCGTTCCTCGTAGTCGAAGTGACTGTCCAGTTCGGACCGGAGCCGGTCGAACTCGGCGCGCAGCTTGACGGGGTCGGTCTCCTCGTCCACCAGCCGCTGGATGTCCTCCTGCAGCTTGGCCACGACGACGTGTTCCTCGTCGAGCTTCGCCAGCGTCGGCGCCAGAGCGGGGAACCGCTCGGCCAGCAGGGGAAACAGGTTCGCACCTTCCCCGGTGTGGTGCTTGGTCAGGGCGGTGCAGAACCCGGCGCACCGCGTGCTCAGCCGCCGCGGGGTGCCGCAGTCCAGCTCGGCGCGCATCTCCTTCAGCTCGGCACGCAGCCAGTCGTGCACCTCGACGACCCACTCGCCCATGCGGCGCGCCGGGTCGAACCGGTGCAGCTCGACGACGGGCAGGATCCGGGTCGTTCGCGCCTGGTAGGCCGCGAACCCCGGCTCCTGCGCGACGACCTTGGCGAACAGCTCGTCGCGGTCCGGCGGGAGGGCGGCCATCGCGTCGAACGTCTCGGTCCCGGTTTCCACCGTGACCAGGGGATTCTGCCGGATGTTGTGGTACCAGGCGGGGTGCTTCGGCGCGCCCATCGCGGACGCGACGACGACCAGCCGGCCGTCGATGTCCAAGGCGCCCAACGGAACCCGGTGCTTCCGGCCCGTGCGGGCGCCGGTGGTGGTGAGCGTGATCAAGCTGGGTGTTCCTTTCCGATGACGGAGTCACCGGAGGCCGAGAGCCGACACGAAGGCACAGCTCCGCCCGGGAAAGGCGGACCGTGTCGATCTCAAGGGGGCTGGTTAGCCACTACCTCCGTGTGTCGGCCCATCCGGGGCGCCCTTGCACGTTACCAACCCGGGCCGGAGGCGGGCCATCCCTCAACCGGATAGCTCAGCCGGCGGCGTCGGCGGCTTTCCGGGCGGCGGCGTCGGCCTCGTCGAAGGCCGCCTTCGCCGTCTCCAGCTCCGCCGTCGCGCGCTCGGCGCGTTCCTCGGCTTCGGCCAGCCGCTCACGCAGCTCTTCGACGCGGGCGGTGGCCTGCTCGGCCGCGCGCTCGGTGCGGACGAGGTCACGCTCGGCCGTCGCCCGCTCTTTCGCCCGTTCGGCGGCTTCCTTGCGCAGGCGGTCACGTTCGGCACGGGCCTTCGCCCGCTCCGCTTCCTCGCGCCGGTGGTCCCGCTTCGGCTCGGCCGGTTCGGCCTTGTCCACCAGCTTCTTCGGACGCTTCCCGGTGGCGGGCGGGACGCTCGCGGCGAGGCTGAACCACTGGTCGGTGTCCTGGTGCGCCACCGAGGTCAGCCGGCCGGCCAGCGCGAGCGCGGCGGTGTCCGGGTCGGCCGCGACGGCTTCCAGGGTCGCCTCGACCTCGCGGGACACCGGGTCGCTCATCGGCGGCAGCCCGTGCAGGATCCGCCGCACCAGCTCGCCGCGGCGGCGGGTCAGGGCGCGCAGCTCGTCGCCGGCCAGGCGCGTGTGCGCGTCACGCAGCTCGTCGCCGAGCGCGGCCAGTTCCCGCAGCTCGTCCGGGTCGTCCCGGGACAGGCCGTTGACGATCGCCGCGGCCGTGGTCGGCTTCCGCAGCTGCTGGATCCGCTTCGCGAGCTCCGGGTCCCCTTCGGCCTTCGCGGCCTTCGCCGCCTTGTTGCGCGCGCTGACGAACTCCGCGAGGTCGCCCCCGTAGAGCTCGCCGGCCACCGTGTCGAAGTCCATCGCGGTCCAGCGAACCACATCGGACTGGTGCGAGCACCTGGGAAGAGTCATCATCGGGGGATGTTCTTCGATCTGGGTGTGCGGGACTTCCTCGACCGCGCGGAAACGGTGTACCCGGACCGCGTCGCGGTGGTCGACGAGCCGGACCAGCCCGCGCCGAGCTGGGGTTCGCTCACCTACCGCGAGGTGGCGCGCCGGGCCCGCGCGCAGGCCGCCAACCTCGACGCGCTGGGCGTGCCGGCCGGCGGGCGCGTCGCGATGGTGTCGCACAACGCCGCGCGGCTGCTCGTGTCGTTCTTCGGCGTGTCGGCCTGGGGCCGGATCCTGGTGCCGGTGAACTTCCGGCTCGCCGCGGCCGAGGTCAAGTACATAGTGGAGCACTCCGGTGCGGAGGTGCTGATCGTCGACCCCGAGCTGGAGCACCTGCTGGACACGGTGACGGCGAAGCACGTCTTCGTCCTCGGCCGCGACGACGAGGCCATCTGGGGCGGCGACGGCACACCCCGGCCGTGGGACGGCGACGAGTCGGCCACGGCGACGATCAACTACACGTCCGGGACGACCGCCCGGCCGAAGGGCGTGCAGCTCACCCACCGCAACATCTGGCTGAACGCGGCGGTGTTCGGGCTGCACACGACGTTGAGCGACAACGACGTCCTGCTGCACACCCTGCCGATGTTCCACTGCAACGGCTGGGGCATGCCGTACGCGGTGACCGGCCTGGGCGGGCGGCACATCGTGCTGCGGAAGGTCGACGGGACGGAGATCCTGCGGCGGATCGACGAGCACGGCGTGACGATCCTGTGCGCGGCGCCCGCGGTCGTGACGGCGGCGCTGGACGGCGCGGCAACCTGGGACGGCGAGATCCCGGGCCGCGGCCGCGTCCGGATCGTCGTGGCCGGCGCGCCCCCGCCGACGCGCACGATCGAGCGGGTCCGGGCCGAGCTGGGCTGGGAATTCATCCAGATCTACGGGCTCACCGAGACCGCACCGCTGCTGACGGTGAACCGGATGCGCAGCGAGTGGGCGGACCTCGACCCGCACGAGCAGGCCCGGCTGCTGGGCCGCGCAGGCACGCCGGCGCTGGGCGTCCGGATCGCCGTCGACAGCGACGGCGAGGTGCTCGCGCAGTCGAACCACAACCTGGACGGCTACTGGGAGAACCCGGCGGAGACGGCACGGGTGCAGGAAGGCGGCTGGTTCCACACCGGCGACGGCGGGACGTTCTCGGAGGGTTACCTGACGATCGCGGACCGCAAGAAGGACGTGATCATTTCGGGCGGTGAGAACGTGTCGTCGATCGAGGTCGAGGACGCGCTGAACTCGCACCCGGCGATCCGCGAGGCCGCGGTGATCGGCATCCCGGACGAGAAGTGGGGCGAGCTGGTGACCGCGCTGGTCGTGGTGGAGGGGGACGTGACGGCGGAGGAGCTGATCCGGCACTGCCGCGGTCACCTGGCGGGGTACAAGTGCCCGAAGCGGATCGAGTTCCTGGACGAACTGCCGCGGACGGCGACGGGGAAGATCCAGAAGTTCAAGCTGCGGGAGCCGTTCTGGCAGGGGCAGCCGAGGCAGGTGAACTAGCGGACGCTCACGCCGGCGCGTAGGTCAGCTGGACGACGCCGTTGCCGAACGTCGCCGACTTCTGCAGCTCCAGCGGGAACGACGGCCCGGCTTCGGGGAACAACCGCTTTCCGCGGCCCACGACGACCGGGTACAGCACCAGGTTCAGCTCGTCGACCAGGCCCTCGGCCAGCAGCCACCGCACCGCCGTCGGGCTCCCGCTGGTCATGATGTCGCCGCCCGGCGCGGCCTTCAACGCGCGGACCGCTTCGGCCGGATCACCCGTCAGCAACGTCGAATTGTTCCAGGTGACTTCCGACAAAGTCGACGAAAGCACGTACTTGCGGACGTTGTTCATGAACTCGGCGCCTTCGTCGTCCTCGACGGTCCGGCCCGGCCACGCCTCGGCGAACCCTTCGTAGGTGACGCGCCCGAGCAGCATCGCGTCGGCGGCGGCCATCCCGCTGCCGACCGCCTGGCCTATCTCGTCGCTCCAGTACCGCAACGACCACTTGTCCGGCGCTTCGACCACGCCGTCCAGCGAAAGGAACAGGTTCGCGACGATCTTGCGCATGCGCCCACTATAAACCGGCGAGCCGTCCCGTCCGTCCACTTGCGACCGTTTCCCGCACCCGGGCGCTGTCCGCCTCCGCCGCCGCGCGTTCCCGCTCGGTCGCCGGTTCCAGCCGCGCCGGAACGTCCTTGTGGTGCGGGGTGCCGGCGATCGGGTCGCGGTCCAGCGGGTCGGTCAGCAGGTTGATCCGCGGGCCGCTGACCACCCGGCGGCCGTGGGCGTCCGGGTGGGCCATGCCGTAGCCGTGCGGCAGCGCGAGCTGGCCCGGCCGCAGCCCGGGGTCGGCCTCGGCGCGCACGACCACCCGCCCCGACGCCGTCACGACGGCCACCCAATCGCCCGGGGCCGCGCCGATCGACGCCAGTTCTTCGGGACGCGCACGCAGGGCGCCGTCCGGGTCGGTGCGGCGCCAGCGCGGGTCGCGCAGGATCTGGTTCGCGTTGTGCGCCCGCCGCTGCCCGTTGAGCAGCGAAAACGGGTACGCCGGGTCGGGCCGTTCGGCGGCCGGGTCCAGCGCGGCCAGCCAGTCCAGCAGTTCCGGCACGGCCAGCCGGACGCGCTCGCGGCGCAGCAGGCTCCAGACTTCGTCCTGTTCGTGCACCGAGAACGGCGTCGGGCCGGCCAGGACCCGTTCGAAGAGTTCCTCTCCCAGCTGCGGGCCGGTCGCCGAGCTGCCCAGGGCGCGCTGCACCGGCACGGTCATCGTCTTCGCCGCGCGGTGGCACCCCGCCCACAGCGGCGCGATCGACGCCGCGCCGCCGGGCAGCGACGCGCCCAGCGTGCGGTACAGCAGCACCGGCAGGATCGCCGCGCGTTCCGGCATCGCCTGGACCAGGGCGCCGAGGGCCGCCTGCAGCTCCGAACGCGGCCCGGCGGCCAGCGAAGCGAGGACGTCGGACGGCGGCAGCACGCCGAGGGCGTCGAACAGCCGCGCGTAGATCTCGGCTTCGACGAGCGTGCCCGGCAGCGGATCCAGCAACGGCGGCCGCAGCTGGAAGTAGTTCGTCGGCCACTCGAAGGTGAAGAGCGTGAACTCCCACTTCTCGTGCTGGGACGCCGCCGGCAGCACGTAGTCGGCCAGCGCGGCCGTCTCGGTGTAGGCGACGTCGACGACCACGGACAGCTCGGCCGCCCGCACCGCGCGTTCGACGTCCCGCGTCCCGGCGAAGGTGTTCGCCGGGTTCGACGACTCCACCCAGAGCGCGCGGACGCGGTTCGGGTGGTCGCCGAGGATCTCCTCGGCGAGGGTGTTCGCCGGGAGCAGGCCGCCGATGTACTCGAACCCGGTGATCTCCGAACGCTGCCCGGTCGTCGCGCCCCACAGCGGCAGCAGCCACGAGTGCAGGTTGTTCGTGCCGCGGCGGCCGAAGTGCCCGGTGAGCAGGTACAGCAGCTTCTCGAGGTAGCTGTTGAGCGTCGAGTGCCGTCCCTGCTGGATGCCCAGCTCGACGCGGACGGTCATGGCGCGCGCGGCGAGGATGAGCTCGACCGCCCGCTCGACGTCCACACGGGACACTTCGGCGTGCGCGATCCATTCGTCCACCGGCACTTTCGCCAGCACCGCGGCCACCTCGCCGAAGCCTTCGGTCCGGGCGGCGAGGAACTCCTCGTCGGCGCCACCGCGTTCGAGCAGCAGCGCCAGGATCGCGCCCAGCAGGTAGGCGTCGGTGCCCGGGCGCAGCGGCAGGTGCAGGTCGGCGAGCTCCGCGGTCTCGGTGCGCCGGGGGTCGATGACGATCATCCGGCGGTCCGGGTCGTTCTTGAGCGTGTTGAGCGCGTGCCGGGCGTTGCTGAACCCGTGCGCCTGCCAGGGGTTGCAGCCGAGCACCACCAGCAGGTCACAGTGCTCGACGTCCTCGGCGGTGTGCACGGTCGCCGAGCCGAACAGCTGCCCGTTGACCCAGAAGTCGCCGGTTTTCTCCTGCGACAACGCGTTGAAGTGCCGCGTCGAGTTCATCCACTTCAGCAGCGAAGTGCCGTACGCGCCGCCGGAGTGGTTGCCCTGCCCACCGCCACCGACGTAGGCGAACGAGCCGGGCCGCCCGGCCGCGGTGTCGGCGTCCCGGATTTCGCGCAGCTTGGCCGCGATCTCGGTGAGGGCGGTGTCCCAGTCGATCGGCTCGTGCGTGCCGTCCGGGCGACGGCGCAGCGGGGTCGTCAGGCGGTCTTCGTGGTCGCCGTACCAGGTCAGGCGCTGGGCCTTCTGGCACAGGTACCCGGCCGAGCGAGGGTGCGCCTTGTCGCCGCGGACGCGGGTGATCTTCCGGCCGTCGAGCTGCACCTCCAGCCCGCAGTTGAGGTAGCAGAGGCTGCACGCGGTGCGCTGCCACTCGCCGGTCATATCAGCTCCAATGCACGACCGAGCGTCGTGAGACGCGCTTCCAGGGTTTCGCCGGCCGGGTAGAGCCGGACGGTGTCGATGCCGGCGTCACGCCAGACGCGCAGGCGTTCGCGCACCATTTCTTCGGTGCCGATCAGGGTCGTGCCGAGCACCATTTCGTCGGTGACGAGCGCGGCGGCGCCGTCGCGGTCCCCGCCCTGCCAGCGCTCGCGGACCTCGGCGGCGACGTCCGCCCAGCCTTGGCGGCTGTAGGCGTTGTTGTAGAAGTTCGTGGTGGCCGAGCCCATCCCTCCGAGGCTGAAGGCCAGTTCTTTCTTGCGGCTGCCGACCAGGGCGCGCAGCTCGTCTTCGTTGTCCGCGAAGGCGACTTCCGCGCCCTGGCAGACGTCGATGTCTTCACGCTTGCGGCCCGCCTTCTCCAGGCCCGCATCGAGGTGGGCGAAGTACGCGTCGGCGCCTTCGGGGACGAAGCTGGTGCCCAGCCAGCCGTCCGCGACCTCGCCGGTGAGCTCCAGGAGCTTCGGCGACAGCGTGGCGAGATAGATCGGGATGCCGGGGTTCGGTGCGGTGGACAGCCGCATCGGGCGTGCTTCGCCCGGCAGCGGGATCTCGAACGCCCGGCCCGAGTAGGCGATCTTCTCCCCCGCGAACGCCTGGCGGATGATCTCGACGGTCTCGCGCATCCGCGTCAGCGGCTTCGCGAACGGGATGCCGTGCAGCCCTTCGACGACCTGCGGCCCCGACGGCCCGAGGCCGAGCGCGAACCGGCCGCCGGACAGGTCGGCGAGGGTGAGCGCGGCCTGCGCGATCGCGACCGGCGTGCGCGTGCCGAGCTGGATGATGCCGGAGCCGAGCCGGATCCGTTCGGTGCGGGCGGCGAGGTAGCCGAGCGCGGACGGCGCGTCCGAGCCCCAGGCCTCGGCCACCCAGCAGACGTCGAGGCCGAGCTTTTCCGCCTCGAGCACGAAATCCACCGTCGTGCGCGTGTCCTTCGAGAACTCGACGGTGGTCGCGGTCTTCATCGCTTCTCGACCCTGGCCTTGATCGCGGCGAGATTGCCCTGCATCGCCGTCTCGAACTCCCGCATGCGGACGAAGACGATCTTCTGTTCCTTCTCCGGCATCCGGTCGATGGCGAACGACAGCCCGGACCGGCCGGGGCCCATCCGCATCCACTGGCTCAGGCGCGTGCCGCCGTGGTCGGGTTCGAGGGTGAACTTCCAGACGGCACTGGGTTCCTCGGGATCCTGCACGGCCCACGCGAACACCCGCGGCGCTTCGCATTCCACGACGTACGAGGTGGTCTCCCACTCACCGAACGCCTCGTGCTTGCTGCGGCCGAGGAACGTGCGGCCCACCTCGCACCACTCGACGGACTGCAGTTCCGCGCTCAGCGACGGCATCAGCGTGATGTCCGAGACGACCGGCCAGACGTCCTCGGGCGCGGCGTCGATCCAGGTCGAGACCTCGGCCGTCGGCAGGTCGGCGTAGCGCGCACCCGTCCACTCCATCGTGGTCGCCCCTTCTCTCCTCGGCTGACCACGATAGTTGCGTAGATAGACTTACTCTGTCAACGCCTGCTCCTGCCGGGCGAAGCGCTCCTCGACGTCCGGGCGCTGCGCCAGCCGGGGCGGGAAGCCGGGGCCGCGGCGCATCCGCGTGTCGTCCGGCGTCAGCGGCTCCCGGCACTCCGCGCAGACGATTTCGGCGTGCGTGTCGTGCCCGCAGGTGAGGTGGTGCACGGTGATCGGCGGCCCGGCTTCGGCCGCGAGCCACTTGTCGCCCCAGCGGGTCATCGCGAGCAGCACCGGATAGAAGTCGCGGCCCTTTTCGGTGAGGACGTAGTCGTACCGCACCGGCTCGGTCTGGTAGGGCACCTTCTCCAGCAGCCCCTCGTCGACCAGCCGCTTCAGCCGGTCGGCGAGGGTGTTGCGCGCGATGCCGAGCGCCTGCTGGAACTCGTCGAAGCGGCGCACGCCGTAGAAGGCGTCCCGCAGGACCAGCGGGGTCCACCAGTCCCCGAGCAGGTCCATGGTGCGCGCGATCGAGCACGGCCACTGCGCGAACGATGTCCGTTTCATGGGACCGAGAGTACGCCGTTGCCAGGGAAGACTCAGCAGGTCAGGCCCGGTGGCCCGTCGTGACGTCGACGTGGGCGGGCACCTCGTCGTGCTCGTCGCCGACGCTGAGCGTCCCGGCCGGCTCGACGAGCAGCACGCTCGCGCCTGCCTTCGACGACGGCTTGTGGAACGTCCCCTTCGGGACCACGAAGACCTGCCCGCGGCCGAGCGTGACGACGCGTTCGCCCGGGTCGCGCAGGCCGATCTCGATCTCGCCGTCCAGGACGAGGAAGAACTCGTCGGTGTTTTCGTGCACGTGCCAGACGTGCTCACCGTCGAACCGGGCGAGGCGGATGTCGTAGTCGTTGACGCGCGTGACGATGCGCGGGCTCCAGGCGGCGTCGAAGCTCGCGAGGACTTCGTTCAGGTCGATCGGGTTCATGCGTCCCATGCTCGACCTGGTGTTCCGCCGGCACGAGTGCTAGGAATCGCACATGCCGCAAGAATTCTCGCACCGGGTCGTCGCGATCGTCACCGAGCAGTCGAACCCGTTCGAGATGGGGGTGGCGACCGAGCTGTTCGGCCTCCGGCGGCCCGAACTCGGCCGGCCGTGGTACGACTTCACGCTCTGCTCGGCGACGCCTTCGGTCCGGATGAACCTCGGCATGTTCACGCTGTCGGACGTCGCCGGCCTGGCGGCGGCCGACACGGCGGACACCCTGATCGTCCCGGCCCGCCCGGACACCGACGTCCCGACGGACCCGGCGATCATCGCCGCCATCCGCCGGGCCGCGGACCGCGGCGCCCGCCTGGTCAGCTTCTGCACGGGCGCGCTCGCGCTGGCGGAGGCGGGCGTGCTCGACGGCCGTCGCGCGACGACCCACTGGCAGTGGGCCGCTTCGCTGGCTTCGCGCTTTCCTCGCGTGCGCTGGAAACCGGACGTGCTGTTCATCGACGAGGGCAACGTCCTGACGGCGGCCGGCAGCGCGGCCTCCCTCGACCTCGGCCTGCACCTCATCCACCGCGACCACGGCGCGGAGGTGGTCAACGCGGTGAGCCGCCGCCTGGTGTTCACCGGCCACCGCGACGGCGGCCAGCGCCAGTTCATCGCGCGCCCGGTCCCGGCGGTGCCGGAGACGTCGCTGGCGCCGGTCCTCGCCTGGGCCCTGGAGCGGCTGGACACGCCGCTGACGGTCGCGGACCTGGCCGCACGGGCGGCCACGAGCCCGGCCACGCTGCACCGGAAGTTCCGGGCCGAGCTGGGCACGACCCCGCTGGCGTGGCTGACGACGGAACGCGTGACGCTGGCCTGCCGGCTGATCGAGCGAGGCGAGTTGCGGCTGGACCGGGTGGCCGAGTCGAGCGGCTTCGGGACGGCGGCGAACCTGCGGTTGCAGCTGCGGCGTCACACGGGGCTCAGCCCAAGTGCGTACCGCCGCCGGTTCGGGCCGGTGGCGTGAGGCGGGTGATCAGCTCGCGAGCTTCGGCGAGGCAGAGGTCGCTGGTCCGCGCCAGCAGCCGGGCGGCGGAGACGCGGACGTGGGCCGGGGCATGGTCGTCGTGGGCGATTTCGCGGGCGACGACGGCGGCGGCTTCGCGGTGGTTGCGGTGGAGGTGCGCGGCAGCCCAGGCGCTGCTGCAGCGGACGACCGGGCCGAGGGACGCGTCGCGGGCCATGTCGAGGAGGCCGAGTGCGGCTTCTTCGGGCCGGAAGTCGCCGATGGTGTTCCAGACCAGTCGCCGGATGAGGGGCCTCGGTTCGCTCAGCAGCCCTCGCAGGACCTCGAGCGCCTCTCCGCGCGAATCCGGCCTGAGCATCCCCAGCCGGCCGGCCGCCTTCCGGCGCGCGCTGACGGGAAGGGACTCGTCGTGCATGAGTTTCGCCAGCAGCGCCGTCCCGAGTTCGTGCCCCCGGGTCCCCAGGTCGGCGAGGTCGGCGGCCGCCGACCAGCGCACCCTCGGGTGACAGCCCGGATCGTCGGCCATCGCCTCGAAGAGCTCCGCGGCGGCAATGCGGTCTTCGCGGCTGAACCCGGTGGTCTTGAGAGCCGCCTCACGGCGGAGCGGGAGCGGTTGACGCTGGTCGTCGCGGATCGCCCGGACGTCGTCCAACCGCATCAGGTCGGACAGCAGCCGAATCCGCAATCGGACGGCGAGCCGTCCGTCATCCAGCAGCTCCTCCAGGTGCTTCCGGCTGGGCCCGGGCAGCTCGGAGACAAGGTCGATCAGGACGAAGCCAGCCTCCATCCGCGCCCGCCAGGACCGCCCGGCGTCGGCGAGCACCGCTTGCGCGTCCGCGGCCACCCGGTGCCGCCCGCGGGGATCCAGCAACGCCAGCGCATGGCGCGCGCGACGGGCCGCCGTCCTGCCGTGGCTCAGCTCGCCGAGCACTTCCACCGCTTTCGGTTGCCACGACGGCGAAAGCTTGGCCAGCGCGGCCGCCGCCGTGATCCGGGCGGACGGCAGTGACTCCGGGCCGGTCAGCCGGTCGAGCACGGCCCGTTCCGCCTCCCGGGCCAGTGGCCCGTCCTTCCACCGGTTCACCTCGTCCGCCCAGGTGTCCGGCGCGGCGAGCCGATCCGACACCAGCGCCCGCCCGACGGATCGGCGGTCGGCGCCGGTGAGGTGGCGGAACACGCCGGCGCGGACCTTGCCGGAGGTGTTCGCCGGATCGTGGGCCAAGGCGAGCAGCAACCCGGTCGTCCGGCCGTCCGGCCGGAAGAAGCTCAACAGCCTTAACGCCTCGCCACGCTCTTCGGGCGAGAACTCCGGATCGCCGACGAATCGCGCCAGGGCCCGGCGAGCGTCCGCGCCCGCCGACCGATCGACCGACGCGAGTTCGTAGGCGGCGTAGCTGCGTTCCTCCACCTGCTGCCGCTCGTCCTCCATCGTCGCCCGGATCGCCCGGGCGGACGCGGGTGCGGTGCGCGGGTCCGCCGTGGCCAGCCTCTTCATCGCGAGGTTCCGCCAGCCGACGTACAGGAACGGGTCCGCCGTCTGCGAGCGCAGTTCGGCGACGGCCTCGGGCGCCGGCCGCGTCTCCGCGACGAGAACGGCCGCTTGCTGCCGGACCCGGAAGTCGGTGTCGCGGTCGGCAATCATCGCGCGGAGGTCGTCGGTGACCTCCGCGCCCAGCAACACCAGGCGGCGAACACGATCGCCCCAATCGAGGTTGTCCAGTTCGGCGCGGAGGCCGAGCACGGCTTCGGCGGCTTCCGGAAGCCGGACGGCACCGCTTCTCGCCAGCAGGATCACCGCATCGCACCGGGACGTCGCGTCGGCCGTGCCGTCGGCGGCGATCGCGCGCAGCGCCGAAAACACGTCTTCGTCGCCGAGCGTGTCCAGCGCCTCGATCGCCTCGGCCGCGCCGCAGACCCGGCTCGGGCGGCTCGCCGGGGAAAGCACCACGGCCCGCAACGCGCCGGCCACGAGCCGGCGCAATCCGGCACCGAGCCTGCTGGCCGGCCGGACCACGGAGGTGAGCTCCTGATCGGGGACGACGTCGTCCTCGATCAGGCCGACGATGCCGCGGGCGGCCGCGGCGTGGTAGCGGTGGTGCATCCAGGTCAGCAGCGATGTGGCGTCGCACCGCTGGCGGGCGCTGAGCGCACGGTCGTCCATCTTCTGTTCGAGCGCCCGGGCGAGCTCGTCCGGATCGGACACTTCCCACCGATAGACCGGAAGGTCTTCGCCTTGACCCAGCAGCCCGATCAGGGCGGTGGACGCCCGCTGTTCCCGCTCCGGGTCCAGCCGTTTGACCTGGCGCCAAGCCTCGGCCCGGATGTTCGGGGCGAACGACGGAGCCGTGAGCCGGACCAAGTGCCCGAGCACTTCGGGGTGGAACTCCGGGCCGAGGTAGGCGAGTTCGGCCGCCGCCCGCCAGCGCCGCTCCGCGGTCGAATCCGGGCCGTTCATCGCCGAGCGCAGCTTTTCGACGGCCCGGGCTTTGTGCGGTTCGCCCAAGGTCGCGAGAATCCCGAGAGCGCTCACGGCGACGCCCTCGGTCCCCAGTGGATCGTCAGCGGCGTCGGCGAGCGCCTCCGCGGCCTCGGCCCAGTGATCGGGTCCCAAGGTGGCCAGCCTGTTCCCGGCCGCGTGCCGGGAATCCGCGCTCGCGGCGGGATCGCCCAGCGCCGAGCGGATGAGGGCGACGACCGGCTCGTGGAATTCGGCCCCGCAGTCGGCGAGCACCCACGCGATGTGGGCCCGGTCGACGGCGCCCCTGGCCGGCCCGGCCGCGAACCCGGCGATCAGCTCGCCCGCCCTGGTCCGGTACCGCGGCCCCAGCCGTGACAGGACGCGGGCGCTCTGCAGGCGGTCGACGTAGTGCAGCCGGCGGTCGGCGACGCGGTCTTCCAGGGTGGCCGCGGCTTCCGCCAGGCACTCCGGCCCCAGTGACGCCAGGGTGACCGCGGCGTCCTCGACCCCTTCGACCGACCACGAACGGCGCCGCAGGACAGCGCGGAACACGGCCGCGCAGCGCTCGTGGAACCGGACGTCGATCTCCAGCAGGCTGACCGCGGCCGCGACGAGGTCCTCGTCCGGCGCGGCGGGGTCGTCCAGCAGCTCGGTCAGCGTGCTGATCGCGTGCGCCCGCGGCCCGGCACCCAGCCCGGCGAGGACGACCGCGGCGTCGCCACGCCGGGACGCGGTGACCGACGGGCTGTCCAGCACGGAAAGCAGCCCGGACGCCGCCGCCTCGCGTTCGCCGTCGCCGCACTGGGAGAGCGCATCGGCCGCGTCGAGCCGGGGTTCCACGCCGATGCCCGCATCCCCCACGATCGTCCGGAGGATCTCCACGGCCTCCGTGCGCGCCTCACTGTGGAGCCGCGTCCCCAGCGCGATCGCCGCCTCCACCCGCGACGACCACGGCATCCCGTCGTCGCGCATGAGCTCCTGCAACCAGCCGACCAGGCCGGGGTGGTGCGCGGCCCGGCTGACGTCTTCCAGGATCAGCCCGCCCGGGTACTGCGTGGTGAGCGCCCAGGCGCGGGCCGTCGCCAGGAACGCGTCGACGATTTCCGCACCCGCGGGCACGTGCCAAGCCAGCAGTCTCGCGGCCAGCAGGTGCTGCTGCGGCCCACCGCCGTGGAGGTGCCGGATCAGCCGATCGGCCTCCACCGGGCGCAACCGCGTGTAGTGCAGCAGCACCCGCCGTGCGTAGCGGCCCCGGTCGTCGGGCTCGGCCGCGTGCAACAGCTCCACGAATTCCTGGTGCGCCGGACCGAAAACGTCCGGCAGCAACCGCGCCTTCGCCGTGGCCGCCAGGTGCTCGGCGAAACTGTGGTGCAGGAACCCCAGCTCACCGCCCCGGAAGAGGAACGGTCCCACCGCGGCCAGGTACTCGACGAGCTGCTCCCGCCACAGCGCCTCCGGCCCCAGGTCCGGCAAGCGCTCGCCCACCCACCGGCAGGCCGCGGCGCTCAGCGACGTGTCCTCCTCGAGCCGGACCCGCCCGAGGTGCTCCAGCAACGGACCGCAGCAGGGATCGAACGGGCCCGAAGGCACCGGATGTCCCGACCGCAGGTACTCCAGGTACGTCTCGTACAGCTCGTACTGGTTGTCCGGCAACGGCCGGTCGGCGTACCGCTCGAAGATGATCGCCGCGATCGTCGCCAGCAGCGGGACGCGGACCAGCTCGTCCAGGTGCGCGTCCCGGATCTGGCGCACGAACCGCTTCGCGTCGCCGGGCACTTCCGAAAACCAGTTCCCGGCGAACCGGCGGAAAGCCTCTTCGTCGAACGGCAGCAGTTCGTACCGCGCCGCGCCGATCCGCTGGAACGGGGCGAGGGTCGCCCCTTCGATCGGCCGCGTCGTGAGGACCACGCGGTACGCCTCGGCCGACGACCACGTCGCCAGCACCGTCACCAGGCGGTCCCGCACCACCGTGTCCGCCACCTCGTCGAGGCCGTCCACCAGGAGCAGCCACCGGCAGCCCGCGACGCGGCCGGTCAGGTCCTCCGGCCGCAGCGGCTGGGCCAGCATCGCGCCGTACTCGCCGCGGACCGTCTCCGCCAGTGCCTCGAAGAACGGCAGCTCCAGCCGGGTCGCCAGTTCACGGGCCGTCAGGCGCAGCGGAACCACCGGCTCGGTCAACGGCGGGGAATCGACGGCTTCCTGCCAGCAGCGGGCGACGTCGGCGGCCAAGCGCAGGGACAGCGTCGACTTCCCCTGGCCCGGCCCGCCGGTCACCAGCAGGTGCTCGGCCCCGTCGAGCGCCTCCCGCATGCTCCGGGACGGGGGCCGGACCGTCAGCCGCGCCGCCGGGGGGTGCGGGACGTCGATCAGCCTGCCCTTGCTGTCGAGCACCGGGAGCGGGCGCGCCGGGTCGGCCGGCTGGAGCTCCGTTCCGGTGGTCACGTCCTGGCGGACGTAGACCGTCGCCAGCGACGGGCGGCGAGCGCCCCGCAGGCGGTACGGCAGCTTCTCCGCGTTCTGGATCTGGGCCCGCAGCAGAGAATCGATCTTCGGCGGCAGCCCGGGCAGCGACGCCCAGTCCGCGGGCGGCTCGACGGGGACCGGCTCCGGTGGCGGCGGGGCGCCGACGTACATGTTGCCGTGGAGCTCGCCGACCTGGACCGCCGAGCCGAGGACGTCTCCCGTGATGCGGTTGGCCGGTTCCTCCGTCACGAACCCTCCTCCCGCCGGACCGGCCATCCTAGCGGCTCACCGCGCTCCCGGGCCCCCATTCGGGAATGACGGACAGCGCCGCCCGCAACGCGGCCTGCTGCAGGTCGGCCGGGTACGTCTGCGGGTCGGCCGCGGCCAGCACGTTCAGCCCCTCCACCAGCGCCACCAGGCTCTTCGTGGTCCGCTCGAGCCGCTCGTCCGTCCACTTCGGACAGCAGGCCGCGACCAGCCGGTGGACCCGGGCCAGGAACGAGCGGTTCGCCGCGCGGTGGCGTCCGGCCAGGTCGTCGTCGGCGAGGGCCGCGGCCAGGAAGCCGACCCACACGCGGGATTCGTCGTGGTGGCCGTGCGGAAGGTCCACGGCCTGGCCGAGCACCGCCGCGAGTGCCCCGCGCGCGTCCGGGCTCGCCGCCTCGGCCGCGTCGGCGCGGGCGGCCGTGCGTTCGTAGAGCAGGTCGCGGGCGTGCAGCAGCAGCGCCTTCTTGGTCGGGAACGCGTGCATGACCAGGCCGGTGGTGCAGCCGGCGCGCTCGGCCACCGCCCGCAACGTCAGCCCCGGCAGGCCGGTTTCCGCCAACACCTGCCAGGTCGCGTTCGACAGCAGGTCCCGCTGGGCCCGGACGTCACGCTGCTTCGGCATCGGAACCTCCTTCCCGGGAAGCGTAACAGTTGCTACGGTAACGACCGTTACGGAAAAGGGAGTGGGGCCTGATGTTCGACTGCACGCTGACGATCACTCCGGTGACCTGGGACGATCCGGACGCCGTCCGGCTGCGCGAAGCCCAGCGGATCGAGCTCGACGCCCGCTACGGCACCGACGACCACGAGCCGGGCGCGGTCCCGACCGCCGACACGGTCGCGGTGTTCCTGGTGGCCCGCGACGCCGGCGGCACCCCCGTGGGCTGCGGCGGGCTCCGGCCGCTCGGCCCCGGCTCGGGCGAGATCAAGCGCATGTACGTCGACCCGGCGGCTCGCGGCACCGGCGTCGCGGCCGCCCTGCTGCGCGCGCTCGAAGACCACGCCCGCGAACTCGGCATCACCCGCCTGCTGCTGGAGACCGGCACCGGCCAGCCGGACGCGATCCGCTTCTACCAGCGCGAAGGCTACGAACCGATCGAGGCCTACGGGCCCTATCGCGGCGAACCGCTCTCACGCTGCTTCGCCCGCGACCTCTGAGCCGCCGCCACGCGACCTTGCTGCGCACGGGCAGCCATCGGTTTTCCGATGGCCCCGCCAAGCCGGTCTATTGGCGGCGGCCCGCGCACCGGGCCTACCGTCGCCAGGGACGGCGATCCGGGGTTCTCTTCGCCGCTCCTGTCCCGAACCGAACCGGAGTTTCCCTTGCGCATCAAGCACATCGGCGCCGCGCTGGCCGCGGCCGCCGTCTTCGCCCTGCCCGCCGCGCCCGCCCGGGCGACGCCGCGGATCGTCCCGCTCGACCTCGCCGCCGGGCAGCAGCCGGAAAACATCGCCCTGGAGCCCGACGGTTCCGCCGATCTCACCTTCGCCTACACCGGCGAAATCGGCCGGGTCACCCCCGGCGGCCGGGTCGGCGTCATCGCCCGGATCCCGGTGCCCGCCGACGGCGACGTCCCCGTGGTGCACCAGAAGCTGTTCCTCGGCGGGATCGTGCGCGCACCCGGCGGCGACCTGTACGTCGCCGTTTCGACCGGCACGGCGGCGACCGGCCTCTACCGGGCGCGGCCCGGGAGCCCGCCGGTGCAGGTGGCCGCGCTGCGGCCGGCCGGCTTCCACAACGGCGTCGCCCGGGATCCCGCCAGTGGCGACCTCTTCGTCGCCGACTCGTTCGGCTCGGTCGTCCGGCGCGTCTCCCCGCGCACCGGGCAGGTCTCCGGCTGGGCCACCGGCGAACTGCTCGCCCCGGTGACCGGGTTCGGGGCGAACGGCGTGAAGGTCCACGACGGCGCGCTGTGGGTGTCCAACCTGGACCGCGGCACCCTGGTCCGGTTCCCGCTCACCGGTGGACCGGGCCGGGTCGCCGCGTCGGGCCTCGGCCCGGTCGACGACTTCGCGTTCCACGGTGACACCGTCGTCGCGGCTGTCAACCAGGACAACCGGGTCATCACCGTCGGCCACGGCGGCACGCGGACGATCCTGTCCATTTCGGATGGTCTGGCCAACCCGACGTCGGTCGCCGTCCGCGGTGACACGCTGTACATCGCCGACAGCGCGTACTTCGGCGGATCACCGAACCTGCTGCGCATCCACCTGCGGTGAAAGCAATCGGCACGTGCATCCGCACGCCGATTGTGCACGCGCTTTCCGGTGATCACGGCAACCGGTTGCTGTGAAACAGAACCACCGGTAAGTTTGGCGAAACCCCGGTGCCCAGCCATCGGTCACCGGGGTTCGCGCTGCTCGGCGGAGGCGGGGAGGCCCCGCCGAGAGAGCGCTTTCCGGCGGTAGGGGTCACCGCCGGGAGGGGCAGGAGGGAAGCGATGCCTTGGTGTTCCGGGGAACGGTCATGGCCGGCCGGGTGACCGAGCCGTACCTGGTCGGGCTGGAGGCCATCGCGGGCGAGCTGTTGCGCGGCAAGTGGTGCGTCTACCTGCACGAATGGCTCGGCGACGACGACGATCTCCCCGGCTGGCAGGCCCGGGTCGCCGCCCACGCCGAACTCGCCGGCGTCGAGGTGTGCTTCGTCGAGATCCCGCGCAAGGACATGACCTTGGTGGCCAACGTGCGCGCACTGCCGAGCTTCGAGCAGGTCACCGAATCCGTGGCGGCCCTGGAGCACTACCGCGGCCTCGCCGCCGGCCGCGGCTGGCAGGGCGCGGCCGTTCGCCGATCGGCCGGGTGACCGCAACCCCGGCCGAGCGATCCCCCGCGGCCGTGCCGAGTCACACGCTCCTCACAGTCCGGCATTGACCTCAACCCTTGTCGAACTTCTACCGTCGTCTCCATGACCACCGCACCCCCGATTCCGCGCACCGTCTGGATCGCCTCCGGCGTAATGGCTTTGGGCGGCTTCCTCGGCAACATGGACGCCTCGGTCGTCGCCGTCGGGCTCGAGTCGATGCGGGACAGCCTCGGCGTCACGCTCGTCGAGATCCAGTGGGTCGCCACGGCCTACCTGCTGGGCCTGTCGGCCGCACTCCCGCTGACACCGTGGCTCGGGCACCGGTTCGGCGCCGGGCGGCTGTGGCTCGGCGCTTTGGCGGCGTTCCTGCTCACGTCGGTGGCGTGCGCGCTCGCCCCGGACGCCGGCACGCTGATCGGCGTCCGCGCCGGGCAGGGCATGGCCGCCGGCGTCATGGTGACCGCCGGGCAGACCGTGATCGGGCTGGCCGTCGGCCCGGAACGGCTGGGGCGCACCATGGGCACGCTGGCGCTCGTGGTCGGGCTGGCGCCGGTGATCGGGCCGAGCGTCGGCGGGTTCCTGCTCGCGCACTTCGCGTGGCCGGTGCTGTTCTGGCTGAACGTCCCGATCGGGCTGCTCGCGTTCGGCCTGGCCCTGCGGTACGTGCCGCGCGGCGACCGCGGGCAGCCACCGCCGGTCGACTGGCGTGGCCTCGCCTTGGTGTCGCTCGGCCTGCCCCTGCTGGTGTACGCGCTGACCGAACTGGCCACCCCGGGCTCGCTCGACGTCGTGCTGGCGAGCATCGGGACCGCCGCCATGGGGTTGTTCACCTGGCGGTCGCTGCGCGTCCCGCACCCGGTGCTGCAGCTGCGGCTCGCCGCGCAGCCGGTGCTGGGTACCGCGCTCGCGTCCGTGCTGCTCGGCGGCGCCGGGATGTTCGGGGCCGTGCTGCTGCTGCCGCTGTGGTTCCAGGTCCGGCTCGGCGCGGGGACCGCCGAGTCCGGCGTCCTGCTCGCCCCGATGGGGCTGGCCACCACGGTGTTCGTGTTCGCCGCCGGACGGCTGACCGACCGGTACGGCGGCGGCACCGTCTCGCTCACCGGGTCACTGGTGGTGCTGGCGAGCACGGTGCCGCTGCCGTGGCTGGGCCCGGACGCGCCGATGTGGCTCGTCCAAGCCCTGCTCGTGATCCGCGGCGCCGGGCTCGGGCTCTCCGTGCTGCCCGCGTCGACGGCGGCCTACGCGTCGGTCGGTGCCGCCGAGCTCGGCCACGCCACCGCGCTGGTGAACATCGTCCTGCGCGTGGGTGGTGCGCTCGGCGGCGCGCTGTGCGTGATCGTGCTGTCCCAGGGGTTGTCCGCCGGCCCGGCGGCCGGGTTCGGCTGGGCCTTCGGCGTGCTGGCGGTGCTGTGCGCGCTGGGCGCGGTGGCCACGGCCGGGCTCCGGCGAGCGGAACGTTCGTCCACAGTGGACAACACAGCCTGATTCACCTGGGAAGCTGGCGCGATCACCGGATCGGTGATTTATTGGAGCCGATCGTGCACTGTCGGTGAGGGGAAGGACTGGGCATGACGGGGGTCGGCAAACGCTGGCTGACGGCCGTGGCCGTCACCGCGGTACTGGGCAGCCTGCTGACAGCCACCCCGGCTTCGGCCGCGGGCACCGTCGACTGGCAGCCGTGCGCCGACGCGCCCGGCGCCGACTGCGGCACGGTGACCGTGCCGATCGACTGGGCCCATCCGGACCGGGGCACCACGACCATCGCGCTCGCCCGGCGCAAGGCCACCGATCCCGGGGCCCGGATCGGCTCGGTCCTGATGGACCCGGGCGGCCCCGGCGGCGCGGGCGCCGGCGAGGTCAAGGCCGGTTGGTCCCTTTCAGCCGAGATCACGAAACGCTTCGACACGGTGGGTTTCGACCCGCGCGGCGTCGGCGACAGCACCCCGATCAAGTGCGGTCTCGCCGAGCTGATCGCCGACCACCCGCCGGTCCCGCGCAACCAGGCCGAGTTCGAGCAGCTCGCCCAGTACAACCGGAAGGTCGGCGAGAGCTGCACCCGGATCACCGGGCCGCTGGCGCAGTACGGCGACACGAAGAGCGTCGCGCGGGACATGGACGCCATCCGCGCCGCCCTCGGCGAGCCGAAGCTGACGTACTACGGCGTCTCCTACGGCACCCTGATGGGCCAGCAGTACGCCGAGCTGTTCCCGGACAAGGTCCGCGCGCTCGTGCTGGACAGCAACATGGACCACTCGCAGGTCACGGCGTGGGAATTCCTCCACAGCGAGACGCAGTCGGTGCAGGCGGAGTTCCGCGAGTTCGCCGCCTGGTGCGACCGGACGCCGGCCTGCGCGCTGCACGGCCGGGACGTCTCCGCCCTGACCCGCGCCCTGCAGGACAAGGCCGCGCGCGGTGAGCTGAAGGACCCGCGCAGCGGCGACCCGGTCACGCCGCTGGACCTCGCTTCGGGCATCCAGGGCAACTTCTACGGCCCCGACTGGGGCCGGCTCGCCAGCGTGCTCCGGTCCCTGGCGGACGGCACCGCGGCCGCGTCGGCGAAGCTGCGCGACGACATCGGCGTCAACACCGTCTTCCAGAGCGTGTTCTGCGACGACTGGCGCCTGCCCGTGCACAGCTTCGCCGAACTCGAGATCTACCGCCGCGCCGCCGCGGCCTTCGCGCCGGACGTCAAGGTCAACGCGCTGGCCTGGCGGGCGGTCACCGGCTGCGTCGGCTGGCCGGACCCGGCCGGCAACCCGCAGCACCCGCTGCAGGTGCACGGCGCGCCGCCGCTGCTGATGCTGAGCAGCCGGCACGACCCGGCGACGCCGTACGCGTGGTCGCAGGCCGCCGCCCGGCAGAGCGGCAGCACGCTGCTCACCTACGACGGCTGGGGCCACGGCGCCTACTTCAAGCACAGCCCGTGCGTGACGAAGGCGGCCGACGACTACCTGATCACCGGCAAGCTCCCGGCCCGGGGCACGCACTGCGCGGCGGTCGAGCCCGGCGCGGAGCAGGCCAGGGCCGCCGGGCCGAAGCCGCCGTCGACGATCGGCTTCTGACGCTTCCGCCGCGGGGCCGGGACGGGGCAAAATCGGTTCCGGCCACGCAATGGCGCGGGGAAGGGAGCCGGTCATGGGGTTCAGGAGCAGGGTTTTCGCCGCCGCAGCAGCCGTCCTCGCGCTGACGTCGCTGACGACGGCGCCCGCGGAAGCGACCGGTTACCACGGCCGGTACCTCGCGCTCGGCGATTCCGTCGCGTTCGGCTACCGGCCCGGTGCCGTCACCCCGCCCTCGGACTACCTCGACCCGGCCAACTTCCGCGGCTACGCGGAAAAGTACGCGGCCCTCCGCGGCCTCCGGCTCGCCAACGCGTCCTGTCCCGGTGAGACGACGGCGAGCCTGCTGACGGCCGGTGCGCAGAGCAACGGCTGCGAGAACTCCCTCGGCTCCCCCGCGGGCTACCGGACGGCGTTCCCGCTGCACGTGGCCTATCCCGGCACCCAGATCGACTACGCCGTGGCGTTCCTGCGCGCCCACCCGGACACCCGGCTCGTCACGCTCACCATCGGCGCCAACGACCTGTTCCTGTGCCAGGACACCACCCCGGACCACTGCACGACGTCGTTCCCGGCCGCCCTCGAGCAGGTGGGCCGGAACCTCGCGGCGATCCTCGGGGCCGTGCGGGCGCACTACCGCGGTGACCTGGTGCTCGTGTCCTACTACTCGCTCGACTACCGGGACGCCACCCAGGTTTCGCGGGTGAAGGCGCTCGACGCGCTGCTGGGCCGGGTCACCCGGCGCTACCACGGCGCGGTGGCCGACGGTTTCACCGCGTTCCGGCTGGCCTCGCTGCGGTCCGGCGGCGATCCCTGCGCGGCCGGGCTGCTGATCGCGCTGCCCGGCGGGGGCTGTGACGTCCACCCGACCGCGGCCGGGCACCGGGTGCTGGCCGCGGCGCTCGCGGTCGCGGCGCGCTGAACCGGCCGGCTACCGCGGCTTGCGCCGCCACAACCCGGTGACGGCGGCCAGCGCGCGGGCGCCGGGCGAGGGCACCCGGACCACGGGCTCCGGACCGATCCGGCGGCGCATCCGGTAGGCGAGTTCGAGCACTTCGAGGTCTTCGGGACGACGCCGGCCGCGGACATCCGGCCGCAGCATCAGCTCCCCCACGGTGACGGGTCTGCCACTGGCACGGTGTGCCGTGCGCGCCATCAGGAACCTCCGCTGCATTTCGCCGACCGGGCCCCGATTCTATGAATTCGTTTCGGGTTCGTCACCTTACTGACGAGTTGTGTCCCGTGCGTGTCCCCCCGGGCTAGCCTCCGGTCATGATCACCATCGGGGGCCTCACCGAAGAAGACCGCGCGAGCTGGGAAAACCTGTTCGCCGGCTACAACAGTTTCTACGGCCGCACGCTCGCGCCGGAGCGGATGGACCGGGCGTGGCGCGAGTTCGCGAGCGGCGAGCGGATGCACGCTCTCGGCGCGCGGCTCGACGGCGAACTCGTCGGCATCGTCCACTTCCTGACCCACGCCAGCACGACGTCGGCCGACGTCTGCTACCTGCAGGACCTCTTCACGGCCGAGAAGGCCCGCGGCCGTGGCGCGGGCCGCGCGCTGATCGAAGCCGTCGCCGAGTGGGCCAGGGCAACCGGGTGTGTCCGCGTCTACTGGCACACGCAGACGTCGAACGCGACCGCCCGGCGGCTCTACGACCAGGTCGCGCTCGACAAGGGGTTCATGCAGTACCAGATCCCGCTGGAGGCGTGAGGGCTAGCGGCGGTGCCGGCCGCCGCCGCAGCCGTCGTGCCCGCCGCCCGGGAAGCCCGCCGGGCGGCGGCCGGCCCACATCGACGGCCAGTCCGGGATTTCCGGGCGGCCGCGCGACCACATCGACTGCCAGTCCGGGATCTCGTGGCGCACCGGAGCCGCCTGCGGGGGCAGCTTCGGTTTCGGCGCTTCCTTCACCTTGTCGACGATCTTGACCGCACGCGCCAGTTTTCCGCGGCGCGCGGGCGGGACGACGGCGGAATTCGATGCGGGCTCGACCACAGGCGGGGCAATCCCGGCCGGCTCGGCGACCGGCGTCACGGATTTCGGAGCCGGTTTGGTCGGCGGGACGACGACGTCCGCCGGCAGCGGCACCAGCGCCACCGCCGGGGGCTCCAGGCCGGCCGGCGGCCAGGCCGCGCCCGCGGACCGCTGCGGTGGCATCGACACCGCCGCGCTGACCCCGCCGGTCAGCGCCAGCGCCCCGGCCACCACGGAGAACACCCGCAACCGCGTCAGCGAGCGCAGGACCTGCGGTTTTTCCCGGTGGCGCGCCCGCGGGAGCACGAGAGTGTCCTCGTCGCGGTAGCGGTCGCGCGGTGCGTCGGACCGGACCAGCAGCTCGGCGACGGTCACCCGCTCGGGGCGCGGAGCCCTACGTGCCATCAAACCCTCCACCTGGGCCGTCCGGACGGGCGGCAGCGCGTCCGGACGGCCGATCATAGGAATCGCCCCCGGTCCTGTAAAGGCTTGTTCACCCAGGGTTTCAGGCGAGCCGGCCGCCACCGTCCACATGCAGCACCGAGCCGGTGACGAACGGGTTCGCCAGCAGCTGGAGGGTGGCCGCCGAGACGTCCGCGGCCCGGCCCACCCGGCGGGCCGGGTTCGCCTCGGCGGTCCGGCGGAAGAACTCCTCCTTCGCCTCGCCGAGCCGGTCCCACGCGCCCGAGTCGACGATCCCCGGGGAGATCGCGTTGACCCGGACCGGCGCGAGCTCCACCGCCAGCGCTTCCGCGAGGAACGCGACGGCACCGTTCGTCGTCGCCATGACCGTCCGCCCGGGCACCGGGCGCCACGCGGCGACGCCGGAGAACAGGACCATGGCGCCGCCTTCCCGGAACCGGGGCGCGAAATGCTTGGCCAGCACCAGCGGGCCGACCACCTTGGCGTCGAACGCCCGCACGACCGCGTCGCGGTCCAGCGCCGTGACCGAGCCGTTCGCCGGCGCCGCTGCGAGCGTTACCAGGAAGTCGATTTCGCCCGCCCCTTCAGCAAGCGCTTTCAGCGACGATTCCTCGCCGAGATCGGCGAATGCGGTCCGGATCCCGGGCGCGGTCAGCTGCGCCGGATTCCGCCCCGCCCAGGTGACTTCGGCGCCCGCCTCGCGTGCGTCCACCACGATCCGCCGGGCGATCCCCGAACCCCCGCCCACGACGACCAGCCGCTTTCCCTCGAACGACATTTCCGTGCTCCTTTCGTCTCGCACACCGGGTTCAGCGCTGCGCGAGCCGCGGGCAATCCCGTCGTGATCCGGAGGTTTTCGATGCCTGCGATAGAATTTGCGAATGCCTACGCTGCGCGCGCTCGAGTGCCTGGTCGCGGTGCTCGACGCCGGGTCGATCACCGAGGCGGCCGCGCGGCTGCACCTGTCCCAGCCCGCGCTGTCCCACCAGATCGGCGCGCTCGAACGGGAACTGGGCACGCCGGTGCTGGAGCGGCTGCCCCGCGGGGTCCGCCCGACCGCCGCCGGGCGGGCGGTGCTCACGGACGCGCGGGCGGCACTGGCCGCCGCCGAACGGGTGGTCCGGACCGGCCGCGCGGTGGCCGGCGGCGGCGAAGGCACCCTCCGGATCGCCTGCGCGGAGACGATGACCGCCGGGCTGCTGGCCCCGGTGCTGCGCGCCTGGCACCGCCACCGCCCGGAGGTGCTGATCACGCTGACCGAGACCACGAGCGCGGATGCCCTGGCCGAGGCGCTGGAATCGGGCGAAGCGGACGTCGCGGCCGGACCGCGGCCGAGCCGCTGGACCGGGACGGCCGAGCTGGTCGGGCGCGAGGAGATCGTCGTCGCGCTGCCCGTGGATCACCCCCTCGGCGCCCGGGCCGCGGTCCCGATGTCTGCCCTCGCGGGCATTCCGGTGGTGCACTACCACCGGGACAATGGTCTCGGCGGCTGGCTCGACCAGGAAGCGGCACGGCACGGCGTGGTGCTGGAGGCGGTGATGCGGACGAAACAGGCGGCGACGGCGGCCCAGCTCGCCGCGGCCGGGCTCGGCGTGGCGCTGGTGCCGACCACCGCGCTCACCCGGACCTTCGCGGGTGGACTGCGGCGGCTGAAGCCCGCGCTGCACCGGGACGTCGTGACGTTCGCGGCGACGCCCTCGGATCCGCTCGTCCGGCGGTTTTCCTCGGACGTGCGGCACCGCGGGCTCACCGTGCCCGGTGTCCTGCTGGACAAACTGTCCGGAGAGGCACGTTAAGTTTCGGTGAATCTGACAGATTCCCTCCTAACGTTTTGTGCCATCCGGACGAACTTCTTCGTGAGCACCGGTTTTTGCTGCGCCGTTCGCCAAAGTTCGGTTCCATCGGATAGCTTGCTCCTACCGGTCAGTACCGGTGGGTGAGGCCGATCGGGTGAGGCGATCAGCGACAGATCGAGGGAAGCGGGGACGACCATGCCCAAGCACCGGCCACGTCGCAGGAGCACGCGTTCGGTCCGCCGGACCGCCGCCGCGCTCGCGGGTGGGGCGCTCGTCGTGCTGCCCACGTTGACCACCGGGCTGCCCGCGCCGGTCGTGATCGCCGACGCCGGCAAGGGCGGCGTCCTCCCGGACCGCGCCGCCCCGGCGAAGCAGCCGGACATCGTCATGCCGCCGATCGCCGTCGACGGCAGCCTGCCCCAGCCGCCGCTGCCCGAGCCGCTGGTCGTGCCGGGCGGGCGCGCCGGGTCCGCAGGCATCTCCGGGCCGCTCGGCATCCCGGCGAGCATGCTCAAGGCGTACAAGAACGCCGCCGACATCCTCGCCAAGGAGCAGCCGAACTGCCACCTGGACTGGGCGCTGATCGCGAGCATCGGCCGGATCGAGTCGAACCACGCGCGCGGCGGGTACGTCAACGCCAACGGCGACACCCTGGAGCCGATCCTGGGCCCGGTGCTCAACGGCGCCGGCGCGTTCGCCGCGATCCCGGACACCGACGGCGGCAAGTACGACGGCGACACCCGCTGGGACCGCGCGGTCGGCCCGACCCAGTTCATCCCGTCGACCTGGCGCGGTTACGCCTCGGACGGCAACGGCGACGGCGTGTCCAACCCGAACAACATCTACGACGAAGCCCTGGCCACGGCGCGCTACCTGTGCTCGGGCGGGCTGGATCTCTCGACGGACGCGGGGCAGCGGATCGCGGTGCGCCGCTACAACAACTCGCAGTCCTATGTGGACACAGTGCTGGCGTGGGCGGCGGCCTACCGCAGCGGGGTGGCCCAGCTGCCCGACAGCCAGGTCCCGATCGGCGCCCCGGACGCCCCGGACGCGGCCGCGGCCGGTGCCCCGGTCGGCGTCCCCGCCCCGCCGGCGGCACCGCCGGTGGTGGTCGTCCTGCCGCCGGGCTCCCTGCCGGTGACGACGACGCCTTCGTCCCCGACCTCGACCCCGGCGTCCTCGACCCCGACGTCGTCGACGCCCACCTCGACGCCGACGACTCCGCCGTCGACGCCGACCACCCCGCCCTCGACGCCCAGCACGACCCCGACCACCCCGACGACGACGGCGGCCAACACCCCGGCCGACTCGGCGGGCACCTCGACCACGACCACGACCACGTCGACCAGCGCGACGGGGTGAGCCGGTGGAACCGTTCCTGGTGCACATCCGCTGCGACACCGACGGCTACACCCACGCGATCACCGAGGACGAGTTCGCGGCGGGCCGCCACGAGGGCCGCTTCCGGGCGCTCTGCGGCCACGAGGTCCTGGCGGCCCCGATGATCGAGGAACCGGGCCGGTTCGACCCGGTGTGCCGGGAGGTACTGCGCGCCGGCGACGCCGAGCCGGCGGTGCCGCGGCAGGAGCGGCGCCGGTCGAGGTGGCGCACCCGCCGCTGACCGGACACGGCTGACTCTGCGGCGGTGGCACCTCGGCCTCGCCTCGCCGCACCCGGCCGGCGTGCAGCGGCGCTAGTCCACCAGGGCCTGGATGCCGTCGAGCATGCGGTTCAGCCCGAACTCGTACGCCGTGTCGCCCTGGGCCTTGGCTCCCTGGTCGAAGCCGCCGCCCAGCCAGATGCGGTTCATCGCCGGGTGGGCGTCCACCACGAAGTAGTTCTCCCAGAACGACGAGCGCTGGTGCCACCACGCCTCGGTCGACTGGCCCGTGCTCCGCTCCAGCCTCGTGTTCTCCGCGTCGAGGGCCGCGTTCGCGTCGACGTACGTGCCGATCCCGTTGGCCGCCGCGACCGCCTCGCGCGGCGGCAGGCCCAGCGCGTCCATGATCGACAGCAGGTACTCCTGGCCCGCCAGCTGGCCGGGCCCGAGCGGCGGCCGGACGCGCGAGACCTCGCACAGCCACGGGTGCTCCCGGTACGCCTGCCGCGTCCGCTCGGCGTAGAGCGCCACCTGCTCGCGCCAGTCGCCGGGGCGCGGCTCGCCCGGCCCCGGCAGCCGCCGCCCGACGAGGACGTCGTCGACCATCAGGTCGACCAGCTCCGCCTTGCCCGGGACGTACGTGTAGAGCGTCATCGTGCCCGCGCCGAGCTCCTTCGCGACCCGGTGCATCGACGCGGCGGCGAGCCCGTCGGCGTCCGCGACCGCGATCGCCGCGGCGACGATCCGCTCGATCGTCAGGGTCGGGCGGCGGCCCCTGGTCGGTTCGCCGGTGCCGCCGCGGGCGCGCCAGAGCAACGCGAGCGTCCGGTCGACGTCCTCGGCACCACTGCGTTCGACGGTCATGCGGTCCCCTCGCTTTTCCTCGGACATTACCCTGGACGGCAGCAGGAGGGGGTGTCACCGATGACCGCACGCAAGCCGCCCAAGGTGTCCTTCCGCTGGTGGGTGGACCGGCAGATCGACGAAGCCCGCGAACGCGGCGAGTTCGACGACCTGCCCGGCACCGGGCAGCCGCTGCCGAAGCCCACCGGCCACGACGCGGCGACCGACTGGGTGCTGCGCGAAGTCCGCAAGGGCGGCCACGACACGAAGGCGTTGCTGCCGCCGGCGCTCGCGCTCAAACGCGAGGTCCAGGACCTGCCGGAACGGCTCGCCGCGGAGCGGACCGAACGGCAGGTGCGGGAGCTCGTCGAGGACCTCAACACCCGCATCCGCCAGGCCTACCTCAACCACCTCTCCGGCCCGCCGCTCACGGTGGCGCTGGTGGACGTCGAAGAGGCGGTCGAGGACTGGCGGCGCTCACGGGCCGCGTCGTAGCCACGCCCGTTCCGCCGCGCTCCACGCCGTGGTCGTGAGCAGGTAGATCCCCGCGGCCTGCGGCACGACCAGCGTCGCCAGCACGGTGCCGTAGGGCAGCAGCCGCAGCAGCTTCCCGCCCGGCACCCCGGCGGCGGCGGGCGGCTGCCGCCGCACGGTGAACCACGCCACGACGGCGAGCCCGGCCGCGATCACGAACACGAGCGGGCTGCCGGCCAGGCCGTGCGCACCCAGTGGCGTCCCGAGGAGGGTCGCGCCGAGCAGCGAGTTGGGTTCGCCGCCGATCGTGGCCGTGGTGAACAGCCGGTACATGACCGTGAAGAACGGCAGCTGCAGCAGCATCGGCAGGCAGCCGGCGAACAGCGAGGCTCCCGACTCCTGCTGCAGTTTCGTCATTTCCGCGGCCAGCCGGTCCCGGTCGCGGCCGTGTTTCTCCTGCAGGGCCCGGATTTCCGGCAGCAGGGCGGCCCGGGTGCGCTCGCCGCGGGCCGCCGACCGGGCGAGCGGGTGCAGCACCAGCCGCACGGACAACGTGAAGACGACGATGGCCAGCGCCGCGGGCAGCGGGCCGCTGAGCCAGTGGATCAGGTGGTACGCACCCGCGACGGGCACGTCGAGAAAACCGAACATGGGCAGCACTCCGCACAAGGGGAAGGAATGGGGCGGTGAGCGGAATGGCTGCGCTGAGGAACTACGCAGCCGTGCTGCGGAAACCGGGTGCTCGTGGCCTGCTGCGGCCGGGCGCGCCGGGATCGCGGAGCCGGATCGACTCGGCACGGCGGGCGCGGCGGCGCAAAGCGGTGACGCGGCTGCGCACCGGCGAAGACCACACCGCCAGCTCGCTCCGGTGCGTGCTGCCGACGAGCAACACGACCAGCAGGCTGGCGGCGGCGAGGGAGGCGAAGGCGACCAGGGCGGTCGGGCTGACCAGCACGGGGAACGCCAGCTCGAGCAGTGTGTGCACAGCGCCCCCTTCCTCCTTCCACCAGACTAGCGAAAACGCTAAGAGCCCGGTGGGCTGTAACCTGGTTCGATGAGAGGGCAACTGGTCGTCGTGCCGCTTCTGGCGCTGCTCGTGCTGTTCGCCATGCCGTGGTGGACGCTGGTGCTGGCGCCGGACTGGGGCACCGCCGGCACGATCGCCGGGACGGCCGTCTTCGCGCTGGCCATGGTCACCATGCCGGTCGCCATGGTCCGCGGGCACGCACGGCGGCAGCAGGACGCCGCCGCCCGCCTCGGCGACTCGCTCCTCGCGGTCATCTGGGTGCTGTGGAGCTGGTCCGTGCTCAGCCTGGTGCTGCGGGCCGCGCTGCTCGGCGTCGACGACCCGGTGCGGTCGCGGATCGTCGCGGGCGCGACCGTGCTGGTCGCGGCCGGGCTGCTGGTGCACGGCCACCGCGTCGCCATGCGCGTGCCGCCGGTGAAGGCGGTCGACGTCGCCATCCCGCGGCTCGGGCCGGGGCTCGACGGCCTGCGCGTCGCCGTGCTGACCGACACCCACTTCGGGCCGATCGACCGGACGAAGTGGTCCGAGCAGGTGGTCGCGGCGGTCAACGCCCTGGAGGCGGACGTCGTCTGCCACGCCGGCGACCTCGCCGACGGCGCGGTGGCCAAGCGCCGCAAGCAGGTCGACCCGCTCGGCGGCATCCAGGCCGGCCTGGGGCGGTTCTACATCACCGGCAACCACGAGTACTTCGGGGAAGCCCAGGCGTGGCTCGACCACATGGAAGGGCTCGGCTGGGACACCCTGCACAACCGCTCGACGCTGCTCGAGCGCGGCGGCGACCGGATCCTGTTCGCCGGCATCGACGACCCGACGGGCACCGCGTCCGGCCTGCCCGGCCACGGCCCCGACCTGGCCGCGGCGCTGGCCGGCCGGCCCGAAGACGTCCCGGTGGTGCTGCTGGCCCACCAGCCCAAGCAGGTCCGCGAGGCCCGCGAGGCCGGCGTCGACCTGCAGATCTCCGGGCACACGCACGGCGGGCAGATCTGGCCGTTCCACCTCCTGGTGCGGTTCGACCAGCCGACGCTGTCCGGCCTGACCCGGCACGGGCCGACCCAGCTGTACAACAGCCGGGGCACCGGGTTCTGGGGCCCGCCGTTCCGGATCTTCGCGCCCAGCGAGATCACGCTCCTCACCCTGCGTTCGGCCTGACGTCCACGCCCGGGATCGCCGGGCGCGGTTCCTACCGACAATTTTTTTTGTCTTGACAGATGAATGGGTCGGCTTCAGGCTGTGCTCATGACCACCACAGCGCTTCGCACCAGCACCTTCCCGACCACCCGGGCCCTGCTGACCTGCGGCATTCTCGCCGGGCCCGTGTTCGTGGCCACCGGCGTCCTCCAGGGCCTGACCCGAGCCGGCTTCGACTTCACGCGGCACCCCGCCAGCGTCCTGTCCAACGGCTCGCTCGGCTTCGTCCAGATCACGAACTTCCTGGTCACCGGCTCCCTGACGATCGCAGCCGCGGCCGGGCTCCGGCGCGTCCTGCCCGGCCGGTGGGGTCCGAGACTGCTGACGGTCTACGGGATCAGCCTGCTGTGCGCGGGCGTGTTCCGCGCCGACCCGCAGGACGGCTTCCCGGCCGGCACACCCGCCGGCCCGCCGTCGTCGGTCAGCTGGCACGGCACGCTGCACTTCGCCGCCGGCGGCATCGGGTTCCTCGCCCTGGTCGCGGCCTGCTTCGCGATCGGCTCGCACCTGCCGCCCGCGCGGGCGTGGTACTCGCGGCTCAGCGGCCTGCTGTTCCTCGCGGGGTTCGCGGGCGTAGCGTCCGGGTCGACGAGCCCGGTGGTCATCCTCGGCTTCTGGGCGGCCGTGATCATCGCCTTCGCCTGGCTCGCCACCACGTCGTTCCACCTGCTGTCGCGAGGAGAGTCCCGATGAGCACGACGGTTTCCGCCGACGGCACCGAGATCGCCTACACCCGCGCCGGGTCCGGCCCCGCGCTCGTCCTCGTGGACGGCGCGATGTGCTACCGCGGCTCCTCCCCCAACGACGCGCTGGCGAAGGAGCTGGCCGCGCACTTCACCGTGTACACCTACGACCGCCGCGGCCGGGGCGAAAGCGGTGACACCGGGCCGTACACGGTCGAGCGCGAGGTCGAGGACCTCGCGGCGCTGTTCAAGGAGGCGGGCGGCGAGGCGTTCCTGTTCGGCATTTCGTCCGGCGCCGCCCTGGCCCTCGAAGCGGCTCGCAGCCTCGCGGTCCCGAAGGTGGCGGTGTACGAGCCGCCGTTCATCGTCGACAACACTCGCAGCCGCGTCCCGGCCGACTACGCGACCCGGCTCGGCCAGGCGCTGAAGGAGGGCAAGCGCGGCACGGCGGTCAAGATGTTCATGACCGAAGGCGTCGGCCTGAGCGGGGCCACGGTGGCCCTGATGCGGATCATGCCGTTCTGGGCCAAGCTCAAGAAGGTGGCCCACACGATCCCGTACGACACGGCGATGGTGCTCGACCACCAGGCCGGCGAACCCCTGCCCGCGGCCTGGCCGGAGGTGAAGGTCCCGGCACTGGCGATCGACGGAGGCCGCAGCCCGGACTGGATGCGCCACGGCGTCGCCTCGTTGGCGAAGGTGCTGCCGTCGGCGGAGTACCGGACCCTGCCGGGCCAGACCCACATCGTGAAGGCGCCCGCGCTGGCCCCGGTCCTCGAGGACTTCTTCCTCGGCTGAGGGGGCTTGTACCCGTTTTGTACGGCCGCGCCCGATCGTGGCCGCCATGAGACGTCTGCTGCCCACCACCCTCGCCGCCGCACTGGCCACCGGATTGCTCGCCGCCCCCACCCCGGCGGGGGCGGCTGACCTGCGGATCGCCAACGGCGGCTTCGACCTGGGGCTGACCGGCTGGAGCGGGTCGCACAGCGCGGGCGGGGTCACCGCGACGACGTGGGACGGGCGCACCACGGCCCGCATCGACGACACGGCGGCGGACAAGGCCTACGGCCGGGAAAGCCAGCCGGGGCTGCCCGCCACCGCCGGCGTCCGGTACACCGCCTACGCCCAGGTGTGGACCGAGAGCGGCGCGGCCGACCTGTACCTGCGGTTCCGCGACTCGGCCGGGCAGCTGCTCGGCAGCGTCACCGGCGGTTCGGTCTCCGGCAAGCAGTGGAACATCGCCGACGCGTCGGGCGTGGCACCCGCAGGCACCGCCAGCGTCTCCGCGCTCATCTACTCGGGCGTCGGCAACGTCGGCACGGCGTTCTGGGACGAGGTGGTGATCAGCAAGGACGACACGGACCTCGGCGTCCAGCTGGAAAGCAGCGTCCCCAACGCCACCACCTTCGCCGGCGGCAAGGCCTACGCGGTCTACACCGGCACCGCCGACAGCAACCCCCAGCTGGCGGTGATCGACGTCGCCACCGAGAAGGTCACCTCGAAGCTGACCTTCCCGGACACCGCCGACACGCCGACCGTCGGCGGCTGGGCCGCCACCACGGCCACCGACGGCAGCGTCTACCTGGGCACCTACCCGAACTCGAAGCTGTACCGCCACGTGCCCGGCACCAGCACGCTGACCGACCTCGGCCGCGCCGAAAGCGGGTACTCCTTCATCTGGGACCTCGAAGCCGGCGCCAACGGCAAGGTCTACGGCGGCACCTACAACAACGGCCGCTACTTCAAGTACGACAACGGCACGTTCACCACCATCGGCGCCACCCCGATCGTCCCCGGCGCGGAGTACGTGCGCAGCATCGCCCACGACCCGGCGGCCAACGCGACCTACCTCGGCACCGGGACGAACGCTTCGCTGGTGCGCTACGACAACGTCACCGGGCGGACCGACAGCCTGCTGCCCGCCGAATACGCGCACAACTCCATGGTGGGCGGGCTGACCTGGACCGGCGGCCGGCTGTTCGCCTGGCTCGACCGGACGCTGCTGGTGCTGCAGGTCGTCAAGAACGCCGACGGCTCGTACCGCTCGGTGGTGGACGCGACGATCACCGACACCGACCTGCACCACTCCCCGGCCGCGGACGGCAAGGTCTGGTTCGTCAAGGACGGGCTGCTGCAGTCCTACGACATCGCCACGAAGGCCGTGCAGGCGACGAGCGTGCGGCCCGACCTCGACGTCACCGGCTACAGCTGGGAGAACGGCACGCTCGCCGGCCTCGGCGCGGGCCCGGACGGCACCCGGATCTTCAAGTACAACCCGGCGACCGGTGCGTCGAGCACCCGGCTCGTCACCGGCACCCCGGTGCTGCCCGCCGCGATCAACGCGCTCGGCACCGGACCGGACGGCAGGATCTACACCGGCGGCTACCTCACCGGCGGCACCGGCGTGTACGACCCGCTGCACGGCGACGCCGACGAGAACCACCCGGACACGAAGACCCTCACCGGCCTCAACCAGACCGACAGCCTGCTGGCCCACGACGGGAAGCTCTACATCGGCGTCTACCCCTCGGCCCGGCTGTACAGCTACGAGCCGGGCGGCGCGTGGCCGCCGAAGCTGCAGTACACCGGCGGCGCCGCGGGCGACAAGGCCGCCGACTGCCGCGCGGGCGAGGGCCCGCCGCCCCAGGACCGCCCGTACGCGCTGGCCGGCGCGCCCGACGGGACCGTCTACATGGGAACGGTCCCGAAGTACGGCAAGCGCAGCGGCGCGCTGAACATCTGGCAGGACGGCACGCCGGGCCGGACGGTCTGCGTCGTCCCGGACCAGGCGGTGGTCTCCCTGGCCTACGCGGGCGGCAAGGTCTTCGGCGGCACGTCGACGCGGGGCGCGCTGGGCGTCAGCCCGGTGTTCGCGCCGGGCGCCTCGGCGGAGGTGTTCGCCTACGACCCGGCGAACGGCGCGGTGGCGCGGTACCCGCTGCCGTCGACCCGAGCGGTCACGGCGTTGACCGAGGTGGACGGCCAGGTGTGGGGCCTGGCCGGCGGAACCCTGCTCACGTTCGACCCGGCCGCACCGGCCGCGATGAAGACGCAGCGCCTGTTCCCGGACCCGGACTACGACGCGAAGCCGACGATGGCCTGGCGCGACGGCGTGCTCCTGACGGTGGCCAAGGACCCGGCCCACGTCTACGGCACCCAGGGCGACCGGATCTTCAAGATCGACAAGGTCACCAAGGCGGTCACGGTCCTGCTGACCGAGCCGGGTATGGAGGACCTGACGGCGGACCGCTTCGGCGACCTGTACTACAAGATCGGCGAGCGCCTGCACCGGCTGACCGTGCACCCGTAGCCGGGAGCGGAGAACCACAGCCCGGCCTGGGCCGCGACCGTCCGGACCCACCCGGGGAAGGGCGGGAGCGGCGGGCCGGGCACTACGGCAGGCCTTCCGAGCTCGTCACAACTCCCTTGCCTGAACGATCACCGACCGGGCATCGTGCAGGGCGTGCCCACCCGCGCCCTGGTCTTCGACTTCGACGGCACGCTCGCCGACACCGAGTCCGCCGTTCTGCAGGCCTGGCAGGAAGTCTTCCGCGCCCACGGCACCGAACTGCCGCTCGACGCCTGGTACGCCGTCATCGGCACCCAGCACACCACGCCCGCCATGTTCGCCCTGCTCGCCGAACACGCTCCCGGCGTCGATCCCGATGCCCTGCGGCCGGTCACCAAAGCCCGGGTCCACGAACTCCTCGAGACCCTCGGCCCGCGCGACGGCGTCGGAAGCTACCTCGAATCCGCGCGCGAACAAGGCCTCAAGCTCGCCGTCGCCTCCAGCTCGTCCGGGGCCTGGGTCAACCCGCACCTCGAACGGCTCGGCATCGCCGGCTACTTCGACGCCGTCCTCACCGGGGACCTCCACCAGGCCAAGCCCGACCCCGACCTCTACCTCGCCGCCCTCGCGGCACTTCGGGCACAGGCGCACGAGACCATCGCCTTCGAGGACACCCCGCACGGCGTCACCGCCGCCAAGGCCGCCGGGCTGACCTGCGTCGCCGTGCCCAACGCGATCACCGAAAGCCTCGACTTCGGCCAAGCCGACGTCGTGCTGCCGTCCTTCACCGCCAAGCCGCTGGACGCCCTGCTCAGCCGCTGACCAGCGCCAGCAGCCGGTCGAGGAACGGCAACTGGCCCTTCACCAGCTTCTCCCGGGCGAGATCCACCGGGAACCACGCCACCCGGTCCACCTCGGGGAACTCCTGCTGACGGCCCGAGCGCGGCGGCCACTCCATGGTGAACGTCCCCGGCACCACGGACGCCGGGTCGAGGTCGGCCGCCACCGCCCACGCCGTGACGACCTTGCCGCCCGACTGCTTCACCTGGCCCAGCGGGACGTACTCACCGGACGGCGCCGGCAGCCCCAGCTCCTCCCTGAACTCGCGCCGCGCCGCCGCCTCCGGCAGCTCGTCCGGGTCGAGCTCGCCCTTCGGCAGCGACCACGCGCCCGCGTCCTTCTTCGCCCAGAACGGCCCGCCCATGTGCCCGAGCAGCACCTCGACGTCGTCGCCGCGGCCGCGGTGGAGCAGGAGCCCGGCACTCTGTTTGCCCGCCATCGGCCCATCCTCCCGAAACCCGGCGGAAGAAATTCCGGCGGGGTTGTCGATCCGGGGAGAAGTCACTCGACGCGCAGGCAGAAGGCAAGCAAGCCCCAGGGAGAGGAACCACCATGACCGCCACCATCGCCCGCGGAACGCAGACCAAGACCGACGTCACCGGCATCGTCGTCGGCGTGAGCCGGATCGTGATCTCGTTCCTGTTCGGCTGCCACGGCCTGCAGGGGTTCGGCTTCTTCGGCGGCATCGACGGCCAGGGCGGCGGCGTCCCGTTCGGCTCGTTCCCCGGCTGGTGGGGCAGCGTCCTGGAACTCGCCGGCGCCCTGCTGCTGCTCGTCGGGCTGGCCGGCCGGGCCGCGGCCATCCTGCTGTCGGGCGTGATGGCCTACGCCTACTTCACCGTGCACGCGCCGATGGGGCTGCTGCCGCTGCAGAACATGGGCGAGCCCGCCGCGGTCTACTCGTGGGTCTTCCTGCTGTTCGCCGCGATCGGCCCGGGCCGCTTCGCGCTCGACAACCTGCGCAAGCGCTGACGAGCGGGCGCGGTCGGACTCAGTAGCCGCCCTGGGCGGCCGCGAGGTCGGACCGCGCCATCACGTGCTCCATCAGGCTCGTCAGCACCTGCTTGGTCGACTCCCGCTCGCGGGCGTCGCACAGCAGCAGCGGGACGTCCATGCCGACGTCGAGCGCCTGCCGGACCTCCTCCGTGCCGTAGCGGTACGCGCCGTCGAAGCAGTTCACGCCGACGACGAACGGCAGGTTGCGGCGCTCGAAGAAGTCCACCGCGGCGAAGCAGCTGTCGAGCCGCCGCGTGTCGGCCAGCACCACGGCGCCGAGCGCGCCTTCGGCCAGCTCGTCCCACATGAACCAGAACCGGTCCTGCCCGGGCGTGCCGAACAGGTAGAGGATCAGGTCGGGGTTGATCGTGATGCGGCCGAAGTCGAGGGCGACCGTCGTGGTCGTCTTCTGCTCGACGCCGGACAGGTCGTCGACCCCCTCGGACGCGGTGGTGATGACCTCCTCGGTCCGCAGTGGCGGCACTTCGCTCACCGAGCCGACCATCGTGGTCTTGCCGACCCCGAACCCGCCGGCGATGAGTACCTTGACCGCGGTCGCGGTCAGGTTCCGCCGGGGGTCAGAGTTTCCGGATGCCATCAAGAACCGCCTGCAATACGTGTCGGTTGGGAGTTTCCTGGACCGGTGCCGCGGTACGGAACAGCACCAGGTTCTGCTCGATGAGGTCGCTGAGCATCACCTTCACCACGGGCAGCGGCAGATCGACCCGGGCGGCCACCTCGGCCACCGAGACCGGCCGCTGGCACAGGGCGATGATGCGGGCGTACTCCGGTTCGAGCATGCCCGCCTCGTGCGCGGTGCGCAGCGCGACCACCAGGGTGATCAGGTCGAGCCCGAGCGTGTCCGACCGGGTGCGGCCGCCCGTGACCGCGTAGGACCGGACCAGCGGGCCGGCCTCGTCGTCGAACCAGGCTTCGTGCCGTGCGCTCATGGTGCAGTGGGCTGTGCGCCGGCGGTCCGCGGGGCCGAGGTGAGGACCTGGCCGACCCGCTTCACCATCAGGTTCATCTCGTACGCGACCAGCCCCATGTCCGCGTCTTCACGGGCCAGCAGGGCGAGGCAGGCGCCCCGCCCGGCCGCCGTCACGAACAGGAACGCGTGGTCCATCTCGACCATCGTCTGGCGGACGTTGCCGCCGCCGAAGTGCCGCCCGGTGCCGCGGGCCAGGCTCTGGAACGCCGAAGCCACCGCGGACAGGTGTTCGGCGTCCTCCTCGGAAAGGTTGCCGGACCTCCCGATGAGCAGGCCGTCCGAGGACAGCACCACCGCCCGGTCCGCCCCGGCGACCCGCTTGACGAGGTCGTCCAGCAGCCAGTCGAGCTCGTGGGCGCCTGAGTTGACCATTACTCGCGCTCTCCGTACCTGTCGTCGTTCTCGGGAAACTCTTCGTCACGGGCCCGCCGGGTGCCCTGCTGGAAGGCGGACAGCCTGCTGCGGGCGGCCTCCGGCGAGTCCAGCCGGACCTCTTCGCGTTCCGGTGCGGGCTTGTCTTCCCGCAGCTGGGGCACGAGGTTCTGCTGGCGGCGCCGTTGCGGCAGCGGCGGGCGGCCGGGTGCCTCCGGGCGGCGCGGCTGCTGCGGCCGGCTTTCCGGCGTCGCGGCGGCCCGCGGCTCCTGCGGCGGCCACACCGGCTGCTGCGCGGCCGGCCGCGCCGGGCGCGAGGTCCGGTTCGGCGGGGCGGGCGGCCGGACCGCGGCCACCGGCTGGGCCTGGGTCGGCTGGCTCACCGGCTCGGACACGGACCCGACCGGGACCGGCGTCGGCACGGACGGCGGCTGCGGCGGGGCCGGCGGCGGCACGGTGACCGGCGGGACCGGCGTCGGCGGCGGGGTCACGGCCGCGGGGGCGGTGACCGGGGCCGGCGGCGCGGGCGGCTCGGTGCGGTGCCGGGCCGGGCGGCGGACCGGCCGCTTGAGCGGCGCGACCTCGTCGTTGGCCGTGGTCTCCGGCTCGACCGGGTTCGGCACGAGCTCCGGCTTCGGCGGGGTGATCGGCTGCTCCGGCTCGGTCTCCGCCAGCGGGGCCAGCAGGTCGGTGCGCACCAGCACGATGGCCCGGGTGCCGCCGTAGGCCGACTCCCGCAGGTGCACCTGGATGCCGTGGCGGGCGGCCAGCCGCGCGACCACGAACAGGCCGAGGCGCGGCTCGTCCGACAGCGCCATGATCCCGAAGTCCGGCGGGTCGGCCAGCATCGCGTTGATCTCTTCGGTCTGGTCCGGCTCGAGCCCGAGGCCCTGGTCCTCGACCTCGATCACGACACCCTTGCCGACCACGTTGCCGCGGATCTCGACCCGCGACTGCGGCGGCGAGAACGACGTCGCGTTGTCGATCAGCTCCGCGAGCAGGTGCACGAGGTCGCCGACGACCGGGCCGCGGACCGCGATCTGCGGCAGTACGGCCGCCTTGACCCGGGCGAAGTCCTCGGTCTCGGCGGACGCGCCGCGGACCAGCTCGGCCAGCCCGACCGGGTTGCGCCACTGGCGGCCCGGCTGGCCGCCGCCGAGGATGATCAGGTTCTCGGCGTTGCGGCGGGCGCGGGTGGAGAGGTGGTCGAGCTGGAACAGCGTGTCCAGCTGGTCCGGGTCCTCCTGCTTGCGCTCGGCCTGGTCGAGCACCTTGAGCTGGCGGTGCACGATGACCTGGCTGCGGTGGGCGATGTTGAGGAACACCGTCTTGGTGCCCTCCTTGGTCTTCGCCTCGTCGATGGCGGCCGCGATGGCGGTCTGCTGCGCCTTGTTGAACGCGTCGGCGACCTGGCCGATCTCGTCGGTGCCGTGGTCGAGGAAGTGGCCGCCCTCTTCGAGGTCGACGGGCTCGCCCGCCTGGACCCGCGCGACCAGTTCGGGCAGCCGGACCTCGGCCGCGTCGAGGGTGTCCTCCCGCAGCCGGTGCAGCCGGCCGATGAGCCGGTTCGACAGCCGGACGGCGACGAAGACCACGAAGACCGCGAACAGGACGGCGATCACACCGGCGATCAGCGACTCGGTGAACGTCGAGTCGGCGTCGTCGATCGCGGCCTGGCTGGCGTTCGAGCTCTGCAGGACGAAGATGCCCATCAGCGCGTCGCCGACCTGGCGGGCGGCCGCGCGCCACTGGTCCTGCGGCACCGGCAGCTTCGACAGGTCACCGCGCAGGAACGCGGTCTCGACCTGGTTCACCGTCTGCCACGGCTGGCTGGCCAGCAGCTGGTCGTACTTCGCCTTGACGTCGGGGATCATCTTCGGCGCCGACGCGTCGAGCTGGGCGTGGTAGGCACCGACCTGGCCGACGTAGGCGCGGAAGTCGTCGTTCGTGAGGCCGCCCGCGGCGAGCCCGGCCGCGGCGAGCGCGTCGCTGCGCTGCATCGCGTCGGCCGCGGTGAACAGCGGGATGGCGGTCAGCCGGTCGAAGGCGTTCTGGGCGCCGCGCGCGTTCTGCGCGAGCCCGGCCACGCCGTCGGTGAACTGGTCGAACAGCCGGTTGTAGTAGGTGAACGCCTGGCTGATCTGCATCTGGCCGCTGTCGACGGCCTGCCGGGTCTGCGGCAGCTGCTGGAACAGCCCGAAGAACGTGGCGATGTTCTTCTGCACGCTCGGCGGGGTGTTGTCGTAGTCGGCGAAGTTGTCGCGGAGGTTCTCGATCTCCTTCGCGGCGGTCGCGTCGGTCTTCGGGCGGACGGCCGCGAGGACGGCCCGCTGGTTGCTCTGGCCGGCCAGCAGGCTCAGCGTCGCCTGGCGCTCCTGCTGGAGCGCGGCGAAGAAGGGGATCGCGGGGGCTTCCGAGTTCCGGATCCGGCTGGTGTAATCGCGAGCGGTGACCGCGTCGTAGATGAGGTAGCCGGCCAGGGCCACCCCGACCAGCAGGAGGGCCACACTCGGGATCAGCGCGATCGTGAGCACGCGCTTCCGAATCGAGGATCCCCGGTTGCGTCGAAGAGAAATCTGCTTCACCTGGGTCCGTTTTCCTTCCGGCAGTACATGGTTTCGGGTCGCCCGAGGCGGTCAACACCCGGATTCCGACCAGCCGGATCAACATCACCGTGGTCTGCTTCGCCCGCGACGACGTTAGGCAGCCCTCCAGGGCGCGTCAAGTCCGTGGCGAGAACGTGATCTTGGAACGGTGACCCCTCCACACTCGCTGCCTGCGCTTCGAAAGTCCACCACCACAAGTCGTGAGGTTCGTCGCAGGGCGACTTTCGTTCCATGCACGTATGTGAGTACTGGAAGCGCTCCCGGTTCCGCCGCGCGTCCCCGGCGGCGCCCTCTACGTACGACAGCGGCGAATCGTTCGGTGACAAACATCACGGACCCGCGCCGGCACCCCCGGAGGCCCTCTTCGTCCGGAGTGGACGGCCGCGGGAAAGTGGAATGGGCAGGATTCGCGAAGACCACCACGGATTCCTCGGACGGACGGCTCGAATTCCCGGTAATCCGCAACCGCAGCCGGGTGATCACGCTGCGCTGGACTCCGAAACCGGTTCCGCGGCCGCAGCGCGTCCGTCAGCCCGGGAACTCGTCGGCCAGGGTGTTCCAGAAGAGCAGCTCGTAGCTCTGGAACAGCCGGGCGCAGCGGTGCGCCTCGCGTTCGTCGAGTCGGCGCGCGTCGAGGCCGGCCTGGATGGCGGCGAGCGCTTGTTCTTCTATTTCCGGAACATCCGCAGCAAAGAAGTCGAAGAACGCGCACTGCTCGCCGGTGAAGCCGTAGTGCGCGCGCATGCCCGCCGCGACGTCCCGGCAGTACCGGCCGAAGGCGGAGAAGTTGGCGAAGATCCCGGCCGCGGTCGCCGACGACTCGCCGTTCAGCGCGAGCCAGGCGACGTACGCCGGGTACGCCTGGCAGCCCGCGCGCGGGCGTTCCTTCCCGTGGTCCGGACCAGTCGCCGCGAGCAACGCGTCCAGCATCCCGTTCGCCTGCTGCTCACCGGGGGCGAGCCCGCCGAAGAAAGCGCGCGCGTTCGGCTCGTCGGCCCGCGCGGCCAAGGCGTGGAAGCTCCGCCAGTCGCTGAGGGTGATCAGCTTCTCCTCCGCGGCGAGCGCGGCGAACACCGCGCGCGGCGCCCGGCCCGCGGCGATCAGCGGCACGAGCCGGTTGCCGCCGTCCCGCGGCGCGAGTTCGGCTTGGATCTCCTCGAGCAGCTTGCGCGCGGAGTGCGTCATCGCCTACCCCCAGGTGTCCGTGACCCCTCCATTGAAGCGCGATTCCCGCGCGGCCGCCCGTGTACACAGTGGACAGTGGTGGGGACCTGACCGCTATGTCCGGTTCGACGGCGACGCTTGACGTGGCCGCGATTCTCTATCCCCCTGCGTCGGAAGCCCCTACAGTGTGGCCATCCGGAGCACCGAGGAGGCCAGCGTTGACCACCCCGTCCGTCGCCGAGCAGACCGAAGGCCAGACGATCCCGCGGCTGCTGCACCGCAACGCGGTCGAATACCCGGACCTGCCGGCGATCACCTCGCTCGACATCGAAGGGCACCCGACGCTGAGCTGGCTGGAGTTCCGCACGGCCATCGCCGAGGTCTCCCGCGGGCTGGCCGGGCTCGGGCTCGCCCCGCGCGACCGGATGCTCATCATGGCGCCCGGCTGCCCGGACCACATCATCGCCGACCTCGCCGCGGCGCACCTGTCCGCGATCCCCTGCACCGCCTACGCCACCCTCAGCCCGGACCAGATCCGATTCGTCGCGCGGCACAGCGCGGCGCCGGTCGTGGTGCTCGGCGGGGAGAACGAGCTGGCGCGCTGGCGGCCGGTGCTCGGCGACCTCCCGGCGCTGCGCCACATCGTCGTGCTGGACGAGACGGCGATCCCGGAGGGCGACGACCGCTTCCACTCCTTCGCCGACCTGCGCGCCCGGGGCCGGGAAGCGCTTGCCGCCGACCCGGAGGCGTTCGAACGGTCGTGGCAGGAGATCAGGCCGGACGACCCGCTGTCCATGATCTACACGTCCGGCACCACCGGCGACCCGAAGGGGGTCGTGCTCTCGCACCGCAACGCGATCCACCAGGCGTACGCGGTCACCGAGCTGCACCACCCGCCGATGCACGCGACGAACATCGCGTACCTGCCGCTCGCGCACATCGCCGAGCGGGAGCTGTCGATCTACCTGCCGATCGTCTGGGCCGGGCACGTCCACACCCTCGCCGACCCCTCCGGCGTCGTCGGTGCGCTCGGCCAGGTGCACCCGCAGAGCTTCTTCGGCGTCCCGCGCGTCTGGGAGAAGATGGTCGCCGGGCTCAAGAACATGCTCGCCGGCGTCCCGGAGGACCGGCGCACCGCGCTGCTGCAGGCGAACGAGCTGCTGCAGCAGGGCTACAAGCTGCGCAGTGCCGGGAAGCCGGTGCCCGCGGAGCTCGCCGAGAAGATCCGCCAGACCGACGAAGCCGCGCTGGCGCCGGTGCGCGCGCTGCTCGGGCTGGACAAGGTGCTCGTCGCCTCCAGCGGCGCGGCCGCCCTCCCGGTGGAGATCATCTACTTCATCGCCGGGCTCGGCATCGAGATCTGCGAGGTCTGGGGCCTGTCCGAGACCACGGGCGCGGCGACGTCCAACTCCGGCTCGGACTTCCGCGCGGGCACCGTGGGCAAGCCGCTCGACGGCGTCGAGGTGAAGGTCGCCGAGGACGGCGAGCTGCTGGTCCGCGGCCCGATCGTGTTCCTCGGCTACCTCCAGGAGGACGGCACGATCGCCGACGCCACCGACGCCGACGGCTGGTACGCGACCGGCGACATCGGCACGATCGACGAAGACGGCTTCGTGACGATCACCGACCGCAAGAAGGAACTGATCATCACCTCGAGCGGCAAGAACATCGCGCCGACGCGCATCGAGGGCCTGCTCAAGGAGCACCCGCTGATCGGCCAGGCGGTGGCGATCGGCGACGACCGCCCGTACGTGACGGCCCTGATCGTCCTCGACGACGAGATCGCCCCCGGCTGGGCCGCGGCGAACGGCGTCGAGGCGGCACCGGAGGAGCTCGCCGACCACCCGGCGGTGCGCGCCGAGCTGGAACGCGCGGTCGAGTCGGCCAACAGCAGGCTCGCCCGGATCGAGCAGATCAAGCGCTACCACGTCCTCCCGAAGACGTGGACGCCCGAATCCGGCGAGCTGACCCCGACGCTCAAGCTCAAGCGCCGGGTCATCAACGACCGCTACTCGGCCGACATCGAAGCCCTGTACGCCGCGGTCCGCGACCCCGAGCCGGCCGCGGGTTCCTAAGCCGTCCGGGGCGAGGTCGACTCCGTCCACTTGCGCAGCCGCGGCGGGACGCGCTTCTCCAGGCCGTAGTTCTCCAGGTGGGCGGAGAACACCTCGTCGAACGCCTTCTGCACGGTCTCGGTGTCCCACACCGGGCGTTCGAGGATCGGCTCCTTGAGGAACGGCTGGCCCATGACGTGCAGCTGCGGGCCGTTGCACCGGATCATCTGCCCGGTGATGCCGTGCGAGCCCGCGCCGAGCAGGAACAGCACGACCGGCGCGATCCGGGCCGGCGTGCGGTCCGGCGGGCAGGCCCGCAGCGACCGCTCGGACTTCCACACCATGCGCGTGTGCGCCAGCGGGCAGACGGCGTTGACGCGGATCCCGACGTCTTCGAGGTCGAGCGCCCAGGAGTAGGTCAGGGACGCGACCGCGCCCTTGCTCGCCGCGTACACGCCGAGCTTGCGCTGCCCGAGCGAAGCGCCCGAGGAGATGTTGACGATCGAGCCGCCGGTGCCGGCGTCGACCATCGCCTTGATCGCGGCCAGCCCGGTGTTGACCACGCCGAGGACGTTGACCTGCACGAGCTCGCGGGCCTGCTCGGCGTCGTCCTCCCAGGGCAGCGCCTCGTAGTTCAGCCCGGCGTTGTTGACCAGCCCGTCGATGCCGCCGAACTCCTTGACGCACAGGTCGACGATGTCCTGCGCCTCGCCCGCCTCGGCCACGCTGTGCCCGCTCGCGACGGCGCGGCCGCCGCGCGCCCGGATGGTCTCCGCCGTCCGTTCCGCCAGCTCCGCGTCGACGTCGTTGACCACCACCGCCCCGCCCGCCCGCGCGACGTGCACCGCGAACGCCTCGCCCAGTCCCCGCCCGGCCCCGGTCACCACGACCGCCTTGCCCTGCATCAACCCGTCCATCACTTTTCCCCGATCTGCGCGGCGCCGGTGGCGCGCGAGCCGTCCACCCCGGCCGGCCCTGAGTCCAGTCTTGGCCCATTCGGTCCAACGCGGCATCGCCGCGACGACGAGCGGCCGCCGCCCTGCGCCGAGCGAGCCCGGTTCGATCAGCCCGGAGGTACCCGCGAGCCGGTCACGAGGGGGTGACTGGCGGCCGTTCCGGTGACACCGCGGCGTGACCGGCGGCATACTGTCAGTGCTTTCCGGTGGTGGACCGTGACTCCCCCGGACGGGGTCGTCACTGACGAGGCACAATGCGGACGGTCCATGTTCACTCGATCGGGGGACGGTGGTGACGAGGTGACGACGCGCGCGACACCCCGGCTGCGAGCCGTCCTGGCCAACCGGGAGTTCCGCGCGCTGTGGTTCGCCGAGACGCAGTCGATGCTCGGCGACCAGCTGACCATCGTCGCGCTGGCCATCCTGATCTTCGACCGGACCGGGTCGCCGCTGCTGTCGGCGGTCGTCTACTCCCTGACGTTCCTGCCCGCGCTCGCCGGCGGGCTCGGGCTGTCCCAGCTCGCCGACCGGTACCCGCGGCGCGCGGTGCTCGCGACCGGGTCGTTCGCGCAGGCGGTGCTGATCGGGCTGATGGCCGTGCCCGGGATGCCGATGGGCTGGCTGTTCGTCCTCTTCGTCTTCGCCCGGCTGGCGAACGCGCCGTGCAACGCGGCGCAGAACGCGCTGGGCCGGGAGATCTTCGCCGACGACGACGTCTACCTGCAGAGCCAGGACCTGCGCGGGATCACGAACAACACCGCGATGCTGGCCGGCCTGGCCGCGGGCGGCCTGCTCGTGACGAGCATCGGGACGTCGTGGGCGCTGGCGATCGACGCGTTCACGTTCGTGGTCGCCACCGTCGCCGTGCGGCTGCTGGTGCTGCGGCGCCCGGCCGCCGGGAACGGGGGCGCCCCGTGGTTCGGCGCCGTCCGGCAGGTTTTCGGCGACGAACGGCTGCGCGTGCTGCTGTACCTGTCCTGGCTGGTCGGCCTCGCGGTGATCCCGGAGGGCCTCGCCGCGCCGCTCGCCGCGCAGCTGGGCGCGGGTGACCAGGCGGTCGGCTGGCTGCTGGCCGCCGACCCGCTGGGTTTCGTCGTCGGGACGTTCCTGCTCTCGCGGTTCGTCTCGACGGAACACCGCCGCAAGCTGCTGGGCGTGCTGGCCGCCCTGCCGCTGGCCGCGCTCGCGGCCTTCGCGCTGAAGCCGAACCTGGCGGTCGCGCTGGTGCTGCTGGCGCTGGCCGGGGCGACCGGCGCGTACGTCATCACGGTGACGGCCACGTTCATCACGTGGGTGCCCAACGACATCCGGGGCAGCGCCGGCGGGCTCTACCGGACGGGGCTGCGGGTCGCGCAGGGCGTGGGGGTGGGGGTCGGCGGGCTGGTCGCGCAGGGGCTCGGTTCGGCCAACGCGACCATTGCGCTCGCGGGGGCGGTGGGACTGCTCGTGGCCGTCCCGGTCGCGTTGTCCTGGCGCCGGGTCGGGAGTGGGGAACCGGGGCCGGGGCCGTCATGAACGGTTTTTCCGGGGGATTCAGCCGTCACGGTTCGACATCGGTCGCCACCTCTCCGTACAGGGCAAGATCATGAATGACATTCAGCTGGGGACGGCGAGCAATTCGCGTCCGAGTCAGCCGTCGCGGTTCGACATCGGGTCGCCACCTCCGTCAAGCGAAGCATGAACAAGCGATTGAGCCGCGTTCGACGGTCAGTTCGACCACGAACGCGCCGGTTCTGTTGATGAAGGATGATACCCGGCCGCGGAATGCGTCAACACTCTGGCAGGTACCGATGAGATTACTCAAGTGCGGAGCTAGGCTGGAAAGGAGGTGACCAATTGCATCCCGGACCAGACGACGACCCGGCCGCCGCGGGCGGGGCGGCCGCCCCGCGGGAGCGGGGACCGGCCGCGCGCCCGCCGGTGACCGCGCACGCCGAAGCGGCAGGCCGCCCGGCCGGGCGCGACCACCCGTACCGGCCCCGCAACTGGGCGCTCTGGCGCCGCCCGCCGGTGCTGATCGTCTTCATGCTCGGCCTGGAAGCCGCCGCGATCGCCGTGCTCGCGATTTCCTTCGTCCATTCCGCGGTGCCGGGCAATCGCGACTGGATCAATTTCGGGATCCTCGCGGGCGGTGCGACCGTCCACATTCAACTGACGCAGCGACAGGAGGAGCGCCGGCGCAACCGGACCAAAAAAGTCCTGATCGACCTGACCGCGGTCTGGACGTTTTCCGCGGCGTTGATCCTGCCGGTGCCGCTGACCCTGCTCGTCGTTTTCCTGATCCGGCTGCAACACTGGTTCATCGCCCGCAGGCCGGCGCACAACTTCATTTTCTCGTCGATCACCCACGGGCTGGCGGGCGCGGTCGCGCACCTGACGTACGGGGCACTCGGGCCGCACCTGCTCGGGCAGCCCGGCTGGGGCGGCTTCTGGCACGAGGCGGGCACCATCGTGCTCACCGGTGTCGTCTACGAAGCGATCCAGATCCTCTACGTCGGCGGCGCACTGGCGCTGGGGCTCTCGTCCGAGCCGACCCTGCGTAACGTCCTGGGCAGCCCGGCCGACAACCTTCTCGAAGCGGTCACCATCGGCCTCGGCGCGGTGACCGCGATCCTGCTCGCCGTCGTCCCGCCGATGGTCGTCGTGATGGCGGTGGCCACCGTGGTCTTCAATCGCCTCGCGGAACTCGATCAGCTCCAGAACGACGTCCGGACGGACCCGAAAACGGGCATTCTCAACATGCGCGGCTGGTCGGAGTCGGCGGAGCGGGCACTCGAACGGACCGCTCGATCGGGTGATCAACTGGCACTGCTGATGGTCGATCTCGACCACTTCAAGTGGATTAACGACACGTATGGCCATCCGGCGGGTGATGACGTGCTCCGCACGGTTGCGCAAACCCTCGACGAAGTGACGAGACCATCCGACTTGGTGGGCCGTTTCGGCGGTGAGGAATTCCTCGTTCTGTTGCCGGACATCGACGAAGAAGCGACGTGGGACGCGGCCGAGCGCATCCGCACGGCGATCGCCAAGCTGCACATAGTGACGACGGACAAGCGCGGCGACCCGGCGACGATCGCCGACCGCACCACGTCGATCGGCGTGGCCCGCCACCCCCGCCACGGCGACAACCTGGACCGCCTCCTCCAGTCGGCCGACGCGGCGGTCTACCTGGCGAAGGAGAACGGCCGCGACCAGGTCTGCTTCGCCCCGGACAGCCTCACGCCCCCAGCCGCACGGTGAGTTCGAGCTTGACGAGCACCTCGGCGCACGACCCGGCGGAGGAGCGATCGAGCAGTTGCCGCTCCCCGCGGTAACCGGCGGACTCGAGCCGCAGCACCCGCGCCCCGGGCGCGGGCCGCGGGTGGCACCAGTGCCGCACGATCCCGGTCCCGGCGGGGTCCTTGGCGAGCAGGAGGTATTCGTACCCGAGATCGTCGGCGACCCGCCCGAGACCGTTCCACCAGAGGGCCCGGAGAGCGAGCCCGGAGCGGTCCCGGAGGAGTTCGACGGGCGGATCGGCGTGGACATCGACGCGGAACCCCCGCCGGCCGACGCGGACCGAGTGCACGTCGAGGAAGTCGCTGGCCTCGCCCCCGACCTCCGAGCCCAGGACCTCCCGCCCACCTTCCCCCGCATCCACCTCCGGCAGCAGCGCCGCCACCGTCAGCTCCGCCGCCGCGCGCCCCTCTTCCTCGCCCGGCGCCGCCACCACCCCGCACAGCTCGCCCGCCAGCATCCGGTGCCCGCGCACCTCCGCCCAGCCCAGCGCCGCCGCCCGCAACCCCGGCTCGCGCAGCCGCTCGCGCACCGGCCCCGCGCCGAACCGGGCGGCTCGCACCAGTCGCGCCGCCTCCGCGCCCCCCGTCCCGAAAAACCCTGTCATCGCCCGTCGCAGAGCCTTCAGCTCCGCACCCAGCACCACCCGCGCCACCACCTCGGGATGCCGCGAAGCCAGCGCACCCGGCGCGCAGTCGCGCAACGCCGCCGCCAGCAACCGCAGCTCCGGCGTCGCCGGTGAACGCAGGGAAGCACCGGGCGCGAGGCGTTGCAGGGCGTGCACCGTGTCCTCCACTTGCACCGCCGATCCGCTCGAGCGCACTGCCGCCTCCTGGTCGCCGTGCCCCCCTTTCCAGTCTCGACCCGGACGAGCCCGCGCCGACAGGGAGAAACGGGCAGCCGTCCGGGCAGGAAACCACCGCGCGCTCCGGGGGCTATCCCCATGCCGCCCCCACGGCCGGGCTGGCACCCTTGACCCCATGCCCGCCCAGCCCGAGCCGCCGCGTGTCCGCCGACCCTGGTCGACGTCCGGGTGGCTGCTGCTGGTCCTGCTGGTCGTCTTCGCGTTCGGGCTGATCGCCTCGCGGCCGCCGTCGCCGCCGGACCAGGGCCCGCCCACCGGGGACGTGCTCGCCGCGCAGAACGCCATCGACGCCCTGGTCCACCCCGGCCCGCACCCCGACGCGCTCGCGCGGCTGCCGAAGGACTTCACCGCGCTCAGCGGCGTCACCCCCGGCTCGATGCCGGCCCGCGACGGCACCGTCCGCGCGGTCCACGTCGACGGCGGCTGCTCGACACCGTGGGGTGACGACAACACGAAGTGGGACTACGCCGTGCCGTGCAAGGCCCACGACCTCGGCTACGACCTGCTCCGCTACGCCGACCGCAAGGGCCACCCGCTCGGCCCCGAGGTCCGCGAAGCGCTCGACAACCAGCTCTCCCACGACATGCACCACGCCTGTGACCTCAACCCGATGAACTCGGCGGGCACCTGCCGGATCGTCGCGACGCTCTACTCGGCGGGGCTGGTCGTCAACTCCTGGCACCAGCGCTGGGGCCCGCCGGTCGGCGACCCGATCGGCCCGATGGTGGCCGGCGTGCTCGTCATCGGCTGTCTGCTGGTCTTCCGGCTGCGCGGCTGGCTGCGGGCCCGCCGCGAACCCCGGCGGCCGGCGCCCGCCGTCACGCCCGCCGAGGTCAGCCGCTGGGCGCTGCTCGGGGCCGGCGGCGTCGTGGTCCTGCTGCTCGGCGAGTCCGTGACGGCGCTCGCGCACTGGGCCGGGGCGGACGAGACGGCGCTGTGGCCGCTGACCTGGCTCACCCAGCTGGCGCCGCTGATCTTCTTCGCCGGCGGCCACGCCAACACCGCCGGCTGGCGCGCCGAACAGGCCGCGGGCGGCGGCTACCGCCACTACCTCGCCGAACGCGCCAGCCCGCTGCTGCGCCCGGCGCTGATCTTCGCCGTCGTCGCGCTCCTGACGCCGCTCGCGCTCGAACTGCTCGGGATCCCGGCCGGGACGACGGCCACCGTCATGCGGATCGCGCTGCACCCGCTCTGGCTGCTCGGGGTCTACCTGCTGACGATCGTCTGCGCGCCCCCGCTGCTGGCCCTGCACCGCCGGGCCCCGGTGAGCGCGGCCGCCGGCCTGCTCGCGCTGGTCGTCGGCGGCGAGGTGGCCGCCGACGCCGTCGGCTCCCCGCTGCCCCGCTACGCCGCGACGTTCGCGCTCGCGCTCCTCGCCCAGCAACTCGCCTTCGCGCACGCTGACGGTGTACGCCCGTCTCGGCGGCTGCTCGCCGCGGCCGCCGCGACCGGGATCGCGGGGCTCGCCGTGGCGAGCGTCCTGAAGGGCGGGCCGCCCGTCCTGCTCGGCAGCCCGGGCGCTCCGGCGGCGTTGTCGGCGCCGCCGTGGGGCGTGCTGCTGCTCGGCCTGGTCCAGCTCGGCCTCCTCGGGCTGCTGGCCGTCCCGCTGGCCCGGGCCGGCCGCCGGCCCGGCGTCGTCACCGCGTCGCGGTTCGTCCTGCGCGCGCCGATGAGCCTGTACCTGGCGTTCCTCGCCGCGATGCTGCTGCTGGTCGCCGTCGTCTACCTGCCCGGCCGGATCGCCGACGGGCTCAGCTGGCTGATCCGGCCCCGGACGCTGGTCGCGGTCGGGCTGCTCGCGGTGCCCGCGACGCTCGTCTTCTGGTGGTTCGAACGGCACACCCACGGCGCCCGGCAGCCGCGGGCGGCCGACCACCCCGGCCGCCGGACGGCGGTGCTGACCCGCGCCGCGGCCGGGCTCGGGATCGGCTACGCGACGCTCGGCGTGTTCGGCTTCGCGCTGACCCGCTTCGGCGGGGTGGCCGCCGACGCCGACCTGCTGGGCCTGCGGCTCGACCCGATCCAGAGCCTGGTGCACCTGCTGCTCGGGGTGTTCCTGCTGCACACGATCCGGATCGGGGCCGGCGCGGCGACCGGCACCTGGCTGACCACGGCACTCGCCTGTGCGCCCTCGCTGCTGTTCGCCGCCGACGGCAGCACGCCCGGGTTCCTCGGCGTCACCCTGCACGCCGTCACGGCGGGGTTTGCGCTGCTGGCCGCCGCGGGAACCCTCCTCCCGGGCCGACCACCGGCGAATGTGCCGTCCTGACCAGGCGAAACCGTCGACCGTGCGGGAAACTGGGTGGTGCACGACACATCAGCGGGGGGATGTGTAACGCTACGGCAACCCGAGGACGGCACCATGCGTCCATCCCTGAGCACCACCCGATCGATGGAGTGAGGAGTCGCCCGCGTGGACCACCCGCCTCGGAACGGGCAAGGCGGCCGTCGCCCCGCCCGGCCCTGGCAGGACGAGCCAGGCCGGGACGACGCCCGGCGCGGCACCCCGCCGTCGCGCCGCCCCGCACCCCGCCGCACGCCGGCGGACGCCCGCCGCGCGGCCCCGTCGCCGACGCCCCGCCCGCAGCCGCGCCCGGCCCCGCGCGCCCGCCGCAACTCCTTCCGCGGCGCGAAGATCGCGCTGACCGTCGTCTCGCTGCTGGTGATGGGCCTGACCGGGTACGCGTGGGCGGCCATGCAGGGCCTGGTCAACGGGCTGAACTACCAGAACGTGCTCAGCGACGGCGGTGGCGGCGAGAAGCCGGCCGACGGCGCCCGCGACATCCTCCTGGTCGGCCTCGACAGCCGCACCGACGCCCAGGGCAACCCGCTGCCGCGCGAGGTGCTCGACGAGCTGCGCGCCGGTGACGCCGACGGCGAGCTCAACACCGACTCCCTGATCTTCGTGCACATCCCGAACGACGGCAGTAAGGCCGTCGCGATGTCCCTGCCGCGCGACTCCTACGTCGACATCCCCGGCTACGGCAAGCACAAGATCAACTCGGCGTACGCGCGCGCCATGCTGCAGGCGCGCAAGGACCTGCAGAAGCAGGGCGTCACCGACCCGAAGGAGCTCGACGTCAAGGCCAACCAGGCCGGGGCGAAGGAGCTCATCGAGACCATCGAGAAGCTCACCGGGTCGACCATCGACAACTACGCCGCGGTGAACCTGCTCGGCTTCAGCGAAATCACCAAGGCCATCGGCGGCGTCGACGTCTGCCTGAAGAACAACGTCAAGGACGAGTACTCCGGCGCGAACTTCACCAAGGGCCAGCACACGATCTCCGGCGTCGAGGCCCTGGAGTTCGTGCGGCAGCGCCACGGCCTGCCCAACGGCGACCTCGACCGGGTCGTCCGCCAGCAGGTGTTCATGGCCGGCATGGCGCGCAAGGTCCTCTCGGCCGGCACGCTGACCAACCCGTCGAAGCTGTCCGACCTGATCGACGCCATCAAGAAGTCGGTCGTGCTCAACCAGAACTGGGACATCTTCGGCTTCGCCCAGCAGATGAAGGGCCTGACCGGCGGCCAGCTCGAGTTCCGCACCATCCCGGTGAAGAACGTCGAGTACAAGACGCCCGAAGACGGCGTCGCCATCCAGGTCGACCCGGCCGAGGTGAAGCAGTTCGTCCAGAGTCTCGCCGGGCCGCAGCCGGGCCAGTCGGCGCCGCCCGCCGACCAGGCCGACCCGGCCAACAAGGCGACCACGGTCGACGTCCGCAACGCCTCCGGCCGCACCGGCCTCGCCGCGAACGTCGCCAAGACCCTGGAAGCCAAGGGCTTCACCTCCGGCGAAACGGCCAACGCGACCTCGCGCAAGACCACGGTGATCTGGGTGCCCAAGGGCGGCAAGGACAAGGGGCAGGCGGTCGCGGACGCGCTCGGCGGCTCGCCGACGATCCAGGAGGACAAGAGCGTCCAGGCCGGGCACGTGACGGTGTTCCTCGGCGCCGACTACGAAGGCACGTCCGCCGCCGCGGGCTCGGGCGCCGGCGCCGCGGGCGCGACGTCGTCGCAGGCTGCCGCCCCGCCGCCGGCCGGCGACGATGACAAACCGATCACGGCCGAGGGCGTTCCCTGCGTCAACTGAGCCGCTCAGCGAGCTGCCGTTAACCCGTTCGGCCTAACTCGCGCAATCGGTATCAAAGACATGCCCGAATTCGCGTAAGGGCCGGGCTCCAGCGCACTTACATACATGTGAGGGTGCACCTGCACGGGAATTATCACGGCCGTGCGGGTGCCGTGGGAGCACACGGCAGGGGACATTGATGTGCTGATCGACGGTGAGGAGTACCAGCGGATCCTCGGAGACGAGCTCCGCAAGCTCCGGCGCAGCCGAGGCTGGACACGCAAGGAGCTGAACCAGCACTTGCAGAGCGAGATCTCGCTGCAGACGCTGGCCACCTACGAGCTGGGCACTAGACAGTGCTCCGTCGTGCGCCTGGTCGAGCTGTGCGTCGCGATGGACGAACTGCCCCAGGACCTGCTGGCCAAGGTGCACCGCCGGGTGTTCGTCGACGAGCCGGGCCGGGTCCGCGTCGACCTGCGCAAGGTCGTCGCCGACGCCCCGCCCGACCTGCTGCCGCTGCGCCGCTGGGCCGAGGACCGCCTGCGGCGCAGCGGGGAGCAGACCGGCGGCGAGGTCGCCCTCGACCTGCCGGCCCTGGAGCGGATGGCCGAGCTGTGCGGGCTGCCGACCGTGGACCTGATCGCCCACCTCCGCCGCTACACCTCCCGCTAGCCCACCCGGGCGCACGTGCACCTCCCCCGCCTCGTCGGCGGCCAGCACCACCCCGCCGCGCGACGGGCCACCCGGGGCGGCCTGGTCCAGCCGGACTATCCGCTC